>JAIYCU010000017.1 GCA_027487835.1 Bacteroidota bacterium | reverse complement strand
TAATCGATTTCCGATTTGTTGACACCAAGGTACTAGACGGGAATTTAAGTCCGATACTTGAACACCCAACACTTAGGACAGTTGGATTCCTAGACAAAAAGCATTACAATTTTAAAAGTGACAAGTTAAAATTGGAAATTGAGCGCAAGTTTGACGTTGAGTATAAAACCAAAGTTTATAAAGGTGAATTTATGACGTACCGATATGATTATGATTAAAATTATTTTACTGTTAAAATTTGATGTTTTTGTTTGTGTAAGCGTAGAAAGCATATTACTGTTCGTATAAAATAATTTAGTAGTTTTGAATCGGAACAAATCTTTCATCCACTAATATTTAAACCTCATGTCTAAAATAACGCAAGTCTCAACTCGACTTTGGCAAATTGAAATTGGGATAGTTAATGTCTACCTGATTAAAACCAATGATGGCTTGGTATTGGTTGATGCTGCATGGCCAAATAAAGCAGACGATATATTGGAGGGCGTGCGACAAACTGGTCATGACCCATTAGATATTAAACATTTATTGCTCACCCACGGTCATGTTGACCATGCGGGCAGTGCTGCGGAGATAATCAGGCGCACAGGCGCTAAGGTGTACGTCCATGCTGCCGACCTTGCCTTTACTGCCAAAGGGGAAGCTGGATACGATGGAATTACGGTTACGCCAGGCATTATTCCGAGCCTTGTCTTTCGCTTAGTTATTAAACGAGGAGGCACAAAATACGAATCTTTTCCTATTGAAAAAACCATAGAAGACGGGGAAACACTTCCATTTGCCAATGATATAGAAGTGATTCATACACCAGGACATTGTGCTGGTCATGTATCATTTTTACTGCCCCAAGATGGCGTATTAATAGCAGGAGATATCTGTTCAAACGTGATGGGATTAAGCTATGCTACCATAAATGAGGACAGGGCTTTAGCACGAGCATCTATTTTAAAAGTGGCAGACTTCCCCTTTGAGCAAGCTGTTTTTGGACACGGAAACCCATTGAAAAAGCGGGCTAATCAGCTGCTAAAAGAAAGGTTTATTGGCACGAAGCTGAAATAGCCCGAACGCACAACATTGGGAAAAGCAAAATTATCAAACAGCCAAACGCCTAGAATGTTTTTGAACTCTTGCTCCACACTCTTGCTCCACACTTCTTAAGTGTCCCATTCACAGCTAATATGTCCTTATCCTATCTCCGTAAAAAATACCCATTAATAGGTATTTTATGAATGTTTGGGAATGGTATATTTGTTAGAAGGCGTATGAGTGCTGAGGGTATTTAGGAGTTGGCTACAAGCGTAGCGGACGACACAACCAACAATGACAAAGACGAGAATTTATTTAATATTGACCTATTGTATTGCGACAGTTTGGATTGCAAACGGACTTTTTTGTAAGGTTCTAAATCTTGTTCCTAGACACGAACAAATTGTTGCAAGAATACTAGGTGACGACTATTCCCGACCATTGACAATTCTAATCGGACTTTCAGAAATTATTATGGCTGTTTGGATTTTAAGTGGCTATAAGACAAAGTTAAATGCTATTACCCAAATCCTAGTAGTTGCGACAATGAACACACTTGAATTTATTTTTGTTCCAGACTTGTTGCTGTGGGGGAAACTGAATTCACTCTTTGCATTTATTTTTATTTTGGTTGTTTACTACAACGAATTTTATCTTAACAAAAAGCAACTCAAGTAACTCGATGCTAGCATTTTTAAAAGACCATCCATTTGCAGTTGAAGCGTATTTTGAAAGTTCGCTGGTTTTGACTTTTGCAGTTCCAAAAGAACAATTACAAAATCTTATTCCAGAATGTTTGCAGCTCGACACATTTCAAAACAAATGGGCTTTTGTTGCAGTTGCAATGGTTCAAACAAAAGAATTGCGACCAAAAGGTTTTCCGAAATTTATGGGCAACGACTTTTTTCTAATTGGTTATCGGGTATTTGTTCGCTACATGAATAATGCAGGTAAAAATTTACGTGGTTTGTATATTCTGAAATCAGAAACTGACAAAATGAAAATGGAATTTTTTGGAAACATATTTACACATTACAACTACACCACAACGGACATAAAACAAGTTGAACAACAAAACACCAAAGAAATCTCCTCGAAAAAATCAAAGTTCAAAATCACAATAGATAAAACGGAAGAACAAATTTCTTTGCCTGAACATTCTCTTTTTGCAGACTGGAAGGAAGCAAGAAGATTTGCTGGACCTTTGCCTTTTACGTTTACCTATAACAAAGAAACCAAAGAAGTCCTAATCATTGAAGGTGTAAGACAAAACTGGACTCCGAATCCAGTCAAAGTGATTGATTATAATTTCGATTTTTTAAATACTCTAAAACTTGAAAATCCAGTATTGGCAAATGCTTTCATAATTAAAAACATACCATATTATTGGAAAAAAGGCAAAATTGAAAAATGGAAATAAAGAGACGAAATTTTCAAGGAGTATTAAATATTTTAAGTTTCAACCGACACTTTTATGTTGTTGGGTTCATTGCTTTGATATTAATTATAGGAAGTAAGTATATTTTCGATTGGCCTGAAACCTTGTATTTGTTGGCTGTTTTGGCATTTATTTATGGACTAACTATGCCATTATTCGTCTCTGCTTATGTTTATGATTTCTCAGGCTTCTACAATTTTGATTGGTTAAAGAAAATGAAAATTGTAGATACAAAAGACAAATTCAATTTGAACATCAACGCAGGCTTTGATGAAACAAGTTTTATTATAGAAAGTATTTTGCCTAATTCCAAACTTCAGGTGTATGACTTCTACAACGCCAAACAGCATACTGAACCAGCAATTATCCGAGCAAGAAAAGTGAGTTTATTTTATCCAAATACACAACAAATCAATTCTAATTCAATTCCTTTAAATGACAATTCGGTTGACAACATCTTTTTGATATCAGCAATTCACGAAATTCGCAAACAAGATGAAAAAGTGCAATTTTTAAAAGAATGTCGCAGAGTTTGTAAGCCAAGCGGCAATGTGATTATGGTGGAACATATGAGAGATTTTCCAAACTTTGTAGCATTTACAATCGGCTTTATGCATTTTTTCTCAAAAGCAACTTGGAAAAAGGCATTTGAAGAAGCTGGGTTTACATCATTTAAAGAAACAAAGTTTACACCTTTTATGTCAATCTTTAATTGCAACTAATGGAAATACATTTTAAAATAATTGGAGTTTTATTAATTGCTTTGGCATTGATTCATATTGTCTTTCCAAAATACTTTAACTGGGACAAAGAACTTAAATCATTGAGTTTAATCAATCGACAAATGATGACAGTACATACATTTTTTATCGCATTGACTGTATTTCTTATGGGTTTACTTTGCTTGACATCCTCTGCCGAACTAATTGAAACCTATCTTGGCAAAAAAATATCACTTGGACTTGGTTTGTTTTGGACTGTAAGACTTTTCATTCAGTTTTTTGGATACTCGACTGACCTATGGAAAGGAAAGAAATTTGAAACATTTATGCACATAATCTTTTCTTTACTTTGGACCTATTTAAGTACCATATTTTTGACAACATATTTTAAATGACTACAACAAGAAACATAGCGGACAGAAGAACGCCAGCAGGTAACAGCGTTTTGGCAAAAGTGGCGGTTCAGTGCTCCGCAGACACATTTGTGCTTAATCAAAGTTTAGTTCTCCTCATCAACATTTGTGGTGAAAATCGCCACCTTCGCAAAGGACGAAAACGTTATAGGCCATTCAATGACATCAAATGAGAATATTACTAATAATACTATCCCTAATAACCATAATAACTCCTTCCTGCTTGCAGACTGACAGGAAAACAACTGATGCGCCAACTCAGGTGACAAATCTAAATGAACAAGAAATACGGAAAATGTTCATTGACACGGTTTCCAAAATGCATGACTATTGGCCAGGAATATTCACTTTCTTCAGAACTTACTACCCTTCAGTTGATATTGCCGACCGTAACAACCAAGACCTGCAGTTAACCTATGCATTCGAGGAGGAATTTTTCGATAAAAGTTCATTTGACTCCTCTAGGCAGGTTCTTAGATTAATTTTTCAGCCATCTTTTTCAAACCCTTGGTGTGTCAAACTTGAACTAAAAAACGGCAAGACTTATTTAACTACAAAATTATTAAACGGAGAAGGAGGATACTATAGTGGCTATTTAACGAAATCCTTAACGCAAGTTTTGCCTGACAGTTTAGTCAAGACCTACATTCAAAAGCTTAACGAACTTAATTTTTGGCAAATAAAGAACGATACAAATTGCGAAGGATATGACGGAATAAGGATTTATTATGACGCAATAGACCATAATAGAATTGCAAGAGTCTACAGATGGACACCCTTAGCCTGTGAGGATAGTGTGACAGTTAATCTTGGAAGAATTGCCGAATCCTTATCAAGAATAAGTTCAGTCAACATTTTACGCTAGGATAGCCGAAGGAAGAACGGCCCATAACACCCGTTTGGACGCAATTAAAGTTGGAATCTTAAAAGGAAAAAGATAAGGCAAAAAAGTTTATTTTTGAAATATAGGGCTAAGGCGAAATTTGTGGTAACCATTCCCCTGCTTCGCCAAGCAATCAAGGTTGTGAAAAAACTAATTCTAAACCGCCTCAGAATTTAGTAAAAGAATATTGAGCAGATAAGTATTCAAATAAGATAAAGTATAAAAATTGTATTTTCACACTCTGACGTTACAGGCATTTAAAAAAGATACAATTAAAATGAAATTTGGAAAGACAATAAAAATATTCCTTATTGATGGAGAGCCAAACGGTCGAATGAGCTGCGAACTTTCCAATTGGTCTGGAAAAGCATATAAAATTCCACGAATTAAAATTAAGGACTGTTCAGATCGTGACGACCTTACAAGCACAGGTGTTTATTTACTCTTTGGGAAAGACGATACCGGTAAAGATCAGGTTTATATTGGCGAAGCAGAATCAATCTTAAAACGACTTAATCAACAGTTAACTCAAAAAGATTTCTGGAATGAAGCAATTGTTTTTATAAGCAAGGACGAAAACCTTAACAAAGCTCATATCAAATATTTAGAAAATCGTCTCCACGATATTGCGAAATCGGCAAATCGTTATACTGTCGACAATTCTATAATACCAACTCAATCCTCAATTTCTGAGTCTGATAGAGCTGAAATGGAAGAATTTATTGAATACATCAAAATGCTCGTAAATACACTCGGACATAAAGTATTTGACGAAAAGAGGGAATTTAAACCAAAACAAAAACAGGAATCATTTTTTATTAAAGCAGCTCGTGGCGCAGACGGACAAGGAGAGCCGACTTCTGATGGATTTGTTGTTTTTAAAAACTCTAAGGCAGCAGCTTCAATTGTAAATTCAATGACTCCTAATTTCATCGCCTATAGACAAAAACTTATTGACGAAGGAGTTCTTGTCAACAAAGGAGAATATTTTGAATTTTCAGATGACTACATTTTTAGTAGTCCATCGACAGCAGCCGTAATGGTAATGGGCCGTAATGCCAATGGCCTAACAGAATGGAAAAACAAGGACGGTAAGACTCTCAAAGAATTTGAATTAAACGAAAAGTAAATTTTAAAATGGCAAATCGTTGGGGGATTCCGAAAGAAGTTGAAGTAATTGTTATAAAAAGAGACCTTGCTTGTGTTTATTGTGGGATTTCATTTAATGATTCTGATCAAAATAGGAGAACGAGAAAAACCTGGGAACATATTATAAATGACATAAGAATTAATGGGACAGAAAATATTGCTTTATGTTGTGGTTCATGCAACGCAAGTAAAGGAAGTAAAAAACTAGAAGATTGGCTTAAAAGTAATTATTGTGAGACAAAGAAAATAAAAAAAGACACGGTATCTGACGTAGTAAAAACACATTTAGAAAAACATCGACCGTAAAACAGCGTATAAGCCTTAAAGTGGCTACCATTGACCATTAACTAAAAAAACTATCTTGCGCCCATGAAGAATACGCGAGCGCTATTGCTCCTTTTTACAGCAAATGCCATCAGCGGATTTGCACAAGGAATGAGTATGCTGGCAGTGCCTTGGTATTTTGCTGCCAAACAACAAAGCGAAGTATTCACTTTTTCTTATGGCATCATTACCCTTTGTGTGATGTTTTTTGGCCTGTATGCCGGTACTTTGGTGGATAGGTTCAGCAGAAAAAATAATTTCTTATTCACCAGCCTTATTTGTGGAAGCATCATTCTTTCTATTGGCATATTGGGTTCAAGTCAGCAATACCTGCCAAATGTTTTGGTGATTGCCGTTTTTGGCCTTACCATGTTTAACTACAATATTCACTACCCAACTTTATATGCCTTTGCGCACGAAATTAGCACCGAAGACGCTTACCAACGTGTAAACTCCTGGATAGAAATTGCAGGCCAAAGCACTTCAATTCTTTCGGGTGCGTTAGCGGCTGTTTTGTTAGATGGCATTAAGGTTCCGTTTGAAATTGCACCTTGGCAAGTTTGGGATATTTTTTTACTCGATGGCAGTACCTATTTTTTAGCAGCCTTGCTCATTTATTTTATCAAATACCAAGCTACCAAAAAAGTAAATGTGCAATTAGGTAGTGTTTGGATTAGGGTTAAAACTGGCTTTAGCTATTTAAAAGCCCACCCTTCTTTGTTGGTATTTGGCTTTTTCTCCAATGCTGTTTTTGCCACCGTAATTGTGGGCATACATTCATTGCTTCCTGTTTATGTTAAACAACACCTAAACGGAACAGGTGCGCAATTTGCCACCGCAGATTTAATTTATGCCGTAGGCGCCTTGCTGGCTGGTTTATTTGTAGGCAAGGTTTTTAAACCTGCGCAAACCCTTTATGCCATTGCTTGGCTAAGCCTAGTTGGGGCTGCTATATACTTATGGTTATTTATAGCCAAAGCCGTGTGGGTATTGTATGCCTTTTGTGTGTTGCTTGGCTTTAGCAATGCGGGCATTCGCGTATTGCGCCTCACCTATTTCTTTAAATACATTCCAAATGAAGTCATGGGTCGCGTAAATAGTATTTTTAACATGCTCAATGTGTTGAACCGAAGCCTCTTTATCTTTTTGTTTTCAATACCATTCTTTAACTTCGAATCCAATGTTATCTGGGCCTGCTTTATATTATCTGTGTTTCTTGGGGTTTCTGGTTTGATCCTACTTCAACATGCAAAAAAGTTTGAACAACATTCAATTTAACCAACTTGCTTCTGCCTTGCAGGGCAATTGCCTCCAAGCCTTGGAACAAAACCCTGCGGTATTGCATTTGCTTACCGATAGCCGTAAGTTATTGTTTGCCCAAAATGGCCTTTTTATTGCCATCAAAGGCGAGCGACACAATGGGCATTTGTACCTTAAAGAGGCTTATGCACAAGGCGTAAGAATGTTTTTGGTGCAACACCATGAATACCCAGAAAACATACAGCAAAGTTTGCCACTTGCTGGCATAGTGGCCGTAAACGATTGTTTGCTAGCCCTCCAAAAACTAGCCCAACTGCACCGCCAACAATTTAACTACCCTGTTGTGGCCATAACGGGGAGCAACGGGAAAACCATAGTTAAAGAATGGTTGGCCCATTTGCTCAAACAACAATACATGGTGGTGCGAAACCCCAAAAGTTATAACTCCCAATTGGGTGTGCCACTTTCTGTTTGGCAAATGACGGCCCAACATTCCTTGGCCATTTTTGAAGCCGGCATATCCTTGTCAAATGAAATGGATAAGTTGGCCAATATATTGCAAGCAAACCTTGGCATCCTTACCCTTATTGGCGATGCGCATGATGAGGGCTTTGAAAACAAAACTCAAAAACTCAAAGAAAAACTGCGTTTGTTCGAAACCTGTCAGCAGGTGCTTTATCCCGAAGACCAGCCTTTGGTTTCGAATTATATTCAAAGCTTGGTTCAACCCGAAAAATACAAATCTTGGAGTCGCCACAATCCTTCTGCAGCTTATTATATCTCGGTTCAAACCGAAAAAAACCATAGCATCTTACAGTACAAAAGTTATATCGTAAACATTCCGTTTACAGATGAGGCTGCTATTTGGAATGCCTGCACTTGCCTTGCTTTTTTAGCCATGAGCCATAACTTGGCGGAATCTATCCTTCAAAAATTTGCAGAACTGCCTAGCTTAGATATGCGTTTGCAATTAAAGCAAGGCCAGCAAAATTGCTTGTTGGTAAATGATGCTTATAGCGCAGATCTTGGCTCATTGCTCATAGCCTTAGATTTTCAGCAACAGCACGCACAAGGCAAAACAAAAACGGTAGTGCTTTCAGATTTTTTAGAAAGCGGTTTGAACCAAACAGCGCTCTACGAGCGAATTGCAGGCTACTTGAATGAATACAAAATTGAGAAACTCATTGGCATTGGCGAAGAAATTCAGGCACATGCTCACGTGTTTTCTTTACCCAAACAGCAGTTTTATGCAACGGTAGAAGAATTTCTTAAATCGGAAAGGCTCCTCAATTTCTCGGATGAAATCATACTTTTGAAAGGCGCACGGAAATTTGCTTTTGAGCGCTTGGGCAAGTGGTTTGAAAAACAAGTGCATCAAACGGTATTTGAGATTAACCTAACGGCTTTGTTGCAAAATTTTAATGCCTATAAAAAGCTGTTAAAGCCAAAGGTAAAAGTAATGGCCATGGTAAAAGCCTTTAGTTATGGCGCAGGTTCGTATGAAATTGCACGCATTTTATCTTACCACAAGGCAGATTACCTAACGGTGGCCTATGCCGATGAGGGGGTAACCTTAAGAGAAGCTGGCATTCAAACCCCTATTATGGTAATGAACCCTGAGCCTGCAAGTTTTGATGCTATTTTAAGGTATAACTTAGAGCCCGAAGTGTATCATTTTGAAATACTCGAAGCCTTGATACACGCAGCCGATGGTGAAGAAATTGGCATTCATATAGAATTGGATACAGGTATGAAAAGGCTTGGCTTTGAAGCGCAAGAAATACCTGCTTTAATTGAACGATTAAGTGCAGAAAAGCACCTAAAAATAAATTCTATTTTTACGCATTTGGCAGCCAGCGAAGCGCAGGAGCATGATGCTTTTACCTTGCAACAAATTGATACTTTTAACGCATTAAGCGCACAAATAACCGCAGCATTCCCCTATCCAATATTACGGCATTGCCTTAATAGTGGGGGCATTGCAAGGTTTCCGCAGGCACAATTTGACATGGTAAGATTAGGTATTGGCTTATATGGCATTGACCCAGCGCACCCATCAAGTTTAGCCTTGGAACCCATTGGTTGTTTAAAAACGATTATTTCTCAAATTAGAGAGATTGCGCCTAGCGAAAGCATTGGGTATGGCAGAAAGGGAAGCTTAAATAGCCAAGGCAAAATTGCCATTGTAGCCATTGGCTATGCAGATGGGCTCGACCGTAAACTCAGCAATGGCAATGGATACATGTTGGTGAATAAACAAAAAGCGCCAATTGTAGGCAATATTTGTATGGACATGACCATGCTGGATGTTAGCCACATTAATTGCCAACCTGGAGATGAGGTAATCGTTTTTGGGGAAAGCCCTACCCTTGCAGAATTGAGTGCGCAAATTGGCACCATTCCGTATGAAATTTTAACAGGCGTTTCGCAACGGGTTAAGCGGGTGTATTTCTACGAGTAAATCAATAAATCAAAGCGATAGTGCGCATAAGGTTGCCAAGGTTCTTGGGTTTGGATTTCTGCCTTAAGACCCAGGTTTTCGCAAATGCGCAAAAGTTCTTTAGGATGCCAGAAGCGACCCATTTCATTGGCACTTTTCAATTCTTGCTTTATCCATTGCCACCATTTTGAAGGCGTATTGTAATAGGTGAAAAATTCCAATTGATTTGGAATGTCGCCAATAAGAATGTAGGAATCTTTTTTGGTATGGAGCACTAAGTTTTCAATTACTTTTTGTGCATCGGCCAAGGATTCTATGTACTGAAAAGAAAAATATAAAAGTGTTTTATCAAAGGTTTGGTTCAACCCGAAACTTACTGCATTGCCAACAGAAAAACTAAGTTGAGGCAAGGCCAATTTATTTGCCTCTTGAATTAAGGCATCTGATAAATCTATGCCTTGAATGGCAGATACCTTAGGCAATAGTAAAGCATCTAATACACCATTGCCACAGCAAACATCCAATAGAGTGTCCAGTGCTTGCAAGTGCAATTGTTGGGCAATTTTATGGGCAATTTTTTCAAGTGTTTCGGCCTCAATAGACTGACCATTGAGCACCCTTCCTACTTGTTTGTAGGCATTTGTTTCTGCTTGCTGTTTGTTCCAAAAATCTTTCCAGTTCATCCTTCGTGGTGATAAGGTTCGCCTTTTAAAATGGTGAATGCCCTGTACAATTGTTCTGCAAATAACATTGGCATTAACTGATGCGAGTAGGTAAAATCTGACATAGACAACTGGAAATTGGCGCGTTGATAAACCTCTTGAGAAAATCCATAAGCGCCCCCAATTACAAATACAATGTGCGCATGGTGATTGAGCCAATCTTGTAAATGTTGTGAGAACTTAGCGCTGCTAAATTGCTTGCCGCGTTCATCTAATAGAACCACAAAATCGGTGGGTTTAATTTTTTTAAGAATGGCATCCGACTCGGCCTTCTTTATTTGTGCAACTTCTTTAGATTTGGTTTGAACCAATAATAATTCGTCGGTGTAGCGACAGTAAAAATTAAGTCGCTTAGCATATTCATTATATCCTTGCTGGGCAAAAGTTAAATGGAGTTTACCGTTTCTAATAAGGCTTAGCTTCATTTAACTTTTGTTTAACAGCATGGTTTATGCGGAAAGCCAGCTTATTCAGGCTTTTCTGCAGTAGGTGTATCTTTCTTTTTTCGACCCGGTTTTTTGCTTGCACCCGCCGTAATTTTTAATTCGTCTGGGTTAGCTTCTTTATCATAATCGACAATAATTTCTTCCCCATCGGTCATTTCCATTTTTAGCAATTCTTCAGCGATAGGATCTTCTACAAACTTTTGAATGGTTCTGCCTAATGGTCGGGCACCCAACTCTGGGTCGAAACCTTTTTCTGCCAAGAAGGCTTTTGCTTCATCTGTAAACTTCACTTTAAACCCAAGCTCTTCTATTCTGCCAAGTAACTTACTTAGGTTAAGTTCAAGTATCTTAGAAATTGACTCTTTTTCCAAAGAAGAGAATACAATCACATCATCAATTCTATTTAAGAATTCGGGAGAGAAGAAACGCTTGAGGGCAGTTTCTACCACCATTTTAGCATTCTTATCGGCATCTGCAGATTTAGAAGGGGTGCTAAAACCAACGCCTCCGCCAAAGTCCTTAAGTTGTCTTGAACCAAGGTTGGAAGTCATGATGATAATGGTATTTCTAAAATCTACCCTTCTACCCATGCTATCCGAGATAAAGCCTTCGTCTAAAACTTGTAATAAGATATTAAAAACATCTGGATGTGCTTTTTCTATTTCATCTAATAGCACAACTGCATAAGGCTTTCTACGAATTTTTTCGGTTAATTGGCCACCTTCTTCGTAGCCAATATATCCTGGAGGCGCACCCACCAATCTGCTTACAGCAAATTTCTCCATGTATTCACTCATGTCTACACGAATCATTGCTTCTTCTGTATCAAAAAGATATTTAGCCAATACTTTAGCCATTTCTGTCTTTCCCACACCAGTAGGGCCTAAGAACACAAAAGAACCAATTGGTTTATTCGGATTTTTGAGTCCAGCACGGGTTCTTTGAATAGCCTTTGTAAGTTTTTTAATGGCCTCATCTTGCCCAATCACTTTTCCAGCAAGTTCGGTTCCCATATTAAGTAAGCGCTGGCCTTCACTTTGTGCGATTCTTTTAACCGGCACACCTGTCATCATTGCAATTACTTCTGCCACATTATCCTCAGTAACATTAAAACGTTGGGTTTTGGTTTCTTCCTCCCAGCGCATTTTCTGTGTTTCGAGTTGTTCTAATAAGTGTTTTTCTCTATCGCGCAGTTTGGCAGCCTCCTCATACTTTTGGCTTTTAACCACCTGATTTTTTTCTACCTTAATTTCTTCGATTTGCTTTTCTAGCTCAAGGATGTCGGAAGGAACATGAATATTACTTAGGTGCACCCTTGCACCTGCTTCATCAAGCACATCGATGGCTTTATCTGGCAGGTGTCTATCGGTAAGGTATCTACTGCTCATTTTTACGCATGCAATAATTGCTTCTGGCTCGTAGTTTACGCTATGATGTGCCTCGTATTTATCTTTAATATTATTTAAGATTTCGATACTTTCATCTGGGGTAGCAGGTTCTACCATTACCATTTGAAAACGTCTTTCTAGGGCTCCATCTTTTTCAATGTATTGTCTGTATTCATTGAGGGTGGTAGCACCAATACATTGAATTTCTCCGCGGGCTAAGGCAGGTTTAAACATATTGCTTGCATCTAGAGAACCACTAGCGCCTCCGGCGCCCACCAAAGTATGAATCTCATCAATGAAAAGAATGACATCTGGCGATTTTTCCAGCTCATTCATTACCGCTTTCATGCGCTCTTCAAATTGTCCACGGTATTTTGTACCTGCCACTAAACTGGCAAGGTCTAACATCACAATGCGCTTATTAAATAAAACTCTTGAAACTTTTCTTTGTACAATGCGGAGCGCTAAACCTTCGGCAATGGCGGTTTTACCAACACCGGGTTCGCCAATTAAAATTGGGTTATTCTTTTTTCTGCGAGATAGGATTTGAGAAACACGCTCAATTTCCTTTTCTCTGCCCACGATTGGGTCGAGCTTTCCGTCTTCTGCTGATTTGGTTAAATCTCTGCCAAAATTATCTAAAACAGGCGTTTTGGACTTTGCATCTGGCTTACGGGCTTCAACTTTACGTTCTTCTGGGCCATTTGCGTAGTATTCTTCTTCGTCTGCAGGCAATTCATTTCTAGTTTCGCTGATATTGCCTTCTACTGCAGATTTAAATATTTCGTAAGTAATATTGAACTGCCCTAAAATTTGAGAAGCCAAATTGTCTTCATCACGCAATATTGACAGCAATAAATGTTCTGTACCTATGATATCAGTTTTAAAAATCTTGGCCTCGAGGTAGGTAATTTTGAGAACTTTCTCGGCTTGCTTGGTAAGCGGGATATTAACAAAATTGGTATTGTTAGTGGCGGTGCCGCGAATATTATCTTCAATGGCTTTCTTAACTCTTTGCTGGTCTACATCTAGCGCCTTCAAGGTTTTCAAAGCCTTTCCGTCGCCTTCGCGGATTAAACCCAACAGCAAGTGTTCGGTTCCAATATAATCGTGACCTAAACGAATGGCTTCTTCCCTACTATAGGAAATAACGTCTTTAACACGTGGTGAAAATTTTGCTTCCATAAATTTGATTCAAAAATCTTTCAAATACAGTTCCAATTTTTGTCAATGGCAATTTAAGTTTTGAAACACATAATTGCTACTAACTTTAACAAACAGATTTAAATTATAGACAAACATAGGTTCTGAAAGGTTTGTTTATCTTTTATAAATGTTCCTTTAATATGCCATTAAGCCATTTTAACATTAAGAACATGATTAGCGCTGCAATGCCCAGCAACAAGCCATTTACAAAAAAGAAATTTGACTTGTGCGCATATCCATCCCAAAGTGTGGCTAGGATACCAGAAAGTTTATTTCCAAGAGAGGTGGCCAAAAACCAACCGCCCATCATGAGGGCCGTAATTCTTTTCGGACTCAACTTTGACACCAAGGATAGGCCCATCGGACTCAAAAATAGTTCGCCAATGGTGATAACGCCGTAACAACTAATTAGCCACAAGGGCGAAACTTTTATGGCGCCATTACTTCCCACATAAACGGCAGCTGCCATTACAAAGGTTGACAAAGCTGAAATAAGTAAACCAAATCCAATTTTGGTTGCCGTGCTAATGTCTCGATTAGCACGCTTTAAAAAGGCAAAAAAACCAACCACCACTGGGGTAAGAACAATTACCCAAAATGGATTGATGGATTGAAACAGTTCTGTATTTATGAGATAGGTTTTAGCACCTTCGGCTGGTAAACTTTCTGGGGCTAAATTCCTATAATACACAGGATAATCAATGGTTTTTAGCGCTTTGCCATTCTCTTTAACCACTTGAAACTTCTCATTAAAGAGTTCCACAGTGTCTTTTTTATAAGTGAGGGTCTCTGCCAAGTATAAGGTTTTGGCAGGGGTTTCTATTACGGTTGGCAGCTCTCTGTCGGTATAAAACTGTGCCCAAGTGGTGAGGGCTGTTCCATTTTGTTTAAATACGGCCCAAAATAAAATAGAAACCGCAAAAATACTTAACAAGGCTGCAATTGGCCGGCGATCTTCTTTAGCCGCATTAATGTATAATCCTGCATAGAAAATAATTACGGGGATTGTACCAAAAATAAAGGCATCAGTACTGTCTGAACCAAAAATATTTCCTGGGAAAAACCATGCCCCAACTCCTACTACAATGGCAGGTAAAAACACTTGCATAAAAATCCTCAGCAAAGACATGTCTTCTGGCTGAACCATCTTTAATATATCTACATGACGGTAATGTCTTAAACCAATTATAAAGGTTGCTATTCCAATAAACATTCCTATACCTGCAGTGGCAAAGGCATAACCCCAACCATATCTATTGCGCATGTAGGCTGCAAATAAATTACAAACGCAAGCCCCAATATTAATACCCATGTAAAATATATTGTAGCCAGAATCCTTCATGTCTTTGTAGGATTCTTCATTGTATAAATTGCCCAAAAGGGTTGAAATATTTGGCTTAAAAAAGCCATTACCTAGTATAATTAAAAACAATGAAACATAGAAAAAACTAGTACCTGGTAAAGCCAATCCAAGGTATCCTAGCCCCATTAGCACACCACCCGCAATGATGGATTTACGATATCCAAAAATTCTATCGGCCAATAAGCCGCCCAAAAAAGGCGTTAGAAATACAAAGGCAATAAAAGTTCCGTAAATATCAGCAGCTTCTTTTCTATCCATACCTAAGCCACCCTTGTCGGCAGACTCTGTAAGATAAAGCTGAAAAATTCCAATCATTAAATAGTAGCCAAATCGCTCCCACAATTCGGTAAAAAAAAGGAAATTGAGTCCTTTGGGATGTTTTTTCTGCATGGTGAAAAATTGAGTTAGCAAGAAAGCAATTTTTATCTGAAACTGAAATTATATCCTAAACTAACCCCAAACCAATTTATTAATTCACTTTGCTTTAATAAAGGGGAATAGGTAATTCTAAAACAAACGCCATTTGTTTCCATTACCCGCAATCCTAAAACGCCCGTGGGCACAATCTCGGCATCTGCAAAATCACTGGTAAGCATAGTAAAGCCCCCGCCTATTTCAAGTTTATTTTTGTCTGAACCCAATAAAGCTTGCGTAGTAAAAGGAAATATACTTGTTCTATTGTCCATGTAAACTCGGTTCAAAATCCAGCGTGCATTGTGTTGGTATCCATAGCCCACTCTACCTGTTAGTGTAAAGTTCTCGCGGTCGTTTCTAAACAAGTACTTCTCAAAAGAAATAGAATATTTGATGGCTGCACCGCCAATTTCTACAAACACATTGTTTAGGCCATCCGGACCTCTATAATTATCCTCTTGTGCGGTAACCGTGAGTTGGTTCAAACCGAAACATAAAAGAATTACTATCTTAGCTGCATACTTCATGGGTTACAAATTAAAGCCGACACACACACTTCAGCAACTATTCTTTTGGTTGCACTTATTAAGTTTAGACATTGCCACAGGTGCATGTCTCTTAAGCAGAGCATTTACAAGACTTATACCAATTAAAATACCTTGGTATGCCTATGTTTTGTTATTTATTAGCGCTTTATTGGTGTATTGGACCGATCATTTACTCGATGCTAAGAACGAAAAAATAACAGCAAATAGCATTCGACATCGTTTTTTTAGGGAAAATGAAACCTTATTTTTTATTCTAATTATACTTCTCTTTATTATAAATGTTTTTATTGCCTTTGCTTACTTAGATTTTGTGCGTCTTGTTGTTGGGATTATAGCATTGGCATTGGCGGCGCTTTACATTTTTAAACACAAGCAATTCCCACGAATTTTACTTTTTGAAAAGGAGTTTTTAACCGCACTTATTTATGGATTTGCCATAGGATTATTACCCATAATTAGCTTAGGAACTTATGCTTTTTTTGTATGGCCAGAAATCTTACTCATTAGCACACTTATTACATTAAGCACCATCCATAACACATTCTCAATTGCAAAAATTGAATGCTTAGCCGACCTTTCCACCAGCACAAGAAACCTTGCTACACGTTACAGTTCAAGCACCTTAACAGAACTTCAAGTGATGTTTTTCATCCTGCAAATTTGCTTAAGCATTGTGTTAATTCTAATTGCACCCTTAAGCGGTGCTTATATTGTTGGTGGCATATTATTGGGCAATAGCATACTTCAGTTTTTCTTGCCCAACTATGCAGCTTGGGTTGAAGATGAATCTTATCGTTATTTAGGAGAAGGCTTGTTTATAGTATGCGGACTCTTATGCTTTATTCTTTAAGTTTGCAATATGGAGTTAAACGGAAAAGTTGCGGTAATTACTGGAACTAGCAAAGGAATTGGCTATCAGGCAGCCATTAAATTATTAGAAAAAAACTGTAAAGTTTATGGTTTGGGTCGAACCAAAACCGAAATAAATCATCCTAATTTCATCCATTTAACTTGCGATATAAGAAATGAAGAAGAAGTTGAGGCGAGTTTTAAAAACATTTTATCTAATGAACCAGCCATCCATATCCTTATCAACAATGCGGGTTTAGGCTATTTTGGCGGATTAGAAAGCATGCCGAGTGAACAATGGCATGAGATGTTTGACACCAATATTCATGGCATGTATTATTGCCTTAAACAGGCCATACCCAGCATGAAAGCCAATTCTTACGGACATATTATTAATATAGCTTCTACTGCAGCCTTAGAGGGAATGCCACAAGTAAGCGCGTATTGTGCTACCAAATGGGCCGTTAAAGGCTTAAGCGAATCCTTATTCAGAGAGTTAAGAGACTTTAGAATTAAGGTTACATGTGTGTATCCAGGTTCTACCAAAACAGACTTTTTTAGAAACTCGCCAGGTATAAAGCCCCACGATTACATGCTCATGCCAGAGGACATATCAATTGGTTTAGTACAAGCCTTAGAAATGCCAGATAATTTTCATACCGTAAATTGGGAAATTAGACCTTTGCAGCCCAAGGGGCCTAAAAGCTAATTACCATTTAACAATGCTGGCTTTTTTTACATCATACACATTATCTCCAGGTTTGAACCCAAGCCCGGAAGGCTCACAAATTAGATACTTCTGATTATTATAAATAAAGTTATACGCTGATTTATGATTAAAAGCCACCCCAACATTAAGGTGATTATCTACGTAATAAATGAGTGCTACCGAAGGCAAGTCTAACACCTCTTTGGCCAAATAGGCAAACAAAACAGATTTATCTTCGCAATCTGCAAAAGGATTTGCTAATACTTCTTCGGGGAAAGCGAATTTTTCTAAACCCATCCATTCTGCATCTTTCTTATAGGCAAAGGCATTTTGGGCAAATTGAAGTAAGAAATCGATTTGTTTTGAAGGAAACATATTATAGGTTGACTCCTTTAAACTAGCAACGAGTGAAAACTTGGCAGGGTCAGACAATTGATAGTTTAAATAAACTTGTCCAAATTCAATGGCAGGAAGTTCTCGGTAATAATTAACCAAAGACTGATTTAAATGGCCAGCAAAATCATAACTCATTCCTTCATATTCAAAATGAATTTTATAGACTTCTGTTTGCGCATTGAAAAAAGGAGGCCTACTTTCATTCATGGTAATAGCACGCCCTTCTAATGGAAGTTCTAACAAGGTTTCTTGACAAGTTTCTAAGTTTTGTTGGAAGGATATATCGGTGTAGGTGAAATCTTCATATTCCACAAACGCAACATTGTGCACTTTAAAATCAAGGTGACCATAAACGGTAATAAAATCTGGGGCGAAGCCCAACATAACCCTATATCCTTTTTCTTGCAACAAGGCATATTTAAAAACTAGCGATTCAAAGTAGTCCTTATATATAAGCTTAGCCACCTTATCGGCCATTAGTATATAGGCGATATCATCCATTCCAAAATTCACAGAAATACTATCTAACTGTTGAAGCAAGGCAGAAATATCACTTTTCTTTACTTGACCAATTGCTTGATGAAGTTGAGGGGAAGTGATAGGATTTGCCAAGTTTATTTGAGGTTGTTGGTACTGAAAACTTACGGAATGTCCATACAAATTGAGCGTATGAGCTGAAAGAAAACAATGAAAACTACTCAGAAAAAGCACTAATAAAAGAACTGCATGCCTAATCCAATGCGCGAAAGCACTTCCTTTATAAATTTTATGTAATTGAAATTCAATCATCAAGTTCAAAGTTAAGAAATATTTTTATAAACTTAACAATTAGTTAACATAAAAGAATTTTTAAAGTTTGGTAGATATTTGTTAATAATACTTTGATAAACGTTTAAGGCTGCTATTTTTGCAACACTTATTCATAATCATGAGATCAATACAATTTAGAGAAGCCCTTAAAGAAGCCTTAAATGAGGAAATGCGTAGAGACCCAGATGTATTTTTAATGGGAGAAGAAGTAGCAGAATACAATGGGGCCTACAAGGTTAGCCAAGGTATGCTTGAGGAATTTGGCCCTAAAAGGATAATTGACACACCAATTGCTGAGCTTGGTTTTGCTGGAATTGGCGTTGGCGCTGCAATGAACGGGTTGCGTCCGGTAATTGAATTTATGACATTCAATTTCTCATTGGTGGCCATAGATCAGGTTATTAATGCTGCTGCAAAAATGTATCAAATGAGTGGAGGCCAGTTTAACATCCCTATGGTTTTTAGGGGACCAACAGGCAGTGCCGGTCAATTAGGAGCGCAACATTCGCAAGCCTTTGAAAATTGGTATGCAAACTGCCCAGGCCTAAAGGTTGTTGTTCCTTCAAACCCCTATGATGCAAAAGGATTATTAAAAACAGCGATTAGAGATAATGACCCTGTTATCTTTATGGAAAGTGAACAAATGTATGGCGACAAAGGCGAGGTGCCAGAAGAAGAATACTTAATTCCAATTGGAGTTGCTGATATCAAACGTGCAGGAACTGATGTTACTATTGTATCTTTTGGTAAGATTATGAAAGTAGCCTTGGCCACAGCAGAAGCGCTTGCCAACGAAGGTATTTCTTGCGAGGTGATAGACTTACGCACCGTAAGACCAATCGATTACGATACCGTAATTAATAGCGTTAAAAAGACCAATAGATTAGTTGTTGTTGAGGAAGCTTGGCCACTTGCGTCCATCTCTTCTGAAATTGCTTATATGGTTCAAAAGGTAGCTTTTGACCACTTAGACGCGCCTATTAGACGAGTTAATACGCAAGATACGCCACTTGGCTATGCCCCTACATTTGTGCAAGAATTCTTACCAAATGTAGAGCGCGTTAGCAAAGCAGTTAAAGACGTTTTATACCGTTAAAATAACATCTTTTTAAAGTAGCTGTTTGAACCAATTTGAACAGCTACTAAATATACACCTCGCAATTGTTGGGGCAATTCGAAGGTATTGTTTCCTTTTGAATCTAGCTTAAGTGCAACATTGCCAGTTAACGCATACACCGTTACTGCAGAGGCAATTTCTTCTGATTGAATTAACAATTGATTTTGGTCGGTATTAGCAAACATAACCGGGGCTTGGAGCTTATTAGGCGCATACACCAAAACTCTACTGTAATCTTCTTTTCCGTCAAAATCAATTTGTTTGATGCGATAATACCAAGTTCTAGCTGCGTTTACTTCATCCAAAAAACGATAGCTACTGATGCTGCTGCTATTTCCCTTTCCATTAAGGCTGCCAGCCGTTTCAAAATCAACTCCATTTTCGCTTCTTTCAACCTCAAATACTTTATTATTTATCTCAAGAGCGGTGCTCCATTTAAGTAGAATTCCTTCCTCAGTTTCGTGGGCACTAAAATCTAGCCATCTTACTGGCAAAACGGTAGTTGAAAATGTTTTTAAATATATCTGATCACCTGAGGAGCTACTATTATCATCTGTTTCATTAATTACCACATAAAAAGTTGCTCCTCCTGAATAGGCAACTGGTGTTATCCAATTAAAATTCCATGAGGCTGTACCTGAGTTTGCTGCAGTGCCTGCGGAGGTATGGTTAAGGTAGTTTCTTGCGGGAGTAGTAGTGGATCCTGTTTGAACCAAAGTAGATATACCTGCACTCAAAGTGCCTACAGAGGCAGTTGTGCTTGTAGCAGAAGAGGGCAGCACACACAATTGAAATCCAAACTTTGTACTGGTAGAAGATGTAAAAGAAAGATTCATAGGATTAGAAGAATTGGCAGTGATGCTCGCTAATGAACCTCCTACTCGTGTTAATGAGATATTGTTCCAAACACTTCCAGAAGTAATGGGAGTGCAAGAATGACACGAAGAACAGTTGCTATTACCTGGCGCACCAGTGTAACCAGGAGAAGGCATAGATTGATAAGTATAAACGGAAAGAGAAATAAAAAGGCCCATAAAAAGCAAAATCGCTTTCATGGGCCTTCGGTTTTTTAATAAAGCTTTCATAGGTTGATTGTTGTTTGCAAATCAAATCTAATGAAATTTACGTGAAACAACGACAAATTATATTGGCAACTTTCTGATTCTTTTCAAGGGTCCGCTACAATAGTTTTGGTGGCAATTAACACAAGCCTGAATCATTAAATTATAATATTTTTTTTGCTCCTTAGGATGCTTGAACAAATCCTTGTAAGCAGTTTGAAACAAGCGCGCCTTTTCAAAAAAGTTTGGTTCTAATACATGCGGGTCTGTAGGTTCAGCTACAAAAAACCGTATGAAAGGATATTGCAAAGAGTCTAAGGCTTCACCTCTATTGATTTTTGCCTTCATGCTGTCAGCATTTGCAGCCATTTGACGCATCATCAAGGCCATAGGCTTTGGATTATTAGGGTCTTTTATGGTTGCGCAGGCATCTATTGAATCTTGGGTACTTTGCGCTTCCTTTGCTTCAGCCTTTGGCTTTTGTTCATTGCTGCATGATTGGATAAATAATCCAACCAGCAGGAACAGGATGATGGCTAATAAGAATTTCTTCATTTAATTATTGAAGAATTACCCCACTCGCTTCAAATACCAATTCTTTTTTAGGGGTGTTAATTGCTTTAACGTCTGCTTCAGATTTTCCAGCATCTTTAGCATACTCTTGCAAATCTGCAATGCTAGTTTCTTCCACTTTAGCTACTCCTAACATTATTGCTTTTTTACCAGAAGCATCTTTTGGCATAAAGAAACCATAATCTTTAAACGTAATTCTAACTGCCTCACCATTTGGATTTTTAATATCCATCCAACAGCCTTTTTTCTGACATACGCCTTCAATTTCACCTGTAACTTTACAATTCAATTCTGTTTTTTCTCCCATTAGGGCAGACAATTCACCAATGGCAACTGCGCTATCTGGTGTAATCTTTTCACCGTAATAAGTCATTCCAGCTGTATCAATTGCTGAAGTTTCAGTTTTTGTTAAATCTGAATTGGATTTAGATTCGGTGCCATTACCACCACAAGCAGTTAATGAAAACGCAGCAATTGCTACCACTAAGATTTTTTTCATGTATCTATTAATTTGAATATTATAGACACAAAGGTAAGCTTTCACAAAAATATTTAAGCAAGTTCTTCTCTAGCTAAAAAAAAAATCTATATTTGTGACCTACAAAAAAGGTACCGTGGCCGAGAGGCTAGGCAAGGCTCTGCAAAAGCCTCTACAGCAGTTCGAATCTGCTCGGTACCTCCAGAAAAAATAAAAGGGCACTTACTCAAGGTGCCCTTTTTGTTGTCTTTCAACAACGCTTAATTATGAAAATTTACTCACTCGGTATATAAAACTAATTTAGACCTAAATAGTTTTTTTGAAATGGAAATAAGCTCATCATTAAAATCAACAATCTGAAAAACAACGCTTTAATTTAAACCATAAAACGAGCTATTTGCCATAAATATGGAACAAACATCAAAGCCATAGGTTAAGTTAATCTTTTCGAATCAGCTCTTTATCAATGTCAGTTCCCGTTACAAGATAATGCTGAACTTGTCCTGCACTATCTGTTACTTCCATCGTAAATTCATAGGCTGTGCCAATTTCGTAGTTTTCAAAGCTGAGCATAAAATCTGGATATTGGCTGCCAAATATAATTGGTGCGTTTATCATTGGTTTAGGTTCTATTTGAAGATTGCCTTTATTAATAGTAATTCCAGTAATAGTGGCAGGCCAACCTTCATTATAAAAGCCAAGGTGTAAAAGCGAACCATAAGAACCGCCAGTATGCGCATTTTTAATATTAGCCCCGCCGAGGGTATAAATAGTTTCCAAATATTGTGGTGATTGTAGCTCGGGTAATATTGTTCCATTAGCCCTGCGCTCTTTATCTTCGATACTTTTAGGGTAGGCTTGCATTAAATTCTTACGAGAAATAGCTACGATTTTAGGTTTGCTTTTCTTATACAGCCAATCTTTACGATCTAATAAATAAGAGGAGCTCCAATAAGTATCTTCCATTGGTAAATAATAACCAAATACACTGTCTGAGGTGACATGGTCTATCCTAAAATAAAGTTGCTCTGAATCAAATTCGTCTTCCTGACTTAAAAAGGAAAGCAACTGGTTTGAACCAAGATTTTTAAGTTCGTTTTCTAAACTTGCTACCTCCTTTTGATAGGCGTTAGAAACCTCTTTTGCTTCTTCATATTCGACGAAAGCCTGCTGCCCAAGTATTGATCCAATGATTATAAGTCCAAAAATTAGTGGCAACCACCAATATCTTCTTCCTTTTACACCCTTATTCTCTAAATAAACTACTTGCGTGCGAGAAAACTTATCATGCCAGCCATTATTCCCTAAAAAAGATAGGGCATTAAAAGGTATGCGCCTGTATAGGGTTCTGCCAAGAATGGCAGCGATTAAAGGGGTGTTACCTTCCAAGTCTAATACTTTAGTTTGGGTGAGCATTTTGGCAGGTGTAGCGCCAAATAACCACTCTGAAACGGCATAATATAAAAAACCTGCTATCACAAAATAGATTAATACGGTTGGCCTTGCCCCAATTATTTGCTCAAGGCTTTGTAAAAAGGGTTTCAGAAAGCCAAAAACATAAATAGAATAAATTAGAAGTAATAAAATAACATCCAACCACAAATGAAATAGTCGAACCCAACCCGATGGAAGTACAAATTCTTTCAACTCAAAGGTATCATATTGTGTGCTTTTAATTTGAGGCGCTTGCTGAGATACCAAAGGCTTTAACAAACGATAGCTCAACCAAACAAAAAATAAGGGTTTGGCAATTGATATCACTGCCATTTCAATTTTAAAATTAAAAACTTGTTCTTGGATTGCAAATAAGGTAAAAAAAGTTGCCATGCTATTCATAAGAAAACACGCCAATTGATTTAAAAACAATACGCAAAGTACAAAGGCTATTAATCGAATTTCCTTTTTGTTGCTAAAACCATAAAACAAGGCAGATAATAGCATCAACAAAAGTATGGCGCCCTCAAACAAGTTGAGATTTCTTAGAACTCCAGCGTCAAAATCACTTAAAGATTGCACTTCAAATAATGACAATTGAAAAGGTGATGTTATATATATTAACACCATCACCCATTGGTTAAAATTAAATGTAAGTGCCGGAAATATGAGCATTAACTTGGCTACAATTCCGAGAATAGCCAATACCAATGTTATAATGGCAGTTTGGTTTTGTTTCATGGGAAAGATAAAATATTGGAAGGAGCAATTTAAATACGGACTCTAAATTTGTAAAGTGAGAAATGTAAAATAATCAAGTCCATTATGCCTAATGAGCAATGATGATTTTTTGCAAATGTTCATTTCCATCTGACACCAATTTAAGAATATATATGCCATTTTCTATTTCTGTAACATCCAGCGTTTGGTTCAACCCGAAACTTTTAATTTGCTTGCCATTAAGATCATAAATGGCTGCTAAAAAATTTGAAAGACCTTGAACCTCTATAATGCTTTGGGCAGGATTTGGGTAAATATTAAACTTTTGTTGTGAAAACTCAGTTCCTCCCACAGACCAAGTATTTACGTACAAATCGTGTCTGAATGCTTCGCAAGTTGGACTTACCACAAAAAGTTGAACCGCTAAATTACCGCTAAAGTTTGCAGCTTTTTCAATGGTAACTTTCTTGTTCTGTATGCTAACTATTGCTTCAGATTGTGGTAAATTATATAAATAAACCTGGTAATGATTTTGATAAGGAAGGTTAAATTCTACCGATGGATTGCCTAAAAATTGCTTAGTTTCACTAGGTGTACCCACAATTCTGGTTGGTATTACATTTACAGCCAAACTGTGACTTACAGGGTTGCCTGCCAAAGGTTCAACTTGTAATGTATATAAATTATCGCTGGTGGGTCGAACCCAAATAAAAGTATCTTGCGTATTCACAAAAACGGGGTCTGCCTTTTGCGAGGCCCAACTGTACGACTTTTCTATACTTGAAATCTTTCGAGTATTAATTTGAGTTAATTGTCCATTGCAAATTTGCGGGTGTTTTGTTTTTAAGTAAAACCAGGCAGTATCTGCCTTTTGATTGGGAGCTTCTACCCTAACTTGAATCGAATCAAAGGTGATTGGAAACTTTTGAAACTTGGGCGTTAATAAGAGCTTAGCACCATTTATAAAACTTGCATCAAATAAAAATGGACTTTTAAGCACTGTCCATTTGAGTTGATTATAGGTGTATCCAACGCAAGAGGCCATAGAATCTAGGTGAATAGGTTTAGCAATTTGATGCGTTTGAACTTCAAGTGTACTTGCCTTAATGACTGGACGCAATTCACCGCTTAATTTGAATCCACTTGCAAAAGCGCGCGTAGATTTATTGGTATTATAATTAAGGGTAATATTGATAAAGGTAACGCCATCTGGCACATAAAAATTAATCTTTTGTTCTATAAAACCAATACTATTGGTTGGTATATCAAAAAATTGCGTAGTTCCCTTTTCTGGGTAATAGATTAATAGCCTAAAATAATCGTAAGCATCTTTACCACCGCGGGTTGAAATAGAAAAAGTATTTAAGCCCTTTGATATCCCAGATAAATTTTGGATATAAAATAAGGTTGAAGTAGAATTGGTAGTTAATGCATAGTTGGAATTGTAAGCAACGCCTGCATTTTTATCTAAATAGTTTGGATTGGTAAGTTCAATGCCATCAATTTCATTATCGCCATTCAAATCATTTTGTAAGGGTGGAAAAATATCTTCTGTTGGATTGTAATGCGCGTTGGCAAGCTGATTGCACCAATCTTTATAAGTTAAAACAGGAATTTGCTTACTCAAAGCCCAAACCAATACTTCTTCCATATTGCCTAGCATTTGAGAAAACGAACTGATGGGGCCTCCAAAAGACATATGGTTAATGCAAACAGAAACTTGGTTAAGGGCATATTGATTGGCAATGATGCGCTTAATATCGGTTGCAGTTTGAGATTCTGGTGTAAAATCTACTCCTTGAAAATTAAATTGTCTTAAGCCTTGTGGATTACTATAAGTAATAAAATTTCGAGCGGTTGGATAAGAGGCAGCGCCCGTAAACCCCATTGATTGCGCTACTTCTTTTACCAAACTAGGGCTCACATAAGGATGATAGCCGCCTGGATGCACGAAGGTGCTCGGCGTTTGAACCCCATGTTTATTAAATATTTTAAGAGAATAGGACAACATTAATTGCAGTCCTTGTTTATCGACTGTAAGTTGATAGGGAGATAACTTTCTATAAATCACATCATTTCTATTTCCCATATCAATGGGTTCAAACCAAAAATCCCTTAAAAATGCTGTATCCGGATCACTTGAATTAAGGTTAGAAAAACCGCTAAAGCCTATCAATTCTGAACTTCCTGGCAAATAGAATGCTACCACAAATTTATTATTAAACAAACGCAGGTTAGAAAACTCACCAGCTTGCTTACTAATCATGAGGTTTCCCTTAATGTTTACCAAACCTTCGTCTCCAGTACCTGAATTATCTAGAACATTATATTTTAAACAAATTCGTCTGCTGCTATCTCTAATATGATCAACACCAGGTAATCCTAAATATTTTTTTGCCTCATTCGCGTCCACTGCATCAAAAAAATGGGATACATCAGTGGGAGCTTGGTCGGCTACCTCATGCCCATTTGCTTGCATTTCTCTCAAGAAAGCCCAAAACTGCTGATTGCTTACAATCTCTGCAATCCCGGCATTGGCTGCATACGTAAATTTACCATTGTACTTATCAAACATTTTTAAGACACTTGCGATTTTACTTGAATCTTGATAATCATCAAATCTAAAGCATACGCCTGCCTTTTTTGGCTGAAGGGTTTGACTCATTAAAGGTGCAAAGCAAAAACAAAAACCAATCAATATTATGAAAAGTCTCCTTGGAATTTGGGTAAACATATTGGCTAAATTACTTTCTTTTAAAAACTTAATGAACAAAAGTATTATTTTTAGCCATGCAAACCAATTTAAAACCACTGGGCTATCAGTTTGACTGGATAGATGTATATGACCCTACTGAGGAAGAACTTTTATTGTTAGCAAAAAACTATCAATTGCCAGAAGCGGCGGTTAGAGATTGTTTACAATCTGAGCATTTACCAAAATATGAAACCTTTGAAAATTATCATTTTATTATTGTACGCTTCTACGATCAAAAATGCACGGCAGAAAGCGACAGCATTCAAAAGCTTACCCGAAAAGTGGCCCTCTTTTATAACGACAATTTCATTTTAACAATCCATCGCAGTCGCTTCGAATTATTAGATAAAGTGGCCCATAAATATGGCAACAATATTAATATGATACATCCTTTTAACTTGGTATGTAAAATTGTTAAAAACACCTTTGAGTCTTTTGAAAAACCACTTGATGGTATAGATGAAACCATCAGTAATTTTGAAAGCAAAATTTTCTTAAAAAAACGCACCCCAGATTTACTTAAGAATTTATATTTATTAAAACGGCAAATTCATGTTTTTAAACGACTCAATTATGTCTCTAAAATGGTAGTAGAAAATATGCATGGGTCTTATCGTAAAAATTCTTTTTATGAGGACATGCGAGATTACTATTTAAGGATGGAAGTTTTTACGGAGCAGTTGCATGAAGATGTGCAATCTTTACTCCATTTATATTTGAGTATTTCTTCGCAAAAAACAAATGAGGTAATGCGAATTCTAACGGTTTTTTCGGCCTTCTTTTTACCTTTAACTTTTGTGGTAGGTGTGTATGGGATGAATTTTGAGCACATGCCTGAATTGCATCAAAAATGGGGCTATGCGGGCGTTTTAATTTTTATGCTCCTAATAACCGTGCTTATTTTCCAGTGGTTTAAACGAAAGCAATGGTTATAAGCTAAGGTTAAATTTCTTAGCCAATTCTAACAAATCATTTACCACATTTTGGTTCAAGTCAAACCCTTTTAAAGAACGTTCTTTATGCATTCTAAACTCTGGCTCACCCGGTATTAACACCTCTGTATTTGGGTCAATTCTTTCTGCATTTTTAAAGCGTTTAATCCAATTATCCATATGCATTTTAAAGTCGTCTTTTGGCCTAAAGGCATCAATGCGCATGGCGCCTACAAAATGGCCAATTCCTTCGCCAGGTAAATCTGGCAAGGGTGCTAAAAATGATACAAATGGCGGCACCCATGGACCATAATTTGCGCCAGATAATACAGCACTTAAAATATCAACAGCAGCACCTAATCCATAGCCTTTATGGCCTCCTAAAGGCAATAATGCACCTCCTCTTTTTAGCTCATTGGCATCTGTACTTTCTGCACCGTTTTCGGTTTGAACCCAACCTAAAGGAATTGATTTATTTTGACGTTGTGCAATTTCTAGCTTTCCATTGGCAGCATTTGAGGTGGCCATGTCTATTATAAATGGCAGCTCCATTGCAGCAGGCACTGCTATACAAATTGGGTTTGTACCTAACATTCTTTCTTTGGCATGGGTGGGCGCAACAAGCGGACTTGCATTTGTCATGCTAATGCCAATCATATCTTCTTCTAAAGCCATCATGGCATGGTAAGCCGCAATTCCAAAATGATTTGAATTTTTAATAGCTACCCAGCCCGTGCCTACTTGCCTTGCCTTTTCTATGGCTACCTTCATGGCGTAAGGTGCAACCACTAATCCTAAGCCCGCATCTGCGTCAATAGTTGCAGTGGAAGGTGTTTGATGTATAATTTTAGGCTGTGCTTGCATGTTTGCGCGCTGTGCTTCCCATAACCTAACATAACCACTTAATCTTGCTACACCATGAGAATCTATTCCACGCAAATCTGCACAGACTAATACATCCGCTGCTAGTTTAGCGTCAGCAGTTGGCATTCCACATGCAGTAAAAACTTCAAAACAAAATTTTAAAAGCTGAGTCTTTGATACATTCATAAATTACCATCCACTTGCCAACACATCCGCTAAATGCATCACTTTAATTGGCAAATCTTTTGTTTTAATTAATCCCTCTAAATGCATTAAACAAGCATAATCATTACTAATAATAATTTCCGCTTCTAACGCTAAAATACGATTTAACTTTTGCTCACCCATATTAGTACTAAGTTGGCTAAAATTAACCGAAAACACACCTCCAAAACCGCAACATTGGCCATTATCTTCTAATTCAAGTAGCGTCAATCCATCTACATTTTTAAGTAAGGTTCTGGGTTGAACCGAAATATTGCAATGATTCAAAGATTGACAGGAATCTAGGTAAACTGCCCTGCAAGGTAAAGCAGCGCCAAAAGATTCTACTTTGATTACATCTACCAAGAACTCCGCCAATTCAAAACTTTTCTTTTGTAATTGCCTATATTTATTGTGGAAAGAAGAATTTTGAAAAATTAAATCGTATGAATTTCTAATCATAGCAGTACATGCAGCTGCGCCACAAACCAAAGTTTTATCCAAAGAAACTTCATTAAGTAATTTCTCTGCAACCTCTCTTGCATCTTCCCATCTACCAGCATGAAAAGCGGGTTGTCCGCAACACGTTTGTTCTAAATTGTAATTCACTTTACAACCTGCCTTCTCTAAAACCTTTACCATATTAAAACCTGTTTCAGGCGAAAACTGATCTACAAAACAGGGTATAAAAAGTTCTACTTTCATCTATGGATGCTTCTCTTTAAAATTTGGAATTTGCATTAAAATAACTCCAGCCACAATAAAAAACACCAATAACGCCAAAACAGAGGAACGCATATTTCCGGTGAAGTTATTGATGAGTCCGAAGGCAAAAGTACCAAAAACAGTAGCCATTTTTTCACAAACATCATAAAAACTAAAGTAGGAAGCTGTTTCTTTGGTACCATCGGGAATTAACTTTGCAAAGGTGCTTCTAGACATACTTTGTATTCCACCCATTACGGTTCCAACTACAGCGGCCAATAAATAAAATTGAATATCAGTTTGCACAAAGTAAGCAGCTGTGGTAATTCCAATCCAAACTAAAATCATAATGAGAAGCGAATGAATATTTCCAATTTTAGCGGATAATTTAGAAAAACTCCATGCCCCTAAAATGGCAATTATCTGAATAATTAAAACAGTGGCAATCAATTTCCCGAGTTCCATTTTTAACTCTTGTTTGCCAAATAAGGAGGCTACATACATTACCGTTTGAACGCCCATTGCACTAAAAAAGAAACCGATAAGATATAATTTAATAATTTTGTTTTCTGGGCGACGAATTTCATTGTAAACCTTTTTTAATTCTTCTATCCCTTTATATAAAGCTCCTTTACCGTCTATATGCTTCAAGGTTTTTTCTGGCAAATATTTAAACGTTATTTGGGCAAAACCAGCCCACCACAATCCAACACTAACAAAAGATAATTTACTAGCTACACCGCTATAATAAGATTTAGCCTCTGCCATTGCTCCTTCTAAATTTAAGAGTGGATTGGCGGCCATAAGTTCTGAGGCCTTTGTGGCAACAGGAAATATTTTATCTGCATTTAAAATTACTCCTAAATCAATCAATAATAAAAGTACACTTCCAAAATACCCTAACGAAAACCCTCTTGCACTTAGGGAATCATATTGATCTTCTGATGCAATTTCTGGCAAAAAGGCATTGTAAAATACAATGCTACCGCCAAATCCAAATAAGCCAACGATAAAACATAACAATCCAAACCATAAATTATCTGGTGTAAAAAAATACATTAACATGCAACTTAATGATCCCAGGTAACAGAAGAATTTCATAAACTTCTTCTTAGATTGCTGTGCGTCTGCAATCCCAGAAAGAAAAGGGTTAATGAAGGCGACCAATAAAAAACCAAACGAAATAGCATAAGAGTAGAGTGCAGAGTTTACTACTTTAAAACCCAATACATCTATATAATAAATTCCATTAATGGCATTACCTGAAGCAATGGAAGCGTTTTTACTTACACTTTCAAAAAAAGGTGGAAAAATGGCTGTTGTTATGGTCAAAGAAAAAACAGAGTTAGCCCAGTCATACATAGACCAAGCGCGTGTAATTTTTGGGTCGTTTAATTTATAATCCATTTACACGCAAATTAGTATTTATGTGTAAATTTCAAAGCCTCCCTATTATATTCGTAAATCATGCCGCATATAAGCAAGAAAAAACACACCTATAAAATTGGCCAACCATTGCGTCATTACCTTAAAGGACATGGCCGTAGCACCGATATTCCCATTCATTACCCAGATTTAAAAAACTATATTGATAGTGTGGCTTTATATGATAAAAAGGGGAAAGATACTCTTTGGGAAACCTGTATTTTTGGACCAGAAGCACAACAAAATATTCATACCCAACTCTTACAAATCTATGCCTTACTTAAAGTAGGGGGAGATATGCGAGTAGTTGAACATTTGCGGGTAGATAGAATTGACAGTTGTTTGTATGGCAATACTATGCCATTCAGAATTCGAGTCATAAATAAAATGAATGATAATTTCGACTACTTTTATGTTAAAAACGCAGATGCTTCTAGAATTTACGGCTTAGAATTAGAACATCTACTTTCGCCCAACCGTATTAGTTATTTGGTGAGCGGTGACACATTGATAGAAGAACACATTGCTGGTATTCCTGGGGATGAATTTATTAAGAACTACCTAAATGTGGATGGTTTTAACAGCACCCGAATAGCTAAAGAATTTGTAAAATTTAATGAACGTTGTTTGATTAGGCTTTTGGGAGATATGCATTCATCTAATTTTGTAGTTCAAATTACACCAGATTTTGATGAGACAAACTATAGGATAAGACCCATAGATTTTGACCAGCAATGTTTTGAAGGGAGAAAAAACATTTATTTACCCCAATTCTATAAACAAAATCAGGCTTTTGTTGAACTTGTAAAAAAATACATTTCAACTGAAAGTATAGAACAGTATAAGCGAGAAGAAAGGGCAATGATGCTAAGCAGAATAAAAGCGGCAAGATGGCCTATTCATAATTTATTAGCTGCTATGCAAAAAGAAGAAATTGCCCCTATCCAAAACGTTTTAAATCTTGGGGGCGAATTGGCTAATTACTACAATTCTAATCGCTTTACTAAAGGGAAAAATATGGGAGACCTACTGCGGGCCTCCCTTTTGCAATTACTCAAAAAATAAGCAACTTATTTACCGTCGGCTGGTAGCCCAATCAATGGGGTTTTACCATCGGTAATTATGGTTTTTGTATTAGGTGAAGTTGCTAAATTTCTAAATGCATCTATCTGCTTAAACTTCAAAATTTGAGGGGTCAAACTTTTCTCAAGCATATCATTGGCTTTTGCATTGGCATCTGCTTCAATTTTTACAGCATTTGCCCTGCCTTCCGCTTCCAATTCAAGAATTCTCTTTTGACCTTCGGCAGCAATAATTTTTGAATTTTTATCACCTTCTGCTTGCAATACTTTACGCTCGGCTTCCTTTCGCTCTCGGTCTTTTAAAAATTCCATACGCTGGGCATCCTGCTCTGCTTGAAGCTTTTCTTCAATTGCTCTTGAAAGGCCTTGAGGCAAGGTAATCGACTTTAAAAGTACAGCCTCTATGATAAAGCCTTTCGACTCTAATACCTGCATCATGCGTTCCTTAATTTTATTTTCTATTTGAGAACGCTTGGCACTGTGCATGTCTTTGGCATCAAATTCTGAACAAACATCTGCCGAAGCCGACCTGAAAACTGGCAGAATTAATACCCCTTGATAGTTAAGACCAGTATATTTTAGGATATTATGCACCTCACTGGTTTTCACTTTATACAAAATAGAAATCTCTGATTGAACCGTTAAACCTTCTTTAGAAGGTAAACCCACATTGATTTCGAGGTTAATTGTATTGATGGGAACCCTAATCATACGAGACAAAAAGGGATTATACAGGCGGAGTCCAGAATGGTAAATATCATTATTTAATTTACCAAGGGTTCTTTTAACAGCCACCTCATCCTGTAGGATGGTAGCACAAGAAGTTAATGAGGCAACTCCTAATAGGAGGAAGATTCGATAAAGTGATTTCATGACATATTGGATTATGTCAGTAAAACCAATTTAAAAGGCATAAAGTTTTAAGCAGCTTGGAAATTCTTTAGTTTAACTAATTGCATTTTTTGTTCAGCCTCAACAAGTGTAATTAGGATATCATTATTATCATTAGAAGAAGGCGAGTGATACATATAATCAATCATTAATGCTTCGCAAATACTTCTCAAGCCCCTTGCGCCAAGTTTAAGTTCGAAAGCAGTATCTACTATTAAATCAATTACAGCATCTTCAAAACTCAGGTTAATACCTTCCAACTTAAAAAGATGTATATACTGCTTAATAAGCGCATTTTTTGGTTCAACCAGAATCCTTTTTAAAATTTCTTTAGTGAGTGGATCGAGGTGACAAATAACAGGCAACCTTCCAATAATTTCTGGTATTAATCCAAAGCTTCTTAAATCGGCAGCAGAAATATATTGCAAGAAATTTTCTTTATCCTGCGATAACAATGGGTCTAAAGATTTAAAACCAATGGCTTGCGTTTGCAACCTACGCGCAATCATCTTATCAATACCATCAAATGCTCCTCCACAAATAAACAGAATATTTTCTGTGTTTATTTGAATCATTTTTTGCTCCGGATGCTTACGTCCACCTTGTGGCGGAACATTGGCGATAGTTCCTTCCAAAATCTTCAACAAAGCCTGTTGAACGCCTTCGCCACTTACATCTCTCGTAATAGATGGATTATCGCTCTTGCGGCTAATTTTATCAATTTCATCAATATAAACAATCCCTCTTTCGGCAGCAGCAACATCATAATTTGCAGCCTGAAGTAACCTCGAAAGCAAGCTCTCTACATCTTCACCAACATAGCCAGCCTCTGTAAGCACGGTGGCATCTGCAATACAAAAAGGCACTTGTAAAATCTTTGCCAAAGTTTTTGCCAAAAGTGTTTTACCCGTGCCTGTTTCGCCTACCATCAAAATATTTGACTTTTCTAATTCAACATCACTATTGGATTTTGTGGCAGAAATTCTTTTAAAATGATTATAGACGGCCACACTTAAAACCTTTTTGGCTTCGAGTTGACCAATTACATATTCGTCTAAATGCGCTTTTATTTCTGCTGGTTTGAGCATTTTTAGCGCGGCAACAGCATCTTGTTTAGGCGCGCCTTCTTGGTCTTCGTTTATAATTCTGAAAGCTTGCCCAATGCAATTCTCACAAATAAGCGCGTCTAAACCTGATATTAGATAGTTTACCTCGCTGCGGCCGCGACCGCAGAAAGAACAATGATCTTCCTTTTTCTTTGCCATAATAGCCTACAAAGGTAAGGCAAAAAACCAAAATTACTTCTTCTCTTCTGGCTTATGTTTTGTCAAAACATCATCAATCATTCCATATTCTTTGGCTTCCCTAGCAATCATCCAATAATCACGGTCGCTATCTGCTTGAACCTTATCAAATGGTTGGCCGCTGTGAATAGAGATGATGTCATATAATTCTTTCTTCAACTTTTGAATTTCTCTGGCAGTAATTTCAATATCTGACGCTTGTCCTTGCGCCCCACCCAATGGCTGATGAATCATAACGCGTGCATGAGGAAGTGCGCTGCGCTTGCCTGCTGCACCTGCGCACAATAAAACAGCTCCCATAGAAGCAGCTAAACCTGTACAAATTGTAGCAACACTTGGATTTACCCATTGCATAGTATCATATATACCCAAGCCAGCGTAAACAGAACCTCCAGGAGAGTTAATATACATTTGAATATCACGACGGGCATCCATCGAATCTAAAAATAATAATTGTGCTTGAATGATATTAGCAACGTAATCATCAATCGGCATACCTAAGAAAATAATTCTATCTGCCATCAAACGAGAGAATACATCAATCTCTCTAAAGTTCATTGGACGCTCCTCAATAACCGTGCGCGTCATTCCTTCCATTGAACTTTCTATATAGGCATCTACTTTAATGCTACTAATGCCTTTATGCTTTATTGCATATTTTCTAAATTCATTTCCTGTATTCATGATTGTTTGTGTTTAAGTTCAAAAATATAAAGTTGATTGGTAGTTTCAATAGCTATGCCAAAAGATTATGTATCAAATAGGCTGAAAGTTTGTCACCATTTTGGCAATTCAATCCCCTTGAGTTTTCTATATAAATTGATTGCATGTTTATCGGTAAGACCCGCCACATAGCTACAAACATTTAATAATTTGCAATAGTTTGTCAGTTCTTTATTTTTTACCTCAACAGGCAATAGCTCAAGAATTTTTTTATGCTGTTGGCTTGGCCTTTCGGTTAAAACGGCATCTACAAAAAAGCCAAGCAATCCGCCAATCACTTCAAAACCTGCCGCTTCAATTTCTAAGACTTGCCTCGCTTTATAAATTTTCTCTAAAGAGAGTTTTTTAACCTCTGCCAAAGGTTCAGCATAGATACTCAAACTCATTAAAGATTGGTTAAAGCTTCCTGTAAGCATTTCTTTTTCGCGGGTAATAAATAGGGCCGCCATTTCTTTTACTAAATTATTAATGGCCACCGCCCTTAAATAACCCGCCTTTTCTTCTTTTGAGCTTAACTGCGCATAATTTTTAGCGTAAAAGCTATCTCCTGCGATGTCTATCAGCAACTTTTCTGCCTTCGAAAAATCTATCCAATCTAGCCTTAAACCATCTTCAAAATCTATAATCTGATAACAGATATCATCTGCAGCCTCTACCAAATAAACAAATGGATGTCTTATATATTCTTGGTTTGAACCAACTCCAACTGCCTCAATTTCTAGCTTTTGGGCAATTTCTTGATAAATATCTTTTTCTGTCTGAAAAAAGCCAAACTTTTTCTGACTTGCTTTAGGATGTGTAAACCTAGGTAAGGAAGCTTTAGGATATTTTGTAAAAGCAGCCAAGGTTGGATAAGTAAGCCTTAAACCTCCATTGCCGCTAACATAAGGATTGGTAAGGATTCTAAATCCATTGGCATTGCCTTCAAAATTCGTTAAATCTTCCCATTCAAAGTCGTTGACTTTACTTTTAAAAAAGCGCCCTTGCCCTCCTAAAAAAAACTCTCCAATGGCAGCCTCTCCACTGTGGCCAAAAGGCGGATTACCAATATCATGTGAAAGAGATGCTGCAGCTACAATAGCACCTATATCATGCACACTTAATTGAGCACTTATTTCTGGATAGGCTTCTAATAATCTATTGCCAGCGATTTTACCGAGAGTTCGTCCAACACTGCTTACCTCTATGCTATGCGTAAGTCTGTTATGCACAAAATCATGCTCAGGCAATGGTATTACCTGGGTTTTGTCTTGCAAACGCCTAAAGGGGGTTGAAAAAATTATCCTATCGTAATCTTGTTCGAAAATTGAGCGCTCCCCTTTGGGATCATGACTGCGAGGGGTTAAATCGCCTTCCCTGAAAGGTTGAAGCAAAGTTTTCCAATTCATTGGGTCGAATATAACAAAAAGAGCGGCGGGTATTTACAAATATTACTAAATTGCTGCCTGTATGAACAATAAGAATAAAAAGAAAGAGGGCGTTGTTTATTCAACAGATGAAAATTACTCTTATGCATTTGAGTCGGCCTTTGAAACAGAAACGCTGCCAACCCAACAACAACAATTAAAAATCTACCTCGATAGAAAAGGAGGCGGAAAAATGGTTAGCAGGGTAAATGGATTTATTGGAAAAGAGTCGGACCTAGAAGAACTAAGTAAAAGTTTAAAAAAATTGTGCGGCACTGGTGGGACCGCAAAGGATGGCGAAATCCTTATTCAGGGCGACTGTAGAGATAAAATTTTAGCTTGGCTATTGAAAGAAAACTACAAAGCAAAAAAGGCTGGTGGATAATATTTTTGCACCTTAATGTGGGTTTAATGCGAAAGTGCTTGAGCCAACCTATTTTAGCAGAAATTTATAATAGATGAATATTTTAGTAGTTGAAGATGAACCAAAGGTTGCTTCCTTTTTGAAACAAGGATTAGAGGAGCAAAACTATGAAGTAACAATTGCTTCAGATGGTTTGTTAGGAATTAAGTATGGCATTGAAACTCAATTCGACATTATTGTATTAGACATTATGATTCCCTATAAAAATGGGATTGAAGTTGCGCATGAATTAAGAAATGCGGGCGTAAAAACACCTATTTTGATGCTTACTGCTTTAGGCTCAATAGATGAAAAAGTGGAAGGACTAGATTCTGGTGCTGATGATTATTTAGTAAAGCCATTCGATTTTAAAGAGCTTCTTGCCAGAATAAGAGCATTGTCCAAAAGAAACATAGACGGGTACCCAGAACTAAGCGTATTGCGCTTGTTTGACCTAGAACTTGATTTAAATAGAAAGGTGGCAAGAAGAGGAGGGAAAACAATCGACTTAACAGCGAAGGAATATTCCCTATTAGAATACCTCATTAGAAATAAAAATAGAGTAATTTCTAGAAATGAAATTTTAGAAAAAGTATGGTCGTCAGGGTTTGATACTACTACCAATGTAATTGATGTTTATATTAACTTCCTTAGAAAAAAAATCGACAAGGATTATCCTATTAAAATTATTCATACCATGGTAGGAATGGGTTACATTGTAAAATGCTAATCAGTAGCATATGAACATTAAAACTTCTCTTACCTTAAAATTCACTGGCATCGTTGCTGGGATATTACTCGTTTTCTCTGTTTTCACCTATGAGTTTTCTGAAATTTTTAGAAAAAATGCCTTCACAGATAGAATTCAAGGCGTTGCAGAAAAAGTAGCTAAAAGTTACCTAAAACAAGAAGTAATTACACCAGATATACTAAAACTAATTTATCAAAAACAACTCACTAGATTTCCTAACGAGAGATTGGTAATTGCAGACTCTGCAAAAAACATAATTTTCTCTTCCCATAACCCAAATAAAATTGAGAACAGCTTGCTAAGTAAGCTAGTTCTAAATCAAGCTCAGATTAACGAAAACAGCGGAGATACCGAATATGTTGCCTTTCAAGCTAACATAGAAAATGTGAGCTACTTTATCATCAATAGTGCGGTAGACAAGGCAGGTCAACAAAAATTAGATTTCTTAAAATCATTATTACTTATCTTAAATATAGCAAGTATCATTCTGGCAGCTTTAACTGGTTGGGTGTTTTCTAAAAATGCGCTTAACCCAATAAAAGCGGTAATTAATCAGGTAGATATAATTAATGAAAATAACCTTCACAAAAGGGTAAATGAAGGAAATGGGAAAGATGAAATAGCGGCACTTGCAGTTAATTTTAATAAAATGTTAGAGCGTATTGAGCGGTCCTTCTTCCTTCAAAAAATGTTTGTCGCTAATGCCTCCCATGAATTTAGAACACCCTTAACCTCTATGAAAGGTCAAATTGAGGTTACCATGCTCAATCAAAGAACCCAAGAAGAGTATCATAAAACTTTTCTGTCCTTACTTGAAGATATCGAAAATCAAATTGAACTAATTAATGGCCTTAGCGAACTTGCCAAAGCCAATGCTAATTTCCCGAATGTTACTTTTAAGGAAATTTCTGTAATAGAAGTTTTTCTTGATGCCAAAGAGGAAATCAATAAACGTAAACCTCAGTTTAATGTTAATCTCAATCTTAAAGATTTCCCTGATAATGAATATAGAATTAAGGTTAATGGTGATAGCGCCTTGTTAAAATCTGTCTTCATTAATATTGTAGAAAATGCTTGCAAATTTTCTAAAGATAAATCTTGCAATGTTACGCTCGATTTTGGAGAAAACTATATTACGATTTTGATTTCTGATAATGGGCCTGGGATTTCTAAGAACGACCTTCCCCATATCTTTGAGCCTTTCTACCGTTCTAACGAAACTAGAAATGTGCAAGGTTATGGTATTGGCTTATCTTTAGTAAAGAAAACGGTTGAAATGCACCAAGGAAAAGTCGAAATAGAATCAAATCTTGGGCAGGGTACAACCGTTAAGGTAACCCTAAAAAATGTAAATAAAAGTAAAGGCAACTCTAAAACGTCCTCAAATTAAGATTGAACTGGCGCTTTAAAATTGGCATTTACCCTTGGAGAACATTTGAAGAGGCCCAACTACTAAGAAGTGGTGTAAGTTTTTTTAAAGAGCTAATTGACAGCATTAACAAGGCAAAGACTGAAATATTATTTCAAGTTTATATTTTTGATTGGGATTCAACAGGGAAGGAAGTCCATCAGGCTTTACTCAATGCAGCCAATAGAGGGGTAAAAGTTTCTCTTTGGTGCGATGCTTATGGCAGCGCTAATTTATTAAACTTGTATCAAAAAAACGTCCTTGATTCTAGGCTAAAAATCCAGTTTTACTCGCCAGTTAAACTATTCAGTAAGAAACCTATAGGAATGAGATTACACCATAAAATTATGGTGTTCGACAGAAACACAGCACTCATCGGAGGTATCAATATTTCTGACCACTACCGTGGAACAAAAACCGCCTTGGCTTGGTTAGATTATGGTATCAAACTTACGGGTGAAGTTGCAAAGGACTTAGCGAGAATTTGCCTTAATACTGGCGTGCGCTTCAAAAGATTTCATTTTGAACCTACCCAAATTGCGCCAATTGGTTCAACCCAAAAAACAGAAAAAATTAGGGTGTTAGAGAACAACTGGTTAAAGGGTAAATTTGCCATAAGCAAACAATATAAGGTACAAACTCGGTTCTGTAAGGATGAACTTTGGATAATTAATAGCTATTTTATTCCCTCAAATGCCTTAATCCATTTACTAAAAAAAGCAGTTAAACGTAAGGTAAAAGTGAACCTAATCTTAGGAGGCAAATCTGATGTTAAATTGGTTAAACATGCAAGTGCCTATTTTTATACCGATTTGTTAAAAAGTGGCATTCAAATTTATGAATATACAGAAAGTGTATTGCATGCAAAGTTAGCTTTTGCCGATGATGATTGGCTATGCATTGGTTCTTACAACCTTAATCATTTAAGTGATTTTGGCAGCATAGAATGTAATGTTGAAATTAAAAATCAAGCTTTGGTGAGCAGCACCAAAGCACAACTTTTAAAAGATACCTTGCCAAAATGCATACAAATTACTCCACAAATGTACACGCATCAAAATACTGTTTTAATTGAGCTAAGAAATTACTTGAGTTTTCAACTATTGCGCCTACTTTTAAATATATTATTTCTTTTTCAAGGCCACAATAACCGACTCAACAAAGGAGAGTAAAAAATATTATCGGTTGTACAAATCTCGAATTGCAACTGAGGCAACTGTGCAGCCAAATACGGTTGGCATATAACTGATAGTACCTACAGCTGATTTTTTATTATTTGCCTGCATTAACATAATACCTGAAAATGCCATTTTTTGTTCTGGCGAAAAAACAGCCTTTACGCCTTTATATACGCCAAGTCGGTGTAAATATTTACGCGTATATCTAGCCAAATGACAATTATATGTTTCTGAGATGTCTGCCACGCGCACCAAAGTAGGATCAACTTTAGAGCCTGCGCCCATGCTGCTTACAATTGGAATTCCTTTATCTATACACGCCTTTATGTAATATACTTTAGGTGCTAATGTGTCAATGCAATCTAAGGCATAATCATAGGTATCGCCCTCTAAAACGTCTAGGGTAAGTTGGTCTCTGAAATAGGCTGGCACAACGCGCAATTGCAAATCAGGATTAATGTCTAATAACCGAGCCGCCAACACTTCTGCTTTTACCAATCCCTCTGTGCTTTTAAGTGCGGGGATTTGTCTATTTCTATTGGTTGGATCAACGGTATCTGCATCAACAATTGTCATTTTACCCACTCCACTTCTTGCTATCATTTCTGCAGCAATGCCCCCAACACCTCCTAAACCTACTACTAAAACATTTGAGTTTACTAGTTTTTTTAGCCGCTCATTGCCCAGCAATAATTCCGTGCGGCCCATCCAAGGTTGAACAGGAATTTCCATCTTAACTATTAAAAAACTTGTGAAGCAATGGCTCTGGTAACCTCCCCAAAACCCATGGTATAATAATGTAAAACAGGAACCTTAGCGGCCTTGAGTTCTTTACTTTGAGCAATGGCCCATTCTATGCCCACTTGCTTAACCGCCTTATCATCTTTGCATGCCTCTACTGCTTCAACTAAATCTTGCGGCATATCAATATGAAATACTTTAGGTAATATGGCCATTTGCTTTTTTGCAGTTAGCGGCTTCAATCCAGGAATTATAGGAATATTAATACCCGCCTTACGGCAAGATTCCACAAAAGCAAAATATTTTGAATTGTCAAAAAACATTTGAGTTACAATATAGTCTGCCCCTGCATCTACCTTCTGCTTAAGCCATTTTAGATCGCTGTGCATATTGGGTGACTCAAAATGTTTCTCTGGATAACCTGAAACGCCTATGCAAAAATCAGATGGCGTTGCATTCTCAATTTCTTCATCTAAGTATTTACCATTATTCATAGAAACAACTTGGTTCAATAATTCTAAGGAAGTTTTGTTTCCGTCGGGCTCGGGAACAAAGTTAGATTCGTTTTTAATATTATCACCACGCAAAACCAAGACGTTATCGATACCCAAAAAATTCAAATCGATTAAGGCATTCTCTGTTTCTTCCTTGCTAAAACCACCACAAATTAAATGTGGCACTGTATCAACATGGTATTTATTCATAAGGGCAGCGCAAATGGCCACTGTCCCTGGTCTTTTTCTGGTAAATACTTTATCAAATCCGCCGTCCTTACGTTTACGTAATACAAATTCTTCACGGTGATAGGTTACATCTATAAAGGCAGGCTTAAATTCCATTAAAGGATCAATACCAGCATATATGTGATGAATGTCTTTTCCCTTTAAGGGTGGCAAAATCTCAATTGAGAAGAGCGTTTCGTCTGAAGCTTTAATTCGTTCTGTTACTTTCATTGTATCGCAAAATAAATACCTTTATTTAGATTTACTTTATTTCTAAAATAATCTTACCAAACTGTTGACCTTCGTCCATATATTTTGCAGCCTCCTCACATTGGATCAAACCGAAAACTTTTGATACAGCTGGCACAAGTTGGTGTTTGTTTACAAAATTTAACATTTCAGAAAATTCCTCATTATTTCCCATGGTTGAACCCAAAATATCTAATTGTTTCCAAAATATTTTTGCTGGAACCCCAGTATTTAAATTTCCTGCTGTAGCGCCATAAATGGCAATTCTTCCCGCTGGTTTAGCGAGGTCTAATAACTTAGAAAAATCGCTTCCTCCAGCACCATCAATAATCACATCAAATCCTCCACTTTCTTTGGCCAATGGTTTATGCCAATCTGGGTTTTTGTAATTAACATACCCATCAAATCCAAATTGGGCGGCGATTGCCAATTTAGCATCACTGCCACTGCTCACAAAAACTTTACACCCATTGGCTTTTGCAAATTGGGCTGCAAATAAAGCAACGCCACCTCCAATACCACTTACCAAAACGGTTTCTCCTGCTTTAGCTTTGGCCCTTCCCATAAGTGCCCGCCAAGCGGTTAATCCAGCCAATGGTAGGGCTGCCGCCGTTTCATTTGTTAAATGTTGAGGTTTAGGATGCACTAAATGTGACTTGATACATACATACTCGGCAAAGGTACCGTGATTTGGTAAACCTAAAATAACATAGTCTTTGGCCTGAACCCGAGGATTGTCACCCCAATTTAAAGAAGGGTTAAGCAAAACAGTTTTTCCTATCATGGCTTGGTTAGTATTTACACCTCCTTTTACAACCTCGCCGCAACCATCACTTCCGCAAATAATTGGAAAACTTAAGCCTGCATATTGTCCCTTTTGAATCCAAACATCTCGGTGGTTTAAGGCTGCATGACTAACTTTAATGAGATATTCATCGGCTGCCGGACTTGGCATTTCAAAATCTTGGTAAATAAAAGGTGTATTGATGCCATGTAAAACTGCTGCTTTCATCTTAATTAATAAACAATATTTTTCCTGAATAAGTTTTCGCTCCATCCTTGCTGGCGGCAAAAATTATATAAACCCCTGTGGCTACTCTCCTGCCATTGTAATTATTTCCATTCCAAGTGGCATAGCCGCCATTAGAAGTAGTTTCGTAAACTAAATTACCTGCAATATCTGTAATTTTAACTGTGCAATTATCAATTAAACCTCTGATAGAAACATTGCCTGAATATTCAGGTTTTACAGGGTTTGGGAATATTTCTACTTTCCCAAATTCAGTTGCACCCACTGAGGCGTCTCCCATAAAGGAAATAATTCCCTTTTCTGTACCAAAAAACACTTCACCACTACTTTCATCAATGCCAATTTCCATAACATTGTTTGATAATAAAGGCGCATTGGCTGTAGTAAAATTTCTTAACACCGTATAGCCATCCTCCGAAACTAACCAAACTCCATTTGGAGTTCCTATCCATTTACGATTAGCTGGATCTACCTTTATACAATTGATTTGTTCTTTACCTAAAAATATTTCATAGTTGCTGCCCACTCTAATAATAATTTGCCTAGCATCAAATTTATCATCGTCTGAGCCAAAAATTTGATTGGGGTTGCTAATTATGGCTAAGCCTTGCGTTGTACCAATCCACATTTCTCCGTTTAAGTCTTTGCTAATGCATAAAACAGAATTGCTTGGCAGCGCCCCTTGGCCCACCTCTTTGTTTAACAATTTATATTTATCATCGTTGGCGTTTAAGGGGGTACCATTATCGTTATAAACTAAAATACCTTTATCTCTTAAGGTACTTACCCATTTATTATCATAATCATCGCAAGTAAGCCATCCCAACTCATTGTTTCCAACCAAGGTGCCAATATTAAAAGCCAACCAGTTTCCAGTAGGTGTTTTAACGCTTAATGGTTTATTGACACCATAATTACTCACCCATAAATTTCCTTTTGCATCAAAATCTAAACCTCCTGTTAAAAGCGGATTATAGCCTGCCATACCAACATCTAAGCGCTGCAAGGAAGAATTGGTATGATTCCATTGCTTGATTACAGCATCGTTTTTTACCTCAACTAAACCATTTCCAAAACTAGAAAAAATCAATTCACCTGTTATTGGATTTTTCTTTACATCGATTACATCTTTAATGTCTTTTAACAAAACATTTTCTTCTTCTGTATAATTAATCCAATTATTCTGTTTGTATTGATAAAATTTAGAGTTGTTAAAAACTAAAGGATCCCACCTGTCATTAACAGAACCGCCACATACCCATAATTTACCAGATTCATATAACATTTTTGAAAATGTTTTAGAGACAGGTCCATTCGGTATATAATAATCTAAATTGTTTTGAGCGCGATTATAAATTGTTATTCCAAAAATGCCATCCACCATGGCTACCCTGCCTTTATGGTCTAAAGTGGCATCGGTTCTAAACGATTCATTGATAACCCAAGGTGTACCCGCGCCTTCTTCTACCAAAATTTTCTCAGGGGTAATCACCAATAAACTATTTTGAATAGCACTGTTGTTACCAACCCTACCTACCTGCAAATTGGCCACTTTTAACCCTGTACTTGGTAAATAATCACGCCATACAAAACCATCATAAACCTTAATTACCGAGTCGACCTGCGCATATAAATTTCCTTTAAAAACCTGACTAATTCCACTTTGCAAAGAGTTAAACTCCTTTTTCCAAAAATTAAAATCACTCAAGTTGGGGGCAGTTAATGACGCGCTATAAATGCCATTAATAGCTGAAGCATAAATACTTCCATTAAAAATACTCAAGGCTTCAAAGGAAAGATTGCTTCCTCCACTTCCTAGATTTTGATAGGAGTCAATTATTTGTTTCTTAAGTAAATCTATCACTACAATTCCAAAACTACACGCCAAATAAACGCGATCCTCGTGGAAGCAAATTCCATTAATGGCCTTTTCGCCAATAATTTGCTTCATTACTATGTCTGGAATATTGATAATTCTATTGGTTTGATGATCTATAATATCAATATTGGCGTTTTGGTAAATTATAAGGGTTTGACCCAAATCTGATTGGTGTTTTACAAACTTTACCTCCACATCAGAAAATCCTTGAATCTTAGATAAACGCTCTACTTCACCCGTAGCCAAATCTATAGTAAATAAACCACTGGCCGAACCTGCATAAAGTTTGGTACCAACCGCCGTGATAGAATTATTAGATTGATATGGTAAATGAACCCGCCATGCCTCATTTGGTATTTGGGCAGAACCTTGAAAACATAAAAAAGTGAAAAAAAATATCAGGGCTAACTTATTCATCGCTTTACTTTGGGTCACAAATAAACGACATCAAAGCAAGATTCGTACAATTTTACATACTTTTGCCAACTATGTGGCATTCATTAGGCTCTTTCACAATTCGTAACCGGTTCTGGCTGCTGGTTGCTATGGGTGTAATCACCTTGTTTTTTGGGTATTTTGCAACCAAAGTGCAAATGACCTATGATTTTGCTAAAGTGGTTCCGCAAGACGACCCAGATTTTCTGGAATATGTACAATTTAAGGAAACTTTTGGTGAAGATGGAAATATTCTAGTAATAGGAACCAAACACCCAGAAGTTTTTAAATTAAACTTTTTTAATGATTGGTATGATTTAAATGAAGAGCTAGAAAGCATTGAAGGTGTTGAAAAAGTAGTTTCTTTAACCAATATATATTCGCTTAACCGCAACGACTCCATAGCCCAACTCGAAGCAAAGCCTATTCTTACCCAAAAACCAAAAACCCAGGCAGAACTCGACTCAATCCTTAAAATAGTAAGTACACTAAAATTTTACCATGGTTTACTATATGTGCCTGAAGATAGCTTAGCTATCATGGCAATCACCCTTAAAAAAGCCCAACTGGATAGTAAGGCTAGAATTCCATTGGTGAGAAGCATAGAAGAAAAAGCCAAGCAATTTGGACAAAAACACAATAGTGAAATGCACATCTCCGGACTTCCCTATGTTAGAACTATTATGAGTTCTAGGGTGGCCGATGAAATTAAAATCTTTACCTACCTCTCAATTTTCATTACCGCCCTATTTATCTTTTTGTTTTTTAGATTTTTAAGTGCCGTCATATTTTCATTAATCGTAGTAATTATAGGAGTAATTGCCACCATGGGCTTACTAGCCCTTTTTGATTATAAAATAACCATTTTAACAGGCATACTCCCACCTCTCATGGTAATTATTGGTGTGCAAAACTGCATTTATCTCCTCAATGTCTATCACCAAGAATTTGCCAAACATGGTAATAAAATGATGGCCATTTTAAGGCTAATTTCAAAAAATGGATTGGCTCTATTTTTAACAAATGCAACTACTGCGGTTGGTTTTGTCGTGTTTAGTTTTTCGGGAAGTGCCATGCTCGATCAATTTTCTATCATTTCTGGATTGGTAATTCTCTTGGTGTATGCCGTATCACTGCTTTTTATCCCAATTGTTTATAGCTATTTGCCACCGCCTACCCTCAAGCACACCAAACATTTAGATAGCATTAGACTTAACAAAGTATTAGAAAAATGTAATTACCTTGTATACCATAAAAGAAATTGGATTTATGGCATTACCCTCTTCTTAGTAATTGTCTCCTTTTTTGGTTCAACCAAAGTTAAAAATTTAGGCTATGTGGTAGACGACTTGCCAGCAAATGATCCTGTTTATAGGGACCTTAAATTTTTTGAAAAACACCTGAAAGGAACTTTACCCTTTGAAATAAAAATTGACACCAAACGCAATGATGGCGTGAAAGATTATGTAACCTTACAAAAAATAAACAAGCTACAAAAAGAATTGGCCCAATTTCCAGAATTATCAAAAGCAACTTCTATTGTAGATTTATTAAAATTTGCGAACCAAGGCATGCATAATGGCGAAGAGAAATATTATATCGTTCCAAACATTGTTGATATCACAGAAATTGTAGACTACCTTCCGAAAGGAAAAGGGCAAGCATCCTTAATAAAATCAATGGTTGACAGCAATTTTAGACAAGCCCGCATAAGCTTGCAAATGGCAGATATTGGTTCTGTTGAAATGAAAAGATTAACAGCCGCCGCAACCCAAAAAATTGATAGTATCTTTCCCAAAGAAAACTATCACGTTAAAATTACAGGCACTAGCGCAATCTTCCTAAAAGGTAATGATTACCTCATTGAAAACCTTATTCAAAGTATGATTTCTGCCTTGGTAATTATTTCTATAATGATGGCCTTTCTTTTCTTTAGTTGGAGAATGGTGCTTATTTCATTAATTCCAAATCTTATTCCTTTGCTCATGACCTTTGGCATAATGGGCTTTTTTGGCATTAGACTCAAACCTTCTACTATTATAATTTTCAGCATTGCCTATGGTATTGTGGTCGACTTTACCATCCATTATTTGGCAAAGTATAGGCACTCCCTCAAAAAGCACAATTGGGATATGAAATATGCCATTCCAGAAAGCTTGGCCGAAGCTGGGCCCTCAATTATCTACACAGCAGTAGCCCTTTTTGCAGGCTTCATAATTTTTGCAGCCTCTAGCTTTGGTGGCACTGTGGCTTTGGGCATTCTTACTTCCTTATCGCTTGTTTTTGGAATGTTTATGAACCTGCTTTTATTACCAGCTATGCTGCTAACTTTAGAGAAAACCATTAATGCTAAGAAAGAACTTGGTACCACACTTGTAGAATTTGAACCTGATGACATCACAGAAGACTAATCCTCCTAAAAAATGGAAAATGGCCATTTTAGTTTGGCTGGTAATTTACCCAACCTTAATGCTGTTAAATTTCCTACTAATGCCTTTCTTGGTAAACTATGCTATGCCGCTTAAGGCCTTGGTAATGTCCTTAATTTTAGTGCCGTTTATGGTTTTTGTGGCCTTGCCTCAACTTCAGAAAATCTTTTTTAAGTGGCTCATTAAATAAGGTTTCGGGTTGAACCGAAAGATATTTATCTAACAAAAAACCTAACTTGCCATCATGACTTGCGGATATGTTTGCCCCGTTTGTGAAGGAAAAGGCTTTACCGAAGACGGTAAAGTTTGCGACTATTGCAGCCCCTCAGAGCCCGCCCAAACGCTTATACAACCAAGTATCAAAAGACTTAAGCCAATTATTAAAATTGGCCATAACGAATAACAGTGTCACCAATCCTATAATAAATAGGAATAAATCTGGATGACGCGCGGTTGCTTGTCCCATTAATATCATAGTACTAAAGTAATATTTTTCTGCTTATTTCCAAATGCCTATTTTCGCACGCCTTAAACAAGACAATGAGTAAGTATCAGGAATATAAGAAAATGGATTTCGCTGCTTTTGAGCAGGAAATCCTTCACTTTTGGAAAGAAGAAAAAATCTTTGAAAAGAGCGTAAGCACTCGCGAAGGAAGCCCCAGCTATGTTTTTTATGAGGGTCCACCCAGCGCCAACGGAATGCCAGGGATTCATCACGTGATGGCCAGGGCAGTGAAAGATATTTTTTGCCGCTACAATACCCTCAAAGGTTTTCAGGTAAAAAGAAAGGCAGGATGGGATACGCATGGATTACCGGTAGAATTGCAGGTAGAAAAAATGATGGGTATTACCAAAGAAGACATTGGTAAAAAAATCTCCATCGCAGAATACAACGAGGCTTGCCGCAAAGATGTAATGAAATACACCGACATCTGGAACAACCTTACAGATCGAATGGGCTACTGGGTAGATCTTAGCGACCCTTATATTACCTACGAAAATAATTACATTGAAAGCTTATGGAATCTCCTAAAAAGACTTTACGATAAAGGCTACTTGTATAAAGGTTATACTATACAACCATACAGCCCCGCAGCAGGAACAGGGTTAAGCTCGCACGAATTGAACCAACCTGGTACCTACAAAGATGTAAAAGACATTACCATTGTTGCCCAATTTAAACTCAAAAACGTGGCTGCAAATATAGGCAATGATGAAGATTGCTTTATGTTGGCTTGGACTACCACCCCTTGGACCCTTCCTTCTAATACTGCCTTGGCGGTGGGTTCAAAAATTAATTATGTATTGGTTCGAACCTACAACGCCTATACCCATAAAGCCATACAAGTAATTCTTGCCAAAGATTTATTGCACAAACACTTTCCGGCAGAAAATGCGGCGCTTCCCTTTGCCGATTATAAAGTAGGAGATAAAAAAATTCCATTTGAAGTACTAAAAGAGTTTACTGGTAAAGATCTTGTTGGCCTTGAATACGAGCAATTATTACCTTTTGATCAACCTACAGATGGCGATGCGTTTAAAGTAATTGTAGGCGATTTTGTGACTACAGAAGATGGAACCGGAATTGTACACATAGCGCCAAGCTTTGGGGCAGACGACTTTAGAGTGGCCAAACAAAATGGCATTGGCTCGCTTACCTTAGTTGATAAAAGGGGGAAGTTTTTAGAGGTAGTAAAAGATGAAATTTTCCCATTAGATGGAAGGTTTGTTAAAGAAGCTTATTTAACCGAGGAAGAAAAACAAATTGAACTTGACATCCAAAAGGAACGTTTGGCGGGCATCATTCCAAAACTAGACAAGTACCTAAGTGTGGATGATTTGATTGGACTCAAACTTAAACTTGAAAACAAGGCCTTTAAAATTGAAAAATACGAACATACCTATCCGCATTGCTGGCGAACAGATAAACCTATTCTATATTACCCTTTAGAGAGCTGGTTTATTAAAACAACTGCCGTTAAAGATCGCTTGGTTGAACTCAATAAAACCATTAATTGGAAGCCAGAACATACTGGTACTGGCAGATTTGGCAATTGGTTAGAAAACTTAGTAGATTGGAATTTGAGTAGGTCTCGCTATTGGGGAACTCCCCTACCCATTTGGAGAACTGTCGATGGAAGCGAAGAAAAATGCATTGGTTCCTTAGAAGAACTAAAAGCAGAAATAGCAAAATCTGCTGCAGCTGGCTTTATGGAAGCTAATTTTGAAATTAAAGATTTACACAAACCCTATGTTGACCATATTATCTTAGTGTCATCCGAAGGCGAGAAAATGCAACGTGAGGCTGATTTGATAGATGTTTGGTTTGATTCTGGTGCGATGCCCTATGCCCAATGGCACTGGCCTTTTGAAAATGAAGAAACCTTTCGCAAGAACTTTCCTGCCGATTTTATTGCTGAAGGGGTAGATCAAACACGCGGCTGGTTCTTTACCTTACATGCTTTAAGTGTGCTGTTATTTGACAGCATTAGCTATAAAAATGTAATTGCCAATGGCTTGGTGCTGGACAAAAATGGCAACAAAATGAGCAAACGTTTGGGCAATGTCATCGACCCATTTAAGGCCATCGACCAATATGGGGCAGATGCCAACCGCTGGTATATGCTTACCAATAGCGACCCATGGGACAATTTAAAATTTGATATGGAAGGTGTAGCCGAAGTGCAACGCAAATTTTTTGGCACTCTCTATAATACATATAACTTCTTTGCTTTGTATGCCAATATAGATGGCTTTGCCTATAAAGAAGCTGAAATTCCATTTGAATCACGGCCAGAAATAGATAGATGGATTCTAAGTTTATTGAACACTTTGGTTCAAAAAGTAGCCAAACAAATGGACCAATACGACCCAACTCCTGGGGCCAGGGCCATTCAAGAATTTGTAGGAGAAAATTTAAGTAATTGGTACGTTAGGCTGTGCCGGAGAAGATTTTGGAAAGGAGAATATTCTGAAGATAAAATTTCTGCTTATCAAACCTTATATACTTGTTTAGAAACAGTTGCCAAGTTAATGAGTCCTATTGCACCTTTTTATGCGGATAGATTGTTTAGAGACTTAAATGCCATCAGTGAAAGAGAAAATTTAGCCTCTGTACATTTAGCTGAATATCCTTTGGTTCATCAAAATTTTATAGATAGAACTTTGGAAAGCCAAATGGAATATGCACAAAAAATCAGCTCATTGGTTTTAAGCATTCGTAAAAAGGAAAACCTAAAAGTACGCCAACCTCTTCAGAAAATTTTAATTCCTGTGGTTGACCCAAGCGTCAAAGAAAATATCATTCATGTGAAGGAATTAATTTTGGCCGAAGTAAATGTGAAAGAATTGGAATTTATGGAGGCGATAGATAAATCAATCAAGCCAAACTTTAAAACACTCGGTAAAAAAGTAGGCTCAAAAATGAAGGCACTATCGGAAATCATTCTACAATTGCCCCAAACGGAAATTACTAAAATTGAAGAATTAGGTTCGATTTCAGTTGCGTTAGAAGGTGAATTAATGGATATTTCTCGTGAGGATGTAGAAATTATTTCTAAAGAAATTTCTGGATATAAGGTAGCAAATGAAGGAAAAATTACTGTTGCCTTAGACATTAATATCAGTGAAACACTTAGGGATGAGGGCATTGCAAGAGAACTTGTAAGCAAACTTCAAGGGCTTAGAAAGGAATTGGATTTAAATCTTACTGACAAAATAAGTGTAAAAATAGTGGACAACAACTATTTAAAAAGTGCTATAAATCAATTCAAAACCTATATTTGCAGCGAAATTTTAGCAACGAATATTTCCTTGGTAGCTGAGTTATCAGATGCAATTGAGGTACTCGTGGATGAAATTAGCATTAAGGTTACAATTGAAAAAGCTTAACAACTATGGCGAAGAAAATTACCAAAAGCAGCGCTAAAAAAGCTGCCCCTGCAAAAAAGGCTGTTAAAAAAGCCGCTAAAGCTGCTCCTAAAAAGGCCGCAACAAAAACTGCGGCGCCTAAAAAGGCAAGCAAAAAAGCACCTGCTAAAAAAGTAACTGTTAAAAAAGCAGCGACTAAAAAAGTGGTTAAAAAAGTAAATGCTCCTAAAAAAGCAGTGAAAAAAGTAAGTGCTCCCAAAAAAGCAACCCAAAAGGCTGTAATAAAAAAAGTTGCAAAATCACCTGCTAAGAAAGTAGTTGTTAAAAAAGCAATTAGTAAAAAAGTGGCAAGTAAAAAGCTTGTAATTAAAAAGGCCGCTACAAAGAAAGTTGCCACTAAAAAGGTTGCCACAAAGAAAGCTGCGCCTAAAAAAATAAATAAACCGGCAGGCAAGCCTGCTGTCAAAGCCACTGTCAATAAAAAATCGGCGGTTAAAAAGCTTGCCACAAAAAAAGTAGCTGCTAAGAAAGTAGCTGCCAAAAAAGTTGTTCTTAAAAAAGTAGTTGCTAAAAAGGTTACGAAGGTAGTTAGTAAGCCTATTTCAAAACCGGTTGCTAAGAAAACAATAGCCAAGCCTGCAACTAAACCGGCTGTAAAAAAGGTTGTTAGTAAAAAAATAGCTATTAAAAATAAACCTATTAGCAAGCCTATCGCAAAAGTTGAAGTTAAAGTTGCACCAAGCAAAATTGAGACGCCAAAAGCAAATGCAAAAAGTAAAGTAATTGCAAAACCGGTAGTTTTAACGCCTAAAAAGCCAGCTGCACCTAAAAAAGAATTGAAGCCAGTGGTAAGCACAACACCTGTTTTTGAAACGCCAGTGATTGATGAAGCACCAATGAATACGCTTCGTTACAGTGATTCAGAGTTAAATGAGTTTAAAGATCTCATCAATAAAAAGCTATTGGTAGCTAAGGAAGAATTAAACAACTTGATGGGGCAAATGCAAAATCAAGGTGTAAATGGCGTTACTGATACTGATAACTCTCATAACAAGTTAGACGATGGCGCTTCAACGTCAGAAAAAGAATATTTGAGTCAATTAGCTGCCCGTCAGCGTAAGTTTATAGAGAACTTAGAAAATGCTTTAATAAGAATTGAAAACAAAACTTATGGCATTTGTAAGGTTACTGGTAAATTAATTTCAAAAGAACGTTTGCGCGCAGTACCTCATACAACTTTAAGTATGGAAGCTAAATTGCAGCAATACAAATAAAAATACGACCTTTTGAAAAAGGGCGGCCGTAATGGCTGCCCTTTTTTTTGTACCTTGCCAACAACATCTAAAACCTTTATCGTTAACACCAACATGAAGTCGAAATACATTATTGCAGTATCTATTTTGTTTCTCATCCTATTAATTGATCAATGGTTTAAATACTATATCAAAACACACTTTTATCTAGGTGAAGAGAAAAAAATCATAGGTGATTGGTTCAAGCTACATTTTACAGAAAACTATGGAATGGCCTTTGGGTTTGAGTTTGGCGGGAAAACGGGCAAATATTTCCTCACTTTTTTTAGAATCATATTTGTAGGAGTAATTGCCTACTATGTGAAAACCCTCATCGACAAAGAAACTAGAAATACTTACGTATTAGGTTGGACTCTCATAATTGCAGGCGCTTTAGGTAATATAATAGATAGCGTATTTTATGGCGTTTATTTTGGCTATGATGGCTGGTTTCATGGAAGAGTAGTTGATATGCTATACTTTCCAATTATTCAAACTAACATCCCATTAAATTGGCCTTTTTGGGCAGGTGAAGAATTTGAGTTTTTCCGACCTGTTTTTAACATTGCAGATGCGGCTATCAGTATTGGGTTTGTAATCATATTACTGATGCAAAACGCGGTGAGTAAAGACGAAGAAAGGGCTTTAGCCAATAACCAAAACTAGTAAATTATTCTTATTTTGATTGGGCTAATCTAAAGCCTAAATTATAATATCTATTAATTTGTGCATTGTTGTACCTAGCGGAAACTCTGCAATTCTTAGCCTTGCTATTCCAACTTCCACCGCGAATAACCCTGTATAATCCATTATTTGGCCCTAAAGGGTCTACTTGATCATATTTACTGTATGGCCCATACCAATCATTACACCATTCCCAGACATTGCCATTCATATCATAAAGGCCAAAGGCATTAGGCGTTTTTTGTCCAACAAAATGTGTTTGGTTGATTGAATTATCTCCAAACCATGCAAGGTCTTTTAAGTTATTTGAACCCGCGTATAAAAAAGACTTGCCGCCTCTTGCGGCATATTCCCACTCTGCCTCCGTTGGTAATCTATATAAATTGCCTGTTAGCTTATTTAGCTTTTTTATAAATGCCTGCGCATCTTCCCAACTTACTTGTTCTATTGGACATTCTGGACACGACTTAAAATCACCAGGTTTGGTTTTCATGATAATCTCCCATTGCCTTTGCGTTATTTCATACTTGCTAATCCTAAAATCACTAATTGTTACGCCGTGGTTTGGTTTCTCATCCATATCACCTGTGGTATCCAAAGAATCACAACCCATTCTAAAAGCACCACCTGAAATTGTCACCATAGAAGCAGCAATCTCTTCTGCCAATTTCTTTTCTATATCAGTACATCCTTTGCATCCAGTGCTATCTATGTTTGCATGGGTGCGAATATTAGTGATGTTATATTGGGCAATTAATCCTGTTCTAAACTCATTGTTTGTGGTCTGTATAGGCATCATGTAAACCTCATTTAACTCTCGGGTAAATATTACTACCTCGCTGTTTGAAGTATCTGCTGATAAATCTGTTTGTGCACTTGTAAAATTTGGATAAGCAACCACTGTTGAACGCATTTTTAATTGGTTTATGCCACTAATAGATGCCCGAGCAATATCTAAACTAATACTTCCTGTCTGATTTACTTTGGTATCAAAACTTTCAAATTTCTTACCTACATAATAGTAAATACTATCTTCATACTGCTTCATTTTGTATAGTATTAAACTGCTCACATTGCTAACAATAGATTTACTATAACTTGTGTCTTTTGGCATTTTAAAAGTTTGTAATACTTCTTGCATGGCATTTTTAAAACCAAGTATTCTATCTTCAATATCAATAATCTCAATTTCTAAACGTTCTTGTTTCTTTTTAGCACCAACATTCAATTGCTGAAAAAATTGTTGGTTGGTTTGGTTATGCTCAAATGCATTGGCGGCTAGGGTAGATTTGGTGTAGGCTTGATACAACTTATTGATTTCAGCATCAAGTAAACCTATTTTCATTAATTCGCTTTTTACTTTTACCTCGCCTTGCATCATATTTATGCATGCAACAACCATCTGGGCAGGGATTTTATTTGCAAGCCTTTGCGAGTCTGCCTTGAAAGGATTTACCTCTACCAAATTTCCAAAAACAAACAACTTCTTATTGGCTGATAAACTTGCATAAAATGGCGTGGCAGGTTGTGCAATCCTTCCACTTACCATAGTACTTAATTGTGATTGCGTGAATAAACCACTTTCAAATTCGGCCATGCTTTGTAACAAGTCTTCGTTTAATTCCTTTACCGCGAACTTTGTTAATTCTTGTTTGGCTGCCTGAATAAATTCTACATTTGATTTTAAGGTCGCTTGCGCTCTAATCACAATTATAAAATTTGCTCTTGCACTAATTTTCTCAAATGATTTTTGGGTCTGTGGCACCAGTTTATTTAAAGTATCTTGCTTAGCATTTAATAAACGTTGAAGGCCATTCACATCTTGGTTAGTATTAATTTGGCGCCATTGTGTAGCCAATACCCCTCGCTGCAATCTAAGATCAGATACCCTGCTATCCAAATATGCATTGTGATTATTAACTACTTGAAGATTAAGCTCCCAATCCTGCTGACTGTAGGGTTTAACAAGTTTACTATTCTTTAGCGCATTGGTAATGGTAAATTCTGTAATGTTTCCTTGGTTGAAGTAAACTCCAGTTGGCTTAGTAAGTAATTGAGCTGTTGAATAATTACAAAGTAGGTAGCTAATTAAAACTAGGTAAAATTTACGCATCAGAAATGGGTTAACTTGAATATTAATTTCTTTACAAAAATAGAAAATATACGCATTAAAACCGCTTTACCGTAATATTAAATAAAAATAGTCGATTGACTCTAGTTGGATGGTCCCTATCAAATTCTATCGACTATGGATTATCGCCTTAAACTTTCTGCTAAATCATCTCAAACCCGCAATACGGCACCAATGCCGTTGGAATCCTTATTCCTTCTGCCGTTTGGTTGTTCTCTAGCATGGTGGCTAAGATTCTTGGAAGGGCCAAAGCACTGCCATTTAAAGTATGCACCAATTGGTTTTTGCCTTCTTTATTTTTGAACCTGCACTTCATCCGGTTGCTTTGAAAGTTCTCAAAATTTGAAGTTGAGCTAACTTCTAACCAACGGCCTTGCGCAGCACTATACGTTTCAAAATCATAGGTGAGTGCCGAGCCAAAACTCATATCACCTCCGCATAACCTAAGGATGCGATAAGGCAATTCTAATTTCTCTAACAAGCCTTGCACATGCTTTACCATTTCTTCTAGAATCTCATACGATTTATCAGGATGGGCAATTTGCACTATCTCTACTTTGTCAAACTGATGCAATCGGTTCAAACCTCTTACATGTGCACCCCACGCGCCCGCTTCTCTTCTAAAACAAGGCGTATAGCCCACATTCTTAATGGGTAGATCTTCTTCTTTTACAATTACATCGCGGTATAGGTTGGTAATTGGTACTTCGGCGGTTGGAATTAGATACAAATCATCCACGGTAGCATGATACATCTGGCCCTCTTTGTCTGGTAACTGACCAGTTCCAAAGCCACTATCTGCATTGATTAACAAAGGAGGCATTATTTCTTGATAGCCTGCTTTGATGGCTTCATCTAAGAAAAAGCTAATCATGGCACGTTGCAACCTTGCACCTTTTCCTTTGTAAACTGGAAAACCAGCTCCAGTAATTTTAGCACCTAATTCAAAATCTATGAGGTCATATTTTTTAATTAAGTCCCAATGCGGAACGGCACCTTCTGGCAAAGTTGGGATAGTGCCATGCTCATATATATTCTCATTTTCTTCGGCTGTTTGGCCCAAAGGAACTGATGCATGTGGCACATTTGGGATAGTAACCAAAACTTCATTCAATTGAACTTCCAATTGTTTATAGCTATCTTCCAATCCTTTTCCGGCTTCTTTAAGCTGAGCTGTTTGGGCTTTTAGCATCTCGGCTCCTGCTTTATCACCCGATTTCATGAGCTCTCCAATTTTCTTAGCAATGACATTGGCTTCGGCTTGGTTAGCCTCCATCAAGGCTTTGGCCTTTCTTCCCTCCTCATCTAATTTCAACACCAAATCAATGGTTTCAACATGTTTTGGGTGTTTCTTATTGATCCTAGTTTTTGCTTCGGCAGTTTGTTCGCGTAAGTATTGTAGTGTTAGCATGATTTGGCTATTGGCAGTTGGCAGTTAGCTTTTAGCTATTAGCCACTGGCGATTTAATTTGAGGGCAAAGCTAAGATTTCTTGTTAAAAAATCTCTAAAATGCCATTTACATTTTCGTTTAGAAATTCTGTAATTGAATTGGTATTAGTTAACAACAACGCAGCAATTTGATTGCTTGATAAATTTTGCCTTCGAATAATTATTACTTTTGGTGGAAATCCCCTCAAAACACTAATATCCTCAAAGTCATCATCTAGGGTTAGTATCGTAAAATTCTGATTGAAACAAATTGTCCATATTTCTACATCACTTAATACTTTCTGATTAGAAAACTCATTGACATGCTTGACATCACCAAAATTTAATTGCAATTTTTTGATGAGACGCCAAGATAAATTTTCATCTAATAAAAAAGCGGTGTGATTAAAGGACATACTTTACAACATCTTGCTTTTTTGCAGCAAATGCTAGAGCGGCTTGTATCATTTCCTTGGTTAATGAAGGAAAATCCTCCAATATTTCTTCAACCGACATACCACTTGCTAACCAACCCAAAATATCTCCAACAGTGATGCGCGTCCCAATTAAACTAGGTTTACCAAAACGCACCTCGGGATCACAAACAATGTAATGAATTGACTCTACCATGATTCAAATATAAGAAATATATTTTTACCTTTACGCTACTATGAAAAACACATTTCTTGCCATCTTGCTTTCCACCTTATGGATTAGCATTTCTGAGTTTGTGCGAAACACTTTTCTTTTGCATTCGTATTGGGTAGAACACTACAAAAACCTTGGGCAAACCTTTCCAGAACAATCTATCAACGGGGCAATTTGGGGCATTTGGTCGCTTTGCTTTGCTGTATCAATTTACATTTTCAGCATAAAATTCAGCTTGGTTCAAACCGCTCTGTTTGCATGGTTTATTGGCTTTGTATTAATGTGGCTGGTCATTGGTAATTTAGGTGTTTTGCCATTTAAAATTTTACCCATTGCTATTCCTTTAAGCTTACTAGAAGCATTTGTTGCAAGTCTTATTATCTTTAAACTTTCACCAACAAAAGCATGAAAAATCTTCTTATCATTAATTCACACCCAGATAAAGAAAGCTTTAACTATGCGCTATCTCAATCGTTTGAAGCAGGTTTAGATAGGACTGTTTGGGAAGTTGAAGTTATCAATTTAACCGACCTAACTTTTAATCCTATTTTGCAATATGGATATAGAAAAAGAACGGAGCTAGAGCCAGATTTACTAAAGGCTTTAGAAAAAATTAAAAACGCACAACACTTAGTTTGGTTCTTTCCCATGTGGTGGTATGGTATTCCAGCTTTGTTAAAAGGCTTTATAGACCGCACTTTTTTGCCAGGCATTGCCTTTGAATACCAAGAAGGCAAACCTTTGCCTAAAAAATTATTTACAGGCAAAACTGCTCAATTAATTATCACTGCCGATACGCCAAGGTGGTATGACTACCTATTTATGGGAAGCCCTGCTATTAAACAATTCAAAAGAGGAACCTTACAGTTTTGTGGCATCAACCCAGTGAAAGTAACTTATATCGCAACACTTAGAAATTCTAGCGAGGCTTTTAGAAAAACTTGGCTTGAAAAAATGGCAGATTTAGGTAGAAAAACTAAATAGCATAATCGGCGTTCTCCTATTTGCCAATTCATTAAAATAAAACAAACCCTAAAAACCCTCAAATGAAGAAAATACTAGTTATCATCCTCCTATTGGTCACAAACTTTTTAACTGCTCAAACGCCCGAAAAAATCATAGGCAAATGGATAACCGCCGATAAAGATGCACATATAGAAATATTTTATGCCGCAGGTAAATATTATGGCAAAATTGTTTGGCTAAAAAAACCCTTAAATCCTAAAACAGGTAAAGCTTGGTTGGATGACAATAATCCAAATGAAAGCAAAAGAAACTCACCTTTACTTGGTTCTGTGTTGTTATAGGGCTTTGAGAAAAAAGGAGAGGAATTTATCAACGGCAGCATTTATGACAGCAGGGATGGTAAAACCTATACTGGAAAAATCTGGGTTGAAAATAACACCTTGAAATTAAGGGGCTATTGGGGAATGTTTTATGCAACAGAATCTTGGGAACGGGTAAAAAGTAATTTGTGAAACTAAATTTGAATGACTTATTTGCATTAAAGAAATCAATAGATACAAATTATAGATGGCACAAGATATAAGGTGGAAACAGCGATTCGAGAATTTTAGTGATGCATTTAAGCATTTAAAGTATGCAGTGGAGGAAGTTAAAAACCCAAATGACCTAGAAAAAGAAGGAACCATACAAAGGTTTGAATTTACCCATGAATTAGCCTGGAAAGTAATGAAGGATTTTTTAAAAGACAAAGGTATCCAAGGCATTATTGGTTCAAAAGATGCAACTAGGCTTGCGTTTCAGAATGAAATTATCACCAATGGGCAAACCTGGATGGATATGATAGAAAGTAGAAACAAAACTGTTCATACCTATTTAGATGAAATTTTAGAACGAGAGTACTTATTGATAAAAGAATCATACTTCCCTTTGATTTCAGCCTTTCACGACAAAATGAAAACATTTTTATGACATTTGGATTACCCGAAGATACAATCAATAAAATCAATTTTGTATTTGTAAGATATCCAGAAATTGAGGAAGTAATCATATATGGGTCAAGAGCTAAAGGTGATTTTAGAGAGGGCAGCGATATAGATATAACTTTAAAAGGAGAAACATTAAATGAGAGAATCCTCACTAATGTTTCAATTGATTTAGATGAGTTAAATACACCTTATTTATTCGATATTTCATTGCTAAACACCCTAAAATCAACCAGCCTAGTTGATCATATTAACCGCGTTGGAAAAATTTTCTATAAAAAAGGAAACTAAATGTCCTACTTGAACCAAACCTTAAAGCAAATTCTCAATAAAACAGTTGAACAAAAAAGGTAGATTTGAGTAGATAAACAAAATGAAATGAATTCCCCTAATGACTACTCCATACTTCTAAAAAACACCTTTGACACCTTCTTCAACGCACCTATAGAAACTTGGGATGAATTTGTTTCGCATTGCGAAGTGGCGCAGTTTAAAAAGGATGAAGTTATCAAAGCAGAAAATTCTAAGGAACGCTATTTCTATTTTATCCTCAAAGGAAGTGTAGGCATTTTCCTCTGGAAGGAAAATAATTTTGTGTGCCTTGATTTTGCCTTCGACAATCAATTTTGTGCCGATTATATGTCTTTGCTTACCAAGCAGGTTACGCCTTTGCAAGTTGTTGCGCTAGAAAACACAGAAATGCTTAGAATGACCACAAACAGCTACGACCTCATCACCCAACAGCCCATTGGCAAAATCATTCGCTTGGTAGCAGCAGAAATGTCTTTTGTGGGCAAACAGCAACAACAGATAGAATTGCTCACGCTGTCTGCCAAAGAACGCTATCACATTATGTTAAAAACCTTTCCAAACATTCACAATAGAATTGCGCAAAACCATATTGCCTCCTATTTAGGCATTACGCCACAAAGTCTTAGCAGGATTAAAAAAGCGGTCATTTGATTTTTTACCAAATGGTAAAATAAAAACGCCAAACAAGCTTAACCTTTGCAGGAGAGAAATCAATACAATATGCGCATTTTACTCCTCTTAACTTTTTTACTCATGCAACTGCACCAAACATCGGGTCAATCCGAAACCTGCAAAAACGACCTACAGCAAATTCTCAATAAAACTGTCGACCAAAAGAAAATCTTTGGAAGCACCTTTGCCATTAAAAAAGATAGCTTTGTTTGGGAAGGTGCAGCGGGTAATATCGGTTTGAACCAAGCCTATTTTATAGCGAGTACCACCAAGTTGTTTACAACGGCTATCCTATTGAAATTTTCATCAGAAGGCAAACTTAGCCTTGAGGATAAAATTAGTAAATACCTCGACAGCACTTTGCTCAAAGACTTGCATGTTTATAAGGGAAAAGAATATTCTTTCGACATCACACTTAGACAACTTTTAGCACATACTTCTGGCTTGCCCGATTATTTTCAAGACAAGGGGCCAAATGGCAAGAGTCTTGAGCATGAACTCAAAGAAGGCAAGGATCAATTTTGGGGTTTAGAAGAAGTGTTGGTTCGAACCAAAAACATGAAACCCTTATTTGCACCTGGCACCAAAGGAAAAGCGCATTATTCTGATGCCAATTTTCAATTGCTTGGAAAAATAATTGAAATAATCAGTGGTAAATCGTATGCAGAAAATTGTGAGGAGCACATCCTAAAACCACTTGGACTAACAAACACCTATTTATATACAGACCCAATTGATAGCAAACCCAAAGCCTTATACTACGAAACAGCACCGCTAAACATCCCAAAAGCCATGTGCTCTTTTGGCGCAGATGGTGGAATGGTATCTACCAACCAAGACATGTTGCTGTTTATTGAAGCCTTTTTTACGGGAAAAATTTTCCCAAAAGAGTACCTCAATTGGATGCAAGAATGGAACAAAATCTTCTTCCCTATGCAATCGGGAGTGGGTTTGCATTTATTTAAGTTGCCTTGGATATTTAACCCCACTGGCGCAGTGCCAATGTTCATAGGCCACTCAGGATTATCTGGCGCATTAGCATATTACAGTCCAAAAGAAAATATGTTTATAGTAGGCACAGTAAATCAAATTGCAAACCCAGACATGTCGTTTAAAACGATGATTAAGCTAGTGAGCAAGGCAAAATAAGCTTTTAGCGATTGGCTGTTAGTTATTAGCAAAAAAATGTTGTCGGCCAGAGGCTAAAAGCTAATGGCTAAAAGCCAACAGCCTATTCTACAACAACAACCTTCGTCATCACATCACCTTGACGGATGGCATCAATTACATCAAGACCCTCTACCACTTTGCCAAAGCAAGTATGGTTTCTGTCCAGGTGGGCTGTATTTTTGCGGCTGTGGCAAATAAAGAATTGAGAGCCACCTGTGTTTCTTCCGGCATGTGCCATAGAAAGAACGCCTCTGTCATGAAATTGGTTTTCGCCGTCTAATTCGCAATTGATTTTATAGCCAGGACCGCCAGCACCAGTGCCAGTTGGATCGCCACCTTGAATAACAAAATCAGGAATTACGCGGTGAAAGCTAACGCCATCATAAAAACCACTTTTGGCTAATTTTAAAAAGTTTGCAACGGTATTGGGAGCGTCATTCTCAAAGAATTCAACGGTCATAACACCTTTAGCGGTGTGTATTTCTGCTTTTGCCATGTTTTGTTTGTATTTAAAAAATGAGGAGCAAAAATAAGTGAAATTTTTATCCTCATTCTATAATTTTATTCAAACCCATGGACAACAAGTCCATGCTAAAGTTTAACCTTGAGCAGTAACAAAAACAGCCGAACCACTTCTCGTGATTCGGCTGTTTGCAATGTATGTTATACCTAATTAGGCTCCGCTTAAGGCGGCGGCTCCACCAACGATTTCAGAAATCTCGGTAGTAATGGCTGCCTGACGAGCACGGTTATATTCTAATTTTAAGGCTTTAATTAACTCACCAGCATTGTCTGTTGCCTTATCCATGGCCACCATACGGGCACCATGTTCAGAAGCAAATGAATCCAACAATGAGCGGTAAATCTGGGTCTTTAAAATTCTTGGAATTAACTCCAATAAGATTTCTTCTTTACCTGGCTCAAAAATAAAATCAGTTTTTGAAGCTTGTGCACTTGCTTGCTTTGCAATTGGAAGAAAGGCATCATTGCTTAAAATTTGTGTGGCCGCATTCTTAAACTGATTATATACCACTTCTACCTTGTCAAACTTACCAGCGCTGTATTGGTTCAAAACGTATTCTCCAATTTCAAAACCTGCTTTGGCATTTAGGTTTTGCAAAGTTTCTTTAAAAGAAGCATTCACTTT
>JAIYCU010000023.1 GCA_027487835.1 Bacteroidota bacterium | reverse complement strand
TCGCACCTCTTAAGAATTCAGCCGCCACGGAGAGATGGGTGAGAGGCTGAAACCACCGGTTTGCTAAACCGACGTAGGTAGTAATATCTACCGCGGGTTCGAATCCCGCTCTCTCCGCCCTTAAATGCCAGCACTTTGTGTTGGCATTTTTGTTTAAGATGAGTTTAAAAAATGCCATTAAAAGGTATAGCCAATTTCATTTAACCGTATAAGTAATTCTGCCATATTACTCGCACCTGTTTTATTTCTTATGTTTCTTCTGTGTACTTTAACGGTTTCATCTGAAATGCCTAGCTTATGAGATATGTCGCTAGAGGAACAACCGGCTATAACTAATTTGATAATTTCTAATTCTTTTGGGGTAAATACAATTTCTGTTTGAAGATCATTTGCTGGAATTTCAAAAAAATAGGTCCCTCCTTCTGCAATATGCCTTAAAGCATAAAACAATTCTTCTTTACCTGTATTCTTAAGCAGGTATCCTTTTGCGCCCCAGTTTTTAGCGTCTTGCAACAAACGCAAATCTTGGTGCATGCTTAACATTACAATTCTTGTCGATATTTTATTTTTAACAGCCCATTGCAATAATTTTAAGCCTTCCGTACTGTTAGGCATTCTAATGTCTATAATGGCTAAATCTGGCTTTAAACTGGCAAGGTCGGAGGCTGCTTTTTCAATATCATTTGCCTCTCCACATAATGAAAATTCATCTAACCCAATAATTAAACCTTTTAGGCCATCAATGATAATCTGGTGGTCATCGGCAATGTAAATTCTCTTCTTATTCATATTTCTAAATTGTCTAATGGCAACTCAATGGTAATTAAAGTTCCTTGTTCAGAAACGATGGTAATTTTTCCTCCTAAGCCATTAATTCTATCCTCCAAAGTTTGCAGACCTATTCCGCTTGTTTCTGAAGATAAAGTTCTATGTTGTTTAATACCAATGCCATCATCCTCTATCGTCAAAAACAACTCATCTGCTGTAAGCCCAAATTGCACATAGGCGTTTTTTGCCTTAGAATGCTTGTGCACATTGTTAAGCAACTCTGTTACAATGCGCATCATATTAACAGAAGCCTCTTTCCCTATATTCATATATTGGGTATTGCCATAAATATAATGATAACTTATTTTATCATGCTTATTTAACACCTTTATATAACTTTCAATGGCTTTAAATAAACCAATTCTGTTTAAATATTCTGGATTTAAATTATGTGATATTTCGCGCAACTCCTCAATGGCTAAATCTAAGTTATCTATTAAGCCATCAAAGCTGCTAACGCCTGATTCCATTTGCATTTTTAAATATACCAACCTCGCCCCTAATCCATCATGCAATTCTGCAGATAGCCTTCTTCGCTCCTTGTCTTCGCCCTCTCTTAATAAAGCCCTCGCCTCCTTTTCTTTTTCTTCTTCCTTTTGCTTCACTAGTAATTGCAAGCGTAAAACCTTATTTTGGTTTATCACCACAAATATGATTAGCGCAATTATAACAACGAGTATTACAATGCTACCCGACCAAAATATTAATAGGTTGTTCTCCATAAAAAGGCAAAATAAAATACCGCACTATTCAACAAATAAAACACACAATTCAATATTTCATGGTATTGATGGATGGCTTCAAAATGTGCGCTATTATTCAAGGTTGCGTTAAACAACAAGAAGTAAAAAACATTTCCTAAACCATACACCATTAACGACACCACCATAAAAAAAACAGGCTTTTTCCAAGCATTGGGCTGGGGAAATTGCAAGGCATCATAAAAGTACAATAACGCTAGAAAAAAAGTTATAAAACCAGTACCAATCATCAACCTAAATGGCATCAAAGTTTTGGGTTGATCCAAAAAATTCTCAAATATAAATAAACCCAATACGCCTATCATGAGTGCAGCATAAACCCAATGATAGCGTTTGAATATGCCTTGGCGTTTAAAAACAGTTGCGATGAAAAAAAATTGGATCAACCCATAATAAGGATAGAGAAACATATTGTTGCCAATCTTTAACGCATAAAAAAAAACAAACCACTCTGTAAATCCCAAAAAAATACTATAGGCAAAGAATAATTTTAACACCTTCTCTAATCTGGCATAAAACATTACGCCTGCCAATATTGGCAACAGGGATAAATAAACTGATAATTGAATTTGACTCATTATTGATTTGGAAAATCGTCTCCATTTGTATAGGCTTGCCCAATTGATTTTACAGCTGGACTATCTGCTGAGCAAGGGCCTACAATTTGATTTTCAAATTTGCTATTTACAACTTGAATTCCGCATAATCCAATTGTCATCATTCCATTGGTCTCCCAAACGGCATTCACCCTTAAAAAGTTATCATTGCTCCCAAAACAGGCCTGCACTTGTTCCTTGCTAAACTCAAATCCTCTATACACTTTTATATTTTGTGAAGGTGTTAACACTTGCTCACTTGGAGGCAGTGCAGTGGGACAAGCCTTTGGACAAGTAGTTGCAAATTCAAACATTCTTTGGGATTTATCAAAACCGGCTGTTCCAAAAATAGGAACTACAATTAAAGTTAACTTCCTATTATTTTGAATGGTGGAATCAATGCCAGCGTAAAATCGTACTTGTATTACGGTATCGCCGTCTGGCAAAGGCGTAAACAAACTTTCAATATGCTCACGCTCAAAATACCAATACACAGGAACACCCAAACTATCTGTATTTAAATAGGTTTCAACAAAACCCTCGGCCAATGGATTCTCAATTGGAGCTGCCATGGCAATTACATCCCCGCTCTCAAAAACTTTTTCAGTATAGTCGTTAATTTTTGAAGTTGACGGCCCAGATTCAGTAATATGACCAGAAATATCTGACTGATCCAATAGGTAGAAAACAGAACCAATGATAATTACAACTAAAAGAATGGATACCCAAATAAAAAGCGAATTGCTGTTGTTAGATTTTTTCATGCTAGAAATATGTTTTTGAGAGCGCAAGATTCAACATCCTGCCTTCTTAGAAAATACCCAAAAATGGGTATATTTTGGATGGGAAGAACCTAGGCAGCAATAAAAATTAAACAAATTGTAAAAATTACTTGCAAAGTTAATCTGAGTTTATATATTTGCACTCCCTAAAAACAAGGGAATCGGGGTGTAGCGTAGCCTGGTATCGCGCCACATTTGGGATGTGGAGGTCGTAGGTTCGAATCCTGCCACCCCGACAAAAACAGGCTGGTCCCCATATTTGAAAATTCAGATATGGGGATTTTCTTTTCAAGAGACCCGGGTTAGACAGCAGCAGTCAGTCAGTAGCGGTGAGTAAAAAGTAGAAAAAACATCGTCGCCTTCAAATTCTCCATTATTATAATGGTTAATCACAGTAATACTCTCCAATGTTAGCAGTTATCAGTATGAACATGCTTTTGAGATGAACATTCAAAATTTAAGAACCTCAAATAGGTTTAATGTACATTCAATTTATAATGGGTTTAGAGGGCTAGATGCTAAGCCTTTTGGGCATTTAAAAATAGGGTTATTTTCAATTCCAATTCTGGCATATTGGTTCTGATTATATCGAAAATGATTTCGTAATCTGTCTTTTCATAGTGATGAGAAATAAAGTCGCGAAATCTTATTATTGGGTCAGGATCTAAATTTAACTTCTCTGGGAAAAGAGAAGAATCTAAAGTGTCTATTTTTTTAACGTGTTCACCAATCACTTGAAGTCTCAAGGCAATTGAATCCAAAAGAACAGCGCCATCTTCTGGTCGCACTAAGTCAGTTGCTTTTTCAAACTTATTTGTTCTTGCTTTAATCAGGTTTATTGATTCAAGTATGCGTTGAAACCTATCTTGAATTACAAAATCAAGCATACATCAACTGATCCTCTATGGAGTTAAGGAAGGAAGAAGTTAGGTGTGGTCCTTTTCGAATCAGGTCAACTTTCATTTTCAACCTTTCTTCTAAAAATTTTTGCAAACCGATGTATTTCAAATAATTTGGTTCATTCAGAACGATTAGAAAATCAACATCACTCTCAGAATGGCTATTTCCTGATACTCTTGAACCAAAAATAGCAATACTGCATAATCCGAAGGTGTTCTGCATGTATTTCTTATTTGCAGTAAGTATGTTTTTGATTTCCGCTATTTGCACTATCCAAAGTTAAATAATTTTCTCAAAAAATCGTATTTGAATTTAATTAATTGTACCCGTTTTACCTTACCAGCCTAAATTACCTTTTGCCTTTCTTCCTCCATTCTCCATTTCATCAATAAAGAAATAGGTAAAGTTAGATAAGAATAATATGGCAAAAACCTTGATAGTTGGCTTGCAAAGGATCCAAACTCATCCACCACCCTAACCTACTACCTTAAATCCTTGCCCCAAAATCATACGCATTTACACTCCCATTTACCTCATTATCCTGTTCTTGCCCCTTGAAGCGGTAGCGGTATCCACTATCACTACCATAAAAGTGCCTTGCAACTATAGAGAGAGTAATGGGTGGGGTATATTTTGCTGTGGCAAACATGGCTATACCAAAACTAATAAATAAAAATTAGAAAATTGCCCCATTTATTTTCATTCAAAAAGTGGCTTCTCGCTTTCCAAAAATGGCTTTGGTTCGACTTCCACTCAACTACCAGCGGTCTAAATCCTCAATAAAAACTGCCCCTCGGCTGAGTTCGGAGACCGTGTTTCGACTTTAGTTCTCTCGCCTATACTAGTGAGCTTCTATTGGGAAAGAATCTTCTGAAAACAATTGAAATAAATACAACCAATTCCTGAAAATTGAGAGGTGAGACACCACTCTTTATTCTGATTTTGGCATTGGACTTAATTCATTACTAATTGCTCGAAGAATTGATGAAATTCTATCTAAATCATCAAAAGAAAATCTAGAACTATCAGTGACAGTCTTCTTCAACATTTCGCAATCATCTACCAAGGACCCCACACTAGGTATAGGATCTACATCAAAATTGGTCCATTTACCTGCCGAAATTATATAATAATAGTCATAATCAATTTCTATTTCTGAAATATTAAAATCATGTAACTTCTCAATCACACGTTTGAAGTAAATATCCAATTCTTCTCGTTTTATTTTCATATCAAACCCTCTAGTTTTCGTCTAATTCAAGGATAAAGGTTTGTTTTAATTAATACACATTAAACTTTCAAACTCCCTCCCCAGCAGAGCCTGTTTCCGTTTCTACTCAACATGACAAATATATAAATTTTAGTTTGACACAGTTATTTGAATACTGCCCTCGCTGCGCCATATTGATGACAAATTTTGTCTTATTGATGTCTCGCCGCGTCTTATTGAGGACAAATTTTGTCTTATTGATGACTTGCCGTGACTTATTGATGGCAAATTTTGCCTTATGGATGACCCGCCGCGTCTTATTGATAACAAATTTTGCCTTATTTATGACTCGCTGAGCCTTATTGATGATAAATTTTGCCTTATGGATGACTCGCTGCATCTTATTGATGACAAATTATGCCTTATTGATGACTCGCTGAGCCTTATTGATGACAAATTTTGTCTTATGGATGACTCGCCGCGTCTTATTGATAACAAATTTTGCCTTATTCACCTTTTGAGGTTAAGGAAATTACCCTTACCTTGTGATGCATTTTTAGCATTTCTCTACCCAATTAGTTGTAAGCCTTATGATTTCAAAACAATTACCCCTGCTAGTTTTAGGCCTTTTAATATCATTTATTGGTTGGACCCAAAACCCTATTCAAAACAAAACTGGCGGCATTTGCTTTAGGGTAGACGACCATCAAACTGCAGCCAAATGGCGTGATTGGAACAATTTATTTAACCAACATGGCTTAAAATTTAGCCTCGCCATTAATGCGAGTCGACTTTTTACCGACACCGCCGCTGTGAATGCCCTCCTTGAAATTGCAGCCGCTGGGCATGAGTTAATGGACCATACCCCCGACCATCACATGGGATTTTTTCAAGCAAGAAATTCTGCCGAAGCCCAAACCTTTCTTTCTTATCCGGCGGTTGACCACTTAAATGGCAATAAAGTTTGCCTTAAAGTTAACCCGCCCAATACAGATTTTATCTTAGGCGAAGGCCTTGTGAACCTCATTGGAAACAGACTCATAAGTTTGGCCAATGGTGAATTTTCTGGCATCAATGGAAATCCATATTGCCCCTTGGTTTATTTGCCAAACTTGAGCAAATATGCAGTTTACACCAGTGTACAAAATAAAAACAATGCCGACCCCGATACCTTAGTGCTACAAACCTATTGGCAAGAAACTTGGCCTTTAGATACCCTAGCAAATATTAGTTACCACCGCATCAGAACAGAAGATGTAAGAAGCTTCCCTGCGGCTAATTTACTCTTGGCTGAACGCAGCAAACAACTTTTTGCAAGTTATAACCTCCCCCAACCCAAAACTTGGATTCAGCCAGGTGGTTCATTTGCCCTCCTCAATAGAATTGAAGCTAAAAACTTATGTGACGGAAGCAATTATACAACGGCCGCTGTAAACTTACTTTCTGCTCAAAAATGTTACAATGAGAGCGACCCAGATAAGGACAAAAGATTTGGACTTCAGGGCCCCGACTTTAATGAAGAATCGCAAAGTATTCAAGTGCTTATTAATACGATTTCCGACCGCTCGGCACGGCATTACAATAGTTTTGGACTTAGTCATATGTACAATGTAAGTGGCGGTTGGCCTAGCTTTTTAAGCAAGGTAGACAGTTTACTTAAATGGTCTAAAGCCAATCAAATTCCAATAAGAACTTATGCGCAATGGGGCAGCATATTATATGATTCTATTCCTAACCAAGCTGCCAATGTTTTACCTCTTTTACAAAAAGACTTAAACAATAACGGACTCCCAGATGGCTATGCCAGCACCCTTGGCCTATTAACGAATGATGGCGTATCAGAAGCCAACTTCCGAAGTGTTGGGTCAACCCAAAACAACAGCAGCCTTGCCAGCATTAATAATTTAGGTGGACTAGAAAAAGGCAATAACCTTGTAAAAATTTTCACCAAAGGAATGCCTGGCGATTCCATTAGAATGGTACTTAGTTTTCCGGATATTAGCGCACCCACGCAAATGCTAATGTTTGGCGCAGGCACAAGCAATTATAGTGCACAAACCAAGCAACTATTCATTCCAGAAAATGTGAGTAGAATTAATATCAATTGGGTGCTCATAAAAAGAAATAACCCTGGCATGGTTCGCATGAGTTTTGCAGAAATGCGAAAGTCTTCTCTGCCCAAACTCAATCAAAATTATCTGCAAACAAAGCCTGCAAACGAAACCTTTGAGGCAATTGATTTGGCTCAACATACAACAGATAGTTACTACGCCTTAAATCAATTAAACTTTGGATTTCAAGGCTCCTCGCAATCCACCCATAGTTTTAATGCAAGCACCTTTCGCCTTCAAATTTACCCAGCAGGAGCTTGGCCTAGTCAAAAAGATTCTATAAAAGTTTGGGTGAGTAACCCAGATGGATTTAGCGATACCGCTTGGTTTAAATTTCTTTGGGTTGAACCTAGTACACAAGATTCATTACCCAATGATAGCACAAATACCGATTCTACCGAAACAAATAATCCAACACCCATTGATAGCATACAATCGATTAATAAAACAGGCGGCATCTGTTTTAGAATAGACGACCACCAATCTGCAAACAATTGGCGGGCACTCAATCAACTGTTTAATCAGAAACAAATGAACTTTACTTTGGGTGTTAACAGCAGTAGATTTTTTAGCGATACGGCTACGGTGAATGCGTTAAAAGAAGTGGCATTCTTTAACAACGAAATTGCAGACCATACGCCCGATCATGCCTTGCACTTTTTTACAGTAAACAGCTTTCAAGATACACTTGCCTTTGTTGGACACCCAGGTGTTGCCAAATTTATAGGCAAAAAAGTGTGCTTAAAATTTGATTCGGTTCAAACCGAAAACTTTTTAGGAGAAGGAACGGCGCGCAGCCAAGGCAACCTATTAATTAGCGAAAGCAATGGCGAATGGGCGACATTAAGCAGCCCAATTTATTATAGTAATATTTACCTACCAGCTTTTAACAGCGTGTATACCTATAGCAATGTAAGAAATAAAAACCTTAACGACCCTGATACCATAACTCTAGGGGGCTATTGGGGAGAAACAGTTTCATTGCCCACTACAAATGGACTCATTTACCATAGGGTAACACAATACGACATTAAACCTAAAACAGAAGGAATAAGTTTACTTATGGTAAGAAGTAAAAGTCTTTTTAGCCAAGCAGGACTGCCTCAGCCCAAAACATTTTTATGCCCAAGTGGCAATTATGGCATGTTAAATAGAGCAGAACTTAAAGCCATTGCCATACAACATGGCTATACCGCAGGAGGTGTTTTTACTGGCGTTTCGCATAAGTGCTTTAACGAGTATAACCCAGATGACAACAAACAATTTGCACTACATGGACCAGATTTTAGAGAAGAAAATACTTCAGCTTTAAGCATCATGAATACCATTGCAGACAATAGCGCAAGGCATTTTAACAGTTTTGGATTAAGTTCTTTACTTAATTTAAGTGGCGGAATGAGTGCTTATTTGTCCCGAATAGATTCCCTGTTATCTTGGGCGACATTGCATCAATTGCCAGTTAAAACATTTAATCAATGGGCTTCTCTTTTATATGATTCTGCCAATACTTCCAATCAAAATGTACTGCCGCTATTGCAAACAGACCTAAACTATAATAAACTGCCCGATGGTTATTCTAATATACTTGGCAGCTTAGATACAACTGATGGAGTTGCCTTTAGCAATTACCTAAGTCTTACACGAAATAGCAATGGGAACTTTGCCAGCATTAATAATTTAGGTGGACTAGAAAAGGGCCCTAATAGTGTTAAAATTAGCACCAAAGGAATGTTGGGAGACAGCATACGGATTACCTACAGCTTCCCAGATTTGGGCAGCACTAGCTATAGCCTAATGTTTGCGGCCAATACAAGTGATTGGACCTTGTATAGCAGCCAAATCATTATCCCTACAGAAGCCTCCAGAATAAACCTAACCTGGCAAGCTGTTAAAAGAACAAATCCTGGCTTAATAAAAATAAGCGGAATGCAATTAATGCCCAGTACAATTAGCCAAAAGAACAGCAATGTTAGCGCCAATTTAGCTATAAATACAGCAGTTCAAAAATCAGATTATACCTTGTTTCCAAATCCATTTTCGGGTGATTTAAACTTGGCAGCAAATCAAGCCATTCAAAATGTTAAGTTGTTTAATTTAGAAGGTGCAAAAATCTTGGAAGCAGAAGTTTCAACACAAGAGCTTGTTTTGCAACTCTCTGATCTTTCTTCGGGTATATACTTTATACAGTTTAGCTTAGAAAATGGCGAGGTAATTACAAAAAAAGCAATCAAACAGTAACTATTTTTTGCTTGAGGCGTTTAACTGATTATGAAAAATATAATTATATGCATAAGCATTCTCCTGCTAGGTAGTTGGAATGCAGCGGCACAACAAAAAGACTCTATAGATTTTGTAAATCATTATGGTGTAATTTTTCCAGTTCAAAACAAATCAACGTTATCTAATCCTGAATTCAAAAAACTAATCAAAGACAATAAACTTGCCATGGCAAGTCTTAGAAAAGCCAGATGGGTGAGAGCGGCAGAATTCACAGCAGACATACTTGCCATTTTGCCTTTGGTGGTTGGCTTATCTTCCGAAAATGATATTGGATTTTTAGCTGGTGTTGGCAGCTATGCCGCCGTTATCTCTTTATCTACCATCATTAGCAGGCCGCATTATAATAGGCATATAGAAAATGCCATCAAATTTTACAATATGGGGCCAGCGCCTCAGCGCAGCAATTGACCATTTTCTATCTCAAAAAATTTGGCTTCAATCGCATTGCTTGCGCACATGGCCTTTACTCGCTCTTGTTGGGTGTCTGTTAAAAAAACCTGACCAAATTTGCCCTCTCCCATCATGGCAAATAAGCGTGATAAACGCACTTGGTCTAGCTTTTCAAAAATATCATCCAACAAGAGCAATGGCTTTTTCCCTTTTACCTCGCTCAAGAAATCAAATTGAGCCAGCTTTAACGCTATCAAAAAACTCTTTTGTTGGCCTTGCGAGCCAAACTTCTTCATTGGATTGTGCGCGAGGGTAAAAATTAAATCATCGCGGTGCACGCCTCGGGTAGTGCGCATAAGGTCAAGGTCGGCAGATTCTGTTTGATCCAATAACCTATCAAAGGGAGTTTTAGCCAAATCAGACTCATAGCTTATGCCCACCCTTTCATCCGGCCCGCTTATCCATTGGTAATGGGATAAAAATACAGGCAAAATCTTTTCAATAAACGCTGCTCTTTTGGTAAATATATAGTTTCCGGTTTGAACCAATTGTTCGTTATAGGTTTGTAGTAAAGCACGATTAAAACCACCTTGGAGTTTAAAATCCTTCAGTAACTTATTTCTTTGATCGAGCACTTTATTATAATTGATAAGGGTATTTAAATACACTTTATCAAATTGAGAAATTACTTGGTCTATGAATTTACGCCTTTCCTCTGCTGTCTCCTGAATAAGGGCAATATCACCAGGTGCAATCATCACCAAAGGAATAGCACCAATATGTGCAGAGAACTTGGGCACATCATTTCCATTCACTAAAAGGGTTTTGCCTATTCCTTTTTGAAACACAATGCGAATGCTTTCTTGAATATTTCCTTGTGCACAAACCGACTCCACCACAAAATAATGGCCCCCTAAAAACGCCTGAAATTGGTCCACTGAATTAAAATAACTCTTGGTAAAAGATAAATAATGAATGGCATCCAAAATATTGGTCTTGCCTGCGCCATTGCGCCCAGTAAAACAATTTAAGCCTTGGGCAAATTGAATCTGCAAAGACTCATAGTTCTTAAACTGCTGAATATAAAGAGATTCTAAATGCATGGTCGAGATTTAAGTATTGGTTCAAAGATTACTTGTCAAAACTAATATTTTCTATACTTTTGCAACTCTTCAAAAATGGCAACGAACAAATTTACCAAAGAAACTTACCTCAACTGGTATGAGCAAATGTTGCTTATGCGCAGGTT
>JAIYCU010000013.1 GCA_027487835.1 Bacteroidota bacterium | reverse complement strand
TGGCTGATATGCCCGGGTTCTAGCTTGCCTGTTTTTAATTCTATTACTACATAGCATTTTAGCTTTATGTGATAAAAGAGCAAGTCGAGATAAAAATCACTATCGCCTAATTCTAAATGTACCTGCCTGCCCACAAATGCAAAGCCCTGTCCCAATTCCAATAAAAACTTTTGAATATGGTCTATTAACTTTTGTTCTAATTCTCGCTCTTTAATATGGCTAGTATTACCCAGAAAATTAAAAATATAAGGGTCTTTAAAGGATTGTGTGGCTAAGTCAGAATTCAATGGTGGTAGCATTTCTAAGAAATTATTGACTGTATTGCCTTCCCTTACATGTAGCTTACTTTCAATTTGAAAAACTAGCATGTCTTTACCAAGGCCATTTTCTATGGTTTTTTGAGCATACCAAAGCCGCAATTCGGGATCTTTAATTTTGTCCAATAAGGTTAAATTGCTTCGCCAAGGAATTTGTGCAACGGTGCGCTGCACTATTGCTAGGTCTGCCCAAGATTCAGCAAACTTTCGCATATATTTTAAGTTTCTGGGCGAAAACCCTGTTTCTTCTGGAAAAGCATCTTTTAAATCTTTCGATAAACGGTCAATTACTTTTGCCCCCCAGCCTTCTGCTTCTTGTTTAATGAGTATAGATTTGCCAATATGCCAATACATGATTATCATTCTCTGATTGGCATTAAGTATGGAAGCAAGCTTTTCTTTTTTAATAAATCCCTTGAGCTCTTCCACAAAAGAAACATAAGCGTTGGGCATTTCTTTAATATTCTCAGCAATTGGAAAAACTACTTTTTCTATTTCTGTTCCCAATTGCTTTCTTTTTGATTTCATATTTCAAGATTTTAAAATGCTTTTATTTCCTTTTCGTATTGTTGTAAGGCTAATTTTGCTTTCGCGGTTAATCACCCCTAGATATTAATTAAAAACTCCTTCCAACGCCAATCACCCATCTATAGGCAGTGTTTTGGGTTTCGCCTGGTAAGGGTTGACTAAGGTAAAATGGCATGTCAAAACGAATAGTCAAAGGTTTTGGGTCATCCAAAATTCCCCATTTTTTTATTGTTAATGCCACACCCGCTCCAGCATCGGCAAGCACATTTGTTTGTAGATTGAAGATGCCATAATGCTTTCTTAATAAGCCTGCATCGGCAAACAAATAGCTATCAATATGCACAAACCTATTTAAGAATCTTGGTCTTATAAATTCTAAGTATTGGTCAAAGTCGAGCTCTAAGTTAATTGCTGCTCCTAGATTTCCATTAAATACAGCATAATTAATTGCATTTTCATAAGCAATTAAATTGATAAATCCAGCATAGCCTCTTAGGTTCAAACCGCCCCCTAATTGAAAATGATTACCATTTGTTGAATAGTTCATCCACTGCTCTGGTAAAATGCCAGCAGCGCGTGTAAATTTATTCTCTAACATTTCTTCTGTGCTAGCCCCTGCAAGGTTAATTAGAAATTCTCCTGGCACATTACTGCCATCTATAAATGCAGCGTACAACCTGCTGCGTAATTCTAATTTGTGTAATTTGTTGCTTTGAACCAATTGCCCATCCAAGCCTGCAAAATAGTACTTTGAAAAAGGAGCCATTCCTTTCACATTTAAGGAAAACTTTCCTGGACCCTTAAGCAATTGGTAGCTTCTTTCATAGCTTAGGTTAAGAGCGTTTACCCAGTTATTCTGACTAGAAATATTTGGGTTGTTTTCAAAAAATATGCCCGGGGCATAAGTATATGGCTCATAATAATAGCGTTGGCTATTTCCTAAATAGTAAATCTGATGGCGTTTCATCATCTTTAAAGAAATCCTTAACGTGCTTCTCCCAAGTGTATTTTCCCATCCAAAACGATGAAGGTTTAGTCCATCTAAAAACCTGCTTTGTGCAAATACTTCTTGAAACTTTTTAAGTCGATGTTTGTAGCTAAATTGATAATGGAATAAATCTATGCCAGGGCCTCTATTATACTGTTCTGTAAAACGATTGGTGGCAATTCCAGAATTATGCCAAATGCTCAAACTAAAATTATGCTTTAGATTTAGGTAATTGCCATTTAAATGTAGTCCCACCTTTAATCCATCATAATTATTGTACCATAAGTCGGGGCGCCATTTTAGCAAATAATTGTGCCTATTTTGGGGTGAAGAAATTTGATGATCAAAGCTAAACAACACAGGAAGTTTTTTTGAATTGTCTAGCAAGTTTACATCTGCAAGGCGTTTGCTTGGGTCAATTACTACATCCTTTACTTTTCCAGTAACAGGCACCAAAACGGTATGAGTTGGATTTAACAATCCCCAACCGGTCCATTTAGGTAAAACGGTGGCAGCAGTTTGTTTGTTGAACCAAGTATTAGGAATGTAAAAATTCTGTGAGGTGTTATTTTTATAGTTGAGGGTAAAGTCGATAGGCATTTGCATTTCGCCTTTTCTTTTAAAGGTAATGGCCACTGTATCATTGTTCATTTGCTTTACTCGCGATACGCTATAGTTAATGGTTTTGGTAGTTTCCATCCATTGATCAAAGAACCAATTTAAGTCAACATGGGTGTATTGAATGATGCTGTTTCTAAAATCTTCAAAATAGGGATGCGCCATTTTCCATTGGTTAAAATAATGTTGCATAGCGGCTAAGAAAAGCGAATCACCCAGCACATATTGCAGGTTATACAACATGGTAGCTGTTTTGTAATACACATGTCCGTAGCCCCCGCCATGGTGCAGGGCGCCGTTAAAGTCGTCGCTATGCGTGTTAAGTGGCATGTCAAGGTTTAAGATAGCATCCCTAAGGTATCCGTACATTACTGTTTGATCCAAGCTCGACATAGGTGTATAATTTTTACCCACAAAGCTGTTTTTATTAACTTTGGTTTCGCCGCGCAAACGACTCATGCTCCAATGGGTTAGAAATTGTGTGAAGCCTTCATCCAAACTTGCTCTGTAGGTTTCGTTATTGCCCACCATGCCAAAGAACCAGTTGTGCCCAATTTCGTGGGCAAACAAGCCGTAATAGCCGGGGGAGCGACCATTATCTAAAGTTAGCATGGGGTATTCCATGCCATCACGTGCATCTGCCACAATCATTTTTGGATAGGCATATATACCAAAATCTTTGCTGTAGGTTTGGATGATGAGGGCGTTGAACTTTGCTGCATCTTGCCAACCCGCTGCATGTGGTTCTTGTGCGAGGGAGATGCAGCGTATTTTTCCTCTTGGGTTGCCGGGCATAGGCAAAACATATTCGCCAATACGATAGGTTGGGTCAGCAGTCCATGCAAAATCATGTGTATTCACAGCTTTAAAGCGCCATGTTTTTGTTTTGCCATCTATTGGAATAATCACAGAGGCTGCTTGGCCATAAGGTTTATCTTTAAAATTGCTTATCTCTAATTTGGCACGAAGCGCTTCTGGCAGCACTTCTGCTTCATTTTGTAGTTCACCGGTAGCATCTAAAATATAATGAGAAGGGAGGGTAAGATTGATATCAAATTGGCCAAAATCGCCGTAAAATTCTTTGCCCAGATGTTGGTCGGTTTCCCAACCAAATTTTCTATCATATACGCAGATTCGCGGGTACCAATGCACACCATCATATTGTTTGTTACCTTGGTCGTCTTTAAACATTTTCATCCTTCGGCGTTGGTTTCCGCCGTCATCAAAGTAAGTATCAAAATTAATTTGAAAAGTGGCCTTTGCATTTGGCAGAATCGGGTTTTTGAGTTTGATTTTCATGATTGAAAAATCAATCATTGGGGTAACAGGTTCGTTGTTCACTAGCACGCGGTTAATTACAGTGCCTTTGCCTGCCAATTCATATTTTCCAAACTTCTGTTTGAACCCATTGGCAAGGTTAAGTTGTTCTAGGTATCCACCTTTGATGAAGGCATTTTGGTATAAATGGAAATAAACTTCGTATAAGGTATCTGGTGAATTGTTGGTATAGATAAGTAGTTCTTCTGCAATTATGATATCGGTTTGGTCGTTAACTTCAGCATTAATTTTGTAGTGCACATCTTGCTGCCAGTAAGCAGTGTGTGGTTTTCTATTTTTCCAGTAATAGGGGTTTTCTGTGGAGGCAAAATCAAAATCCTGGGCAAAAATTGCGAGAGTAAGTAGGTTAAATAAAGGAAATAGTAATGCTTTCTTCATAGGGGCAAATTAATCATTTTGGTTCAAAACAAACTTTAGAGAATGCAATGAACGTTTTAGGGTCTAATTTTCAATTATAATTTGATATTTTTCTAGCAGACCTGCTAAACCATGAATAGAAAATTTAGCCTGTTTAATTTTATTGATTTCAGGGTCGAAAGAAAAGTTATAGGCCGTTCTAAAATCTGTCTTTTCAAGAATTGTATGGTCAAATACTGCTTGCAATAGATTGCAATTATCAAAGCGAGCGAGGCTAAGGTCGGATTCAGAAAAATCAACTTCAATCAACTGAGAATCTTTAAAAACTGTTTTTTTGATTTTAGTTTTAAAAAAGGAAGCATGATTGAGTTGGCAGTTTTCAAAGGACAAAGACATGCCAAAATCATTGCAGCTATCAAAGCGTAGGCCTAAGAGTTTGCAATCTTTGAAGGTCACTTCTCTAAATGCGGTTTTATTAATTTTAGCTAAGCTTAAATTGCAATCCTTAAAAGTGCAATCGAGGAAAATAAAATCTGAAAGGTTAGCCTCTGCAAAGTTGCAATGATTAAAAATGCAGTTTTCATATTCCCCTTTTAAGGGGTTATGATGTTGTTCAAAGGTTTTATCTGCGAAATATTGTTCGTTCATTGCTTCATTGGATTGCTGTAAAGGTTAAATAATTGATGGCAAAATGCAATATTATGTTAGCAAACCTATTCAGCATTGACTAACTTTGCTTTCAAATGATACAACTGAAATTAGGGGATAAGGTGAGGTTTGTGAACGAGCCAATGGAAGGAATTGTAACCTCGTTAAAAGATAAAAACTTAGTGGGTGTTACAGTGGATAGTGATTTTGAAATTCCCGTATTGGCAAGTGAATTAGTGAAGGTTAAATTTGAAGAAAAGGCCGGAAATAATCAACCTGAATTACCTGTTGCAAAAGCGTTTAAGGTAAATTCGGTTCATCCTTTGGGTGTATTTTTCGCCTTTGATAGGGTAGGAGAAGATGGGATAGAAATGCATGTTCACAATAATCTTTCAGAATGGGTGCTGCTAAACGTTTTTCAAAAGGAGGAAGGCGTTTATCATTTGTGGAAGCAATTAAAGTTGGAGCGAGAAGAAACCTTAATGATGGGAAAGTTTAAGTTTTCTGCTTTACAAGAATGGAAAACCTTATGGGTTCAGTTATTGCCAATAGAATCGCATACTGTTAAACCTGGGCAATTGGTTCAAACCGAAATAAACTTTAGTGCTAAAAAGTTTCACCAATGGTTAAAGCACTGTTTCTTTTTAAATAAGCAAGCCTATACCTTGCGATTAGATGAGGTACTCGAGCCCTTGAATTTACAAGCCTTAAAGCAAAAAGATTTTTCTGAAACCCTTGTTTCAAACATTAAAAATTTAAAAGATAAACCTGCCTCAATCATTGATTTGCATTACGATGCCTTACAACGCAATGGTTATGGAAATGCAACTGATATTACCGCATTTCAAATGGATGTTTTTACCCAAACCTTAGAGGCTGCTTTTGTACACCAAATGAAGGAGATTGTATATATTCATGGCGTTGGCAATGCATACTTAAAAAATAAAATACGCACTTGGCTTAGTAAACATCCAGAAATAGTAAGTGATTTTGAAGAAGCCGACTTATTACAGTTTGGCAATGGGGCCACTTTGGTGAGGTTAAAGTAATTAAGACAATAACTCCTGACGAAGGATAAACTCCATTTGATCAGCACTGCGCTCTGCCGATTCGGTGCGTTTTGCTTTTATTCTAATTTCTTCTTCCTCTGCATACTTCAAAATGGCCTTTTGTATGGTAGCATCTAGTAAAGGTTCTTCCCAAGGTTTATTGAGGTAGGCAAATATTTTCCCTAGGTTGACTGCATCTACAGTATCTGTAAAATTGGCAAATCCTGTGAGCATAATCCTTATTGGAAATGGATATAAATCAACCAATTGCTTTAGAAATTCTACCCCCGTCACTTCTGGCATTCGCTGGTCTGTAATAACCACCTGAATATCGGGATTTTTCTCTAATATATTTAAGGCTTCTTTGGCACTTATGGCGATAAAAACTTGGTACTTAATTCTAAAACATGCCTTAAATGACATGAGGTTATTTTCCTCATCGTCTACATATAATACCTTAATCTTATTGCTCATTTTGTTTAGAAATAGTTTTAATCAAATATAGAAGTAATTATTTATTTTGCTATTATTGTTATTCAAGTAGCTATTATAATATTTTAATGGAGGATTTAACCCTGCAAGTTCAACCTGTTATTTTAAAATTTACTCAAGTATTTGAAATTGAGGAATTTGTATCCTCAAATGGAGGTGCGACTCGCGTTAAGGTATATGATAGTATCGATCTTCAATTGCGTGATTTGTATAAATGTTTGCATCCTCAAATTCCTTTTTCAATCAAGGCTTATGAACCTTGGCTTGCAAGCAAGTTGACAGGAAAAGATATCCTTCTCTATGGCAATTGGATTTGGTATTCTTACGAAAACGAATTGGTGCATTTACTCCCCGAAGAAGAATTTATAACTGTAAGAACCAGCAGAAATAAATATAAAATTACAGGCGAAGAGCAAGCTTTGTTGCAAGAAAAGATTATTGGAATTGTGGGTTTGAGTGTGGGGCAAACAATTGCTATTGCCATCGCGATGGAGCGCGGTGCGGGTGAAATTAGATTGGCAGATTTTGACACCGTTGACCTTAGTAATTTGAACCGTTTACGCTGTTCTATTGCAGACTTAGCACTTAATAAGGCAGAAATATGTGCACGTGAAATTTGGCGAATCGACCCCTACCTAAAGATTCGCGTTTTTAAGGATGGGCTTCAGGAAAATAATATTGAAGCATTTTTTACCGAAGGTGGTAAACTTGATTTATTAATTGAGGAATGCGATGCTTTAGACATTAAAGTATTAGCGAGGTATAAAGCAAAAGAGTTGGGAATACCTGTATTAATGGAAACCAATGACAGGTGTTTGATAGATATTGAGCGATTTGATTTAGAGCCAAATCGGCCTTTATTGCATGGCTTAATGGGGGATTTGAATCCTGGCTTGTTAAAAGGCTTAAGTCAGGAAGAAAAAATAAGTTACCTCATGCCAATGGTTGGTTTACAGGCCTTATCAGAGCGCATGAAAGCTTCAATGATAGAAGTTCAAAGTTCTATTAATAGTTGGCCACAGCTTGCCTCGGCAGTTACAATGGGTGCCGGAGTAGCAGCTGAACTTAGTAGGAAGATATTGCTTAATGAATCTACTGTTTCTGGTAGGTTCTACGTAGATTTAGATTTACTTATTCCTGAGCCACCAAAATCTTTTCAGATAACTGAAACAGAATCAAGGCCCCAATTATTAGACCCTGCTATTTTAAAGGCATTTATAAAAGGTTTTCGGGTTGACCCAAAAGTGGAGGTATTGTCGGATGAAGAAAAAGAAGGTTTATTATCGGCATGTCTTCACGCGCCTTCTGGTGGCAATTGTCAACCTTGGAAGTTCTATTTTCATCGGGGACATCTGTTTATTTTTCATGAAGCACATCATTCCGTTTCTATGCTAGATTATGGAAATTTTGGAACTTATTTGTCGATAGGGGCTGTAATAGAAAATGCCAGAATCTTTGCCTATTCAAAAGGCTTGATATTGCATTATAATTATTTTCCAGCAGCAGGTTATACTACCTTGGTGGCCGACCTTCATTTTGAAAAATCAAGTGAATTATTGTCTTATCCTTTATCGCTTTCTGAATTATTTAATCGACATACGAATCGTTTGTTTTCTGAGAGAAAAGAGTTAGCCTTATCGGATGAGAACAACCTTCTTGATTTGATTGGATCAAACAGAATTGCCCAATTAACCCTTATAAAAAATACCGATCAAATGAAAGAATTGGCCGAAATACTTACAGAGGCAGAGAAACTTTTGTTACTGAATGCACGTGGCCACCAAGACATTTTTGAACGCGAGATACGTTGGACGAAGGAGGAAGCTGAGTCAAAGAAAGATGGAATTGACCTTGCCACCTTAAATATGAGCAAAGCGGAAGCAATTGCTTTAAAGGTTGCTGGAAGCAGGCATGTAATGGAATGGGTAAGCAAGATTGATGGCGGCGAAGCCTTTAAAAGAAATACCAAAAAAGCAATTGCAGCTTCTTCTGCCGTTGGAATTCTAACAATGCCATTCCAAACTGCTGAAGCCTATTTGCATGGTGGTGAGGTAATGGAGAAACTATGGATTAAAAGTAATTCCTTAGGCCTTGCCTTTCAGCCTGTTACGCAATTTAGTTATTTATTAGCAAGGGCAAATAATAATGGAGAAAGTTTAAACTCTACGGAAAAAGAACGTTTAAAATTATTACATCGACAATTGCAAGCAATAGTGCCTCAAACAAAATCAAGGGAAATTGTATTTATATTTAGAATTGGATATACAGAAAAGGAAGCAGTTAAATCGCTAAGAAGGGAGATTTCTAAAATGAAAATATACGATTAATGATTAGAATACGTGCATTTAAGGTTGCTGAAGACCATTCGGCTTGCTTGAGGTATATCAAGGGACATCACATGGTGCTAGAGTCTTATGGTGTAACCAAGGTAACTTCCCTAAATGCAGATTGGATTGAAGATCCAAATACCTATGCCATTATCGTAGAATCTGAAGACAGTAAAAAAGTATATGGAGGCGGGAGAATTCAAATAAAAAGTGATGCTTTAAGAATGCCAATGGAGGATGCCATTGCAATTTTAGATGATAGGATTTATGATTATACCGAGAAAATTGGAAAGTATCAAGTGGCTGAATTTTGTGGACTTTGGAATTCTAAGGAAATTGCAGGCTATGGAATCGGAAGTATTTATATGGGCCGGGTTGGCGTGGCGGTAGCCTCTCAATTAGGCGTAAAGTTAATGGCACTTTGTTCTCCAGGTACGCTAAAAAATTGTTTAAGGGTTGGGTTTGATGTAATTCGAGAATTAGGAAATAATGGCACATTTTATTACCCAAAAGAGGATTTAACAGCCACCGCTTTACTCATTGAAGATTTAATTGCATTACCGAATGCACAGCCTCAAGAAAAATTGGCAATTGAAAAAATAAAAACTAACTTGAGCGGCGGGGCCATAGAAAAAGGACCTAAGGGCATGATGGAATTTATTTACGATTTGCAAATTAACCGATGAATAAAATTGTACTTTTAATATGTTTAATATTTAGTTCTATTTGGTGTTTGGGCCAGAAGGAAGTACATTTTACTGGCCAAAAACAACTAATTTTTACTCAGAGTATCTATTACATAGATTCAACATTTACAGCAAATGCTTATCAAGTTAGAAGTGCAATTAAAGAGGGAAGAGGTTTTGAAGGAGTATTAGATTTAGATTATACAAATTACCCTGTTTGGGTGTGCACCAAAATTGTTAATGGTTCTCTCAGCAACAGATTAATTATAACCTTAGAAAATCCATTAATAGACTCAGCAGCTTTATTTTTAAAAGACGATTCAATTGAGTCTTCACAAAAAAACTACCTAGGGGAGGGTTATGACAATCGCTCCTCTGCAGGCACTTATTTTAAGTTTACCATACCTATTGAAAGGGGTGATACATTTACTAGTCTTATTAGAGTCACTGGAACTGAACAAATGCTTTTGCCATTAACCTTAAGCACAGAAAAAGATAGTGTTGCAGGTGCAGTGGAGAGAAACTTGATATATGGCATTTTTCTGGGCGTTATTTTAGTAATGTTCTTTTATAACCTCTTCGTTTACCTTTCAACAAGAGATAAAAATTATTTATATTATATCTTATATATTCTTTTTATTGGTTTAGGTCAGGCCACCTTAAGTGGACATTTTTATGTATTAGTACTGGGCGATTTTGCCATACTTCACAAACTCTCAATTGTTATTTTACCTGCATTATCTGGCGTTACGGCGATTTTATTTATTCAGCATTTTTTACAAGTAGAAAAGTTTGAACCAAAACTTAATAAAGGCCTTTGGATTATATTAGTTTCTTATGGATTAGCCGCAATGGTAAGGTTAATTGGCCAGCACCAAATAAGTGCTAGAATGATGGATAGTATTGGCCTTCCGGGTGCCACATTGGTTTATATTATCGCAATTCGAATTTATAAAAAGGGAATTAAATCTGCCCTCTATTTTATCATTGCCTGGTCGGTGTTTATTTTAGGCGTTATGTTGTTTGTATTGAGAAATTTAGGAGTAATGCCATTTACACCCATGAGTACTTATACCTTACCCTTTGGAGCGGCCATGGAAGTAGCCCTTCTTTCATTTGCACTTGCTAATAAAATAAATACTTTGCAGGCTGAAAAGTTAGAAAAGGAAAAAGAAATTATGGTTGCTATGCTCGAAAATGAAAGATTGGTGCGCGAGCAAAATGAAATATTAGAGCATAAGGTAAAAGAAAGAACAACTGAGTTGTATGAGTCAAATGCACAATTATCAAAAGCAATCACCAATTTAAGAAATACACAAACCCAGCTTGTTGAACAAGAAAAGATGGCATCATTAGGTCAGCTTACGGCTGGAATAGCACATGAAATTAATAATCCCATCAACTTTGTTACCTCTAATATCAGTCCCTTAAAGCGAGATATTAAAATGCTCACTGATCTCATAAATTCAATGGAGGAGATACTATTATCGGATACTGAAACAGAGGCTAAACAAGATAAAATTAATGCGTTAAAAGAAGAAATTGATTTTGATTATTTACAAGAGGAACTGGGTTTCTTATTAAAAGGAATTGATGATGGAGCGCATCGTACCTCAGAGATTGTCAAAGGCTTAAGGATATTTGCCCGACAAGATGAGGATACACTTTTAGAAGCAGATTTGATTGAAGGAATTAACTCAACATTGGTAATCTTAAATAATCAATTAGCAGAGATAAAGGTGTTTAAAGATATGCCAGAAAGTTTGCTTATACAATGTTATCCTGGAAAATTAAATCAGGTATTTTTGAATTTGTTTAGCAATGCTATTTATGCCATTAATGAAAGATACCAAGGAAATGGGGAAGGCCAAATTTCAATACAAATAACTGAGGCAGAAACACAGTTGCAAATTAAAATTGAAGACAATGGCATAGGCATGAGTGAAGAAGTTAAAATGAAAGTTTTTGAACCTTTCTTTACCACAAAACCTGTGGGTGATGGAACCGGTTTAGGAATGTCTATTGTATTTAAAACAATTGAAATGCACCAAGGTAAAATTAAAGTTGATTCAGCCCTTGGACGAGGAACCTTTTTTGAAATATTTTTAAACAAGAAAATAACAACAATTCATAATGTCTGAAGTAAAAATAGCTAAACCAATTGTGCTATATGTAGATGATGAGCGCAATAATTTAATGTCTTTTAAAGCCTCTTTCCGATTGGATTTTGAGGTTTTGCTTGCTAATTCACCAGATGAAGCATTTGAAATTCTTAAAAAACATAAGCCACAAGTTATTATTTCTGATTACCGGATGCCCTTTATGACGGGTGTTGAAATGTTTGAAAAGATTCGCCTTATACACCCAGAACCTTTTAGGGTTTTACTCACCGCCTATGGCGATGTAGAAGCACTTTCAGATGCCATTAATAAGGGACAAATTTTTCGTTATATCAAGAAGCCATGGATTGAGGATGAAATTAGAAATGTAGTAAAAGATGCAACTGAATATTATCATACCAAATGGTTATTAGAAGAAAAAAATAGAGAACTTACTGAGGCTTATAAGGAACTCGACCGGTTTGTATATTCTGTTTCTCATGATTTACGCTCGCCACTTATGGGAATACTCGCCATTGCTGGCTTTTTACAAAGAACGCATTCAATTGACGAAGTTCATGAGTATGGCGATATGATCACAAGCAATGTGACACGCTTAGATGAGTTTATTTCAAATCTCTTAGAATATTATAAGGTAAAACGCGGAGAACTCACCATTTCTAGTGTTAAGTTTGATAAGCTGCTCGAAGAAATTAAAGGAATCTATGCCATCGAAATGATGGAGAAAAAAATTAATTGTGAAATTAAAGTTACGCAAAACGAAGAGTTTAGAAGCGATAAACTTGTCTTGTTAATAGTTATTCAGAATCTGCTTTCTAACTCTATAAAATACCAGAAACTAGATAATGATGACAAGCAAATTGAGCTTTCTGCAATTGTAAATAGGGGCGAAGTGCTAATTACGGTAAAGGATAATGGAATTGGAATTGGTAAAGAATTTCAACCCCGTGTATTTGAAATGTTTTTTAGGGCTTCCTCTCAAGCCATGGGCTCTGGCATTGGGCTATATAATGCAAAAATGGCACTCAATAAACTAGGTGCGGATATTAGTATAGATTCTGACCCGAATAATGGCTCAGCCTTTATCATTAGAATTCCTAGTAAATAGTTGCGCTTGCGCATGCAAGACGTCTTGCTTAACTTGCAAGCATGAAATTTTTAAAAGTCTTCGGTATAAGCCTAGCCGTTTTAATCTTACTATTAGTTATTACGCCATTTTTATTTAAAGGAAAAATTGTAAGTGCTGTTAAAACAGCTACCAATCAGCAACTAAATGCAAGCCTTACTTTTAATGAGGATATAGGTCTTAGTTTAATTAGTAGTTTCCCCAATTTATCGCTTACTATTAATGATATAGCACTTGTAAATAAGGAGCCATTTTTAGGTGATACCTTATTTTATGCCAAAGAATTTTCAGCCGTGCTCGATATCATGAGTGTGATAAAAGGAGAGCAAATCAATGTACTCAAAATCCTATTGGATCAACCCAAAATTTATACAGCAATTCTTAAGGATGGAAAGGCCAATTGGGATATCACCCTTTCTGATACAAGTAAGGCGCAAACTCCCGAAGATACTGCCTCAAGCGCATTTTCATTGAAACTGAGAAGTTTGGTAGTAAAGGATGGGAGCTTGGTTTACAATGATGAACAAAGCAATATGAAAGCCGAATTATTACACCTTAATTATGAATTAGAAGGTGATTTTTCTGAAACGATTATGACCATGCTCAGTAAATTAAGCATCGAATCATTAACGTATGAAATGGATGGTATTACCTATCTAAACAAAACTAAAGCGGCTATGCAAGGAACCTTAGAAGCCAATTTGAGCCAAATGCAGTTTGCTTTTAAAGAGCATAGTTTTAAACTTAATGCGCTAGAAATGGCATTAGACGGTACGCTTGCCATGCCTGGTGAAGATATGGTGATGGACCTTAAATGGAATGTTAAACAAAATGATATTGCACAGTTCCTTTCTTTAATTCCTGCTATTTATGCCAGCGATATGAAAGACCTTCAAACCAAAGGAAAGTTAACACTCAATGGGTTCTTAAAAGGAACGTATAATGAAACTTCAATGCCAGGTTTCGGTTTGAACCTAAGCATCGATGAAGGTTGGTTTAAATATACCGCCTTGCCTGCTCCTATGGAAGCGCTTACTGTTAAACTAGCCATTCAAAATCCAGATGGTGAGCCAGACCATACCGAAATTAACTTAGAAAAACTACACTGGTTATTACAAGGTGATGCCTTTGATGCCAAGTTAATTGCCAAAACACCCATTAGCGATCCCTATGTTGATGCCCTATTTGCAGGTAAAATTAATCTCGCAAATATGGCTGCTTTAGTGCCTCTTCCAGCAGGCACAAAATTGGAAGGGATATTAACGGCAAACCTATCAGCCAAGGGAAACATGAGTACGCTTGATAAAGGAAATTATGAAGCTTTTGATGCAAAAGGAAACTTACTAATTCAAAGTTTCTTATATACCGCAACTGATTTACCTAAGCCTTTTAAAATAAATGATGCAAGTTTAAACTTTACGCCAAAACAAGTGCTGCTAAACAACTTTGATGCCGCCATTGGCAATAGCGATTTTAAATTGAATGGAGCACTCGAAAACTTCTATGCCTACTATTTAGGTACTGCAACTTTAAAAGGAAATCTTAACCTAACTAGTAACCTTTTAGATGCAAATGAGTGGCTAAGTGATGAGCCAGAATCGGCAGCCACAGCAGAAGATACCACCGCAATGAGCATTGTGGTATTGCCCGAGCGCATCGATTTTCAATTTAATAGCAATATCCAAAAGCTGTTGTATACCAATTTAGATATCACGAACTTTAAAGGGGGCATTCACTTAGCCAACCAACAACTCGATTTTCAAAATATTGCACTAAATATGCTTGGTTCAAACATGAAAATGAATGGCTACTATGAAACCAAAAATCCAATGGTGCCAAGTGTTAAAATAGATTTTGGCATTCAAAACTTAGACATTCAATTGGCTTATAAAACCTTTAATACCGTTAAAAAATTAGCACCCGCTGCAGAACATGTTAGTGGTAAAATTAGCACAGAATTTTCTATGAATTCAACCTTGAATAGCAACATGCAGCCCAATTTAAATACCTTATTGGCAAATGGATTTATTAGCATTCCTCAAGCGGCTTTGGGTAATGTTGCTGCCTTAAATAAAATTGCAGATGTATTAGGAAAACCTGCTTATAAGGAACTCTCGGTAAGCAATGCAAAGGTGAATTGGAAAGTGGTAAATGGAAGGGTTTATACCGAACCATTTAATGTTAAAATGGGTGCTCAAACCATTGCCTTAAGTGGTTCTACTGGGTTGGATCAAACCATTGAATACAACGGCTTAATCAATATCCCACGCAAAGATTTGGGCGCCGCAGATGCTGCCATTAATGAGGCAATAAAACAATTTAATTCAGCTCTTGGTTCAGACCTTTCCTTAAACGAAACCTTGCCTTTGGTATTAAACATTGGCGGCACATTTACCAAGCCAGAAATTAAAACCAACCTCAAAGATTTACTAAGCAATCAGGCTGGTTCTTTAAAAGATAAAGCCCTTGATGAGGCCAAGAAAAAGGCGAAAGAATTGGAAGCCCAAGCCCGTGCCGAAGCAGCAAAAAAATTGAAAGAAGCAGAAGACAAAGCCCTTGCAGAAGCTCAGAAATTAAAGTCGGAAGCCGAAGCTAAATTGAATGCCGAAAAAGAAAAGTTGCGCAAAGAAGCAGAAGCCAAGAAAAAAGAAGCTGAGACAAAGGCAAAGGCAGAAGCAGATAAATTAAAGAAGCAAGCAGAAGAAGAAGCTAAACGTAAATTAAAAGGCCTTTTAAAACCATAAGTGTATGCCTAAAATTTTATTTCTTATTGGTGTTTTATTTCTTCAGTTTGAACCAAGCCAAGCGCAAGTATTGGGTTGTACCGATCCCTTGGCTTCGAATTATAATCCTGCTGCAACCAAGAATAATGGTACCTGCACTTACGCAAATTCAACTATTGCCCCGCTTAAGTCGATACTAATTTCTGACACCCTACACGAAAGTTCTGGTTTAATTATTTATGGAAATAAGTTGTTTACCCATAATGACAATACAGATTTAAATTTATATGCCTTGGATTCAGCCACAGGAAAAATTGTCAATAAATACGCAGTGAGTGGCATTAGTAATATTGATTGGGAAGATTTAACCCAAGATGCTACTCATTTTTATATCGGCGATTTTGGCAACAACAGCAGCGGAAATAGAAAAGATCTAAAGGTGTATAAAATTAGCAAAGTATCTTTATTAGCCAAAAATCCATTGGTTCAAACCATAAACTTTTCTTATGCGGCGCAAGTAGATTTTACGCCACAAGCAGGCAATCAAACCAATTTTGATTGCGAAGCCATGGTGGCAGGGAAAGACTCCTTATATTTATTTTCTAAAGAATGGAACAGCAATAATACTCGTGTTTATGCCTTATCAAAAGTTCCTGGAATTTATGCCCTAACTGCCTCTGCTACTTATGATGTTAAAGGTTTAATTACGGGTGCTAGCCTATTAGAAGACAAACGTATTCTTTTATTATGCGGCTATAGCTCATTGTTGCAACCCTTTTTATACTTAATGTATGATTATGAGCCCGGGAACTTCTTTAGTGGCAATAAAAGAAAGGTACAACTCGATTTAGGTTTTCATCAAATTGAAGGCATTGCCACGCAAAATGGCAAGCAAGTTTACCTCAGCAATGAGCATTTTATTAAGCAGCCTTTTGCCAATAATCCTCAAAAAATACATGCACTAGATTTAACTTCATTTTTAGGGCGGTATTTAGACGGGCCACCCACTTCCACAGAAAAGATAAAAGCAAAATCAGCAGATATTTCAGTATTTCCAGTGCCCAGCGATGGCGTGTTTAACTTAAATGGCTTCGCTGGAGAATTAGAACTTTATAGCAGAGAAGGCCAGTTATTAAAGCGGTTTGAACCCAGCGAAGGATTGAGGAAAATAGATTGTTCAGACTTGCCAACGGGTCTCTATTTTTTGCAAGGAGATAAAATGGAAACCATTAAACTAAAAGTTGAAAAACCTTAAACCTTTAGTTCTGATAATGCAAGCCATGTCATAAGTCCAGTGCCAATTTCCAAGGCATTTTCATCAATATCAAAAGTAGGTGTATGCACACCAGAAATAATTCCCTTTTCTTGGTTGCGGGTGCCTAAACGGTAAAAGCAAGAAGGCGCCGCTTGCGAGAAATAGGCAAAATCTTCAGCCGCCATCCAAATGTCTAAGTCTAATACGTTTTCATTTCCTAAAAATTCAATGGCTGCCTGCTTTGCCCTTTCAGTTATAACAGGGTCGTTCATCAAAAAGGGATAGCCTTTGCGAATGTCAAAATGAATGCTAGCGCCATTGGCTTTGGCAATGCCATCTGCAATAGACAACATTCTTTCATGCGCCTCGCTGCGCCATTTTTCGTCTAGTGTTCTAAAGGTGCCTTCCATATACACTTCATTAGGAATAACATTGGTAGCGCCATTTGCAATTACTTTTCCAAAGCTTAAAACGCTAGGAATAATTGGATTGGCGCTTCTACTTACTACAGTTTGAAGTGCATTTATTAATTGGGCCATAACAAGGACTGGGTCCACACACAAATGAGGCATCGCGCCATGGCCACCTTTTCCTTTAATGGTTACATAAATTTCGTCTGTGCTGGCCATGTATAAGCCACTTCTAAAGCCAACTTTACCAACAGGAATGAGCGGCATAACATGTTGGCCAATCACATTGGATACACGAGGGTTTTGAAGTACTCCTTCTTTAATCATTAAGGACGCACCACCTGGTAATTTTTCTTCACCTGGCTGAAAAAGCAATTTAATAGTTCCTTCAAATTCGTCTTTTAGCTGATGCAAAATTTGCGCTACGCCTAGCAAACAAGTGGTATGAACATCGTGTCCACAAGCATGCATTACGCCTATATTCTTTGATTTATAAGGAACCTCATTGGCTTCAGTAATGGGCAATGCATCCATATCGGCGCGCAAGGCAATTACTTTTTTAGATGGATTTTTACCTTCAATTAAAACTTCTAAGCCTGTTTTTGCCCTAGGTATTATTTGTTGAATGCCATAACTTTCTAATTGTTGTTTTACAAACGCAACGGTTTGGTGTTCCTCAAAAGACAATTCGGGATGCATGTGAAGATGTCTTCTGGTATCAATGAGGTTTTTGGCGATTTTTTTGGTTAATGATTTTATTTGAATAATCATCAGTCAAAGTTAATAATAAGCCTTAACTTAACAAGTAGATCCTTTAATTCAACGAGGTTAATACTATATCATTAGAACTATAGCTTGATTCGAAACTAATTTGTATTGTCATGATATTTGTATAGAAAGCAAAAAGTAAAGCAAAATATTTTTATACAAATCGAAGGAAAGTAGTTGTTTTGTCGTCTAATAGTTAAAATTACGGGTATGAAAATCAATAAAAACATCGCTGTAAGTGATAATGGGTTTATATTTAATCCGCTAAGTGGAGATTCTTTTAGCACCAATCCAATTGGACAAGAAGTGATTCGTTTAATGAAGGAACAAAAAACTAAAGAGGAAATTGTAAAGTTGTTGGCTCAAAAATATAATTCTGAAGATTCCAATATTGAAAAGGATTTAGTTGATTTTTTTCAAATGCTGTTATCTTATCAATTAATTTCTGAACATGAGTAAGCGAAAGGTTACTGTTGCGGTTTCTGGGCTTAACAATATTGATAGTCCTGGTCCTGGAATACCTGTAATTAGAGGTCTTAAAGAAAGTAGTAAATTTGAGGTACGTATTATAGGATTGTCCTATGAAAACCTTGAACCTGGTTTATACTTGCATGATTTGGTTGATAAATCATATTCGATTCCTTTGCCTTCTTCTGGTATGGATAGTTTGTTACAAAGGCTAGCATACATTAATAGCATTGAAAATTTAGATGTAATCATTCCAAATTTCGATGCAGAATTACACAGTTTCATAAAATTAGGACCAATTTTAAAGCGTGATTTTGGAATCGCAAGCTTTATGCCCGATTTGGAAACTTTTGAAAGTCGACATAAATCTGTATTATTTGAGTTTGGGGAAAAGAATGAAGTAAAGGTTCCAAAAAGTAAAATGATTTTTAGTCCAAATGAAATTTTGGCTGTTGGCAATAGTTTTGGTTTTCCATTGGTTATTAAAGGAAAGTTTTATGATGCAAGTATAGCAGCAACTCCAGAGCAAGCCATAAATTATTTTCATAAGATTTCTGCCAAATGGGGTTTGCCAATTATCCTTCAAGAGTTTGTAAGTGGTAATGAAGTAAATGTGACCGCTATAGGAGATGGAAATGGTAATTGTATTGGGGCTGTTCCTATGCGCAAATTATATATCACTGATAAAGGAAAAGCTTGGGCTGGGATATCTTTGTTAGATGATGAATTAATAAAAATCACTAATAGGGTAATTGGCAATTCTAAATGGAGGGGAGGTTGCGAATTAGAATTTATTAAAACGAATGCAGGAGAATATTATTTATTAGAAATGAACCCACGATTTCCTGCTTGGGTATACTTGGCTGTAGCTTGTGGTCAAAATCACCCGGAGGCTTTGGTATCAATGGCTTTGGGTGAAGAAGTAAAGCCTTTTGATACTTATCAAAATGGAAAACTGTTTGTGCGCTATAGTTTCGACCAAATTGTAGATTTAGCAGAATTTGAAAAAATATCAACTTTAGGAGAATTATAACATGACTAAATTAACGTATGAAAGACCAGTTATTCAAAAATTGAATACAGGCACCATGAACAAGTTTGGTTCAAGAACTGAATATACGCCAGTTACCCATATAGAAGGGGTTTCTGTAAAGTCCTTAATGGCAGAATATGGTTCACCTTTGTTTGTCATCAGTGAGCCTCAAATTAGAAGAAATTACCAAAGTGCAGTTAGGGCGTTTAAAACACGTTATCCAAAGGTTCAATTTGCTTGGAGTTATAAAACAAATTACCTTAATGCGGTGTGTAATGTCTTTCATCAAGAAGGAGCCTGGGCTGAAGTTGTTTCTATTTTTGAATACCAAAAAGCCTTGAAAAATGGGGTGCCAGGAAACAAAATCATTTTTAATGGGCCTGATAAATCTGCAGATGATTTAAGAACTGCAATCATCAATCATTCTTTAATTCATATTGATCATTTTGATGAATTATACCTTCTAATTGAAATTGCACAAGAACTTAAAACAAAGGCTACTGTTGCAATTAGGGTAAATATGGACACTGGAATTTATCCAATTTGGGATAGGTTTGGTTTTAACTATGAAAATGGTCAAGCTTGGAATGCCATTAATAAAATAATGAGCGCGCCTGAGTTGGAACTCAATGGTTTACATTGTCATATTGGTACTTTCATGTTAAGCGCTGGTGCTTATGCTACCGCGGCTTGGAAACTCTGTGATTTGGCTTGGAATATAAAGCTTAAGTGGAATCATATGATTCATTATTTAGATTTGGGAGGCGGTTTTGCTTCAGCAAATACCCTAAAAGGAAGTTACCTGCAAGGTTCAGATATTATTCCAAGTACAGAAGATTATGCCGATGCAATCGCTACTACTATTCTCAATTTTGGGTTCAAACCAGATGAATTGCCTTTGCTATTTTTAGAAACTGGAAGGTCACTAATTGATGATGCTGGTTACTTATTGGGTTCTGTGCTTGCTACCAAGCGACTTAGCGATGGGAGAAGAGCAACCATCATGGATTTTGGAGTTAACTTATTATTTACAGCATTTTGGTATAACCATAAAATCTCTCCAGCACAAGAATTTTCACACCATACAGAGGATATGGTTTTATATGGTCCCTTATGCATGAACATAGATTGCATTAGAGAAAGCATCAATTTGCCACTTTTATCCAAAGGAGATCAAGTGGTGGTGCATAGGGTAGGAGCTTATAACATGACACAATGGATGCAGTTTATTCAAATGAGACCAAATGTTGTTATGATTGATGCTAAACAAAATGTACATTTAATCAGAACCAAAGAGTCAATAGATACCATGTTAAGATATGAGCTGGTTCCTGAGCATTTAGAGCAGTTTAAATTATAAAATTTGAGATTGTCCAAGTTCCTTAGTTTTTGGATTAACAGTGTATTACATAGCTATGCACAGGTATTCTTTAGCCTTCATAAAGTTTTGGCTATTACCATTCTATTTGTAACTTTTATCAATCCAAGTGTAGGAATATTTGGGTTGTTAAGTGTACTTGGTAGCAACATTATGGCTTACGTTTTAGGCTTTGATAAAAAACAAGTAGAAAAAGGAATTTATGGCTTTAACGCTTTATTGCTTGGCTTGGCTTTAGGCTATTTATATGCGTTTTCTTTGGCATTTTTATTGTTGTTTGTAATTTCTATTTTTGCTGTTTTCTTTATGACAGCGGCATTACAAGCCTCAATGGGTAAAATAAATTTACCTTTTTTAAGCCTTCCCTTTTTGTTTTGTTATTGGATGATTGCATTGGCGTCGCCACAATTAGGAGCTTTAAGTTTTAAGTTGTTGCCAAACCCAAGTGAGGGACTAATCCTATTTGAATTTCCAGACTTTTGGAAAGTTTTTTTTAATACTTTATCTGCTACTTTTTTTACCAAATCTGTTTGGGGTGGGTTAATGATTGCAATCGCATTGTTTTTAGCATCCCGGATTGCATTTAGCTTAGCCTTGTTGGCATACCTTTCTGCTTATGGCGCTTATCAAATATTTGGGGTAAGTGTATCTGCATTGACTGAAAACTTGGTAGGTTCAAATTTTATTTTTTTTGGAATTGCCATTGGTTGCTTTTACCTTATTCCAAATGTATATTCCTATATAACTGTTGTTGCTTTTACTCCATTTTTAATGCTGTTATTGGTCGGTTTGAACCAAGCCCTTTCTGTGTTTAACTTAAATGGATTTACCTTAGCATTTACTTTGTTAACCATGTTAGTACTTTATGCCTTGCACCATAGATGGATCCCTCGTTTCCTATTTTTGGTTCAAATACAATATTACTCAGCCGAAACAACTATTTATAAATATTTAAGTGCTGTAAAAAGATTGAAATTTGCCCAACATAGTCAATTTGCATTGCCTTTCTTTGGCCCATGGGAGGTTAGTCAGGGATATAGTGGAAAGCTTACTCATTTAGGTGATTGGAGCAATGCATTAGATTTTGTAATTAGCGATGAACAGCATAAAACCTATCAGTTAAATGGCTTGAGAATGAACGATTATTATTGCTACAATAAACCTGTTTTAGCACCTGCAGATGGTTTAGTACTACAAATTATTAACCATGTAAACGACAATGAAGTAGGGGAAATGGATACCAAACAAAATTGGGGAAATACCATTATTCTTAAGCATTCAGAGGGGTTATATTCTCAGTTAAGTCACCTAAAAAGGGATTCATTCAAAGTTAATGAAGGTGCTTGGGTTAGCAAGGGAACAGTTTTAGCTAGCTGCGGTGCAAGTGGAAGGTCACCAGAACCTCATATTCATTTTCAATTGCAACAATCCCCTTTGATGGGTTCAAAAACTTTGCCTTATCCCATAGCTTATTTTATGAGCCAAGATAAATCTGGATTGCAATTTAACTATTTTGAAGTGCCGAAAGAAGATGCCATCATATTTAATGTAGAGACACAAACCTCACTAAAGCAAGCATTCGATTGGCAACCTGGGAAAAAATTAGTTTGGTTCAACCAAAAATATCCAACACAATTAACCAGTTTTGAAGTTTTTACAGATGCCTTTAACCGAACCTACTTATTTTGTGCTACCACTGGCTCCTATGCCTATTTTATAAATGATGGAACTCGGTTTTTCTTCACAGATTTTGAAGGGGATAAAAATGGATTCTTATTTCAATTATATTTATCCTGTTTTTCTGTATTGTTGGCAAACTATCCAACCATAAAAATGAAAGACAATATTCCACAAATACATTTTCAAGTTCCAGTTTTGCATTGGATTCAAGATGTGCTTGCGCCTTTTTATGTTTTTAACAAAGTAATGTTTGAAGGGGAAAATTGTATGGAGGAAACTGCTTCGGTTCAATCCAATTATCTGATTAAAAGTAAGATTGTAACACATTTTATGGGGTTAAAAGTTGAATCTAGAAATTACACTGCTTTTATTGGTAGGAAAGGATTTGAAAAATTAGAATTTAAATACAAAGGAATAAAAGAAGAGTGGCTATGCGTAAACTAGTAATCTTTCTCTTATTGTATCTACCAACATTGGCTAAGACTCAGCAGCTAACGGAATCCTATGTAGATAGTTTAAGTTATGCCTACTACAATCAGTATGCTTATGTCGAATTAAAACAACTTGGTAAAGAGAGCTTACAAAAGGGTATAGATTTTTTTTATTTAAGAACACGATTGGGGATAGTTACCTTTAAGGAAGGAAATTATGAAGCATCTTGCCATCATTTTGAATTGGCAGAAAATATGTTTCCAGGGGAGGTAATTGTCTTAGAGTACCTTTATTGGAGCTACGTGTATACTGGTCAAAATGATAAGGCAAATGCCTTGTTCGAAAAATATCAAAGTTTGGTTCAAACCATTCTTCCTGGTATTGCCAATAAACAGCAAAGTGAAATTGAAATTGGAACTTTGCAAACACAAAATCAAAAGAATTACCTTAATAAGGTATTAAGAAAAACAGGAGATATAGAGGCAGGTGGTGGCTTCTTTTCCTCTATGCACTACCTAAGGGTATACCACGAACAACGATTTAAACACAATTGGAGAATTTTTGCAGGAGCCGGGTTGTATCAAGTTCAAAATTTTTCAAATCTTTGGATTGAAAACCAGTTTCCTCCACCTGACAGCTTTTCAACAAAACAAAGTGACCCAAATATTCAATTCAATTTTGGTGTTTCTAAAATGTTAGCAAAGGGTATTAGAGCCTCCATCTCTGGTGGCTTTTACCATGAAAGATATACTTCAAATATTCAAAGCAATCAACAACGTTTGCAATCGAATAATTATTTAGGTCTAGCCACGGCCATAAGTAAGAGATTTAAATCTTATGAACCTGTCATATTGGTTTCAGTATTTGATGTAGCGGCTATGGACAGAATTCAAGTTGAAGCAGGCATAACTTTGTTTCCATTTAGGAAAAATGTTTTCTTTTCATATTCTTCAATAGGATATGCAAACAATAAAAATGCGCTAACAAATGGACTTATTATTTTGCAGAAATGCGGGTATCATTTTAACAAAAACAACCTGGTTCAAGCTTCCTTTTTATATGGAGAGCTAGATAACTATATGGGTAATTTAGGATTTGTAACACTAAATACTTTTGATCCAGTCAATTGGATTGGCTCGGTTCAAGCCGAATTTAAAAAAGGAAAATTTACTTGGTTACCTGGTTATCAAATGCAAACCCGAAGTAGTTACTATTCCCAAACTCAAATTATTGCTAATAATGAATACATTAGCACTAAAAATGATTATACATATTTTAGTCATTTATTTTACATAACCCTTAGATATACACCTTAATTATGAATAAGCTAATTATCTCTATTTTCATGTTAGGACTAGGATTTTCTGCTTTTGCGCAAGAGAATTTAAAAACTGCTTTTCAAAAAAGTTATGAGTTAGAAAAGGCCAAGCAATACAAGGAAGCTTTGCAAACAATTGTGTCTATTAACGACCCAAATGTTTATGAAATACAATTGAGGTTAGGATGGTTAAACTATTTGTGTGGTAATTTTGCAAAGTCGGCAGAACATTACCAAAAAGCAGGAGATTTAGCTCCAACAGCCATTGAGCCACTTTGGGGCATCATTTATCCCCTTAGTTCCTTAGAAAAATGGAATAACGTAGAAAATGTATATAAAGAAATATTAAGGCGTGACCCCAAAAATACCAAAGCAAATTATTACATGGGGTTAATTTTCTATAATAGGAAAGATTATACCAATGCTAAGAAATATTTATTGGAAGTATATCAACTATATCCATTCGATGCAGATGCTTGTTTGCTTTTGGGTTGGACAAATTACTTTTTAGGCAATAAGGTAGAAGCAAAAAAGATGTTTAATATAGTTTTACTGCAACAGGGCACTAATGCATCTGCTAAGGAAGGATTGGGTTTGTGCGGGTAATTCTGATTGATTACATTTGAAAAAAATAGTCAATTGAAAGATTTTAAGAAATACTATATCATTACCGCCACACCAGATGAGGTATATTTGGCCTTAACCACTGAAATTACCATACAATTATGGACCAGTGATTTTGCACATTTTGTGGCAGAGGTAGGTACCGAGTTTTCGATGTGGGACGGAAGTATAATTGGAAAAAATCTTGAACTAGAGCCTGGTAAAAAAATTGTGCAACAGTGGTATTTTGGGGAGGAAGAAACCGATACCCCTAGCATTGTTACCATAAAGCTACATGAACACAAGCAAGGTACCTCTATGGAAGTAAGGCAAACCAATATCCCAGATGAGGAGTTTAACGACATTTCTGAAGGCTGGGATAATTCTTATGGCGGAGCCTTGCAAGAGTTTTATGAGGAAGATTAGTTTAAGGCATACCTACTAATCATTCTTTTTTGCAAACCATCATAAGACCTAATGCTTTAAACTTGAAGACCAAATAGGTTTTTTACTTGCTTTGATTATATTCGTGATAATCCCCTAACAATATGTATCAAGCCATACATTTAAGTGCCGAGTGTTTTCCTATAGCCAAAGTAGGTGGCTTGGGAGATGTGGCCGGTGCCTTGCCAAAATACCTTAACCAAGCTGGCATAAGATCATGTTTAATTATGCCTCGCTACAACCTAAAATGGAACGCTGCGCATACCTCTCATGCTGTATTTGAAGGCGTTTGCCAAACAGAACATTTTCATATTCCTTTTCATATTGTAAAAGCCGAACAAGATGCATTGGGTTTTGATTTATACATGGTGGATATCCCTAACATTTTGTTTCGAGATCAAGTTTATGGCTACGAGGATGATCCTTTGCGCTTTATTTACTTTCAGCAAGCTGTATTGCATTGGCTTTGCAGTTGGGAGCAAAAGCCCTCTATTATTCATGCCCATGATCACCATTGTGGCTATACCGCATTTATGGCTAATCATTGTTATGCTTTTGATTCTTTGCGCAACATTAAAACAATCTTTACCATTCATAATGGATTGTACACGGCCCCAGTTCCACACGACTATGCGCGCTATTTCCCTCATTTCCCTAAGGAAGTTGGAGGTTTATTGGATTGGGATAATCGCATAGACCCCTTAGCTACTGCCATCAAATGCAGTGATAAAGTAAGCACTGTAAGCGAAGGATATTTGCAAGAATTACAACAGCAAGATAGCTCCTATGCTTGGCTTTATAGGGAGTATGCTTATAAAAGTTATGGAATCTTAAATGGCATAGATACCCAAATTTGGGACCCACAACGTGATATTTATTTAACCCATCAACTGCGCGAAGAAAATTGGCCTCGGTTCAAACAGGAAAATAAAGAAGCCATTTGTAAAAGGTTTCAGTTTGATCCAAACCTGCCTCTGTGTGTATTTATTGGACGATTAACAGGAGAAAAGGGGGGTGAATTGATTTCTCCTTCTGTAGGAGAATTTGTACATCAAACCAAAGGAATGAATTTCTTTTTATTGGGATCAGGCTCGCCACATTTAGAAGATTCATTGAGGCATATTTCAGGGGTTTTCCCAACACAGGTAGCCAATTATATTGGATACAATGAAGGCTTAGCGCATGAAATGTATGCTGCTGCCGATTTCCTATTGATGCCTTCCTTTGTAGAACCTTGCGGCTTAAATCAAATGTATGCCTTGCGCTATGGCACCATCCCAATCGTAAGAAGTGTGGGCGGTTTAAAAGATTCGGTAAGAGATTTTGGAGATTATGAAGGATATGGCATTCGTTTTAATCAAGGAACCGTGCAGGATATCCTACATAGTTTTTACAGGGCCAAAGATTTATTTTATTCAAGGGCTGCTTTTGAGCATGTAAGAACACTCGGAATTAAACAAGATTTTTCATGGGAAAAAGCCGTGAATAGGTATATTTGGTTGTATCAAAATTAAGCTTATGGAAAAAGTAATTAAAATAGTATGCCTCATTTTAGGAGGTGGTGCAGGCTCAAGGTTGTATCCACTTACTTCCATTAGAAGTAAACCCGCAGTGCCTATTGCTGGTAAGTATAGGTTAATTGATATTCCAATTTCTAATTGCCTTCATTCTGGCATCAGAAGGATTTTTGTATTGACCCAATACAATTCCCGCTCTCTAAATGCGCATATTAAAAATACCTACCATTTTGATATGTTTAGTCATGGTTTTGTAGATATTCTTGCTGCTGAACAAAGGCCTGGAAGTGAACAATGGTTTCAAGGCACTGCCGATGCTGTTAAGCAATCTTTTAGGCACATGGAAGACCACGACCATGATTATATACTAATTTTGAGTGGCGACCAATTATACCAAATGGATTTGAGGGAATTTGTAAATCAACATGTTTCCTCAAATGCTGAAATTAGTATTGCTACCATTCCTGTTAACAAAGAAGATGCCCCGGGCTTTGGTATTATGAAGGTAAATGAAGTGGGTTTTATAGATAAATTTATAGAAAAGCCCCAGCCAGCAGAATTAGAAAATTGGATAAGTCCTGTAAGTAGCGAACAAAAAGAAAAAGGAAATGAGTTCTTGGCCTCTATGGGTATCTATATATTTAACAAAGCTACCTTGCATCGCCTATTCGAAGAGCATCCAGACCACAACGATTTTGGCAAAGAAATTATACCTACTGCAATCCTCGATGGATTAAAAGTAAAAGGGTACTCCTACAATGGTTATTGGACAGATATTGGAACCATAAGTAGTTATTTTGAAGCCAATTTAGATTTGGCAAAAGGGCTTCCAAATTTTAACTTGTATGATAATAGTCGATTTATCTATACCAGAGCCCGCATGTTGCCACCAAGTAAATTTGGAGAGGATACTAAAATTAAGAATGCCGTAATATCTGAAGGATGCATCGTGCAAGCCAAAGAAATTGATAATTGCATAATTGGCAATAGGGCGCGTATTGGAGCAGGTACCACCATGAAGAATTGTGTAACTTTTGGAAATGATAGCTACGAAACCATGGATGAATTAGCCAATCCAAAACATGGAATTGTAATGGGTTATGGCAACAATAGCAGATTTGAAAATTGTATTATTGATAAAGATGTAAGAATTGGCGATCATGTCTCTATTATTGGTGGACCTCATTTAGAGGATACAGAAACGGAGCAATATTGTATTAAGGAAGGCATTGTTATCATTAAAAAAGGAGCCATTATTTCAACAGGAACTACTGTATAATTGCGCTTTGTCTAATTCTATTTGTTTTGATTTATTAAATTAAATCTGGCAAATGCCAATGCTTTTTCTAACTTTGAGGATGACTTGTAACTAATATACAAAAATCAACCTAATAAAACAATAATGACAACTCAGCCTAAACAAAATCAAAGCACTTTAATCTTATTGCTTTTGTTATTAATAACCTCTCTTGGTGTTAATATTTATCAATATAATAGCCATTCAACTACTGTGGTTAACCATGGTATGGTGGTGGATAGTCTTGATAATGCAATCGTGAATATAGACAGAGAATTAGAAGGTGTTTCCCTAGAATTAGAAAAGTACAGAGGGATTGCTGGCAACTTAGATACTTTATTAAACGATGCCACTGATAAATTAGCAGCGCAAGAAGCCACCATTAAAAAGTTGAGATCAACTGAGAAAAATTCAAGTAAATTAAACAAAGCCCTGAATGCTAAACTAGATGAGTTATATAAGTTAAGAGATGAGTATTTAGAAAAAATTGACATTTTATTAGCAGAGAACCAAGCCCTAAAAAATGAGAATGCTGCACTTACATCCTCGGTTAATGATTTAAACGACCAAAAGAATTTATTGGAAGGAAAAGTTTTAAAAGCTTCTCAATTAAAAGTAGAATATGTTAAAATGGGTTCCTTTAAAAAGAAAGGAAATGGAAAGTATTCAGAAAGTGTTTTAGCCAAAAGAACCAATAAAATCGATGCTTGCTTTACCATTATGGATAACAAAATTGCGCCTGCCGGCGATAAAATGGCTTATCTTGTAATCACCGCTCCTAATGGTAAACCTTTATTGGGTTTCACAAAAGCTGAATTTAAAAGCAGTGAAGGTCAAACCGTATTTGCAACCGCTACCCAAAAAGTTAATTATAATGGGGAGAAGCAAGACCTTTGTTTAGCTTACGAAAATGATGAGCGCATATTAGAGTCGGGAACCTACACCATAGAAATATATATGGAAGGTAGTCTGGTTCACCAAAGTGCTTATATCTTAAGATGATATTCCAGGTTTCTCTGGAAGCATCTTGTTTAATAACCTTTCAAAAAGTGGAATAGTCCAAACAAAAATCAAAACCCCAAGCGCATTAAAAAGCATGTGGGCGTTTGCTAAGGTTCTTTCTACAGTAGCGTTTTGACTCACAAACAAAACTAATTTATTGAACGGGGTAAAAAATATTAGACCAATGATAATCGTAATTAGGTTAAAAAATAGGTGAAATAAGCCAGTTTTTAAGGCAGCTTTTGAACCCTTTATGGTAGCGATAAGGGTATCACTGCAAGTGCCAAGCTCTGCACCTAACATGATAGCGGTACCTCCAATTAAACTTAATGCCCCCTTCTTAGCTAAAATAATGGCCATGCCAACGGTTGCAGAGGATGATTGAATGATTAAAGTAACCGCAGCTCCAACCATTGCCCCAAATAAAGGTTGTTCTGTTCTTTTCATCCATTCCGAAAAAAACGGATGCTGTTTCAATGGCTCCACTGCATTTTCCATGGTTAAAAGTCCAAAAAACAAAACCCCAAAATACAATATCACTTTTCCAATATTTGTTAAGCGACTCGATTTGGAAATAAGTAATAAAACAAATCCAAATAAAAGTAAAATAGGAGAGTATTTGCCAACATTCATGGCAATAATTTGACTGCTAACAGTAGTTCCAATATTTGCCCCAAGTACAATGCCCATGGCTTGTCTAAAGGTTAGAAAATTAGAATTTACCAGCACAATTGTAATAATTATTACGGCTGATGAAGAATCTAAAAGGGTGGTAACTACTATCCCAACTAATAAACTACTAAAGGTATTTGAAGTAAATTTGCTTATCCAATATTGGGCATTGGCTCCCAATGCGAGCTTTAGCGTTTCTGATAAATTATTTACAGCAAACAAAAACAGGACTAAGCCAGCAACAATAGAAAGCAGAATTTCAACCATAATTCAAGTATTAAAGACAAACAACGATTGTCGTAATCCAATCTTAGGATAACATGAATTTAAGGCTAACTAATTATTAAAGTTTGATTATTTACCAATATATCTTTCTTCCATCACATTTCTATGGTGAATTTCGTGGCCGCAAATAACCCATGCCAAGGCAGATACCTTTACCGGATTTCCGTTTGCATTACCAATTCTCGCCAATTGTCCAGCATCCATACTCCTAAATAGTTCTATGGTGCTGCTGCGTAGTAAAGAAAATTCACGTACAATATCCAGAATTTTTCTACTATTTGCGCCTGCATTTTGAACATAGCTATTTTCATCAAAACCTGGAAGTGGGGTTTGATCGTTTCGTGAAATTGCAAGTGCTCTAAAACCAAAGATTCGCTCACAATCCATTAAATGAACCAATATATCTAGTATTGTCCACTTGCCTGGGGCATATGCAGATTGCAAAGTTTCATCGTCTAAGGAAGTTACCAAATCAACAGTATCTAAATGTTGCTGATAGAGTTCATCTAAAATATCATTTGTGCTTGGCACTAACTCAATATACTTTTGATAAAATGAAGCGATATCGCTGCTTTGTGGTTTAGGTATCATAAATCTTTTTTATAATGCAAAGTAAAGTAAGCCAAGTCTATTTTTAAAGGGAAGAGCTTTTTATTTTTTATTTTATATTTGAACCTATGATTAATAGAATTGTTAGAATGAGTTTTGAACCTAGTTTGGTTCCCGCATTTTTATCCCTTTTTGAAACAGTAAAAGATCAAATTGCAAATTTTGAAGGCTGCAAGGGCCTTACTTTACTTAGGGATGCACATGAGTCTAACGTTTTATTTACCTATTCTTTATGGGAGTCAGAAGCCGATTTAAACAAATACCGATTTAGTGAATTATTTAAATCTACTTGGGAGCAAACAAAGAATAAATTCAACGCAAAACCCATTGCTTGGAGTTTATTGGTGGAGCAACAGGTAAAATAAATTGTATAAAAAATAAGGTTTCTAACAGATTTAGGCCAGAATTCCAAAGTTTTAAGTATGCTTATAAAAAGTTATATTTGACAAAATGTATTGTTCATGTTAAGAGTCATATTCTTTTTATCAACGCAATTGTGTTTAAGCATCCTAGCAATTGCTGGCCCTAAAGATTCCTTGCGCATTGAAAGAAGGGACGCAAATACTTTTATTATTCATAGGGTTGTTAAAAATGAAAACTTGGCTGTTTTAGCCAAGCGTTATGGGGTTGAAGAGGCCAGCATTTTAAGTAATAATCCATTAGTTACAGATAAACTTGTGCCTGGGCAACTTTTAAAGGTGCCTTTAAATACTCAGAAATATGCCAATATGGTGGCGCCAGAAGTTAAACCCTTAACCATATCACCTTTACCCACTGCAACTTCTTTACCCATCGCTTCTGAAACAAAACCCATTGAACAAAAAGCGGCCGCAAGCAATGAATTAACCAAGCAAGAAGTGGTAAAAGGTTCTGGTAGACCCATTGCTTCTTTTAATACCTACGTGGTTTCATCTCCTCAAACAGTTCAGCAAGTTGCCAATACTTTTATGGTTGAACCTAATGATATTATAAAAGAAAATGATTTACAGAACTATCGCTTGAAGGCGGGTCAAAAAATAAAAATACCAGTTTATGCAGATGCACCAATTGCTGCAGAAAAGGCACCTACGGTTCAAACCGTAACACAAAAAGAACAAAACGAGTTAAGAAAGGAAGTTCCCGTGGTAACTGCAAAAGTTGTGGAAACGCCTAAACCTGCTGCACCGGTTGCACCCAAAGCAGAAAAGAAAGTAGCGCCTAAGCCCCTGCCAGAGATTGTTACTGCAAAGTTTCAAAAGGAAGAGCCTCCTATGGTAGCAGAAACTGCGCCCCTAAATAAGCCAGATACTTTAACCGCCGCGCAGCGCAAAAGAAAAGCAGCAATGGCCAATATTGATTTTTTAGACTCAACTTATATTCATCCAGATGGGGTAGTTTATAAACTGTTTGATTACCGTCAAATGGATTATCAGTTTGATACAAAACTTATGCGCATTGCAGAGGAAAATGCCATTGAGGTGGAAGGGGTAGATCAAAGGCCAGGCTTTGGTAATAAAAAAACCATTCATGTGGTGAAGCGAGAAGAATCACTACAATCCATTGCCCTTAAGTATAAAGTTAGTGCTACTGATATTATTAATTGGAATGGTATGCTAAATTATCGCGTGCGAGAAGGCCAAGAATTAGTTATTAATAGTGAAAGAGCGAATATTTCACCTTATGAAAGAACAGTTGTTAAACAGTCAACTGTTAAACCAAGTAGCAGTTTTTATGAAAGAACCGTTAAAGGTTTTGCCTACTATGATGCAAAAAAAACCTTTAAGGGTGTATATGTAAATGATGTGGAAAAGGGTAAATTTATTACCATTCAAAACCGCGATAATTATGAAAAGACCATTGCAAGGGTTATTGGTCCTTTACCAGCTGGTTTGCCCAAAGGAACAATTATTTTAATTGATACGCCAACCGCTAAAGATCTAAAGGTTGAAAACGAAAAAATAAATATTCAAATTTGGTTTGATGCCGTGAAGGAGGAAGTTGAAGCCGCCGCCCAAGAGCTTAAATAAATCCAAGGTTCAGTACTTACAATTGTTCTAGTAAATTTTTAGTTCCAATATTTCTTCTTACGGTAAAACCCTCTCCGTAAGTTACCCCGATTTCTTTTCCAAACTCTAAGCACCTGCCTTTAATTGCTTCTATAAATTCTTTTGTAGAAATAGGAGTAATTGGCTCTTTTGAATTTGGATCGTAAAACTGACTACCATAGGCAGCAATAGAAGCCATTTTCTCATCGTATGAATCACTTATATCTACTATGATATTAGGTTTTGTTATTCTATCTTGAATATAATGATATACCTGTTTTGGTCGCCAAGCTTCTTGTGCGATGCCATTGTCTTCGGTTTCTATTTTTCGTAAACCCGCTAAAAAGCATGCATCATGCACCAAATCTGCAGCCCTACCATGGTCTATATGTCTATCTGTTTCTGCATTTGCTAACACTAAAGTAGGCTTATACTTTCTAATTATACGAATAATTTCCATAAGATGGGCTTCGTCGTGGGTGAAAAATCCATCCCTAAAGCCTAAGTTTTCTCTTATGGTTAAGCCCATGATTTCTGTAGCTTTTGCAGCCTCTTCTTTTCTAAGTTCTGCAGAGCCTCTAGTGCCTAGTTCACCTCTTGTTAAATCAATTACCCCTGCTGTATATCCTTTTTTTAAATGGGTTACCAAAGTCCCACTGCAAGACAATTCTACATCATCAGGGTGGGCCGCAAAAGCCAGTATATCTAGTTTAATCATGTTTATTTGGCGTTGCGTAGTTCATAATCTTTGATGATTTCCTTTATTTGATCTGCAGAAATTCTTTTGGCAATTATCTTTTTATTTTCATCTAAAATATACAAAACCGGCGTGCTATAGATATCATAGAGTCGACGGAAGCCAGTTTCATTATTTGGGTCGTAAACATTTAACCAAGGCAACTTATTTTCTCTTAGGTATTTTAACCAATCCTCGCCATTTGGGGTAAGACTTACACCATAAATATCAAAAAGTTTTGGCGCAGGCAAGGTGCCAGGCTTTGTTGGTTTTTCTTTTGCTGTGCCGTTATATTCTTCGTAAATCGTCTTTAGTTTTGGTAATTCCTCTTTACACTTTCCGCAGCCTGCATCCCAAAATACAACCAATGTATATTTAGCTCTTGTATTATAAAGGCTATGGTATACATGCGCAGTATCTAGCATGGTTAGATTTGGCGCTTTATTTCCAAGTAGATTATTGCGTAGGTTATTGGCGCGGTCCTGCATTTTAGCAATTACGGTTTCATCTGCCCAAAATGCTTTTCCTTTTCCATAGTAATTGTCAACCATGTGCACAAAAACTTTATCCATTCCCATAAACTGGGAGGTTTCATAATGGTTGGTAATCCAGAATAAGCAATACTTGAAATTTTCTTTTCCAGCAGCTGCTTTTCCCAATACAATATCTGCAGATTTAATAATACTATCTGGAATCTGTGGGGTAAGGCGCTTCATAAACCCTTCCAATTTTCCATGAAACACTGGAGTTCTCACTAGGCGTTCGTCTGACCAGTCAAAATTGTCGAAGTAGTGTTTGTAGTAATATTGGTATTGAAAGTTAGAATCAATAATCTCTCCTTTCTCGTTTCTTGGAGCTTCAGGAATATCAATATCTGTCATCATTCTAAAGATCTTACTTAATAAGACAGTAGGATGAGCTTTCATTAGTTCTTTGCGATACTCAAATAAATCAGAAGTGATTTTACGGTATTCTGTTTCTAGTTTTCTTTGACTTGCAGTATCGCCATTGGCTTTTGCCGCTTTTATTTTCTCATCTAATTCGTAGGCAATTTTGCCCTTAACAGACGTATATCGGGTATAGGTAAAAAACACTTCATTTTCTGTAGAGCCTTTCACCTTCATGTTTTGAATTAGGTCGGCAGAATCTGTTTCTAAAGTGAAAAACTGTTCTGTAATTACAAAATCAAACATTAACGACTTTTGCGCGGTGGCGATTAGGTAAATTCCACCCTCCAGAGGTTCTACGCCTCTGAATACTATTTTTCCTGCGGCATCTGTGCTGCCACTATCTCTTAAATATTGCTTGTCGCCAAAGTAATTCCCTAAATAAAATTTTTGGTTGGGAAAGCCTTTTAAAGTAATATTAATTTGATAGGCATCTTTGGTCTTTGGACTTGGGGTCTCAGATTTCGGACTTTTTTCAACTGCTTTATCCTTTTTCTGCGCCAATAGGTTCAAACCGAAACCAGCTAATAGCAAGGTGCTTAAAATAATTTTCTTTAGCATAATGTTCTCTATAACGCCGTGAAATTACATAAAAACATAGAATGCTTGCAAGTATTACCAGATTTAACGGTTTTTTAAGAGGTGCTGAGACATAACTACGGCCTATAAAAACAGTAAGGACAGGCAATTGCCTGTCCTTACTGTTTTTTGTCAACGCTATTTTTATACGACGAATAGTTTAATTCGCAGATTTCATCAACTTCTTGCTGATGCTTGCGCCATTGCTATCGATTACTTTTACAAAATACATTCCTTCGTTTAGACTAGAAACATCTAACGAGGCAGCATTTTTATCTGCCGTAAATTCTAGCGAAAATTGTTTGCCTAATAAGTCGTAAACTTCAATGCTTTCAATATCACTTCCAGCATTTACCAATTGAAGGCTAACTTTTCCTGCACTTGGATTTGGATACATTTCAAAGTTTAGGTTTTCTACCGTTGGTTTCGTATCAAACAAGGCTGTGACACTATTTTGGCCGATGATAATCTTAATGTTTTCTGCGGTTGAAGTATTGTTGGCAAGTGAGATGTAAGGTGGAACGGTCATTTTACCTGGCATTTCTGCCCATACTGTAAAGTTACCTGAGCCTACATTGCTAAATTCAAAACCTCCTGAATGATCGGTATGGGTGAAGGCTACTGGTTTTCCATTGCCATCTAACAAGAAGATGAGCATTTTTTCAGCAGGCTTTCCAGCCGGAATTGCTTGTCCGTCTAATTTTACATTTTTGCCAAATACTGCCGATCCAGATATTTTACCTCCGTTTTGATTTATTGGATTAAATGCAATTTGGTTGATGTCTAAATTACTTCTGTTTCCTATAATAGTGAGCACGTCACTACCTGTCCAATTGAGTTTGTCGCCATAATAGGTTGGTAAGTAAAACTCTTGCAAACTAGGGTCAAAAGCAAAATCGGTTTGAATGATGTAATATCCTTTTCTCAAGAACATTTCATAATAACCTGTATCGTTGGTAAGCGTGGTGAAGCTATAAGAAAGCATGCCAGATTGTGGCTCGAACATATACGCATTTACAATATTATAGGCCGCTCTATTATTGCCCTGTTTAACAATTCCAGAAACTAGGTATGCGGGTCCAACACCTACTGATTTAAAGCTGGTATCTGCGCAATTTACTTGATTTGATACAATCATTGTGATAGTATAAATGCCTGCCGAATCGTATTCGTGTTCGTAGTACATTTTGTTAAGGCTATCTATTTCAAAATTTCCATCACCCCAATTCAAGGTTATATAAGATTTATTGTTTCCATTGGACACAATTCTTGAATCACTATACACAAATACTTTATTCCCATCTGTGTCGCCTGGGTATGCAAAGAAGCCCGACCTGCAAATAGGTTCAACACTGTTTATTCTTAAATAATTAAAGGCATACACTTCGCCACAAATTGGATGATAGGTGTGAACCAAAATTACGTAGTTTCCTGTATCTGGGTATATGTGTTCGATTGTTTTTTCAGTAGTGGAAGTTGTTTGGCCATCTCCAAATTCTATATAATAGATAGATGGGAAATTAGTTGAATCTGTGATTGTAATGGTGGCTCTTTGCATAATTGCTGTTCCATTAACAGACATGTCGCAAATACCTGGTCCTGGAAAAAAAACTGGAGCTGAATAGGTGCTGGTGCATGGGCCGTTTAGCGTTAAACTCACATTGTAGTTTCCTGGATTTGCATAAGTATGCTTCGGGTTACTTAAGTTACTGGTGGTGCTGTCTCCAAAATCCCAAAGCCATGTTGCGCTATCTCCAGAAAAAACACTTTGGTTTAAAAAGTAGTATTCACCATTGGCTATGGTTGCAGAAAATGCAGCATAGCATGGGTCTGGCGCTATCACCACAACTGATGAACATTGATAATTATAATTCTTTTGCGCATCAAAGGCATACAAGCAAACGGTGTAAGTGCCGCTTTGTTTATAATTATAAACCAAAGAATCTCCTTCACCATCTAAGGCAACGCCATCGCCAAGGTCCCAGTAATGATGAGTAATTGCACTGCTAGAAGTTGCATCATTGTAGAGCGTTATTTTTCCAGTACTTTCTAGGGTATATGAGAAATCGGCAAAAACCGGAATGCTGTTGCTTATTTGAACACTGTCGCAAAACAATTGACTATTGGTGCAAAAACTGTCTCTAAGGCAAACTAAATAGGTGCCTGGGTTTGTGTAAGATTTTATTACATAGTCTTCTTGGGCAAATTCCCATCCTCCACCCTCTCCAAAATTCCATAAATACCATGGAGAAATTGGGCCAGTTGAGTTGTTATAAAACACCACGTCTTTACCACGTTTGTAGTAATCAAAGTTAGGTTGGCAAGCCTGCGACCAAACTACGTCTGGCAGCAAGAGGCATAAAAAAAGCAAAAGGTTTAAGGTTTTTTTCATGATTGATTCTAATTTAAATAATATTTAATTCCCATTCTTAAACGGGTTTCTGTATAACTAGTTTTTCTTTCAATGGGGTTAAATAACAAGTTAGGTGAGGCCTGCACCCATAGGCGTTTGCTTAGCGGATAAGCAAGTGAAACGCCAATGCTACTTAACAGTTCAAAAGAATATTTTTGTTGTGAGTCACTTATCATGGCATTACTCAATGGATAAGTTTCTATAGTATTTGTTTGTGTTTGTCTAAATCTATTATAAATCCCCAAGTTGCTGCCAATCCCAAGTTTACCTATGTTTAATGTGTAACCAATTTCAAGCGGAATATCAATGTAGTTTGTGTTGGTTTGGGTTTTATGTTTAACAGCTTCGGTATGATCTCTATACTCAAAAACAGAATCCATAACCATTATAATTTTTGTAAGACTAACATCCATTCTTAAGTTGGTGTCAATTTTAATTAAATCATGGCTTTTAAATTCATGGTTCCAAAACTTGGTTTTAGTTTGTGTGGTATAAGCATATTCAAGTCCCGCTGCCACATGCCAACCTTTGCCAAACTCTTTTCCAAGTTGAAAGCCAGCACCAAAGCCTTTAGTACTTTCATTGCTAAGACTTGTTATTCCCCAAAGGCCAATCCAATCTGCTTGCAATGGCATTTTTATTTTTCGGTTTGAACCCAAAGTTAGTTTGTCTGGAACAGCATAAAACTGATTGGTTTTGATGGCTTGTGCTTGGAAAGGAAACAACCAAATTGGGCTGTTCATATTGCTAGGAATAGAACTTTGTATTTGTGTTACTTCAAAGGTTTCATCCTTGGATTCAACTTCCTGGTTTGATTCAACTTTCTGGTTTGGCTCAATGGATTGAGTTTCCTCATTTTTTTGGGTTACTTCAAAAGGTAGAATCGCAGACTCTTTCTGTTTAGCTTCAATTTGTTTACTTGTTTTAACTTGCTTTTGAGCTTCTGCAGGAATGGCTTTGGCTATAAAGCCATTCCTACTAGCTACTGAGGTTTCTGCACTTTTACTACTATTTTTTTCGGTTTGAACCAACGATAATGACCCAATTAATAAAATTCCAAGGAGGAAACTACTTGGTAAAATATACCAAACTAAAGGTTTTTTCTTCTTTTCTTTACTTCCACTAAACGACTTAAAGCTCTGCCAATCGGCTTCTGTTGCCTCAGGCATTGGAAGCTCTTCTAAGCTATCTTTAAGTGTTTTGTATATGTCTTCCTTATTCAAATTCATGTACGATTGCGTTTAACATTGGTTCAACCATTTGTAATAACAAGGCTCTAGCCTTTGCCAATTGAGATTTAGAAGTGCCTTCACTGATGCCTAAGGTTGCCGCAATTTCTTTGTGCGAATATCCCTCAATTGCATATAAGTTAAGTACAGTTCTATATCCTAGGGGCATCTTTTGTAAAAGGGCTAGCACTTTTTCTGGTTCTAAGTGCATTAGCGGATTGTCTATCCCTTCTACTTCGTCTTCCACAGAGAATGTTTCATCTAAGCTTTCTCCCAATTGCTTTTTCCCTTTGTGGAAAGCATCAATGGCTAAGTTTATCATAATCCGGCTCATCCAAGTTTGTAGACTACTATTACCATTAAACCTCTCTAAGTTTTGGAAAATTTTTAAGAAACCTTCTTGTAATAGATCTTTGGCTTCCTCTGCATTTGCTGCATAACGCCTGCAAATTTGCATCATCGCACCATAATATTTTTTAAACAAAGCTTCTTGCGCCGCCGATTTGCCTTTAATGCAGTCTCGAATTAAGGTATTTTCGGCGATGTCTTGTTTCATTTTCCGTTTATTAGACGATAGAAATAAAAATGGTTGCTTAAGTGTAAAAAGAAATTTTTTAAGATTTTGTTTTTCAATGACATATAACTCTTATTTAAAAAGTCTACCTTTATAGGGTTAAGTCATGATAGATGTCATTTTTCAGCCATTGGCTTAGCGCTATCTTTGACCAACAATTCAAAAATTAAATCAAAAAATATATGGAAAAGAGAGCACACATGGGTGAGATCCATCAAGATGTTACCACCTGGATGAAAAATTTAGCTTTTTGTAAAGATGAAGTAGCAATCTGGCAAAATAGATTAGACGAGGTTGTTACAAAAAATAACAACACTGAAGTATTGAAGCAAGTTGAGCATTTTCAAAATCAGTTTATTCGCCAACGTGAGGTAATGGATTTATTGAACCACGATTTAAAGCTTGCGGATGCAGCATTGGCTCAAAATGCTGCCGAAAATCCTATTGCTAGCGACCGTAGATTGTTTGAACAGCCAGTTGGCTTGCAAGACCAAGTTGAAACGTTTGAGAAAATTTATGCTGAGTTAAAAGCAGATTTTGAGAAGTTTTTAAGCCCCGTTTTATAATTGTACCTTTGAGCCAATGACTTGGCCCAAAAAATTTGAAGAGAATATCCTGCAACTTCTTCCCGAGGATGCAGGATATTTTTTTGAAGCCTTGCAGCGGGCTCCTATCAGCGCTGTGCACCTCAATGAATTGAAGCCTTCTGAGGCTTTTAAATCAGAACAGCTTGTTCCTTGGAACCCGCAAGGACGTTTGTTGGGCCAACGACCTTCCTTTATTTTAGATCCTCTATTCCATGCAGGTGCCTATTACGTGCAAGAATCTTCGAGTCAGTTTTTGGCAGATGTACTCAAGCAAATTGTATGGAAACAAAATAATCCTGTTGTGTTGGATTTATGCGCGGCTCCTGGCGGTAAAACCATGCATTTGGTTGATGCCTTAAAGGGATCTGGGACTTTAATTGCCAATGAAATTATTAAATCTAGGGTACGAATCTTAGAAGAAAATCTACTTCGAAAAGGGGCAGCCAATGTGTTAATATCTAATAACGACCCTGCTGATTTTAGCAAACTAAATGAATTCTTCGATGTAATAGTAATTGATGCGCCTTGCAGTGGTGAAGGCCTTTTTAGAAGAGAACCTCAAGCGGCAAACGAATGGAGTGAAAGCGCTGTGACATTATGTGTGGGGAGGCAACAGAGAATTTTAGCGGATGCTATACCTGCCTTAAAACCGGGTGGAATTCTCATTTACGCAACTTGTACCTTTAATGTGCAAGAGAATGAAGAAAACGTAAATTGGTTAACCAAAGAAATGGGCCTGGAAGCGCATCCCATTGCTATTAACCCAGATTGGCACATTAAACAAGAACAAAACTTCATGTTTCGTTTTTTACCTCACTTAGTGCCTGGTGAAGGATTATTCATGGCCGTATTGCAAAAGCCTTCCTTACATGAAACTTTTGGTTCAACCCGAAACCAAAAGAAAAGTAAATTGCCTTTTATACCCCCTAAGAAAACTGCGTTTTTGCAAGAGTGGCTTAAAGGCCCTACCCAATTTGAATTTTTAACTTTTGGTACCACTATTTATGCGCTGCCATTGGCCTGCGTTCCTGTGTTGGAGGATGCCTTATTTCATTTGAATATTATTAAATCTGGAATAAAAATGGGCAGTGTAGATAAACATGGAACGCTAATTCCAGAGCATGAACTCGGCCTTAGCTGCTTCATGAATACCCATATTGCTGTTTGGGAAATCGACCATGAAACAGCAATTAATTATTTAAAAAAGGCCGCAATCTCAGTTTCAACAGGTGTTTCAATAGGTTGGAACCTAATTACCCATAAAGGGCTGGCTTTAGGATTTGCGAAAGTGATGCCCGGCCGAATGAATAATTACCTACCTTCGGAGCTTCGAATTATTAAAGATACTACTGAATGAAATTTCACTTAAACCTTATTAAGGCTGTTAACGAATCTATTTACCAGATTTTTGCGGAGAACCGTTATGCGGATAAAGTACTAGAACGTGTATTGCGTTCAAACAAACTTTGGGGCGCGCGCGACCGCGCATTTATTGCAGAGAATACCTACGACATGGTGCGCTACTGGCGCTTAATTAAAACAGTTTCTGAGTTGGAAAAGCACGACTTAAATGAAACCAATTTATATACCCTTTTTGGTACCTGGCAATTACTGAAAGGCCTTGAAATTCCTAATTGGGAGGAATTTAAAAATGTAGACACTAAAAAGATAGAGCGCAATTACAAGGTGCTTAAAACCCAGCGTAAGATAATTTTTTCATATCCAGATTGGATGGACGACCTACTCTATAAAGAACTTGGGAAGCAATGGAATGTAGAGGCAGAAGCCTTGAACCTACAAGCCCAAGTAATTATTAGAACCAATACTTTAAAAACAACGAAGCAAGATTTAATTACTGCCCTTAAGGAAAAGAAAATAGAAACGGAACCGGTTAAAGGCTGTAAGGATGGCTTGTTTTTAAAGGAGCGCCAGAACTTATTTACTTTGCCCGAGTTTCAAGAAGGTTTGTTTGAAGTGCAGGATGCCTCCTCTCAGTTGGTAGCAGAATTTTTGCAACCAGAACCCGGCATGCGGGTAATTGATGCTTGCGCAGGTGCAGGTGGCAAGAGCTTACATTTAGCAGCCATACTCCAAAATAAAGGTCGCTTGCTGAGCCTAGATACCGAACAATGGAAATTGGATGAAACCAAAAAGCGCGCAAGAAGGGCAGGGGTTAGCAACTTAGAAACGCGCTTAATTGAAGGGCCTAAAACCATCAAGAAATTATATGATACCGCCGATAGGCTTTTATTAGATGTTCCTTGCTCTGGTTTAGGGGTGCTTAAAAGAAACCCAGATGCTAAATGGAAATTGAGCCAGATATTTATTGATCATATCAAAGAAAAACAACAAGAAATCTTAACTGATTACGCAAAAATTGTAAAAGTGGGTGGTAAGTTGGTCTATGCTACTTGTAGTATTTTGCCTTCCGAAAACCAAACACAAGTGCAAAAGTTTCTTGACGCGAATACAAACTATACCTTAGAAGAAGAGAAAGTGGTATTGCCAAGCGAAAGCGGATTTGATGGGTTTTTTATGGCAAGAATGATTAGGACTGCCTAATTAATTAACTTAACACAAGCCTCACATTTACATAAAATTCAGGTGCTAATTCCTTAATCTTGGAAGGTCATTTTTGAACCAAATTAATGCAGCTCCAGTTCTCGTGAGGATGTGATAGAAGTAGTCAATGGCGACGAGAAAGTCTCGGAAGTCATTGTAAAATAAGATTGTTATTGTTTATTTTGAAGGGGGCGGCCGAAGGCCGCCCCCTTAATTTTGTTTATATGAAAAATTCCCTCTTGTGTATCTTTTCAGTATTATTATCTTTTTCTATTTCTGCGCAAAAACCTAAAGCTACGGGTCCAACGCCAAAACGCGGAAACCAAGCAAAGGTGTTTTTAAGTCTTGCCGAAGCCTATACACAACCAAGCCAAGTAAGTATTCTCAACCTGCGCCAACAGAATCTGAGTTTCCTTACCGATAGTATTGAGCTGTTTAAAAATCTAAACATGCTCAATATCATGAAGAATCAGCTTACAACTTTACCTGCTTCTATGCAACAATTGCAGCAATTACGGATCCTTATTGCCGACCAAAACCTCCTGCAAAATTTGAGTCCTGAGTTGGGCGAGTTAAAAAACCTAAAAGAACTGCAACTAAAGAAGAATAAATTGACCCAATTGCCAAGTAGCTTTTCTAATTTAAAAGCATTAGAAACGCTAGAATTGTCTAATAACCAATTTGTGGAATTTCCAGAGGCCACAAGCGAAATGCTTAACCTTAAATCGTTAAATATGTCGTATAACTTATTGCGTAATTTGCCAGAAGGCATAGGTAATTTAACCTTAATCAAAAATCTTGATTTGGGGAACAATCAAATTCAGGTATTGCCTGATGCCATTTGTAAATTACAGAATTTAGAAGTGTTGTTGCTTGAGAACAATCAATTAAGTGAGTTGCCCGGCGCTTTTGGAAATATGAAAAGGTTAAAAGTTTTGATATTAACTAACAATCAATTAAGCGGCTTGCCCCCTGGTTTTGAGAAGTTGATATTATTAGAGACACTTGTATTAACCGATAACCAATTATATGAAATACCTGAAGCCTTGTTTATGATGAAGAAATTGGAGCTGTTGGTATTGAAAGGAAATAACTTTAACGAAGAAAGTAAAGCGCGTTTAAAAAAAGCATTGCCCGAAACCGATATTAGGTTTTAAATTATAAATGATTTTATGCAATGGATTTAGGGTATCTTGCTAAAAACCAAAACTATGAATACTGAAAACAGTCATAAGCACCAATCGAGTTATGATTATACAAACCGCGCGGCCAATGGTTTCTCCGCTAGCATCTTATTGCTAGAAGAGACCAAACTTAGTCTCGAATCCAATTTCTTGATAAGGTATTTTAGAATTGGTCTCTTGTATGCCTTCGACTTTGGATTGGTCTTATTAAGTTTAGGGGTTCTTTTGTCGGGCTTATATTATGTAACCTACTTTGTGGGTAGATTAGATAGCTTGTCTAATAATTTGCCAAATGCCAGTAAAGATTTTTTTGAAATGAAGGTGATTATTAGTCATGCCGAATCTCTTGCCTATATTGCTGTGGCAACCCTCGCTATCTTGCTATTTGTTTTGTCTCGTTTTTTTCGCAGGGCAAGAAAGCGTGTGATCTTCCTAAAAAAAGCCAGCGATAACCTACAGCAGGTTATCATAAACTTAAAAGCAGAAAAGAGATAATTATTATTTTTTTTAAGGTAGCATGATACCTTATTGTACTTTTCTGCATAGCTTGGTATGGTTTGCACATAGCTTGGTACTCTTCCATACATAACTGGGTTTACCTTTACACATAAATGAGTTTACCTTTACACATAAATGAGTTTACCTTTATACATAAATGAGTTTACCTTTGTATATAAATGAGTTTACCTTTATACATAAATGAGTTTACCTCCATATTTAAATAAGTATGACTCTGTGTATAACTGGTTATACTTCCAACCATACCTGAGTATTTCTCCGTGTAAAACGGACTACACCTGGTTACATAACTGAGTATTGCTGTGTATATAACTAGGTATACTTCCGAATATAACTGGTTATGTTCTTAAACTCAACTATTTTAGATTGGAATGATTATTTCAAGTGGTTTTTATTTTAAAAATTTAATAAAAGAACTTTACTTGATAAAAGAGTTGTAAATAACCAGTAATAAACATAAAAACAACACCAAATACTATTAGTATTGGTGTTGTTTTTGTAAGTTTTAAAAGCTTATTAAAATTTATAGATATAACCTAGTGAAATAGCAAATGCGCCTTGTAATTTCGACACAGTAATCTTATCAGGCCTTTCGCTATATGTTGCTGCAGTATCGAATACCTCACTTTTCTGGTCAACAAAGCCACCCATGTACAAACCATTTATGGTTAACATATTTTTTCTGCCTAAAGCAATTCCACCCCCAATAGCGAGTCGAGCCTTAACAGTATTGGTTAAAGATAATGCGGGTCCTGTTACCAAATTTACAGCAAAAATATCCCAATCTCTATTTTTAGAAAATGGTCTATATCCAAAATGAATTAACGTGGCTATGCCTATTTCCCCATTCTTATTTTTTTCATCAACTATTTGATAATTTGTTGTGGTGTCATTAATAATATTAGCCTTAATACTATAAACCTCATTCTTGAAGTTTCCATAATAAAATGATGTACCAACACCAACATAGAATTTATTATTTTTGGGAAAACTAATTTCAGTATGAAAATGATTTCCAAATTCTTCTTTTTTAGGCGTAATATTAATCGATAATTTGCTTACATCACCATTATGCTGCATTGGTAATGTTAAAATTGATCTTTCCTTGTTGTTATCTAAATCTATTATGGCGTTTAAATACTTAATTATATTTATAGTATTAATTTTTGAATAAACAGAATCCATAGTTTCGATTTTAAGTTTTTCTATGGCAGCTAGCAATTGTTTATGTTTATTTTTTATGTCTTCATCTTTTTCAAATAAAGCCATGAATTTGGTGCTATTTTTATTCTTGTCTATGAAGTTACGATAGTTACGCTCTATAGTATTTATTTTATTTTCAATTTCAAATAATGCCATTTGCTCAATTTTAGTAGCTTCTAATATGGTTTTTATACCTTTAGGCTGTAATGTTTCAAATATTGATGTTGATTCAGTTGGTTTATCGTAAATCGACTCTTTATAAGTAAGAGCAACCAATTCTAATTGTGCAATAACAGAGTTGTTTATTATTCTTATGTGTTCCTTTAAGGTTTTAGCCATTTCTACTAAAGAATCACTAGCAAGCTTAGTTTCATATAATATTTGGTCTTTAAAACTTAACCTGGCCAAGTTATCTATTTCTAATAGGTTAATTTCATATTGTAATTTATTAATAGATTCATTTTTCATATTTATTATTGCCTGCTCCTCAGAAGTGTAACCACTTTTATTGACATTTATTCTATTTAGATCACTTTTAAGTTTAAGTACTTCCTTTGATTTAGCTAAAGAAATTGGATCTTCTACGGTAACCAAAGGCGCGCTAAATGTTGCATTGTTTAAACTACTCAATATATCTGTAATAGAACCAAGTCCAATTGCATTAAATGTTGGAAATTCTACCTCCGATACCACAATCGAATCTGTTTTTCCAATACTTACTTTGTAATGGTTCAAATTGATGTTATCTATTTGTAGTTGATAGAAATCTCCTTGCTTTAAATCCTCAAGTGAGTCTAAATTTGTAAATCGTTTTTCTTTAAAATCAAGTTTAATAATTTTAATAGAATTTTGTCCCCAACTATGCATGGTAAAGCAAAGTAAGATTGTTAAAATAAATAATCTCGTTTTCATAATTTTAAGTTTAAAAGGTTTTTTAAATTGTTTCATCAAAGGTGCTGATAGGTGAATTTAATTTTAGTAGGGATTGCCCTAAATTTAAAATAGGAAATTTCCTATATTTTAATTGTATGCTGTGCTGCATATTTGAACCTTATATAAAATCAATATGAAAGCAACATTTTCTTTTACAAGAGCTGATAAGGCAACAAAAGCATTTGCCAGTTCAAAAATCACCCTTCAAGAGGCTAAAGACATGCACACAGCCTACTTATCTAACCCCGATGCCATTCAAGTTACGCAAGAGAATGGAACTGTAGAGACCTTAAAAGGCCTATGGTTTGATAAGGAAGATATTATAGAAATTCTAAATAGAACTGATGGTAAGAATGTAACGCACCTCTTTTTAATGTTTGGGCAAAATACTGTAGGCAATTTCCAAGTAATAACTTGCGGGGTAGAAAATGGTAATAATGCAGACAATGGCGCCATCCTTACAGATAAAATGTATGACCTTTGTGACCCATGTCCTGCCAGGTGCTCAACTAATATTGATATTTTTGACGAAAGGTAGTTTAGTTTGGAGGCAAGTGTTAACAGAACAATCAAAATGCTTTTTAAAAGGGATTATAAAGTATTATCTATTTAATTTGATATGATAACCTTCCGTTTTATAGCCTATCAACTTTTCCCTTTTCTTTGCCTAGCCTATGGATTGGTTAAGTTTAAACACCTTAGCAAACGTCAAAAGCTAATCATGGGATTGGGTGCATTGGCATTTTTATCACAAACTGTTAGTAGGTGGATGAGTTTTGCTCATGGTACAAACTATCCCGTATATCATGTATATTTGATTCTAGCCACTTTTTGGTATGCCATCGTTTTGCATGATATACTCTCGCAATCTAAATGGAAGTTCGTTTTATACTTAATTACCCCTTTGCTATTAGCTACGGAGGTATATGCTTCCTTTAAATTTGGTTTTGCCGTTTTTCCTTCACTCCATACCATGCTTTTGAGCATTTATTTGGTGGTGTTCTCTTTAATTGGCATCAACATATCTCTGGAGAAACCAAGTTTAATTCCTTTGCCGCGAATGATCACCTTGATATTCTTATTAACTACCCTATTCTTTTATACCTTCAATTATTTCTTTTTTGGCTTTTATGCAATAACAGCCAATATTAATTATGGAGGACTTAGGATGTTTGATACGTTTTTATTCGTATCAAACATCATTTTGTATTACTTTTACTTTTATTGTATCCGTGTAGATGGAAATTTATCAATTTAAACTACCTCAACAATTTGATTTAGAAGATTTGTCATTTGTGCTCATTTCTGGTACACTTCTATTTGTGTTGTCTACTGGTTTCACTATTTACTTTATCATTAAATATACCAAGGCCCAGCAAATACTATGGCGTAATAAAATTAGTGCCAAAGAAGAACACCTAAAACTTGAACAAAGTATTCGGACAGAAATAAGCGAGAATGTTAGGCGAGAGCTTCATGATAGCCTTGGCGCTACCCTTGCCATTCTAAAAATGAACCTTAAAACCTTGGAAAGAAACAACCTTAGTTTGGATTCGGATATTGTCAATCGCTCTGTTTTTCTTGCCGAAGAACTCATTGCCCAAGTGAAACAGTTGGCTGCAACCATTAAGCAGGATAGTTTATTAGAATACGATTTGGGTCAATCCATAGACCGCTTGGTTACCTCTATCAATGAAACCAATACCTTAATGATTGAAGTGAAATTGTCTAATGAAATAGAAAACTTGCCTGCCAATGTTTGCTTTCATACTTTCAGAATCATACAAGAACTCATTAATAATACCTTGCAACATGCTCAGGCAAGTCAAGCCAACCTTACTATAGATTGTTTGAACGATGAAATTATGCTCACCTATCAAGATAATGGACTGGGGATTAACAAATCAATAAAAACGCATACAGGTGGGTCAGGATTAAAAATTATTCGTGAACGTGCAGAAATTTTGCATGCTTCTGCACAAATGAATAACTTAGATAATACTGGATTTTCTTTTACTTTAAAAATTCCTCTAATAAAATCATCATGAATTGTGAAGTGTATATTGTAGACGACCATAAGATTTTTAGAAATGGATTGAAACAATTAGTGGAGTTGTATTGCCAAGAATTTAAAATTGTGAAAGATTTTGCTTCTGGAGAGGAGTTGCTACCCGTTTTAGCATCTGGGAAATTGCCCGATTTGCTCATTTTAGACATTGAACTAAAAGGTATTAATGGCTTTGAAGTTGCTGCTTACCTTCAAAAAAATTATCCTCAAATTCCAATTCTTGTATTATCTATGGTGGAGGAAGAAATTTCTATTTTAAGGATGTTAAAGCTAGGTGTGAAAGGATATTTGCCTAAAGACATTGAAATAGGTGATTTAGAGGTTGCGGTTAAAGATATACTCAATAAAGGTTTTCATTATACCGATAAAGTTACTGGCAAACTCATTCGCATTGTTTCTTCTGATTCGCCAGAATACCCCATGTTGCAACTTAGCGATCGAGAAAAGGATTTTTTAAAACTTGCTTGTTCAGACTTAACCTACAAGGAGATTGCAGATTTAATGCATGTAAGCGTTAAGTCTATTGATTCCTATAGAGCTGCTTTATTCGAAAAGTTTAGCGTTAAATCAAGGGTTGGTTTGACCCTAAACGCAGTTAAGTATCGCTTGGTTAGTTTTTAGTTTTACTGACTTTAAACATATAATAATCCGCTTATTGCGATTAGCTTTGGTTTATAATTAATTGGATATGATCCTTAAATTCCTTTTTTTATCCTTGCTGTTTTTCTTTCCACCTAGCAAGGGTAATACCCAAACTTGGACACAACTTCCCAATTTGCCCTTCCAAACTGTGGTAGATACCGCGTGGAATTCAAAATATGGGTGTGGCTTTGTAATTGGTTCAAACATATATTACTTACCTGCAGATACCGCTCGACTTTGGTGTTACAATACTTTAACTTCCAATTGGACACGCAAAGCAGTTTTCCCGCCAGGCTTAAGGGTTAATGCTTGTAGTTTTGCCATTGAGCCTTATGGATATATTACATGCGGGCGCAGTTATGGCACCAGTCCCGGGCAAATGAATGATTTATGGCAATACAACCCAACCACAGATGCTTGGACCCAAAAGTCCAATATTACACTGGCCACTCGTGAGTATGCTTTGGCATTTGTAGTGAAAAGAAAGGCCCCTCAAGGGGTCTTTCTTTTTTTAATTATACTTCCCTATGAATGGCTTTCAAACAACTTAAGCGTTTTTTTGATTTTCTTCCATTTATGGGAAGACAAACCCTGAGGCATTTCAAGTATTGGTGTTCTAATCAAGTGTAATTTGGTTCTATTAGCTGCCCAACCTTTTTTATGGGTGTACACAAAAACTGGTTCTAAGGCATTTGCGCTAAGTTGGTTCAAACCATTTCTATTGACAGCAATATGTGCAATCATTCCTGTTTTGCAGGCTGTTGTGTACATCTGACTACAAAAATTTCCTAGCGAATAATATACCAAGGTGGGAGGTTTATTTTGATGGGCTCTGCTTAAATAAACCACCGGTTGTATAACATGTGGGTGAGCGCCAATAATGATATCTGCACCAGCTTCAGAAAGTGTTTTAGCATAGTTTTGTATGAGGCTATCAGGATAGAATTCAAATTCAAATCCCCAATGCATAAATACAATTTTTAAATCAATGCTATCCTGTTCCATTTTAGCTAAAGCGTTTATGGGAACTTGGTTGCTTATATCATAAACATATGGGTAGGATAATGATTTAACTTGATGAAAGCCTAAGCCTTCATTATTTAGCAATTCAGGATTGTTTAATCCCCACGCAGCAGCATGTATTCCAATGCTTAACCCTTTTGCTTGAAACTTTTCATAAAGGGGCAACAAGGGGCTTGCCGAAGCACCCATTGGAACTACACCTTTCGCTTTTAGGAATTCAATTGTGCTGGCCAAACCTTCTAAGCCTAAATCCATCGCATGATTATTGGCCAAGCTTACTCCGTTAAATAGACAGTGTTGGGGGTCTTTTAAGAAACCATTAATTAAACTTGTATCGTCATTGTAAATAGCATAATCTGGAAAAAAATTTCTTACAGGATGTTTATTTGAAATTGGTGTTTCTAGGTTTCCAAATACTAAGTTATTACTTGCTAAAAAGTCTTTTATTTCTTTCGATACTAAATGCTTTTGTTTTCCGCGCATCCACATGATGTCTCCCACAAAAGCAAGCTGCAAACAGTTAGTATCTTTAGCCATTAAGGTTTGTAAATCAACTGGCTTTGGAAAAAACGCTTCCTTTCCTAATCCATGGGTTTCATCACTTTTATTCCAATATTTCCTTATATATGGCAAACCATATTTTAAGCCAGATTTTAGTGGTAAGCCTTCCATTCTGGTGGCTTTGTAGTTTTTGAACCCTTTAGGGTTAATAGGATATTGGTAACATCCTACTAATAACATACAAGCCAGGAGATAACAGAATTTATATAGTACTTCTTTCAATTATAATCCAATTTCAATTGCATTATAATTGAAAAAATGCGATATTGTTTAATTATTAATTAAACCGAATTTATACTTGCTAAACCATTAATGAGCCAAACATTTTTTGATAATCCTCAAATTGGAATCGCATCTACTTTTCCGGAACTTGTAAATACAGACTTCAAGGGAGAAATGAATGCACAGTGTTGGTTTAGGAACTTGGAAGGGGATTTTGAAGCCATTGTAAGGAAACTGCAACTCAAAGAAAATGTAACGGAAGTTACTCTTAATGACTTATTAGCACTCGAACTATCAGAAATGGGGAATATTGCCAGAAATAGTATCTTAAATGATTTTAAGTTATTAGCCGATTTCGGAGCTTCACCCACCTTAAATTTGCTAAAATGTTATGAAAGAGATGATGAATTAGATTTTATTTCCACTGATGTATACTCCTACCATGTAGATCGCTCGCCTATTGCAACAGACACTTTTTTATGCACGTATTATGGGGCTGCAAGTGATATCATTGCTAATAGCCAAGCCTCTCAAAAAATTCTAGTTCCTGAAATTCGAATGAAACTTAAAGATTTACATGGGGGGCCAACTGAGGAATTTGAAGATTTTTTGAAGGACAATTATTTTGATTTACATTATCAAGCCCTACCTGGGGCAAGTGCCACCAATCTAGGAGTAGGACATCTCTGGCGTTTGGCGGTGGATCATCCAAAACAAACAGTGCTCCCTTGCATTCATAGAGCCCCCATAGAAAATGAAGGGGAATTTCGCTTGTTATTGATTTGCTAATACACCACCATTTGCTATAGCTATGTTTCCACCCGGATAATTATTCAAATACCGCGTAATCTACGAAGCGGCTTTTATGTATAATGATGTCTTGTGCCCAGTGGATATTTTGGTTCAAATTTTTCAATCATTCATTTCGACAATGAATATTTGCCCACAGGCGAACTTGAAGTGGGAAAGCTTTTTAAACCTTCATCTGTATTGGAGGAAGTATTGCTTCAACAAGATTTTATCTGCAATCATATTTTCGACCTTAAAAAGCTGGTAAACCTCAAAACCATTCCAAACATTGAAATGGGACCACAATGCAATAAACCATATGCTTGTAATTTTAGTAATTATTGCCAGTCGAAGCTATAGTAACCCCATGCATCGACCCATAATAAGGATTGTACATCTATAACTACATAACACAGCCCCGAAGGGGCGTAATACCACCAACGATGGGTTTAGACCATCGAAAGTCACATCTATAACTGCTTATCATAGCCCCGAAGGGGCGTTATACCACCAACGATGGGTTAAGCCCATCGAGAGTCACATCTATAACTACATACACAGCCCCGAAGGGGTGGAATACAATATGTAGATTAAAACACCCAATTCGCTATATGATATATCGCGTTGAGGTAAGGTATGGCGCCCCTTCAGGGCTCATAGGGAGGTATATCATAGGGCGATACCCTATGTTAGTGTATATCATAGGGCGATACCCTATGTTAGTGCATATCATAGGGCGATACCCTATGTTAGTGTATATCATAGGGCGATACCCTATGTTAAAGTATAGCGCCCCTTCAGGGCTTGATTTTAGATAAATAAAATATTAATTTTATAATCTATGGGACAGTCATTAGTAAAAAACTATGTTCATCTTGTATTTAGTACCAAGCATCGTGAACCTTTAATTTACCCACCAGTAGAAGCTGAACTGCATGCTTACCTTGGTGGTATCTGTAACAAACTTGGATGCTCTGTTTTAAAAGTTGGTGGTTATACCGACCATATACATATCCTATGTATGCTTTCAAAAAAAATCGCTTTAATGAAGTTGATGGAAGAATTAAAATCACATTCTTCAAAGTGGATAAAAACAAAGGGCAAAGGATATGAAAACTTCTATTGGCAAGATGGCTATGGAGCGTTTTCGGTAAATCCAGCACAAGTTGAAAAAGTAATTGCTTATATAGCAAACCAACACGAACACCATGGTAAAAAAGCATTTAAAGATGAATACAGAGCTTTTCTTAAAAAGTATAATGTAGAATATGATGAAAAGTATGTTTGGGATTAGAATTTTCTCACCTTCAGATGCGCAACCCAAAAGCTTAGCAGGATTTAATTGAATATCGCCTTGGCTACACTCAACTTTTGCTTAAGTTTGCGCCACAATTGAAAACAACCTACTCTTTCAAAATATTTAATAAGGTTCCGGAACTCCCTTTAGAATGGCATTTATTAAGTACCGAAAACGTATTTTTAACAAAGGATTACCTTCAAGTATTAGAGCAATCGGCTCCCCCAAATATGATTTGTCATTATATTGGGATTTACCAAAATGAAGCATTAGCGGGAATTGCACTTTCACAGTTTCTAAACCTAAACCAATTAGATTCTTTTGGAACGCGAGATAACTTATTAGTAACTGCTGTTAGAAACCTAGTTTTTAAAAATCTCAATGCCCATATTCTTATCATTGGCAATAATATGTTTTCAGGGCAAAATGCCTTTGTTTTTTCTGACAGCCTAGATGAAATTGAAGCGGTCAGAATACTTAAATTGGCATCTGAAAAGCTGAAAGAAATCTTTAAGCACAAAGGATTTAAAGTACATTGTACCACCTTCAAAGATTTTGATAAAGCAGATACTAATACCTTCATAAAAGCCGGATTTCAGCAGTATTTTCAATTTACGGCTCAACCCAATATGGTATTTGAAATTCCCCTCCCATGGAATACAGAGCAAGATTATATTCAGGCTTTGGCCAAAAAATACCGCGATCAATACAAGCGCGCTCGAAAGAAATTAGAGGGCATAGAGAAAAGAATATTAAACCTAGAAGACATCATTTATTATGAGGATGATATCTATGATTTATACCTGCATGTGGCCAACAATGCACACTTCAATACCTTTTTTCTTGCTAAAAATCACTTTAGGGTTATCAAAGAGCTAATGAAAGATAAGTTTCATTTATATTGTTATTATTTAGAGGGAAAGCTGATTGGCTTTTATACCCTATTCCATAATGGAAATGTAGTAGATACTTACTTTTTAGGCTATGATGAGACGGTTCAGCGTGAAAAAATGTTATACTTAAATATGCTTTATGATATGCTAATGCATGCCATAAATGCTGGTTTTAAAACAATTGTCTTTGGAAGAACTGCCCTAGAAATAAAAAGCTCTATTGGTGCCAAGCCACAAGAAATGTATGGCTTTGCTAAACATAGCAATATTATTATTAATTACCTTTTTGAGCATGCCTACAATTACCTAGAGCCAAAGCTTGTTTGGCAGGAGAGAAGTCCATTTAAAGATTAATTAACAGTAAGGTTTTTTGGTTCAATTTGAACCCAACCTGAAATTGCACGGTTTAGAGAACTTAAAGTCTCCTTAAATAATAAAAAGGGATGTTTAAAATTTGTTTTATTAAATAGTTCAACTAACTTCGATTTGATTTTTAGGGGATTATGTATAACCTTTAAGTTTAAACTCTATGAAAAAACACTCACTACTCAACGCGATTTTTTTTCTTTTAGCCCTCCTTTCATTTAGTGAAATCAGCGCCCAAGGTCCTTGTAATGCCAATTGGACCAAACAAAAAGATCCAAACAATTTCAAAAAGTATTATTTCTCAGCCGCCTTAAATGATACCAATTATAGGTATTTGTGGACTTTTGGTGATAGTACCTCGTCTGATAGCCGAGTAACTTTTCATGCTTATTCAAATGTTGGTAAATATAGGGTTTGCTTAAAGGTGACCAAAAAGGATTCATCTTGCACCCAAACCATATGTGATACGGTTAACGTAGAAATGCCTAATCCTTGCAATGCCAATTGGACCAAGCAAAATGACCCAGTTAATAGCAAGAAAAAATATTTCACGGCCACTTTAAATGATACCAATTTCAGGTACTTATGGACCTTTGGGGATGGAACTTCCTCTGATAGCCGACTTACCTTTAAAACCTATTTAAACAATGGTAAATACAAGGTTTGCTTAAAGGTAACAAAGAAAGACTCAACTTGTACTCAAACCATTTGTGATTCTATAACTGTAGAATCGTCTTCTACTCCTTGCAATGCCAATTGGACCAAGCAAAATGACCCAGTTAATAGCAAGAAAAAATATTTCACAGCCACTTTAAATGATACCAATTTCAGGTACTTTTGGACCTTTGGGGATGGAACTTCTTCTGATAGCCGACTCACCTTTAGAACCTATTTAAACAATGGTAAATACAAGGTTTGCTTAAAAGTAACAAAGAAAGACTCTACTTGTACTCAAACCATTTGTGATTCCATCACCATAGAATCGGCTAATCCTTGCAATGCCAATTGGACCAAGCAAAATGACCCTACAAACAGTAAGAAAGTATATTTTTCAGCTGCTTTGAATGATACCAATTATAGGTACTTATGGACTTTTGGGGATGGAACTTCTTCTGATAGCCGACTCACCTTTAGAACCTATTTAAACAATGGTAAGTACAAGGTTTGCTTAAAAGTAACTAAGAAAGACTCTACTTGTACTCAAACCATTTGCGATAGCATCTTGGTTGGGTCAACAGGAAATTGCAATGCAAATTTTAATATCATCAAAAGTGATAGCATTGGTTCAAACCCGCATTATGTTAGGTTTACCAATTCTTCTACAGGCACCCATACCCGTTGTGTTTACAATTTTGGCGATGGAACCTCTTCAGATAACTGCAATCCACTTCACAATTTTGCAACGCTTGGGTCAAAAACAGTTTGCTTAACCATTTATAATATTAGCGCTGGCAATGACACGCTTTGCAAAAGCACTACCTGCAAAACTTTTAATACAGGAAACAGCAATCCTATTGCTTGTGTGGCCTCTTTTGATTACGAAAGAATTGGCAATACCAGCAGCTATCGCTTTATTAACCGCTCTGCAGGTAGTCCATTGCAATACCGTTGGGTATTTGATGGTGGTACACCTGTAACTAGCACCAATGTAGAACATAATTTTATGAGTCCGGGTTGGCACACAGCCTGTTTATATGTGGTAAATACCTTAGACACCAATTGCAAAAGTATGTTTTGCGTAAGTGTGTTATTCCCAGGAAACATTACCCAGCAGCAATGTGCGGCAGACTTTTCTTTTACACCCGATAATACAACGCCAGGGAAATTCGAATTCAGCAGTGTCTCAGGAGCTAATTTAGTATCTTATTGGAATTTTGGAGATGGTACTTTTAGTCAGGATGGGAGTGGGCAACATACCTTTATGCAGAATGGAAAATATAGTGTTTGTTTAAGTGTGATAAATAGCACCGATTCATGCTCAGACATGCATTGTGAAGATGTTGAAGTAAGCAATATCTCTACTGGTTTAGGTTTGAACCAAATGGAGTTAAGTGGTGTTTACCCAAATCCTGTAGATAAGATGTTGCATGTTGAATTGAATGCTAAGATTTTACAAACTGCCACCATCCGTTTAATCGACCTTTCTGGTAGATTGATCTTAGAAACTGAGGCAACTTTACTAAAAGGACATAATGCCATTCAACTTGATTTGGGCAACTGCAATCCTGGCTTATACCTTTTAAACATTCAAAGTGGCCAAGAGCAAATCATTAGAAAGATTATGAAGTAGGGGTGGAGTTAAGGCCCAAAAGTTAAAATAAGCTATTAATATATAAAAAGTATTAATAGCTTATTTTTTTGCAGATACAAAGTACATATCTACTTCGCCTTTGTTCTTGGCATTTATTTTCCCCCTATGCTCACATACAAACTCCCCTTTAATTAACTCGTAAGTGGCTGCACTAATATTAATCTTACCGGCCTCACTATTGCTTTCCATGCGACTTGCCATGTTTACCGTATCGCCCCAAATATCGTAAGCAAACTTTTTTACTCCTACGATGCCTGCTACTACTGGGCCAGAATGAATGCCTATTCTTATTTTGAACTTACCATCATTGCTTTGCATAAACTCCTGAATATCCAATGCTGCTTTAGTAATGCATTGGGCATGGTCTTCCACTTCGTTAGGCAAACCACATACCGCTAAATAGGCATCGCCAATGGTTTTTATTTTCTCTATGCCATGTTTTTCCATGATGGCGTCGAAAGCAGTAAAATTCTTGTGTATTTCTTGAACCAATTCTGTAGGACTCATTTGTTCGCTAATGCCTGTAAAGTTTACAAAATCGGTGAACAAAACGCTTACATTGCCATACAATTTGGCTTCCGACTTTCCTGTCTGTTTTAGCTCTGTGGCCACATCTGATGGCAAAATATTTAGCAAAAGAGATTCTGATTTAAGTCGTTCACCGTCTAACGCTTCAAATAAATTAGAATTGTCAATAGCCACTGCAATATAGGAGGCAATAGAGCGCACAAAATCTAATTGATATGGATCAAACGCACCTTCCTTTTTGCTCAATATGGCAATGCTACCAGTTTGCTTGGTATTAAACCCAAAAGGAATACTTAACACGGAACCAGCTTCTCTATTATCAAACAAGGTTATTGGATTAAAAACATATTGCTCATAATTAGCCTTTGCGTCGCTTAAGAAAAGCTCCTTGTTGTTTACAAAAGTCCAATTCAATACATTGTCAGGGTTATTTATCCATTCTGTTTTAGTAACCAATTGAACGTTCTTATCTCTAATAACATAATAATACCGATTTTCATTTTTTTCAACCAACAAGTGAACTTCATCAATTGTCATGCTTGAATAGATATACTTAAATACTTTGCTCAAAATTTGGTTCAAACCTAAGCTAGAGGTAATATCTTTTCCAATGTCTGTAATTAATGATATTTGCGAAAATGAGGTTTCAATATTTTGCATTTTACCGCTAAGCTCGCTGTGTTCTTTGTGCATATTGGCATACTCACCCAATTGACTAAGTTGGCCAGTATAACGGGATCCTAATGAATTAAAGTTATCGGCAATTTTACCAAGATCGTTTTCTATCGTATATTCAATCTTGATTAATGTATCAGATTGTAAAGCGAAATCTGTTTTGGCGCGTAGCTCAGATACTTGCTTATTTAGAATAAAAAATTTCCAAAATATAAACATCGCTGCTATAAGGGAAATGCCCATTACTAGTAATGTTAAGATCATAAAGATATAGCTTGTTTAAGTGTTGTTAATGAGAGATTCATTTTCTAAAATTTGGCAATTGTTTTTTGATAAGGGATATCTTCTCCTATATATTGAATCCATTCCGATAACGTTAAATTACGTTTACAAGTTTGCATTATTTCTTCTACCAAATCCTCCTCCTTGTTAACATATAAAATCACTTTTTTATCTTTGCCTCCAGAGCAAAAACGATCTTCCTTTTTATTAAATGCAACACTCCAAACCCAAGAACTATGGTCTTTGAAAGGTATAGCTATTGCCTCCTTTTGGCTAAACTGCCATTTATAAACTATACCATCTAAACTACCAGAAATCAAGTTTTTTCCGTTTTCTGAAAATGCCAAACTAGTGACGGTAGATATATGTCTGTTTAGGTTGCCACCAATTACTGATTGATTTGTTTTTAAATCAATTAATTCTATTTTTCCGCTATAAGTGCCCAATGCTAATTTTTCTAGAGCGCAATCAATGGCAGTGATTTTTTCTTTTAGTTGGACAATTGTTGAAATTGAATTGCTTTCTAGATTTACCTTACTTACCAATCCATTTTCATGACCAACAAATGCAAAACGCTTATCAGCGGAAATTACCAAACAGGTTGGTTTAGCTGTTAAAGGTATACTTGCCTGCAATTTTTGGGTGATAGAATGGGTAATTTTAAGTGTATTGTCATTTGAAATGGTAATGATGTGCTCGCCACCCCAAGCTATTCCAGTCAATTTATCGGTATGAATAATTGGCATTTTAACACCTTCATTTTGGTTATTGGAATTAAAAATAATTACGCTAACTCCATCCGCCAAGCAAGCAATTTTATCGCCAAGAGCATTGTAAGCTATATTATCCAAAATGGCATTTTGCCTGGGATATTGTTTTAGAATTTTATTGATTTTGACCCCATCATGAATAAGCAATAATCCGTCTGATCCAACGCTTGCTAACTCATTTGTTTTAGGATTAAAAGCAACTGAACGCACCATGTCTATATGACTCGCATTTTGAAAATCATCTTCAGTACGACTTTCTTTATAAGCGGAATATAGGGCTGTATAGATATCTACATCAGTAGTTTTACCTTGGTATTCTCTGTTAAATTTATAGGCTTGCAAAGCCAATAACTTTTTAACTTCATCCTCATTCGACCCAACTTTAAGTGCTGTAGATTTTATGGCCAAAGCTTGAGCAATAGAGAGAATGCTTAGGCGATAGGCATTTTTCTCAGACAGAATAGCTACTTTTCTTAAGCTATCTGCTTTGGTGCGTTCTTCAATTGCAGTTTGTTTCTCCATCTCAGCTAATTTTCTGGCCTTGTTGGCTAGTAAAGATGATTGCTCAGCATTTTGCTTTTGCAACTTGGCTTCCGATTCGTTTTTTATGGCCAATTGCTTTTGAACCTCAGCATTTTTTTTCTCTTTTTCTGCCTTGCTTGCATTCGCTTCAGCTACTAACTTTTGCTCTTGCGCTAGTATTTCTTGTTGTTGTGCTTTCTTCTTTTCGTTAACAGCAAGCTCCTCATTTTTACCAGACTTATTTCGCTCAGTAAATGCCCAAATACTCAATGCACTTAAAGTAATGAGCACTGCAATGGTAAGCATGTTGGTTAGTTTTCTCTTACGCCTTTGATCCGCTAGCAAAAACATCTTTTGCTGATGACTGGCATCAATAAATCGTTTCGACAATTCAAAAAAACCATTGTATTGTTCAGTCCATTTTTGGTTTACATTATACTTAGCATTCCAATCTATTGCAATCTGCAAATCGGGGTCTCGCCACAAGCCAGATAAACCTTTTTCATACAACAAAGCACTAGCGGTAATGCGTTGGTAGATTTGAGCCGAATCATATTCTTCCTCTACCCAATTTGATAATCGTTCCCATACACGCATTAAACTTTCATGCGATATATCAATCATGGTTTTTTCATTGATACTTGTTGGAAAAGATGGTGTTAGAAATCCCTTATCTTCTTTTCTAAATACGTTTATAATAGGAATCAAATTTTCAACAGATGTATTCGCTATTTCGGCAATTTTTTGAACAGAAGTTGGCCTTCTAACACCTCTGTTATCAGCTTCTTTGAGGGTTAATGTTTTAAATAAAATGGCAGTAATTTGTTTCTTATCCTCTGTATTTATTTCATCCATTGCCTCCTCCGCGTGATTAGACAAGGCTTTTTCAATTCCTCCTGTAGCTTCGTAATGAACTAAATCTATTTGGCCATCAATATCATTTGCATTTTTCCATACTTCCCATGTGCGCATTAACACATGCTGGAGCACGGGTAATTGATCTGGATTTGTACCCACTGCATTTAATAGTTGTTGAACCAATCTGGGCGAAATTCTATTTCCAACGTATTCAACCGGACCAGTAATGCTTAGTTGCAATTCATCCTTTTTCATTCGTGGAATCAAAAACTGTCCATTATTAATGGCTTCAGGTAAACCAATAAATTGTTCACAATCACCTATAAAATCACTCCTAAGTGTAATAATAATATGAATGGGTATATCCCTTTGACCGATAGCCTTTAAAAGTAAATTAACAAATTGTATGGCAATGTCCTCTTGGGTTTTTTGAAAGCGAAACAGCTCCTCAAATTGATCTACTACTAATAAAAGTCGTTTGCCTGAGGGAAGACTATTTCTTACTATTTGAACCAAACCTAACTCATTATTTTGCAAAATAGTTAATTGCTGCTCCGCATTTGTATTTAACTGTAGGGCTGAATTGCTATTCAATACATGATAAAGTTCTTCTACAGGATGTTTTCCCGGGCGCATGGTTAACACAATCCAATCATTACTTTTAATGAGTTTTGGAATTACTCCAGCCCTTAGTAAAGATGATTTTCCACTTCCCGAATTCCCTACAATTGAAACAAAATGATGTAAATTTAACTTTTCAATAATGGTATCAATGTATCGCTCCCTTCCAAAAAACAGGTGAGCTTCATGTGCTTGAAATGGTCGTAAACCTGGAAATGGATTTATTGCGTTCATTTATTTATTATGATATCAATTTTCAATTAAATCTCCGCTTTTGTTTAATAAAAAAAAGTAAATGCCCTTTTGCACATTGGCATATGTAATGTAAATATGGTTAGCATCCATTTTAAGCTGAGTGCTAGTATAGTTATCATCCATATTGGTAATAATTGGTATAATTTTTTCTAATTGCATTTGCTTGTTAAATTTTATTAACTTTATACTATACGTATTTTTTTTATTAGGATAAGTAGCTGCAATCCAATAACCGGTTTCATCTTTTACTAAGGGAGTAAAGTATTTGGATATAATCCAATAGGAAGTATTATTGTTAATATCCCAATCAGGAAAATAATCAGTTATATTAATTATGGTTTCATTTGCTATTGCTAAATTGTTATCATAGGTAAGAAAGCAAAGATCAATTAAACCAGTAAAAGGATTGTACTTTTGTCCCGAAAGGACCATTCCATTTTCACTTTCTTCCATATTATTAAACTCATATTTACCTTGATCTTTTATTTGTCTGCTTATTTGATTCATTCCAGAAAAATTTAATTTTATTAGATGATTAATATCATTTCTACTAAACAAATCATTTGTTTGAAGAAAAATAGACTCATTTGTAATAACTAAATCATTTATTTCATTACCTATTACATTAATATTTCCTATTGTTTTCTTCCAATCTATACTGTAATCTGTTTTTAAACAAGTTACATTAGTGGAAACTCCTTTTTGAGAAACAATAATTATTCTTTCATCAGGAAGCATTCCTGCAGTTAAGATAGTTTCACTGCTATCCCAAGTTAACTTATTTTGAACATTTAAATTTTTGTCTGTTATAAATAAATTAGTTTTAGAATTAAAGTATGGTGTATCTATCTGGTATAAAACTTTATTTATCTTTAAAAATTTACTTTCATTTAATTGAATAATCTTAACATTATTAATAAAATCAAATGAATCTAGTTTATTTTCACTGTTGCTTAAAGATGTAGAAAACTGTCCTGTTATTGAATTGAAACCAACCCTGTTTAAATTAATAATTGAAACATTATTGTTAGGTAAAATTTTAAAATTTTCATAATAAAAACTTATTTCTTCATTAGTCAAAATCCAATTATAGTTTTGGTTTTTTACAACTGAAAAAGAATATACATTTTGGGCACTTGGCTTAATTATCCCTTTTTCTTTTTCGCATGAAATAAAAACAATGCAAAGCATTAAAGATAATAAGTAAGCTAATTTGAAATATATATTTATTGGTTTCATGGTTTAGTTTTTATTTCTCCATTTTCTTTTAATATCAATGCCCCAATATCGAGTTCGCTTTGTGCATTAAAATAAGTGCAAAAAGTAGTGATGCTTTTATCGGGTTTAAAATAAATGCCAAATCCAGTTTTGATATCGCTTCCTATCATTTTCTTTTCCCATTCTACCACCCCATTTAATGATACCTTATAAAAATAATTAGGAGCAAAAAAATAAATTGAATTATTGTAAACTTCAAAATCTAATGAACTCTCAATGTTATTAAATTTATGATTATTAAAACTTGCAATACTATTTGCTTCTTTATCAAAAGTGCCAAAATTAAATAGACCTCCATTTCCAAAAGCCATCATATATTTTTCAGAAAGGGTATCAATCATTTTAAAGGGAATAAATTCATTTTGGTAATTCAATAAGTAAGTTGATAAATTTTTTATGTGCTTTCTCCATATATATTTATTTTCTCCAGTTGTAATATTTGGAGATATTTTTAATAAAGTCAACGAATAATCTGTTTTATCTAATGACCCATCTACATATGCATTTGAAATACCTTTACAAAGAAGCATCAATATGTTTCCATCATTAGTTAGTGTTGCATTTACTCCATGATAACCATTATAACTTACTCCAAATGTATCAATATCTAATAAATGATATTTGCAATTCCAAAGCGTATCTCCCATATTGTTAATACACTGTATAAAAGCTTTATTACTTTGGTAAGTAACTAAAGCAAAATCTTTGGGGTCAAAGTTTATTGTGGAACCTACCAATGCAATATTACCATTTGGTAAAACCAATAGGCTATTTAAAAATAATCTATTTAATACATTTTTTCCACCTGAGTTATCGGTATATGTTTTTTCCCAAATGATTTCTCCCTTATCTGTAACATAAACAACATACATGCGATTATAAATTCCCAATTTAGTAGTATCAGAAATGTCGTTAAAACTATTTGATTCACCTCCAGCTACAATATTACCTTGCTTGTCGTAAGCGGCTTTGCAAATGATGTCGTTTCTACTGCCACCTAATTGTTTATACCAAATTAAATTATTCGCACTATCTAAGCGCATTAAAAACCCATCTTGGCCTCCCATGGCATTGCCATCGGTATATCCCCATAATAAGTAACCTCCATCTGGTGCTTTGCATGAGCCTAATAAATTTTGGTTTCCTGCTATAGGATAAACCTTTCCAAAACTGGTATTTGGATTTTGCTTATCAATTTCCTTTTTGCAGCTCGTAAAAAAAACGAGCAAGACTAGAGGAAGTAATAAACGGATTATATTGATCTTGTTTTTCAATTGATTTTTAATTTTTTGGGTTCAAACCGCCATTTAGTTGTTTTACCTAAAACTAAGTAATAATTTAAAAGGGGTTTACTGGTTATTGCGCCAACTTTGCTTTATAAAATTGAGGTATTGGAAATTGGTAGCCAAATGAAATATATAAAGGATTAAAGGCAATATCACTGTCGATATATTGATTGGTAAAGCTAAATTCGGGGTTATCGTTACGCTTTTCTGCATTTACCACATTGCTAAATCCATAAGCATACCTTATATCCATAAACACATTACCTCCTCCTAACTTTTTGTATACTGCTATCCCTCCCAACCCGTATAAAAGCGTATTTGTTCTCTGGCTTTTTTGCTCAGCAGTTTTTTGTATGATTTCATTGGTTTTTTGGTTACTAAATTCTATGGTAGAATTTGTTTGAGAAAGCAACTGTACTTGCAAACCCAATTCGGCCGACATCCTGAATCCTTTTTTGTTCAAAAAGTAATATTTACCAGTTACAGGTATAGAGAAATACCTTAAGTTTTCAGTAAATTCTTGTGTCCATTCAGAAGGTTCTATGGTAGTTTTAGAATAATTGAGTCCTTCATAACTTAGGTCGAGCCCAACAGAAATATTCTTTTTAAAAAAATACTCTCCTAAGATACCCACTTGAAATCCAAGTTCTGGATTATACACCCCACCTAATCCAGTTATAGAATAATTTTCTATTACCCGAATTGAATTAATATTAACACCTGTTTTTAAACCTAGTTCAAGTTGCGACCACACAGTGTACTTTACAGCAAGTTTTGTAAACTCAAGTGGATCAAAATAAGGATAATCTCTGTAATCTGGTTTGTGTTCTAATAACTGAACCATGCTTTCGTTTGCCTTTTGGTCTTCATTTGTAACCATATAGCACAAGGCCAAAAGTCGGTAAGCCTCATAGCGATCTTGTTTGGCTAATGAGCTCATGCAATTGTTTAGCTTCTCTATACAATTTGAGAACCTACCCGCCTCATAATCTTTATCAGCGGCAATAAGCACGTTGCTACAATCTGTTTGAGTGGATTGTGCGTTTGCGCAAAAGCAAACTAAAAGAAGGAGCGAAAAAAATATACTTGCTTTCATACGATGGTTTATTACGGTATAACTGAACGTTATTTACTTTTTAAAACTTGGTAATTGAGATTATAAAATAAGCTGAGAGAGATGGTTAAATTGCTTAATTGAATATCATCATCAATAAAATAATAATTATACAACAAAGATTGATTGTTGTACCTAACATCTTCATTGGTAATATTGGCATACGATTGATAATATTTTACATCTATTGCCATATCTACCTGCTTAATTTTATACATCAAACCGCCACCATATAATATACCATATTCATATTTATTTCTGCGAGACATTGAATTTAGATTGTTTTCTTGTTGTACTTCGCCTGAAGTAGCATTCAATGTTGCAGAAAAATCGCTTCTTGAGCTCAATAAAAGTCCACCATAACAACCTCCTTCTACAAATAACCTGAACTTTTTATAAGGCTTAGATGAAAACCTGGCATAAAGTGGTATATCTAAATAAGCCAAATTTTCTTTAATGGCGTAATCATCTCCACCAACAGAATAATTAACCTCATATTTTTTGGAGATGGCAAGAAGCCCTGTATGAAAACTAAGCCATTCGTTGAGGTGATAGCCTGCATTTAAACCAAATTGCCAGCTTCCAGAAGAAGAGTACTCCTTTGTGTAACCGGAGGCATTAAACGTGTTTAAAACGCCTACCTTGGTTAAATTACCGCCTGCAGTAGCAGCGATGCCTAGAGAAAATTTAGGAATAACCTTTACTTCATTGAGTAACTTGGTCAATTCCAAAGGGTCTTTAGCCTTACTCGGTATGTATTTGGGATTTAACTCAAGCATATTTTCTGCTGCAATTCTTGCCTCCTTTTGTTGTCCGTTACCTAAATAACACATGGCTAATAACCTATACGCCTGCCATTTTTCACTCGTATTTTTTGCAGTTTTAGCACATTCTTGGGCAGTATTGATGGCATCATCTAGCTTCCCCTTTTCATATAGCTTATTTGCCATATATAATTTTTCTGTGCAGCTCTCTTGAGCTAACATCTCCTGTGTAAAAAGAAGCAGAAGGATAATTAATATTGATTTTATTGTTTTCATTTTTATTTATTTAAAATCTCCATTTTGATCCATTCTATAAAAAAAGAAACCTTTGTAATTTAAACCGCCTACATAAATATAATCATCGTTTGCTTTTACACCCACATTTTCTATATCTTTTGGAATATTGTTGAAAATTGGTTTAACAAATTCTACTTCGAATGATTGATTCAATTTAATAAGTTTTAAGCTTGATCCTGAATTTTTAGAATAGTATGGTATGGGTAACAAAATAAAGCCATTATGAATGGTGGGTTTCAATATCATTTCATAAGCGTCAATGAGTTTAGGAGTATTTAATGAAAAATCCCAATCCGAAAAAATATCATCAAAAGGAATGGCTTTTTCCTTAATTGGATTTAAACTGGCATCCATACTTAAAAAACAAAGCTCAAAGTGATGACTTACTTTATTGTATTTAATCCCAATTAACATAAAGCCATCCTGATGCGGCAATACATGGCTAAAGTAATGTGTATTTTCATATCCCGCCATAAAATTTGATTGGATGAGGTTCCCCGAAAAATCATACCTTCTAACAACATTGGATAGATCAACACCACGTATCTCATTTTGTAATACAAGGATGGTGTTATTGGAAGCCGCTATACCAGTAGTTCTTGTGTTAGAGTTAGGAGCAGGCGAATAGGCAATTGGAGTTGTCCATTCTTGTTTACCCTCAGTATTGATACAGGTCAAAAAATGTGTATTACCAATAGACATATATTCATGAAATAGGATTTTATTATCAGGTAGAATAGTATTATTCACTATAGCACGAGAACTATCCCTACCTGTAATCAATATTTTATTTTTACGTTGTTCATCCGTTAAATAAAGTTGATTATTATATTGTGATGTTGCGGATTCTAACGATTGAGATAAAAGAAAACGATTTTTATCTAATTGAATTAAACGTTGATTGTTTATTTTCAACCATTGATTGTGTTTCCATATGGATGGTAAAGTATCTATGAAATCTTGATAGATGCTGTTGGTATTATAATTTATCGCAATTCTGGATACTTTATGCCATTTGGTTACTAAAGGTAGAACCCCAAATTCATTATTCACTAAATACCAAGATTTCTGATGATACGTTGGATAGAGATAACTGTCCGCAGGATGAAAATATTGAGCACTAACGTGCAATTCTTCTTCCGGCCTTTTGCAGGTAATAAATAATAAAGTCCATAAAAATATGAGCAATAAAGTTGTATAAGTGGTATGTTTTTTCATTTTCGTTATGGGGTTGAAATTTCTCCAAGTGCATTAAATTTGATGCACCCAATATCAGTATCTAATTTGCTATTTGTCGATGCACAAAAAATCAACAATGAATTGTCCTCTTGGGGGTAAATACCAGAAACAAATTTTGAGGAAAACAAGGATTCAATATTACGGGTCCACTCTAATTGTCCATCTTGATTCATTTTAGAGAAACTATTGGGAGAAAGTAAAAAAACAGAACCATCAATAGATTCTAAATCAGTAGTGAAATTTTTTAGTAAGGGGGTAGTTTCAATTAAATTTTTTATCAGTTGTCCATCTTTATTGAAAATGGAGTAGTTCACTCCTATGCCTGTATAGGTGTAATAACTAATCATGTATTGCTCAAGGGGAGCATTCACTGTTTTAAATTGTACAGGACAAAAATAAGTATCTTCCTGTTCAAAAGAATTTCCATAAAGCTTCACATCAACAACAGTTGTTTTCCATATGTAATTGTTGTACCCAAAATGAATGCTTGGATTTATTTTGAAAAGTGTCGACCCACCTGCATGGAACATATTAATACCATCTTCTGTAGGAAAACCAAATTGTCCATCACTAAAGTAGCAATTTACATCTCTGACAACAAGTAAGAGAATACTTCCATCTTGGGTTAGTGTGGCACTTATTCCTTTTGCGTGAAAATAGCATAGACCATTATCTCGATCATCTAATAAAACATCATAACTAGCCGATCCTATAGTATCTCCTTGATTATTGATAGTAAGAATAAACGCGCGATAAACGTTTTCGACTTTATTTATAAACAATATCTCTGATTCATAATTGAGGGTACTCCCTATTAGTGCAAAATTGCCATTAGGTAGGTAAAGTATTTTATTGCCCACGGTTGAAAGATTGGGCTTATCAGATGGGGCGGTATAGTACTTTTCCCAAATAACATCCCCGTTTCCATTTAAATATACGGTATACATGCTTTGAAATTCACCTATACGGTTAGCATCATCAAAACTAAGAGACATTCCCGTAGCCATAATATTCCCATCTTTATCATAACAAGCCGAACGAATTTCATCATTTCTATTTCCGCCAACCATTTTATACCATACTAAATTCTGATTCGCATCTAGTTTCATCAAAAAACCATTAGGGCTCTTTGTTGTGTTATCGTCAGTACTTCCCCATAATAAATATCCACCATCAGGTGCTTTTGTTGAGCCCAATAATACTTGGTTACCGTCTATTGGATATGTTTGTGCAAATAGGGGATTAGGCGCTTGCTTGGGTACTTCTTTTTTACACCCACCCAACAAGAGCACGAATCCAATTAAAAGTAATAAATAGTATTTCATACATTATTTAATTTGAAATAAACTTAAATTATTTTTTCTTTATTAATATCCCCAATTAGGGGGATTTTTAAATAACAAGTAAACAACAAATAACTTATTTAAAGTCTCCATTTTGGTTAAGTCTATAAAAGAAGTATCCCTTGTAATTTAAGCCTCCAAGATATAAGTATTGATTATCTGTTTTGAAACCTACATACCTTATATTGAAGTTAGTGCCATTAACATTATTTAAGTTTGGATTAATATTAGTAAATATTGGTTTAACAAATTCAATGTTGAAAGTTGAACCCATTTTTATCAATTTTAAACTTTCACCAAATTTGGTGTCAAAATAACGCACAGGTAGCCAAAAATTAAGTCCTAAAACAATAGGGTCTAAAACAACCTTTGAACTTCCATATTTATTTGATGAATTATCATAATCCTCAATAAACGTCTTATATGGCAATACTTTTTCTTTAAGAATATTGAAAGATTTATCCATAGTTAAAAAACATAAATCTGCGCTTCTATTTAATTCGTTGTATTTTTCTCCTAGTAATACAATATTACTATTAATGAATGAAATAGAATGAAAAGTATAACTACCATTATATGTAGACAAAAAGTTGGTTTTAATTAATTTCCCGGTAAAATCATAGCAAACAATTCTATTATCTGGATAACTTAAATCATTATAACTTAAACTGTGAATTAGCATGTAAATATTTTGATCAGTCACCTTAAGATTTGAATTCTGAAAATCTAATGCAATAAATCTAACCCATTCAGTTTTTAGGCCATTAATACAAGTTACTTTAGTTCGACTATAATCGTTTTTTTGGCCTACTAAAATAATTTTATTATCAGAATTTACCGATGCCGAAGAAACATCATAAGAACTGTCCAAATCTGATAGCAAAACAGCACTATTTAAGGTACTATTAGTAAGGTATACTTTGTAATAAAAGTCAATTGATGAAGATGGTGAAAACTTATCACTTACTATTTTAATATGTAAAAAACGAATTTCATCCAATTGTAAAACTTTGGATTCGAATACAAAAGGAAGTTTTGTTGTTTGTGAATCACGAAAATATTGTTCAACTAGCTGATTAGTGAATTTCTTCTTGGAAAAATCAAATCCAAATTTATTCAAATTAAAGAAAATGGATTTGTCTAGACCTAATGTAAAAGCCCCAAATTCTTGATTGGCCAAATACCATTTTAAATTCCACCAATTGCCAGAGGGTAGCTGATAAATATTTTGTGCACTTATTGACACTTCTCCATTAGGTTTTGCACAAGCAAAGGTGAAGGCAATCAAAAAACCTAATACAAATTTGTTAATTACATTTAAATTATTTGTTTTCATTCTCCTCATTTTAATAATTCCCCATTTTTATCCAACCTGATACATGTAATATCAGATTCAGATTGGTTGTTGATGGTAAAACAAAAAACCACTAAGGATTCATCTGCTTGCGGATAAATTCCTGACACATCATTTATTTTGTTGTACTTTTTGGTCCATATATAATCCCCATTTTTAATTAATTTCGAAATAATTCCATCAGATGCAATCCATACAAAGTTACCTTCTTCTTGAATTGAGGAAGATCCTAAAAGAGGTAAAGAGGCAACTGACTCACTTAATAATTCTATATTTTCACTAATGCGAACAAAATTTGGAACTAGCCCATTTTTTGATGGATAAACCATACCATAACCTGCACTAGCAGATGAAAGTTTGACGAGTGGTAATGTATATTTGGTATTAGTTTGCTCGATATCGTAATGAATATTCAGTTGAAGTATGTTTTTTTTCCAAACATATGAATTATAACCTGCTGGTTTATCGGGATCTATTTTACAAAAGGATAAACCACCAATAAAATTAGTTTCAAAATGTCCAAAATCTCCAAAGGATAATATTGTGTCAACACAAAAATTAACTTTAAGTTGCATTAGAAGGATATGGTTATCTGGTGTGAGCACTGCATTGACACCAAAAACATTTGTATATATCTTTTTTTCAAAAGTTTTGTCATCAAAAACATCATAGCTCCCGCTTCCTAAAAAATCACCTTTAGAATCTATATACAAAATAAAAGAACGATAAACTATATAGGCAATCGAAGTATCAAAGGGTATTTTCGATTCATAATTTTGAGAAGAGCCAACCAAAGCAAAATTGCCATTAGGTAAATTTAAAACCTTATTGGCCATTGTAGAAAGATTGGGTGCAGTGGAGGGTGCACTGAAGTATTTCTCCCAAATAATGTCACTTGTTCCTGTTAAATAAACCGTATACATAGTAGGAAAATCCCCTCTACGGTTATCCTTGTCATAGCTTATAGACATGCCTGTTGCCAATATGTTTCCTTCCTTATCATAACATGCTGAACGGAATTCATCAGCGCTAACTCCACCGAATGCTTTATGCCAAACCAATTGTTGGTTTTGATCCAATTTCATTAAAAAAGCATCTTGAGCCCCTGTAATATCTTTGGTGTATCCCCAAAGTAAATAACCTCCATCAGGGGCTTTTAATGACCCAAATATTACTTGATTTCCAGGTAAAGAATAAGTAATCCCAATAGAGGCGTTAGGTGCTTGATCAGGTATTTCTCTTTTACAACCTGAAATAAAAAGAAAAACCGCTACTAAAAAAAAGATAAATTGTTTTATTTCAAGTTTCATTTTGAATGGTCCTAATAAATATGAATTGTCCATAAAATTTTCAAAATAGCTTATTCGTATTTATATAAGCAATTTAAGCTATACAATAAATATACAATATCGAAATACTAATTAAAACAAGCCGAATACTAATTTTTAGTATTTTGTATTCCCATCCATATTCATTTTAATAAAACTAAACCCATTTTGTTCATTCCATGTGCTTGGACCAACACATAGAATTTCATTCTTATATCGGGTAAGTAGACTATTTGAGAACGCCTTTCTTCTATTATCAACTAATTCAATAATTTCAGGATTAAAATTGTTGTTTAGTCTAATCAATACAGCATCTTCAATTGGGTAAAAGGGGTCTTTGGGATTTCGCATGTTTACAACAAAATAAATACCCTCCTTTTCAACCAAGATATTCGATCTTAAATAAAACTTGTAATTTGGGTTGGCCGAAAAGGTTTTAGTTTCAATAATATTGGATTTTACTAATTTCAAATTATTATCGTAGAGCCGAATAAACATATTATCAAATTTATCCGACCTTAAATATCGCCCTATGACTATAAAACCCTCGGGAACAGCAATCAAATTTTGAATTGAATAATTTGATTCCATAGGTAGCGTATTTATTCTTTTACCTAGATAATCATATTGCTTTATTTCGCTCGGATAGGCCAAAAGAATAGAGTTTGATCCAACACATAAAAAGGTAGGATTTGACATAGCACTTCTCCATTTAAAATTAAAATTCTGATCAAAACACGTAAAGTATTCTGTATTGCTGGATAATAGGGTATGTGAAATAATATAGTCTCCATTTTGCAGAACAGCCGAGTGAAAAAAATTTCCTATATCTTGTGCTTGTTTAGGAAAGGCCTGACTAAGAATGTTCAGATTACCATTCATCAAAGCAATTTTTCTTCCATTTTTATTAATCTGAGGAGGCATGGTAGTAATATAATTGCTTTCATTGCTGGATACAATGTCGTTAACCTGATCCGAATCATTCAACTGCTTTAGGTTTTCATGAATACTGCCATTTGTAAAATGGTAATCAATAGTACCTTCAAGCTTACTGTTATTATTTAAATCAACTGATATCATGGGTAACCTCAGGATATTGTTATAAAGATTAGCGCCACGATAATCTTGTACACCAAATATTATATACTCACCTCTCGACACATCTAGGTTTGTATTAACTACATTTGAGAAAAAATTAAATTTGGTTGGATAGAAATTAATTTTGTTATTGTTTATTTCTGCGGGCTCTTTCCTACACCCTTCAATAGTAATTGAAATAATAAGTAGGATAATGAGTATTATTCGTTGCATTTTAAAAATGAATTTTTATTACTTTATAACACCTTTTGTATCTGATTTTAACACCAATAAAAAGGATTTATAGGCATCAGTTAATATGCCAAAAGTAATTACCTCTCCCTTTTTATTTATAAAGGTCGAACTAAATTTCAGTTTATCAGGATTACACAGTTCCAAACCATAATAAACTTCACTTAATATTTTACCTGTTAAATCGGTCATTACCCAACATGGGAACTTTTTAAGGTTACTGACATAAAAACCTGCTAACATAATATGTTCGCCAATTACAGTTATCTTTGGCTCATTGATAAAATGTTGAAAGGTTGTTTTGAATAGGATACTACCTTTTTTATCTGTAACAAACAGTTGCTCCATAACGGTATCTCTTAAATCAAAGTTTGGGTTATAAACTGAAACGATTGCATATTTCTCTCCAGGTAAAGATTTCATTGGAATCTTGCCTTTTTGGTCAAAAGGATTTCCCGACATATTCAATAGCGGTAACCCTTTACTTAATGTCCGGTTTTTTTGATAGCCCCTTGGGTCGGAAGGAATCGTTATGATTTTGCCATTTTGTGTTCCTGTGCTATTAGGTGATTGAAACATTAAAGCAATAGTTCCATCATCGTTCAATACCATATCATCTATAAATTCGTAATCTCCCCCTGATGGCGGCAATGGGTCATCAAAATAATTACTGCTCCATTCTATTTCCCCTTTATTGTCAAGTCCAAAAACGTAACCATCAAAACTAAGGTCGGAATTGTAATTTGAAGTAATACCGCCTAAACAGAACTTGTTGTTTTTTAGGTAAAGTACCTTATACGCTTCATTTCTATAATTAATAACACCAATTGTATCTCTTGCCTGATGTGTTTTTTCCCATAATTTCTTACCGGATCTATCAACATATACCATATAAATCAAATTGTTTCTCTCAGCAACTGATGAATCTAATGATATGCCATAACTAAAACTGTTTCCAGCCGCTAGGATGTTGCCGCTTTCATCAACTGCTAAATTTTCAAAAAAGTCTTGGTTGGTTCCTCCAAAATTTTTGTACCACAACACATTGAATTTGTCATCCAATTTCATAAGATAACCATCACACATCCCATTCTCCCCTCTAGCAGCAGTCCCACAAATTAAATATTGGTCATCATTAGTTTGAATAACTTCACCAATGGTATGGGGATTACCATCGCCAATTAGGGTGCCAAAGGGATTTTCATTTGAAATGACCTTATATTCTTTTTTACAAGAAGACGCGAAAATCAACGAGCACAAAAGAGTTAATATTTGTATTACTTTTTTCATTCTCAAGTTATTTATAAACCCTCCACAACAAAGGAAATGAATACGTGACATACACATTTAAGTAGTTTAACTTTACATCACAATCAACCCATTGATTGGAAAGGGTATATTCAAGGTTATCATAGCGTGCTTCTGGGTTATTGCTTAAAGAAAATGCATACCCGTGTTGTAAACCGAGTCCCAAAACACCTTTTCCCGCTTTTGCATTGATTCCAAAATCTACAATGCCATTATAAACTATTGAACTAACAAAGCCCTCTACCTCCATATCTCGACTACTTTCATTTTTGGTGCCGAGGTAACTATTGGTATAAACAACATTGGATATGGCGCTTCTGAGGATTAACATATTAACTCCAAGTCCGAGGTATGGCTGTATTCTTGCCTTTTTCATTGGAAAATACTTGAATTCTAAACCTATATCTACATATTTCAATTCCTCTTTGAAGTTAATTTTTTCAATATCATTAAAAATAACATTTTCGGTAAACACCAAGGTGCTTGCCGCAGTCCAAGCATTGATACCAAAAGTTTTCTGCTTAAAAAAATAATCTCCAGTTATTCCAAGAAACTGGCCTCTTCCACTTTGAGTTTCGAGGGTGGCTGGTTTAATACTGTATGCTTGAGTGATATTGGGAAAACTGAAGTTGAATCCTGTTTTTATGCCAAGGGTAAGTTTTGATTGAACGGTAAATGAATTTACAATTTTGGTAAATTCTTTTGGATCATTGAATGGGAATTGTTGGTAATTGTTATTAGCCTTTAACAGGTGAGCAATAGCGTCGTTTGTTTTCGCTTCATTATTCATTTGAAGATAACATAAGCCTAAAATACGGTAGGCATCAGCTTCGTTTTTTTTCATTTGACCGGATTGTATGCAGGGCTCCAAAAGAGAAATAGCTTCAGCAAATTGAGCTTTCTCATAAAGGGTGTTTGCAGCTGTTAGATTATTTATGCAAGCCGTTTTATCAGCAGTCTGCGCCCATCCTTTTGAAAAAATGAGAAGGTAAATTACAAAAATTGTGAGAATTTTAGTTTTCATCAAATGTTCTATTTACCGCGTTGAACAAAATAACTAAGATAAAAAGTATAACCTATGGAGAAAATGAGGTTATTCAACCGCAAATCATCATCAATATAGAAATAATTATTAACCAAATTGTCATTGTTTAAGCGTGTGTTCTCCTTGTTAATATTTGTAAAAGAATATTGATAATTAATTTCTCCAAACACATGGCCTTCTTTCAATTTATAACTGGCACCAATCCCCATGATAGCTCCGTAAATTGCTTTCGTTCTACTGTCGGTTACATCGAAACTTTTTAGCTTGGTAACTTCCATGGAGGAGGATGTTTTTTCCATATCATATATTGCTTTTGTTAAAAAACCGGCTATGCCGCCAGCCTGAGCAAAAACTTTAAAGTTTCCTTTAGGTTTTATTTGAAACCTCGCAAACAATGGCACCTGGAGATAGTTTAAAGTTTCATTGTACTTAAAATTCAAATTTTGAACAGCATAGATTAAAGAATAATTATTTTCGGCATAGATTACACCTGTATGGGCACTTAATCTCTTGGAAAAGCTATATCCGGTATAGAGTCCGAATTGTTTAGCTTTGCCTTTCTCATAGTATTTTTTATTAGCAGTAATTCCGTAACTGTTAATCACATTCGGATAACTAATATTTACCCCGGCAGCTGCAGAGAGGCTAAGCGAAAAACGCGGAACTACGGAAACTGAATTGATTAAAGCCACAAACTCCTTGCTGTCTTCAATCAAGCTGGTTTTGTACAATGGGTTCTTTTCCAACATATCTTCTGCAGCGGATTTTGCATTTTTTGAATCATTAAGACCTAAATAAGCTTGAGCTAAAAGACGTGAAGATTGCCATTGATTCACAGGGTCGGATTCAGTGTTTGAGCATGTTTTTATAGTATTTATAACTTGATCAAATTTTCCGACTTGATAGAAGGATTTGGCTTGATCCATATAATTGTTACAATTGTTCTGGGCCTTTATATTAATGAAGGAGAAAATTGTTAGACAAAGTAATAAAAGTTCGTTTTTCATTTCAAAGGTAAATCTGATACAATTTAATAATTTAGAATTATATCTTCACAATAGGATAAATAAAGAAGGTACCCCAATGAAGATAAGTGTGAGTTTACAATTTTCTATTCACAAACCACATATCAATCTCCCCTTTCCCTTTGGCATTAATCTTTCCTCTATGCTCACACGCAAACTCCTCTTTGATTAGTTCATAAGTAGCCTGACTAATATTTATTTTTCCTGGTTCGCTATTAGATTCCATGCGGTTTGCCATGTTTACGGTATCGCCCCAAATATCATAGGCAAACTTTTTTACCCCTACGATGCCAGCCACTACCTGGCCAGAATGTATGCCAATTCTTACTTGAAATTTACCACCATTTGTGAGCATGAATGCTTGAATTTCTAAGGCTGCTTTGGTGATGCGCTGCGCATGATCAGCAACTTCATTGGGCAAGCCACACACCGCTAAATAGGCATCGCCAATGGTCTTAATTTTCTCTATGCCATGCTTTTCCATGATGGCATCAAAGGCGGTAAAGTTTTGATGGATTTCTTCTACCAATTCAGTTGGTGTTAAGCTTTCGCTGATGCCCGTAAAATTCACAAAATCGGTAAACAGGACAGATACATTTTTGTATTGTTTGGCAATGGCTCCACCCGTAACTTTTAACTCTTCGGCAATATCTGCTGGCAACATATTTAATAGCAAGTCTTGCGAGCGTTTTTGCTCAGCTTCTAGTTCTGCTTGCTTTAGCATCAAACTGTCTAAGGCCTGCTGTTTTAAGCTTTCAAAGGCGTTTGTGATCAAAAAGAAAATCACCACCAAACCACCAAAGGATAAGGTTAAAAAAGGTAAGTGATACTGTTCTTTGTCATAGGTAAAAGGAAAAACATAGCCACTGCTAATTACCAAAGTATACCCAATTACAAAGGCTACACAAATGGCTAATATGACATAGGCTGTTTTTCTATTCGTTAACAATAATACAATTGGGGTGGTTAGGGTTATCCAAGGTGAAGTTGGAGAGGTAAATAATCCTCCAGAATAATACACCAATACCGCATTTAGCCATATGGTATAAATGCCTACCACAAAGCCCAACACTTTAATGTTTATAAAACGAAGCAGGCAAATGCAGGAAACAAAAAATGCAACACTTACGGCCATTGTCCATACCCCTGTGCTAAACCCAATAAAGTAGCTCATTACACCATACCCTGCGCCAAAAATGGAGGTAAAAAGGCAGGTGTTTATGAATAGTTTATGCTTTCTCAGCAAATCAACATCGCTTTCTGGCAGGGCAGGAAGGCTTAGGTCGTAAATTTTCCTGAAGACTTTGTTCATGCTGTTTGTAGTTGCTTGCGTTTACGGTACATTAAAATTATAAAGGCAATATCAATAGCGGCTACTACAAAGTAAATGAACCATAGAAAATTATTTTCTGGGTATTTGGTGCTAAACATTACGCTAATAATGCCTGTGCCCAAAAATTTACTCCAAGCCAAAAGTGTGCTGTGCTCTGGAAAGTTTGGAACAAATAGCAGGCTTAAAAACGCCACACTCATTACAATATTGACAATATAGGCATCAATCACACCCATGGGTAAATCATATTGCACCATAAATAAACAGGAGAGGGGTATGCTGCCGCAAAGGCCCGCCAATACCAGCCATTTTAGGTTGTCTTTAAAAAAGGGCGTTGTATATTGTTTGTATCCATATTTTAAGAGTTTGTAAACGATAAACGTATCGAGCACAAACCATCCCCAATAGGCAAGCACCAGCGCTTTACCCATATCGGGTACCCAAAAAATGGCACCGCCAACCTCGTTCCCATAATTGCACACCACTGCTACTGCGGGTATAAGGACTGTTTTGTACTTAATCGCATAGCGGATAACCACCACATAGGCCAAAATCCAAAGCAAGGCGCCGGTGGTAAAGAGGCCAATTTGCAAAGGCGTATAATTGGTGGTATCAAACCACGGATGCGGTTCTTGTATGTATTCCCAGATTGTCATAGTATAACTTATTTACTTCTACCAAATAGGAGGGCTTTAAGCATGGCACCCAAAAAATAAACAATGGCCATTATTACGGTAAGTCCTTTTATCCAAAAGGGAAAATCCGCACTCCAAGGAAGTCCTTTTTTATACCTTTGTTTATCATGCCATTTCATTAAATCAAAGCAAAAAGGCTCTTCAAGTTGCCAGATTTCACAAGATTCAGCTGTGCTTCCAGATTTTTGTAAAATACAATTAACCGCACGCCTTGCCGCTTCGTTTGCGCCCTCCATGGTGGCTAAGTCAGTATTGGTTCGAACATAATCACTTGCAAAAAATAAGTTAGGAATATAGCAATCTGCCGTTGGCCTTAGTCCCCAGGTATTAATTGAATTTACCAATAAAGGTTCAATGTCATCTAACTCTTTTTTGCTAAACTCAGAAGTGGGCTTTTCCCTTATATCTCGGTCTAGGTAAAAGTCAATAATCATGTCATCCCTAAGGATTTCTTTTTCAAAATTTAAGCTCGCCTTAAGCTGAGCCCTTACTTCTTTTTCTACTTCCTCTCGGGTACATTCATTGGCTGGTTTTTTTGTGGTATATGTGCCAGGGGTAAACCAATCACTGATATCTACACTCAATACCCCTTTTACCTTTTGGTTGCCTTTGGTGGTGATGTCGTAGCCTTCCCAAAACTGCACCTGACTAATACAAGTTAATGCCCATTCAGAATCACTGCAAATCACATGGCCCTTATTGATGATAACATCTTCCGAAAGGTAATATTGCAACCCATTCATCCAACTAACACTGGTGGAAAGTTGTTGAATATATTGTAAGGTGGAGTCGGCATTAATCAATTCCTTAGAGATCAATTTTGCAGCCCTTTCCACCGGCATGGCCATGATATAATAATCCCCCGAAACTTCTTTTGTTTCGCCATGGTGGTGGGAAATGCTGATAGATTTAACCGTATTGTCTTTGTTTAGGTTAACATGGGTGGCAGAAGTGCCTTGATGGATGACTACATTTTTTGAAATTAAATAGTCTTTCCAAGCGGTTAAGAATTTATCATTCGTGGGTCCATTTAATACGCGGTCGGTATTTACGCTTGGGTCGGTTGAGCAATAAAAGAGTTGTAAAAAGATATCTCCACCCGTTTTTGTGCTGGCTAATTCGGCCTTGGCAGCCACCAATGTTCTTGTGAGGCCTTCCACCAACAAATGCTGGTAGTTAACAGAAAACCTATCAGCTTGCAAATATTCCCACCAACCCAGTCTTTCATAGTCATTTTCTCTTCTGGTTTTGGAGCTTGTCATCAGTTGCCAAACTCTTTCGGCAAAAAAGTGCACCTCTTCGCTTGTTAGGCCACTATCAATGCCATGTAAATCTTTTATGATAAGTTTAATGTCTGATAAACTTTTTGGAAAGGAAGCCGGCGTTACAATAGGGGCTTTTCCTTGCCTTGCCAACATGATTCTGGAAGTAGCGGTAAGGTTATTAAAAACCGTTTGTTTCTTACCATTCACCTCAAACGGAATCCGTTTCATGGTATCAATAATGTGCTTATAAAACCCGGGGAAGAACCTAAATCCATGCTCGCCAGGCAATGGGTTTTGGTATTCATGGTCGTGGTTATAATCTATGCTTCTGGCTTTTCCACCCATGTAAATTGGGTTTCTTTCAAATATTTCAACTGCAAAGCCTCTTTCAATAAGTTCATGTGCAGCACTCATGCCCGCAATGCCGCCACCTAGAATAATTACTTTTTCCATGTAGTTTAAATTTACATGGAATATATAATAAATTAATTTAGATGCAATTGTTTCTACTCCCTATCGTCTAGTTTCTTTAATTGCTCCTTTAGTTCTTCTAAGGTATAGGTTTGGAAATTGGGTTCAATGGTTTTTTGTGCGGTTTTAATTTCCTCTATGGCCAATAGGGCTTGCCCATTGAGGTATTTTATGGCTACAATATATACTGTTTCGTTCTTGGGGATTTTATTAAATTCATAGTTTTTCCCAAGGTTAGCGCCAGGCAAAACTGCGCGTCGTTCTTTGAAGACCAGTTTACATTCAGTATTCCTTTCTGGGGTAAATTTAATGGTGAGGTCTACCAAACTACCAGGTTTTAATTTGGCGAAGGCATCAATATTAATAAACCCAAGTTTTGTGGTATTGAATACATAGTACTTTAAGTCGTTATAAGATATTGAACCATTTTGATACGCCAGCTCTATCCTTTGAAGGTTAACTTTAGCGAGGGTATCTCTTAGTGCTTCAATGGTTTTTACCCCAAAACTATCCAGCAGGGGTTTGTTGATGGCCAGGGCAAGGTCGTTTAAGTTTTTTACCCCATACTTTTCATATAGTTCTTGAAGTTGTTTGCAGGTAGGAATCAGACTTTTGCTTAGCATGGGTAAGTTGTTTGGGGCATTGTTCGACTTCCTTTTAAACACGCTTCTAACTGCCTTTCTAATCTTGCAAAAAAACAATTTACAATCATTGCCAGAACCCCCACTTAGGTGCGACGCGCAGGTATTAAGGTCGGCCAAACTAAAACCAGACAAGGCCGTGTTATTATTGATGATCCAGTTCATTCCCCCATCATGTTGTGGCGACCTGCTATTAAAAACTTGGACATCTGCTCTCACCGTATCCGTTGGCATAAATACCGTTATGTTTTTACCCGCTTGTAGGTCGGTTTGTTTGCCCTTGGCCGTAAAGGCTTCAATGGAAATCATCCCTTGGGTTTCAATCATTCGGTTGTTGGAGGTGGTAATGAGGTTATCCTGTATCATTTCAGAAAGCAAATAGGCCTCTTTCAACTTTATGGTAACCATTTCACTCGCAGTGGCAGGGATGCCCTTAAAGGAGTTGGCTTTGATGTACAATACGGTTCCCATTTGTCCGCGAATGACCGTATCACGGTCGGATTGAATTAGAAATTCCTGTGGTTTTCTTTCTATTTTTTTGTAGAGTTCTTTGATAGAAGGCAAGAGGAGGCTGCTGTCTATGATGGGTTTTCTTTTGTATTTAATTAGAATATCTACCCTTCTGTTTTTTTGTTTTCCTTCCTCGCTAAGGTTGTCTGCAAGGGGCTTGTTTTTGCCATAAGCGGCAGTAATTATTTTGCTAGTATCAATGCCATTGGAAATAAAAAATGCCCTGCTAATTTCCACTCTTTTTTGAGACAGGCTCATGTTGTAAGCGCTATCCCCAACATCATCTGTATAGCCTTTAAGTTGAATGCTAAAAGCTTGATAGTTTTTTAGACTGTCTAATAAGCCTTGCAAAACTGCAAGGTTTTGAGATTGCAAAGTATAACTACCAGATTCAAAATAGAGGCTGCGTTGCAAGGTGTTTTTTTGTGCCGCGGCACCAAGGCTAATAAAAAACAACAATAGGAGGGGGATGATTCTTTGCAATTTCATGGTATTGGCAAGTTAAGAAATTTGGAGGAATTTTGGGAAAGGTGTTTTTAAATTAGTTATTTTTAATTTTATTTCCATTTCTTTAGAAGTTCCATAGTCCATAGACCATAGTCCATAGACGATAGTCCATAGACCATAGTTGAACTACTGCTACCACGGACCATCGACCATCGACCATGGACCTCTTACCATGGACCATCGACTATCGACCATGGACTTCTTACCATGGACCATCGTCTATCGACCATGGACTTCTTACTATGGACCATCGACTATCGACCATGGACTTCTTACCATGGACCATCGACTATCGACCATGGACTTCTTACCATGGACTTCCAACTAATTCTCAATTTTTTCGAACTAATTCTATGAATCTTCTTTTTCCGGATAGATAGGTTTGCGTTCATTATGGATAATAAAGTAAACGCAGCCATAGATGCTGCCACGCAAACCAAGGTAGAAGCTGCCATTCAGAGCATTTTTACCGACTTACCCTTTTTAATTGAATTGAGTGCAGCCGAGTCGAGGCGCCTCATGAACATGGATGCCGGAAGGGTTGATTTTGTGCGAAGGGCCTTATTTTTGGCACAAAGCAATCCCAAAATTCAGCCCATGTTTTTTGAGATGGTCAATTATGAGAACGACATCAGTCTTACCCAAAGCCTAGATGTAATCATTGGCCAAGTAGAAAGGCTTTTAAAGCGCCTGCACGACACCCGCGACCAGGCAGGCAGTGAAGCGTACATGGCTGCATTGGAAGTTTACAGCGGCACCAAAAGGGGCACTAAAAAAGGCGTTGATGGTGCCAAAACGGCCTATGACGAGCTAAAGGACATGTTCGAAAGAAAAGTCATAGCGCCAAAGGCTAACGAAGCGCCAAAAGCCTAAAAGTATTGCTATGTTGATTACATAGCACTGTAAGCAAGGTTCAAAATGGGTGTGCAATTGCACGCCCATTTTTTTTTGTAAAAAACTGATTAACAGTATACTTACACGCAAAGCTTCCTATCGTTCCCTAGAAGCGTTCCTATCCCAACCATGGAGCATTCCATCCTCCAACATGGAGCGTTGCATCCTCAACATTGCAGCGCTGCATGCTCCAATATGGAACGTTGCATCCTCAACATTGGGGCGCTGCATCCTCCAACATTGAGCGCTGCATCCTCAACATTGGGGCGCTGCATGCTTCAACATGGAACGCTGAATGCTCAACATTGGGGCGCTGCATCCTCAGCATTGGAGCGTTGCATGCTTCAACATGGAGCGTTGCATGCTTCAACATGGAACGTTGCATGCTCAATATTGGGGAGCTGCATGCTCGAACATGGAGTGATGCATGCTTCAACATGGAATGCTGCATGATTCAACATGGAGCGTTTCTTTTTAGACCATAGTCGATGGACCATCGACCATAGTTGAATTTTGCCTTACCTCGAACACTATCGTCCATCGACTATGGACTATCGACCTTCAACCATTTCAAAATATACCTATTTATGGGTATTTTTTTATTGGTGGGAATGTGGGAGGTTTGTGGGGGGGAGTAGAAGAATAAATGCCTCTCAAACAAATTAGTTTCAAGAAACCCCGATAAATCATGAGCTTAACATCAATAATTACAGACATAAATAATCAAGAGCTAAGGGATAAGTTCAAAACTGATTTTCCAATACCTAAACTCAATTTGAATTCTGACTTACAAGCACCTCCTCTTACCAATAATTCTGGAATTGTTGGGACTGCATTTGACTATTTAATGCGATTTTATTTGCAGTATCATAATAATATTATTATTAATCAAAAATCTGACTGGATTGCTGATTCTGCTTATGATTCCTTAATTAAGATACTTGGACAGTCGTCAAAAAAGGAAATAAAAACAGGATTCCGAAAGGACAAGATATTTAATACAAAAAACCTTCTTTATCTTTTAATTGAACAATACAGTCAAGCGAAAATCAATTACGATAATTACATTTTAAATGGAAGGATAACTGAAGAATTAGTTTCTAGTACATTATTTCTTGCTAAATTGGATTTATATTTTAGAAAAGGAATTATTGATAACTCATTTGATTACAATGATCCTAACGACGTTAAGGATATTACTTCATTAATATCCTTAGTAGAGCGTAAAAAATTTACAGCAAAAGAGAAATGTTACCTTAATCCAACTTTTGGTAAAGGGTCAATTTTAGTTGGTGGTGCAGATGCCGATCTAATTATTGATAACACTCTTATTGATATTAAAGCTACCAAGCATTTAAAACTTGAAAGAGTGTATTTTAACCAAGTTTTAGGCTATTACATTTTATCACTAATTGGAGGTGTTAATAATGATAAACTAAACAAGCCAATTGAAAATTTAGGGTTATACTTCGCCAGACACGGAGTATTATGGACTATTCCTATTTCTGAGTTGGGTGATAATCGAAAATTCGAGAATTTTAAGGATTGGTTTGTTTCTTTTGTTTCTCAGAAAAACCTAACTTGAAATCAATAAAAAAAGAAATTAAAATAGAGAAAGTAAGGTAGCTACTAGAATGTAAGCCTCTCACAAAACATCTGCATAGATTTAAAATTGGTTTTAATACATAGTCTGCGTTTGACGGAAGGCTTCATAAAAGTTGTTGTGAAATTTTCGCTATTGGGTTTGAATAGTTTGGGATTTAAGGTCTCAACATTCTTTTAATAGTATCCTGCATTGCTATTTTAAATCCTTCATCTTGGGAAACTAATCTATAAAGGTCAAGTTCAATCTTACGTTGTTTTCCCATTACCTCATCAAATATTTTACTGAAAGCAATTTCTCTATTTTGTATATCGGAATTGTCTGCATACTTTTCTTTAAAGTCGCTGTGCTCTTTCATTTTCTGAGCTAGATTCACAAATTTTGCTCGTTGTTCATCAGGTGTGGCTTCCCATCCTTGAAACCAGCGTTCGTTAAAGCTCTTAATAATTAAATCTAACTCGTCTTTTTCGGATTCTCCCCCATGTGCGCCTCTTGGATTTGGATTCTGAGGATCAACTTCTGTTTCGTTGGCATCGAGGGCAATACTTGTATTTAGTTTAACTCTTTCTAAACCATAGGTCGAAAGGTCAACGGAATTTAATAAGCCATCTAAAGCATCTTTTTCATTATCTATGATGATTAATTTTGGAATTAAGAATTTCAAAAACCAAAATAACTTCTCCCAAGCAGCCACTTCATAAGGCATGATTGAAGCCATCTGACCGTAAATTTTTACAAAGTGCTTTGCTTTAATTTTATAGTCTGCCTTTGCCTTGTCTTCTAAGGCTAAAGTCAAATTAAATCGTTCAGCAGCAATATCAATAATTGGACTTAATTCTTGGGCATTTACACCTTTGAAATATTTCTCTACGAAATCTTCCACTTCGCTCCATTCATAAACACCAGCATCATCCAAATTGGATTTTAAGTCATGAAGCACATTGATGTCGGTAGCTTTGCTTAATGAGGTTGCAGTATAAAATGGGTCGAATGATTTTTTAATGTCTTCAGTAGTGTTGTAAAAATCAAGAATGAATAAATCTTCGGTTTTCTTCCCGAGTTTATCGGATGAACGATTTAACCTTGATAGGGCCTGAACCGCAATTACACCTTGTAGTTTTTTATCAACATACATAGCGGTTAATTTAGGTTGGTCATAACCTGTCAGATATTTATTTGCCACTACTAAAATACGGTATTCGTCCATATCAAAATAACGGGCAATTTTGTCGCTGATATAGCCTGGGTCTGATGGTTTTGCTGTATCTAAATTTGAAGGAAAATCATTAAGGCTGTCTTCTGTATATTCAATACCTTTTATTTTTTTTGAACCCGAAAAAGCAATTGCTATTCTAAATGGATTGCCTCTTTCTTGTAATAATGTTTTTAATGCGAAATAGTAATTGATGGCAGATTCAATGCTTTGTGATGCCACTATTGCTTTTGCTTTTCCTTTTAACTTTTTAGTATTTACCAATTTTGTTACAAAGTGTTCAAGCATGATGTCAGCCTTGGTGGCAATGGTTTGTTTGTTCTGTTCAACGTAGGTCCTTAATTTCTTCTGTGCTTTTACTGTATCAAACAATGGGTTTTCTTGAATTGACTTTTCAATTTCGTAATAACTTTTATAAGTTGTGTAATTCGCAAGTACATCTAATATGAAACCTTCCTCAATGGCTTGTTTCATGGAATACAAATGAAATGGCTTGAACTTTCCATCGGCTTGTTGTACGCCAAAACGTTCCAGTGTATTGTTCTTCGGTGTAGCCGTAAATGCCAAATAGGATGCGTTACCCCGCATTTTGCGAGTGCGCATGGCTTCCAATATTTTGTCTTGTGGGTCTTCCTCTTCTTCTGATTCCTCAAAAGAATTTCCCATGGCCTGATTCATTTTACCAGCGGCAGTTCCACTTTGACTACTGTGTGCTTCGTCAATAATTACAGCGAATCTTTTATCGCTTAAATCTGCAATGCCATCCACAATAAATGGAAATTTTTGGATGGTGGTAATGATGATTTTTTTACCAGTTTCCAAAGCTAGCTTTAAGTCAGAAGATGAAAGGGCAGGGGCAACGATATTTTTTACTTCCGAAAATTCTTTTATATTTTCACGAAGTTGTTTGTCTAACAATCTTCTATCAGTTACAACAATCACTGAATCAAATAAAGGATTAGAAATGCCCTTACTGCCCGGAATGGTATCATTTTCTGGATAGGTTTCTATTAGCTGATAGGCAGCCCAAGTAATGGAATTTGATTTTCCTGAGCCCGCTGAATGTTGAATTAAATAAGTTTGACCAACACCTTTTTTACTCGCATCTGCAATGATTTTTCTTACGACATCTAGTTGGTGATAGCGCGGAAAATACAATGCTTTTTTATTTAATGGGACTGTGTCTTTTCCATCAAATCGAACAAAATGTTGGATAATATTTGCAATGCTTTTTCTTTTAAAGATATCTTCCCATAAATAAGCTGTTTTATGGCCAAAGGGGTTAGGGGGATTTCCTTTGCCAAATAAGGGTTCGCGCTGCCCTAAATTAAAAGGTAAAAAGAAAGTATCCTTTCCATCCAATTTGGTTGTCATATACACTTCATCAGTATCAACGGCAAAGTGCACAATGCATCTTCCAAAGTTTAATAAAGGCTGGGTAATATCTCTTTTGAATTTGTATTGATTTTGGCCATGTAATTTTGCGTTCTGTCCTGTCCAATGATTTTTTAATTCCATAGTGGCATATGGCAAACCATTCACAAAAAGTACCATATCTATTTCTTCGCCAGTATTGGTTAAAGAATATCGAAGTTGGCGGGTAGAGCTAAATTGATTGCTTTCAAAGTTTTCCTTCACCGTTTCGCTACTGCTTGCTAGTGGCAACGGATACAACAAAGTGAAATGGGCATCATCTACATCTAAACCTTTACGGAACAAACGCAGGATGCCGTATTTTTTAATCATCCGATCCAAACGTTCAAGAATCTTTAATTTCCAATCACCTTGTTTTTGAATCTTTGCTAGTTGATCCTTTTGGGTTATTTGTAAAAAACTCCAAAAGCGATGTTCGTCTATAGCATACTTTGCATTAAAATCTTCGGGAACGCCAATATAATAGCCATTACCAGAACGATACAATTCTGATCTTTCGTTTACGGTGTTTAAAGCAATATTTTGCTCCTTCAACTCTTCTAGGCATGTACCTGTAAGGCGTTTTTCTACGGTAGACTCTAAAGCCTGTTCATTAGTTTTTGATAGCATATTTATCCAATAAGCTTTTTTATTATTTCATATGCAGATTTTATATCTTGATTTTGGTTTGAGTTAGATTTATTTTCTATAGAACCAAAAAAGACAACCCCTTTTAAAACACTAAAATAAATACGCAAAGCAACTGGAGATGATAGTCTAAACTCATGCAATTGAAAACGAAAATTATCTTGTGTAACGTTTTTTAATAGTTGAAAACCAGGTGTAAAAATTGACTCCAGATTTCGAGATTTTAAAGTTTCTAGCTTTTCTAATATTGCTTTTTGTGTTTCATTCGATAAGAATTCAAAGTCTGCTTCAAAACTCTTTGGGTAAATAGAATTGGGTATAAGAATATTAAATTTTTCAAAATTCGTTAGATTTGAATTAGACCACCAAATATACCTGTCATTATTAGTTATTTGTAAGCTAGCAATTAAATTCGAATTAGAAAAATTTATTCCTAAAAAGGCGAAATTAATTGTATCGCAGTAATTTTTGGCAGTTACTACATCTTCAATAATTTGCTTGCAATTTTGTAAATTTTGTTCGATAAATCTTGATATTTCTTGTTCTGCATATCCGAAATTTGAGTATAGATCACTTAATATTGGTACTTCATAAATTCGTTCATTTTTATAAAAAGTGTCATTTTCTCGTTGCTCAATAGCAACTAAATTTTGCATACCTTGCTTGAAGTCATCATAGTTTTTTAGATCGATAGTTGAATTTACTAAAAATAATTTACTCATTACTTTCTAAATTTAAATAGTTCTGCAAAATCTTTTTGACTTTGATCAAAAAATCCCTTTGGCCAACTACTTAATTCTCCCTTTTCAGTGATTGAAATAGTTTCTATCTCTGGCTGTTTATTTCCTTCTTTTTGACTGAAAAAATTAATCGTTACATCCTCATTTGATATTTCTTTTTTTGCACAAGTAATTTGTATTCCATTTACAAAATGGTCACTATGAGTTTCAACAATTATGTTTACGCCTGCATTCGCAATTTTGGCCAAAAATTGTCCAATTTTAGACTGTGCGGATGGATGTAAATGCGCCTCTGGATTTTCAACTATCATTAAGCTACCCCTCCTTGCTATCAGACCTGTTACAATGATTGGTAAAACATAACTAATTCCAAAGCCAATATTTGTGGATATTGTAGTATCTCCTTTAGTATAATAGTTGTAAACTCTTATTTGTGCAGAATGAGTAGCTTTATCATAATTTGCTGTTATTGAAACTCCAGGCATTAATTCATTTAACCAAGCATTAACTTGTTGTTCAAGCCTTTTACTTTTTGAGTTTCCATTTCTTCTTTTTTCATCTACCTCAAATTTATAATTCGACTCAGTATCTGAAATTAATTGTGCTACAAACTCCCCTTGATACCCTGCATTTGGATAGTCAAAAAACTTGACACTTTGTGTAATTCGTGGTCCTAATCTTTCTGCATTTAAATAGTAGAACTCCTGAATAAATAGCATTTCATTTTGAACCATCATGTTATGCACTTCAATGGGTTTTAACCATAGATTTGTTTCTTCAGAAATTTCATAAACTACCTGAAAAGATTCCGAATAGTTCGCAAAACTAATTGAACAAAAGTCTGCTGAGGGATTTTCTTTAGGTATTATCAAGTCACTAGTACCTAATGCTAAACAATAAGAACCATTAAGTTCAACATTAAGTCCGTTCGTTTCAAGATAATAATAGCGGTTTTTATTATCTCCTTCCCATTTTGCACAATGCTCAATAGTTCTTCTTAAAAAAAGAAGTGCTTGAATTACTGTACTCTTTCCACCTCCGTTAGCACCAGCTAAAATGGTAAGTTTATTTAAAGGAATAGTTTTATTCGTAAAGCATTTGAAATTTTCAAGTTCTAAATGACTCATTTTATAAGTTTAATTGGTCTGTAATCAAATTATCAATAGCCTTAAACACATAATTAAGGTTAGCCTTGCCATTTGTTCCATAAGAAAGGTAATTTAATAAGGTTCTGTCTGTTTCTATTAAAGTAGCAAGTGGTAAAAGTAATTTGTTTGCTTCATTTTTTGACCTTAATTCAATAGGGTTAAATTTGGAAAGTAAAACTGAACAGGCCACAAATAGTGCTTTATTAATAAGTTGTTTGTAGGAAGTTGGCAGTGTATCTTTTACGATTATTTTTCTAAAGGCGAAGCGCCTTCCAAATAAATATTCAGCATTTACCATTGCCCATGAAAATTCTTCCAAAAGAAACTCGAGGTCTTCAAATCTAGATTTTACCAAATCTTCAGTTAAATCATCCAATTCTGAGTCCATATATCCAGTGTAATTGGAAATGTTATTATCTTCTCCAATTAAATTTCTAAAAAGGACAAACCTTAAAGCAACCTCTTGGTCATCCATTCTAGTTGGCTTTATGCTATAGTCGGTAGCTGTTTTAAATTCTTGTAATTCTACCATCTTTTGCAATAACTCTCTTAATCCTTTACCAGCTAGGCAATTTCTGATTTCTTGATTATTTAGTGGTTTCCCGCCTGTATTAATACGTCTAAATATATCATACTTTACTTTAGGAGGTGAGGATGGGTCAATTACATTAACAGAAAATTGTGTTTGATTGAACCATCTTTGATATTTTGAATCGATAGCAATTTTGCTATTAGAATTTCCATTCTTATCTACATTAGAATAAAATTTTCCTTCACAGTTTTTTAAATATTCTAAGCCTTTAAGTGGAAACTTATTTTCCATAAAATCCTTTATAGTTGTTAATCTTTGTAATCCATCAACAACGGTAATTCTTCCCTCTTCGTCTTCCGAAAAGTAAAACATTGGTAATGGAATTCTTAACAATATAGATTCTATTAGACTAGATTTTTGTAAACTATTCCAAACAAAGTTTCTTTGAAAATCTGGAGCTAAATCAATATCTCCGTCATCAATCATATCAGAAATTAAGCGCAAATTGAATGCCTTAGAGTGGATTTTTATCTTTTCTGGGTCATAAGGACTTATCTCTTCTACAATAATACTTTCTGTATAACCTGTGCCAGATTGCTCTTGCTCTATTACTTCTAGTGCAACTTTATTTAATTTGAGTTGTATTAAATCATCATCATCTGAAATAGTATCGTTTTTATCTACAACAATAAAGGTCGAATTCTCAAATTTAACTTCCATCCAGATTTTACCTAACTCATCTCTCAACTGATATTTAATTTCGCCATTTATAATTCCATCTACTTTGTATGGTGCTAAAATCAGATTTTTACCGTCAATTGTATTAAATTCAATTATCATTATCTTTTTTTTTCAAATATAATTAGTTCAACTTTATTTATTAGCCACAATTCTAATGCTTAAAAATACCCAACATAACCCAAAACATTTTTCTTTGCTTCATCTTTGCACTTTTGACGCAATTGAGTTAATAACTCAGCACAAACATTGAATCCCTTAGTTCTTTTATCTAGGTCCAAGGTTGGTTTTAGATGTATGATTAACTGTTCCTCAATTTCACGCAGAGACTTATTTTCTTTTGAAGTATCATATTCCCAATACCCAATTAGTAAGTTATCTTTCATCCAAATAGAAAGTTGTTTCTCAGCCTTGGAATCAAATTTATAATTGTCAATATTGGGGCTATTTAGTGTTCCATTTCTGCTAAATGCGACTGCTTTAAGTTCATTTTTTAATACAGCACCAATTGAGCGCCTCAAAGTTGATTGCCCAGTTCTTCCATCCTTAAAGTGTGTATTTAGGTCACGTTGCCTTAAACTATCTTCTGCTTTACCCACATAAATAATTTGATTGCCGCTTCCAAAACTTTTAAGATTAGAATTTGGGGCCAATACAAAAGCATAAAGTCCTGGCTTATTTGAATACGCCTCATGCTGATTTACAGTTTTTGTTGTTGCATTTATTGCTTTGATTATTGTTTCTATTGATGTCATACAATTAAAATTATTACTCATTATTCAAATCATCTTTTATCAAAATGCGCTCATTATCATTAATCCGGGAAGAAATTTCCTCCAATTTTTTTATTGGGAATAACAAAAGCTGCTCTCCAATTCCCTTTCTGTGTTGATAATTTTGGTAAATGTATTTTCCTGGGCCATTATAAATTACTTTAAAATTTCCATCTTCAAAAAGTTTAATTCCAATATAATAATCAGGCTCATGGTTATAAGTCAAACTTTCTTTAAAAGTAGCTTTAATTTGAATCTTTAGCTTTGGTTCATAGGTTGTTTCTGCATCATAATACTTAACTACCTTTTCATATAGTTTAATTTGAAATAGTTCTTGAGCTACTATTTCTCCAATATCTCCAACCAATCTACCATCAAGGGTAAAACCACTTTTCTTTGCAGGGAAATGCTCCTTAAGCTTTAAAACAGAATTTTGTAAACTCTTAATTTCTGTTTTTAGTTTATCTAACATGTTTTCTTTCATACCTAACAAACTTTTATTTTACCCGTTACCGCACTATTAATTAAGGTGGCTTTGTATTCTTTTAGCTTTTCTATTTCTTGCTCTTTGAGGGAAATTGCAGTGGTGATTTTTATGCCAGCACTATCTATTTCTTTAACAATTTCGATTTGTTCATCTAAGGAAAGTTTAGGAATAATTAGATTTCTTAGCTGTCCTAATGACATAAAGCCAAGTACTCCGCCATTTGAGACTAACTCAAATTGTATTTTTATTAAATCACATTGCAATAAGTAATACAAAAAACGATTGTTTAGCTTTTCTGAATTAGCCGTTTTAAATAATGCTAAGTTTTTAATAGCAAATTTATCTGCCGTAACTATAATAATAGGAGAGCCAATCGTGCCTATCATTGGCATGACAATATCACCGTTTTCTACATTTGACCGTTTAATTATTTCAAAATAATCATTTGAGCTTATGTGTGAAGCATCTTCTAAATTTAAAACTCCGGTTGTGACATGTTTTGTTGTAGCAAGAGGATAAGTGTCTAAACCCGGATTGACATATGCTGGTGTATCATGTGTGCCATCTTTAATCTCTATTAAAAGTTTAATTTTACAAATACCCCAACCCTCCGGTATCTCCCCAATCCATTCCACTCCGCTATCTTTTAGTTTTACATTGGGGTTTAGTCCACGGGTAACGGCTTTGTGAATGAGTATTTGCCTACGTTCTTTGAGTAGTTCTATTTGTTTTTGTTTGATGTCAATGGCTTGATCTATCAAGGCTGTTTTGCGGTCGAGAAAGGCTGCAATGGCGGTTTGTTCAGAAAGGGGTGGAAAAATTAAATCACAATTAGCAATGTCATTCCAATTAAGTGTTTGCCTAACACCTGAACCCAATAATTTCATAAATGCAACATCAAATCGATGTAGAAAATACTTATAAAATGTTTTATCAAGTTTAACACTATTGCTCAATACAATATAACCTGAACTTACAACAACATCAATATCTGATAAAGCAATTCTCAAGCTTATTAAGTCATAATTTAGATTCAGTGGGTTTACTAAAAAGTCTCCTTTCTGTACAACTTGATATGATCTCTTTGTTGATTCAGGGATTTTTTCATCATCCTTGTAAACTACTTTTCCAAAACTTATCGAACCGCAATTCAATTCAGGATTACTACGTTTCTTTATTTCATAGAAAACTCGTTTAAACTTTTTTACTTCCCAATGAGAAGGAACATCTTCAATCCATTCCACTCCTGAATCTTTATAAGCTGGATATTTTTTAATAGTAGTATTATCTATTACCGTTCCCATTAAGCTAGATTTAAAATTTCACGAATTAAACCATCACTCAATTCTTCTAGTTTCAAAATATCGTTGGTTACTTCTTCAATGGCACGCAAAGGTTTGTGGCGGTAAAAGTATTTATTGAAACTTATTTCGTAACCAATTTTGGTGGCATCTAAGTTTATCCAGGCTTCGGCTACATGGGGTTTTACTTCTCGCAAAAAGTAAGCGTAAATATTTTCTTTGAGTGGCACATTTTCGGTATCACGCAAATCGCTTTCGGTTTCGTATTCAATGTATTCGCCCTTTTTATCGGTAGCAAAATAGCCATAGTTGGCTAAATCAGTTTCTTTGCAGGACAGGTGCTCCAGCAGTTGCTGCAGTTTGTCGCCGGTTAATTTAGTTGTGCCTTTAATAACCTTTTCAGCAGAGGCATCGTACCAGCTCACTGCATTTAAAATGGCATTTTTTTCAGAAGCAGCGAGTTTGGTTTTCGTAACTTTCAATACCTCATCTACTTTTTCCCTGAACAAATTAAAATCGTTGTATTCATCGTTGCCAATGGCCTGCATTAATTCAGTTGCGGTTTTGAGTAATTCCAATTGTTTCGTCCAAAGGGCTTCGCTTACCAATGCTTTGCTTAGCTTGGCATTGAGGTTTAACTCGTTTTTTTCACACCATTCAGTAATTTCTTTTTCATGTTTGGCTATTTCAGAATATACTTTTTCGCCAAAGGTTTCGTAAGCCCAAGCCATTGGTTCACGTAGGGTTTTATCAAAACGTAATTCAGCAATTCGTTCAGCAGTAAATTGTGCTTTTAATCGCTTAGGTCGTTCAATGGTAACTTTGTAATAACCAAAATCGGTATTGTCAAATAGTTTTGAAGCTATTCCTTGTTCTTCTTTAGTTTCGCTATTAATTACTCGGTCAACAGATTGCATCTTTTCATATACCGAAACAATTTCACGAATATGTTCAGGTGCAAATTCACAGTTTTTATTGCCTAAGTTCTTACGCAGTTTACGGAACAATAAACCTGCATCTATTAATTGCACTTTGCCTTTGCGGTTTGCTGCTTTGTTGTTGCTCAATATCCAGATATAGGTGGTAATACCGGTATTGTAAAACAAGTTATTGGGCATTTGCACAATGGCTTCCAGCCAATCGTTTTCAATAATATACCTGCGAATATTGCTTTCGCCACCCCCAGCATCACCAGTAAATAAACTACTACCATTATGCACCGAAGCTATTCTAGAACCCAAAGGACTTTGAGTTAATGGTTTCATTTTGTTCGCCATTTCCATCAGGAACAGCAATTGGCCATCGGAAGAACGAGGCGTTGCGTCCGCATCTTCCTCAATACCCCAATAGTTTTTCAGTTTAATTTGAAAACGAGGGTCAATAATATCTTTGCCATCTTTGATAAACTTTTGCTCACTTGCCCATGACTTACCATAAGGTGGATTGGAGAGCATAAAATCGAAAGTATGTCCAGAAAATTCATTTGTTGAAAGTGTGGAGCCAACCTTGATATTTTCTGGGTTATTACCCTTTATCATCATATCCGATTTGCAAATGGCATACGTTTCATCATTGATTTCTTTACCATACAAATAAACATCGCCTTTTGCTTTTATTTCACCCTCTTCATCCTTTACAAAATTCTGAGATTCGGTGAGCATACCACCACTACCACATGCAGGGTCGTAAATGGTCATTACAGGAGGAAGTTTGTCTTTTACTGGTTCAAAAATAATGTGGGTCATGAGGTCAATTACCTCACGAGGCGTAAAGTGTTCCCCAGCTTCTTCGTTATTGTCTTCGTTAAATTTGCGAATCAATTCCTCAAACACATAACCCATTCCCAAGTTCGTTAAAGGCGGTAATTTACGGCCGTCAGGATCGTTCTTTTCAAAAGGCGTGAGGTTGATATAAGGAGAAGTGAATTTCTCTAGGACATTCAACAAAACATCTTTCGATGCCATGTGTCTTACCTGGCTTTTAAGTTTGAATTTTTCAATAATCTCTTTTACGTTTCCGCTAAAGCCATTCAAGTAATCTTCAAAATTGGCTTGAAGAATTTGTTGGTTATTAGTAGCAGTATCGTGTAAGCGTTGCAAGGTCCATTCGCTGGTATTGTAAAACACATAACCACTGGCTTGTCTTAGTCCGTTTTCGTCCCATTCGGTAAACTTGGCTTCTTCTTTTTGAAAAACCAATTCTTCCAATACGGCTGCCTTGGTTGGTTCAAGCAAAGCATCCAGCCTGCGAAGCACCACCATAGGTAAAATTACATCACGGTATTTTCCTCTCACATAAACATCACGCAAACAATCATCTGCTATTGACCAAATGAAGGATATTGATTTATTGTGTACTGCTTGGTTCATAATATTATCTAATTAAATTTTCTCTGTTTGCACTGCATTTTTGGGATATTGATGCATTGTTTTTTCGTTGGTATTATTAGCAACTTTTAAAATTCTTATGGTGTCACCTATTTTAAATCCGTTTTTATTAAATTGAGTGTAATTAATTATTATTTCGCCACAGTGATAATTTTTACTTCTATCTTGTTCGATAGTTCCTGTAATTGCACATGAAGAACTACTTGTGTCTACAAGCATATATTTAGTCTTATTGAATACTATATCGGTATTGGCATCTATAAAGTCTTTAAACCAAAGCAATACATCCAATAATTGGTAGGTTACGCTCATTAAAAGGTAAGGAGTATTTACTTGAGATATAAAGCTATCTAATTCGGAGCGGTGTGAAGCAGGTTGACAAACTGCCAATATGCAGCGAACATGATCGGAAACAACTTTTGGAAAAACAGGAGTATCTAATTTATATCCTTTCTCAACAATACCTGAAAGAAACTTGCTTGATTCATTTAATGCAACTGATGGTTTTACAAACACATCGGGCATTAATCCGTATTTATTACTTGCCATAAACAAATCATCCATTATTTTTCTTAATGGATTGAAATAAAGATTAGGATCTGTAAAGGCTTTTTCGGAATTTTCTTTTTTTAACATTGAGAGTAAATCGTGGTAGGCAAGTTCACCAATATACTTTTCTGTGCAGACTTCAAAAACTCGATGGTACTTATGGCGAATTTGCGTATCTGGCTGTTGGTCGGCTTCCTTTTTAATATCCATCCATAACTGTTCAATATCTGCATCAAAGTTCTTATTATAAACTTTGTTTCCTTTGTATTCAGCCGCAATAGGGTTTGATGAGTTTAGGAAATCTGGCTGACCAGAAAAAATAAACCAGGGGATTTTCTTGATACCTTCTCTTTTGTCCAGAAATCTTGCCACGTTAAATAATGCACCATCATTCACAGCATCACCTGTTGCGCTGGCATTTTTATAGAACTTACCATCCACTATAACGGCATCAAAAGAAATCAGGTTTGATTCCAGTTCGGCAATACCCTCTTCTGCATTGGTATAACCTATAAGTTTTATTCCTTTCTGATTCGCATCATCCTTGAGTGATTCAAAAGATTCATGCTCATCGTCAAACCAAAGTACCTTATATTCATTCATACTTTTCATAGTTTAATACTGGCAAATTGATTTCAAAACTGGTTGACCAAATTCCTCCGATTCCTTGTGGACCTTGTTCATCATCAATCTCAAGGGTGCCATTATGTTTATGAATAATCTGATTAATTAACCAACCACCGTAGCCATTACCAGCTTTAGGTCCAGCTTTACTACCTTTTCGAACGAACATTTCTTGTGTAAAATCTTCAGGAAGTCTTTTACCATTATTAGAAATACTGATACTAAACCTTGGTTCATAAATATTGTTTCCAAAGCAATCTATACTAATTAAGTTATTTTCTCTAAAGTCAGATTCAAAAGCATGTTCAATGGCATTCTCGATAATATTATTAAACATATCCTTTATTAGATTTTTGTTACCATTAATGTATACTCTAACCTCATTGCCTTCTGCATCTACAAAGTCATTTTTGGCAGGCGTAAAGGTAATTTCAAAATTACGATTTGGGTTGCTAATGATTTCATTTACCAATTCTGAAATGAATGGAATAATTTCAATGGATTCCATAATAGCGCTTTGTATATATGAACCACCTAAGGTGTTTCTTTGCGTGTCTAAAGAGACTTTTTCAATATCTCGCTCCATTGAGTGCAATAAATTTGCGAGTGTCAGTTGAGATCTATTGTTCTCTTTCATATCAAGTATTTCAGGATGAGTTAGTTTTATCTGACTTTCAAAAATTTGTTTCACTTTTTTAAAAGAACCTCTCAGATTGGCCAGGTTACCTGCAATGGAATGACGTAAGAAGTTATTTTGTTCAGTAACGTCATTAAAAACTATCTGGTTCTCTTCCTTTACCTTGCTTTCACTTAATCTTATATCAGTGTATACTTCATTAATTCCGGCAATTTTTGCCCTTTGTTCATTCATGGAAGGTAATTTTATAAGAACCTTCATCAAATCATCCTTTCGTATAAATGGAATTACAGATCCACTTATACGAATAGAATTAAGTTGTTCAATTACATAATCAGCATGCAGTGCATTGATTAAATAAGCGATTTCAACTCGAGATTCATCTACCTTGAAAGATACAACATCTTGATTTCTATAGATTTTTTCACCTTTGAAATTAAAAAATGTAGGTTTTAATGTTTGCCAGCGAAGAGTTAGCAACAAACAAGATTCGGTTACCTGAAATGCGACTGGTCTTTTAAGTTCTGATTCCTCAAGTCTGGAAGATTCAAGTATGTAATCAACTTTATCGTTCTTTAAATCTCGTATCCGAACAAATTTACCTCTTGTATCTATGCTATCCTTTTGAACTTCAATTAACTTGAGAATATCACCAAGCTTTACCAGCTTTTCATTTTCCAAAAAATCAATTGGTTTCTGGAAATACTTAGGAACATGAATATCGTAATTTGATTCCTTTAATTCCTTTAATTTTACAGTTCGTTCAATATCCTCATTCTTTAGTTTTTTATAAGAAGAATGATATTCAGCAGCTGGCTCAGAAACAATGGTAGGGTCTGAATCAACAAAAATCTCCTTTTCATGTTGAAGGATCAGGGCAGATAACTTTCGGTCATTTAAAACTTTTCTTTTCGAACCATCAGATTCAACAAAGGAATCGGCTTTAATAAAGCGTACCAAGCCGGGCCTTTCTTTCTTTTTATTGAGGAAAAGCACAATAATTGGAATTCCTGTATGAGGAAGAATACCTCCGGGTAATGAAATAATAGTATCAATTAAATCCTGATCTACTAAAGATTTTCGCAAATTATGCTCTTGATACATTTGGCTATTCAAGAAGCTTGTTGGCAGTAGCGTTACCAGTTTTCCGGATTGATTTAGTGATTGCAGGCCTTTTGATATAATAAACTGCTCAACGGTTTTAAACTGGGAGTTAGGTATTCCTGATAGATTTCCAACCCTCATTCTAAAAGGAGGATTAGATACAATGAAGTCGAACTTTTCAGCCTCCTTTGGCCAATTCACCAATGAATCATCACAAACATAATTTACACTGTCCTTTTTTCCATAAGCCAATAATCTTAGGGCGCCAATAACCCAAGTTTTTGGATGAATCTCCTGTCCAAAATATACCTGCTGTGAATCCAAAGAAATGCCAAAAGAAGCCAATCCGGCAAAGGGATTAAATATGGTTGCATCCTTTTTCAGATTTGGCAAAGCAAGCATCAATCTGGTTAATTCAATGGGTTGAATAAATTCTCCAAATGGCCTTTTATATGCTTTTAAGTATTGATATAATATTTTATCAAAGACAATGGCAAAATTTTTCGTTAAGATTTCTTTATCAATTGCATTTAACCCAAACAGCTTAAATGAAATCTGCTGCAGGAGGCTATTTTCAAGTTTCGAAATTTTATCCTCTAAAACGGAGAAAATTTTTGGGTAAGTAAGTGGAATACTATCCAACTTACTATTATCCATTATTTTTTGGCAAAAGGCGTCAAAAGTTTCTCTGTCTTTAAGGTCATCTTGTTTTAGTAACCCATCTTTTTGCAGTGATAATAATAACATACCTACAGATAAGAGATCTTCAGTAGAACTAATCTCTTCAGAACTTCTAAAAACATCTAAATAGCTGTAAATATTAAATACTAAAAAATCTATCTGATTGTGATAATTAACCTCTCTCATAGCATCTCATTTAATGTTCAACAAAGGTTATATCTTATTGTGCAGTGCAAGTGCATAGTTAAAAATACTTTTTATATATGGAATTAGAAACATGTTTAATCGATTGTCTAACCGAGTCGGGCTCCACTAATTCAAGTTGATCCATATAGGAAAACAACAATGCTAGCAGTTCATGATTAACCTGCATACTGAGTTCAATAATAACTTCTGCTTCTGTTTTATTTTTTACTTTTTGAGAACCATGTAATGGTTTACTCTCAATATATGGCCAAATTTCTTTATTTACTTTTATCAAAAGCGTTTCTATTGGAGCATCTTTCTTAACAGTTACACCCACTACATCCTCAAAATATTCATCGAAGTTTAGCTCCTCATTTTTATAAAACTTCACTTTTGAATCCTCAAACTCAATAATTCTGTCAAGTGCAAAGTTTGTGATAGTTTTAAATTCATCATTTAGTCCGAATAGAAACCATCGATTATTATATTGTTTTAAATACCAAGGATGTAAAATAACATGTGAAGGCTTACTTTGCTTAAATCCCTGATAACGTATTTGAAGAGCTACTTCATTTTGAATCGCGTTAAACAACCCAGTGAAGTGGCTTAATCCTTTTAGATAAGGGTTCTGTTCAAACCCAACTGTCGATTGGGCATTCCCTTTTAACTTAAATGTTTCTTCAAGCCTTACTCGCATTTCTTCTATCCATTCAAATTGAGGCATTCCTTTGAATCGAGTCAAAATATTCAAGGTCTCTTTTAATTGTTCCGCCTCAGCTTGATTAATTCCTTGGCTTTTGATGGAAAATGATTTATCAGAATATCTATAATATACCCTTCTTCCATCTTTATGTCTTTCTAATGGAATTTCCCAACCACTGCTACTCTCCATATAGGCGATATCATCAAAAATTTGTCTACGCTTGATTCCGTCATTGATGCCAGAATAGTCGTATATGGCTTGGTTACATGCCTCTATCAAATTTTCAATAAAAAACCTTTTGCCGAAATTGCTAAAGCATCTATCTAAAGCAAGGTAACGGATGGTTGCATGTTTGTTTGTCGCCATTAGGGTAATTTAAAGTTAAATTTTTTGATTAACATTATACTTTCATGCTAATTGCCTAGGTAAAACCATAAACCCTTTGAATAAGACTAATATAATCATTAAAATTATTGAATAAGGGCTTATTAATGCTAATATTTAGATATTCTTGAAATTCATCAAGGTCATTGAAAATTTCCTTACGTTTGGTAATGTATGAGTTTAACCTTTCATGCTTTAGTTTCCTATCTTTATTGTCAACATAGGAGTATAAGAATAAGGTAAGTGGGTTACCAGTTTGCGCCCAATAGCTTAGCCACATTCCAATAAAAATAATTGTTTTCTCATCCCTACTGTAAAGATAGAAGCCATAATCACTCCAATCCATCTTGTTTTGTTTACTTTTCCTTTCTCCCATTTCAAACAAGGAAACATCATGACCATTTTCTTTTAGGTGTGAAAATGTATCGTCTATCATATTGAGAAGTTTTTTAAGCTCTTTAACTAGACTTTTATTATATAAATTTTCAAATTCCATTAGATTTCAAACTTGCATTAATCTAAATAACGACTATCCAAATATTTTTGAATCTTTAAGTTTCTATAATTTAATGCCAATTCCAAAATCTCGTTTAGTAACATCTCTTGGCACAAGTCTGGGTAATATCCTAAATCTTCATGAGGCTCTTCAAATTCTTTTTCCCAATACAAAAAATAAGACAACGCTCTCCTTTTGTTGTAAGTTAAAGCATCTATAATACTCAAAATTGTTTGTTCAATATAATACTCATATAAGCTCCAGCAAGTCCAATATTCATCTTGCACTTGAACACAAACCTCATCCCAAAAATTGGTTAAGAATGAGTCATCACCTGACTGCATAATATTTTTAGGAGCCCTTTTTATCCTATAGATAACTTTACCTACAGTCGCTTTAAAGGTTATTTTCCCACCTTCATATAAATCATAATCACCTATTTCCATAATTTAATAAAAATTGCGTCCTATCTCAAACCTTTCAAATGCAAGGAGCAAAATGTCTTTTAGATCGTTTCGAATTTAAAGAAATTAGTTAAATGAAATTCAGGAATTGGAGAAAATAGTTAGTACAATCATGTTGGTCTATGTTAGTACTATCCAAAGCAATCTGCTTTCAACTAGAGTTTATCACATTAGGTTAATTGTTTTATAGGTATTCGATGATTTTCAATTCATGGCTTGGCTTGCAGGCACAGCGAAACTTTGGCTGTTAGGAGGTCGTTCCACTTTTCTATAAAGTGGGTGTGATTTCAAATTAGCATTCAAGTCTTCAAGAGCATAAAACCGTTAGTTTTTTGCTCATTTATTCCACATTGTTGTGGCCCACTTTTTGACATTTTCCTTCTCTGCTACGGAAATGTTGTAGTTCCGGGCATTAACAACTTTCTTCCCTCCAGTCGCAACTCTACTTGTCGTTGCTATTAATCCTAGTTTCGCATTTTCATAGACAACATCCGAGTGGAAAGCTTTAACGGTCTCAATTGATACTTTATTTTCAGACTTATATCTTTTGCATTGAATTAATATCAGGGGATCTTTTGTATTCTTTTCGTTGAATACTCGAATATCAACACCTCCATCATTTTGTCCAGAGCCTAAAACCACCGTCAGTCCTTGTCTCTGGAAATATTCAGCGACAAATCGCTCAAAGTTTCTCCAATGGATTTCTTCAATTTCATTTCCATTAACTGCTAAGTAGTCAATGAACTTTTGATCAATGAATGTATTGTCAGACATAGGGAATACTTCGAGTTCAAATAAAGATTGTAGAGGAGCTGCACCGTCAAGATTATATGAAGGAGGAAAGGTAATTCCATCGTCAATTTGTTCCATAATAGTAAACGTTAGAGCATCGATTAATTCATCATTTAACTTTTTGTTTTTGGAAATTTCCTTCTTTAGAGATTCATACGTCATTTCTAGACCTAAATTGGTTTGATTTATGGCATAACCAAGATATAAACCGTGAATTTTAAAATCTTCTATGTCTTTAAGATACTTTGCTAATATTTTGTAGTAGTTCACTTTGGGAGCAGATGGGATATTACCTATCCTAATCCTTATATATTTTATCATTAATTCAATCGCCTCAGATCTTAATCTGATAATTTGATCTTTGCTTTGATTGTCAAGAAAGGTGTCCTCAAATTTCTCTTTTAAGATGCTGTTTATATCTGTGTCACTTAAAAGAAGTCCTGACTTTATACCAACTAACTCAGAAGTCTGGTCGTAAAATTTTTGAATTGGAAATACAACAGCTCCCATAATTATTTCAAGTTTTATATTTGTTTTCTAGAAATTTAACTATTACTAATGAATTAAGCATAACCATTCAATAATCAAAACTTCACCTCGGTTATTAAAACAAACATACCCAATCCCCCTCACTCAAAAAATACCCATAAGTGGGTATATTTAAAAATAGGGGTTAGCTATAAATTATCGATTTTTGGCGCTTGGTGAAGAAGCGGATTTTGTAGCGCTTACTTTCATTTTAGTACTAATGTTTTTTTTTGAAAACTAAATATTTAATTAAAGTCAAAACTGATTATGAGCGCTGAATCGCCTCTTATGTAAAACTCGTCTTATGTGTTGTTTTTTTTATTTGTGTTCAAATTTTATTTCAATTTCAGCTTTAAAAAATTCGTCATACTTTCTGTTATCTAAATTGAAAATAATTAAATTTTTTCTTGCTCTTGTAAGTCCAGTATAAATTAGTTCGGCATTTACAAATTCCTTTTCGTTTTCTTCTTTTTCAATGAATAAAAATAGAGTGTCTATTTCCCAACCTTTAAAACTATGAATAGTTGAAAGTTTGACAGTTCCAGTTTTCATATAAAAATGATTCTTTCTTAATCTTCTAATTTCTTCAATATTGGAATTATTGTCTTTGTATTCTAAATATTCTTCTTGACTTTCAAATGTAGTTGAAGTGTTTTCGTGTTTTATTGTTCGTATAGAAAAGTCAATAGCTCTTAAAATTTCAACTTTTGAGCATAAGATTCCTGCATCAGAAGAGTGAATTTGATTACGTTCCAAAACATTGTAAACCTTTTCAAATAAAAGATCTGCTGTAAATGCATGGAAAAAGTGGTATTCGATTATCCGTTTTTCAAAATCAAATTGAGACATTACCTTTAATTCGTCTGCACCATATTTAAGTCCAAATATTTTTTTTTGAAATTTTATTGCAATGTTTCCAATATTACTCGCAAAACGATGCGACACATTTAAAGATTTGTTCCAACGTGCAGGAATTTGTCGAACAATAATTTCATTGTTTTCGTCAAGTTCTCTTTCGTATATATTTTGTTTTTCGTCTCCAAAAACGACAAACTCTGTTTCTGAATGAGTGAAGTAAGTTGTAATAATGTCTATCCAAGATTGCATATAATCTTGAATTTCATCTATTAGAACTACATCATATTTTTTTATGTTTTTTTTTACACTTTCAAAGAAAGAAGTATCCTGCCAGGCACCAAGATTTTGAATTTCTAAATTGTAATTGTTTGCTTGTGTTTTGAAAAATTGATGGTAATTTGTTATGTAAAAATTAGTCCAATTAAATTCTTCTCTAACATCACTAATTCTGTCGTGAATATAATTTTTAAGTGATAGATTATAGGTTAAAACTAAAATTTGATCATCAGTTCTTTTGTAAGCATTTACTGCTCGTTTTGCTAATACCAAAGTCTTCCCACTTCCGGCAACTCCTTTTATTTTTCTTCTTGGTCGTACTTCACTTCTGATTAGTTCTTGCTGTTCTTTTGAATAAATTATATTTATCCCTTCTTCTAATTGATGAATTGGAGGTTTTAAATACCGTTGAAAGCTGTTGTAAAGTGTTTCATCAAAGTAATATGATGTTTTGTTTAGCCAAAATCTTGTTAGAAGCGAATTTAGTTTGTCTTTGGTAAGAGAGTTATAGCCTAATAACCCAAAATAACTAACAAATTTTCTATATGACTCATCTTCTTGTTTATCAAAACCGTCAAGTAAGAAACTTGTTAAATTTTGTTCAGTTGCATTGTGGAAATAGACTGCACAATTTACAGTTGCCCAATGATTTTTGCTTTTTACACTTTTTTTGAAAAGTTCTTCTATATGTAAATGAAATAAATTTGATTTATATTTCTCAACTTGATTAAGTGGTGATTTAATTGGCGTGTTGTCCTTTTGTAATCTCCATTTTGTTTTTTCATCAACATAATATTGATTTAAATTCCAGTCTTTAACTTCGATGAGTAAAACGCCGCTTTCTTTTCGCATAATTGCAAAGTCGGGATTATCGCCATTAAGATATGGTTGATAACAAATTTGATAAGTGTCGTCCAAGTTGTCCAACAAGAAATTTAATAAAGTCCATTCGCCTTCTGTCGGCTGTACCTTTTGCCTTTTTATTGCCTCAAATGTCGGACTTAATATTGCCATAGTTCTTGTTATCTGTCAGGTTTTCTAAAATATTACATCACTGTTTGCAGCTTCCCAAGGTTTGGAAAAAGCATGCCTTAACTCTTCGATTTATGCCTTAACTTTTAAGTACAAAACCAAATTTATAGTTTACCTAAAACCCAAATCTCGTGTAACTGTTGTTGTGCTTTCTGCTTTTTTTATTCGTCAGTTACCATTCCATATGATTGTTTCATTAAGTTCTTTAAAAGTTCTTTATGTTTTGTAATATCGTTTTTATCTACTCTAATTCTATAACGTCCCCATTTGTTTTCATAATCCATTGTGTCAAGTTTTGCTTCATCTAGTTTGTCTTGGATTTCAGGTGATTGTTTTAGTCTAATTTCTAGTAACAAACTACTTTTCTTGGCTCTGAAAATTGCAAAGTTATTTGGTTGTCCATTTTTCGCAAGTCCTATGTAATACTTATTGTATTTCAATTCTAAATTTGGACTAAATTCTTTTACGATTTCCAAAAGTTGGTCAGCTAATGCAACCGTTTGTTTTGTTCCTTTATTAGTTTCCCAATAATTTCTGTCAGTGACTTCTTTTGTTTCTTCATCTTCTTCCACGAGTCCTAAATTGAGTTCATCAAGAACAGTTGTGAATATCAAAGAAACTTCATTATCATTTAATTGATAAGCAGACATTTGAATTGCTATTAATGGTATATATCCATTAAATAACCCAATTACATTTAAAAACCTGCTTGTAATGTCTTCAGCAATAATAACGGCACAATGGTCATATTGAGGATAACGTTTTCTTTCAATATCCCAATATTCAATAGTTCTAATTATATGGCTTTCGTCCACTTTCCCAAGTTGGATTTCAACTTCATATCTTCTTTTACTTTCTGCATCTTGAAGTAAAATATCAAGGCGACCTGCTTTTGGGTGTATTCTTTCTTTATCTTTTAAAATTAGGTCGCCAAGTCCTAAAATTGTTGGATCGTCGGCAATAACTTGTTGCACCCAACTTTCATTAAGTTCTTTGTGTGTTAAGAGATTTAATTTTTCTGGTTTAACTAATTTCATTTTTATAATTTCTGTCTGTTAGTAACGATTCTATAAGCTTATTCACAGTTTTTCAATACCCGAAACTTCACATCGGCTATTAAAACAAACATACCCAATCCATGTCACTCATAAAATACCCATAAGTGGGTATATTTTAAAAAAGGGGTGGCTATAAATTAACGTTTTTAGTGCTTAGGGAAGTAGGGGAATGGTTGACACTTATTGCCCCAAACGCTTGTTAATATTAGTTTTTCTTCGTCCTTTCAGCCTAGTTGTTATTTTAGTTGTTGTTAAGTCCGAATGAGTTTGTGCCTAATTTATTTTTAAAAAGGCGTTCTTTTTTAATGGCTTCGTCTGCCGTAATTGTTCGAGGTAACAACATTAAAATTGAGAATTGAAAATTATTTCCGTGGCTTGGGTCGTCAGTGATAAGTTCCTTTAAGGTTTTATTGTCCCCATGTCCGTTTGTTAAAACGTAATTAGTCCAACGTCCCCAAATGCCTTCCTCTCCGTATGCCGAACCAACATAAAGTTTACCGGTCTTAGTATCGCTGATTAGGTAAATGCCTTTGGTTACTGAAAGCATTTTTTTCCAGTCACCATATTGTTTGCTTACAATTTCTTTGAGTTCGTGAAAGTTGAGAATGAAGTCAGAGTAGTCTGTGAATTGTTTGTAATGAAGACCAGGGTGAATTTCTAACACTTCCATTTCATTCTTTATCCATTGATGCCAAGAAATTGCATTTTCCCATTTGATAATGACTCTTTCTTTTAAGTCGTCAAAAAATTCCTTCACTTCTTCCATTTGATATTCAAAATGGTCCTCAGCTAATTTTTTTCTGTCTGTTAGTTTGTAAACGCCAATAAACCTAGATAACAAACCTTCTTCGCCAATAAATGAAACGATGTAGTCAACCCCATTAAAAATATCCTTTGTTTGTGAGTTTTGATAAGCTAAAAACTCGGGTCTGTTAGTCCGATAAAGATTGTATAAGTCTCGACCAACTTGTTTGTGTCTTACGAGTTTGATTTTTGCAGCTTTGTCAAGCTTGCGATTAAAAAGTAGTTCTTGAATGGTTATCATTTTTTGTCTGCTTGGTTGATAGATGAAGGGTAGTACTACAATTATTTGTAACGATTAGCATCTAACCGCAGTTAGCCCGTATTTGAATAACGTAAGTGAAACCTGCATATCAAATATAGAAAATTTTTCCCAGTGGACCACGAGAAGAAATTTTCTTTTGGGTGCTGTTATGCCTAGTTTTTCCTTATTTTACAAGCTTAAATTCTATATTTTCAATAATCAATATTGTATCGCCGCCAATTGGAGTCAAGCCTCCATTAATTTCTCCTTTTGCATAATTCAATGATATTGGGTCCATAAAAGTATATGAAATTACATTTAACTTTTCATTATAAAGTCCATCTTTGCTTTCAGGGTAGCTATTAAACATTTCTTTATTATAGGTCGGCTGAATGGCCTTTATAAGAGCTTTTTCTGCATCAAGGAATATTTTTTCTTGGTCAGGGAAATTTTCACCTTGCATTGCAGCTACCATACCTTTTTTGGTCGATTTCAATCCAAATTCTTCTATAAATAAGTTGTCTTGAAAGCCAAATGGAAGAATTACAATTTCATTTGCTGGTAATTGCTTCTTAGTAACTGGGGATTCCAATGATAGAATATCCTGAAATGTGGAATGACCTGTCAACCGTTTTAAAATTCCTTGCTTGGTAGCTTTGCCAACATAGTGAACTTTATATTTTAAAAATGATTTAAAATCTCCTTTGATTTCACAGTTAATATGTCCTTTCCACCAATTTTGCAAAAGCTTTTCAGGTGAAAACCAAATCAAAAAATCATTCCCTATCTCCGTGTGATTTGAAAGTGAAAATCCATGAATATTATTAAATGGTGGAGTATTCTGACGAAGCGTTTTGTTAAGATAATTGAATGCAACATAAATAGTATCATCAACATTGGATCCAACGATTGGTTGGATTAAGGGAAGTTTACATGATAAAATATTTTCATTGTTCTTTTGATGTATTTCAAAATGTAGTTGATATTGATCATAATCAGGTATTACTTTTTCAAAGGTAATCACAGGTCGTTGTCCAATTATATATAGACTTGCATTTTTAAGGGCTCTTTCTATCATTTTGTCGTCCCTGTTAACAGCAAACTCATATGCAGTCAAAGGCGCATATGCTAATTCAAGTTGATTAAATAAACTCTTTCGGTTCATATAAATTAGGCATAACGATTTGCAGCTACAAGAAGTTGGTGCCTTTCAGCACGAATATAGTTGCGAAGACACTAATTTCCATGCACCAAAAATGTTTCTGCGTAACACAAAACCACCTATTTCTTTTAGGTGCTGTTATAAGCTGCCTCATTTTCCCCATTTCTTTATGTCAGTTTTATCAAGTCCATATACACTTATTGGTTTCTAAGGTGAATTGTCAAAAGAACCGCTGCCATGTCTGTGAATTTCATGATAGTTTTCTTGCTTGAATTTAATTTGTAAACCTTTACATTTTAGATCGTTTTCAATTTTCTTTTTGAATACTCCAAATATTTCATTGAGTTTTGGTATTAGTTCATAATATAGTTTTATAGCTGTTTGTTCAAGTACTGATTTCGGCAGCTCATTTATGTCCTTCCAAGAATGCTCCTTATGATACCAGCCTGTAATGTCTGTTCCATTTTTGCTCAATTCAGGTAAAAGAATTTCTCCATTTTGCTTAAATATAATTGGAACCATTTTCCCATGCACTAAAATATGTCGTTGATGATAATACTCTTTTAGTAATTCTGTTGTTTCAGAGGATTTCAGGTCTATAAAATGGGTGGCGGATTCTACGTTATCGTTAATTCGTCCCAAATGTGTAAAAAACAAAAGCAAATTATTTTGTAAGTCTAAAATGTCCTCCGTTGTATTGCTAATGGTCTTAGTAAATTCTCCTTTTTCAATTAATCTGTGTATAAGAATCAGTGATTGCAATATTGTATAAGTATGCTCAGAAAAATTTTGTCGTTTGTTGTCTAAATCTATTGAAATCCCAACTATTTCCGCTTTTGTGTCATTTCCTTTATTTCCTATGAATATTTTCCAAACGTCTTCATAATTATTGAAATATTTTCTAATAAAGTCATTATAATTTCTTTCTAAATGGTCACCATGTTCCTTTAAATTGTATTCCATTTTTAATGTTTTTGAGGTTGCTTATAACTATTTAAAACCCGAAACTTTCTATCGGTTATTAAATCAAAAATACCCAATCCCATTTCCCATCCTATACCCATAAATGGGTATTTTTTGGAAAAAGAGAATTGGGTTGTTAAATAATTAAGGTTTGGCTTTTGTGCCTGAGGAAATAGCCTTTTAAGGCGCTTTTTAAAGCTTTGTTTTAGCTAATTTCTTCTATGCTAGCATCCACTGCATTCTTCTGTACTGATTCGATGCCATTGTCGCGGGCGGCTTCGCTTTCGTAGAGTTCGCTTTTGCCTATTACCTGCCCATTGCTGGCTTTTAGGTTAAAGTAAGGCTTATCGTTGGTGGAGGTTTTGCGCTCAAAGCGCTCATCTGCTTGTGCGTTTACCCTTACCGATTCAATGCCGTTTTCGCAGCCAGCTTTAGTGGTATAGCCTTCGCTGCTTAAAATAGTTTGTCCATTGCCGGCTTTCAAGTTAAACTGGTACTCGCCATTGGCTCTTTTAGTGATTACAAATTTTCCCATGTTGTTTATTTTTTTATAAAGGTGTTGAAAAATATTAGTTTAAAAAAATGCCTTGCGTTCAAACCGAACCCTAGGCATTTATATATTGAACTATAATAAAGGATAAGGTGTGTTTTTGAGGGCCACTTTACCAGCCGCTACCAACTGCTTCAATTGCATGACAGATTTACCCATGGTTTTTTGGAAGTGGGGGAGGTCGGTGAATTTCCAGTCGCCGCCCCATTCCCAGCCATAGCGTTTGCAAATGCTTACCACCTCATGCCAATCTGCACGGCCATCACGGTCAAAGTCGACATTGGTTTCCCAGCTGGCTTTGTCAAACTTGCCCGTGCCTTTGCTATCCACCAATAATACAATGTCAAAGGCCAAGCCATAGTTATGGTAGCTTTGGCCACCTTTGGCATTGGTAACTTTCTTGCCTGGCTTGGTTCGGCCAATGGCAAATAACTCATCTTGTTCTTTAAAAGTTCTTAGGGTATAGGCAAACCTACAAATGGCTCTGCCAGTTAAGGCTAGGGATATTTCGTGGTACATTTCTGTAACTTCTGCCCTAAGTAAGGGGTGCATTAATTTAATGCGGTCTAAGGTGATTTGATCTTTCATAACTATTTTGGTTTTATGGTTAGTTCGAAAGAAATAAAAATTAGTTAGGTTTCCAATTTTTAATCCATGGCTTTCATCAAATACCTATAAGTGGGTGTCATTGGTGCAAAATCCGGTTTGTTTGATTTGTTTTCATTTAAACATGCTAAATCTACTACTTTCATTAAATACCTGTAAGTGGGTAAATTTAAAATAGGGGATAGGTGTAAATTAACTTGGGTGAACTGATTCTTCTGTTACCACAAAACTGTCTTTGGAACTCGAAACCCTGCCTTTTGGGTAGGTGCTTTTATGCGAATACCCGACCGAAAGCAAAGATTCGCGTGTTTAAATTGCGCTAATACTTTATTTTTTTATGATAAATTTCTTCTTCTCAATAAATTCTTCTGATTGAATTTGCACAACATAAATTCCCTCTGCAAAATCGTTTGTGTTCACTTCTACTTTTTGTGTTTCTGTTGCCATGGTAGTGTACATGACTTTTCCAGTAATATCTGCAATAGTTACTTGAAACTTTTTGTTGTTGCTACCTAAATCGATGGTGAGATGATTTGAGGCTGGATTAGGGAAAAGATTCATTGATGAAGCAAATGAATTTTCGATTATTCCTGTTGCAACTGTTTGCCCTGCAAGAATGGGTTGGTTGGGAATGGAGTTGAAAGCATAATCCTTTATAATAACAGAGGCATAATAAATTGATATATCAACCCTCAATCTCACCCAACCATAGTATGCTTGCCCTGATTGCAATATTCTTAATCCTAAATAATAATCTGTTAAACTGTCCCATAGTCCCCAAACTACATCATCAGAGCCCCCGTCGAATACACCATTTTTCAAAATTTGTGGTCCCGATGTTTGCCAGGATTGGTTTAATAACAAGTTGTTGTCAATTACAGTATTAAATTGTAAAGGAATTGAAACATTAATGGAATTAACCAAAGTATCTTTTATAGCATTGCCATTTAATGGACTGGCAGTTACTTGGCTTTGTTTACTTATACCTTTTTGGGGAGGTGCATAGTGAAATGTTGTTAAAATGAAATCGTTATTTGTGTCATTATTTAAATCTAGATTATAGTTTAAAGTACAATTGCTACAGTACAAAGTTGAATCAGGATTCACATCCGTGTAAACAATTTGTGCAATTGCACTTGAAGTATACATCATTGCTGTAACGATGAAAGCATACATTATTTTTAGTAGTTGTTTATTCATTTTGTTTGAATTTTAAAATTAGATTAATTTATTTTTTTTTAACTGATCGTTCAAAGATACAATGTTTGAAGTTCCTATGTCGACTAAGGGTTTCGCATAACCATTCAATACCCTAAACTATATCGCTTATTAAAACAAACATAGCCAATCCACCGCTTACATTAAATACCTATAAGTGGGTGTAATTGTTGCACAATCATTTTACTATCGAAATTTTGCTTCATACATTGGCTTAGCTCTTTTGCTCTTGTTACTTTTTTGTTTGGCCAAAAAAGTAACCAAAAAAGGCCCCCAACGGAACCAACTTAAAAGATTCCTTGTCGCACAGCCCAACGCCGCTCATGCCGGAATCTTTCAAGTTCGCTCTTCCGTTGGATCCCAGCCGCACCCTACCGTCCCGGTTTGTTTGATTTGTTTTTATTCAAACATGCCCAATCCACGGCTTACATTAAATACCTATAATAGGGTGTATGGTTAGATTCTAAATACTGCATGGCGCCTCGGCTAAGGCTCGGCGACCGGCTGTTACTATGGACCATGGACCATGGACCATCGACCATGGACCATCGTCCATCAACCATGGACCATCGTCCATCAACCATGGACAATCGTCCATGGCTATTTCCCAATACAAAACTTACTAAAGATATTCGCTAATAAATCATCATTGGTGATTTCCCCAGTTACTTCTCCTAGGTGAAAGATGGCCTTGCGAATGTCGAAGGCCAAGAGCTCGCCTGTGCGGTTGATCTGCATGCTTTCTAATACTTGCGCCAAGGATTGCGCGGCATCGCTCAAGGCTTTAAAATGCCTGATATTGGTGATGATGACATCATCTCTGCCCGCCTCTGTTTCTACCACTGCTCGCAAGCGTTCATACAATTGGTTCAAACCATCTTGCGTTTTAGAACTTAACAGAATAAGGTTCTCAAAGGCTGCAAACTTTTGTTGTAGCGCATTTGTCTCGGCCAAATCAATTTTGTTGGCAACAGGAATAACAATGGCATCCAAGGTTTTAAATTCTGCCAACTCGTTTGCTAAACTTTCTGGGCTGGTGGTAATGGCATCAAATAAATACACCACAATACTTGCCAGCCTAATTTTCTCGTAGGTTTTTTCAATGCCAATGCTTTCAATTAAATCAGCAGTATGGGTTCTGATACCCGCTGTATCTATGAGCCTAAAGTTGATTCCGCCAATGCTAAATACTTCTTCAATGGTATCTCTGGTGGTGCCAGCAATATCGCTTACAATGGCCCTGTCTTCTTTGATGAGGGCATTGAGCAAGGTAGATTTTCCAGCATTGGGTTTGCCAGCAATCACGGTAGGTACGCCATTTTTAATGGCATTTCCGGTTTTAAAACTATCTGCCAAGTTGCGCAGCATAACATGCAAGTTACTCACCAAGGTATGTAGTTCTGGTCGGCTGGCAAACTCCACATCTTCTTCGCTAAAGTCGAGTTCCAATTCAATGAGCGACGCAAAGTTGATGAGCTTTTCGCGGAGCAATGCAATTTCTTTAGAGAAGCCGCCCCGCATTTGGTTCATGGCCGTTTTATGACTCATCTCTGAGTCGGAAGCAATTAAATCTGCCACCGCTTCTGCCTGGGTAAGGTCTAATTTCCCATTTAAGAAAGCCCTTAAGGTAAACTCTCCGGGTTGGGCCAAGCGTGCGCCCCTTTCAACCAGTGTTTCAAGAATTTTCTGTTGAATATACGGAGAGCCATGGCAGCTAATTTCAACGGTATTTTCGCCTGTATAGCTTTTGGGTTCAACAAAAACGGTAGCTAATACCTCGTCAATAATGGTTTCGGTTTGAACCAAGCGTCCAAAATGAGCCGTATGCGAGGCTACTTGAGTTAGGTCCTTGCCTATAAAACATTGGTTTGCAATGGCAATGGCCTTGGTTCCACTTAAGCGGATTACGCCAATGGCGCCAAGTCCGGCAGGGGTTGCCAAAGCACAAATGGTATCGTTGGGTTGGTAAGAATTTGGGTTCAAAGTGCTTCAAAGGTATTTAAAAATGCTAGCCGTTCAATTAATATGTAGTTAATTTTTAGGTTATAATTAAGAGAAGATTTGGTAATGTTAATTTATTGTTTGATTTACCTTGAGGGAAATATTCATAGGTTTCTTTGTATCAAACCAAAAATTATGAAAAAAGGATTTTTACTTTTATTAATGTTTGCTGTTTTAGTTGGATTAAATTTAGAGACCAATGCACAAACAGTTTTCTCAACCAGAATTAACTCGGCCTTCAACGACATGGAAGAGTGGGTTGCTGGTCCACCTACACAAACTAAACAAGTAGGAGCCATAGATTGGAATAGCTCTGACTTAGAATTTGGATGGGAAAGTACTACCGTAGATCCACAATTGGTTGGATTACGCTTTACTAATATTACCATTCCAAAAGGAGCCATTATTACCAAAGCTTACATTCAGTTTACAGTAGATGCAACTTCAAAAAATTCAGATCCATGTAATGTTTCAATTCGTGTTGAACCGAGCGATAATCCAATCGTTTTTGATAGCAATGCCTTTCATTTAACCAACAGAACCAAATCAACTGATTCAGTTTATTGGGCTGTGGGTGGCACAGGATGGAACGTAGTAGGTTCTGCGGGAGTAGACCAACGCACGCCAAACTTGGCTTCTTTGGTTCAACAATTGGTTAACCGTAATGGTTGGAGCAGCGGAAACGCCATGGCATTTTTCCTTAGTGGAACAGGTACAAGAGAGGTAGAATCATTTGATGGAGATGCACCAAAAGCGCCTCAATTGGTAATAGAATACATTCAACCGGTGGTATTTTCTACTAGGGTTAGTGCAGCCTTTGATGATATTGAAGAATGGATTGCAGGTCCGCCAACCCAAACTAAAACAGTGGGTGGCATTGACTGGAATAGTTCTGACCTAGAATTTGGATGGGAAAGCACCACAACAGATCCTCAATTGGTAGGCTTAAGGTTTCAAAGCATTAACATCCCTAAAGGTTCTGTGATTAAAAATGCATATATCCAATTTACTGTGGATGCAACTTCAAAAAATTCAGATCCTTGTAATGTGGTAATTCGTTACCAACCTTCTGATAATCCAAGTACTTTTGATAGTAATGCGTTTCATTTAACCAATAGAGCAAAATCAACAGATTCTGTGTATTGGGCAGTAGGAGGTACTGGTTGGACAACCGTTGGTTCTGCTGGTGTTGATCAACGCACGCCAAACTTGGCTAATTTGGTTCAACAAATAGTTAACCGCAATGGTTGGAACAGTGGAAATGCCATGGCCTTCTTTTTAAATGGAACGGGAACAAGAGAAGTAGAATCTTTTGATGGAGATGCACCTAAAGCTGCACAATTGGTAATTGAATATATTCCAGTAACAGCAGTGAGCAAGCGCATAGACGCCATGTTTGATGACTTAGAAGAATGGATTGCGGGTCCACCTACGCAAACTAAAGGATTAGGAGATATAGATTATAATAGCTCTGACTTAGAATTTGGTTGGGAAAGCACCACGGTAGATCCTCAATTAGTGGGATTAAGATTTACAGGTTTACAAATTCCTAATGGTGCACAAATTCAAAGTGCATACATTCAATTTACGGTAGATGCTACCAGCAAGAATTCAGATCCTTGTAATGTAGTTATCAGAACAGAACCAAGCGATAATGCAAGTCCGTTTGATACTGCAAAATTCTTTTTAAGCAATAGAAGCAAATCAATGGATTCAGTTTATTGGGCTGTTGGTGGAACAGGTTGGAATGTGGTAGGAACAGCAGGTGTAGATCAAAGAACTGCAGACCTTACCAAGTTGGTTCAAAACACCGTAAACAGAGGAGGTTGGGCACCAGGAAATGCCATGGCATTTTATATAAAAGGTACAGGAACACGTGAGGTAGAATCATTTGATGGGGATGCCCCAAAAGCGCCTATGCTAGTGATTAACTACCTAGGTGGAACTACGAGCGGTGGCGGCGGCGGTGGTGGTAATTTTACCCCATTAGCAGTTACTAATTTCCCTGTGGCTAACAAACAAGCTTGGTATTTCTGGGATAAAAAAATGAAGCCATCTAACCTTTGGAAAGATACCTTAAATGTAGATTCCACTTGGAAAAGTGGTGCTGCTCCATTGGGATATGGCGATGCATTTGTTGCCACAAAGACAGATACAAACCTAACAACCGCTTGGTTTAGAAAAGTGATCAATATAAACAATGTTTCAAGCTTAGCAGATACTTTAGAATTAAACCTAACTTGTGATGACGGAGCTTTGGTTTTTGTAAATGGGATAGAAGTATTAAGAAGAAACTTGCCAGCTACTAACGTAGATAGCAATACTTTGGCAACTGCCAATGTAGAAGGAATGAAAGAAATGGTTAAATATTCATTTGATATTCCTAAAACTGCTTTTAGAAATGGTAAGAATGTAATTGCTATAGAACTTCACAATGGTTCAAATGCAAACGACATGAGTTTTGACATCGAAATCGTGAACAGAACTATGCGTGCAAATGCACCAGCATTGGGTTGCAATGGACCTAACGATTCATACATTAGCTGCTTTGGTTCAATTTTACCAATCGAAAAAGTAGATTCAGTTGGTTTCCCATCGGTACATGCCTTCCAAAAAATATTCGAACAAGGTCAACCTTATACAATAGGTTCTGGTGTGGCTTTAGGTTCAAATGACTTTACTGGATACATTCCAAACAGAGGAAGCAGCTTATCAGGTTGGTTAGCCATTAACCATGAAACGGGCCCTGGTTCAGTATCTTTATTAGATTTACGTTTCGATTGTAAATTAGGTATTTGGGTAGTTGATAGTTCTAGAGCCATCGACTTTACAGACGTAGTATTAACGGCTGCCAATTGTTCTGGTGGTATTACTCCTTGGGAAACTTCAGTAACTTGCGAAGAGACTTATACAGTTAGTGATGCAAATAGCGATGGGTACAACGATTTAGGATGGATGGTAGAAATTGATCCTAGAACTAAAAAGATTAAGCAACAAGCCAATGGTAAAGCGCAAAAGCTTTGGGCTATGGGACGCATGTCGCATGAAAATGTTTGCTTTAAAAATGATAGTTTAACTTCTTATTATGGCGAAGATGCTGGTAGCGGTAATGTTTACAAGTTTGTGGCTAACAACAAAATGGATTTATCTTCTGGTACTATTTATGTGTTAAAATTAGATAGCACCTTGCAAAACTTCGAACCACGTTCAACTGTGGGTGTATGGGTGCAAGTTCCTAACACAACGCAAACAGAAAGAAATACTACAAGAGGCATTGCTGCATCACTTGGAGCAACACCATTCAGTGGCGTAGAAGATGTTGAAATCAATCCAGTTGATAATAAAATTTATTTTACTGCTAAAGGAAATAACAGAACCTATAGATTTAAAGACAATGGCAGCACGGTTAGTGAATTTGAAACCTATGTAGGTGGCAAATCTTACCGTATCACCACAGCAGAAGGTATTGTTTCTGAAGATTGGGGTGGTGGTAATGACAACCTAACTTTTGATAGCAGAGGTAACTTATACGTATTGCAAGATGGTAGTCGCGACCATATTTGGTTAGTAAAAGCGGGTCATACGCAAGCAAATCCAAAGCTTGAAATTTTCATGACTACGCCTAAGGAGTCAGAGCCAACAGGTATGACCCTTACACCGGATGAAAAATTCATGTTCTTGTCTATTCAAGGTCCTTCACCATCTAATACTACAGTTCAAAAGGATGCTGCGGGTAACAATGTAGTATTTAACAAAGCAACTACCATTGTAATTGCCTTAGACCCAACCTTTGCTAAAGGTCCAACTGCTGCTTATACAGTGAATGATTCAACTCAGTGTATCAACAATAATTCATTCAACTTTAACAACACTTCAGTAAATGCAAGTGCATACAATTGGAATTATGGAAATGGCAGCAGCGCCAGCACACAGAATGGTCAGGCTACTTATGCTACTGCTGGTAATTATAAAGTAAGCTTAGTGGCTTCAAGTAATATTAATGGATGTGTGGATTCTGTTTCAAAAAACATGTCGGTTTATGCAAAGCCTGCCGCAATTACAGTTACTGGACCTGCCACAGCTCAAAATAATAGCACCCAAAGTTATTCAGTTACCAGCACTGCTGGATCTACTTACCAATGGTGGATTAACAATGGAACACAAACTTCAGGTTCTACTACAAATGCCATTGGCGTGCAGTGGGCGGCTACTGGAGTAGCGGGTTCGGTTAAGGTACAACAAACTGATGCCAATGCATGTGTAGGTGATACTGCAACTTTATTGGTAACACTTTCTGCGGTTGGTATAAATGAAATTTCTGCCATTGAGGGATTAAAAGTATATCCTAATCCATTTGCAGCGCAATTGGTTTTTGAATCTGATTTAGAAATTAGCATAGTAATTTATGATATCAATGGAAAAGAACTTACGCAGTTGGTTAAACCAGCAGGTAATAAAAGTTCATTTGATTTAAGTAACCTTTCAGAAGGTACTTATTTTGTAAAAATTACTGATACTAAAAATCAAACTGTGGTTGAGAGATTGATGAAAATTAACCGTTAATAATTAAGCCTAATTAGGCCTCGTGGGATATCCCACGAGGCTTTTTTGTTTTATGAGAATTCCAAAAACTTATCTATTTTTCATTTGTTTTTTCGCCTTTGGTGCCATGGCGTTTACCTTGGTAAATGATGGTAAAAATGCGCTTCAAGACCTATACCAAACAAGGGTTTTGGAGCTTGAAAATGAATTGCTACAATTAAACCAATCCTTAGCTTCAAACCAATTAAACGAGGCGCAATTAGGTTCAGCCCGAATGAAACTAAAAGCCATAGACCCAATGCTTAGGTACTTGGATCCAATATCTTATAAACTGCTTAATGGACCCCTGCCTGTGGAATGGGAAACAGAGGTTTTTGAAAAATGGGAACCCCCTTATAAAAGAATCGGTGGGGGCTTAACTTTAATGCAAATAGAATTGTTAGAAGACCAAGCAAGCCAGCAAAAATTAGCCGAGTACCTACAATTAGCCTTAAAAGGAATTACCAATTTTAAAAGTGATTCATTTGTGTTAACCCAATCAAAACCATGGGTTGGCCATTTTAGCAATCGTTTGTTTTTGTTGAACCTAGCCTCCATTTACACCACAGGGTTTGAAAACCCTAACACATCCTTCATCCTGCCAGAGTTGTTGCAAACCTTATTAAGACAACAAGCCTATTATGTAGTGTTCAACAATCAATTCCCGCAACAAGGTTTTACACCGCAGTATTTATCGCTATACCAAAAGGCCATTCAATATGTGGCTTTGCAAAAAGACTACGAGGATTTTAATAGCTTTGTTTGGATTAAAGATTTTGTCAATCCGCTATTTGCCTTGCAACAAGAGCAGATTAGGATGTATAAATTGATTAGCAAAAACCTTCAGGATTATTCACTGAACCTTGAGGCAACCAGTATTTTTTCTAAAAACTTGTATAATGGGCTGTCACCAAAAGGTGTATTTCAACCCGTACGTGACACTGCTACACTTAATCGCTTAACGGCGCTTGGAGAGCGTTTATTTTTTGACCCAATTTTGAGTGGAAATCTAAAGCGTTCTTGCGCTTCTTGTCATTCGCCTGCCATGGCATTTACAGATAATACGGTAGCTACTGCATTGCAGTTTAATTTTAATGGGGTTTTACCCAGAAATGCACCCAGCTTACTCAATGTTTCTTACAATCATTTGGCCATGATGGATGGGCACATAATCTCTTTACAAAAGCAAGTTGAAGAGGTAAGCGCCAACCCACTAGAAATGAATGGCGATAAGGAGATGATTTTAAAATACCTACAAAGTGTAAGTGACTATAAAAAAGAACTTGCCTTTGCCGCTAAGCAAACCCCAGCTTACCCCAAACCTGGATTTCAGCATGTGGCCGCTGCCATCACTTTGTATTATAGCAAACATAATAAGGCGGTTTCTAGCTTTGATAACATGATGAACCAAAAGCTTGCCGAAGATGCTTTGGTGGTGAAGGGCTTTAATTTATTTATGTCGAAGTCTCAATGTGCTACTTGCCATTTCTTGCCAATTTTTAATGGGGTAAAGCCTCCTTATACCAATAGTGAATTTGAAGTTTTAGGAACACCCGCAGATACTTTGTACACGTCTATCAGCGCAGATTCTGGGAGGTATGCCATCTATGCATCTCCACAAAGTTTACATGCCTTTAGAACCCCTACTTTGCGCAATATTTCTAAAACGGCACCCTATATGCACAATGGGGTTTTTAAGGATCTAAATCAGGTAATGGCGTTTTACAACAATGGAGGAGGAGTGGGCCATGGGTTACTTGTCCCTAATCAAACGCTAAGTTCAGATTCCATAGGTCTTTCAAAGGAAGAGCTTGTTGCTATCATCGCCTTTATGAAATCATTGGATGAGGAAATAAGCATTGACCCCATTCCTGCTAGTTTGCCAATATCTTCTAAGAAGGTATTAAATTCGCGCAAGCCAGGAGGTGAATATTGATGAAAGGAAAATACGTTTATTTAATTTTTGCAGTTTTTATTGTTGCCTGCGCCGCACAACCAAGCTCCAAAATAAAATCATTAGCTGGTTCTTCAGAAGAGTACCAAACGTATATTAAAAAGGAATTTACGCGCGGCGAAGTACTATACAAGAAGTATTGTGCCTCATGTCATGGCATATTTGGACCCGGAAATACGGATGCCCCAAACTTTACAAACATCCAATTGCATAATTACAATGCAGCCTTTATAAGGTCAGATAAGGAAAATCATGCGGTTGCGCAAGGCTTAGATGATGAAAGCTTTCAAAGCATCATGACTTTTTTGTCTTATAGATTGCCTTAGTCAAGTAAAAAAAAAGTTGCCGTTAATACTAACGGCAACTTTTTTAAAAGACAATCTAAAATTAGTTGTTTATTCAATAATCAATTTACGGGTAAGGCTTCCTTCTATTCTAAGAAGATAAACTCCTTTTGCAAATTGTGAAATATTCAGCTCGCTTACTTTAACAGCACTTGCTAAACTTTTTCCTTGCATATCTAGCACTTCAACATCAACTGTTTTATTGAAATATACCATTCCAATATTATTTGGATTTGGATAAACAGTGATCAAATTAGCTTTTCCAATAGTTTCATTTACACTATTTGATAAGGTATCATTATCTGAAATTGTTAAGGCATACTGAGTGGCAGCACCAATGGTAATATTAGGTGAAGTTCTCACCAAGCTAAAGCTAAGGGTTTCATCATTTTCAACCACTGTATCATTTACAATAACAATATTGAAAGAAGCTTCTGTAGCGCCATTGTTTAGGTTTAACACAAGAGAATCATTTGCTGTTAAAGCTGGTGTAGTGGTAAAGTCGGCATTGGTTAAAGCAATTCCTTTATTGGCTTTTAACACAATTTGTCCGTTTCCATTGAGGCCGTAAGTCAAGTTGAGTTTAACATTAATGCTACCTGCATCTTCCTTAGCCGTTTGGCTTGCTTGCGCAAAATTCACAAAATTGCTTGGAAGTGTAGTGTCATTATCAAGAATGGTAAATACCAAAGTACTTGGCGTGGCAATGCTTAATCCATTAGTAACTGTAAGCACTTGAAACGTTATGGTTTCATTGTTTTCATCCAAAACATCTTCTAAAATGTTAAGGTTAAAACTTAGAACCGAATCATTTTGGTTGATATTAAAGCTTAAGCTATCATTCACAAAAGCAGGGTTTGTGGTATAATCTGTCGCGTTGGTATTGGCGCCATTCACCCTTTTCAAAATCACTTTGCCATTGGTTTGTGCTTTTGGTGAAATGTTTAATCTTACACTTACAGTTCCAGCATTTTCATTTGCAATACTAGTGGTTTGGTTAAAGCTAACAGCGGAAGGCGTTCTATTATTCTTCACTTCAAAAACAGTTACAGTTCCGCTAATTTCATTAGACACCAACACATACGGTTTTCCATTAGGACTATTCTCTGGCGCTATGTACAAGGTAATTTCTGGTCCATTATCGCCGCCATAAGCACTTAAGTTTCTGGTATTGTTATAATCAACAAATACGGTTGCTTGTGGGTTGGTAATGTCATACACCATTACACCTCCTACACGTTCTAAACCTATAAAGGCATATTGCTTGCCCCAGATATTGCCAATAGTGATAGCTTCAGGTTCTGGTCCTTTAGAATGACTTCTTCCTTTAAAGGCATTGTCTTCATGGTTGGCATTAAAGATTGTTTTGCTTTTTGGATGTTGCGAGGTAATTAATTCAAAATCACCTTTGCTATCGTAAACCAATTGTTTGGTGGTGGCATTAAAAATACTAAACGAACGAGCCCCAACGGTATATAATTCATCATAATCGCCGTCTTTGTCGGTATCCCCATTTAAATTTGTAATGCGGAAACGGCCTAAGTTAAAGGTTTGCTTTAACCAAGCTGCGTGAGGGAAAACTGTTGAATCTAATCTTGTTAAAACATTTCCAACGGTTGTTCTATCATTTAATCCTGCATATTCTTTTTCATCTCCTTCATTAGCAGTTACCAAAAACTGGTCGTTTCCAACTTTGTAATTGGCAATGGCATCAGGCATGTAAAAGGCTTTAACTGGCCAATTAGATAAATGAACAATTGTGCTGTTATCCGATGCGTCAAAGCCATTTCCAACTGCATTCATGTCCTTTGTGCCTAAAGGCCAAATGCTAAGAATACTATCGGTAGTTAAGCTTATTTCTGCCATTGAATTGTTTTCTTGCAAGGTTACCCAAGCTTTAGAATTATCTTCTGAAACAGTAATGTACTCTGGTTCTAAATCTTGTGATAAAGTGCTAGTGGCTTTTGCTTTGCGCACACCTGAAGCAATAAGCGCTGCCTCATTTGTATTGAAGCGGGTAAAGTATAAAGTTTTAACATTTGCTTGGGTTAAATTGGCTACACCACCAGAAATATCAATTACACTTACCGAGCCTTCTGGGTCAACCGTGTATTGGTCATTTGGCTGACCTTCATCTCCTGTTAATACTTTTTTACCATCTGGTGTAAACGTAATCATATCTGGCAATGCACCTACTGTTACCTGCTTAATGAAAGTACCGTTGGTATTAAAAAATACAACTGAACCATTTAATTGTGGGTTAGCATTTGGAGAAGCTACTGCTAATATTCCGTTTTGGGCAGCAACACTTGTTAAACCACCATAAGGTGCCATGTCTATAGAACTTACCCTTACCGCACTATCCGGATTTGAAAAATCTATGATATCCACTCTATTTTGAATGGCACTGCTCGTAAATAATCGTTTGCTAGCGGCATCAAAAGTGATAACTTCTGTGGTGCTTCCAGCAGGGTTTGGATCAAAACTATATTTATGAACCAATTCAATTTCTTTAGTTTCTACAGGAGCTAAATTGTCGTTATCTCTAATAAACACGGTAATTAGATTGCTACCTACAATGCTTGCACCTGAAATTACTTGCATCTCAATTACCAAATATTCATCTTGTTCTTTAATAACATCATTGTTTACAGGAAGGGCAATGTTTTGAATTGAATTGCTTGAACCCGTAAAGGTTAAAGTTTGTGAAGCAAAAGTGAAATCATTGGTAGAATCTGCGTTGGTCCATGGTGCCGACTTCAAGTTTAATCGGATAGAACATGCAGATGGGTTGTTAAGGTTTAAACGGATGTTTACAGAACCTGTATCCTCTTTAACAGATATAAATGCTCTATCAAAGGCAATGCTAGTATTATAAGTGAAGGTATAAACAAAAGGAGTAAAGATGCTTCTATTTAAATCATCTTTTACATTTGAAATGGTTAAGGTATTGGTTGAACCACCAATGAACGCAGTATTATAAGTTATCCTTACGGTATCTGCTAAAAGTCCATTGTTAGAGATTGTAATATTATTAATACCCGCAATACCAGTATAATTTGCAAGGGCAACAGCCGAGGTGCTATCCATATTAGAACTGTATGCGATTTCCAATGTGGTTGCATTTACAACCCTTGCACTTCTTACAGTTGGTGGTCCAAAAAAGGTATAGGTTGGCCAAACTTGAGGAGCTGTGCTTCCTGCTGCACCAATCCAATTTGTAGTGTCTAGGATTGCTGCTTTTAATTGAGCAATGCTGCCAGTTTGGGTACCATTATAATAGGCATTTACTTGACTCAAGTTAAATGAATTGGTATTGTTTAATCCGGCAGGAATTAATGATAAACTTCCTGTACAACTTATATTGGCAGTGGCCCAGGCAATAGAACTTAAGGCTGTAACATAGCTTGGGCTGGTGTTTGAACCTGTATAGATAATTACTTGATCGCCACTAGAACTCAATCCAAAAGTGGCACCGGTAATACTACCTACATTGGCAGTACCATTATCTGTGCTGATGATTAAGGTTGCTCCAGCAGGAACGCCAGAAGCAGGAGCTGTCCAAGTGAAGCCTCCTGTACATTGTGCTGGGATGTTGCTTGTATACTTTGCATCGGTAAAGTTGATGCGCGTGCCTGGTAGGATATTTACAAAAGTAAGTAAGGCAATTTCATCAGGTGTTGCAATGGCATTGGTTCTATAAGCTAGCGGTAATAAATCGCCTGCTGTAAAAATAGTTTGAATTGTTTCAATGGTAAAACTTGCTGCTAGTGTATTGCTTTGCACATTATTGCTTGAATCTTTTACCCTATTACCTTTTAAGGCAACATAATAAGTAGTTCCAAATCCTAATAAGGTATCAGGAAAAATAGTAATCATCCTGCTGTTGGCAGAGAGTTGCGCATTGAAAGGAATTAGCGAACCTGCCGCGTTGTTTAACCTTAGTTCAACAATCGTATCTACATTAATTGAATCTAATGCTAAGTTGTTGGTTAACCTTACATTCTCATTAAAGGTTAAAGTTGGCTTGGTGTTGCGTGCGATTAAAGTAGCTCCATTACTTGGATTAAAAGCCACTGTGGGTGGCGTAACATCTAGAGTTGGTCCGCCCGCGCTTGGCGAAGTGTTAGCCCTTACACTAAAATTATCAAAACGGATATTTCCGCTTGTTCCACTTGTTCCTGGTGCGCCAAAAATGATTCTAAACACTAATCTGCTGTTGTTTTCAGCAAGTGGATTTGTAATTCTTATGGTAGGGGTGGAGGTCCAAGTTGCTGATGTGGCAAAAGTATCTTGCGAAAGTCCGCTGCTCATCCACGTAGCGCCACTGTCTAAGCTATAGGCAAATCTTAAAACTGCTGCGCCATTTGAAGCACTCGAGCGTTGGCAAGCAAATCTAATTTCTGGACTAAAGAACCCAGTTGATGGAATATACCATAACAATTGCATGCTGTCTGTTGGGTTACGCGGACGTAAACCTAAACCAGCAGGGTATCCAGCTACAGAAGCGGAGGTATCACCTGTTACATTGTCCCAATAGGTAGCATATAAAGGAGAAGTTCCTGCAAGGGTTCTAAAAGCAACCCTGGCAGTATTGGTATCAATTCTAGATGTATCTGCACGGTAAGGTGCAATGGTATTTGGGTTAACTGCAGTAGTTAAGCCACTAACAAAATTATTAAAATGCCAATAATGCAATACCACTTGTTGAGGAACCACAAAAGGGTTTCCTTCAATAGAAACATTGTCTATGCGGTTATTGCCGCCTGTTCCGGTGTTTTGAATGCCTTGAAACAAGATTCTAAAAGCCAATCTTGGGTTATTGTTAGCCGCAGGGTTGTTGATGCTTACGGTAACTGGTGTTGTTGTCCAAGTGGCTGAAGTAGCAAAAGTATCAATGGATAAGCCTGTCGAAATCCAAGTTGCACCACTGTCTATGCTGTATTGAAACCTATTTACAGTTGCTCCATTTGCAGCACTTGAGCGTTGAATGGTATATTTAAAAGTGATGTTTTGATATCCTGTTGAAGGGATAAAAAACTGCAATTGCATGCTGTCACTTGGGTTGCGTAAACGTAAGTATTGTCCAGCGGTTTGACCCAACCTTAAATTAGTGGTATCACCAGTGGTAGATCCATCCCAAAAAGAGGTAAAGGCATTTGAGGTGCCTGGCAATTTCTTGTAAATGGTTTTTACTACGCTGGTATCCATCAAGGAGAAGTCGGCCCTATAAGGAACCAAGTTGTCTGGATTGGTAGCGGCAGGTATCCCAACAAAATTGTTGAAATGCCAGTAATGAAGCAAGGTTTGGCTCATTCCTTCTCTTCCCAAAAGGATAAAGAATAGAGGTAAAAGTCTAGAGAATTGTCGCATAGTTTTTGAAAATGAACTGCGAAAATCCCATAGATATGTTAAGAAAAAGCTAAGTAAATGTTACTTTAACTTTTAGTTCTAAAGACAAGGAGGGTTCAATTAAGCAATTTCCTTCACTATAAACAATGTTGCTTTTTAAGGTCGAGCACTTCTTCGCCATACATTTCTGTAAACTTATAAGCCAAAGATTTATTGATTTGCTCGCAGGCCTTTGCTTTGTCTTTTTGTGAAAGGTAAATCAAGGCAAGGTTTCGGTAGCAATAAGAATTGCCTGGGTAAATTTTAATCGACTTTTGAATCGATTTAATGCCATCCTCTACCTTGCCTAATTTAAATTGTACATAGCCTAAATTGTTCCATAAAAATGGTTCTTCTGGGGCAATCTTTAAGCCTTCTTCAAGGTATTTGGCGGCCTCGTCAAATTGTTCCATTTTTTGCAATTGATAGCCAAGGTTTACATATACCCCCACATAATTTGGGTCGATTGCTTTTAGTTTGAGCAAGGTTTCCTTGGCTGCTGCTGTTTCTCCATTGTCAAATAAGGCACCTGCCAAATTGTTGAGTGCATCTTTGCTTTCGGGTCTGATGGCCAATGCTTTTTTGCTGTCTTCAATGGATTGAATCTCGTGGCCACCAAAATGATTCATGCCCCCTCTGCTTATATAAATGCGGTACCTAAGGGTGTCTTCTTTGGCAAGTTCAAGCGCTTTATCAAGGTCTTTTAAGGCATTGTTTATATCTCTTACCTCATAAAAAAACTGCGAACGGGTATAGTAAACCACTGCCTCATTCGGAAATTTACTAATCCCTTCTTGCACACTTTCCCAGCATTCCACGGTATTGATGTTCATCAATATCATGCTGCGCAAAGAAAGGTTCTCTGCCGTTAAGCCGCTGTCTTTAATATGTTTATTTATTAGAACTAATACCTTTTGTGGCTTTTCTTTTTGGGCCAAGGCTTCAATTTGTTTTAAGGTTTGGGCGTGTAAGGTTTGGTTCAAACCGAAACCCAAAAAGACGCAAAATAAAAGCAGATGGGGAATGTTAACTTTCATGTTTATTTTTTCTCTAGTACCAAAACAATTTTATTGTAATTAGCCGCGGCATTGATCACTGTTCTGTAAAGCTCTGCCTCTGCCAAAGGGAAATTAATTTGGTTGTAATACTCATCACAAGTTACGGTTAATTTATCGCCTTCTAACTTATAGGTGGCAACAAATCCGGCTGCATCATTTTTAGCTTTAAAGGGTTGAACCGAAAGATTAAGTTGCTCTAAATTTTTGATTTGGTACCCTGCAGGAATCATAAAAGTAATGATTCTATGGTATTCTCTGTTATAGTCGTTTTCAATTGGCAATACCCTTTGCTTTTCTTGGTACATCTCCGATTGAGGGCCAATTAGATCACCAAATTTTAAGAGGATTTTATCGCCTGCTTTTTCAATAAAGTGCTTAGAACTCAACTTACTATTTACAATAAGAGGTTTTACCATTAGGTTCTCGCCTCCTTTGTTTTCTATTTTAATGCTTTTGATGGTGATGTCTTCGTTTAAACTTTTTACAATCGTCTCTTCAAATTCTTTGAGTTTATCTTTTTCAATAAAATCAAAAATAGGTTGGAAGTTTTGGGCATAATAGCCTGTGTATTCTTGCTTGTAGTCAATGTTTAAACTATCTGTTGTATTGTCTAAACTTGCAGTAATAAACATGTTATGCTGTGTGTGTTTGCCAGGGTAGGCGGGGATGTATTGAACTTTACCTGCACCTGTATTGAGGTCGCCTATGCTAATTTTTCTAATAAATAAACCATAGTTTTCTATGTAGGATCCAGGAATTAAACCCAACCTATATAATTGTGCGTAGGGCGCCATATAGGTTTTGAGTTTAGGGAAGTACAATAAGAAATCTGTTAAGAAAGAATAAGATTCAAACTCCTTGTCAAAGCGAATGCTGTAACGATTGGTGGTAACTACAATTTCTTGCTCAATGCCAAGGCTTTCAAATATATGGTAGAATATGCGCGTGGCACCCGTTTCGTTCAAGGCACCAGATTTTAGGATAGAAGCTATGTTTTCGTAGGCATCATCCGAATTGTCTACAAAGGCAAAGTTCTTTTTAATATAATTTTCTACCTGTCTAATCTTACTTTCCTCATCGGGTGCAAATTTGATATTGCAGTTTTTGATAATTTTATCAAGGGCTTTCTGTTCTTCTTTTTCTAGTTTGCCGCCCATATTGTCAAATACATTCTGACTCACAATTCCGTAGTTGTAGGGGTTCTTTTTGCCTTTTGCCTTGTTGTAATACAATTGATACATTACTTTCATTTTATTACCGCCTGCATTAGAAAATGGCTCTTCTGGAATGGCTGAAATATTTTCTTGAATGCCCACCAACATATTGCGTTCACTTAAACTGGAGTCGGTATACAACTCTGTAAAGCCACCAAAAGATTTGCTAATAAATACTAAGTTTTCTGGACTAATAATTTTAATGACTGCTTTGGCAACAGGGGCATTGCCTTGCATGCTAAACCAGGTTCCGGTATAGCTCGGACTCCTTTTAACCAAATAGTAGTATTCGATAAAGCTACCTTTTTCTGCCCCAGAAATAGCAAAGTATTGCACTTTGGTTTCGTCTTCTCTGGTGCCTTCTTTTAGGGCATCTTTGCCAAGGGTTTGGATGGTGCCTGCAGCAGAAATAACGCGGGCATCATAACTTACCAATTCAAAAGCACGGGCAAAAGAAACATAGATTTTATTGTTTCTATCAATGGCGTCGTCGCTGTTTACATAGCGCACACCATGAATGTAAAAATATTCAAACAAGTTGCCTTCTTTATCATAGGCAAACTCAACCACACGGTCGTCTATAACTTCTAATTCGTCTGTCGTTTTAAGGTCGTATCCCTTGCAATATTTTGCAAAATCTGGATTGGCTTCTAGTTGATAACTAAGCGAGAATTGCGCTTGTGAACTAATATATAGGAGTAAAAAAACACTTAGGTTTATGATGCGTTTCATAGGTTTATTGTTTAATAATAGTTTGTTCTGAATAAGATTTTTGAATGGTTTCTATCATTGTATTATACGTTGCAAATTGCGTTGGATATAACATAAGCGTGCTTTCTTGTTGTATTTCGCGGCGAATAAGCAGTTTGTTTTGTTGCACATAATTCACTTCATATTGCAAGAAATCTTGTTCCCACTTGGTATTTTTAGGAACATAACTCACTTGCCAATTGGGTTCAATCTCTATGCAAACAACGTACTCATTTCTGCGTTTATAATTGAACTCTAAGGGCACATTTCTTTTGGCTTCTATTTTAGAATTTTGCCCCACACGTTCTAAGTTTAAATTGATAAAAAGTTCTTTATCGGCAAGCACCCCATACTCAGGTAATTTAAAAGAATAGTAAATATATAAGGGTTTGTTCTTATCCTCTAGGTTCTCTAACCAAACGGTATCTATGGTAAAGGAATTGCTGCCTTTTAATAAATAGCCGCGGCATTGCTTTAACAAAAAGTTATAATTACGTTCGCTTAAACGGTCGATAAAATTGACACGCTTATAGCCAGTTAAAGTAGCTCGGCCCGAGCCAGAGATGCTTTTCCCATTTAATTTGATGTAGCAGGAGTCGTACGTGAGGTTTTCTATGGCAGGCACCTCAGGCACGGTTTCGATTACGTAATGTTCGCAATCGTCTAGCCCAATCATTGCCTCTTTGCCTTGTGTAAAACCAGAAGGCATTCCAAAAGGGAGGTTGTTTGAGGTAGCATCTAAAAAGATAAATTTACCTTGGTGTTTCACCGCACAAATCATGTGATTATCTACATTTGGCGTAGGCAATTCGGAGTATTTATAAGGCAAATCTCTGCTGCCAATCCAAACCAAGTGCGCGGGAATTTGCTGACTCCGCAATAGGTTATACAGCATGTTCGACATGCCTTTACAATCGCCATAACGCTCTTGCAACACCACACTCGCTTTGGCAGGGATTAGTCCGGCATAGCCTTCTTCTAAAGCAATGTACCTAATATTTCCTTGCACCCAGGCAAAGATGGCGGCCACCTTTTTTAGCGTATCAGTTTCTTTTCCAACAATCGAATCGCTTAGGTTCTTATAGCGTTCGGCAGACTCAAATGTTTCTTTTAAAAAGCCACAATTCCAGCGATACAAATCATCTAAATTAGAAAGTACCATTGTTTTTCCATTGGCCCCTTCATACCATTTAATGCGTGTATGCAATTGTGCGGATAGGTATTCAGATTCTGGTCCGTTGCCTTCAAACTCTAACCTTTTAGCAGAACTGCCTTCCCATTTTAATTGGGTGTTGCTTCCGCTGACAGTATTTTGAAATTGATGTGGTAAAAACTGCAACCTAAAGGTATCTACTGCCACCGCAAAACTCTGTGGATAGCTAACCTTAAACAGCACGTGCTCATAGTCGAAATACGGCGAAACAGAAAACTTTGGCATCATGTGAAGGTCTTTGATTTCATAAGTAGTTTCAATCACCGTTTTGGCACCTTTTTCTATGAGGGGAAACCTAAAGCTCAGTTCTTTTGAATCGTCGTGAAAGATGTTATTGTTTACAAAATCATTTACCTTAAAGTCTTTTATTTCTTCTTTTTTATATCCTTTTCCATTGGGCATATAAATAAACGCTTTGTAATCAACCAAGGCATAAAAGCCAGAGAAGTGAATAGACCTTTTGGCGTAGCCGCTATTATTATCGTCTAAATAGAAAAACTCTTCGCGCGTTGAGTAATAAACTTTGGGCGTTCCTTTTTCCATTTTTAGGCTCACTTCGGCAGTATGGTCTGTGCATATTACCTTGGCGTTTGGATACTTTTCTTTTAATCGGGTATACTCTGCTAGCGCCTGCGCCTTTAGGTTCAAACCGAAAAAACTAAAGGCTAAGCAAACAGATAAAAGAACTTTGATTTTGGTCATGCTATATTATTGAAGGATGCTAATAATTTCTCCATGCACATAAAGATAGGCGCCAATGCGTTTGCCCGTCATATCAAAATATTCGCAAAGGCCTTCTTTGTATCCGTTTACATAATTCTCTTTCATTTTTGGATTTCCATTGCTGTGGTATTCCAATACTTCGCCATGTAGCTCACCCATTAGATAGGGCTCTAGGCGCATCAATTTGCCATTGCTAAAATAACTTTTGGTTGGTTTTATTTCGTTGCCATGCGCATAAAAACGTTCTTCTTGTAAGGTGCCATTTGGATAGAAAATTTTATACTCGTTATGATACCTATTATTATAAAGTTCATAACTTGTACTCATAGCGCCATTGGCATAATAAGCTTTTATTTGACCATCGCCTGTAGGCATAAAAATAGTGTCTTTAAGTTTATTGGTTTTATCCATATAGGTATAGCCAATGAGTCTTCCATTCTTAAAATAACGTAATTCTCTAAGTTCTCCGCTTGGCGCATAGTATTTAGATTCTCCATGTTTTTCATCTTCGTAAAAACTGATGTCAGATTCTACTTTGCCATCTAGGTATAACCAAATATTTTTTCCATGACTATCTCCATTCTTGTAATCAAATTTTCCAATGGGTTCGCCAAAATAATTATACTCTTCCCAAGTACCAGTGCTATATCCATAATATTTGAAGTACTTCTTTTTAACCTTTCCATTTGGAAAATAAGTATTCCAATCGCCATTTTGATCGCCTTCAAAGTATTCGCCTTGCTCACTTACTTTTCCGTTAGGGTAATACCAAGTAGCTTTGCCATGTGCATATCCGTTTAAGAATCCGCCTTCATATACTTTTTTGCCGCTCATTCCTTTTAAGCTAAACCTGGCAGTGCCAGTTGGAATGCTTACTGAATCGATGCTAATGCCGTTGGTATCGCAATGGTGAATTTCTCTTAAAATGCCTCTTACATATTTATACTTTTTATAAAAATTACCATTAGATAAGTATTCATAACCCCAGTCTTTTTTACGGTCGTCGAAATAGAAATATTGGTTTTCTATGGCGCCATTGCTTTCATAATTTATCCAAGTGCCATATCTGTTTCCATCCATGTAATGCCCTTGTGTTTTTATCTTGCCATTTTGATGATAACTTGTAAATAAGCCATCATACTCACCTTTGCTATAATTGATAGCAGAACTAAGGAGGTCTTTATCAATAAAGTTTTTAATAAGGCCATCTAACTTGCCTTTCTCATACATTTCAATTGAATTGACAATCCCATTTGGATTATAAAATTTCCATTCTCCTTGGCGATTATCATCTTTAAACAAACCTTCTGCTGTTTTATCTCTAAACTGATTGTAAAGGGTTACAAGGGTTCCTGATTTAGACACTTTGGTTTCATAATATACCTTTCCGTATTTGTCATAAAACTTCACCGATTTCCATTCTCCTTTGGCGTAGGTATCAAACCTCAATTGCCTGCCTTCATAGTCAAAGGTGATTTCGTCTCCATTTACCTTGCCGTTTTCATCGAGGTTAGATTTTTCCTTTAATTTACCATTGCTATAGTATTTTGTCCAATTGCCAGACATTTGGCCTTTGGCAGCAATGCCTTCTTGCTCTAGTTGTCCGTTGATATAATAAGTTTTATAAGGGCCTTCTAAGGTTCCATCCACAAAATTACATTCCTTTTTAAGGTTTTTGTTTTCATAGTATTCCTTGTAAACGCCCACAATTTTTCCATTTTTATAGGTAGCGTCTTCCTTCAATAATCCATGGGCATAATAATCTTTGGCCACACCATCAATTTCTCCCTTTACGTAGTTGTAATCACTTTTAATTCCACCACTAGGATAGTATTCTAAAGATTTACCTTCTCTTAGGTCATTCTTAAAAATTTGCTTGTTAGAGATAGAACCATCGGCATAAAAAGCAATTACTTCTCCTTCTACCAATTCATTAATGTATTCCCCAATTTCGCTCAAATGGCCATTTCTAAAAAAACGATAAGGGCCATTGAGTTTACCTGCTTTATAGCTAAGCATGCGCAAGGTATCGCCTTTGCTATCAAAATAATACCATTTGCCTTCGCGGCTGCCCATATTGTCGAAGTTGCCAATAACATCTATATAACCTTCCTCATCAAAATAGATAAAAGTACCCATGGTTTTGCCAGCTGCATTTAAATTACCATATGCTTCTGGGTTAAATTTATCATAATAGAAATAGGTAAGAGTTAAGTTTTGACCATTCCAATCAAAACTTCTTTTCCCGTGTAAGTCTTGAAATCTTTTTAAACAACTTTCTCTAGTCTTTTTAATGCCATCAATCTTGGCCTTTACTTCTTTAGAAATGCGTTCATTATCGCTACTAGCAAGTAATAAGAGGTTGAAATTTACAAAGTCTTCTGACTTTAAAAAGTCTTTAAAAAAGGGCAAATAAAATTGTACATAAAAGCCTTCTTCCTTGATTGAAGTAGCGGCTTTATCCATTACCAAATGCAATTGCTTATTGAGGGGAAATTGCATTTTGCCCGGTATTTTATACTTATCGTTTAGCGCAATTTGGTTGTTAACTAAAAAGTCGAGGTCTTCAAACTCATTCTTTAAAATTGGGTTTTTGGCAGTATTAATAATGGTTGAACTGGCATCACATAATTTGTTGAAATCAGAAACAACCGCTAAGCTTCTTTTAGAAGTTGGCTCTAACATTAAAAATATAGAATAGGCCATTATGGCTTGGGTAAGTTTGCCTTCGCTTTCGGCTAGTTTGGCCAAACGCAAATGTGCCGAAGGAAAGCTTGGTGATATCTTGAGAAGCTCCATGTAAGTGTCCCAAGCAGATTTTACATCCCCTTTGCGTTCATAAACAATCCCTTTGTTTAAAATTAAATTCGTGCTATACGGAAATCTTTTTATCGCCATATTATAAACTGCAATGGCTTCATCATATTGCTTTAACTCATCTAATGCAGAGCCTAAAATATTATATTGGCTCATTTGGTCGGTACCTTCATAAATGAGTCGGCGCGATTCTTTTATCGATTCTTCATACTTTTCTTGCAGGTAGAGCGCATAGGTAACTTCATATTGCGCTACAAAATAGTTAGTATCGCCTTGCGGCACTTTTCTGTATTCCTTAATGGACTTTTCAAACTCTTCATTTTCAAAATATTCATAGGCTTTTAACACCACTTTTTGTGAGTTAATAAGTTCAATAGGTTCTTGTCCAAAGGCAAGTAAGTTGGCAAATAGCAGCACAAGCGCTGCAAAAAACTGTTTCATGGTTTTATAATTGAGGATTGATAATTGATGGGAAAATATCTCTAAAGGCTATAATTTCCAAATTTTTGCTTGCTTAAATTTCTAGGATGTTAAGCAATTGTTAGGCAATTTACTTAGTGCCATAAATCATAATAACTTAGCTATTCTTAATTTTTATTCGGGTTGAACCAAAAGCGCTCTAAAAGTTTCCTCACTGATGATGTTAATCTGCAGGTCGTTGGCTTTCTTTAACTTTTCTGGGCCCATTTTTTCGCCAGCAATTAGGTAGTCGAGGCTTTTAGAAATACTGCCTACTATTTTGCCGCCATTCCTTTCTATTAAGGCTTTTAAATCGTCTCTACTTATGCTAAAGGTGCCAGAAACCAAGAATTTTTTTCCTTCCAATATCGCACTTCTTTCTAAGCCTTCAGAGGCTGCAATCTCAAATTGGAGTCCGGCCGATTGAAGTTTGGCGATGGTATTTCTATTTTCAGCATCCTGGAAGAAGTTAATTACTTGGTCTGCAATTTTTTCCCCAATTTCATACATGCCAGCAATAGAATCTTTATCGGCTTCCATGAGCTTATCTATGGATCCAAATTGCCTTGCTAATTTCTTGGCAACGGTTTCGCCCACCATTCTAATGCCTAGGGCAAATAATACGCGCTCAAACGGAATTTGTTTAGAGGCGGCTAAGCCTTCTAAAATATTGGCGGCAGTTTTTTCTTTTATCGAACGTTTTTTTACTTTCCCTTCAACATCATCTAAACTTTCAAATTCTAATCCATTCAACTGCTCAAAAGTTAGTAGGTATAGGTCGGCATAGGTTTGAACCAAGCCTGCTTTAAACAATCCAGCCACCGTTTCACTTCCTAATCCGTCAATATTCATGGCCCTTCTGCTTACAAAATGCTCTAAACGCCCAATGAGTTGTGGGGGGCAATGGCTATCATTTGGACAATAATGCACTACTTCTCCTTCTTTTCTTTGCAAGGGCGTTTTACATTCTGGGCAGGCAGTGATATAGGTGATTTTTGCAGCAAACAAATCTCGTTTTTGTAAGGCTACCCCAGTTACTTTCGGAATAATTTCACCGCCTTTTTCAACATATACCCAATCATGCGTATGCAAATCTAAGCGCTCCATTTCATCTGCATTGTATAAACTTGCCCTTTTAACCGTGGTGCCACCAAGGCTTACGGGCTTTAAGTTGGCCACAGGTGTTATGGCGCCGGTGCGTCCAACTTGGTAACTTACTTTCTCTAATAAGGTTAAAGCAGATTCAGTTTTATATTTATAGGCAATGGCCCAACGAGGGATTTTTGCGGTAAAGCCAAGTTCTTGCTGCAAGTCATACGCATTTACCTTGATTACAATTCCATCAATGTCAAAACTAAGTTTGGGTCTTTCCTTATCCATTTTCTGAATAAAAGCCCAAACCTCATCCATATTGCGGCACAATTCATAGTTTTGGTTCACCTGAAAACCCCAAGTACTCGCCAAGGCAAGGCTTTCTGCATGGGAACTCGCCACACTTTGATCGGCATACACAAAATACAAGAAAGCATCTAAACCGCGTTTGGCTACTTCGGTAGAATCTTGCATTTTTAAACTACCTGAAGCAAAATTGCGTGGGTTTTTATACAAACGATCTGCAATCTTATCTTCATCCACTCCTTGTTCCAGTAAACTTTGACGCAAGTTTTGGTTCAAACGGTCAAATGTTTTTCTATGCATAAATATCTCACCCCTAATTTCAAATAGGGGAGGAAAGTTACCTGTTAATACGTGGGGTATGCTGCGAATGGTTTTAACATTGGCGGTAACATCGTCACCTTTGGTGCCATCGCCGCGGGTTACTGCCCTCAAAAGTTTTCCGTTTTCATAGGTGATGCTTATGGCCAAGCCATCAAACTTCAATTCGCAAACATAAGCAAATTGGTCGCCTGCCACCTTTCTCACACGTTCATCAAATTCCCTAAGTTCTGCTTCAGAGTAAGTATTTCCCAAACTTAACATGGGATATTTATGGGCTACCTGTTCAAAATTCTTAGTAATGTCTCCGCCCACTATGCGGGTAGGGGAATCTTCCCAAGCAAATTCTGGGAACTCACTTTCTAATTGCTCTAATTCCTTTAGCAATTGGTCAAATTCATAATCGCTAATGCTGGGATTAGAAAGTATATAATAGGCATAGTTATGCCGCTTCAAGGTTTCTGATAATTGAGTAATACGATCTTTGGCTGCTGCAGAATTCATGTGGCCAAAATAATTGAAAGTACTTAAATCTTATTATTTAAATGTCAATAATGTGCACAACAATCCTCATTTTTGAAGCATGAAACCCATCCTAATCGCAAAAGCCAGTATTTATTTGTTCCTCCTATTTTCTTTTTTCTCACTAGGGGCCAATGCCCAACATACTTATGTGAGAACGGGCGGTTTAACAGATCATCTATTGGATAGATTTGAAATAAAGAGCGGTGCGATTGCCAATGATTACTTTCATACCACCCTTAAAAGCTATCGTCGCAAGGCTGTTGCCAATTATATTGATAGTTTCCCTGTCAATCAAATTGGACTAAGTCAGCAAGATTATTCAAATCTTGCCTACCTTATCAATGATAATTTTGAATGGAGCAATCAATCTTCTTCTACTTCAAAAAGGAACTTTTTAAATAGATTTTACACCAAAAAGGCAGCTTTATTCAGTGTGCAAATTCCAGACTTTAATTTAGTGGTCAACCCAGTTTTTTATTACCAAACTTCTAATGAAAAGAATCCCGTTGGAAAGCCTGCCATGCTCAACAACAGGGGAATAGAAATTAGGGGAAATGTGGGCAAAAACATTGGCTTTTACACCCAAGTGAGCGAAGAATTGGTGCGAAATTATAGTTGGGTAGATAAGGCCATTGTATTCCCAGATTTTACCATCCCTTATGTGAATTTTTTTAAAACCAGTCCTACCACACAGCAATATGACTATTACATCAGCAATGCCTATATAAGTGCAAACCTAAATCCATACATGGACCTGCAATTTGGGCATACTACTAATTTTATAGGTGACGGATATAGAAGCATGGTTTTGGGAAATAATCACCCCGAGTATTTAAATTTACGGTTGAATACCAGAATTTGGAAGCTCAATTACACCAATCTTTGGGGCGAATTAAGGGCAAGGGCCCCATATAGTGCATCTGGCAGAGCACAACAGCCAAGACATTATATGGCCACGCATATCCTAAGCTTAAACCTTGGAAAGAATTTTAACCTTGGCCTATTTGAAACTACCTTATTTAATAGAGATACTACCGGCGTAAATCCTCGTTTTGAGGCCAATTACCTTAATCCAGTTATTTTTTATAAGTCGGTAGAAAATGGACTTAACAGTGTAGATAAAAGTATTATTGGGATTACCTTTAAATACAATTTCCTGAAGGCTTATTCCTTTTATGGACAAGTGGTTTTAACCGAATTTGTGTTTAAAGAATTAGTGGCAAGAAATGGCTGGATGCATAATAAATTTGGTGGGCAAGTGGGATTTAAATTGATTGATGCGGTGGGGGTTAACAATTTAGATTTACAAGCGGAGTTTAACTATGCACGCCCTTTTTTATATGCCTCTTATAATACCTTCCAAAGTCTTAGTAATTTTAATCAGAACCTTGCCCACCCCTTGGGGGCAAACTTTTATGAGTACATTGGGATTGTTAGGTATCAACCCCTTAATAAGTTGTACATAACTGGGAAATTGATTTTTGCTACCTATGGCAACGACTCTAATGGCAGCAATTGGGGAAAAGACCCTAAAAAGAGCTACGAAACCCATACTTCCGAAGAATATAATAATTTCATTGGTCAGGGAGTAGCTACTAATTTATTAACGGGTGAGTTAATTGGTGCCTATATGTTAAAGCACAATTTGTTTTTAGAGGCACGGGCAGGCCTTAGAAAAATCACCTCGGTTTTGGCCATTAATGAAATGAATTCTTTTTATTTTACGATTGGCATTCGCTTGAATATCAACGACCGTCAGTACGACTTCTAATCTATTTATCCACTCATTTCTAATATTTAAAAGGGAAAACCTATTTTCGAATCCCAAAATTTTAATTTCATTTTGACACTAATTAAATCTATTTCCGGCATCAGAGGAACCATTGGAGGTAAAGCTGGTGACGCCCTTACCCCGGGCGATGTTGTAAAATACACTGCTGCATTTGCTTACTTAATGAAGCAAAACAAAGAAACCTGCAAAATCATCGTAGGTAGAGATGCGCGCTTGAGCGGCGACATGGTAAACCGATTGGTTACCGGAACACTAATTGGCATGGGCGTGGATGTAATTGACCTTGGATTGAGCACTACCCCAACCGTTGAAATGGCGGTGGTGATGGAAAATGCCAATGGCGGAATTATCCTTACAGCAAGTCATAACCCCAAGCAATGGAATGCATTAAAATTGCTTAATGCAAAAGGAGAGTTTATTTCAGACGAGGTAGGCAAAGAAATCCTTTCTTTGGCAGATGGCAACAAAATAGAGTACGCAGAGGTAGATAACTTAGGTACTTATACCCAGGACGATACTTATATTCAAAAACATATAGATGCTATTTTGGCTATCGACTTAGTGGATACAAAATCCATCAAAGAAGCTAAATTCAAAGTAGTGGTAGATGCAGTAAACTCTACTGGAGGGATTGCAGTACCTATGTTATTAAAAGCTTTAGGTGTAGATGATATTGTAGAAATTTATTGTACCCCTGATGGACGCTTCCCGCACAATCCAGAGCCCCTTCCCGAAAATTTAACAGCCATTTCTGGCGAAGTTAAACGCAATAAGGCAGATTTAGGAATTGTGGTGGATCCAGATGTTGACCGTCTTGCGCTTGTGAGCGAGGATGGTAGCATGTTTGGAGAAGAATATACCTTGGTGGCAGTTGCAGATTATGTACTAAGAAACAGCAGCGAAGAAAAATTAGCGAAACTAGGATACGAAAGAAATACTGTTTCAAACCTTTCTTCTACCAGGGCCTTAAGAGATGTTACAGAAAAAGTAGGCGGTAATTACCAAGCCAGTGCAGTGGGCGAAGTAAACGTGGTTAAATTAATGAAGGAAACCAAAGCCGTAATTGGTGGCGAAGGCAATGGCGGAATTATTTTTCCAGAATTGCATTATGGCCGCGATGCCATGGTTGGAATTGCCCTTTTCCTGTCTTTGCTTTCTAAATCAGATAAAATTTGCTCTATGTTGAGAGAGAGCTATCCTGATTATTTTATCGCTAAAAAGAAAATTGAACTTACCCCAGAAATTAATATCGACCAATTGATGGCCAAGATTAAGGATAAGTACAAAAAGCAACCTATCAATGATATTGATGGCATCAAAATAGAATTTGACAAAGAATGGGTGCATCTTCGTCGCTCAAATACAGAACCTATCATTCGTATTTATGCCGAAAGCCAAAGCGAAACAACTGCCAATAGCCTCGCAGAAAAATTGATTACCGATATGAAACAATTTCTTAAAGGCTAATTCTTATACCCGTTATTCATACCTTCATAATTCAACTCTTTTAAAATGGCATTACAATGTGGCATCGTCGGACTTCCAAACGTGGGAAAGTCAACTCTCTTTAATTGTTTAAGCAATGCAAAGGCACAAGCAGCAAATTTCCCTTTCTGTACCATTGAGCCAAATGTTGGCGTAATTACAGTTCCAGACCAACGCATCAATAAGTTGGCAGAGTTTGTTAAGCCAAACCGCATTGTACCCACAACCATAGAAATTGTAGACATTGCTGGTTTAGTAAAAGGTGCAAGCAAAGGAGAAGGACTTGGCAACCAGTTCTTGGCTAATATTAGAGAAACCGATGCCATTATTCATGTTTTACGTTGCTTCGAAGATGATAATATCATCCATGTTGATGGCAGTGTAAATCCATTAAGAGACAAAGATGTAATAGATACTGAATTGCAATTGCGCGATTTAGATTCTATCGAAAAGAAATTACAAAAGGTAGCGCGTGCTGCTAAAACGGGAGATAAAGAAGCAGGTAAAACAGAAATTGTACTCAATAGGTTCAAAAACCATCTAGAACAAGGTCTTAACGCCCGCACTTTGGTGGTTGAAGAGGAAGATTTAAAACAAGTAGAAGACCTATGCTTGCTTACCCTTAAGCCGGTAATGTATGTTTGTAATGTAGATGAGGCAGCTGTGGTTGCAGGCAACCAATTTGTAGAAAAAGTAAAAGAGGCAGTTAAAACAGAGAATGCTCAAGTAATAATCATCAGTGCCGCCATTGAAGCAGATATTGCCCAACTTGAAAGTTATGAAGACCGCATGGCGTTTTTGAACGATTTAGGCCTTGAAGATTCGGGTGTTGCTAAATTAATTGGTGCGGCATACAAACTCTTAAATTTAATCACCTACTTCACCGCAGGTGTTCAAGAAGTGCGCGCATGGACCATCGAAAGAGGCTGGAAGGCCCCACAAGCTGCAGGTGTAATTCATACCGATTTTGAAAGAGGATTTATCAAAGCAGAGGTAATTCATTATGCCGATTATGTGCAATTTGGCAGCGAGTCGGCATGCCGCGAAGCGGGTAAATTAAGCATGGAAGGCAAAGAATACATCGTACAAGATGGTGATGTAATGCATTTTAAATTCAACGTGTAATACATTCATCTGCGTTTATTTTCAGGTCTAGGCATTTTATTAGAATCTTGGTTTTTGGGTCAAACTTGACAATTGCTTACCAAGAATTTAATTAAATTAGTTTAAACTTGTGATTCTAAATGCATTTATGAATATTATAGCCAAATTATCCGCAATCTTATCCATTGGTTTAGTCATTACCTTTGCCTGGATATACAACCCTTCTGAAGAGTTTATGGGCAGCAATGCCAGGGGTATTACCTTTAATACGGCTACCAAGGTTCCTAAAAAAGATAGAATGGACTTGGCTTGGTTATTAGAAAAAGAAATCACCCAAGATCCTGCCACCGGAGAGGTGCCTAAAGATAGGCTATTACAAGCTTTTCAATACCAACAACAATTATTTGCAAAACAAGGCAGCGGTAAAGCAGCTATACCGGGGGTCACCTGGGTAGAACGTGGTCCCAATAATTGTGGCGGGCGCACGCGCGCTATTATGGTTGATTTAAACGACCCAACACGCAAAACGGTTTGGGCAGGTGGTGTAGCTGGTGGCATCTGGAAAACAACCGATATTACAGCTGCAAGCCCAAATTGGGTTCCTATTGATGATTTCTTTCAAAACTTAGCCATTACAGCCTTGGCGCAAGCCCCAACCAATCCCGCCATTATGTATTTTGGAACAGGGGAGGGAAATGGAAACCTTGATGCCGTGAGAGGACTTGGTATTTGGAAGTCTACCAATGGTGGACAAACATGGACGCAACTTGCCGCAACCAATAATTCAACTTACTACTATTGTCAGAAAGTATTGCCGCTAGGCAATGGAGATACTGTTTTTGTGGCCACACGCTCAGGATTATTCCGCAGCGTAAATGGAGGCACTAGCTTTACCAAAGTGCTAGGAGCGGGCATTGCCACTGCAGGGGGAGATATTGCCCAAGACATCGAAAGAATGAGCAACGGAACTTTGTATGCAAGCATGAGCAGCGGCAGTGCAAATTCTGGGACCATACATAAATCCTTTAATCAGGGTGCTACTTGGACAACGCCTCTTAGCATTCCAGCTTATGTAAGCAAAAGAGAAATTGAACTCGGGGTATCTGTGGTAGATACCAATACCATTTATGGCTTGGTGGAGAACAGTTCAAGAATTACGGCCATTATCAAATCTACCAATGCAGGTGCTAGTTTTGATACCATTGCGGCACATCCAATGGATGCAGACGGTGGCGTTTCTACCACCACCAATCCCAAAGATTTTAGTCGAGGCCAAGCATGGTACGATTTAAGTATTGCGGTTGACCCAAACAATTCCAATGTGCTCACCGTTGGTGGTGTAGATTTGTTTAAATCGGCCAATGGTGGAACCTCATGGACACAGCTTTCGCATTGGTATGGAGGTTTTGGTTTTCAGGAAGTGCATGCCGACCAACATTTTGCTCTTTTCTCGCCAGGTAGCTCAACAATTTGTTATTTTGGGAATGATGGGGGCGTTTATCGCTCAGAAGATTTTACAGCAGCAGCGCCAACCTTAACACCCAAAGAATTTAATTATAATACAACTCAGTTTTACGCCTGTGATATCAATCCTACTGCCGCAACAAATTCTTATTTAGGAGGCACGCAAGACAATGGCTCTCACCGATTTTCAGCAGCTGGAATCAATGCCACAGTGGAAGTAACCGGTGGCGATGGTGCTTTTTGTCATATCGACCAAGATCAGCCGCAGTATTGGTTCACTTCTTATGTTTATACCTCTTATTATCGTTCAAGCAATGGGGGTGCAAGCTTTAGCAATGTGTTAAATACCAGCCAAAATGTAGGTTCTTTCATTAATCCATCCGACTATGATGACGTGAATAATAAGATGTATTCCTCTGGCAATAATGGAACTTTTACCCTTTGGGATAACCCGCAAACAGGAAGCAGTTTAATATTCGACACCGTACCGCTATTTAATAATGGCAGAGCTACCCACGTGCGCGTTTCTCCAAATGTAAATCATCGGGTTTATTTTGGAACCAATGGCGGCCGCGTTATTCGCATAGACAATGCCAACGTAATTGCAGGCATCGATTCATTCATTAATAATGGAAAAGGAATGCCAACAGGCAGTATCTCATGTATTGAGGTGGAGATTGGCAATGAGGATCATATCCTTGCTACTTATTCTAATTATGGGGTAAACAGTGTTTGGGAAACCAAAAACGCAGGCACTACTTGGACCAGCGTTGAAGGAAACTTGCCAGATATGCCCATTCGCTGGTTAATTTTACATCCTTCTAAACCTTGGCAAGCCATGATTGCTACAGAACTTGGTGTTTGGACCACTGATTCGCTGCGTGGCACTACTACCAATTGGCAGCCAAGTAATGCAGGCTTTTCTAATGTGCGAACCGATATGCTTAAGATGCGTGGCATAGACAAACAAGTGGTGGCTGCCACCCATGGAAGAGGTTTTTTTACCACCAATGTTTTTGCACCTCCTTTTGCAGATTTTAGTGCCAACAAGCGATTGGCATATGTTAGCTCTTTTATTCAGTTTACCAGCACCAGCAATGGCGCTACCAGCTACCTTTGGGATTTTGGAGATGGTACTACAAGCACCTTGGCAAACCCCAGCAAGCAGTATTTGACGCCTGGTTTATACAATGTGAGTTTAACCATTAATGGGGGCGCAAACAATAAACTTATTAATTCTTATATTCAAATTTTGCCTTACCGCCCAGTTCCATACACGCTTGCGCTTGGTGGTAGCTTTGATTTAAATCCAAATGATTTTGGTTCTGAAACCCCTTCTGGAGTTGCATTCGCAAGAGGGAATTCAACGGTTGCCTCTAAAAGCGGTACTGCCAGTGGCAGCTTTGCTTGGGTAACAGGCATTACAGGAAACTATGGAGATAATAATGATACCCGTTTGTATAGTCCATGCTTTAATTTCACGGCAAGTGGAACTTACACCATTCGGTTCAAAACGAAAAATAGATTTGAAATTGCTTACGATGGCTATATTGTAGAATATAGCTTAGACTTAGGAAATACCTGGACAAAACTAGGCAACGCAGTGCTTGCAAATTGGTATGATTTTGCCAATACCGCCGGAGGGGCTGCCTTCCCGCTTAATCAAGCTTTTTTTAATGCTACCCGAACCTCCTACACCTTAATGCAATATAACGTTTCTTCTTTGGCAGGTAATTCCAAAGTGTCGTTTAGAATTGTATTTAAATCAGATGGTGGCGTAACGGATGCAGGCATGGCTGTTGATGATTTTGAAATTACAGGACCAACCAATGCTGCTTTGCCTGTTACCCTTGTTAACTTCTGGGGCAAACGTTTAGATGAAAGCAACGCTTTACTTAATTTTAGTACCAGTTCGGAGAAAAATAACAAAGGCTTCGAAATAGAAAAAAGTGAAGACGGCTTCAATTTCCAATCCATTGGATTTATTAAAGGCGCTGGTAACTCAGCAACCATGAAGTACTATAGTTTTACAGATACAAAAGCCGTGAAGGATAATTTATATTATCGCCTTAAGCAAATGGATGAAGATGGCAGAAGCGATTATTCTAAAATTATTAAAATAGAAATGAATGATTTGTCTTCATCCCTATTTGCTATGTATTACCAAACTGGTAATGGTAGCGGTTTGAACCTACAAATAAATACTGATAATGCTATTCAGGGAAGGCTTTATAGCCAAGACGGAAAGCTATTAAGAGAAATAAGCTTGAAGAGCGGTTGGCAAAATTTAGACATGAGCGAATTGCCAAAAGGTGTTTATCTATTGGAAGTAACAGAAAAGGGTGGACGCAAACAAGTGGAGAAAGTCTTGTGGTTCTAATGATAAATATCATTTTAGACCATGCATTAATGTTTATCTTTGTGCGCTGTTATGGAACGTAATTCTAACTTTTGGGTATTAGCCTATTACTTTTATACTCCCATCTTTGATGCGGAAGATTTTGTACAACACCATTTAAAGTATTGCCGCCAATTGGGCCTTACCGGCAGAATTTACATTGCGGTAGAAGGCATTAATGGAACCATTTGCGGTACCCCACAGCAATGCTCGGTGTATATGGATGATCTTCAAAGCGACCCACGTTTTGAAGGGGTAAGTTTTAAAATAGATCCAGCTGAAACCAATTCTTTTAATCGCTTACATGTGCGTTTAAAAAAAGAAATTGTGCATTCTGGCCTGCAAAATGTGAATCCAATTAGAAGAACTGGAAAACATTTGCATGGCGAAGCGTTTCAACAAATGATGTACCGCGACGATGTGGTGGTGGTAGATGTACGTTCCAATTATGAAACGCGCTTAGGAAAGTTTAAAAATGCCCTGAGTTTTGATATTGAAACTTTTAGAGAGTTTCCTACCAAACTTAAAGAATTAGAAGCCTATAAAGATAAGAAAGTAATCACCTATTGCACAGGCGGCATAAAATGCGAAAAGGCATCTGCTTTTTTAATAGAAAGCGGCTTCAAAGATGTGTATCAGTTGCATGATGGCATTATTGGCTATGCCAAAGAAACAGGGGGTAAAGACTTTGATGGGGTTTTATATGTATTTGATGGTAGGGTTACTGTACCAATTAATGAAGTAAACCCCACAGTTATTAGCAAGTGTAAAAAGTGCAAGGAGCCCACAGCCCGTAGTTTAAATTGTGCCAATGTAGATTGCAATGAGCAATTTGTAATGTGCGAAACCTGCGCAGTAGAAATGGAAGGATGCTGCTCAGAACCCTGCACGCAGGCACCTGGTAAGCGTGTTTACAATGGCACTGGATTTTATTCTAGGCCACCTGTAGAAGAAGCTTGTAAATAGAGGCTTTTCCCCAAAATATGCACAGTAGGAGGGCTACATAAGGAAAGATGTATCTTGCGTGTCTATGTCAAAAAAGGCTGAGATAAGCGAAACCCCCTTAATGAAACAATACCTGGATATCAAAGGAAAATATCCAGGGGCCATTTTGTTATTTAGGGTTGGAGATTTCTACGAAACATTTGGGGAAGACGCCATCAAAACAGCACAGATTCTTGGCATTGTACTTACCAAGAGAGCCAATGGCTCAGCTTCGCACATAGAATTAGCAGGCTTTCCGCATCATTCCCTAGATAATTATTTACCAAAACTGGTAAGGGCTGGCCAACGGGTTGCCATTTGTGATCAACTCGAAGACCCAAAACTCACTAAAAAAATAGTAAAGCGGGGTGTTACAGAGCTTATTACTCCAGGTGTTAGCTATAACGACAAAATCCTAGACCATAAAAGCAATAATTACCTAGCAGCTTGGTTCATGGAAAATGAAAACCAAGCGGGCCTAGCTCTACTAGATATTTCAACGGGTGAATTTTTAACTACCCAAGGTCCTACCGCCTATATAGATAAATTATTGCAAGGTTTTAGGCCCTCAGAAGTACTTGTATGCAAAAAACAACTGAGCACCTTTAAGCAAACCTTTGGAGATAGATTTTATACCTTTACCCAAGAGGAATGGATATTTCAACAAAACTTTGCCTACGATAAACTCCTTCATCATTTTAACACCAAAAATTTAAAAGGATTTGGCATCCAAGAGTTGCCGCTTGCCATTATTTGCGCGGGAGTTTGTTTGCACTACTTAAGCGAAACACACCACGAGCAAGTGGGGCATATTCAACAAGTCTCTCGGATAGACGAAGAAAAATATGTTTGGCTTGATAGGTTTACCATTCGGAATTTAGAATTATTGTCTTCTGCCGCCGAAGGCGGCGTTCCCTTGATTCAGGTGTTGGATCAAACCATAACCCCTATGGGTGCCCGTTTACTTAAAAAGTGGTTGGTAATGCCTTTAAAAGACATTGTGCTTATCAATGAACGCTTGAGCATGGTTGCCTTGGCCAAGCAAAAAGAAGCGCTTAGAAAAGAAGTATTAGAGGTGTTGAGTCAGGTAGGCGATTTGGAACGCCTCATCTCTAAATTGGCCATGCGCCGCATTGGTCCAAGAGAATTACAACAGCTTAATCGCTCAGTTAAAAATATTGCCCCACTCAAAAACCTGCTGTTAAAGTTTGAACACCCTTTAATGCAAACCCTGGCAGGGCAATTAAATAGCTGCGAATGGCTCATAGAAACCATTGACAGGCAATTAATGCCAGAGCCTCCTGTGCTTTCTAATAAAGGCAATGTAATTAAAGAAGGAATAGATGAACAATTAGATTCCCTTAGGAAAATTGCCTTTGGAGGCAAAGATTATCTTTTGCAATTGCAGAAAAAGGAGCAAGAACGAACTGGTATTCCGAGCCTTAAAATTGCCTTTAATAATGTGTTTGGCTATTACCTAGAAGTTACCAATACCCATAAAGATAAAGTGCCTTTAGATTGGATGCGCAAACAAACGCTTACCAATGCAGAACGTTATATTACCGAAGAACTTAAGCAATACGAAGAGCAAATTCTGGGCGCCGAAGAAAAAATAAATGCCATAGAAGAAAGGCTGTATGCAGCCCTTGTAACGTCTTTGGCAGAGCAGGTGAGCATTGTGCAAACCAATGCCCAGCTTATAGCCAAAGCAGATTGCCTATTTGCTTTTGCACAATTAGCTGCTCTCAATAATTATTGTCAGCCACATGTAAACGATACTGAGTCTATCCAAATTATAGCGGCACGTCACCCTGTTATAGAAAAGCAATTGCCACATGGCGAACCCTATATTGCCAATGATATTTATTTGGATAAATCTACCCAACAAATAATCATTCTCACAGGCCCAAACATGAGTGGTAAGTCGGCAGTACTTAGACAAACCGCTTTATGTGTTTTAATGGCACAAATGGGTTGTTTTGTGCCAGCTTCCGAAGCGCACATTGGGGTGGTAGATAAAATCTTTACGCGGGTAGGGGCAAGTGATAACCTTTCCTCTGGCGAGAGTACCTTTATGGTAGAGATGACAGAAACGGCCAGCATTCTTAATAATCTTTCAGCCCGAAGCTTAATATTATTAGATGAAATCGGACGCGGCACCAGCACTTATGATGGGATATCCTTGGCTTGGTCAATTACAGAATACCTAAACCAACACCCTTATCGCCCGCGTACTTTATTTGCCACGCATTACCATGAACTCAATGAATTGTCTCAAGCGGGCAATGGCATTAGGAATTTTCATGTAAACATTAAAGAGCAAAATAATAAAGTAATCTTTTTAAGGAAGTTGGTAGAAGGAGGCAGCGAGCATAGCTTTGGTATTCATGTAGCGCAAATGGCGGGCATTCCTAAAACGGTCCTTACTCGCGCAGACGTATTGCTTAAAGAATTAGAAAAGGGAAGGCAAAACATGCAAACCAAGGATGCTAAAATAAAGGTAAATCCTATTCAGTTAAGCATGTTTCAGATTGATGACCCGCAAATGCAAGAAATCAAACAATTGCTGCAAACCATCGATTTAAATGCGATTTCGCCCATAGAGGCTCTTCTGAAATTGAATGAAATAAAGAAGTTGATAGAATAGTATTCATAAAAAAAACAGCATAAAAAAAGAGGATACAATCCTCTTTTTTTATGCTTTAATAATAGCTTACTGAATCAGTATTCTTATTGCCGTTTGATTTTCTCCTGTATTTACAAGTAAGGTATACACCCCTGTTGCTAATTCTGCATTGACATTAATTTGACCTGCTTCTAAAATACCTTGTTTGCTAAACACGGTATTACCAAACATGTCTACAATACTTAAGGTGATGCTTTGAGCTGGATTAGCTTCCAAAACCCTTACCGTAAAGTTTCCATTAGTTGGGTTGGGTTGAACCAAAACGTTTGCGGCAGATAGGCTTCCTAAGCTAACTACTTTGGTATGACTGTATGTGCTGCTGCCATCAAAATCAACTTGCTTCAAGCGATAGTATAGTTGGTCTAACTGTTCAAAAGTTAAGAGCGCATTGATATCTGTATATCCATAAGATTTTAACTTGCTGCTATTTCCATTGCCTTTAACTTTTGCGATGGTTTCAAAATTAACGTTGTCAGTAGAACGCTCTAGTTCAAAATAGTTATTGTTAATTTCTAAAGCAGTTTCCCAAGTTAGGTTAACATCCTGTTGGTTTTTATAAGCTTCAAATTTGCTCAATAATACCGGTACATTTGCGGTGGCAGTAATGGTTATGGTATCCGTAAAAATGCCACAAACAGTGCTGTAAACTGCTACATATCGGTAAATGCCTGCGCTGGTATAAGGTCCAACTTTAATGCGGGCATTGGTATCAATTGGTAAGCCTAAATGGTACCAATTAAATCCTGTCATGCTACTCGGGCCTGGCAATGGAACACTAGGGTTTAGGATGTTGGGGTCTTGTAAAAAGGTACCTGCTGCGGTAACCCAATTAGAACCTGTATTGTTATCCGGACCAGTAAGCTTATTTCCAGCACTTGAAACTGCGGGTGTGCTTCCGCTCCAATCAGCAGTGGTAACACCTGAAATTGCTGGGAAAGTATAAGCACCATAAGTAGTAACATCTACCACAAGTCCTGAATTATTTTTAAGTACATAACCTCTGATGTCACCTGTTGAACTATGTGTTACGGTATTGCCAGAATGATAATAGAAATTAGCTGGTGAAGGCGCGCTTGCTCCAAGTTGACCAGTTGCAATAATCATAGTGCCAACCGGACTAAACAATGTACCAGAAGGGAAAGTTACAGAATGCTGCATAGTAGTGCCAGTCCATTCTTCTAAGGTAAAACCAGCAAGGTCAGAATTGGGAACACCTGTAATTTCAAGGTAATCATCTGCAATCATATAGGCAGGCCAACCACCTGTTGGGGCTGCACCTGTTGCCAATCTCCAATGACATACTTCTGTAAATTTACCACCTCCACCAGAGAATAATGGAGAGACTGCACTTAGCATAAAGGTATCTGTTGGCGAATTGGCAATGGCAGTTTTTGGACTTGCTGCAATGATTGGTTTAACTTCAATATTAAATGGAATGCTTAAGGTATCATTACCCAAAGAAAAGTTGATAGGATTTGGTCTCACATACGCACGAATACTATACATGCCTGGTGTAGATAAATTGGCGTTTGTATTGGTAATTGTTAAACTGCTATTGGCTGCTAAGGTGCCAGAAGTTAGCACAATACTATCTATCACTGGAATGGGTCCGGTAATTTGATACACCAAAGTGGTTGGGTTAACATTAAAGTCAATAGTTCCCCCAATAACGTTGGCTAAGGTTAAACTTAACGTATCATTGGTGCTGTAGCAAACAGACGACCTTTTTAAGCTGGCATTGGTAAGGCCAAGGTCGCCATTTACACCTGTAAATTCTGTACAGCCCACGTCTGGAGTAAGGGTAGGACGGGTATTTCCAACCAAATCAACATCTACGCCAACATAGGTTCCAATATTATCGATATTAATAGATAAAGGAGATACATTACCGATGCTTAAGTTACCATAAACAGGATTACTTGAGGAAGACAAAGAATCCCTTCCTGATGCCAATTGCCAATTACTTAAGGTACTTTGATCAGTGGTTAAAAATCCTATATTATTTGTCCCTCCACTAGCGCCCATAAAAAATACATTATTGTTGGAAGTGAAACTAGCCGTAGCGCTAGCTAAATATATACAATGCTTTGCGCCTGAGCCCGCACCAGAAACACTTAAGATATTGTTTTTAAAATCGGTATTGGAAGGCAATACCGAAAAGAATGCCGCACGTTTAGCACCTGTTCCGCCACCGTCTACATCAACTGTATTGTGGTAGATTTTAAATCCATCTGTAGTGCCAGAGAAATATAGGCCATATATTGCACCAGTGGTATTGATATTATAAATAGCATTGTTAATAATTTCTGAACCTAATCCTGTGTTATTAACCGAAGTTGAAAACCAAATTGGATAGGCAGAATAAGCGCCAACACCAGCATCATGAATTCTGTTTCTTGTAATTTTAATGTTCCTAGTATTAACACCATAATAGCCATAGAAAGTAGAAATGGTTGCGCGCGTTGAGCGACTTAATTCATTGCTATCAATAACCATGTTTTCACCATTGTTTGCGTAAATGCCATACAGGTAAAAATTGTCAATTAAATTCCCTTTGATTACATGGCCAAAATTGTTGGCATAGGTAGCTTCACCAAAAAGTGAAATGCCATAATATCCTCCAATAATTCTGTTGTTTAAAATTTTAATATTTCTTGCGTTATTTCCTGCGGTTGTAGCAGTAGATGGTGCAGAAGAAGCAACAATGGCGGCGCTTGAAGTTGCTGTTGCGGTTATGCCTACATTAATGGTGCTATTCTGAATGGTAATGTCGTCACATTGCATTCCTAAACTCATACCGATTCCTGTAAATCCACTTGGTGCCAATAGGTTCAAACTATCCCAAACAATATGCTTTACACCATTTAACCTAACCATTGGCGAAACAGCACTAGATAAAGTATTGCCTCTGCCCTTAATTGTTAATTTGTTAATTGGACTAACTCCTGGAATTGCTTGAACCACCAAATTTCCATTGAATGCAGCTGCACTTGTATTTAAGTTAATAGTTAAAGGGCCGCACAAGCCTCTATAAGACAAAGTATCAAACACAGCTTGCAAGGTTGGGTAATTTGCAGACCCCACTGTAATACTTAAATTACCGCTAAGAGAAGGCGCAGTGGAAAATCTCATGGTGTCGTTAAGGGTAAGGTTGTTTACTGCACTAAATGGCAGGTAAACCAAGGCTTGATAATTGCCCAAGGTGCTTCTGTTGATGCTGCTCGATAAAATGAATTCTTTTTCTTCACTTATTAATAAAGTTCCTGCATTCAACAAAACAGAATCCGTTACACTTATCGGGCCTGTAATTACATATTTTACCAATATTGGATTGGTAGCAAGGTTTAGGTTCGAACCGATTGAATTTTTAATTTTAACTTTTAGGGTGTCATTTGTATTAGCGCAGCCTGCAGCATAAATTAACTTAGCATCTGTGAGTTCTAAATCACTACTTACACCCACAAATTCATAAGCTCCCGCATCTGGATGTGTGGTGTTTCTGCTGTTGCCAAGTAAGTCGTTTAACACACCCAAAGGTGAACCTAAGCTATCGATGGATCCAGATAATGGCGTTAAATTTCCTAGGTCTTCTCTATAGTAAACAGGATCTAAATTTTTGGAACTGGCATCGTGTGTATTTGCAATGGTCCATGCCGTTAGACTTGCATTGTTAGCACCCCAAAAGCCCATGTTATTGGTGCCCGCAGTGGCTGCCATATAAAAATTATTATTATTGGAAGCAAAACTAAGGCTGGTAGTTGTTACATAAATATTATACTTGGCACCAGAGCCTGAACCCGTCATACTAAGAATATTATTCCTGAAAATAGTATTGTTAGGCGCAACACCCAAAAATACATTTCTTCTTGCGCCAGTAGAACCATTTGTGTTATCATGAACAGTATTATGTAAAATCTTATAGTAACTTATAGAGCCTAATAAATAAATACCATAAAGCGTTCCTGAGGTGTTAATATTATAAATTGAATTATTAATGATCTCAGTTTCAAAATTTAAAGCATTAGCCGAAGTTGTTAAGTATATTGGGTAGGCGGTATAACTGCCAACTCCAGCATCACGAATTTTATTTTTTCTGATTTTTGTATTTCGAGTGGTGGTACCATAAATTCCATAGAAAGTGGTAAATACACTTCTGTTTAGCCTGCTAATATCATTGCCTTCAATTAAAGTTGTATCAGTATTGGCTAAGTAAATGCCATACAAATAGAAATCTCGGATTTTATTGTTTGTGATTTTATGACCAAAATTATTGAGATAACTAACCGTTCCCATCATAATTACACCATAATATCCGCCAATAATTTCATTGTTATAAAGTGTAATATTTCTAGCATTATTTCCAGCGGTGGTTGCAGTTGCTGTGTTTCCAGAAATTACAACCGCTGCGCTAGTGGTACCTGTTGCAACATTCCCAACATCAATTCTGCTATTTTTAATGATTATATTTTCTGCAACATTTCCCATGTGCACGCCAAAACCTGCAAAAGTAGAGGCGCCAACAATGTTTAAGCTGTCCCAAATTACATGTTTAGTTCCTGAAAATGCAACGAGGGGAGAGCCAGCGCCCATAATATTATTTCCATGTCCGTTTATGGTAATGGTATTGATAGCGCTTGTGCCACTAATGTTTCCAAATGAAATTTGTTCATTTAAGGTGCCAACACTTGCCGGAATGTCTATTAAAACAGGTCCTGAAATCCCATTACAATTCATGCTGGTTATGATATTTTGCAAGGAATGATAATTTGTGGTACTAATGGGGAGTAAAGGATTTACTGTATAAGTGCCAGATAAACTTCCAACCGGCGTAATTACTTGTACTGCGGTAGAGGTATCTGCACTGCTTCCGCAGGCAACTACGCATCTATACCAAGTGCTAGCCGACTGATTTTTTGTAATATTTCTTAATGTATCATTGGTCATTGGACTAAACGAACTTGGTAATCCTGTGCTCGATGATAACCACTGGTACCTTAAGTTTTGTCTTATTGAATCATTGCTTAGTGATAAAATAAAATTCTGACTAGGGCAAACAACCGCTAAGGAACTAAAGGCATTGCCTGGAAATGGAGTTCCACTGCAAGGAATAGCTGGGATAAACTTTATGGTTCCAATCCAGCCCCTTGGGTTAATGGTTGGGGCAGTTGGGGGCGTATTTCCTCCATAACTAATATTGGTTCCAGAAATAATTCTTACCCCAGCTGCTGAATCGATTGAGGTGCCACCAGGATGCGTAAAATAACGTTGAGAAGTTGCGAATACTGCCACGCCTATGGTTGTATTAGGAGGGACAATTAAACTTAACCCAGTCAAAAACGGTTGCGTTACGGTAGTGGTTGTGTTGGTCACTGCTGCTACCGTTCCATTTGCTACCAAATTCCAACCATTTGCCACTGTAAAAGCAGAAGGTGGTCCGGAAAGCGGAGAATTGTTAAAATACACTTCAACAGGTACACTTGCCGTAGTGCCAATTACACCATGTATTTCTTGAATGATAATTGGAAAATTATTGGTGTTTTGTAAATTAAATGTTACAGTTCCAGAGCCATTGTTATTTAAAAACGAGTTTGTAGTTGTAACTGAAATTTGGCCGAAAACACCTTTACCAAAAAGGATAGGAAATAGCAGTATTAACAGTTTTGGTAATTTAATAAATTGTAGAAAATGTTTCATGTAAATAAGATTATTAAAATAATATTAAAACGTAATTTAATTCTATTACGTTAGCTAACAAATATAAATTACTAATAACAAAGTTTTAATATTCATTTAAAATTTAAAGATCATCTTTGGGGCTGCCGCTATTGTTAGAGGCCAAAAGCTAAGTTCCTTTATCCACTAATTTGCAAATAAATGGTATGTATCATTTAAATTTTCATTTGTAAATCAGCTAATAAGTAACAAAATCTAAATTTTTTTAGGATAATGTTTGCATAGAAGTATAGCAATTCTATATTTGCACTCCCGTTTAGGAAATGCGAGAGTAGCTCAGTTGGTAGAGCGCAACCTTGCCAAGGTTGAGGTCGCGGGTTCGAGCCTCGTCTCTCGCTCCAAAAAGTTACAGTTTACGCTGTAACTTTTTATTTTGAAGTAATGCGCCCGGGTGGTGGAATTGGTAGACACGCAGGACTTAAAATCCTGTGTCCTTTAAAGACGTGCGGGTTCAAGTCCCGCCCCGGGTACAAAAGCCTCTGAGAAATCAGGGGCTTTTTTGTTTGTTGGTAGTTAGCTTCTGGCAGCTGGCTTCTGGCAAATTGCCATAAAATTTGCAGCGCAAGAGCAAGAACAATATGTTCAGTTTTATAATTGGGTAAATAGTTAATTTAACGTACTGAAATACTTCAAGGGTAAGTACTAATTGCTTTCATGTTTACTTAAACCTAATACATCTTTTTATATAATCTTGACTATATATAGTAGCATCAAAATAGTACAAGGATAAAAATTTAAAAATATTGTAAATAGTGTAAAAAATTTCTTTCTATTTGGGCGTAATACAAACTAAGTGCTTGTTTATTTGTGAAATATGCAAATGAAAGGGTGTGTGACTAGGATGTAGACTTTGCTTATGCAATTTGCGCAAGAACATAGCTTGTATTTGCGTAATACCAAACTATTTAGCCTTTACTGTTCATCCTTTTATGTCAATACTTGCAGTGTCATTATTAAACATAAAAATATGAACAAGAACAATTTATCTAGCTTTACAGCTAAAATGAACAATTTCGCTGGTTTGATTGATGTAGTGAAGAAATTCGGAACAGCCTACAACCCAGCCAACCCCAACCTCTCAATGGCCATGCTGGAAGACTTTTTAACCGAGGGACGCATGTCTATTAAAAAGGTAAGCGATGCAGAAACGGACTATTTAAATGCCACTACGCGCAGGTTGAACCTATTCAAAGACCAAAATCAGATGCTCAGCCGTATACTAGCCATTCTGCAATCGCAGGGGGTAGACAAAAACCTATACCAAGATCTATACCTAGTGGTTAAACAAATTAAGGGCTATAACAAAAAGCAGTCGGCACCCGCCGAAGCAGGGGAGTCTAAACCAAGCAAACACATAGGAGCCTATCTTACTTTAGAAAAAAGAGCAGAAGATTTCTTGCAGTTTATTGGGTTTCTTGAAATGATACCCAATTACAAACCCAACCAAAGCGAACTCGAGATAGCAGCCCTAAAAGCCTATCAGTTAAAACTGGAGCAGATAAATGACGAGGTAAATGCTTTAGAGAATAACCTAGCCAATGAGCGTCACAAACGCGATGTGCTATTTTTTAATGAGGAAAACGGAATCATCGTATTAGGCCGCCAGGTGAAAGCAAATATCCGTGGTACTTTTGGCAGAACCAGTTCAGAACATCATCAGGTAATTCCATTTAAATTTTACTGTAAAATCGGCTTATAAATTAGCTTAGTTTTCAACACTTAGCAAGTTATCTCCGGTTTCGGGGATGACTTTTTTTTATACCAAATCTTACACAAGTTTACACAATCTAATTTACGCTACCTCTTTCTTATATATGTTACACCAAGGGGGTACCCATGTTAATCCAAGGGGGTGCCCATGTTATACCAAGCAGGTACCCATGTTAATCCAAGGGGGTGCCCATGTTATACCAAGCAGGTACCCATGTTGAACCAAGCGGGTACCCATTTTATACCAAGCGGGTACCCATGTTACACCAAGGGGGTAACTATGTTAATCCAAGGGGGGACCCACGATAATCCAAAGGGGTACCATTGTTAATCCAAGGGGGTACATAAGCAGTATAGAGCAAGAGGGTGGAGAAAGAGGTAGCAGACAGTGTCTCATTAAGTGTGTAAACTCTTGCTCAAGACTCACACTCCAAACTGATTTTTGGTAGCGTCTCATTAAGTGTGTAAAATCTTGCTCAAGACTCACACTCCAAACTGATTTTTGGTAGCATCTCATTAAGTGTGTAAACTCTTGCTCAAGACTCACACTCCAAACTGTTTGCGGGGCACCTAGACAGTATAGAGAAAGAGGGAAGAGAACGTTTATAATCGTTTATAAACGTTTACAATCTAGTAATTCCAATACCTAAGAAGATATTGCGTGTTTTAAAATTATCACGCAATGGTAACACGAATTACACTCACCCATATTGAGTGGAGAAACCAATCTTGGATACAGGTAAAACCAGATAGATACGTTGAAGGGTTATCAGAAATAATTAAAAAGATAACTGGGTGGGGGTATCATAAGGAAACTGGGTGGAGGGTGCCTTATACCAAGGTAAGCTATATAAGCTTACAAAACCTGTTACAGAATTACCAAATTTGGATTGAGAAAGAAAAGCATATAATAGAAACCCAAACGATTAGTCTTCCAATAAAATTGACGTGTACAGAAGAGGAAAAATTAGCCATACTAAAACTTATTGAGAAGTTAACAATAAAGCGTTATAGTCCAAATACCATAAGAACTTACAAATCCTGTTTGGAGTATTTTTTTATGCAAAGAGATAAATCTGTAGGTGAGCTTAACGCCGAGGAAATAAGAATATTCCTTTTGAAACAAAGTTGATGTTAATTTATTCGGCTGGATTAAGGCTTAATGAATTAATTAAACTAAGGGTAGATGACATAAAAATAGAAAGAATTACTATTTTAGCTGATAAAATGATCATTCAATTGAAAACCTACCTAAAAGAATTCAAACCGAGTTATTGGTTAATAGAAGGGGCAGATGGAGGATGCTATTCAGCAAGGAGTGTACAGGCTATTTTGAGAAAAGGAGTTGCCGACTCAGGAGTTAATCCTATGGCTACTGTGCATACCTTAAGGCACAGTTTTGCTACACATTTATTGGAAAGGGGAACAGATATAAGGTATATCCAGGATTTACTTGGACATAGTTCTATAAAAACCACAGAAATTTACACTCACATTACCCAAAAAGGAGGAAGAACGATTCAGAGCCCATTAGACCAATTAGACTTCGCACCAAAGGAAATTATACGCAACTAGTTGCGTAAAGAGAATAGTTACCTGCAAGTATGAAAACCGACTATGGACAATAAAGAACAATATATTGAACCTCTAATTAGACTTATTGAACTGAATGAGGACAAGTCATGGCTTGACACTTTTCTTGATTTAAGGACAGGAGGTTATTTACCTGGAGGTGGTGCAGGGTCTTTGAATGACTGGGGACCTTCTTATTCAAACAATATAAAAAGCTCGTGGTATTCTAATTTGTATGACATTTTGCGTACGCTTTTTGACAATAATATACCTGCTAAACAATTCAACGAGCTAAAATTAATTAAATTCAGAAATAATATTAGTGTAATTAGATGCTTAAATTGTAATAAAAGCTATCAACACCCATCAGTTTTTGAATCATACATAGCATTAGATTTTTATTATAAAAATTTTACTCAGCTAGCCAAAAATAAATTATTATTGAATTTGTTCATTCCAGAACTGACATATGAAAGTCAAAAAACAAGAGGATTTAGAAACTGGTTATCTGAACAATACGAGGCTAATAATATAAAAGTATATGACTTTGTAATTAACAAATACATCTGTCCTCATTGTGGTAAAGACCACGGAGAAACCGAACATGACCTATACATATTAAAGGACGAATTAGCTGACCAAAAGCTATTTGTAAGAGAAAAACAAAATGCAAACTGGAACGACTTTGAAAGAATACCAGCAGGTAACAGCAGCTTGCCAAAAGCGGGGCGTTCGTGGTGGCAGAAACTTTTCGGCTCCGAATAAAAATTTGTGGTAGCTTGAATGATGATGCTTCTAAAGCCCCGCCTTCGGCAAGCTGCAAAACGTTATGCGTCAGCTTAGGACAACGAGCCAGTAGAAATTAGCAAGGAAAAAAATGGTTATGAAAAAAATAATTACGCAGACGATAATCTTGGCGACAGCACTTTTTATTTCTTCTTGTAGTTCAAATAATGAAAAGTCCAATCAGCCGACAAGCACACCGACAATTGAAAACAACCAACAGCAGACTACATCAATTCAGACACAAGAGCCTGAAAACACTTCGACAACATTAAAACTGTCACTGGATAACTTTAAAGGCATTCCAGACGAGGTTGACGGATGTGCTTGTTATTTTTCAGAGACCGACCAGAAGTTTAAAAACAAAGAATACTTATTTGCCGCAGGTTTTGACAGTATTGGTTTTGTTTCTGTCGACAACAAACTCGTAAAACTTAAACTTATTTCAACTGGACGAGAACCAAACACATTTGGAGATAACGACCATATAGACATTTACAACTCGGAACTCTATAAAGTTACAGTGGACATAAAATACAAAAACTCAAATGGAGACGAAACATGGTGGAATGACGGGACTGTAACAATTGAAAGTAAAGACGGACAAAAGGTGACTAAAAAATTTGTGGGCGAATGTGGTTGTTAGACAGACAAGAAAGCCGAACGCATAACAGCACATACCCAAAATGCGGGGTTTCGTGTTCCAAAGACAGTTTTGTGGTTAATCAAATATTAGTTTTTCAAATCAAGTTTTGTGGTAAAAGTCCCGCCCTTCGGGTAGCTGCAAAACGTTAGCTGCAACTTTAGACAACAACAGAAATATGATAAAGACCATCTACCTATTTACATTGACTTTGCTCATTGGTGCTTGCGGACAGACAAATCCAAAGTCAGACACTCATGAAAATAATAAACAAACTATTGCGGCCGTAGAAACGACCAAAACAAACCAAGCGACAGAGAAATTAACCAAACTTGAAAGCATTGAGAAAGAAAACAATGAAAGTGTTGTTGCTTCTGGGGACAACATTACTAAAGCATTTGTTTTTCTAAAAGACGGTGACAGCACAATACATTTAACCGCAAACATTAGGCAAGACCATAGAATATTTGGATACGCAAAACCCGACATAAAATCAGAACGACTTTTACTTTTATCTGTATTTACAAATGACGTTGAGGATAATCCATTCGGTTGTAAGCTTGGTGCTTATTACGACACAGGAGGAATGGAAGAATTGACTTTAAGATATATCTCAACAACTGAAAACTTTGTTAAAGCAACAGCAACTGACAAAACAAACAACTCGACAACTATTTACTTTGAGAAAAAATGGATAGACTTCGAGTAATAACGACAGAAATAAAAGCAGCAGCTAACAGCACCTACCCAAAAGTGGCGGTTCAGTGGTTAAGTCAAGCTTTGTGCTTCTATCAAAGTTTGTGCTTGGTTGACAGTGAAGTGCTTCGAAATCGCCACCTTCGGGTAGCTGCAAAACGTTATAGCCAATGGTAGGACGAGTCAAGAATAAGCCAAGTAGCAGCCACTCAAATTTGCCAGCCAGACAAAATTGAATTAAAATATTTTTATTTAATTTGCTAAACTTGAAGGAACCTTTTAAATAATTTTAGAATTATGAATGAAAGTATAAAAATATTTGTTGGTGTGGTGTTATTCTTTTTATGGAATAGCGGTTTGCTTTTTTTGCAAGACAGCAAACCAGCGCGTAAAAAGACCTTGAACAATTTAATTTTACTCGTTCTTTTAGTGCTTAGTGCTCCTTTACTATTTACCGCTATTCATTCATTTGGCGGCAATCCTTATAGCGAAGCCTCTGGAGGCGGAGCAATTTTATGGTTATACATGTTTATTGGTCCTATAGGCATTCTTGCTTACTTGATCCTACTCGTTCTAAAAATCATTTTCGCCATAAAAGCAAAACAACAAAAAATATATTGGTTTCGCTTTGCGGGAATTTATTTATTGACTCCCTTACTCTTTAATGCAGGTTTAAGAATTATAAGCGAAAGCAAACCTAAGGGACCCTACGATGGATATACTTCTATGTCTATGGGAGGAAATGAACTTCATCTAACATATCATTATCCTGATGGAAAAACTGTTAAAGCAACCAAAACTTTCCTATGCGATCAAAAATACGCAGATATTTCGGAGGAAGCCTTATCCAAAGCCAGTAAACACGGCATATGGGTTTATTATTCTGAAACAGGTGATATAATAAAAACAGAGCAATACAGTAATGATAGTTTAATAAAAAAACAAGGTGTATGGATTTATACAATTCTTGAGGATCATGAATTAATAACATTAAAAGAAGAGCTCTACCGAAATGATAGTTTAATCTCTACCAAGGTAATAAATGAAAAACGCCTCTCACCTTCGCAACAAATTAATATATTTCTCAATGATTGACAAAGGTTTTCAAGGACGATGAACAAGAACCACTGGCCATAACAGCACCTACAAGAAATTGGCGGTTCAGTGGTTAAATGAAGCTTTGTGCTTCATATCAAGTTCAGTGGTGGCAGACAGTTTTCGTCTCCGAAATCGCCAACTTCTTTTAGCTGCGGAACGTTAGCGGTAATTTTAGGACGACCACAACACATAGACAAGCATAAACATTAGTAACAATTTTAGAGAAGATAACCACAGCAACAGTTTAAAAAATAAAAACGCAAATGACAATTTTTGTTCAAAGACGACTTACACTTTTCGCCATAATTGGATTATCATATTGGTTTTTCGGAAACCTTTATGAAGCTATAGTAATTTCACCCAATTGGGTTGTTGACAGCCCAACACAAATGAAAAGACTTAATGAATTTTTCGTAACTACAAGCCCGACAATATATTTTGTTCCATTGACGCAAATTGCAACTGTTTTAGTTTGGTTTTTACTTTGGAAGAACAAAGTAAACTCTATTAGACTTGAACTAAAGCGTGCTAGCATCTTCGCTGTTTTGGTGACAATTTTAAATACTATTATTGTTTCGACAGTTGTGTTAAAACTGTTTGGGACCGACTTTGAAAAATATGGGGACTTCTTAACAACTCTGACTTGGCGTTGGAATGTTTTGAATTTTTTTAGAATGGTCTTGGTTGGAATGACAATTTATTATTTATTCAATGCTTACAGGAAATTGGACAAAATGTAAAAGAAAAACTACAGCTAACAGCACCTTAGCAAAATGGCGGGGTTCTGCGCTAATTTGTAAGTCTCATTTTCATTCATAACTTTGGTGCTTGCCGACAGTGTAAAGCTCCGAAAGCCGCCACT
>JAIYCU010000039.1 GCA_027487835.1 Bacteroidota bacterium | reverse complement strand
TAAGCAATTGGTTCATTGGTTAAAGAATCCAAAACATTGACTAAGATTTTGCTTTGAGCTATACCAAAACCATAAATAAATAAAAAGGCGAGTAGCAAGGTTATTCTTTTCATAGTTTTGGGGTTATACTAAGTAGTCAACGCTTCAAGATACTGGGTTGCTTGATGGGCGTTGGTTCAACCCGAAAACTAACTCTCCAACAAACTCCCCAACGCCACTGCCACCTTATCAGCATTTGGCAGTATCTCTGCTTCTAATCCCATGTTAAGCGGAATGGCAGGTACATTTTTAGCGCCTAAGGTTGCTACAGGTGCATCTAGCGAGGTAAAACATTGTTGCATAATTCTAGCCGCTAAACTTTCGGCAAATGAATTAAGCAAAGGCTCTTCTGTTAATACCAAACATTTCCCGTGGGTTTTAACCGAAGCCATAATGGTTTCTTCATCCAAAGGTTGCAGGGTTCTTAAATCTAACACCTCTACTTTGCCTTCATATTGTTTGGCAGCGGCCAAGGCCCAATATACGCCCATTCCATAAGTTACCACTACGCAAGTTTCACCATTTTCTATGGCTTCTTGGCTGGCGTCTAAAACTTTGTTTGCTTTCCCAAAAGGAAGGATATAATCTTCATCTGGCTCAACACATCTGGCCAATTCTGTTCCTGGGTTTTTACTCCAATACAATCCTTTGTGCTCAAGCATGATGCAAGGATTGCCGTCATAATAAGCGGCTTTCATTAAGCCTTTCATATCGGCAGCATTGCTTGGATAGGCAATTTTAATTCCTTTAAGCGTTAATAAGGTAGATTCTATACTGCCACTGTGATAAGGGCCGCCACCTCCATAAGCACCAATAGGAATGCGAATTACGGCACTCACCGGATACTTGCCCATGGTAAGGTAATTGGATTTTGTAATTTCACACACCAATTGGTTCATGCCTGTCCATATGTAATCCGCAAACTGAATTTCTACAATTGGTTTAGCGCCCACCGCACTCATGCCGGTGGTTGAACCAATGATATACGCTTCTTGAATAGGTGTATTAAAAACGCGGTTATCACCATATTTCTGGGCCAAAGTAGCGGCTTCTCTAAACACACCTCCAAGCCTTGCCCCCACATCTTGTCCGTAAAACAAACATTCTGGATGTTTAGCCATAAGCTCGTCCACCGCATGCAAGGCAGCATCTACCATTACCACAGGCTCTTTGCCTTCTGGTTTTCTAACACCAACTTCCTCAGTGGCGCCACTAGGTGTATATACGTGGTCTAAGGCGGTTTCTATGGCAGGATCTGCTGCACTTATAGCTTGCTTAAATTGCTGCGCTACTTTATCTGTTTGAATTTCTTCAATTTCTATTAATTCCGACTCAGGAATACCAATTTCAAGCAAATAGCTTCTAAGCTTAGGGGTTGGATCATCCTTTAAATGTTTAGACATATCCTCTTCTGTGCGGTACCACTCTTTGCGCACCCCACTGGTATGATGCCCCAACAAAGGAACTTTAGCGTGCAACAAAATGGGCGCTCTGTGCTCTCTCACATAATCAATACACTGCAAAACGGCATTCCAAGATTTCAAGAAATCACTGCCATCTACCCGCAATCTTTGCAAACCTTTGAAGCCTGCGGCATATTCATAGGCATCCATGGCACGCATTTCTGCTCCACTGGCGCTGATGCCCCAATCATTGTCTTGAATAAGGTAAAAAATTGGCAACTTCTTTAACACCGCCATTTGAAAGGCTTCGGCTACTTCGCCTTCTGTAACAGAACCATCGCCAAGACTACACAATACGACTGGATTTTCTTCTGCATTTAGCAATCCCTGACTTTCTAAATAGGCAATTCCGTGTGCCATACCTGTGGCAGGAATGGCTTGCATGCCAGTTGCAGAACTAGAATGGAGCATTCGAACAAAGCCCTCTCTTTTTAAATTAGGATGGGCATAATAGGTTCTACCGCCAGAAAATGGATCTTCTGCCTTACCCAATAATTGAAGCATTAACTCGTAAGGGCTCATGCCCATGCCTAATAACATGCTCTCATCTCTGTAATAAGGAGCAGCATAATCGTCTCCCGTAAGTTGCATACCTACAGCAAGTTGAATGGCTTCGTGGCCTCTGCTGGTAGAGTGCACATATTTGGCAATTGGCCGATTGGCATCGTATATTTCTGCCATTGCACGCACCGAACACATGTGGGCATAGGCTTCAAGTAAGATTGCTTTGTCCATAATTTATTGCTGCAAGTTTAGGTAAAAACATGAATTACCTGCTCAGAAATTATGCAATATGCCTTAAGTTTGCCAAATGCGTATAGAAGGAAATTCTTTTGGGAAAATTGCGATTGCTGTTGCTTTTTCGCCAAGGTGTGAAGCGATACTCGCAGAGGCACGTTTGCTGCACCAAAAGTTAGGTGCCCAAATGTTCTTTGTACATGTAGGTAAAAAAAGCCTGCAAGAAGAACAATATTTAAAGCATTTATTGCATCGTTTTGAGCTTGATGCACCAAACAATCAAATCATTTGGGAAGAGGGAGAACCTGTTGAAACTATCATTTCTATTTGTCAACGATTGGACATTGATTTATTAGTAGCAGGGGCACTCGAGAAAGAAAGCCTGCTTAAATATTTTCTAGGCGATATTTCTAGGCAACTAAGCAGAAAAGTGAAATGCAGCATGTTGTTGCTTACTGAACCTAGCACCCATCCAAAAGGATTTAATCATTTGGTGGTGGAAGGAACTGACCACCCTAAAACAGAAAACACCATTGCGATTGCAGTTGAATTAGCAAAAGCATTTCAGGCAGGTGATGTAACCATCATTCAAGAATCTGACCCAAGTAAACTTGCTTTGATAAGAACTGAAGAATTAAAAGAAAATGAGGCAGATCAAAGAAAAGAAGACTTGCTGCGGGAAGAAGATGAGAGGTTAGAAGAAATTTTGAGGTGCACTGATTGTGACGGACTTAAAGTAATAACGCAACGAATAGAAGGAAAACCTGGGTATGTGATTTCTAATTATGCCCGACTCAAATCTGCGGATTTATTGGTGGTGAATTCACCCGATAAACCCATGAATTTACTCGATAGGGTTTTTCCGCATGATATTGAACATGCCTTGGCAGATTTGCCTTGTAGCCTTTTAATCGTAAACCCTAAAGAAACTTTTTAGTTGAAATCCCTCAGCCACTCCGAACTCATAGCCTTGCTGTTAAGTTTAGGCTCCCTGTTAATCATTTCTCGAATGATGGGGGAATTTTTTAGGCAATTTAAAGTGCCATTAGTTGTTGGGGAGCTATTTGCTGGAATAGTTTTAGGCCCCACATTTTTAGGGAAATATTTTCCTGAAATTAGTGCCTTCTTTTTTTCTAAAGAAGGCAATGTTCCAATTGCAATAAACGGCTTAACCTCCTTATCAGTTATAATGTTATTGTTTGTTGCCGGAATGGAGGTTGATTTATCGATAATCAGAAAACAAGGGTCAACTGCCCTTAAAACAAGTTTACTAGGGCTCATTCTACCTTTTGGATTAGGATATTTAATTGCGTTTTATTTTACGCCATTATTTGGAGACAGCAATTACAATGATAGAAATGTATTTTCCCTTTTCATTGGAACAGCAATGGCAGTTTCGGCCTTACCCATTATTGCTAGAACGCTCATGGATTTGGGGATATTTAAAACCAGAATTGGGATGATTATTATTGCCGCTGCAATGTTTGATGATATCATTGGTTGGATCTTATTTTCAACCATCATTGGTATGATTAATGGACAATCCGAAACCAATACACTCTTGACTTTTGGATTAACGGTTTTATATGCCATAGGAATGTTAACCATTGGACGAATATTAATCAATAAGTCGTTACCTTGGGCTAAAAGAAACTTCAGCTGGCCTGGCGGGTTTTTAAGCATAAGCCTTGGCATAGCCTTTCTTGGTGCTGCATTCACAGAATCTATAGGAATCCATGCAATTTTCGGAGCTTTTATTGCAGGAATAGCTTTCGGAGATTCAGTACATCTTCAAGAAAAAACGAGAGAAATAGTAAATCAATTTGTTACAAGTATTTTCGCTCCTTTGTTTTTTATTTCTATTGGTTTTAAGGTGGATTTTTTACTTAATTTCAATTTTCAAGTTGTTTCAATCGTGTTGGTCTTAGCCATCATTTGTAAAATTGCTGGAGCAGGTTTAGGTGCTATTTGGGGTGGGTTAAGTAAACGAGAAAGTTTAGCCGTTGGATTTGGAATGAACGCAAGGGGTGCAATGGAAATTATTTTAGCCTTGCTAGCCCTTCAAGCCAAGTTAATTGGAGAAGAATTGTTCGTTGCTATTGTGATTATGGCTGTAGTTACAAGTATTATGGCCGGACCCATGTTAAGCTGGTTATTAAAAGTTAAACCTATTGACGAAGTTTCTTGAAATTATTTTAGATGGGTAAAGACAAGTTAAGAAGATTTGCTGAGTTTAATTCCTTTGAAAATTGCTTTGATTTTCCAAGGCATCTAAAGGGCAATTGGCATGCAGATTATTTCAAAAATAACAATCCAATTGTGCTAGAACTAGGTTGTGGCAAAGGAGAATATACTGTTGCCTTGTCTGAGGCTTTTCCAGAGAAAAACTTTATTGGAATCGACCTTAAGAGCAACCGCATGTGGGTGGGTGCAAAAAAAGCCATTGAGGAGGGTAGGAAAAATGTTGCCTTTATTAGGATGGTGATAGAAAAACTTGCTGAACATTTTGAACAAGATGAGGTAAGTGAAATTTGGATCACCTTTCCCGACCCATTCCCCAAAGACAGGCATGAAAAACATCGGTTAACCCATCCACGCTTTCTTAATATTTATAAGGAAGTCATCAAACCAGAAGGCGTTTTACATTTCAAAACAGACGATGACGCTTTGTTTGATTATACCTGCGAATTGTTTGAGCAAATTAGGATCAAACCGATACTAATTGATAGAGACGTGCATAATTCTGAGGTAGTTGATAGCTACGTAAAAAACATTCACACCCATTACGAAAATTTGTTTAGTGCAAAAGGAAGAAAAATTAAATACCTAAGCTTTAAACTGCCAGCTCAATTATTAGAAGAACCAGCTAATAAGGCCTGATTTTTACTAAGAGCAGAAAGTGCAGCAGCAATAACTTTATCTTCGGTTTGTACCACTGCATAAAATCCTTGATCGCGCCAAATTTGTCTTGCTACCAAGGCTTTTAATTGCAACTTCACAAACTTCTCTGAGCGCAATCTATCCTCTTTGCTTGGCATTTGAACCTCATTTTTGATTGCAAACACAATGAAGTCTTCAAACACCTTATCAGTGAAATGATACCCTTGCACAAAACTATTTAGTTGTTTAATACCTGTAATTTCTTTTCTATGTGCATCTAAGTATTCATATGCAAATTTACCAATCAATCCTTTAGAGATTACTTGCATTAAGAACTTTGAATTATAGCTTGTATCGATGGGCACAAATTGGTCTGGATAAATGCCCCCGCCACCATACACTCTTCTGGTAAGCCTTTTGGTATAATAAGGGGTTGAATCAAAAATGGTTTGTCCACCTTGGCCTTCTAGTTCACCATTGGCATAACGCTCATATAAATCGTGGTCATATTTTTCTTTGTCGGTATAATCCTTTTGGATGCAACGACCACTTGGGGTATAATACCTAGAAACAGTTAAGCGCAATGCCGAGCCATCGCCAAGCTCAAATGGTTCTTGCACCAATCCTTTTCCAAAACTCCTGCGGCCAATAACCATTCCTCTATCCCAATCTTGAACAGCACCACTCACAATCTCACTTGCCGAAGCTGAGCCTTCATCAATGAGCACAATTAATTTACCCGTTTCAAATACACCCTTTTTACTAGAGCTATAATCAGATCTTGGCTTGCTTCTCCCTTGGGTATAAACAATTAATTTGGGGTCGTCTAAAAACTCATCCACCAAATCAATGGCCGTTTTTAGATATCCACCCGGATTACCGCGCAAATCAAGCACGAGATGTTGGAGATGCTGCGCTTTTAATTCGTTGAAAGCACTCATAAATTCTTCATGCGTGTTCTCGGCAAACCTGCTAATTTTTATATAGCCTGTTTCTTTGTTCAACATGCGCCAAGCATCAACGCTATAAATTGGAATGGTTCCGCGGGTGATGGTGTAAGGGATGCGCGATTTTGAAGAAGGTCGATAAATTATTATATCCACTTTTGACCCTCCTTTTCCCCTCAATAATTTGAAAACCTTTTCTGAAGTGATGCCGTTTCCAGCCACGATATTGCTATCAACCTTTATAATTCTATCACCAGACTGAATGCCCAACTCTTGCGCTGGACCCCCATTAAGGGCAGATACAACCATAATGGTATCATCAATGATGTTGAACTCAACACCAATGCCTTCAAAGTTTCCTTCTAATTGCTCGTTGGCCACTTTTAGCTCAGAAGCTGGAATATAAACCGAGTGTGGATCTAGTTTATGCAACATGTCATTGAGGGTTTCTTCTTCCAAAACCTCTTTGTCAACAGTATCTACATAGGATTGGACTATAATCGAGAGCAGCTCACTAAATTTATCTTTTCCGCCTATAAAGGTTTGAACCGAGCCCGCTGGTTTAAGAAAAATACCCAGTGCTAAACCCGCAGATAAAACTAAAGCGTATATAAATGGCTGCCATTTATTGAATTTATTTGACATAACTTTGGAAACGTTGCGGGCAAATATAAGTTTTGCATTGACTAGTACACACATGAAAAAAAAGGAGAAATTTATTAGAACCACAGAGGCTGTTTCTAAATACAAACACCTAGATGAAATGAGCACCAAAGATTTGCTAAAAGGCATGAACGAGCAAGACCATTTAGTGCCTATGGCGGTTGGAAAAGCCATTCCTAAAATAGAAAAATTGGTGAAAGCAGCCTATAAAAAAATGAAAGAGGGCGGACGCTTATTTTATATTGGTGCGGGTACCAGTGGCCGTTTGGGAATAGTAGATGCAAGTGAATGCCCACCCACTTTTGGGGTGCCTTTTGATAGGGTAATTGGCCTTATTGCTGGGGGAGATAAAGCCATTAGGAAAGCGGTTGAATTTGCAGAAGACGATAAAGAAAAGGGTTGGCTCGACTTACAAAAGCATAAAATATCAGAGAAAGATTTTTTAATTGGTATTGCAGCAAGCGGAAGCACACCCTATGTAATAGCCGCCTTAGAAAAAGCAAATGAGGCCAATATAGAAACTGGTTGTATTACCTGCAACAAAGGCTCTTTGCTTGCTGCCACGGCAAAATACCCAATAGAAGTGGTGGTTGGACCAGAGTTTGTAACTGGCAGTACACGCATGAAATCTGGGACTGCGCAAAAACTTGTGCTCAATATGATAAGTACTTCCTTGATGATTAAGCTGGGCAAGGTAAAAGGAAACAAAATGGTGGATATGCGCTTGAGCAATCATAAACTGGTAAAAAGAGCCAATCAAATGTTGGTAGATGAACTAGGGATTAGCCCAAAGCAAGCCACAAACTTATTAGAAAAGCATGGCAGTGTTAGGGCCGCAATGGAGGCCGCCAACCAAGCATAATGGAAGTAATTATTAAATTGATTACCGTCTTGCTTTGGAGCGGTTTTAAATTTGTGGTTGGCATAACTACTGCCTTGGTATTGGGCTTTAACACCTTTGAAGCTTTTCTATTGAGTATATCTGGCGGAATGGTAGGCGTGGTTATTTACTTATACTTATGGGATTCTATTTTAAAAGTTTACAGGCGTTTTTATCCCAAAAAAAACAAGCCTGTAAAATTTAGTCCCTTAAAACGAAAGTTGGTTTTATTCATTAAAAAGTATGAAGTATATGGCATAGCCCTGTTAACCCCTGTATTGTTTTCGATGCCTATTGGTACTGTGCTAGCCTCTGCCATAGAACCTAATAAATGGCGCATCAAATTGATTATGCTTGGGGCCTTATGCTTTTGGGCGTTGCTCATCCTTGGGTTAAGAGGCTTGGTTCAGTTCTAGTGGCTCGGCGGGCGCTCGGCGCGTCATAAATAAGACAAAATTTGTCATCCATAAGGCTTGGCGAATCATAAATAAGGCAAAATTTATCATCAATAAGACTTGGCGAATCATCAATAAGACAAAATTTGTCTTCCATAAGGCACGACGAATCATCAATAAGGCAAAATTTGCCTTCCATAAGGCTCGGCGAATCATCAATAAGACAAAATTTGTCTTCCATAAGGCACGACGGGTCATCAATAAGATGAAATTTGCCATCAATAAGGCTTAGCGGGTCATCAATAAGGCAAAATTTGCCATCAATAAGACTCGGCAGGCTATAACTCGGCAGTCGCTCGGAAACCTCTACAATTTCTTCTGACTCAATAATTTTTGCTCGGCGTTATCTAATTTACGAGATTGCTCTTCTTCTTCAAAAGGTTTAAACTGCACATAGTGACGCCATTTGTCTAAGACGGCGGCAAAATCTGCCGGCAACTCACTGTCGAACATTAACTTCTTTTTTAGGATGGGATGTATAAAACCCAGTGACTTTGCATGTAAACCTTGCCTAGGCATAAGCGCAAAACAATTTTCTACAAACTGCTTATAGCGCGTAAAACTGGTTCCCTTTACCACATGCGCGCCACCATAAGTATCATCTGAAAAAATAGGATGGCCAATGCTTTTTAAATGTACCCTAATCTGATGGGTTCTGCCCGTTTCTAACCTACATTCTATTAAGGTTACATATTGCAAACGTTCAAGTACTTTATAATGGGTTATACTCCATTTTCCTTTTTCAGGATCGTCGTATAACTGAAAAATCTTTCTATCCTTGGCACTTCTCCCAATATACCCTGTGATAGTTCCTTCCTCATTTTCAAGATCGCCCCAAACCAAGGCTTGATAGGTACGTTCAATGCTATGGTCAAAAAACTGTTTAGCCAAATGGGTCATGGCAATATCACTTTTGGCAATCACCAAAATACCACTCGTATTTTTATCGATGCGGTGCACGAGGCCAGGTCTTACATTATTTTCCTTTGCAAAGGCTAAATCCTTCAGGTGCCAGGCTAATGCATTTACCAAGGTACCACTTACATTGTTATAACCGGGATGAACCACCATACCAGGGCTCTTATTCACCAACATTACCTGCTCATCCTCATAAATAATATTGATAGGAATATCCTCTGGTACAATCTCGGTATCCTTTGGAGGTGTTGGCAACACAATGGAAATAACATCCAAAGGTTTCACCTTATAGCTAGATTTTACAGGCTTTTCATTAACAAGGATTGAACCTGCGTCGGCTGCTGCCTGAATTTTAGTTCGGCTCGCATTCTCCATTCGGTTCATTAAGAACTTATCAATTCTTAATAGGCTTTGGCCTTTGTCTACAACAATTCTAAAATGTTCAAAGAGTTCCTGCTCCTGCTCTTCAAACTGTTCAATTTCTTCTTCTGAATATTTCTCCATCCGTTCCAAAGATAACCACTTAAAACAAGAATAGGAGCCTAAGCTCCCATTCTTGCGTAATCAATCAAATCTTTGCTGTTTAATCAGAACAGCAAATCCTTAAATATGGCAACAACTAAATAGGCTTTGTAACCTAGTTGTCAGTAACATTTAAGTCGAAACTTAATAAAGAACCTTCTTCCTTTGGTTCTACTGCAGGCTGTGACATTAAGGATGGCACATCTTTAGGGTCTACTTTTTTTGCAGGGGTCGATTTTGGTTTAGCCAATTCTCCTAAACCTGCAACTTCAATCCTATTTTCTTTGGCAAACATACCCAAGGCAATTGCTTGTTTAATGCCGCTAACACTCACTTCTATTTCAAAATCATCGTTTGAAATAGCACGTGGACTAACCGTAAAGCCGGTGCGCTGGTCTAAACAATAATCAATCACTAATTGAATGTTTTTACGCTTAACTAATAATACTGGTTTTTCTTCTGACATACACTTTTTCCTCCTAAAATCTGGGCTGTAAAAATACAAAAAAGCATGGTTTTGGAAGATTAAGATTTTACTAATTCCCTGTAAACTTTGCCATGGTTTTCAACCTCAGGCAAATAAAAGTTAATAAGCAGTGGAAAAGACCGAAATGAAACGAATTCCTGATTTGATAATTAAATGCGAATGCTTGACTATCTACAACTTACCTCAAAAGCGTAAAACTTCCTGATGTGGATTTCCGTGTCCCTTCATAGCCGCTATAGGCAATTTTATAGAAATAAATATCCGCCTGAACTGGGTCGCCTTTGTATTTTCCATCCCATTGGGCAAGCTTGTCTTTGCTTTCAAAAACCTTTTCTCCCCAACGGTTAAAAATCTCTATTTCAAGGTCTTTTACAAATACTGGTACCCATTGAAACTGGTCGTTTAGGCCATCTCCGTTGGCAGTAAAGGCATTAGGAACATATAAAAAAGGTGCTTGGTATAAGGCAATGGTATTTGAAACACTTTGCGCATCGAAAAAGGGTCCGTTAGATAAGCCATTTTGCTCTTTCGCTTGTACAAAATAATAAAAAAGTCCCTCATTAAAATTCAGCTCTTCATCCATATACCTGAGCGCAGTAGACGCATTGCCCACTTTTGAGAATGGTGTGGCAGGGTCTGACCGCATAATTCTATATTCTTCTACCCCGCCTTGCCAACCTTCATAGGCATTAAAGCCCAATGAGTTTTTAAAAGGCAAAGCAGTTCCTTTTAATACCATTGAGCAAGCAATCTTGCCAATCGGCCCCAAATTATCGCAAGTATCCAACATCACCAAGTGGTAACAATAACTTGTATTCGCAACATCCACGTCTGTATCTAAATATAAGGTATCTGTGCTATTCTCAAATATTTTTAGCTGGGTAAAGTTATTATTGCCATTGGTAGTTTTATAAAGAAAGTACTTGGCAAAATCTCTTTCAGGCGTTTGAGGCCAAGCTAATTCTATGTTTGTATTGTTAGAGACACTTACAAACTTCAAAAACTGTTTTTGTGGTATAAACGCTAATTGCTCAAAGGTGCTTAAGGTATCGCTGGTTTGACCCAAATCGCCGCATCGGTTCACCCCAACCATATAGTAGCCGTAATTTATTTTATGATAATCGGGTGTATTAGGGTCAAAAAATAACCTAGAAGACTTATTAAATAAGGTATCTATTACTTTAAAATTGGCATTGTTAGTGCCTCTATAAACCAAATAATAAGCAAAAAATGGGTCGGCAGGATCACTAGAATCGCCAAAGTAAACGGTAGTTTCTTTTAATTCGGCTAAGGTCATGCAAAGCAAATCAGTAGATGGCACCTTTGGCATGGGTGTAAACTTCACATAAAATTTAGATTCCATATTCCTTGCAATTGGGCAGCCATTGTCTCTTAAATTTACAAAAAACGGAACAGGCGCTATGCCTTCTAACTCGCAGGTACCTTGCCAACAAACAGTGGTTTGAACCGATTTAACCCCAGTCACCAAGGTATCAAAAACTGGCCTCGACTTTATACTAGAGTCTAACTCACCCATGCGAATTTGCAAGTAAATTGAGTCTTCTAGATCTATCCCACGAATCTTAAAACAAACATTTTCATAAACAGGAATCCGAACGGTATCCTCTAAAATGAGTATATCGTTAATGGTAGTTACGCTGCTCAAAGGTGGATTATTAGGACAAATAGTTACGCTAAATTGCAACTCTAAGCGCACCTCTCCTATTTTTACCCCAAACCTAAATTCTTCTACCCTAATACTGGCTACATAAACTCCGGGTGTGCTGGGATTGCATTTTATTAAGCCAGAATTAGAGTCTATTTCTAAAGGAATACTGCCCAAAATTGGCCCGGCATTAGAGTAACCAGGCTTATAAACAACAGTAGGATACGGCCCAGGCAAGGCGATACTAGAAGAGGGCTGATCTCTATCCAAGCCGCCATTTAAAGGGTCTATAAAAGTAAACCTAAGAAAATCTCCATCATCGTCCACAAAATTCATGTTGTACTCAAATAGATTATTGACACACAACAAGGTAACGGGGTTGTTAATATAACGCGGTGAACTATTTTTAACGGTCTTTAGATTTGGGACCTCGGTATATAATGCCATAGAAGCATCACCGGGATTTACAATATTATTGATGATGCCATTTCTGCAGCACCGTTGCCACGACAAATAATAGCCATTATTGCTGTTGTAAAAATTAGAATTTAGGGTAACATTTTGGGTGTAGGTGGCAATATGCGTGCAGCCTGTGATGATATTGGCACAATTATCCCCTGTAAAACTTAGGGTATCGTCATTGGCTTTAGAGAAATTTAGCGAAAATTGATTTTTCTTGGCATTGGTACCTTTTTCAAAAATGCCCACTATAATAGGATCGTCAAAATAAGCACCTGGATTTCCATTTTCGCAATCCCTTAAAACCTTAACCCGAATGGTATAACTATCCCCTCCATTCCACTTTAATTCGATGCACCCGCCCACCAAATGAGTGGCCCCTGCCGTTAAGGCACTTAAAAAAAGTATATAAAAAAGGGCGGTTTTCATCAAAACAAACTTATGAACTTGAGGCATTTAAATTCGAATATCGCATTTTTTTACAATTTACCTACCTTAATACCTTACAAAGGATTTTAAACGTTTAAAGTTTTTAAGTGTAACCCTTAATTTGCGAGCCAAAATGAACCTAAACAAAACACGCTTCGAAACCCTACTTAAAGTTAGGCCGGATGATATAGACATGAATATTCATGTTCATAGCAGTAAATACATAGACTATGTGCTTGCCGCAAGGTACGATCAAATGGAACGCTGCTATAAAATGCCTATTCAAGAGTTTATGAAACATGGCTATGGCTGGGTGGTTAGAAATACTTTTATAGAATTTAAACGCCCCTTGGGCTTGGGAGATGAGTTAATCGTAGAAACTTATATCGACGAGTTTTATAAAGATGGGGTCAAAGTAAATTTTAGAATTCTGAGAGCAGATAACAGAAAAGAATCCTGCTCAGGTTACTTTAACTATACCATGATTTTAACCAGCAATGGCAGAGCCGCGCAAATCCCTGATTGGATTATTGAACGCTATTCCATTTAACAACAAGTATCAATACATTTGCATTTCACTGCTTGAACCAAGACACCGAAAAATTGAATAAACTACTTAGCTTTCTTTTTAGCCTGCTTTTACTTGCGGGTCTGCAAAGCTGCCGCAAGCAGGATAGATTTACCAAGGAGGCCGTTTCGCTTTCCTTTTCTACAGATACCGTTTTTTTTGATACCATTTTCTCTAAGCTGGGCAGCAATCCTAACTCACCGCGCTCGGTTACCTTGCAAGTGCGCGTTACCAATCCCAATAAAGAAGCGGTTAAGACAAATATTAGTGTAGCTGGCAATTTCTATGGTATCTTCAAACTTAATGTGGATGGAAGAAGTGGAAATGCGTTTAACGATATTGAAATACGCGGCGAAGACAGCATTTATATTTTTGTGCAAGCCTATATTAACCAGGTGGGCAGCAATACGCCATTTGTAGTTACCGATCAAATTCTTTTTGAGACCAATGGCAACAAACAAGATGTTGACCTGGTGGCTTGGACCCAAGATGCCAATTACTTTCAAAACCAAGTGCTGGATTGCAATACAGGAAACCTGCTTTGGACCAGTGATAAGCCTTATGTTATTTATGATTCCATCTTAATTCCACGGGGCTGCACGCTTACCATTGAAGCAGGTACACATATTTATAACTACAATCAATCTGTAATTTTAATTCAAGGCAGTTTGGTGGTGAATGGCACGGTAGATAAACCCGTAATATTTGAAGGTGCTAGGTTAGACGATGACTACAAAGAATTAGCAGGGCAATGGATTGGCTTAAGATTTTTACCTGGCAGCAGTGGCAATAAAATTACAGGGGCTATAATTAAAAACGGATACATAGGCATAGAAGTAGATTCGATGCCCAACACTGGCAACTATGGATTAGAAGTTAAAGAAACCATCGTTAGAAATATGAGTGCAGTTGGCATGCTAAATTATACTGCCAAGCTAAAAATGGAAAATTGTCTGGTGAGCAATTGTGGGCTCTTTACTTTTGTTGGCGAACTAGGCGGTACCTATGATTTGTTGCACAATACCTTCTCTGCACAAACCCAAAGTGCTGGTCGCAAAGACCCAGGTTTTTATTTATCCAATGCCCCAGGCAGAGATGCAAACGGACAAGTGATTTATAAATTTCCCTTGAGTTTTGTGCTTCAAAACAATATAATTTATGGCAGTTTAGATGATGAATTGTTGTTATTTGAAGACCCCGATGGGGTGCCAATTCAAACCAAACGCATTGAGGCCTGCTTAATTAAAACAAAGAATTTTAATTTGGCAATTAACGGAAACATCCTAAACCGCGACCCAAAATTTAAGAACATCTCTAAATACGATTACGAACCAGAATCAAACTCTCCATGTGCCAATACGGGCATTGCTGTGGGCGTATTATTTGATTTAAAAGGACGGGGCAGAAATGGATTTAACCCAAGTATTGGCGCCTATGAGGTGCAATAATTCGGTTTGAACCAAACCCAATTTTAAAAAATTTCTGTTGTTTTAAAAATTTCTCTTCCTATTTTCGCATCGCTTTCGGTTGCGCAATTACGATTGTGCATGAAAAGGGAATCAAGTTAAAATCTTGAACAGTACCCGCTGCTGTAAGTACCCGCTGACCTAGTCAGCAAATTTTATCTCTCTTTGCCACTGTCCTACTTTCTAGGGATGGGAAGGCCGATAAAATTGGTATAAGTCAGAAGACCTGCCATAGCAAATAACTATCAATTGACTTTCGGGAAGAAGAGTCGGCTGAACTATGAAGAAAAAACAACACATTCATTGTGCCTATGGCATAGTATTACTTGCACTTCTGTGGGCAAACAGCCTCTGTGCGGCAAGTTTGGTTCAAACCGATACCAGCAAAGTATTGCCTGCATTTAAGGTGTTGGGCTTGCGCTACCCATCCTTTTTTGCAGGAAGTAAATTTCAAGTTTTAGACAGCACTATTTTATTACACTTCCAGCAGCAAAGCCTGGCTCAAGTGCTTGGAAGTCAAAGCCAGGTTTTTATTAAAAGCTATGGCCCAGCCGCTTTAGCCACCGCCTCTTTTAGGGGCGGAAATGCCAACCATACGCCAGTACTTTGGAATGGTTTTGCACTGCAAAGTCCATTAAACGGACAAACCGACTTAGCCCTTATTCCTAGTTTTTTGCTAGAAAACATTGCCTTGCAATATGGGAGTCCGGCCGTATTGTTTGGCTCTGGTGCCATGGGAGGCAGCATTCATTTACAAACACAAAACAAGCTTTTAGAAGGCCATCATGTAAAGCTAATGGCAGGCATTGGCAGCTTTGGCACCTATACCCTTGGGGCAAAAGTTCAATTGCAATTTGGCAAGTGGAAAAGCAATTTTGGCTTATATAGACAACAAGGTTTAAATGATTTTAGGTTTCATAAAGCCAATATGTTGCAGCCCGGCGAAATACAAATTGAACCAGAAGTGTCGCGGGCATCGCATGCAAATTTTAAACAACAAGCCTATCTGCAAGAATTGGAAGGCAAGTTGGGCAAATACCAAGAACTTGGATTAAGGCTTTGGTGGCAAACATCTGAAAGAAACTTACCTGAATTTTCAATGGCATCCCTTGCCAATGCCCAACAACAAGACCAACAACTTAGGTTAATGGCTGATTATAAGTTTAAGAAAGGGAAATATGAACTGCAAAGCAGAACCGGACTCTTTAAGGATGACATAAAATACACTGATATATTAAACGGTTTGAGCCAAACAAAAGGCATTCAACTGACTCAATTTATTGACCAATTTTGGCATGGTAAAAAATTTGAATGGCTATTGAGCGGCATGGCCCAACGACTAAATGGCGAAGGCAATATGTTTCAAAACGGAAACCAGTATAACTTTAATCAATCACAACAGAGGCAAGCAATATTTGGCTCAATTAAATACCAAGAATTTAATGGGAAATTGCAACAACAACTTAGCGTAAGAAGCGAATGGGTAGACGGCAAAGTCATTCCATTGATGCCTTCATTTGGATTGCAATTATTTATACATAAAAGTTTAACCTTATTAGGCAATGCAGCTACAAGCTATCGCTTGCCAACCTTTAATGATTTGTATTGGCCACAAATGGGCAATCCTCTATTAAAACCAGAGCAAGGCATAAGCTTTGAAGTAAGCCTTAAAAATAACCTTACCTTATTTAAGAAACTTGGCTTGAACCAAACCTTAACTGTGTATCATAAAGAAATTAGCAATTGGATATTATGGGTTCCTATTGGCGGAACATTAAGTAAACCTTTTAATGTACATGAGGTATTAAGCAAAGGTGTAGAGTGGCAATGGCAATTTAACTTGCCTATTGGCAAAAGTAAGTTTCTATTAGGCGGCTTGTTAGACTTAACCCAGGCAAGGCCAATTGGTAGCACCTTACAAGGAGATTCTTCCCTCAACAAACAATTAATTTTTACACCTAGAATTAAGCAACAAATACAAGCAGGTTTTAGCAGAGGAGCGTTCAATGCCTTATACACTTGGAATTATGTAGGTAATAGATTTACCAGCTCCGATAACCAAAATTGGTTGGCGCCATATCAGTTACATAGCCTTGCCGCATCTTATGGCTTTAAGGTAAAACGGCACCTATTTACTATTCAAGCTAGTCTTCAAAATTTGTTTAACCAAACGTATCAAATCATGGTAAACAGACCCATGCCCTTAAGAAATTTTCAACTTACATTACAATACCAATTATGACAAAAACAATTACTACAATGTTGAGCATTGCCTTGCTCATTTGTACACAAGCTTTCGCGCAAATCTCCAACTTTGAAGACGTAACTTTACCTGCCAAAGGTTATTATAATGGCAGCGATTGGAAGGGCGGTTTTAACAGTGGACCCAATTTCTTTGTAAATGAATACGACACGGCCTTTGGCTTTGAAAGCTGGGGAGGCTTTGCTGTCTCTAACATTAAAGATTCGGTAACAAAAGGGTTCATGAATCAATATGCAAGTGTTGCAGGTGGTGGCTATCAATCTGAGCAGTATGCAGTGGTTTATGGAGATGCTAAGGTGCGCATGAATGCGAGCTCTCCGCTTAATAATTTCTTCATTTGCAATACTACCTATGCCTATTATGATATGAAAGACGGAAGTCAGTTCTCTAAGAAATTTGGTGGTGCCAGTGGCAATGACCCAGATTTTCTAAAAGTGATTATTAGCGGCTGGAAAAACGGCGGAAACCCTGCAGATACTGCCATTGAATTTTATTTAGCTGATTTTAGAAACAGCGATAATTCTAAGGATTATATTGTTAAATCTTGGACCTATGTTGACTTAAGTGCGCTTGGTATGGTAGACAGTTTAGGTATTAACTTTGCCTCTTCAGACACTGGAGATTTTGGAATTAACACGCCTGTTTACTTTTGCATGGACAGGTTAGCACAAGCTTCGATAGGATTAAACGAAAACAAGAAAGCCTTAGCTGTAAACGTTTATCCAAATCCAGCTACTGAAAACTTAAATGTGAATGTTGCCGCCAATGAAGTTAGCCTTCAAATTTATAACTTACAAGGAAGTCTAGTAGCCACTTCTATTAGCAAAGAAATAAATGTAAGCGAACTTCCTTCAGGTGTCTATTTGCTTTTGGTTCAAACCGAAAAAGGAAACTATAGCCAAAACATAATTAAACAATAATGGCGCAAAATAGAGCCCATAAAACACACCACTTTCTATACTTAGGTCTGCTTTTTTTAGCAGGCCTAAGTATGGCATTTAGTGCTTGCGAGAAAACGCCAATTGTATTGCCCAAGGCTGTTCCAGGGGATAGTTTGAGCCAAGGTATGCTGATAGGTAGCGAAGGGAATTTTCAATGGGGCAATGCCAGTTTAAGCTTTTTAGACAAGCAAAGTGGAACGTTATATGAAGATGTTTATAAAACAGTAAATCAAAAACCATTGGGCGATGTATTGCAATCGATGTGTAGTTGGCAGGATAAGATTTACCTAGTGTTAAATAATTCTGGAAAGATTGAAATCATAAACAAGCATAGTTTTAAATCAGAAGGAAGTATTGTGGGACTGCGCGCTCCCCGTTATATGTTGCCTATTAGTGCACAAACTGCTTATGTGAGTGATTTATATGATAACCACCTTAGCATTGTAAATCTAAGTACCTTACAAGTAAGTGGTAAAATTGCTTGCCCCGGCTGGACAGAAGAGATGCTTAGCTTTGGCGAAAAGGTTTTTGTATGCAATAAATACCAAGCCTATTTATATGTGATTGATACCAAAACCCAAAGTTTATCGGATAGCATTTTTATTGGTTATGGCGCCATTAGTTTGGCCTTAGATAAAAACAATAAACTATGGGTTTTAACTACAGGAAATGCCAATGGCAATAATAAAGTAGAACCTCAATTACATTGCTTGTTACCTTCTCAAAATAGCATTGAAAAAACCATTGGTTTAGGCATGGGAAATTTGCCACTTAAGCTACAAATAAATGCTGGCAAAGATAAGTTGTATTGGCTGGTGCAAGATGTGTGGAGCATGGATATTAACGATATAGCAAAGCCTGCAACAAAGCTAATTCCTTCGAATGGCAGAACCTTTTACGGATTAGGATATGATGCTTACCAAAAGCAAATTTGGGTATCGGACGCAAAAGATTATGTGCAAAAAAGCGAGCTGCTTATTTACAATGAAGATGGCACTTATATTAAAAGCCTAAGGGCAGGAATAAACACTTCATCTTTTTTAATAAAATGAACCGGGTTGAACCAACAGATACAAAGAAACCCATAAAGAAAAATGAGTTAGTGCAAGGCCTGCATTACTATTTTGAAAATGGCTTTATGGTATTTACAGAGGCCTATCATTTGGCGCGTGGCTATTGCTGCACCAATGGGTGCAGACATTGCCCCTATAAAAATAAAAAAGCTTAAAAAGCTTCGGAAAGGGTAAAATATAATCCACGAATATTGGCCTCCCCAAAGCCAATGTCTAACCTAGCATTGATATGCTCTTTTCTAATGACCATGCCCCTAAAGCCAATGCCATAATTGGGTTTAAGGTTAACGCCTAATTCAGAGAAAGTTCTTCCTACATTTCCAATTCCACCAAAAAGCGCCAAGCCAAGCGGACCCCAAATGGTTTTTCTTAACTCGCCTTGTAGCGTAAACATATGGTGATCGCGGTATCGGCCGTTATAATAACCACGCATAAAATTTTCATTGCCAATGGTACCCATTTGTCGGTAAGGAACATCGCCAAGGTTAAAGGTTCCAACTCCATTAATGGCAAATACATTTTCTTTCCAAAGTGGGAAGTACTTTCTTAAATCGATGGTTAGGGTATTAAATTTAAAATCGCTGTAGGAAGCGCGATAGAAGAAGTGATTACTAATTTCTAAGTAAGCACCACGAAGCGGAAAATATACATTATCGCGGTTATCATAGGCAAAGGCTAAGCCAACACCTAATACTTCATACCCATTAATACCTTTGGCGCTGCTTTGTGAGGCAATGCTATTGGGGGCAAACTTACTTTTATAAATTTTCTCATATAACACTTGCCCGCCTAAATAAACATCTTTCACTACTTGGCGCATCAACCTTATATTGAAACGGTGTTGGTTAAAATCGTATAACTCTTTTGCGTTTTCTTGAGCTGTATTTCCAACACCCCAATAGTATTCATTAAAGTCGTTAAACACATATTGACCCTTGAGGTTATAAAGGTTCTCTTTAAAGAAAATATCAAAAGAAGGGCGAATGTTAAATTGTTCTTCTTGCGTATAGGAAGTATTTAAACGCACTAAGGAAGGGCGCGTCTTACCATCTTCTGCCATTCTAAAAACATAGCCTACGCTAAGACCTAATTTAATGCCTGTTTCTGGGGTGATGCCCCAAATAGGAATCACAAAAAAGTATTTACTACGTGGCTTGGCAGAATCTCCTTCAACTATTTTATAAGCACGATCAACAAATTGTTCAAGCTTTCCTTTATCCTGTGCTTTTAGGTTCAAACCGAAACCCAAAAAACATATTAATAAAAAAGCGTATACAACTGTAATCTTTGGTTTCATGGTTATGGAAGCAACCTTCCGTACATTCTTGGGAATGGAATACTTTCTCTCACATGCGGCAGTTTACACAACCAAGTAACCAAACGCTCTAGTCCTAATCCAAAGCCCGCATGTGGCACAGTTCCATACCTGCGCAAATCTAAGTACCACTCAAAGGCCTCCATTGGCAATTGGTGCTCATTAATTTTATCGGTAAGCAATTGTACATCTGTTTCACGCTCGCCACCGCCAACAATTTCGCCATAACCTTCGGGCGCTAGCACATCTACACCTCTCGCAAATTTATTATTATCGGGATCACGTTTTAGGTAAAAAGCTTTCACCTCATGTGGCCAGTTATACACCATAATAGGCACATCAAACAAACGGGTGATAACGGTTTCATCGCTACCGCCCAAATCGCTGCCATAAGTAAAGTTTCTGGCACTATTTAACCACTGCGGAATATTTCTAGCTTGTTCTTCTAAATCGCCGAGCTCGTGTTTAAGTTTATCTATTTGTGCTTGGTTAAAGCCAATTTCGCCTTTTTTCATACCAGGCGTTTTAATTTTCTCTTCCCGCTCGGCAATTTCTTTTTCTACTTCTGCTATTCTGGTTTGAACCAAGGCCAAATCAGACTCTAAAGTAAGAATAGAATTTTTTCCATTCACATCTTGTTCCCCTTTAATAATGCGCACTGCTTCGTCGTAGGTTAAGCGTGGGAAAGGTTTAACAATGTTCTTTAGAACCTCTGTCTCTCTTCCAATTAAGGCAAGTTCTTTTTCACAGTTGGCCAATACCTTGCTCACCACAAATCGAAGGAAGTTTTCGATGAGATCCATGTTATCAAAAATATCATAGAACATCATTTCAGGTTCTATCATCCAAAACTCGCTAAGGTGGCGACGGGTTTTAGATTTCTCTGCTCTAAAAGTTGGGCCAAACGTATAAATTTTTCCCATGGCAAAGGCCATTGCTTCGCCGTATAGTTGGCCACTCTGACTTAAATAAGCAGGGTCGCCATAAAAATCGGTTTCAAAAAGATTACTGGTTCCTTCGCAGGCATTTCCAGTAAACAAGGGGGCATCCATTTGCACAAATCCTTCTTGCTGAAAAAACTCATGGATAGAGAAGATAATTTGGTTACGGATTTTCATAATGGCCCATTGACGTTGCGAGCGCAACCACAAATGGCGTTTATCCATTAAGAAATCTACCCCATGTTCTTTCTTAGCAATGGGATAATCTACGGCTTCGCCAATGGTGGCGAGGTCTGTCACTTGAATTTCAAAGCCTCCCATTTGGCGTTCGTCTTTAACTACTTTACCGGTGAGGGTAAGAGACGACTCTAAACTTACGCTTCTAGCGGCTTCAAATACCGATTCGTTTACGGTTTCTGCACTTACCACGCATTGACACCAACCTGTACCATCTCTGAGTACGATGAAAACAAGCCCTTTGCTTTCTCTTTTATTGCTAGCCCAACCAGATAAAGTAACTAGTTGACCTTCGCATTTTTCTAAATCTTTGATTAAATATTTTTGCACAACAAATCTCCTTTTGTGATTTATATTGAGGGACAAAAATAACTAAACGAAGCCGCAACACAAAGACAAAAAAGCAGGCTAAATATTGACTTCCTTAACTAATTTCGGGGTTATTTAAAAGGATAAGTTTGGTTCAAACCAACATCTAACTACTCATAACCAAGGTTTGGAGCTAACCATTTTTCTACATATTCAATAGATTCGCCTTTGCGCTTGGCATATTCTTCTACTTGGTCTTTTTGAATTTTACCCACTGCAAAATATTTACTTTCATCGTGCGCAAAATAAAATCCGCTTACAGCAGCTGTTGGATACATGGCAAAATTTTCTGTAAGGGTTATTCCCACCTTGTCTTCTACCTTTAGCAAATCAAACAACTTACGTTTCTCGGTATGGTCTGGGCAAGCAGGATACCCAGGCGCAGGACGAATGCTATTATACTTTTCGCGAATGATATCATCGTTGCTCAACTGCTCATCTTTGGCAAAACCCCATAGTTCCTTACGCACCAATTCGTGCATTTTTTCTGCCATTGCCTCAGCCAATCTATCTGCCACTGCCTTTATCATGATGCTATTGTAATCATCATGGTCTTTCTCAAAGGCTTCAATCAATGGCTCAATGCCAATGCCTGCCGTTACAGCAAAAAAGCCAATATGGTCTTGCTTTCCCGAATCTGCTGGCGCAATATAATCTGCTAAACAATGGTAGGGTTGGTCGGCAGCCTTTTCATTCTGTTGGCGCAAAAAGCTAAAAGTTTGTGTGCCGTTTTCAGTTTGAACCAACACATCGTCGCCCTGCGCATTTGCTTCATAAAATCCTACCACAGCTTTAGCAGTTAGTAGCTTCTCTGAAATTACTTTGTCTAACAAGGCATTTGCATCTTTAAACAATTTTGTAGCCTCTACCCCTACCACTTTATCTACTAAAATTGCTGGGTATCTTCCTGCCAATTCCCATGTTAAAAAGAACGGTGTCCAATCAATGCGTTCACGCAACTGTTCCAAAGGGAAATCTTCAAACACCTTGGTTCCCAAAAAACTTGGGGCAACCAAGTTGTCAAAACTTAGTTTAGGTTTATGGGCTCTTGCTTTTTCAAGGCTTACAAAGTTTTTGTCCTTGCGTCTGTTTTTATAATCAATCCTAAATTGTTCGTACTCGGCTTTATATTTTGCGGTAGCGGGGGCAATTAAATCTGGACTTATAAAATTCTGCGCCACGGGTACACTCTTACTGGCGTCTAACACATGAATAACTGGTCCACTATACATTGGGTCAATCTTAACCGCAGTATGCGCCCTAGAAGTTGTAGCCCCGCCAATCAACAATGGTATTTTCATACCAAGGCGTTCCATTTCTTTGGCCACATAAACCATTTCATCTAAGCTTGGCGTAATTAAACCGCTAAGTCCTATTACTTGAACATTTTCACGAATGGCAGTTTCAAGAATTTTCTCAGCTGGTACCATTACGCCAATGTCAATAATTTCAAAATTATTACAAGCCAATACCACGCCTACAATGTTCTTTCCAATATCATGCACATCGCCTTTTACGGTAGCCATAAGGATTTTACCTTGAGAGGTGCTTTTGTCTCCCGACTTGCGCTTTTCTTCCTCCATGTAAGGCATGAGATAGGCAACAGCTTTTTTCATTACCCTTGCGCTCTTCACCACTTGTGGAAGAAACATTTTTCCTGAACCAAACAAATCACCAACGATATTCATGCCCGCCATCAGCGGACCTTCAATAACTTCTAGCGGTCGGGCAAATTGTTGGCGTGCTTCTTCGGTATCCTCATCAATAAACTCTACAATTCCTTTTACCAAAGCATAACTCAATCTATCTGCAACAGGGGCATTGCGCCATTCTAAGTCGATAACCTTTTCTTTTCCCTTGCCCTTTACCTTTTCTGCATATTCTAATAAGCGTTCAGTGGCATCATCTTTTCTATCCAATAAAACGTCTTCTACATACTCCAAAAGGTCTTTGTCTATTTGGTCATATACTTCTAGCTGACTCGGATTCACGATTCCCATGGTCATGCCATTTTGGATGCCATGGTACAAGAAAGCAGAGTGCATAGCCTCACGCACTTTGTCGTTGCCTCTAAAAGAGAAAGACACATTACTCACACCACCACTTATTTTGGCGCCTGGTAAATTTTCTACAATCCATTTGCTACCTCTAAAATAGTCGATGGCATTTCTGCGGTGCTCCTCCATACCAGTTGCTACCGGGAAAATATTTGGGTCAAAAATGATATCTCCAGCTGGAAAATTAACTACTTCTGTTAGTATTCTATAAGCCCTTTCTGCAATTTCGATGCGTCTCTCGAAGTTATCTGCCTGACCCACCTCATCAAAGAGCATCACAATTACAGCAGCTCCAAAACGCTTGATGGTTCTAGCTTGTTGAATAAACTCGGCTTCGCCCCCTTTTAGTGAGATGGAGTTAACTACGCATTTTCCTTGTACACATTTTAGGCCTGCTTCTATAATTTCCCATTTAGAAGAGTCAATCATCACAGGTACTCGAGAAATATCTGGCTCGGAGGCTATAAGGTTGAGGAAACGCGTCATGGCTTCAACGCCATCAATCATTCCTTCATCCATGTTAATGTCAATGATTTGCGCGCCACCTTCAACCTGTTCACGTGCTACTGCAAGTGCGGCATCAAAGTTTCCTTCTTTGATAAGGCGCAAAAACATTTTAGACCCTGTAACATTGGTTCGTTCACCAACATTAACAAAATTGGTTTCTTTAGTAATTATTAATGGCTCAAGGCCGCTTAGTTTTAGTGTAAAATCGTTCATTGTTAGTTGTCCATAGTCCATGGTCGATAGACCATAGCCCTTTACTTTATTATAATTTTGACTTTAATGATTGTAACATTTTTATGAGTGTTTCGCATTCATTGTAAATATTTTTGAAATCCTCATCAGAGATAATTTTCCTTGTTTGTGCAATATAAATACAACACACAACTTCAATACAAGACCTTATTGAAAAACTTAAAAACCTAGCAAACTCTGGATTACTCTGTCCTTGTGACCCTTCTCCAATATTTAAAACAATTGAATCAGTTGCCCTTTTAATTTGAGAGCTTAATATATACAGCTCTTCCTTTGGAAACTTTTTCGTAACCCCATCAACCAATTCAACCAATTGCATTGATTTTTTCCAAACTTCTAAATTCTCAAATTTAAACATCTCTAGCTTATCTATATCTCCCTATTCCTTTTTGCTATGGTCTATGGTCTATCGACCATCGACTAACAGCTTTCTTGGTTCATACCTCCCCGCCATTTCAGCAATTGCTTTAATATGATCTGGAGTGGTGCCACAGCAGCCGCCAAGAATGTTTACCAATCCTTCTTTGCAGAAAACTTCTACTTGCTCGGCCATTTGTTCTGGCGATTCATCATACTGGCCAAATTCATTAGGCAAACCTGCATTTGGATAAGCACTCACAAAGAATGGGGCATTATTATTTAACACTTGCAAGTATGGACGCAAAGCACTTGCGCCCAAAGCACAGTTAAGGCCAATGCTTAACAGAGGCATGTGTTGCATGCTAATTAAAAAGGCTTCGGTGGTTTGACCCGAGAGAGTTCTGCCCGAAGCGTCGGTGATGGTCCCAGAAATCATGATAGGGTAGGTTTTCCCAATTTCTTCAAACAATACATCTACAGCAAATAGGGCAGCTTTGGCATTAAGGGTATCAAAAATGGTTTCAATTAAGATGATATCAACGCCCCCTTCAATGAGTTTACGTGCCTGGTGTTTATAAGCATCCACCAATTCATCAAATAAAATAGCGCGGTAACCTGGATCGTTCACATCTGGGCTTATAGACAGGGTTCTGTTGGTTGGACCCATTGCCCCTGCCACAAAGCGTGGTTTTGCTGGGTTAAGGGCTGTAACCTCATCGGCCACTTCGCGGGCAATTTTGGCACTTTCAAGGTTTATCATATCTACCCATTCTTGACCCAAATCATAATCGTTTTGGGCAATGGTTGTTCCGCTGAAAGTATTGGTTTCAATGATATCAGCACCTGCCTCAAAATATTGGCGGTGGATGGCCTTAATTACATCAGGGCGCGTGAAGCTCAATAGGTCGTTATTGCCTTTAAGCGGCTTTGGGTGGTTTTTCAAAGCCTCATTTCTAAAATCTTCCTCCTCTAAATTATACCGTTGTATCATGGTGCCCATGGCGCCATCGAGGATGAGAATGCGTTGGTTTAGTATTTCGTGTATGTTCATTTTAATGTCGATAGTCCATAGTCGATAGACCATAGCAAGCTAGGGTCAACCAAAAACAATGGACTATGGACCATGGTCTATGGACTTTCCAGAAAGTATTTGCTGTTGTGTTTGAGTACTTTTTGCAAAGCATCATTCACTTATCAGCATTCAGAGGGAACCTCCGAAATAGGTGTTGGCACTATTCAATTTATTTGAAATTTGCCAAGACATCATAGGGCCTATTCCCTCCGTCTTTCTGGATAAGTGTGGCAAATGTAATAAATATGGACTTAATTACAAGAAAAAGAAACCGCTGTTTACGGCTGGCATTTAGCCATTTAATATTTGAGTAAATGTGAGCATAGGCTTTGGTTTCACAGCATGTAGAAGCTTGGTTGCGTGCTAAATTTTAAGCTTAGACAAATAATAAACTAGCAATAATTCAGCACTTTAGCTGTAAATCCAAAAAGTATCCATACTTTTGCGGCTCAATTTTAATAACGTACTTTGAAAAATTTTAGTGAACTCGGCGTCGAGCAGTCTATCCTGAATGCGATTCAGGAAATGGGTTTTGAGAACCCAACGCCAATTCAGGAACAGACGATTC
>JAIYCU010000008.1 GCA_027487835.1 Bacteroidota bacterium | reverse complement strand
TCAAGAGAAACATTCTCTCTTGACAAAAAAGATGGGCAATGGGAAATAAAGAATAAAAGAATTTTGGGATGGTTAAGGAAAGACTAACACGACTGAAAACAGAAAGCCGATCGCATAACGGCACATTTGCAGTAGGCAGTGTTTCGTGTTCCGAAGTTAGTTTTTGCAGTTCATACCTCTTTTCTTGAAGCATACTAAAAGAATTCATTGGTCCTTCAAGTTTACCTTCGGCGGCTAGCCTTACAAAAAATCCCTTTGGAAACTAGGATGCACATCCATTTTAACGACAGGATGCTCCTATGGAGCTGCAAAAGCAATAAATAATAATTTTGCCCTTGGGGCTACCTGTTTGTAGAATGGAAACCATTAACCAAATCATTTCCTACAAACAGGATGCTCCTATGGAGCTGCAAAAGCAATAAATAATAATTTTGCCCCATCGGGGCTAGCTGTTTATAGAATCGAAACAATCACAATTTAAATAGCTCCGTAGGAGCTACCTGTTAATAAAATGCCAAACACCTATACCCAAATCTATATTCAAATTGTATTTGCTGTAAAAGGCAGACAAAACCTAATTGCAAAACAGAACAGAGAGGAATTGCACAAATACATTACAGGCATCGTGCAAAATAGAGATCAAAAAATGTTATCAATTTTTGCAATGCCAGACCATACACATTTGTTGGTAGGTATAAAACCAAACATTTCAATATCTGATTTGGTTAGAGATATAAAAGCTGGATCTTCCAAATTTATTAATGATAGCCAATGGATTAATGGAAAATTTAATTGGCAAGAAGGTTTTGGAGCTTTTTCCTATTCAAAAAGCCAAATTGATAAGGTCTGTAAATATATCTTGAATCAAGAAGAGCATCATCATAAACAAACTTTTAAGGAAGAATACATTGATTTTTTAAATAAATTTGAAATTGAATACAATGAAAAATATTTGTTTGATTGGATAGAAGACAGGAGTAGGGGCGGTTTTCACCTGCATCCCGACATTTCGGGACATTAATATTGGCGGTAAATTTAATGACGACATGAATAAAGAAAAATTAGAACTTGGCAAGTTCAATTTCATGACCAAAGCGCCGCATTACCCATAATTTTCCAAAGTCTCCCGTAACCTTTGTTGAATTTTTATGGCCAATTGCCTTGGACTGATTACCTGCACTTGTTCGCCGAATCCTATAATCTCGGATCAAGGATTATTCCTTCTTTGGTGGTATCTAAAACTGATGCAGCCGATAGCGAAGGCTTTTGCATGGTGAATATGCCAGAGGGTCCACTAAGATTACTTTAGGTTTGCCGATAGGGTAGAAAAGGAGTTAGCAGCAATGTTGCATCCAAATTTTATGCGCAGGGTTGTGTAATTGGGCTTGATTGATTATGTTTATAACATTAAATTATTCTATTCACTTTAAAGCAATGCCATGGCCTATCAACTAAAAATTAAAGATGAAACCGCAGGTGGAAAAATTTTAAATGAAATCATCATTTCATTACAGCACGAATTGGTAAGTGTAAGTGAGATTATATCCAGTAGGGTTACTTCTGAAGTTGAAACTTATAATCAACGCTTGCCGGATTATTTTCAAGGCTTGGTTCAACCTGATAATACCGAAAAAACCTTGCATGGGTATAAAATGCCTAAGCGAAAGTTGATTGATGCCGAGCAACAAGTATACATTGCTTTAGATGCTTTTATAAACAATGCTTACTTTGTTTTGATAGACCAAAAACAAGCCATTTCTTTGGATGAAATGGTTTTATTGGAGCCAGAAACTGAGGTGAGTTTTGTGAAATTAACAACCCTAATTGGAGGATAAGTAAAGATGTCTTTGTTGGATTTTTTTAAGCAGAAAGCACCTGAGTTTTCTAAAACGCACGAAAAGGAATGCCTTAGCTTGTTGAAGGACTTATTAGATGAAGCCATTGCTAAAAAAGAGAGTTACAGGCTGCCTACCTTGGGAAACTTAACGGTATATCAATTGATTAAATCTAAGGAAGAGGCTTTTATTAAATCCTTGATTTATGCCTGCATCGACGAGCTGTATCAGTTCAAGAAAAATCGCAAAGAGTCTAGCGTATATGGCTCGGCTGTTTGGGATGGCATTGAATTGTATACACAATTAGCCAGTCATTTGCTTAGAAGAAATATAGACTATTCGGATCAAGAACTATTGGATTTAACTTCTTTTATCACCCAAAGACTCAATAAAAACCAGTTCTTTTCTAGTATTCCGTTTAAGCCTTTGTTAAGTAAAATAGAATCAAATATTAGAAACACAGGTTTATCAAAGCCATTAAAATCTGCCCTTCATGCCTTATATAGCGACGCATCCTCCGAGAATTACAATTATTCCGATACCATTCAAATTAACAAGCAGATACAATATTTGCTACAAGGTGCCCCGGAATTGGGTGCAGATTCATCGGATGCTTTAGGCAAATACATTCTTAGTTTCTTATCTTCTATAACAGACGAAACACAAAGAAACGCATGGAACTTGCTCATTGCCCAATTGATTGAAGTGCAAGGCAAAGCAACTCCTTCCGAAAAATGGGCGAAAGAAGTTAAGAAAATCATCGAGCAAATTGAAAAAGAATCCCTTATCCAATCCTATCTTAATTTTCTAGATTTAAGCTTAACACTACTTAAAGACATACATAAAAAGTCTAACCAAGAAGTAGCTTTTTTAAGTGAGATAAACCATGATATTTTAAAAGGAATCATATGGACTTGCGGCTTGATAAACGATACGCGATTGACGGCAAAGTTGGACGAATATGGCCTTTGGGCATTTAAGAAATTGCAAGGGGTGGGTGCCGTATCGGTTAGAACAGGCAATGCTTGTTTGTATGCTTTTTCTATCCTGCCGTTTAAAGAGGGCATTGCTACCTTAAGTAAGTTTAAGGTGAAGATTAAATATCCCTCGGTGCTAAAAATCATTGATAAATATATCAGTGTAGTTGCATTGAAAGAAGGTTATACTAAAGATCAATTAGAAGAAATTTCGGTGCCAAGTTTCGGGTTGAACCAAGGTAAATTAGAAAGCCAAATAGGAGAATATACAGCCATTTTGCATATCAAAGCGTATCAAAGTATAGAGCTCGTTTGGGAAAAAGAGGGTAAACAACAAACTTCTATTCCCCTTAAGGTAAAAGAAGAATACAAAGAAGAGTTAAATAGACTCAAGAAAAGAACAAAAGAAATTGAAGCCACTTTTCAAGCGCAAAAAGATAGGATAGAGCATTGTTATTTAAAGGCTAGGGAATGGACTTTAGAAGAATGGAAACAATCCTATCTTCATCATCCTTTGCTTTCTTTTATGAGTAAGTTGTTAATTTGGACTTTTACACATCAAGAACAGCGTTGGAGTGGTATTTACTTTAATGAGGTATTGGCGGATGCTCACGGGCAGCCCTTGCCCAGCTTGCCTCAGGAGGTTAAAGTAACATTGTGGCATCCCATTTACGAGACCTCAGAAACGGTGCACCAATGGAGGTCGATTTTAGAACAGCATCAAATTAAGCAGCCCTTTAAACAAGCTTTTAGAGAAGTGTATTTATTAACCGATGCTGAGCAAAATACTAATTCGTATTCGAACCGGTTTGCAGCGCATATCTTAAGACAGCATCAATTTGCTGCTCTATGCAAGCAACGTGGTTGGGTATATCAACTCATGGGTTCATGGGATTCCCACAATACACCAAGTATTGCTATTCCTCATCATCAATTAACAGCCGAGTTTTTGGTAGATTCCGATTGGCAAGAAGAAAACACAAATCAAATGGGCATCTTTAATTTTGTGAGCACCGATCAGGTAAGGTTTTATAGAGATCACCAAGTAATAGACTTAGTAGAGGTGCCCGCCTTGGTGTTTAGCGAAATCATGCGTGATGTGGATTTGTTTGTGGGGGTAACTAGTATTGGTAATGATGTTAATTGGCAAGACAATGGCAATACCCGCATGAATGAATATTGGTTTAATTATTCTTTTGCCGAGTTGTCAGAGTCTTCTAAGGTAAGAGAGTCCGCCCTTCAGCGGCTTATTCCTAGGTTAAAGATTGCCCCGCAATGCACCTTTGATGGAAAGTACTTGGTGGTAAAGGGTAACTTTAGAACCTATAAAATTCATATTGGTAGTGGTAATATCTTGATGAGTCCAAACGACCAATATCTCTGCATTGTTCCAGCTAAAAATAGCAAAGGTTCAGACAAAGTATTTCTTCCTTTTGAGGGAGATGCCTTGTTGTCTATTATCCTTAGCAAGGCATTGATGTTAGCGGAAGATGTTACCATTAAAGACCCAACTATTTTAAGTCAGATTCATCAAGCCTAAGCCTTTGGAGTCCTATTTAGCACAAATCAATATGCCCGAAATAGGGTCTTTGGGTCAAGCCAAACTTAGCCAGGCCAAGGTATTGGTAGTGGGAGCAGGCGGATTAGGTTGCCCAGTTTTACAATACTTAGCGGCAGCAGGTATTGGCAATATTGGAGTGATAGATAATGATGTAGTGAGCAATCATAACTTAGCAAGACAAACGCTATACGATGAGAGAGATATAGGGCAGGCTAAGGTATTGCGAGCTGCAGAGAAACTGAGCGTTCGTTATCCTCACCTAAGCATCACACCACACTTTGCTCGATTAGAGGAACATCTAGCATTATCGCTCGTTGCTTCGTATGACCTACTTATAGATTGCTCAGATAACATCGAAACTAGGTACTTATTGGATCAATGTTGTAGTGAACTTCAAAAGCCTTGGATATTTGCGGCGGTTGCTGGGTTTGAAGGAATGGTATCTGTGTTTAATTACCACAAAAAAATAAGGTTTAACAGCTTCTTTGGTGCTGCCAATTTTAATTCCGAAATGTTGTCTTGTGCGGCAAGTGGTGTTTTAGGTTCAACCTGTGCCTTTGGAGCTTCAATACAAGTTTCGGAAGCCATTAAAGTGATTGTAGGCATTGAACCGGTGCTTGAGGGTAAGATATTTAGCTTTAACTTACAGCAGCATGTTTATAGGGTATTAAGTTTGAACCAATCTTAAATTTAATAAAGCTTTAAGCCCTTTTCTAAACAATGGATAAATTTCTTTTAATCCACTTCTAGTCCCAACTTAGCAGCCTCTACCCAAAATTGTGGAAACGATTTAACCACTGAGTTAATTTCGCTTACTCTTACCAAAGAAAAATATTGCGCCAACATGCCATAAGCCATTGCCAATCGATGGTCTTTTTCTGTTGTTAAAATTTCACCATGATAGAATTGCCTTTGCAAGCCATCATGTGCCAAGTAGCTTTGTTTATCACTTTCTGTTTTGATGTGCAACTTGTCTAGCAAATTTAAAAGTGCATCCAATCGGTTACTTTCTTTGTGCACCAAGCTTGATAATCCATTGGCACGAATGGCTATGCCAGCTCCGGCTGTTGCGCATACCAAGGCAATGCTTAAATCAGGGTAATCTGTGCAATCAAATGTTAATACCTCCCCTGGTACTTTATTGGTTTTGTGTATTTTTATGCCGGTTTGAACCAATTGACTTTTTACCCCTAATTCCTCAAACCAATTTGCAACTATGGCGTCACCTTGAATAGATGGCAAGCGAAGTCCATTTAAGGTTAATTCGGCTTCTTCTGATAGCAAGGCTGCTTCATAAAAAAATGCAGCACTGCTCCAATCTGCTTCCACCTCATAGGTTTCTAAGTTGCTTGGCAAATAGGCTTGGCTTAGCTTTATTTGATGCGCTGCTATGGCTAACTCTGGCGCATAACCAAAATCTTTCAATAGCGCGGCTGTCATTTCAATATAAGGCTTGCTTACTATTTTTTCTGAAAGGCTTAGGTTCAAACCGCTACTTAATAAAGGCGATATAAGCATTAAGGCTGAAACAAATTGACTAGAGGCCTCTGCAGAAATTTGAATTGTTCCTCCTGCTAATTGCTGGCCTTTAATTTGTATCGGAAATTTTCCTTCTGCATCAAGGTAAACAATGTCTGCTCCTAAAATCCTTAAGGCTTCAACTAAATCTTTAATGGGTCGCTCTGCCATGCGCGACTCACCACATAATTCAATGTTTACCCCTGGAAAGGCAGCATAAAAGGCGCATAAAAAGCGCGCACAAGTTCCTGCATTTTTAATATCTACTTTTCCTTCTTTAACACTTAAAGCTTTAGTTAAAATTTGGGTATCATCTGCCGTAGAAAGATTGATAATGGTGCAATTACTTCGATGTAATTGTTGGTTAATGGCTTGTAGAATTAAGGCCCTATTACTGATGCTTTTAGAAGCTGGGAGGTTTATTTGACCTTTTATGTGCGTTTTGGTGGCACTAATTTTTACCGATTTCATGGTTTAAGTTGGCGATAATAGCTCAAGGCTTTTAAAATTAACTCTTCATGGCATTGCATATTAATTTTGGCTTTGCCAATGCGTTTTAACAAAGTAAAATTGATGAGTCCATCCACATTTTTCTTGTCGTTGCGCATGAATTCTATTAATTGAATTTCATCCCAAGTCTTATTATAAAAGGGATATCGCTTTGTAAAATACTGTGTTATTTGCGCTAATTCTGGATTGCTTAAGCCAAGTAATTCCTTGCTCATGTAGGCCTCGCAAATCATTCCTATGGCAATGGCCTCGCCATGTTTAAGCGGCACGGTGTCGTTTAATAATGACCAAGTTTCAATGGCATGACCAATGGTATGACCAAAATTTAAAACCTTACGTAAATCTTTTTCAAATGGGTCTTTTTTTACAATTTGTGCCTTAATTTTAATCGATTGAAAAATGAGATTTCCTGCTTTGTCTAAGGCTTGGTTGTCAAGGTTTGAAAGCTTTTCAAACAGCGACTTATCATCTATTAAGCCATGTTTAGCCACTTCGGCAAGGCCGTTTCTAATTTCTTCCTGACTCAAAGTTTTGATGAAATTTGGATACACAATGATTTGTTTAGGATGTTTAAATAATCCGATTGAATTTTTATATCCTAAGAAATCGATGCCTAATTTTCCACCAATTGCGGCATCTACCATACCTAATAAAGAGGTAGGGATATTGATAAAGTCTATGCCTCTTTTGTAGGTTGCGGCGCAAAACCCACCCAAATCAGAAATGACACCACCGCCTAAGTTTAAAAGCACAGAGCGGCGGTCTGCAAAGTTCTTTTGTAAAGTTTCCCAAATTTTTTCGGCTTGAACCAAGCTTTTGCTCGACTCCCCATCTGGGATTACGATGGGTAGAAAATCCACTAAATACGGACTCAAAATCGGCCAGCAATGCCGTTTTGTATTGGTATCCATTAAAATGAAAATTTTGGAATAACCTTCTTCAATTAGAATTTCGGCTAGGTGTGCCAACCCATCATCACCTAAAAATATCTCAAAATCCTTATGAATAATTTCTTTCATCTAACAGAGTTTGCACTTACTTTCGTAGCGCAATTATAGTTAATCATTTGTTAACAAACACAAGTTAAAGTATAAATAACAGCATGACACATCCAAAGGTTGATTTTACCAACACCCAAATTGCTTTTCAGGCTAGAAATACCAAAGAGCTTCGTAATTCATATTTATTATTTAAGGCAATTGGGTATAATTGGTTGGTTCAAACCGGACCAGCCCTTGTGGATATTGGATTTAAAATTGGACTCCCAATAAAAGGTATTATTAAGAAAACGGTCTTTCATCAATTTTGTGGCGGTGAAAGTGTAACTGATTGCGAGCTAACTATTCAACAAATGCATCAGTTTGGCGTAGGTACCATTTTAGATTATTCTGTAGAAGGAGAGGAGCAAGAGTCTGTTTTTGAAATAACTGCCAACGAAATTATTAAAACCATAGAAAAGGCGCACAATAATCCTGCAATTCCGTTTAGTGTGTTTAAGGTAACAGGCGTTGGAAGGTTTGCCTTATTACAAAAGGTAAATGAAGGAAAATCGCTATCTCCAGAAGAAATTGCTGAGTTTGATAGGGTTAAAGGACGCATCAATAGCATATGCAAAAGAGCGTATGATTTAAATGTTCGCCTTTTTATGGATGCAGAAGAAAGTTGGATTCAAGATACTATTGATGGAATTGCTAAAGAAATGATGCAACTATATAATGGAAAGCGCGCCATCATTTATAATACCGTTCAATTTTACAGGCATGATAGGTTGGCTTTTTTAAAGCAATCCATTGAAGACGCTAAGCTGGGAAATTACTTTTATGGTGTTAAATTAGTGCGCGGTGCCTATATGGAAAAAGAAGCGGAACGAGCTAAAGAAATGGGTTATTTGAACCCAATTCAACCCAGCAAAGCAGCTAGCGACCAAGATTATAATGAGGGTTTAAAGGTATGTTTGAACCAAATTGAAAGGATTGCAATTTGTGCGGGAACACATAACCAAGAAAGTTGTGAGGGACTTATACAATTGATGCATCAAAATGGACTTTCTCCTTCAGACGAAAGAGTTTACTTTTCTCAATTATATGGCATGAGTGATAACTTAAGTTATAACCTAGCAAATGCGGGTTATCGGGTTGCAAAATATTTACCATATGGTCCGGTTAAGGCTGTTCTTCCATATTTATTTAGAAGGGCGCAAGAAAATACAAGCGTACAGGGACAGGCAGGTAGAGAATTGAAGTTAATCACCACCGAATTGCAAAGAAGACGTAAGTAAAATACTTGCATGATTTACAATTTAGCAGAATTGCCGCTGGCTGCGAACTACTTAATAGAAAATGCCAAATCGCATAAGCTTTGGTGTTTTCATGGAGAAATGGGCGTGGGGAAAACTACCTTAATCAAGGAATTATTGCTACAATTAGGGGTGCAAGATTTGGTGAGCAGCCCAAGTTTTTCGATTGTTAACGAATATAAAACGCAAGATGGCAAAAGTATTTATCATTTTGATTTTTATAGGATAAAGTCGGTAGAAGAAGTATATGACCTTGGCTTTGAAATGTATTTTGATTCTGGAAATTTATGCTTGATAGAGTGGCCAGAAAAAATTGACGAAATCCTTGAAAATGAAACTTGCTTAACAATTACCCTATCTTTATCGCAAGAGAAAAGGCAACTTACAATAGCCTAAGTGGAAATCTACCCTAAATACATTATTTTTGAGAGCATCCTATTTTTACTCCTATGTCAGAAAGCACCTCATTTGGCTTCAGTGATCTAGCAAGACAAGCAAGTTTACAGCCCCAAGAAGCCATGCTTGAATTAAAGCAGCCCAACCAAGCATTGTACATAGGCATCCCTAAAGAAATTACTTTACAAGAGCACCGCATTGCTTTAACGCCTTCAAGTGTTCAACTACTGGTAAACAATGGAAACCAGGTTTGGTTAGAAAGTAATGCTGGCAAAGATGCCTTGTTTACAGATCAAGAATACAGTGATGCAGGGGCCAAAATTTGTTACAATCGGGAAGAGGTTTTTAAAGCGGATGTTATTGTTAAAGTAGAACCACCTACCAACGAAGAGGTGGGTTGGTTGGGTCAGGATAAATTGTTAATTTCTGCCTTGCAACATGGCGCTAGAAATGAGGCTTATGTTAGAAGTTTAATGGCTAAAAGAATCAATGCCATTGGGTTTGAATATTTAAAAGATGAAAGTGGTGTGTATCCAATTGTGAGAAGCTTGAGTGAAATTGCAGGCATCAACGCAATTGCAGTTGCGGCCCAATTGTTAAGTATTAATGGGGGAGGTAAAGGAGAAATGCTAGGTGGGGTAGCTGGCATACCCCCAACAGAAATTGTAATTTTAGGCGCGGGCACTGTTGGAGAGTTTGCTGCTCGGGCTGCCATTGGAATGGGTGCTAATATTAAAGTATTTGATAATTCATTAACCAAACTTCGTCGCCTCCAAAATAATTTGGGCCAAAGTGTTTTTACCTCCTTAATTCATCCTAAGATTTTACAGAAGGCTATCTCAAATGCAGACGTTTGCATTGGCTGTATAAGAAGCGAAGAAGGTCGTTCACCCGTAATTGTGAGTGAAGAACTAGTTTCACAAATGAAGCCCAATAGCGTAATAATAGATATTAGTATCGACCAAGGAGGGGTATTCGAAACTTCTGAAATAACTTCGCATGCACAACCAACCTTTAAAAAGCATGATGTTTTGCATTATTGTGTACCAAACATTACTAGTAATGTTTGCAGAACAGCTAGTTATGCGTTAAGTAATGTGATTACACCTCTTTTACTTAGAATTTCAGGCTCGCCAAACTTCGCAAAATTCCTTTTTGCAAATCCAGAAATTAGACATGGCGTTTATATTTATAAAGGAAATTTAACCAATAAGCATTTGGGTAAACGCTTGAGTATCTATAATAAAGATTTAGACCTCCTATTGGCAGCCCATGTTTAGAGGAATGCAAGTTAAATTTTATAAGTAATTTGTTATCAATGCATAAAGTAATCCACATGCCTGTTGATAGAGAGTGGATTAGTTACCATTTTCATTAACGTAATTTGGAAACATGGAATTTGTTTCACGTTAGAGTGAAAAGTGTTTCACGGACTGTTTAAATTAAATTTTTAAAGAAATTCGGTTCAAAAAGTTCAAATTAAATTTTGTGGATAACCCGTACAATGAAGATCAAATATTTAGGACATTCGTGCTTTACTATAGAAACACAAGGTAAAACCTTGTTGTTTGATCCGTTTATTAGTCCAAATCCAATTAATGACACTATTAAAGCAGAATTGATTGAGGCTGATTATATACTGGTTTCGCACGCCCATGAAGACCATACAGCAGATTTAGTAGCCATTGCTCAACGAACGGGTGCTATGGTAATAGCTATTTGGGAGATTCATGCTTGGCTTCAAAAACAAGGTGTCACAAATACCCATCCCATGAATATTGGTGGAAAGCGTAATTTCGATTTTGGGAAAGTAAGCATGACCTATGCCATGCATAGCAGCAGTTTTTCGGATGGAACTTACGGTGGAACTGCGGCAGGCTTTTTAATTGAGACCGAAGGGAAAATTATATATTATAGTGGCGATACTGCCTTGCATCAAGACATGAAGTTGTTGGGAGAGCGATTTACCATAGATTGGGCAATTTTGCCAATTGGAGGTAATTTTACAATGGATGCAGTTGACGCTGCCGAGGCGGCCAATTTTTTAAGGACTAAAAATGTGATAGGCATGCACTTTAATACTTTTGGGTATATTGTAATTGACGAACATCAGGCAAAAGGAGCTTTTGAAAATACGGGGGCTAATTTAACAATAATGAAAATAGGCGAGCATATTGCCATCTAATTAATATGACAAAAATAATATCAATTGTAAACCAAAAAGGTGGTGTAGGAAAAACAACTACTGCCATTAACCTTGCGGCAAGTTTGGCCGTGTTAGAGTTTAAAACCTTGGTTATTGACGCAGATCCGCAAGCCAATACAACTTCTGGATTGGGCTTTGATCCAAAAGATGTGCGTACTGGTTTGTATGAGGTTTTGGTAAATGAGGTACCTGCAAAGGATGCGATTATCAAAACTACCTTTACCTATTTGGACATTATGCCTTCAAATATTGATTTAGTGGGTGCAGAAATTGAACTTATCAATGTGCCAAATCGTGAACGCTTGATGTATTATGAATTGCAAAAAATTAAGGATGCATATGATTTTGTAATCATTGATTGTTCGCCTTCTTTGGGTTTGATAACAACCAATTCCTTAGTAGCAAGTGATTCGGTTATTATTCCGGTTCAATGCGAATACTTTGCCTTAGAAGGTTTGGGCAAATTGCTTAATACTGTTAAAATAATTCAAAACAATTTAAATACGGAATTGCAAATTGAAGGCTTGCTTCTAACCATGTACGACATGCGTACACGCTTGAGCAACCAAGTGGTTGAAGAAGTTAAAATGCATTTTCAAGATTTGGTATTTGATACTATTATTCAAAGAAATACAAAGTTGAGTGAGGCGCCTAGCTTTGGTTTGGCAGCCATATCACATGATGCCGAAAGCAAAGGGGCTATAAATTATTTAAACCTTGCGAAGGAATTATTACAGAAGAACGGACTCACTAAATCGTCAAAAATGGAGTCGAATCACGGATTAAACTAAAAGGAAATTAGAAGAGAATGAGCAGCAACAAACAAAGAAATGCCTTAGGAAGAGGACTGAGTGCCTTATTAGAAAATAGTAGCACAGATATTACTGCAAATGAAAGTAAACCCCTTCATTCCATTAGCGAAATTCCAATCTCGCAGGTACAGGCAAATCCATTTCAACCAAGGGAAGAATTTGAAGAAACCGCATTAAATGAATTAGCTGAATCGATTAAAGTACATGGTATTATCCAACCAATTACGGTTCGGAAATTAGGATACGATTCTTACCAAATTATTAGTGGTGAACGCAGAACGCGTGCTAGTAGGTTAGCGGGTTTAACTACAATTCCTGCTTTTATTCGTCTTGCCGACGATCAAGGAATGCTTGAAATGGCCCTTATTGAAAATATTCAAAGGGAAGAATTAAATGCCATGGAAATTGCATTTAGTTATAAGCGTTTAGTGGATGAATGTAGTTTGAACCAAGAGCAGTTAGGTGAGCGAGTTGGGAAAAACCGTTCTACTGTAAATAATTACATTAGGTTACTCAAATTGCCAGATAATGTGCAGGCTGCTATAAGAGATGGTAAAATTACCATGGGTCATGCCCGTGCTATTGTTTCTGTTGATAATCCAGATGAGCAACAATTCCTATTTCAAAAGATGATGGATGAAGGCATGTCGGTTAGGCAAATTGAAAATTTAGTACGAAGTGCCCATGAGCGCAAGGAAACAGAAGAAGAGGACAAATTGCCGGAAGCCAGGGCTAAAAAAGCAGATTTACCAGCGGCTTTTGTAGAAATTCAAAAAACACTTACCTCAAAATTAGCTGTTAAAGTTAAAATTAGGGCCGATGAAAGGGGTAGAGGAAGTGTACAAATCCCATTTAAATCTCAACAAGAACTTAAAAAGATTCTAGACTTGCTTTGAGCGTGATAAAACCTTTAAGTTTTTTTGTGGCTTTTTTCTTGAGCTTGGCTTGCCTCGCACAACAGCAGCCTAAACAACAGGAGGAGAAGGATTCTTCTGTAGATCCAAAAGCAAAGAAGGCTGCTTTATATGGCCTGATACCAGGTGGTGGCCAGGTATATAATAAAAGTTATTGGAAAGTACCCGTTGTATATGCTGGATTTGGGGTTCTTACCTATAGTTTAATGTTTTATAACAGAGAATATAATGCAGTAAGGGAAGCTTATATTCAAAAAGTTAATAAGCAAACGGTTACCAATCCTGAGTTTGCAAATGTGCCAGAAAATATGTTGTATAATGTGAGAGAAAGCTATCGAAAATCGAGAGACTTATCTGCCATTGGGATAGTTGGATGGTATGCTTTTACTATTTTAGATGCCACTGTTGAGGCGCACTTGAAGGGTTTTGATGTGGGAGAAAACCTTTCTTTAAAGGTAAAGCCAGATTATCAATTCACTGGTTTTGGTTCAAGCATGGGTATAAAACTACAAGCTCGTTTCTGATATTTTGCCTTAAATTGGCTTAATTGCCTATTTTGTTTTATCTTTCCTCGATTAATTTCAAAAACTATAACACATGAGAATCGCATTGCTAGGTTATGGCAAAATGGGAATGGCAGTTGAAAAAATCGCAATTGCCAAAGGACATGAAATCGTTTATAAAGTCAATTTGGAAAACGCCTACGATTTTATGCCAGTGAGTCTTAAAAAAGTAGATGTTGCCATTGATTTTAGCATGCCCACTGCTGCTGTAGATAATATTCTTAAATGCTTTGAAGCCCAAATTCCCATAGTTGTGGGTACTACAGGTTGGTATGATCAATTTGATTTTATTAAAGAGAAATGTGAGCAAGAAGGTCAATCCTTGATTCATAGCACCAATTTTAGTATTGGTGTAAACTTGTTTTATAAAATGAATAAGATGTTGGCATCAATGATGCATCACTTTGATGCCTACGATGTGCGTATTGAAGAAGTACATCATACTGCTAAAAAAGATCATCCAAGTGGCACAGCCCTAAGTATGGCGCAACAAATTATGGATGAGTTTAAAGAAAAAACACAACTAAAAAACCGCTTAATTTTTGGAAAAGAAAATAATGTTCCAGGACAAAGTGCCAAACCACATGAGCTTCTAATAGAATCTTACCGCGAAGGGGAAGTTACAGGTTTACATAAGGTTATTTATGAATCTGTAATTGATACAATCGAATTATCCCATGACGCAAAATCTAGGTATGGGTTTGCTAAAGGGGCTGTAATGGCTGCCGAGTGGATTCAAGGTAAAAAGGGAATTTTTACAATGGATGATATTTTAAACCTAGACGAAATTCTTAAATCTTAACCTTTTATTTACCTATTCCTCCTTTCAAAAATCTCTTTTGCATGCGGGGCTGCATTTTAATTTATTTGCTCTAAGTAATCGTAAATATGTCAACAACAAACATATCGGGTCAAACCAACCCCTTTAATTTAAAAGAAACGTTTAAATTTTATTTTAGAAGTCCCAATTCCTTTTCAGCCAAGCAATGGATTATCATTAGCATTTGGTGTGTTCTAAATTTTATCATTGCGGGTCTTTACTTTTCTGCAGGGGCAAGTATTGGCCTAGCAGCGATTAATGCATTTTATGGATGTGCTTTAATATTTTTATATTTTACTAGAATTCTTGCTTTTGCTGTTTCGCCTATCATATTCATGGTATTGTATGTTTTGTATTCCGTAAAATACACAGCAGATCAATTGCTTAAATTTGGTAAATCCAAAGAGAAATTTGATTTTTTCGCCTTACTTGTTACCCTTGCTTTTGGTTTTGTACTTTCTTACAATTTCCCTACTTGGGTTAGCTTTTCAATTTTAGCAGTAGTTTATTTATTAGGTTTTGAAAAGCCTGAAAATAAGTTGGTTTACGAATGGTCTGATGCCTTATGGTTTGCAACTTTAGCAGCTACTGTAATTCGTTCTTATTTTATTGAAGCATATACCATCCCAACACCTTCAATGGAAAAATCACTGTTGGTGGGCGACTTCCTTTTTGTGAGTAAATATCATTATGGAAATAGATTACCTGTTACGCCTTTGTCTTTTCCTTTTGCCCATAACATGTTGCCTTTGGTAGATTCTGTGCCTAGTTATTTAAAATGGATGCAAATGCCATACAAGCGCATGCCTGCTTTAAGCCAAATTAAAAATAATGATGTGGTGGTATTTAATTTCCCTTCCTTTATTCATCCCTTTGAGGAAACAAGACCCTTTGATAAAAGGGATAACTATATCAAACGTTGTGTTGGAATTCCAGGGGATAGTTTGAAAGTTGTAGAAGGAGAATTGTATGTGAATGGAGCCCTTAATTACAAGCCAGAAATGATGCAATATGGCTACTCCATCAAGTTTGACCCTGCCTACTTAACAGATAACCGTGGCATGTTGGATCAAACTAGATTACAAGCGCTTCTTTATACATTTGACATTAACATGAATGATATTATTGATCAAGCGCATTCTAATGATTTAATTTTAATCTATCCAACCACACCTGATAAAATTGCAAAAATTAGAATGGATAGTCGCATATTGTCAATCGATTCATTTAGATACAGTAAGGAAGGAAGAGACCCAAGAATATTTCCTACCGCAAACCTTCCGCAATTTAACTGGAATGTAGATAATTATGGAAGTGTTTATATTCCTAAAGCTGGAGATGTTGTAACATTAGATAGTTTAAACTTTGAACTTTATAATAGGGTAATTACTATTTATGAAAATCACCCAGATTTTAGACGTGAGAATGGAAAGTTCTACCTTGATGGAAAAGAAGTAACTTCTTATACTTTTAGCTATAATTACTATTTTATGATGGGAGATAACCGCCATAATAGTTTGGATAGCCGATTCTGGGGATTTGTACCTGAAACCAATATTGTTGGAAAAGCTTTATTTGTTTGGATGAGTTGGGATCAATTTGCACCAAACATTTTAAAGAAAGTTCGTTGGAATAGAATTTTTATGGGGATTAAATAAAATTTGATTTATCTTCTTGGGTATAAATAAGCCTTAGGATGAAGCTGCGCGTCAAATTTTTATTGTTTGTTCAACTCATTTTTGCCTGTGGCCTAATTGCCCAAGAGCCCTATTATACTGTTATAGACAAGAGTAAAGGGCTACCTTCCAATTCAGTTTATGGCATTATTCAAGATAAAAAGGGTTTTATTTGGGTATCACATAATGAAGGGATAAGCAGGTTTGATGGTTTTAACTTTACTACCTATCATTCTTTAAAACAATCCTCAAAGGCTGGCAGCTATATTAATGAGGATAAATATGGAAGAATTTGGTATAGTAATTTTGATGGATACTTATTTTATGTAGCGGAGGATAGCCTATATCCGCTTAATATGCGGGAGCCTTTTGGCTATACTAGATATGGTATTTCTGAAGATTATTTATATGTGGTTTTAATGGATGGGGTAGATATTTATGCCCTAAAAGACCTTAGAAAAATAAAAACCATACACTTAAAAGGAAAAAACTTTTCAGGTTGTATTAGTAAGAATAATCGGTTTTATCTGCAAGTTGATAAGCTCTTTGTTTTTGAAGGATTAAATATTGTTGAAACCCATGAATTACTTAAAAGTAAAGATGGTAATCAAGTTTATATTCCTATGGCTAGTACAAAAAACGGAATTTTGTTTGCCGAAAGAACTAACAAAGAATATCTATTTTATGATGTCAACTTTATCAATCAGCCTAAAAGTATTAGATTTTCTCAAGCTCAGTTTTTTCAGAATTTTTGCTATGCTGGAAGCCAATATTGGGCATGTACGCCCACAGGTGTTTATGGAATAAAGGGAAATGGCGAGTTGTTAAGTAATTATGGAAAGCCCTTTTTTAATAGCTTTAATATCTCGAGTGTTTTTGAAGATAGAGAAGGTAATTTATGGTTTACTTCTTTGTCTGATGGGCTTTTGTTGGTGCCCGACTTGAAAACAAATTTCTTTGAAATGTTATCTGATAAACCCATTAAAATTGAACCCTATAAAAATGGTATTTTAGTAGGCACGCGTAAAGGAAATATTTATCATTTTAATGATAAAACAGCCCCGAAGAGAATAATTCAAGGTCGCGAACATGAGATTTTAAATTTAAAATATGATGCCTCATTAGATCATATTTTTTATACCGACCAAGAGTTTATTGTAAAAGATAAAAACTTTAATAATTATCATAAGCGCACAACTTCAGTTAAAGAAGTAGTGAAGGTAGATGATAAGTATTATGCCTATGCTTCATCGGGTAATTTATCCTTATTAATTGCCAATAAGCTGGCTGGTAAATCTATTTGGGACTCAATTTTTAATGCTTATCAAGATTCGATTGAACCCCAAGAAGCTTCCTTGATTCCATATGCTGTGAGAGGTAAATCTGTTGCAGTACTAGAAAAAAATGCCAGTATTTTCTTTGCAACTAATTTGGGGTTGTTTGAATTAACACCCCATCAATTATCAAAAGTTAAAAACAATGGGGAGGATTTTTTTGCTAGCCGAATCATTGGGTATAAAGACCAATTATACTGCCTTAATGGAAATGGTCAGTTATTTCTTTTAAATGCCAATAGGGTCTTTACGCGCATCAAATTGCCATTTTCTATTAAAGATATAAAGATTAACCATGATGTGCTTTTTTTGATTGGCGAGAACTTTCTTTATTCTTTGCCTTTGGGTCAAAAAAAATCCAAACCTTTTCAATTGGCTTTTCTAGCGAAAGGGCAAGAAATTAATGATATAATGTATAATGCAGATGAAATCATTATTGCCATAAATAGCGGATTGATTATATCAAAACCCCGAAATACCTTGCTTTCGTCAATAAAAGCGCCATTTTATATTACAAGTTGGCAATTGGGAGGAATTGAACGCCCGTTAAAAGACATTGAAAACGTTTTACCAAAAGACAATAGGTTAGTGGTAAATTATGCCTTGTTAAATTATAACTTGGCCAATGATATTGATTTGTATTATAAAATTAATAAGGGTGATTGGATTTTAACTTCGCCTGGAAATCGCAAACTTGAATTGCCCTCCCTATCTCCTGGTTCTTATGAAATACAATTTAAGCAAGGCGATTTTGAAGTAGAATTGCAAAAGCTAAAGTTTACCATCAATGCGCCCTTTTATCAGAAGTTTTGGTTTTATGGTTTAATGGTTGTTTTAACCCTTTTGATTTTAGTTTCTTTTTATCAATTAAGGGTAGCCCGAATCAAAGAAAGCAACCGATTGCAAATGGAGAAGGTGGAACTTGAGAAAAGTTTAGGTCAGTCGATGCTTACCGCTATAAAGTCTCAAATGAATCCTCATTTTTTTTACAATGCTTTAAACACAATTCAGTCTTATATTCTTACAAATGACAAACAATTGGCTTCTGCCTACTTAAATAAGTTTTCGCGCCTTACCCGAATGATTCTTGAAATGTCTGGGAAAGAATTGGTTAGTTTGGATGATGAAATTAAGGCCTTGATATTATATTTAGAACTTGAAAAGGCAAGGTTTTCAGAAGGTGATTTTGAATACGAATTTAATGTGGATGAGCAATTAGAAACTGAGTTGATACAAATCCCTTCTATGATGATTCAACCTTATGTTGAAAATGCAATTAAACACGGTTTATTGCATAAAATGGAGGCTAAAAAGCTAATGATTGATTTAATGCGGACTGATGAAGCCTTGTACGTTGTAGTTGATGACAATGGCGTTGGCAGAAGAGAATCTTCTCGCATCAATAGTTATAAAAAAGAAAAATGGAATTCTTTTTCAACTTCAGCCAATGAGAAACGTTTACAAATCCTAAATACAGGTAGGGGAAAGTTAATCGGCATTGAATTCGTTGATAAGATTGATGCTGCTGGCTTAGCCATTGGCACCCGCGTTAGAATTACCATTCCTTTTGATGCTTAAAAACTAATCATTACAAAGGGAAGCTCTTTTCTGATTCTATCTTTTTCGCGCTCTGATAATGGATTCCCACTCAGCTTTAATACCTTTAATTTCCTAAGTCTGTATAAGTAAGGTGGCAAAGAACCTAATTGGTTATCTTCTAAATTTAACTCTTCTAATCTACTTAATCCAATTATACTTTTAGGTAATCCCAATAGTTTGTTTCCAGATAAATCTAAAATTTGTAAGGATTTCAATTGGTTAATCTCAAGAGGTATTTCTGATATTAGATTGTGCGAAAAATCCAATGCTTTTGCATTCTTTAACTGATGAATTCCATTAATTTGGGTAAGCTGATTATTGGCAATAAACAAAGTTTTCACATAATACATGGATTCAAAAAACTTGCTCAGGTCTTTAATTTGATTACTGCTTAAATTGATACCTTCTAATCCTTTCATTTTAAGCATCGAATTGGGTAAACTAACTAGTTTATTATTTGAAAAATTTATGGTTTTTAGTTTTTCTAATTTCTTTAAACTGCTAGGAATGCTAGAAATTAAGTTGTTAGAAAGATCTAATTCATATACGTTTTTTAACTTTAAAACGCCTCTTGGAAAAGATTGATGATTCTGGTGCTGTAATTCTATTTTCCTTACCAAATTTGGCGTCAATAGGGCCGAATCTAAATTGGAATAAGTTTTAAAAGCCTCTTTGCCAAACTTAATTTCATTAGGCGAGTAAGGTGAACAATTCATCATACTGAGCAAAAAACGTTTGTCATTAAATACCTTTATTTCACCATTTTCATCTATTTCTGATTTAATGTTTTCAAAATCATCTTCAAGTGTATGTAAGCTGCCACCAGTAGCCTTTGCCAAATAAATCAAATGCGGATTAATACCCAATTCTTTTATGTAACCACATACTAAAATTTTAATAGGCTTAGTAATTTTGCCTACCATTTCAATGTCTCTTATGCACGCATAGTTATCTGCTATTAAAATTACTTCAGCTGCAGATGGATATTCTTTAATAGCTTGAACCAAAGCTTCAATATCATTTTCTGGTCTATCGCCTCCATGCCCGTTTAACCTAACCAGGTTAAATAAGTTCATAATTTTAGGAATGTCTGAGGCCTCGGCGCTATATATACCCCCCGTTTCGCCAATCACTTTATCAAATTGCGTTTTCTTATCGCCATCGTTAAATAGTGTAATTTGTTTAACGCCAGATTGTTTGTAATTATTAATATGCCAATGCACTATTTGAGCGCCATACCCATACATTGAACCTGTCCAATCATTAATAACAATTGCATTTTGCCAGGTAGGATGACGGTCCATTACTTTCCACACAACCGAATCGGAAAAAGGATTGTATTTTAAAAACTCATTGATTTGTCGTTTATATAATTGAATTTCTGCAGGCGAGCGTTGTAATAATGAGGTATTATTTGTTTTACCAATTTCTTTTTCTAAATGTGTTTTGATGAGTTGCTGTTGAACATCTGCTGGCTTTCCAACTAATGCGCTTCTAATCGAATCACTTAAATTGATAGATTCTTTGGCTGTTTCAATGGCAGCAAGGTATTCTTTATAGCTACCTTGGGTAGACTTTTCTGGTTCACTTGTTGGGTTTGGCCTAGTTAGGCTGTCAGTTTCAGATTTTTCTTCGGCTTCTTGTTCTGCTGCTGTTCTATACCAAATTACAATGCCATGAAACAAAGTGTTTACTTGATCATCTGATTCGCAATGGGTTTGAAGCACCTTATTAAAAGCAATTTCTTGTGTGTTTAGGTCAGGGTCGAGCTCAAATAAATGAATCAATCGATTGCATAATAAGCCATAAAACTCCTTGTAAACACTGTCAATTACTGGATACCTTGAGTAAACCACATCAACCCGATACGGAAAAATACTATCCTTTTTTCTTAAGTAAATAGTTGGGTCAATAAAAGAAGAACTTCTTAAGCCATTGGGTAAAAAAACGGCGCGTTTACCTTTGCTTACGCGGTATTCATACACCCTTTTTTCACTTAGTTGATTGGCAATTTCAATACCAAATTTCTTTGGGTTGTTTAGCTTTTTGATGTCAAATTTCTGTTGCGCTTGCAATAAAAACGGGACATAAAAAAACAGCACAAATAAGTATTTCATTGCTTAATAACTTTTTGTACTGCTTTTTGGTATAATAATTAAGGGATGTAAACTTTCTTGCTAAGTTGTTTTCCGTTCAAGCTAAGTGTAAAAAGATAAATGCCTGAGGTGGCTAATTCAATGTTTTCAGTAAAGTGGTTGGCTCCGGTTTGAACCAAGGCGCTTTTTCCCCAAATTTGCTTGCCTTCTAAGGTGTACATGGTAATAGTTAAGTCACCACTTTCTGTGGTTAGTCCGCTTATGTTTATTTGGTTTGAACCAAACGAACGGTAAAATTTCCATTCAGAAAATGTAGATACTTTCTCAGCTATAGAAGTAAATCCTTGTTTAAAAACGCGCAAGTTACTTACCGTAGTTTTATCAGAAAACTTATGGCCATCCATATTAGAATTAAAGGCACCGTAAAAAGTCACCTCGTTTACAGAAGCATCGGGTGCTTTCCAATCAAAACTCCAACTTTTACTATTTTGCCCATCTACACCAAATGAGGTATAAGTAATGTACTTATTATTACCAACCAATTTAGTTTCATTGGTATTGGTAAGAATTATCTCACCTAATAATTTGCCTTCTTTATCTTGAGGAGAAACTTGAAATCCAAAGATATTATAACCAGGATTGGTATTTGTTGCCGTAATGGTATATGTTTTTCCTGGTTCAAAACCTGTTTCTGGAATATTGGAAGTAATCCAATTCGGCTGCCATTCTTTAACTCCACCATGGCAAACGATACAGGTTTTTAAGCTATCACCTGGCGAACCTGTATGACCGGGGTCAGTGCCATCACGGCGTTTGCCTAGTTCAAAGGATTCTAAAGAGAATAGGGCAGTGAAGGCGCCTAACAGAATTAGTATGGTTTTTTTCATGTCTTTTCAAGTATAATGCTACTAATATAGTAATAAGCAATTAATTGTCAAAATGTTGTATTTGGGCCTGATTTTTTTGGCGGTCATTCTAGAAACCCTAAGAGCTTTATTTTATTTTATTTTATATAATGCCGACCAGCAGCCATTCTGTTCTGCTTTTTTAATTAATTGTGTTAGATGTTGGTCTAGAAACAACTGGAGTTTTGGGTCGGGTTCAATATTACTTATCAGTACAAATTGGGTATTAGTATCTGGTACTAAACTTACCTGTGTATAGGCATTTTTCGTTTTTAAATAGCCAATTGAAGGCATTTGAAGATTTGCCTTCATCAAAAAATGAGTAGCAATTTTTGCATGGGTTGGAAATTCTGTTTCTGCAGTTGCAATAATTTCTTGGTGCACTGCAATCATGTCTCTATAGCCAAGGGTATGGTCATTTGGTTCAAACCGAAAAAAACTATAATAGGCATTATTGCCAATTAGTAAAAGTAGCAGCAAGTAAAATGCCCATTTAAATTTTGCAAATGCAGAAATTAGTAAATAGCTAATCATTATTAGTAATAAAGGGAACACGGATAATAAATAGCGTGGTGAATAAAAATTGAGCGAAGAAAAAGCGAGGTATGATAGCACAAAAAAAGAAAGACCTATAAGCGGGTTTTTGGCAGTTTTTAGGGCAATTGGATTTTTTATAAGTATTAAAATTATTGCAATTAGGGTAGCTGCAGTAAGTAAATTTCTACCTCTAAAAATGAGTAGGTAACCAAGGTACATTTCTGCTTTATTGGCAAAGGCCGAAAGACTAATATAACCAAGATGTTCTGGAAAAAATACCCAGCCTATCCAAATTTTTTGTAGTATGAAAAATACCCCAATAAAGGCAAAAGGCACCGTTAAATAAAAGGAAGAGATTATATTTTTGAGTAGAATCCTTTTATTGGCCGTATAAAAATCTAAAGTAAATTGCCATGCCATTAAACTTAACCCTAAAACCAATGCACTTTCCTTGGTGTAAAGAGCGCAAGTTACCCAAAGTACTGTTTGCCATTTATGTTGAGTTAGAAAAGCATTTAGGGCCAATATGGTAAATAAACTCAATAGAATTTCTGGCAATAAGAAGCTTGCTTGGGCAATAAAAACAGATTGAATACTTAAGAGAACCGTAGCAAGTTGGGCCGTTTGAACATTAAAATGTTTGCGCGCAAATTGGTAGGTGAAAAATAAAAGAAATAAGCTAATTAAGAGGGGTAAAACTTTGGCCCAAATACTATTATCTGGCGCTATATTCATCCAGGCACTAGAAAGAAAATAAAAGAGTAGGGGATGCCCCCGATAAAGATCTGGATGGATAGCTCCTGGAAGCAAGGAGGGTCCGGATTTTTGCATGGCCTCAAGGGCAGGGAAATAAGACCAAGCCTCGTCCCAAAAATAGGGTAGGGATAGGTCCTGAATTTTATATAAGCCAAAAATTAGGATAACAAGCCAAGGTAGAAATCTAAGCTTTTTTTGCATGAGGTATTAACTAAATTTGGCTTTGAAAAACAGCCTTATAAAATTTAACATCTCTTTAGAAACTACACTTAGGTTCATTTTTCTAACCTCCGTTTCATCCCTCAATTCAATGGTTTGAATCCCAATTGAAACTTTCTCCTTGGCCGCTAAAAAAAGAAACTCAAGGTCGAATAAATACCGATTGATTTCTGTTTTTAAAAACAGGGGTTTAATTTCATTGCGCATCCCTTTTAAACCGCCTTGAGTATCTGAAGTGGGCAATTGCAAACTGTTTTTAATAAGGAATTTTAATAGTTTAGATATAAAGGCTCTATGTTTGGGAATGGTGTTAAAATAGGAGTTATCGCGTGTGCCAATTGATATCTGGAATGTTTCTAGGGCTTCAGTAATACTTTTGAAACTAGCATGGGTGTAAGGAAAGTCGATATCAGTGTAAACGATAAAATCGCCTTGTGCCAATTGGATTCCGCTTCTTAACGCGGCTCCTTTGCCCTTGTTTACCTTATTATGAAGATAAGTGAAGTTTGTAATTTTGGTTTTTAACTCATTAATTTCTTTTTCAATGGAGAGTTTACTGCCATCATTTACCAAAATTAAATCTATTTCAAATTGCGTTAAGTCTTTAGTTACTTGTTCAAATTGTTGCAGCAGATTTTTGTGCCAATTGGCCTCAGGATTATAGCAGGGCAGAACGATAGTAAGCGATTTGCGGAGCATAAATGCAAGTATAAGTTAATTTCTACCATTAACTAGTATGGTCTTGTACAATTAGCCAATGTCTATTAATCTTTTTGAACCAAAGAGTAAAGTATCCTTCAAAGGTACCGCTGGCATTTACAACTTTCCAACTTCCTAACACCAAGGCATCTTTGGGACCTACTAAATCTATTTTGAATATTTTAAAACTAAGTGTGCCCATTTCACCTTTGTCGGCATAGCTTTTTTTATATCCCTCGTAAACGGAATTCCAGCCTTTTTTGATTCCTTTTTTACTTATAAATGTTAAGGAGTCATTTTGCCAATAATGCTCCATAAAGCCGTGCAAGTCGCCTTTGTTCCAAGCCTTTTCTTGGGTAATTAGAACATCGCTAATTTTAACCAGCTTCTTTGATTGGGAAAAACCTAAAGAAATTTGAATAAAAAGCAATAGCAGGGTGAGTTTTATATTCATATGCTTAAAGTAATAACTACATCATCTTGTTCAATCAGGGTGTTTTCTTGTATTAAAATTTCTTTCACCTCACCATTAGAATAAGCCACAACTGTACTTTCCATTTTCATGGCTTCAATGGTAAAAAGAGGTGCGTTTTTGTTTACTTTATCTCCTACTTTTACAAGTAATTTTGAAAGTTTTCCTTGCAATGGTGAACCAACCTCGCCCTCTTTAGTTACCTTTCTATGGCTTGCTTTGGTGCTCACAAATCCTTTTTCTTTAATTTCGATGCTTCTTGTTTGACCATTAAGCCTAAAGAAAACTGATTTTTTTCCATCCCCTTCGTCGATTACATTTAATAACCTAACTAAGATGTTTTTTCCAGGTGCCAATTCAATAAGAATTTCTTCATTTTGCTTTAGCCCATAGAAAAATGCTGGTGTTGGTAAATGCCATAAAGCACCATAACTTTCTCTATGTTTGGCATATTCTTCAAATACTTTGGGGTAAAAAAGGTATGAGAGTAAATCTGAAAAGGTGTATTCACTTCCAAATTTTTCTTCAAAATTTTTCCATTCCCTATTAAAGTTAATGGGAGCAAGGTGCTCATTGGGTTTATCCGTAAAGGCTTCTTTTTCTTTTAAGATAAGTTTGCTAATTTTAGTAGGGAAGCCACCTGGGTTTTGGCCAAGTTCGCCCCTAAACAATTCGATAACGCTATCTGGAAAAGAGATGGTATCGCCCTTTGTTAAAATATCTTCAGCTGTGTAGCCATTTGCAGTCATAAATAAAGCCATATCGCCAACCACCTTAGAAGAAGGAGTTACCTTTACTAAATCACCAAAAAGTTGATTTACCGTGATATAGTTTTGTTTGATGGTTTCAAATTTATCTTCCAAGCCTAGGCTTCTTGCTTGTGGTTTTAAATTGGAATATTGTCCACCTGGAATTTCATGGTCATATACTTCTGCCGTTCCCGCTTTCAGTTCATGTTCAAAGGGGTAATAATATTCTCTTACATTTTCCCAGTATCCAGAAAGCTGATTGAGTGCTGCAAGGTTCATTGGTTGTTCTCTTTCATGTCCTTGCATCATCGCAACAATCGAGTTGAAATTTGGTTGCGAGGTGAGTCCGCTCATAGAAGCCAAAGCAACATCAATAACAGAAACCCCAGCTTCAATGGCTTTAAGATAAGTAGCAGATTGAATGCTACTAGTGTCATGGGTATGTAGGTGAATTGGAAGGTCAATGGTTTTCCTTAATTCCGTAATAAGAATTTCTGCTTGAAAAGGTTTTAACAAACCCGCCATATCTTTTATGGCCAATATATGGGCGCCAGCATCTTCTAGTTGCCGCGCCAAAGAAAGATAATATTCTAAATTGAATTTATGATTCCTTTGTGGATCTAGAAAATCTCCTGTATAGCAAATGCAAGCTTCTGCTATACCTTCTGTTCTTTCATTCACCGCTTTAATGCTAGTGCGCATGCCTTCAATCCAATTCAATGAATCAAAGATTCTAAAAATGTCCATGCCTTTGTTGGCACTTTCTTCAATAAACTTCTCAATTAAGTTATCTGGATAGGCTTTGTAACCAATTGCATTTGATCCTCTAATTAACATTTGAAATAGCACATTTGGAATAGCCTCCCTTAACAATTGAAGCCTTTGCCAAGGATTTTCATGCAAAAATCTTAAAGCCACATCAAACGTTGCACCTCCCCATAATTCTAATGAAAAAACTTCTGGGGCTAGTTTGGCATAAGCTTCAGCTATTTTAATTAAATCAATGGTACGAACGCGGGTAGCAAGCAAGCTTTGGTGCGCATCGCGCATGGTGCAATCTGTATAATGAATCGCCTTTTCATTTTTTAACCAGGAGATAAATTCGGTTCGACCCAATTCTTTTAATTTATCTTTTGTACCAAATGGATATGCCCCATATTTATCGAATTCTGGCACAATGGCTGGTTTTAAGATTCTATCTGCATCAACCTTGTTTACATCTGGATTGCCATTAACAGTAATATCTGCAAGGTATATTAAGGCTTTAGTACCCCTGTCTAATCTTTTTGAGTATTTAAATAATTCTGGATGCGAATCAATAAAATTAACCGTACAATCGCCTTTTAAAAATGTAGGATGTTGGAGTACATTTTCAAGAAATAGAATATTGGTTTTAACGCCCCTAATTCTAAATTCTTTAAGCACCCTTTGCAAGCGTTCAGAGGCTTCAAACAGATTTTTACCACTAGCAGTAACTTTAACTAAAAGGGAATCGAAAAATGGTGAAATTTTCACATTAGGATAAGCACTTCCTTCATCTAATCTAATCCCTGGCCCACCTGCGTTTCTGTAGGCAATAATAGTTCCATGGTCTGGTTTGAACCCATTTGCAGGATCTTCAGTAGTAATTCTAACTTGTACTGCAAAGCCTTGAACCTTTACCTCTTCTTGATTTAAAATACCAATTTCGGGAGAGGAAAGTGGTAAACCTTCGGCAATTCTAATTTGGCATTTCACAATATCAATGCCTGTAACTTCTTCTGTTACGGTATGTTCAACCTGAATGCGTGGATTTACTTCTATAAAATAAATCTGTTCATCCCTGTCTACTAAAAATTCAACCGTTCCAACATTATTATAATTTACTTGTTTGCAAATTTTCAAGGCATAGGCGTGAAGGGCTTCTCTGGTGCTTTGTTGAATGCTGGGTGCTGGTGCCATTTCAACCACCTTTTGAAAACGTCTTTGTACACTACAATCTCTTTCATGCAAGTGAACTAGGTTTCCATGGTGGTCTCCCATTATTTGCACTTCAATATGTCTTGGTTGGTCTATAAATTTTTCAATAAAAATCGTATCATCCCCAAAAGCAACCTTTGCTTCATTTTTAGCTTCATTGAAATTTTTCTCTAATCCATCGGCATTGTGCACCACACGCATTCCTCTGCCGCCGCCTCCGGCGGCGGCCTTCAACATAATCGGATATCCAATTTGTTCCGCTTCCTTGGCCGCTATCTCAAAATTTATTAACTCCTCTTTGCTGTCTTGTATAATAGGAACTTGGGCTTTTGTGGCAACTATTTTAGCCAATACCTTATCGCCTAATTGCTTCATAACTTCACTCGATGGGCCAATAAAAATGATTCCTTCCTCTTTACATCTTCTAGCAAAAACAGCATTTTCACTTAAAAAGCCATAACCAGGGTGGATGGCATCTACCTGATGATGCTTGGCTACATTGATTATTTCTTCAATATCTAAATAAGGTTTTAGCGGTTCTGTTTCTTTGCCTATTTGGTAGCTTTCATCGGCTTTATATCTATGCAATGAATACCTATCTTCATACGTGTAAATGGCAACTGTTTTTATATTAAGTTCAACAGCAGCCCTGAAAACTCGAATGGCAATTTCGCCCCGGTTTGCTACTAATAATTTCTGAATTTTCATTGATGAGAATTTACGAGGAAGGTATAAATTATCAGCTAAATTCCAAATGATAATAAGCTGTTAAATCTTAGCTTTTTAATTTTTCCTTCAAGTATCCAGCTGTGTAGCCAAGTTTATGTTTAACTAAATCTTCTGGCGTGCCTTCAAAAACCAAATTACCTCCTAATGTCCCTGCCTCTGGACCTAAATCAATTAACCAATCAGCACATTTTATCACATCCATATTGTGTTCAATCACTATAATACTGTGGCCTTGATCCAATAAAGCATTGAATGAAGCCATTAGTTTTTTGATGTCATTAAAATGTAAACCGGTGGTGGGTTCATCAAAAATAAAAAACACAGGGTCGGCATTTTTACCCTTTCCTAAAAACGAAGCCAATTTTACACGTTGCGCTTCGCCACCACTTAAGGTATTAGAACTTTGACCTAGCTGTATATAACCCAATCCAACCTCCTGAAGTGGCCTTAGTTTATTGGCGATGCTTTTTTCCGTGGCAAAGAAATCAATGGCTTCATCAATGCTCATTTTCAGCAATTCGCTGATGTTTTTCTGGTTAAAAAGTACCTCCCTTATTTCTTCTTTGAATCGGCTTCCACCGCATTCCTCGCAAGGCAAATGAACATCTGCCATAAATTGCATTTCTATGGTTATTTCACCCTCTCCAGAACAAGTTTCACATCGTCCACCATCCACATTAAAACTAAAATGCTGAGGTTTATAACCACGTGCTTTTGATATTGCTTGGGAGGCATATAGTTCACGAATACTGTCATAGGCCTTTATATAGGTTACAGGATTTGAACGAGAAGATTTTCCAATTGGATTTTGGTCTACAAACTCTACCTGTTTAATGAGTTTCAAATCGCCATTTAGCTGGTCAAAAATGCCTGTTTTTTCACCAGAGTAATTTCCCAAATGCTTAAGCAGGGCAGGGTATAGGATGCTTTTAATTAAGGTAGTTTTGCCACTGCCACTCACTCCCGTAACCACCGTTAGAATATTTAAAGGGAAATTTACATTAATATTTTTTAGGTTGTTTTGCTTGGCTCCTTTTACGCCAACGGCGTGTGTCCATTTTCTTCTTCTTTCAGGGATGGCAATATTTTCTGTGCCATTAAGGTATTTGGCAGTTAAGCTTTTTCCCTGCTTTGTAATTTCTTTTAAGGTGCCTGTAGCCACTACTTCACCGCCATGAATGCCCGCTAAAGGACCCATATCTACAATATAATCAGCCTGCTCCATGATATCTTGATCGTGCTCAACTACCACCACCGTATTGCCAATATCTCGCAAAGTTTTTAATACTTCAATCAGTTTTTCTGTATCTCGGCTATGCAAACCTATGCTTGGTTCATCTAATATATATAAAGAGCCAACCAAACTAGATCCTAATGAGGTGGCTAAATTAATTCTTTGTGTTTCGCCACCGCTTAAGGTATTTGATAAACGATTAAGTGATAAATATCCCAAACCTACTTTTTGAAGAAATTCTAATCTGCTTACAATTTCAGTTTTTATTCTTTTGGCAATTATTTCATGATGTTCTCTTAGGTTCAAACCGTTAAAATACTGTAAGCAATCATCTATGCTCATTAACAATAATTCGGTTAAAGTTGCTCTATTATCTTCTTCTGTATCATGCCAGCTAGGTAGATAGTTTGCAGGCGTAAGTTTCACATAATTTGCATCTTTTCTTAAGCGAGTACCACGGCAATCTGGGCAAGTAGTTTTACCTCTATATCTTGCCAACATTACGCGGTATTGAATTTTATATGTTTGTTTTTCTAATTCTTTAAAAAAGCCATCAATGCCTTCCCAACCATTTCCTCCATGCCATAAATAATCTTTGTGTTTTTGAGAAAGTTCATAATAAGGCTTATGGATAGGGAAGTCGTTTTTTCTGCTTAGGTTTAGGAAAATCTTTTTCCAATCTTGCATTTTTTCACCTTTCCAAGCAACTATTGCATCCTCGTAAACACTCAAGCCTTTGTCTGGTATTACCAAATCTTCATCGATGCCAATTACACTGCCAAATCCTTCGCAAGTTTTACAAGCACCATACGGATTATTGAAACTAAAGAAATTAACAGAAGGCTCTTCAAAGCTAATGCCGTCAGCTTCAAATTTATTGTTAAATACAATTGTCTTGTTTTCGGTTTGAACCAAAAGCTCCAATTCTCCATGTCCTTCGAAGAAGGCCGTTTGGGCCGAATCACTGATGCGGTTTAAAAAATCTTCCTCATTTTGAATAACCGCAAATCGGTCTACTAATAAATAAATTGCTTCTTTTGTTTTAGCCTTTGGTTTGATGGTTTCAAGATAGCTTTCAATATCAATCATTTGAGATTCGAACCAAACCCTGCTAAAGCCATTTTGAAGGTGTAATTCTAATTCTTTCTTAAGCTCTGCACCCTGCTTTTGAAGGGCAACTAACAAATACATGCGTGTGCCTTCAGGGTAGCTCATTATTTTATTACACACATTTTCTACTGTTTGCCTTTTAACCTCCTCGCCACTAACAGGCGAAAAGGTTACGCCAACTCTTGCAAAAAGAAGTTTTAAGTAATCATATATTTCGGTGCTGGTTGCAACTGTGCTTCTAGGATTGCGTGTGTTTACTTTTTGTTCAATGGCAATAGAAGGAGAAATCCCATGAATATAATCCACATCAGGTTTATTCATTTTACCTAAAAATTGTCGGGCATAAGCGGATAAACTCTCCACATACCTGCGTTGTCCTTCTGCATATAAGGTATCAAAAACCAAGCTACTTTTACCAGAACCAGAAACACCAGTTACCACAATTAACTTATTGCGCTCGAAGCTTACATCCACATTTTTTAGATTGTGCATTCTGGCGCCTTTTATGAATATTTTATTATCTTGCATGTATATGAATCCTAATAGAATCGGACTGCAAATTAAACCATCTCAGTTCAAAAGAAGTTTTTCTCTTTTATTATTCCTTTACATTTTCTTACATACGCATCATTTACAGGCGCAAAACCTAAGCTTTTATGCCGGCCCTAGTGTTCCGTTTGGACTCTATGCCGACAATAATATCACTAGAAAGGAAGCTGGTTTTGCCAAAACTGGATACCATGTTGGGTTTTTATTAGAAGATCAGCGAAAAGTTAGATTGTTAAACACTTTTTTTCAGTTTTCATATAATCAAAATGGAATTGATGGTGATGTGATTAGGAACTTTTTAATGATTAATAATCCTAATATCAAAGGCTCAGATATTACAGCTCCATGGCGCCAGTTCCTTTTTATTCCGGGTATCAAAGCCAATTGGTTCAAACCAGGTTATGATTTATATGCCAAAGCTGGAATCGGTTTTGCAATGTATAAATCGTTTACCCAAATACAGTATTATGACACCCTTAGATTTGTGGTAAGAGACAACGCAGCCAGCAATGGATTGGTACTGAATGCAGGCCTTGGTATAAATATAAATGTAACTTCGCATATAGCTATCAACACAGGAATGGATATGATGTATGGTCGACCTAATTACGGAAAAATTAGTTTTAGTGATGGCACTAACAATAAAGTCCTAATTTCTGATAATGAAGAAGTGGTCCCTTTTCAATGTATTCAGTGGCATTTCGGACTCCGATTCTTTCTTGGGAAAAAATAAATTTTGGCTAACGCTTGTTTTATTCAAATACTTTTCTAAATTCGTTTTCAGATAACAACAACAAAATTCACCAATCATAATTCATTCGCTTATAGAATAACAACTCTACACTATTTTTTCTCTTGGTTTAACCTTTAATATTTAAAGCCATGTCTATTCAGAAAATTAGTGACCATGAGTTGGTGAAGTTATACCAGTCAGGCACACAAGCAGCTCTCGAAGAATTAATTCGCCGCCACAAGCGTTCAATTTTTTCTGCGATTAATTTAATCGTTCGCAATCGTCCACTTGCTGAAGATATTTTTCAGGAGGCCTTTATTAAAATTATTAATACCCTTCGTTCAGGAAATTACAATGAAGAAGGAAAGTTTAGTGGATGGGCCGTTAGGGTTGCCAGAAACCTAACCATTGATTATGTGCGCAAGATGAAGCGAGATGTTACCATTACAGACAGTGAAGGAAATGACATCTTTAATTATATAATCATTGCAGAAGAAAGCAAAGAAGATAAAATCATGCAATTGCAAACCGAAAGGCAAATCAAAGACTTAATACACTTATTGCCTGAAGAACAACGCGAAGTGCTTATCTTAAGGCATTGGGGCGATTTAAGTTTTAAAGAAATTGCAGACAAAACAGGTGTGAGTATCAACACCGCTTTAGGGCGTATGCGCTATGCCTTAAACAACCTTAGAAAATTAATGGTGGCTAAAGGTGTTCAACTCTAGCAGTTGAACCTTCCTCGGCCACCTATTTTTAACCCTTAATCTATATAATTTATGAAATCACATGCAGTAAAAGCATTGTTATTGGTAGTTCTAATAGCAATGTTCGCCTTCGATGTACCTAAAGGTTGGTATAAAGCTGGCAGTAATCCTGATCGTTATGAAATTGGGATTGACAAAGGAGCAGGTATCGCAGGTAGTAATGCCGCAACCATTCGCTCAGAATCTGAAAAAGTGAAGGGGTTTGGAACATTGGTTCAAAACTTAAAACCTGGAAATTTTGCTGGCAAACGCTTAAGAATGTCTGGTTATATTAAAACCTCAGAAGTGTATGGTTGGGGTGGATTTTGGTTACGTATTGATAGCGAAATTGCAGGCGCCCCTTATGTGTTTGATAATATGGCCAACCGAAAAATTAAAGGAAATACCGATTGGGTTAAATGCGAAATCATAGTAGATGTGCCCAAACAAGCATCAAATATTGCCTACGGAGCACTTTTAAGCGGAGGCGGTCAACTTTGGTTTGATGAATTAACTTTTGAAGTGGTGGGCAAGGACGTTAAACCAACTATTCCTTATGCTAAAGAAAATGCCCCTAAGGATCAGCCAACTAACTTGTCATTTGAAGAATAATTAATTGGGTTTTGCATTCGGGTAAAATATTTGGGGCTAGGCAGACGTTTTTTAGTTATTCAATTTAACAAATGCTTATGCCTCAAATTTACACCGAAAATGATTTGCTTTTGTACCTTTATGGAGAGTTGTCGCCAGTCGAAACACTCAAATTAGAAAAGGAATTGGCAATTAACAACACCTTGCAGTTAACCTTAAATAGTCTTCAATCGTCTATTGGTTTAATTGCTCAGCTTGAAGAAGAACCTTCCAAAACCAGTGTTGCCCTAGTTTTGGAATATGCCAAAATGATTTCAGAAACCTCGGCAGAAAAGGTTTAACTATTTGAGGCCGTCTTTGCAAAGAGACGGCCTCATTTATTTTCTTTGGTTATATTCGCAGTTCTTTTTAGCAATGATGATACAAGATATAATTAAAGAACAACTGGCCTCAACTTTAAATAAGTTATACAATACCACTTTAACCGCTCAGGACATTGCCATTGAGCAAACCTCAGAAGATTTTGAAGGCGACTTTACCTTTGTGGTTTTCCCTTATCTCAAAACTTCAAGAAAAAATCCAGAACATACTGCTTTGGAAATCGGGAATGAACTCTCGGTTCAAACCGAAATCTTTAGCACATTTAATGTCGTTAAAGGTTTTTTGAATTTAGTAATTAAGGATGAATTTTGGTTGAATTTTATTGCTCAATCGGCCAATACCCGCAACTTCGGCTTTGCATTACCCAATAGCGCTGAAGCTGTTTTAGTTGAATATTCTTCTCCAAATACCAATAAGCCTTTGCACCTCGGACATATCCGCAATAATCTCTTGGGTTTTTCGGTGGCCGAAATTTTAAAAGCAAACGGACATAAGGTTTTTACCTGCAATTTGGTAAATGATAGAGGTATCCATATTTGTAAAAGTATGCTAGCTTGGATGCGTTATGGAAATGGCGAAACGCCGCAATCATCCGAACTCAAAGGCGATCATTTGGTGGGTAAATACTATGTGATTTTTGATAAACATTATAAGCAAGAAATAGCAGCACTTATTGAACAAGGGTTAAGCGAAGAAGAAGCTAAAAAGAAGGCCCCTATTATGCTCGAGGCGCAAGATCTATTGCTTAAATGGGAGCAAAATCACCACGAAACAATTGCCGTTTGGAAGATGATGAATGAATGGGTGTATGCAGGTTTTGAAAAAACATATGCTAAGCTTGGGGTTCAATTTGATAAATACTATTACGAATCAAATACCTACTTATTGGGAAAAGAAATTGTACAAGAAGGTCTTAATAACAAGGTGTTCTACCAAAAGGATGACCAATCAGTTTGGATAGATTTAAGTGCAGAAGGACTCGATCAAAAGCTAGTTTTGCGTGGCGATGGAACTTCTGTTTACATTACGCAAGACTTAGGGACAGCCGAATTAAAGTTTGCCGATTTTAATTGTAATCGCTCTATTTATGTGGTAGGCAATGAGCAAGATTATCACTTTAAAGTATTACAAAAAATTGCACAGAGACTTGGTAAATCTTATGCCGATGGGATTTTTCATTTGAGCTATGGAATGGTAGAATTGCCTGAAGGGAAAATGAAAAGTAGAGAAGGTACGGTTGTGGATGCAGATGATTTAATAGCAGATATGGAAGAAACGGCTGCAGAAACCACCAAAGCTTTAGGCAAAATGGACGGAGAAAACGAAGCTGATTTGCAAACGCTTTATCATACCATTGGAATGGGCGCGCTTAAGTATTTTCTGTTAAAGGTTGATCCTAAAAAGAAAATGATGTTTAATCCTGCGGAATCTATCGATTTTCAAGGTAATACGGGTCCGTTTATTCAATATACCCACGCCCGCATTAAATCTATTTTAAGGAATGCAGGCACTATTGAATCGCTAACTTTTGCTACCGATAAAGTGCAATTAAGTGCCATTGAAAAACGATTGCTTATAAAATTATATCAATATCCACTCGCAGTTAAAGAGGCAGGAAAGGATATGAGTCCAGGTATAATTTGTAATTATGTATTTGAATTGGCAAAGGCTTACAGTAGTTTTTATCACGACCACCAAGTGCTAAATGAACAAAATGCCGACCAACGTGCTTTTAGACTTTTAACGTGTAAATTAACCGCACAGGTAATTCATTCTGGCTTTAAATTGTTAGGAATTACAGTGCCAGAAAAAATGTAATATGAATTATAGGCTTCTTTTTTTAGTGGCTAGTGTTTGTATAGGTTTGCTTTTCGCAGCCTGTGATCCCTCCAAACAATTTATTAAAAATGCAAATGTGGCTGCGCTTGCGGGCGACCATGATGGGGCAGCCAACTATTTTTATAATGCCTTATTGGTAAAACCTGCAGAGCCAAGCGCATTAACAGGCCTTAAGGAACATGGAGATATAGTGTTATTGCGAAAATTTGGTGAGTTTGGTAAATTGGTAGTAGCCAATGCCGAAGAAGAATCTGTTAACCAATACCTAGCTTGTAGAAAATATTATTTAAAGTGCCAAAAAGTAGGCGTGAACCTAGCTTGGCCAACCATGTATGAAGAAGTGTATGAGGAAATAAAAAATGCCTATATCAGTAAGAAGTACGACGAAGGCCTTTTGCTTATGAAAGATAATAAGTACGATAAAGCAGAACTTATTTTTAACAAAATTTCAAACGTAGATTCAACTTATAAAGACGTGACCGTTTTGCGAATTAAAAGTATTGCAGAACCTTTATATCAAAGGGGAAATAGGTATTTAATTGCAGAAAATTACAGAGAAGCACTAGGCGATTTTGAAAAGGTATTGGCTGTTGATATCAATTATAAAAACACCAAATTTTTAAAAGAAGAAACACTCAAAAAAGGGGCCGTAGGTTTAGGTGTTTTGCCAATACAAAATCAAACAAGAAGTATTGGGTTCGACCAAAAACTATATCAGCAGTTGATTGCTACTTTGGTTAAAAATAAAAATCCTTTTTTAAAGGTAATCGACCGTGGAAGTTTAGAAACAATGCTGCGCGAGCAACAATTAGGAATGAGTGGCTTGGTTGACCCAGAAAGTGCAGCCAAGGCTGGGCAGTTAATTGGACTCAAGTATGTACTTATGACCGCAATTTCTGATTTGGTGTACGAAGACATTGGTCCTATAACCGATTCAATTGTTGCGTTTGAAGCCTATTCAGAAACCATAACTTTACCCAATTCGAGCTTTCCACAAACCATCACAAGGTTTAGAAAAGTAAAATATTTAGATACCTTTCAGAAACGAAAATTATACTATCGTGTATTTTATCAATTGGTTTCAACCCAAACCGGTCAGGTAGTAGCCAGCGAAGTATTAAGTGAAGAGCGAAGCGATGAGTTTCACAATGCTAAATACAATGGCAATGTAAATATGCTTTACCCAGAGTTGCCAACCAATAATCAATTGCCTCCAAAGCCAACTGCATTTAGAGAACAATTTAACCAAGTAAAAAGGTTTATTACTAGCAAAGAAGAAATGACCCATGAAGTTTGTAGGTCGATTGCAGAAAAATTAAACGCAGATATCATCCTCTATATAGACAAATAAGCAGTCGAATTAAGACATATTGTCTTATTATGTTGCGGTTTGAACCTAGTTTATCTATATAATAAGACATAATGGCTTATTTTTCTAATTGGTATAAGCATTGTTTGAAATAGGGAAATCAAATTTAAAACAATGACACTCGTAAAATTTAGCCCGGCCCGTGAGTTCTTCAAGGAAGGATTTTGGCCAAAAGAATCAAATTCAATTTTCGATTCAATTTTCAATGATAATTTAGGCAAGTTTGAACGCAATGTATTTTTTACACCACGAGTTGATGTGAAAGAGACAGAAAAATCTTTTGAAATACATGCCGCTTTGCCAGGTTTAAAGAAAGAAGAGATTTCTATCGAAGTAGAAAAATCTACTTTATCAATTAAAGGTGAACGCAAGTTGAAAAATGAGAACAAGGACGACAAGTTTCATATGGTTGAAAATTTTTATGGAAAATTTTCTAGAAGTTTTACTTTACCAGAAAATGTAGACGCCTCAAAAATAGCGGCTTCATATACTGATGGGATGTTGATGGTAGAAATTCCGAAAGCCGACATAAAACAAAATAAGACAAGTGTCGTTATTATCTAAACAAGCAGGGTAGCTTGAGTTTTCATAGGTTAAAAGGGTCTTCATGGGAAACCAGAAGGCCCTTTTTTTTATCATATTTTTTTTAGCTTAAAGCTTTTCTTAATTTCGAGCCATAGATGAAGGTTTACCGTAGCTTAGTTGATTTTGAGAAACTCCCCTGCGCCATTGTTACGCAAGGTACATTTGATGGGGTGCACGCTGCCCACCAAGTAATTTTGAATCGTTTAAAACACCTTGCACGTGAAAGGAATGGTGAAACAGTTGTGATAACTTATGAACCACATCCACGTATGGTTTTGTTTCCAGAAGACCACGGACTTCAATTATTATCTACCCTTGATGAGAAAATTGAAAAGTTAAGACAACAAGGAATAGATCATCTGCTGATATTACCTTTTACAAAAGAGTTTTCTCGTTTGAGTTCTATGGAATTTATCAGGGATATTATTGTAGATAAAATTGGTACTTCTTGCTTGGTTATTGGTTACAACCATAGATTTGGAAAAAACCGCGAAGGCAGTTTTGAACATTTAAAAAGTTATGGACCCACTTATGGTTTTGAGGTTTACGAAATTCCAGAACATGATGTGGACCACGTTGCAGTGAGTTCTACCAAAATTAGAGAAGCCCTCAAGCTTGGTGATGTTAAATTGGCTGCTAGATTTTTAAGCAGTTATTATAGCCTTGAAGGTAGGGTAGTTGATGGTAGAAAATTAGGAAGAACCATTGGATACCCAACTGCGAATATTGAACCTGTGAATTCTTTAAAGCTTCTTCCATCAGATGGTGTATATGCCGCAACTGCACTTGTAAATGGTAAAACTTATATGGGAATGCTCAATATTGGTAAAAATCCAACCATTCCAGGGAAGGGAAGAAGTATTGAAATCAACATCTTTGATTTCAATGAAGACATTTATTATCAAAACATACGCGTTGCATTTGTGGAAAAGTTAAGAGACGAACAAAGCTTTTCTGGTATAGAAGAACTAAAAACTCAATTACATTATGATAAATTGCAAGCCTTGCATGTGCTAATGGATAGCATATCAGATTAAGAAAAAGAATTTTGAAGAAAATAATTATAGGTCTCTTTTTATTATTGGGTTTTCATCAGGTAAATGGTCAGGTAATTGTTGGGCCAGATTCCTCTGAAGTACCTGAGGAAATATTTGAAGAAGAAGAAGAAGGGGAGGAAGAATCTAATGAATATGATAGCATAGTTTATTCTGCTAGCGATCATTATTGGGATTTTATAAGACCACGCGACTTTAGGTTTGATACCACCTTTGCACCTGCCCGTAGTTTTTACATGGGTTGGGATACCATTACGATTAACCCGTATAAGGTAGATTTAAAAGCCATGGCAGACACCATTAAATTGGTTTTGTCGGATTATGATGATTGTTCTTTTCATCCACCTGCCATTGGAGATGTAACCTCAAATTTTGGTTTTAGACGCTGGGGAAGGCGACAAAAATTCCACTTTGGTACAGATATTCGCATGGAGGTTGGCGACCCAGTTTACGCCGCTTTTGAAGGGGTAGTTCGCATTGCAAAGCGAAGTGCTGATTATGGTTACGTAGTTTTGATACGCCATAATAATGGATTAGAAACCCTTTATGCGCATTTCTCTCAATTGCTTTGTTATCCAGGGCAACCTGTGAAAGGGGGCAATATCATTGGATTAGCAGGCTCAACTGGCAGATCTACTGGTCCACATTTGCATTTTGAGGTTAGGTTTCAAGGAGAGAAAATTGACCCTGCGGCCCTTATTCATTTTCCTAGTGGATCCCTTTTAGCAGATACATTTTTGGTAGACAAAGGTTGCTTTAAGCACCTTTATGAAGTACAATCTGCCAAATTAAAGGCGCAAAAAGCAAAAAAGCTACCCAAATATGTAAAAGCCAAAAAGGGAGACACGCTTGTGAAAATTGCTAAACGTTATGGCGTAAGTGCAAAAAAATTAAGTAAACTAAATGGCATCAAAACCACCAGCAAGTTAAAGACGGGTAGAAATATTCGAATGCGTTAAGATTCTTTATTATAAAGATTCGGTGTATTTCTTATAATTATTTAAAATAGCTTGCCATCCACCTTTTTGTAATTCCAAAGAATTTTCTGTTTCGGCGTCAAATTGTACCTTTACCTTGGTTTGATTTTCTATTGGTTCAAAACTTACAATTACTTTTCTACCATCTTCTAAGCCATAGCTCAGGTTTTTAAGTATTACTACTGATTCATAAATTCCTTCAAAATCAAATCCAAAACTACCATCCTTCGCTTCCATTCTTGCTTTGTATTTGCCTCCTATTTGCAAATCATTTTCTGCACTTGGGCAGCACCAAGAATCGTCCGCAAAATTCCAATGAATAATGTGTTCTGGTTGCGTATAGCATTCCCAAGCTTTGCTTACTGAGACAGATAATAATGCCTCAATGTTAAGTTGTTCGAAGTTCATAATTAAGTGTTATTTATTTTGAAAATTAATCATCCAATTAATGCCATATTTATCCTTTAATGCACCATAATAGGCTCCAAAAAACATGTCTTGCATAGGCATATCAATGATACCATCTGCTGCTAAGGCATTAAAAAGCCTATCAGCTTCGTCTCTCGAATCAGGTTCAAGATTGATGTGCATATTGTTGCCAGAACTTAAGTTAAATCCCATTTCTTTGGGCGCATCTGTGCCCATTAATATATGCCCACCCAACAATGGAAGTTCTACATGCAGTACCATTTTTTGAAGATTTTCTGGTAATGGAGTCTCCTGCATACCTGCAGGTAAATCCTCAAATTTTTGAATGCCATTGATAAACTCATTGTTAAAAATTGACCTGTAAAACAAAAAGGCTTCTTCCGTTTTTCCATCAAAGTTAACATAGGTAGAAACCCTTGCTTGATTGTTAGGCTTCTTTTGTTTCCTTAAGTAAAATTGCATAGAGATGTATGCATCTAAGTTTTCTAAACCTGCCGTAAAACCTTCTTTAAAGCCCATTTCTATAATGGCTTCTAGGTCGGCTAACTTTTTAAAACTTAACACTATTTCTACAAGCGTCTCTTCTCCCTTTTTGCTAAAGGTGTTTTGCCAATGAACCCTTGGCTTTGTTTCGTTAAGTTCCCCTCGTTCATTACAAAAAGAGTCTAATCCTGTAAAGTAGTTTTCGTGACTTATTTTCTCATAATCAAATAAACAATAGTGAGTATCACCTTTTGGGCCTTTCATATAATATAACCATCTACCGCCCTCGCTAAAGTTTAAAGATATTGTTTTGGCTATATAAGGTTTTGGTGCCCACCATTGGTTTAGCAAGTCTGCTTCGGTCCATGCTGCCCAAACTAAGTCTTTGGGTGCCTCAAAACTTCTTTGTATTTTAATTTGATTGTTTTGCTTGTCAAGCTCAAAGTTAAATAGGAGTGCGTGTTTCATAGGTTATTTTTTTAAGGTAGTTAATAACGTGTCGAGTTGTGAAAACCTCTTTTGAAAAATGGCCTTAAATTGCAATAACCAGGCTTCTAGTTCTTTCATTTTGTCTACATTTAATTGATAGCTAATTTCTCTTCCTTTGGTTTCGGGTTGAACCAACTCACACGCTTGTAAGATTTGAAGGTGTTTAGATATAGCCTGCCTGCTGCAATCAAAGTTTGCAGCAATGGCGTTTGGCGTTAGGGTGCTTGCAGCCAATAGCAATATTATAGCACGCCTGGTAGGATCGGCCAATGCTTGAAAAATATCTCTTCGACTTTCCATTATGTTAATTTGCAATTAAATGATTGCAAATATATGTGCAATTGTTTGGTTGCGCAAATTAATTTACAGCAATGCCTTTACTTTAAGGTTTGATCCAACCAGTCGAAGAATACCCGCTGCCATAAAACACTATTTTGTGGTTTAACCACCCAATGGTTTTCATCAGGGAAATATAAAAACCTGCTTTTTACACCTTTTACTTGGGCTGCCGTAAAGGCCTCCATTCCTTGTGTGATTGGCACTCTATAGTCTTTCTCGTTATGGATAACCAAAATAGGAGTGTCCCAATTTTTAACAAATTTATGGGGTGAGGCATCAAAGTTATTCGGACTGCTTTTCTGGTCCCAATACGGACCTTTATTATCACTATTGGCAAAAAACATTTCTTCTGTGCTGCCATACCAACTTTCCATATTAAACATACCGCAATGGGCAATAAATGATTTAAAACGCTTGTTGTGGTTGCCTGCTAGCCAATACACACTATACCCGCCAAAGCTTGCCCCAACGGCTGCCAGTTTACTTTTATCTACATAGCTTTCTTTGGAAACATCATCTATTGCACTTAAATAATCTTGCATGCATTGACCACCATAATCGCCTTGAATGGCATCGTTCCACTCAGATCCAAAGCCCGGCAATCCTCTTCTATTAGGTGCAACTACTATATAACCTTGAGCTGCCATTAATTGGAAATTCCACCTGTAAGAAAAAAACTGACTCACTGCGCTTTGTGGTCCACCTTGACAATATAATAGGGTAGGATACTTTTTTGTTGCATCAAAGTTTGGCGGATAAATTACCCATACCAACATGTCTTTGTTATCGGTAGTTTTAACCATACGCTTTTCAACCTTACCCATTTGGGTTTGGGCTAGCAGGTCTTTGTTGGCAAAGCTAAATTGAATTTCGGCAGCATGGGCGCTTGGTTCAAACAGAAACAATTCACTTGGCATGCTAATACTCATTTTTGCAGCTAAAACCATTGACTTTTTACCTTGATTAAAATAGCAAAAACTGCCATAATCTACATTGCCACTGCTTAGTATTTGTACACGACTCATACTTTTAAGTAATGGGTTGAACATGCATATTTGTTTAGTTCCAGCAATAATTGCGGTAAACACTAGCTTTTGATTATCGGCCCAAGCAAAATGCTCCAAACTAAAATCAAATTTGCCACTCAATTTTTGAATGCCGGCATTGGCTTTTAAATCTACCATTACCAAGGTGTTTCTATCACTTTCATACCCTGGTGTAGGCATGCTTAGCCAAGCAATTTTACTTCCATCAGGCGAGAACTGTGGACTCTTGTCATATCCTTTATTTGCTTCAGAAATGTTTTGGGTTGAACCAAGATTTAAGTTATAAACATATATATCTGAATTAGTAGAAAGGGCATCGGCCGTGCCATGAAGTTTTTTGCAGTCGTAGGCTAATAAATTCCCATCTGGACTCCAATTATAGGCATCATCATCGCCATGTGGTGGTACTGGGCAATCAAATCTTTCACCTTGCATGATGTCTTTTCTATCGCCTATTAATTCACTATTTTTATATGTAATAATAAACAAGTGAGAATATGCATAATCGTGCCAAGCATCCCAATGGCGGTAATAAAGATCATCAATGATTCTTCCATTGCATTTGTCTAGGTCGGGGTAAATTTCTTTTACGTTAAAGTCGAGTTTAACATCTGCCACATACGCAATATGATTCATGCTAGGTGAATATTTGTAACCATTGATGCCACCTTTTATTTTGCTCACTTGAGTTTTGCCTTGGCCATCAAGGTTCATTTCAAATAGCTGTACTTCGCCCTCTACCACACTGAGGTAACTAATCTTTTTACCATCCGGCGTAAAACGCGCAGAGAAGGCATTTTGGGTCGGCTCTGTGAGTGCTTTAGCCTCTCCACCATTAATAGGTTTACTATAAATAATATTAGTGCCTTTGTTGGCTTTCACATCATAGGTGCGAATTCCAAAAATGGCAAGTTTACCATCGGGAGAAACACAAGGCTCGCTCACGCGACCAAATTTCCAAAGGGTTTCTATGCTAAGGTTTTGTTGCGCCATAAGTAAATGAGGCACTAAAGCCATAAGAAGTAATATTTTTTTCATGCATTAATTGATTTCTATGGTAGGTATATCAAACTCGATTATTAATAAGCAATATAGGTGAGTCGCAAACATTTAAAAAATAGTTGATAAAAGGAAATGCCATGGGAAAATTAAGTTTTAGAGACGCTCACTAGTATAAATCAAAGCAGGATAAAGGAGTTTCAATAGGAGAGAATTCAATAGCTCTATTCTTTAATAAACTTCATAGGTGCTAGGCCTGTGTTTGGGATGGCAATAAAGTAAAGTCCGGGTGCTAGTTCGGATACATCTACCTGCATTGGATTTGTTTCTAGCGTCAGCATTTTTCTAACTTTACTTATTGAATTATAAAGGATAACTTGTTGTTGCAACAAGCGCTCTGATAAATGAATGGTTAATTGATTTGAGACTGGGTTTGGTTCAAACCGAAAATAAGAATTATGTATTTCTTTTGAACCAACCGAAGGCAATGTTATTTTGAAGCATCCTGAGGTATCTATGCATTGGTTTTGAATAATTTTTACTGCATAATTACCAGAAATGCGAGGTGTAAAAAGTGAATTTGTTGCTTGTGAAATAGGAGCAAAGGAGCTATCGCAATTTAGCCATTGGTAAGCAGTGTAATTGTTTAGGGCCAACAAACTTGAATCAGTTTTGGTAATGCGTGTATCTATTTGGGTGATGCTGCCTTGTACCTTCAACCTTTCCTTGCTTTCGCAATCTTCTATGGTTTGAGAAATATAATAAGGTTTTAAGTGAACCATGTCTTGGTTGGTATTTAGTAGGCTTCCATTTGTGCTTTCTTGGTACCAGTTTAGGTTTGAACCAAACACCGCTAAATCCTTAATTTTTGCTAGGTAACAGAAGTATTGCAAACTGTCTCCACTTGGTTTTTCTGCGGTTTTTAATTGAACCAAAACTTTGCTTCGAATAAGTGAAGTGCAGGTTCTATCTACTTGCGAAACGTAATAGTATTTATGATTTTCGAGTGCTTGTTCTGCAGTTAGCACTTGATTGCTGCTGTCCGAATCATGCCATTTTAATTGGTTGCCAGTTGCTTTAAGATTTAATACTTTACCTATATAACAAAAGCTTTGTGTATCTGCTGTTATGGGCGATTTAGCGCGGATGATGCTAAACCAATTGGGCGACTCGGATATACCTGGTATGGTTGTATGGCATACTGCTCTAATTTTATACCGTAGATTTTCAGATAGGGAAGCTGGAAGGTAGAATTGTATGGTTTCTGGGACCATGGCATACCAAGAAGAGAGTTGGATAGGCGTATTAAAATAGCTACTGTCATTTCCTAATTCAATGGTGTAGAAGGTTGAATCTGAAATTTGCACTTGTTGTTGCACCTCGTATTTTACCAAGCTTTCTGAACAATATACGGAGTCGGTTGCACTACTTTCTATCAAAGGAAGGTAGTTTGTTATGAATGCCTTTGTTGTAGTGCTTAAGCCTCCTAAAACTTTGTTTGTGGCATAGTTGCTGGGCTGATTAAAATTGGCAGAGTCACTATAATAACCACCAATACTTACTTGATTCTTAAAGCAAGTGAGGGTATTGGCCCTGTCTTTAAAATAGCCGCCTGCTCGGGTTGACCAAACAATATTTCCTAGGGTGTCTAAGATGCTTACAAATGCATCCTCATGATTTGTAAAAGGATGAGGGTGTTTTTCGGCAGTAAAAATAGGGGTGGTGTCGGCCGCGAAGCGGCCGTAAGAGAAGTTGTTATAGTAGTAACCACACATGTAAAGTCGATGCTGGTGGTAAGTAATTTCCTTAGTCATATCTGGCAAACGCCCACCCATTCTACGTTGCCATAGGTTTTCACCTCCTAATGTATAGGCTGCTACCAATCCATCTTGTGAGGCATAGGCCGCTGTAATATAATGAGATGTGGTATCACCCACCGCATTAAATCCTGCGTAGTTTGTAAAGTATCCAGAAATATATAATCGCTGCCCAGATGCTGTTATGCTATTGCCTACGTCTTGTAAATTGCCTCCAAACCTTTTTTGCCATTGTAAGTTACCTGCCAAAGAAAAAGCAGAAACAAATCCATCGGTACTACCTTCAGATACTATTATGTTTTGAAAAGGTGTGCTTGGGGTTGAAAAATTTGCTAGGCCCGAAAAATATCCAGTGCTGTAAATACCTTGATGGTTTGCATGGATAGATAACACCTCATCATCATTACTTCCGCCCATTCGCCTTCCCCAAACGATTTCACCAGTTAATTGGAGGCAAGCAATAAATCCATCAATCCCGCCTGCAGAAACTAAACTTAAATTAGTTGTTCCTAAAAATAGAGTGTTTTCAAATGAACCGCCAAGATATAGCTTGTCTTGGTGGTGGCTAATGCTGATGCCTTTGTCATTTCCGCTTCCCGATAATTTTATTGCCCAAAGCGGTCGTCCAGAAGTATCTAAACTGGTACAAAAAACATCCAAATTCCCTGTAGCGCTTAAGGTAAGATTTTGCCCTTGGCCAGGTTCACTAGGTATGACAATGGTTTGCGAAAAATTGCCAATGAGGTATATCTTATTGCCTTGTATGGCAATATCGTTGATTCTATCGTTACCATTGCCTCCAATAACTTTGTACCAGACCAGTTTACCTTGTTTATTATATTTCATAATAAATCCATCTTCACCTAAATCTCCAACTATCCGGTTATCACCAATCAATATGTTTGCATTAAAATATCCAGCTACATATAGGTTTCCTATACTATCTGTTTTACTGCATAAAACCTCACTAGCACCATCTTTTAAGGTTTGACAACTCTCTACTTTTTGAATGATTCCATCTTTGTTTAATTTCCAAAGATATAGATCATTATCAGCTCCTCTGCCAGTAAAATTGGGATAAAATGGATGGTTAAAAAATGTGTTTACCCTGCTTTGACATTGTGTTAAACAATTGATGTTTTGTGAATCTTTTTCATTGATAAGGTTGCATTGTTCATTTCCAACGCCAATCACCTGTCGTGTATAATTTAAATTCCCATTTGGTTTATAACTTGCTATAAAACCATCAGAGGTGCTGCTTGGGTTTACTCTTGAAATATAATTCTCTGGATGGCTTGGGTCTCCAAAATTGATGGGAGAATTGGTATTTGGAAAGATAAAACTACCTGCAAGGTATATACCCGAGGCCCCAACAGAAATATGGTTTATTGTTTTACTATTGCTACTCGTTATGTTCTTTCCCCAAGATAGATTTCCTAAAGACGAGAACTTAAGCAGATAAATGTCGTTTGACCAAGCAGATGGAAAGATAATCGTATTATTTACAGAAAGCTGATTTCCCATATTACCTGAGACATAAAGTTCATTGGTGAAAATATCTGCTGCAAGTTTAGGTAAGTTGCTACTACTTGGCCTAAGTCTATTTAACCAAATAACCATTCCATTCATATCATAACAGCCTATAAATAAGGAAAATGAATTTGGATACTCTTGAACGTTTGGGGTGGGGCCATTGGTGGTTTGCATTGAAAATGTTCCAGTATAATAACCTGCAAAAAACACATTGTTAGAAGTGGCAATCATCTCTGTGATTATAGGATTTGTGCCAGTTTGATTGATTCTACTCCAAACAAAATTGCCCAGTTTATCTAACTTTATAATGCCTGTCTTTCTTTGGTTTTGTGTAACCAATAGTTGATTTTGAAAGGGTGTCTCAATTAACAATGAATCATTCAAATCGAAACTTATAAATACATTTTGACCATTGCAGGTAAGTTGATTAAAATAAGAGTTATTACTTCCACCCCCGTTTACTAGCCATTTCATATTTCCAAGGCTATCCAATTGGGCTACAAATGAATTTACTTTTGCAAAAGTAATGCTGTCTTTAAAAGAGGGGGCAATGGTAAAGTTTGTGTCGGGAAAGCCAGCAAGATAGAGCTCTCCATTATTCGCTGTCAGGCTATAAATTTGTGTGAGAAATTGCTTGGTCCATACTATGTCTCCATTTATATTAAACTTAATCAATAGGTAGTTAGTCGTATTTTTATTGGGAATGCCTTCAAAGCTTTGCCCTTTTAAAATAAAAGTGCCTTTAAATGAATAGCATACATAATAGTTTCCAAGGTTGTCGTAGGTTTGAGCCAAATATTGATAGTTGGTGATACTTTCTATACGTTTCCCTTCTTTTGGATACAAGAGTTGAGGGTTAAATGGTTGCGCGTTTAGGGTTGAACCAATCAAAATAAGTGAGCATAATAATAATGCCCTTTTTATTGATTTCATAGCTTATTAATATAAACAATAATACCAATATGCAGCCAGAAATACTATGGATTATAGTAAAATTAGGTTAATTTTCCCATCGAATAGGCGAGGAAAGTTTATTATTTAGGCAGCCAACACAACTGCTTCGGTTTTGTTGTAAACCTTATTAGGTTTCTACCACAACTGCTTCTGTTTTAGCTAAACCAAGTTTAGGTAGCCTACACAGCTGGTTATGTTTGGAAGTAAACCAGGTTGGTTTCTATCACAATTGATTCTGTTTTGAACTAAACTAGTTTAGGTTGCTAACACAATTGCTTTTATCTTCAAGTGAGCCTAGTTGGATGTTATTACAATTGCTTATGCTTTAGCTAAACCTATTTTAGGAAGCCTATACAACTGGTATTGTTTGGAAGCAAACCTGGTTAGCTTGCTATCACAACTGCTTCTGTTTAAGATATACCTAACTAAGGTTGCCTCTATACCTTTTTCAATATTTGTTCAAAAAAAATTATTTAGTTAAGACTGAATCAGCAATACACTTAGAAATATAAGGTTGGAAATGTCTTTCATCAGGGTAATTATATTCATAATTTGTGAAATAGTTTTTACCAGAAAAATCAAATAGTCTGGAACCAAAAATTTCTAAGAGTAAATCGTGATCTATTTTATTAAACTTAAGCTGATCAAACACAGGTGTAATTACAATAAAGTAATTGGTTTGGTGCTTGTTAAATAAGCTTTTAATAGTCTTTAACATCATTTCCTCCTCCTTGGAAATTTGAGGGTTTTTATATTGCTGTTCTGTTGGCCTTTTAGAATAGAATCCAATAGATTTCAATGAATCAATATAATTTATAAATTCAGCATCATTTCTAATTTTTGAATACTCAGATAAAATTTTTGGATCTTGACAATTGTGGTATGAATCATTAGTTACAGAGTCAGAGGTCCAATTAGGAAAAATTTCACCACTAATTTCCTTATGCAATAGGATTTTAATTTTATCCTTTGTTAAGTTGTTATAAAACATTAGAAAATGTGATTTTACATAATCAAATTTAGTTTTATTAGTAAATAAATAATGATCGGATTTACGGCAGTTTCCGTCTTCTAGGAAGGTGTTATCCGTGTCTAAATAAATAAATACATTCTCAATTTTTAAACCTAAAGAATCAACTAATTCAAGTTTTTCTTTAATCCCTCCAATTGTTTCGCCACAATTACCGTAATGAAAGAATCTTGCGTCTTTTATGGTTTTGTTTAAATAACATGCATATAACCCAACGGTTCTGCTGCTTCCTAAAATAAATGAATTGTAATTTCCTTCTGAATTAATTAGTTTTTTAGTTGCTATATCACCTAATTCTTGGAAACTATACTTCCATGAAAAATTTGTTTTGTTATTGAAATCCATATAAGGGTCTGCTAATATATACAGTACTATTAGCATTGTAATTATTATGCTAGGCAGGCTAATAAAAGCAAAAAAATGCAATAAAAATTTTCTCATAGATTAAAATTGGAAGTAAATAAATTCTTGTTCCTTTCCTCCAAAATATAGTATAAATAAGATTAAAATATAATAAAAGACATAACGATAAATTCGTTTCCATGTCTTACCTAAATCTTCTATCGCGAATTGTTGTTCCCTTCCAATCCATTCAATAATTATTAGAAATATTATCATAATTAATGTTGAATGTGTTTTATCAATTCCAGAATAATACGGTATGGAAAAAAGTGAAATAGAAAACAAACCAGAAATATAATCAAAAGCATGTTTTAAGTTTTCTGCTCGAAAGAAAATCCAAGCAAAGGCAGTTAGGCTGAAAGTTTGAAGGATACTCATCAACTCTCTGAAAGTAGGAATTTTTCTGCCTGCTGCAACAATTTCTAAATTGACCCTATTTGTTTTAAAAATTACTGACGGTAAAATATAAATAGCATTTAATAGACCCCAACAAATAAATGTCCAATTTGAGCCATGCCAAAAACCACTTATTAAAAAAATAATAAGTATGTTTCTTATATTTTTCCAAATACCACCTTTATTACCCCCTAAAGGTATGTATACATAATCCTTGAACCAAGAGGAAAGTGAAATGTGCCATCTCCTCCAGAATTCTGCTATATCTCTTGAAAAGTAAGGATATGCAAAATTTCTAATTAGATTTATTCCTAATAATTTTGCAGAACCGATTGCGATATCTGAGTAGCCTGAAAAATCACAATATATTTGGAATGTAAAAAAAATTGCCCCAAGAGCCAACACACTTCCTGAATAGTTTGCATGATTATTAAAAATAGTATTTGCAAATTCTGCACAGTTGTCGGCTATAACAATTTTCTTAAACAAACCCCATAGAATTTGCTTCAATCCATCACTTGCCATTGAATAATTGAAGGCTCTTTTTTTTAGAATTTGAGGTAGTAAATGAGTCGCTCTTTCAATTGGACCTGCAACTAACAATGGGAAGAAGCTCACAAATACTGAGTAATTTACGAAGTTCCTTTCAGGCTTAATTCTATCATAATATATATCAATAATATAAGATAAGCCATGGAATGTATAAAAGGATATGCCAACTGGCAGTATTATATTAAGTAAAACGAAGTTTTCTTCAATGCCAATTAGGCTCAAACCATCTGTTAATGATGTTATAAAAAAATTATAATATTTAAAAACGCCTAAGAAACCTAAGTTAATTATTATACTTAGCCAAAGCCACATTTTTTTTTCTCTTTTATTTTCTGCTTCGTAAATCTTTATACCACTAAAAAAGTCTAGTAGTGTTGAGAAGATTAATAGGAACATAAAGCGCCAATCCCAACATGCATAAAAGAAGTAACTTGAGGCAATTAAAATTAGATTTTGGTGCCTTAAATCTTTTCTTCCCAATCCCCAGTATAATATAAATACAATTGGAAGAAAAAGTAGATATTCTAGGGTGTTGAAGAGCATTATACTTGGATTAATAAATATCCTTATTTCATCTTTAAACGCTCCTCACCAAACTGCAATATCTTATCAATAAACTCATAGGGTTTATAGCCATTTAAGGCACATTGATGAAAAATGGCTGTGGCGGGGGTCATGCCAGGTAAAGAATTAATTTCAATAAAAATCACTTCTATTTTATTGCCTGCATAAATTCTTACAAAGGCATCTATTCTGCAATATCCCTCTACACCTAAGGCTTTGGCTCCAGCCTTTAAAACTTCTTGTACTTTCTTACTAATACTGCTGTTTAAGCGAGGTGTTTTGGCATATCTCGCGGGCGTAATATTCTGACCCTGCCCTGCCAAAAACTTTTCTTCCAAGCTTAGTATTTCGCTTTCTGCTAGTGTTTCGCTTGGTTCAAACGTTTCATAAACCAATTTACTTCCTTTATAATGCGTAAGCATACCACCTGTTACTTCTAAGAAATGTTGGGCTTTGCCCTTTTCTACAAATTTCTCTACTAAGAAAAATTTCTTCTTAGGGAATTCTTCTTTCTCTGATAATTGTAATAGGCCTCGTAGTGCTTCGCTCATAGCTATTTCTGGACGAAATACCCCAGCAGCATATGCCTCTAAACTGGCCCTATCTTTTATCTTTTTAACGGCAGAACTGCATCCATCATCTGCTGGCTTGGCAATAAGTGGATAGCCTATTTTCTCTATCTTTGAAATGATTTTTTCGGATTGCTCTTTCCACTCATTTTCATGCACCAATAAATGTTCTGCAACCAAAAATCCTTTCTTTTTTAGCAAGGCATTGGTGTCATATTTATTGATTGTAATTTGCGAACTGGCCACATCCGATCCATTAAATGGAATCTTTAATTTATTTAATTCTTTTTGAACCGTACCGTCTTCTCCCGGTCTGCCATGCAAGGCAATAAACACTGCATCTGTCATTTTCTTAAGTTCGACATAGCTTATTTTCTTTGGTTCAAACAAGGCAACCTGACTATAAACATTAAGGAGTTCTTGACATTCAGCCACAATTTTTTGCATAATGGCTGGTCGATGATAATTCATTACCTTTTCTTTGATATCATCTGCATTGTCTTTGAGCATGATATTTATAGGCAAAAGATATAATTCATGTGCCTCATCATTGCCTGTTACAAATACAGGAAATGGGGAATAAGCATCCGAAGAGGCAAGCTTTTCGTAAATATTTCTTCCACTTTCTACAGAGATATGTCTTTCTGTGCTATAACCGCCCATTAGCACAGCTACACGTTTTTTATTGCCTTTTTTACTTTTGTTTAAGCTTAATGATTTATTTAAGGCAGCAAGCAATTGGGTATGCTTGTAATGGATTGAATGGCTATTTGCTCTTTCTTTGAGCGAGGTTCTAATGATGTAGGTTAAAAATTGGCTTGGGTTCAAACCAACCTCTGCTGCTTGATGAAAGAAAAAAGAGGATGGCATCATGCCCGAGGTGGTATTTGGGTCGTTTAAAAACAATTGCCCTTCTTTGCTTAAGAAACCATCAATGCGCGCATATACATGGAAGTTGAAGAAGTTGAAGAGGTTTTCGCAAGCTTTTCTAATGTTCTGTATGCCTTTATCGTCTAGGTCGATAGGCGTAACCTTTCTACTGCGCCCTGGTAGGTATTTACTTTTATAATCATAAACTTCGCTGCCTTTCACAATTTCGGTAGGGGGCAAAGCCACAGCAGAACCATCTTCATTTCTAAGTACGATACAAGAGAATTCTCTGCCTTCAATAAAGGATTCAATTAAACATTCGGTTTCGCTATAAATGCTTTCAATGCTTACTATATTTCCTTTTTTGGATTGGGTTTCGAGAATTTTGAAAAGCTCATCAGGATGGTGAATGAGTTTTTGATTTACAAATGCAGGCAAGCCAACACCTTCTTTTACATCTGTAATTTTTTGAAGCCATTGTATTTTTTCAGCCTTTGATTTGGAACTCCATTCTTTGGCTTTAATGGTTTGCACAAAAAATGCTTTTTGAAGGGCTAGCTCAAATGCTTCTAAATTATCTTCTTGAATTACGCTAACACCAACAGAACTGCCTTGGTTTGCCGGTTTAACCACAAAGGGTAAGCCAACTGTTTTTTTGGCTTGGGTAAATGATTTTCTAACCTCGCTAAGGGCATTTCTATTTAATCCAATGTATTTGGGAATGTTTAATCCAGCCGCTTGCATCCATTCTTTTTGCAAGCGTTTGTTCATGCCTAAAGCAGAAGGCAAAATGCCAGAACCACTATAAGGAATGCCATACCACTCTAGTAAACCTTGCAAGGTTCCATCTTCGCCAAAATTGCCGTGTAGGGCTAGAAAAGCAAAGTCGATTAATTGGTTAAGTTTCTCGGCTTGAATTATTTTGCCAATTTTAGAAGCCATTGCTTTGCCATTGTCTGCATAGGCAGCAGATAGGTTTTCGGCATAAACTTGAACATCTAATTTAGAATCTTGTAGGAATTGAACAGGCGGATAAAAATCCCTAATAGAGCCTTTATAAATGAAGTGCCAATCGAGCAGAATAAAGTTGTTAAAAGAATCGACAAAAATAGGAACAGCTTCAAAGAGTGCTTTGTCTAAGTTATCATAAACGGTTCTACCACCGGCAAATGAAACCTCTCTTTCGCGGCTGTTTCCTCCGAAAAATATACCAATTCTAATGCGATTTGTCATGCCTCGAACTTAAGGATTTCTACTGAAGTTTCAAATGCACATTTATGGAGTATTACCACTAAAAGCAAGGCGTAATTTTACCAAACTCTCAGTTTAAAATCTTCTTTTACTTGACCTTGGCGTTTGCTTAAGATACCAATAAAAAAAAGGTCGATGCTCACTGTGAATTTCTCACTTGTTTCTTTCCAAGCCTTTGTCATGCCGGGGCTCCAGTAAATGTCGTCTAAAATCAGAAGGCCATTTTCAGATAGAAAAGGGTTTAGTATTTCTACATACCTCATAGTTGCTTCATAACTATGATTTCCATCAATAAAGATGAAGTCGAACATAGGTTTCTTTGCTAAAACTTCTGGCAACAATTGGTCGAAGGTTCCTTGAAGGCTAATTACTTTATGAGTTAACTTAGCTTGTTCAAAAGTCTGTTGCGCCTGTTGCCAAACGGCTTTGCTGCCCTCAATTGTTGTTAAAAAAGCTTGGGGCGCATTGGCCAAGTAGCAAGCACTAATGCCAAGAGACGTTCCTAATTCTAACACATTTGAATAGTTTTTATACAAAATAATTCTATTCAGAATCTGGGCAATGCGGGGTGGTTTTAGGTGTTGATTGGCAAGGTCTTTCACCTTTACCTTTCTACTATTTTGGGAGGCGCCAAAGTCTTCAAAAGTTATTTCTGTTTGAACCGAGCGCAGCTGTTCCCTAATATTTTCGATGTTTTGATAAGGTAATAGGTTTACTTCTTTGGCAATGCATTGTTGGAATAGCTCAAATACAAAAGGAGAATGCAGCACATCTATACGGGTTGCCGTAAGATAGTGCTGCATTAAATGTTTGAGGTAATGTAGGTTCAACCCGCTCAAAACTTATTCTTCAACTGAGTCTGCAGGTTTATTTTTAATGTTTCTTAACATTTTTACTTTTTCTTCTAAACCTGCAACGTGCTTGTGGGCAATTTCAATTTTTGATTGAATTTGCTCCGCCAATGGATTTTTTTGATTTCCACCTTTAAAGAATCCAAGGTTGTTATCCCATGTCTCAATGTCCTTTTTAAGTCCACGAATTCTTTCCATTAAAACCTTTTCTTCGCGTTGTAATTTTTGTGAACCATTGGGTGAGTTGGCCAAGAATTCAAAATTTTGTTTGTCTCTATCTTCTCTTATATCTCTATTTAGCTGCTTGTTCTTTCCATACAATTTATCTAATAATTCATTGTATTTTTTAGTAATAGCATCCTTGTTTTTTGCAGGTACAAAACCAATAGAATTCCATTCGCTTTGAATTTGCCTTAACTCATTAAAAATATTTGTTTCTTGTTCATTGCTACTCAAAACTTCAAGTTTTGCAATGATGGCATTTTTCGCTTCAAGATTTACTAATTGTTCTTGTTGTTGAGAGGCATAACGTTCAGATTTCTTTTCAAAGAAACTATCGCATGCAGATCTAAATCGTTTCCAAACGGCATCATTTACCTTTTCAGGTGCCATGCCAATTTTCTTCCAATCTTCTTGAAATTTCTTAATCTCTTCAGTTTGTTTGGCCCAATCAATTGGATTGGCCGCAATGGTTTCTGCCTTCACACAGAGTTCTTCTTTGGCTTTTAGGTTTGCATTACGTTCGGCATGCATACTTTTAAAGAAGGTATTTTTATTGTTAAAGAAACTATTACGTGCTTCTCTGAAATCATTCCAAACTTGGTCGCGCACAGACATTGGCACATGACCAATTTTTTTCCATGCTTCCATTAATTCATTGGCGGCCAAACTTTGCTCCATCCAATCTTTAATACGGGTTGTTTTGAAATTAGCCATTTCTTTGGCTTTTTCCAATAAGGCTTGTTTGTTAGCAAGATTCTCTTGTCTTACAGATTCCATAGCCTCAGTTTTCTCTTTGATTTGAGAATATACCTTATCTACTTCTGTTTTAAAACGATTCCAGATATCCTCAGAAGCTTCGCGGTCAACCGGACCAATATACCTCCATTCTTCTTGGAGTTTTTTAACACCAATTAATGCTTTTTTGATGTTTGGTTCTACCGATAACTCATTTACTTTTGAAATCAACTCTATTTTGAGTCCGAGGTTCTTATTACGGTCAAGTTCCTTCAGCTCATTATTAATAGACAATTTATCATAAAATATTTCAATTAAAACACGGTAGCTTTCCCAAAGGGTTTCTACATTTTCTTTTGGAACATTTTTGATTAGTTTCCACTCTGCCTGTAATTCTTTAAGCCTTTTGATGCTATTAGCTGTTTCTTCGGAATCATTTAACTTTTTGATTTCCTCTAGAATGGCTTCTTTTTTTCTGAGGTTTTCCTTTTTTTCTTCTTCTTGCCTCCGTTTTGCATCTTCCTTTTTGAGCTTTAACTCTTGAAATGCCTTCAAAAAGGCATCTTTGTTTTGGTCTGCTTTGAACTCAAAATTGTCCTTTTCGCCGCCTTCTTCCAAGAATTTCTCCAAGGCTTGTGCTTTTTCTTCAGAAATCTGCTGTTCTAATAAAGGTTTAATGGTTTTGAAGACCAGGAGTGCTTCGTCGATTTGCTTATTAGCAGCTGCCTCCAAGGCTGATTTTAACAAATCTTCTTTGCTAAAATTACTGTAATCTGGCAGTTCTTCAACTACGTCTAACTCGTGCTCTTCGTCACTCAATTCTGCTGCATGGAATGTCTCAGTTACTTCCGCTTGCGGCTCATTCACCATAGGAGTTTGCTCTTCCATTGGCTCATTGGTTACATTTTCCAACTCTTGGTTCATGTGTCGTTATGCTTACGCTTTCAATTAATAGGACGTCAAAAATAGGGATTAAAGCTATAATTTTGTGCTTGTATTTTTTGAAAATTATCTTTTAATGGCACTAGAACTAATTGAATGTCCGAGGGATGCTATGCAAGGCATACACCAATTTATCCCAACCGAAACCAAGGTAAAC
>JAIYCU010000045.1 GCA_027487835.1 Bacteroidota bacterium | reverse complement strand
CCATTCAAAAATTTTTATAAATATTACCGCAATAATAGCGATTTAAGGCAATAAACTTTTTGCAAAGTTTCGGGTCTCAGTATCTGTTAACACATAATCATTTAGGCTTGGCTGTTTAACAAAGCCCACAGATTGCATGCATTTTTCATTAATAGCCGCTATGTCCAAAAACTTAATTTTGTCGTGCAAAAAAGCTTCTACCGCTATTTCATTGGCTGCATTTAAAATACAAGCCATGTTACCGCCTTGGGCCATGGCTTCGTATGCCAAGGCTAAATTTCTAAAGGTATCCGTGTCGGGTTGTTCAAAAGTTAAACTACCATACTTAGCAAAAGATAGGCGCTCAAAAGAACTTGAAACACGGTCGGGATAAAAGAAAGCATAATGAATGGGTAACTTCATGTCTGGCAGCCCCATTTGCGCTTTAATGCTGCTATCTTTAAAAGAAACCATGCTATGGATAATAGACTGCGGATGCACCACCACTTCAATATCCTCGCCTTTTACCCCAAATAACCATTTGGCTTCGATAACCTCCAAGCCCTTATTCATTAAGGTGGCAGAGTCGATGGTAATTTTTGCCCCCATGGTCCAATTAGGATGTTTTAAGGCTTGCAATTTGGTTATCTCCAAAAGCTCCTCTCGTTTCTTACCCCTGAAAGGACCACCCGATGCGGTTAATATAATTTTTTCTATGCTATCTGGGTTCTCACCCACCAAACATTGAAAGATGGCCGAATGTTCAGAATCTACTGGAATTAAATCCGTTCTATGTTCTGCGCACAATTGGGTGATTAATTCACCAGCTACCACCAAAGTTTCTTTATTGGCCAAGGCAATTCTTTTTTTGTTTTGGATTGCGGCAACAGTTGGCTTCAATCCACTATATCCCACCATGGCTGTTAACACAATATCTGCAGAGGTAACGCCCATTAGCTCTTCAATGGATTTATTACCCGCATACACTTTAATATCATGGGGTTGCAAAGCCTCTTTTACTTCCAAATACTTAGACTCATCTGCAATTACCACATGGTTTGGCTTAAACTCCAAGGCTTGTTTTATCAATAAATCGCTGTTGCTATTAGCGGTTAATACCTCCACTTCTAGTTTATCAGATTGCTCTTTTATTACGTCTAAGGATTGCGTACCAATGCTACCAGTACTGCCTAAAATGGCTATTTTCTTTTTTATCTTATCCATGCAAAAATGATTGCAGCGCTGCTGCGATATTACGTTCATTTGAAAGCCTTGGCACCTTATTTTGCCCGCCTAATTTCCCTTCCGCTTTCATATATTGAATAAAGGCATCCTTTTGCAAAGGCCTTATTTTCAACGCTTGCAAAATACCTCCAGTAATTAAGTCTTTATAATAAATGTTCTTTTCTTGCAACAACATGTCAGTTCTCTGCGCTAAAGCTAGCAAATCTGTTGGTGCTTCTTCAAAAGCCACAAACCATTCATGGTAAGGCAATCCGCCTTCAGGCGGGTTTACTTGTGGGGCAACCGTAAACTCAATAATAGAAATACCTAATTCATTGGCAGCTGTTAACAAGGCATATTCAACTTCTTCCCCAATAACGTGTTCTCCAAAAGCAGATATAAAATGTTTGATCCTACCTGTAACCTTAATCATGAATGGTTTTTTAGATACAAACTTCACTGTATCCCCAATATTGTAAGCATACAAGCCCGCATTGGTAGTAATGATAAGGGCATAGTTTACATTTAATTCAATCTCAGCTAAGGTATAACGCTTTGGGTTTTCAGAATAGAACTCATCCGTTTTGATAAACTCGTAAAAAATTCCATTGTTTACCAATAATAATAAACCCGCAGCATCTTGGGAATGCTGATAGGCAAAAAAGCCTTCAGAAGCTGGATAGGTTTCTAAGGTATCTACCTTTCTGCCAATGCTTGCTTCTAGCTTGGCTCGGTAAGGCTCAAAGTTAACACCGCCATAAACAAACAAGGAAAAGTTTGGAAACTGCTCCCCTGCCTTTTTACCCGTTTGCTCATAAATTTTATCAAAATACATTTGTACCCAAGGTGGAATTCCACTAATGAGGGTCATGTTCTCATTTAAGGTTTCTTGGGTTATGGCCATTACTTTTTGCTCCCAATCTTCAATGCAATTGGTTTCATAGGTAGGCATTTGATTTTTCCTTAAATAAGCAGGCACATGGTGATTAACAATGCCACTTAACCTGCCGGTTGCTACACCAGATTTTTCACTTAACACGGGACTTCCAGATAAAAAGATAAGCTTCCCATCTAAAAACTCAGCCTTACCTGTTTCTGCGATATAACAAAACAAGGCATTTCTAGCGCTGTTAATGTGAAACGGAATGGAATCTTTTGTGATAGGAATATACTTAACACCACTAGTGGTACCAGAGGTTTTGGCAAAATAAAAGGGCTTACCAGGCCAAAGAATGTCTGGCTCGCCTTCAACAACCTTATCAATATAAACCCTTAATCCTTCATAATCTTTAACGGCAATGCGTTGCACAAAATCTGCATGGGATTTTATCTCAGCAAAATGATGGTCTTTGCCAAATTGTGTAGCAGCAGCTGTACTAAGTATTTTGTTGAACCAAAACGTTTGCCATGCAATTGCTTGTTCACTCTCTTTTAAAATCTTATTCCTAAAATAAGCGGCAAGTGGCTTAGCCAAAATAGATTTAATGCCCATAGTTGATGTTTGCTAGTTTACAAGCGTTTACTCACTCTTGTTAAAACATCCTTTAACTTTATGTTTTTAAGTAAATTCACCGCCACAGAACGTATGCCTGTTTTTAAATTACCTGTTTTTAAAATAGCAACTGCCGATTCTAATATTGTTCCAGCTTGCTTGTTTAATGCGGTTTGGTTTAGGCTATTTAATTTAGCATCTGCTATATTAATGGCAAGAGAATCTCCAATTAATTCAGATTTTATAAAAGCTAAATTAAATTTCTTTTTCAGTTGGGTATCCAAACTTGCCAAGGCGGCTGCTTGCAAACTTTTACTGCTAGGTACCACTACCTTTCCTGTGCTCTTGCTCAATTTATCTAAGGAGATTTGAGCGTTCAATGGGTTCAAACCGAAACCGAAAAAAAATAAGCCTACAAGTATTAAAATGTTTTTCATGCCTTTTCTTTTAATTTTATCTATTATTAATAAGCTTTCCCTTAGGGTAACTAATTTCATACTCAAACCTAAGCTTTTGGGATTGCTTTGGCAACAACTTCAACTTCCAAGTTAACTTGCCAGTTTCAGCCTCATAAATTGCCCCTTCTGTTTGTAATATATTTACCTCAATTTCTTTATCAGTTGAAACTGGAACTTGATCCACCACCTCAATTTCAACAGCTTCATTGCCACTATTTACAACTTGTATTTGCCACAAAGATTTTTCCCTTTTTGTACCTCCAAAAACAGATTTGGAAGACTGGTCAGAAATCTTGCTTCGCTGCACTACTACTCGTTTTTCTTGACCCAAAGTAAACAACATTGTGTCGTTTTCTTGTCGGTTTATAAATCCATTACCCGTATAAGTTCCTTCAAAATAAATATTGGCTTCGGCACTAATTTGATTTAACAAATCATTGCATTGAACGGCCGCATTTACATACACACTTTCATCCAACTTTGGAATGCTCATCAACTTATAAACTGCCGGCAAATCAAATCGCGTAAGCTCAACTTGATGACTTCTACCATCTGATGGAATGCTATAAGGAACTGTTGTCTCAAAGCTTACACCAGTTGGGCTTCTATAGATTTCAGGTGGTGTAAAAAATGTCGCCTCAATTGCACTGGTCATACTATCAGTTGCTTCCATTGGAATTGTCTCAGGCATGCCATTTCTTTTATCATATGAACCATATACTTTATATAGAATAGGCTGTTCAAATTGCAAAAAATAAGGCTCAAGTGTCGGCATTGCTGCTTGCGTTTGTAAGTCGATATCCGATACTTTTAACTTCACATCCTGCCAATCTTCTCCGCTGGCCTGACTCACAATTGCCTTTAACACAAAAGTTATGGGTCCACCTAATTTATCTACTCTCACATCATAAATTGGCACCCAACTTACGCCAGACACGCGATACCTCAGTTCAATGGTGGCAGCATTGATAGGCCTTTCCACCAAAATAGAAGCAAGCACTTCTTGGTTCAAACTTAACTTACCTTGGCTATATTGATTTAACAATTGCACTAAAATATCTAATTGCTTAAGTAAGCTTTTTTCGGTTTGAACCAAACGCAATTTACTGTTTTTAAACTCAGCTAATTTTGTGCTATAAATATCTAAAACATCTTCAAGTTCCTCTGCTTTTAGGCCATTTACGCCTCCTATCTGTTTATTGGTTAACAATAAATCTCGCTGTAATTGCAAACTTTCTAAGTCGGCCTGAACCAAAAACAATTCATTATTTAAGCGTTCAATAGAATCTTCAAGCGATTGTATTTCTAATGGTTTAACCTCATCTGTAGAGGTACTTTTAGACTTAGCCATAACCGATTGGATAACAACGCCAGCAGGAACTTTTAATTCAACTGAGTTTTCAATCAACAAGGGAGATAAGTTAGAAATCACAACCTGGTAAGCGCCTGGTGCTAAATTTAGCATGGCTGTTCTTTCAACCAAAGCTTGGCTAAAAAACACGTTTACCTGCTTTATTTTACTATCCAAATTCAAGCGTTGTTGGGCAGAAACTGTTACGCCAGAAAGTAGTAAAACCAAAAAAACTATTGAACGATATTTCATATAAATTTCATTTAAGGCGCTAACGAAAAACTGGGATAAAATTATCTATAAAGGAATATTGCCATGCTTTTTGCGAGGCAAATTCACCACTTTTGTTTCAAGCATTTTAAAGGCTTTTATCAATTTGGTGCGTGTTTCTTCTGGTAAAATTACCTCATCTACAAAACCTCTTTCAGCTGCGCGATAAGGATTGGCAAACAAATCTGCATATTCTTTTTCTTTGGCAGCCAAGGCTGCAGCTTTATCTTCTGAGGCATCAATTTGACGTTTGAAAATAATCTCAGCAGCACCCTTAGCACCCATTACCGCAATTTCTGCGCTTGGCCATGCAAAGTTCATATCTGCACCAATGTGTTTGCTATTCATTACGTCGTAGGCACCGCCATATGCTTTACGCGTAATCACAGTAATTCTTGGCACAGTTGCCTCGCAAAAGGCATACAATAACTTGGCACCATTGGTTATAATTGCATTCCACTCTTGATCGGTACCCGGCAAAAAGCCTGGCACATCTTCAAATACCAATAAAGGGATATTAAAACAATCGCAGAAGCGCACAAACCTTGCTGCTTTTTGGCTCGACTTAATATCTAATACACCCGCTAAAAATGCAGGTTGATTGGCAACGATACCAATACTTTTACCCGCAAGCCTTGCAAAGCCAACTACTATATTTTCAGCAAAATCTTTATGAACCTCAAAGAAACTAGCTTCGTCTGCTACCTCACCAATTACGTCTCTGATATCGTATGGTTGGTTTGCGTTTTCAGGAATAATATCTGCAAGCGCCATCCTAGTTTCATCGGTAGGTTCATAGGCTAAATCTGGCGCCTTTTCTTCGCAGTTTTGAGGGATATAACTTAGTAATTTTTTAAGCTTTGCGATGCCTTCAATTTCATTGGCAGCTGTAAAATGGGCTACCCCACTTTTAGCAGAATGCACAGAAGCACCACCAAGGTCTTCGCTGCTCACCTCTTCGTGTGTTACAGTTTTTACAACATTGGGTCCCGTCACAAACATGTAACTGGTATTTTCTACCATCATTATATAATCTGTAATGGCAGGGCTATATACTGCGCCTCCGGCGCAGGGCCCCATAATGGCAGAAATTTGTGGAATTACGCCAGAAGCCAATGTATTGCGGTAAAAAATATCTGCATAACCGCCTAAACTAACAACGCCTTCTTGAATCCTTGCACCCCCACTATCATTTAAGCCAATCATGGGCGCGCCATTTTTCATGGCCAAATCCATCACCTTGCAAATTTTCTCAGCATGAGTCTCAGATAAAGAGCCACCAAATACTGTGAAATCTTGTGAAAATACATAAACCAAGCGACCATTAACGGTGCCATATCCCGTTATAACACCATCTCCTAACACCTTCTGCTTTTCCATTCCAAAATCAGCACTTCGATGCATGACCATCGAACCAATTTCTTCAAAACTTCCTTCATCTAAAAAGAAATGAACACGCTCGCGCGCTGTTAACTTTCCCTTCTTATGTTGTGAGGCAATCCTATCTAAACCGCCTCCTAGTTTTGCTTCCTCTCTAAGTTGAAGCAAGAGTTCTCTTTTATTTGCCATAGTTATTGCAATAATTCCATTATTTCTTCTACGTCTATATGTTTCATGATAGCCGCATCCGTATCGATAATATTTTCCGCAAGTAATTTCTTTTTTTCCTGAAGTGCTAAAATCTTCTCCTCAACGGTATCTTTTGTGATAAATTTATAAATAAAAACATTTTGGGTTTGCCCAATTCTATGCGCCCTATCAATGGCCTGTCGCTCAACTGCCGGATTCCACCAAGGGTCAATCATAAATACATAATCCGCTTGCGTTAGGTTCAAACCGAAACCACCTGCTTTTAAGGATATAAGGAAAAAGGGCACTTCCCCTTCTTGAAAACGATTAACCATTTTTTGCCTCGCCTCACTATTCATGGAACCATCTAAATAGCAAAAATCAATCTTTTGAGATTCCATCCATTGCTTATAAATAGCCAACTGACTCACAAACTGTGAGAATATTAGCACCTTATGCCCTTCGGATAAAGCTGTTTCTGCCATGGCTATTACTTCATTAAACTTGCCACTTTCGCCTTCAAATTCTGGATTAACCAATTTAGGGTGATTGGCAATTTGTCTTAACTTGGTAAGGCCTTGCAATAAGGTAAACTGACTCTTACTTAATCCCATTTCACGCAAAGATTTAATAATCTCATTGCGATAATATGATTTCACCTTTTCATATTGCTCTGCCTGCTCCTGCCCCATATCACAGTAAACAATTTGCTCCATTTTGGCAGGCAAATCTTTGGCAACTTGGTCTTTTTTACGCCTAAGAATAAAAGGATTAATAAGCGCCTTTAATTGTTGCACCTTTAGCATGTCTTTTTGCTTCTCAATAGGGTAAACAAATCGCTCTGTAAACGATTGCAAACTGCCCAATAAACCGGGGTTCACAAATGCCATTTGACTCCATAATTCTTGCACACTATTTTCAATGGGCGTTCCTGTTAAAACCAGTTTATTGGCAGCGTATAGTTGCTTTACCGCCTTAGACACTTGCGAATTTGCGTTTTTTATCGATTGGCTTTCATCTAAAATAATATAATTAAATTTAAAGGATTTGAAAACCTCTAAATCTACACGCACAGTGCCATAGGTGGTAATCACTAAATCATAACTCACAAAATATTTAGCATTCTTTACCCTATTGATGCCTGTGTATACAAGTACTTTTAATCCAGGTGTAAATTTCCTTGCCTCATTATACCAGTTAAAAACCAAAGAATTTGGCACCACAATTAAGGAAGTTCTAATAAACGTTTCTTTATTTTCTTCAGATTTTATTGCCGAATGATGGGCAATGCCCCCATTTTGAAGGTATAACTCTTTCGCTATATGACTCTTTTTTGTTTCGGTTTGATCCGAAGTAGTTTGCGCATCAAAAATATTCAATTGAACACCCGTTGAGGCTGTCCTTGTTGTTTCTGGAAACTCAAAAATAGGCACTTCTACTTTACCCAGGTTTGCTTGGTATAACTCTTTTTCTTTTTGAATTAATGCTAAGGTTTGAATGGTTTTACCTAAACCCATATCATCTGCCAAACACCCACCAAACTGATTATCTTTTAAAAAATAAAACCAGTCAAAACCACCCTTTTGGTAAGGCCTCAATGTACCTTTAAAATTAACAGGCAATTCTGCTTCTCTAAGCTGCCCATATCCAATCATTTTAGTAAGCTTATCACTTAGTTTTAAATACTTACCACCCGCATGGGTAAGTTCTTCAATTAACCCAATATGATGCTTATCCAAGACTATTTCTTCTTCACTATTACTAAACTCAAAAATACCACTCAAATTACCAAACCATTCCTCAGGAATTATAGCAACCAAACCATTGGGTAAAATGAATTCTCTTTTGCCTTTAAGAATGTACTCTCTAAGGGCTACAAAAGAAAATGTAAACTCTCCAAACTTAACTACCGCATTCACATCAAACCAATCTTTTCTTTCACTTACCTCAATTTTAAGTTCTCGCGGACCAATATAAAATCTAGCACTTTCGCTGTTTTGTTTAACTGAAATGTTTGCAGCTAATAATTCCTCGTGTACCACATTTAACCAATCTAAAAAAACATATTTATTTGCGCCTTGTAAACCTAAAAAACCATCCGAAACAGGCTTGTCAATTTTAATCTTTGGTAGCGTAAAATAAGGGCCATGCACATGAGTTAGCCCAATTGCCTCCAATCGCAATCGCTTTCCTTCTTCCCATTTGGTATTTCTTCCAATCCTTTCAAAATGATACCCATTTTCAGTTTTTAATAATTTAGCTTGAACCAAATTATCAGACAAATAATCAAAGTTTGCATTTCCATATTCAAACTCTAATTTCAAGGCAATCTCATCTTCAAATAAAGACTGCATATTCAACACACACTGTCCTTCTGGATAAAAAGTTTTAATTGTAAAGCAATCGGTTCTTACATCATACTTTTCTACCAATTGCAAAACAAACTTAGATAAATAAGTTTCTTCCGACTTCTTAGGTATTTGAATGTATCGTTTATTCATAAATGGCAATAACTTTTTACCATCTATGTTTTTTTCGAAATCATACACTACATTCTCTACCAACAACCACGCTGGCGATTGCGATATAATTTGAGCGCCTCGATACATAAACTCCACTTTTTGGTTTTTATACCTTAAAGTTGGGTAATACCTTATACCATCTGGACTGTTCTTAAAATGAAACCAAATATTGGCTTGCTCATCGCCAACTGTTAACTTAACAGAGGTTGGATTGTTATCATTGCCTATTTTATAAATGGTTTTACCTCGCAAGGCATTGAGCACTTTATTCATGCGCTCTTCAATAAAGGGTCTAATTGAATCCTCTAAAAGTTCTTTTGAACAATACTTTTGAAAAAATTCATTCGTCCTAATTTTACGTTTTAACTCTGTATTAAATCTTTTGAAGATGTAATCATCATCTACTTCGTCTAATAGTTTAATGAGCTTTAAATCTTCCTCTGAAATACCAGCAATGAAATAATCAGCGGTTTTGAAAAAAACCCTTTGATGTGTTAAAGTATAGGCCCCTTTGCTATTTACCTGCACAACATGAGGCTCTAACAGCCACCCCAAATGTGGGTGCTGAAAAAAAGCATATACCAAAGCAAAGGGTTGTGTATTTACAACTATCAAATCACTGCACGTTAAGCAGGGCAAGATAGGGCAAAACCTAAATATGAATCAAATTTAATTCAGCTTATTTTTAAACTTAGCTCACCTTTAAAAACTTGATTTGCAGGACCCACTAGCCAAATGTCAGAAAATTGATTTTTTGTTGAATCAAAATTAAATCTTATTTTTAAAGCGCCTCCCATTACTTTAATGGCCAACACATGCGCGCCATTTGGTAAACCTAAATATTTTGCAGCTGCTAAGGCAACAGCGGTAGCACCCGTACCACAACTTAAAGTTTCATTTTCTACCCCTCGCTCGTAGGTTCGTATGGCTAATTCTTTAAGTCCTAATAAATTAGCAAAATTTACATTGATTCCTTCTGCCGCATAGGTAGAGTTATACCTAATTTCTTTTGCCATTTCAATAATTGGCAATCCAATAACTTCTTCTTCTTTAAAACTAACATAATGTGGCGAACCTGTATTTAGTTCAAATATCCCGGTGGCTAATTCTGTTAATTTTGTCACATCAATCATCTTTAAAGCCACCAATTCATTCATTAGGTCTAGCTTTACTTCATGTAAACCATCAATGGCCTCAAACTTAGCCTCCGTATCTATCAATCCAAGATCATACATAAACTTTGCAAAGCACCTACCACCATTTCCACACATAGAACTTTCTTGTCCATCGCTGTTGTAGTATTTCATATAGTGCAGCCCTGATTTCTCCTGCAATAATATTAGCCCATCTGCTCCTATCCCAAACCTGCGATCACACAAACTAGCCACCAATTTAACATCTCCCACTGGAAATTTAGCCTCCCTATCATCCATCATCACAAAATCATTCCCTGTTCCCTCGTATTTATAAAATTGCATTTTTACTATTCTCCCAATTTGTGAAGATTGCCATCATTAAATAAATGATACTCCCTAAAGTTAACATATAAATGGTAAACTTTATTCCTACCATCATAGGTTAATACCAAGCCCGGCAATTTATCCATATCGTATAATAAAAGTTTCTTACCGTCAAATATATAGCCCCTAAAATGCAACTCTGAATCCCAATATTCAATCAATAGCTGCCTTTTAAGGGCAGGCTCGGCCTTCAAAATTTCTTTAATAGCTAATACTTCTAACACACTATCTGAAAATAAACTATCTGTTTGAATCCTCAATTTACCCAATTTTACATCTATGTCTTCCTTTTCTATTACCCCAAATAATGAATCAGACACAAAGAAATCACCCGGTATCGCATCTTGATCATCCTTTAATAATCCTCTATAATTACCTTCCCCTCGGGCAGCACTTGCCGACCCAAGGCCAGATAAAGTATCTCCAATTTGCTTTTCTAACTCCTTAATAGGTGCTTGCGTTGCTGAGGATGGATTGGCAATTGTGGGCTTTTTCGACTTAAAAATATTGATTCTTTCAATTAGTGGGGTCCGCGGTTTTTCGCTACTCAATTGTGCGGCGTATCTTACATTTAAGAAATAATCGACAATTAAAACTATGCATAAAACAGAAAGCACCGCGTACAACCACCCCCAACGCTCAGGTTTCTTAATTAATAATTCAGGTTCGTCATACTCTGCAAGTTCTTCTTGTATTATAGACTCTCTGTTTCTAAAATAAAACTCAAAATCTTCCTTAAAACTTATATCCTTATCCAAACGTTCCTTAAATAAGTTCGCTTCCTCAGGCTTCATTTCGTTCCTTAAGAATTTCTCAAAAAAATACTGATGCTTGTCGTGTTGAATTTGCATGAAACGTTGGTTACATCAATGGCAAAATTGAACATTTAATTGGTAAAATTTATAGGTATTTATATTCGTTAGTTGTTTTGTGAAAAAAAACTGCCAAAATGTAGGGTGGAATAATTTTTGAAAAATAAATTAAAAAAAAAGATGAACATGAAAAAATATTTAGGAATTTTCGTTGTTGCTGGCCTTGGAGGCCTTGCAGCATTAGGACTTAACAAGCTAATTCAAAATGATGAAACTGCTAAATTTACAGAAAATTATTTGGCTAAATATGCCAGTATTTCAGAAAATTCAAGCAGACCTGATTTTGTTGAAGTAGCCGAACTTGTTACGCCAACGGTTGTGCACATTATTACAACTATGAATCCTGGTTCAGAAGAATCTATGGACCCTTTTGGTGGCCTTTTTGGATTTGGTGTTCCCCAAGGTCCTCGTGTAGGTTCAGGTTCTGGTGTAATTATTTCAGAAGATGGATTCATTGTAACCAATAACCACGTAATCGATGGAGCAAGCAAAATCACGGTAATCCTTAACGACAAAAGAGAGTATGCGGCCGAACTATTAGGCAAAGATGCCAATACAGACCTTGCCCTATTAAGAATTGAAGAAAAAAATCTTCCATTTTCCATAGTGGGTAATAGCGATGAGGTAAAAATTGGCCAATGGGTATTGGCAGTTGGTAATCCTTTTAACCTTACATCTACTGTTACTGCAGGAATTGTCAGCGCTAAAGGTCGCGGTTTGAACCTAATTAGAGACCCACGCAATCCTGAAACGCAATATGCCATCGAATCATTTATTCAAACGGATGCTGCTGTTAACCCAGGAAATTCTGGAGGAGCACTAGTATCTACAGAAGGTAAACTCATTGGCATTAATACTGCTATTGCTAGTCAAACAGGCCAGTATGCTGGATATTCCTTTGCTATCCCTTCCAACCTCATGAAAAAAGTAATTGAGGACCTTAGAAAATATGGAAGCGTTCAACGTGGTTTATTAGGGGTGCAAATTCAAGATGTTACAAACGACCTTGCCGAAAAAGAAGGACTCAATGAGGTGAAAGGTGTATTTATTGCCAAAGTAAATGAAAACAGTGCGGCTGAAGCTGCTGGGATTAAAGACAAAGATGTAATTATAAGTATCGATGGCGAATCGATAAAATCTACCAATGAATTACAAGAAAAGGTTGGTAAGAAAAGTCCTGGCGATAAAGTTCTTGTTGGTTTAATAAGAAAGGGTGCTAAACTTGAATTAACAGTAACCCTTAAAAGTAAAGAAGGAAAAACCACGCTTGAGATAAAAGAAAAAACAGAATCCAACAAAATATTAGGCTGTGAGTTCGAAAGCCTTCCTAGAGAAGAAAGGCTCAAACTTAAAATCCCTAACGGAGTTAAGGTGAAAAAAGTGGGTGAAGGCAGTAGCTTAAGAAAAGCAGGTGTACCCGTTGGATTTGTAGTAACCAAAATTGGCGAAACAGCTATTGCTACTGTTTCTCAACTCAAAGAAATTCTCGAAAACAAAAAAGGGGGTGTATTGCTCGAAGGTATTAATCCAGATGGCACCAAAGGCTACTATGGATTTGGGATACAATAAGAAGTCAATGGTCCATAGTCGATAGTCCATAGAATTCAAATCTGGCTATCGACCATGGACTATGTGACATTTTTCCTTACTTTCGCGCATTATGGAAATAGTGAATGGACAATATACCGCTAGTGGTATAGCCCTTGAAGAAATTGCCAATGAGTTTGGCGCACCAGTTTATGTGTATGATGGGAATACTATCGTCAATCAATACAATACCTTAAAACAAGCTTTTGCCCCAATAGATATAAAGGTAAAATATGCTTGCAAGGCACTAAATAATTCTGCTATTTTAAAACTTCTTAAAAAGCAAGGTTGTGGACTAGATACTGTTTCTATTAACGAAGTTTTGTTAGGCTTAAGGGCTGGGTTCGAACCAAAAGATATTATTTTTACTCCTAACTGTGTAAGCATCGAAGAAATTCAGGAAGCCGTTAACTTAGGGGTTCATATCAATATTGATAATATCTCAATTCTTGAACAATTTGGAACCATCTACGGCAACTCTGTGCCTTGCTGCATTCGAATCAACCCTCATATTCTTGCAGGTGGAAACACCAAAATCTCTACTGGCCACATAGATTCTAAGTTTGGTATTTCAGTTTATCAATTACGCCATGTAGTAAGAGTTGTAAAATCGGCTAACATCAAAGTAAATGGCTTACACATGCACACTGGCTCCGATATTTTAGATGCAGGTGTATTTTTAGAAGGAGCAGAAATATTGTTCGATGCGGCAAAAGATTTCCCTGACCTAGAATTTGTGGATTTTGGCTCTGGCTTTAAAGTGGCTTATAAAGAAGGCGATATAACTACAGACATACAAGAACTTGGGGCTGCACTTTCTGCAAGGTTCCTTGAGTTTTGTGAATCCTACGGCAAAAACCTTGAACTTTGGTTCGAACCAGGAAAATATTTAGTGAGCGAATCTGGCTATTTTCTAGTAAAAGTAAATGTGCTTAAACAAACCACAGCAACCGTATTTGTGGGTGTAGATAGCGGCCTCAACCACCTTATTCGCCCTATGCTTTACGATTCTTACCATCATATAGTTAATCTTTCAAATCCTGAAGGAAAACAAAGAATCTATACCGTAGTTGGCTATATCTGCGAAACCGACACCTTTGGGTGGGATAGAAAAATTAATGAAGTACACGAAGGTGACATCCTATGTTTTAAAAATGCAGGGGCCTATGGCATTACCATGAGCAGCAATTATAACGCAAGGTTTAGACCAGCAGAAGTACTTATCTATAATGGCAATGCGCAACTCATTAGAAAAAGAGAAAACATGGACGACCTCATCCGAAATGAAGTGGATGTGCAACTATAAATTTAAAATAAACAAATACCCTTTCTTCCTTAATACAAGCTTATATGTTTCAAGAAACCATACAAAAAGGATACACACACAAAGGTGAATCAATTACCCTTGGAGCAGCCATGCTCAATGGACAAGCCGATGCAACTTGCTTGGTAAAACTACCTTTAAAAACGTTCAACAGACACGGACTAATTGCTGGTGCTACAGGAACAGGTAAAACCAAAACACTTCAACTCATTGCAGAAGAATTAAGCAAAAAAAGTGTACCTGTTTTGGTTATGGATATTAAAGGTGATTTAAGTGGAATTGCCATTGAAGGTACTGTAAATGATAAAATAACTGAAAGGTACAATAGCCTTGGACTAACCTGGCAGGCAGCTGGATGCCCAGTTGAGTTTCTTACCTTAAACAATGGAAAAGGAACCAGATTAAAGGCAACCGTTTCTGAATTTGGCCCAATTCTACTTAGTAAAATTCTTGGACTCAATGATACCCAAGGTGGCTTTGTTAGTTTATTATTCAAATACTGCGACGATAATCAACTTCCACTTTTAGATTTAAAAGACCTCACCAAAGTAATTCAATTCATTTCTAATGAAGGCAAAGATTCCATAGAAAAAGAATATGGTAAAATTAGCACTACCTCAACTGGAACCATCCTTAGAAAAGTTATAGAACTACAACAACAAGGTGGGGATACCATTTTTGGCGAACCTAGTTTTGATGTGTTGGATTTAATGCGCATCAATGAACAAGGCATGGGATATGTTTCGGTTTTGCGTGTGAATGAATTACAAGATAAACCCAAGCTGTTTTCTACCTTCATGCTTTGCCTCTTAGCAGAGTTATATTCCAAACTACCAGAAGAGGGAGATTTGGATCAACCCAAACTTTGCCTATTTATTGATGAGGCCCATTTAATTTTTAATGAGGCAAGCAAAGAACTATTAGACCAAATAGAAACAGTTATTAAACTCATTCGCTCTAAAGGTGTAGGCATTTTCTTTATTACTCAAAACCCAACTGATGTGCCCGCCGCAGTGCTAAGCCAACTTGGACTCAAAGTACAGCATGCCTTGCGCGCCTTTACAGCCGCTGATAGAAAAAGTATCAAGCAAAGTGCGGAGAACTTCCCTGAATCTGAGTTTTACAAAATTGATGAAATGCTCACTCAACTTGGAATGGGCGAGGCGCTTATAACTGGCCTAAACGAAAAAGGCATCCCAACTCCCCTAGCGGCCACATTGTTATGCAGCCCAAGCAGTAGAATGAACATTTTAACTGATGAAGAAATAGATAATATTTGTACTAAATCAGCCATTGCCCGCAAATACAACCAAGATTTAGATAGTCATAGTGCCTATGAAATTTTGAACCAGAAATTGCACGAGGCAACTCAGGCTAGCGCTGCAACTGAGGCCGCTGAGGAAGCAGAAAAAACCACAAGCAGAAGTAAAAACGAAAAATCAACTTTAGAAGAAATACTATCTTCACCAGTTACTAAACAAGTAGCCCGAACGGCAGCAAATGTTATCACAAGAAGTTTGCTAGGCGCATTAGGAATTGGCGGCACAAGCAGTAGAAAAAAGAAAAGTTCTTGGTTTTAGTTAACCCCAAGAAAATCGAAATAATGCTATAAGGTACTCTCTATATATTTGGCAATCAAAACAACAAACGAGCTTTGATTTTCATTATTGGGTTTTCAAAATTTTCCTCATCAATCTCCCGTTTTCTAAAATAATTTCAACATAGTAAATGGCGGCTGGTAAATTTGAAATGTCTATAAATTCTGCGGAGGTTTCGGTTTGAACCAAACACCCTTGCGCGTTATAAATTTGAATGGACTTTAATTGATTTGATTCCACACCCTCAATTGAAAAAGTAGTTTGTGTTGGATTTGGAAACAATTGAATTTTTACATTTTTTTCTAGATCACTTAAAGCATTTGACCCATTGCACATTACTTTATTCAATTGTGCCCAAATATTATTGGCATAAGTTGTGGGAACCAAACTTCCATCATCAGGGTCGTTTCCCATCCTGATTACTACAAGTTTCTTAGAAGGCACTACCATAAGAATCTGCCCGTTTTTCCCCAAGGCCGCAAACATTTCGGCCGGTGCATTTGGAGCAAGCATTCCATTGAAAACAAGCTGGGTGCCTGGCAACATATAGTTACTGCTTCCATTTAACCAAGTTAAGTAGCCATAAGCCTTGTTTAAATTTTGAGAGGACCGAGTCATTTGGTTAAAGTAATTGGTATCTGTTAATATTTCAGTTTGATCCCACTTCCCTCGGTTCAACAATAATAAACCATAGCGTGCCATGCTCCTGGTGTTGCTAAAAAACACATTGTTATAATCAATCTTAAGCCACAAACCAGAAATCCCAGTTTTATTGCGAATGCTGCTATTAAAATATTGCTGATAATTTTGTTTAGTTGCTGCAGAAACCACTTGATCCAACAAGGTATAAGGTGCATTATGATAAGCCCAACGATTACCCGCATCTGCCTTATATTGCAAACAGGATTTAAGGGTACAATCTTTGTCAATCGCTATGCCATCATCTAATCCACTTGTCATCGTAAGTTGATGCCGGATGCTAATTAAATTTTCTTTTGCTAACGGTAAACTTGTCCATCCAACTCCTAAATAGCGTGAACTAGTATCTTCAATTTTCAAATAGCCTTCTTGCTGCGCAATACCAACCATCATAGCAGTTAGCGTTTTACCTGCAGATGCCCAATACCAAGAACTGTCTTGGGTAAATGTACCAAAATACCTTTCTATAACAATTTTCCCATCTACCAAAACCATAAAAGATTTAGTTTGGGTTGAACCCAAAAAACCATAAAGCGAATCTATTTTCTCTGTGCACCAACCCAAATCTTTTGCACTTAAAGTATCCCAAGTTTTACCTGCTAGAGGAGGAAAATACAGGTTTTGGGAATAAGTTTTCCCAAAACTAAAAAGGCATAAAATAAGTAGTAATAGTTGTTTCATGATACTTAGATGGTAGAAAAGCAATTTAGTTTAAAAAAGTTATAAGTTAATTTGCAATTCACATTTTCTTGCATTTTTCAACAAAAGAGAATTTACGTTTAGCTTAAGGTTAACTTCGCTCTCCTTCAAACATGAAATTTTCACATTTACACGTACATACACAATTTTCGCTATTAGATGGCGCGGCAGAAATTGGCAAGCTTTATAAAAAAGCAATCAAGGATAATATGCCAGCACTCGCCATCACAGACCATGGAAATATGTTTGGCGCGTTTGAATTTGTTGCCGAAGCATACAAACACAAAAACGACGATGGCACTTTAAAGGTTAAGCCAATTGTTGGTTGCGAATTTTATGTGGTAGAAAACAGGCATAAAAAAACCTTTACAAAAGACGATAAAGACATTCGTAACCACCAACTCATGCTAGCCAAAGATGAGGAGGGATACAAGAACTTAATCAAGCTTTGCTCCTTGGGATACATGGAAGGTATGTATTCTAAATATCCAAGGATTGACAAAGAGCTCATACTTAAATATCATAAGGGAATTATTGCCACTACTTGTTGTTTAGGAGCCTCTGTACCAAAAACTATCTTAAAAAAAGGCGAAGCAGCAGGTGAGGCAGAATTTAAATGGTGGCTTGATTTATTTGGTGAGGATTATTTTATTGAATTGCAACGACACGATATACCTGACCAAAATAAGGTAAATGAGGTGCTGTTAAGATTTGCTCAAAAATATAATGTACCTATAATCGCATCTAACGACTCCCATTATGTAGATCAAAAAGATGCCAATGCGCATGATATTTTACTTTGCATCAACACAGGAGAAAAACAAAGCACCCCTACAGTAAAAGAAATAGACGATGAAGTAAGTGTGAAAGGCAAGCGATTTGCTTTTTATAATGACCAATTTTTCTTTAAAACCACAGAACAAATGTCAACCTTGTTTGAGGATATCCCACAAGCAATTGAGAATACAAATTTGGTAATTGACAAGATTAAAACGCTCGACTTAAAGCGTGATATTTTATTACCTAACTATGAAATCCCATTAGAGTTTACCAACCAAGATGATTACCTGCATCATATTACTTATTTGGGAGCAAAGGAAAGGTACAAAGACATCACACCTGAGGTAGAAGAGCGACTTAATTTTGAGTTGTTAACCATTAGAACTATGGGTTTTGCTGGCTACTTTTTAATTGTAGCCGACTTTATCAAAGCGGGTAGAGAAATGGGTGTATTTATCGGGCCCGGCCGCGGCTCTGCCGCGGGTTCTGCTGTAGCCTATTGCATTGGCATTACTAATATTGACCCCATTAAATACGACCTTCTATTTGAACGTTTCCTAAATCCAGATAGAAAGTCGATGCCCGATATTGATACCGACTTCGACGACGAAGGAAGACAAAAGGTAATTGACTATGTGGTTCAAAAATATGGCAGAAACCAAGTTGCTCAAATTGTAACCTATGGTACTATGGCGGCCAAAATGAGCATCAAGGATGTGTCGCGGGTGCTCGACTTACCGCTTGCAGAGGCTAACGCCTTAGCCAAACTTATACCCGATAAACCAGGAATTCAGTTAAGCAGGGTTTTACATGCCCAATTGGATGGGGATAAAAGCTTAAAAGACAAAGAAGAACTTCAAAGTGAAGACATAGAGAATGTTAAGAAAATTAGGGAATTTTACGCTAGCGATACCCTACAAGGAAGAGTCTTAAAAGAGGCAGAGATTTTAGAAGGCTCTGTGAGAGGAACCGGTGTGCATGCCGCAGGTATTATTATTGCCCCTAGCGACCTTACGGATTTAATTCCAGTTGCTGTGGCCAAAGATTCAGAACTCCTAGTTACCCAATTTGAAGGAAGTGTAATTGAAGATGCTGGCGTAATTAAAATGGACTTCTTAGGCCTTAGAAACCTAACTATTTTAAGAGATGCCATGGTGCTTATCAAACAAAATCATGGTATCGACATTGTTTTAGAAGACATACCCTTAGATGATTTAAAAACTTTTGAACTTTACCAAAAGGGAGAAACCAACGGTACTTTCCAATTTGAAAGTGCGGGCATGCAAAAGCATTTAAAAGACTTAAAGCCCGACAAATTTGACGACTTAATTGCCATGAATGCCTTGTACAGGCCAGGACCAATTAAGTATATTCCAAACTTCATTGCGCGTAAACATGGTAAAGAAGCCATTTCCTACGACCTTGAAGAAATGAAGGAATACCTAGAACCTACTTATGGCATTACGGTTTACCAAGAGCAAGTTATGCTTCTGTCTCAAAAACTAGCAAACTTCACCAAAGGAGATGCCGATACCCTGAGAAAAGCAATGGGTAAAAAAGACAGATACACCCTTGATAAAATGAAGGGAAAGTTTATGGAGGGGGCAACTGAATTGGGTCACCCAAAAGACAAACTTGAAAAAATCTGGACCGATTGGGAAGCGTTTGCGCAATATGCATTTAACAAATCTCATTCAACATGCTATGCCTATGTTGCCTTTCATACCGCCTACCTAAAAGCACATTACCCCGCAGAATACATGGCTGCCGTGCTCACAAACAACTTAAGCAACATTGAAAAAGTTTCTTTTTTCATGGAAGAATGCAAAAGAATGGGAAGAGAAGTTTTAGGTCCGGACGTAAATGAATCTATCTCAAATTTCTCTGTTAATAAAACCGGACAAATCCGCTTTGGACTGAATGCTGTTAAAGGTGTTGGTGAAGCGGCGGTAGAATCTATTGTGCTTGAAAGAGAAAATAATGGCCCATATAAAAGCCTTTTCGACTTAACAAAAAGAGTAAATCTGAGGGCAGTTAACAAAAAAACCTTAGAATCTTTGGCCTATGCAGGAGGGCTTGATTGCTTTGCAGGAATCAATCGTGCGCAATACTTTGCCAAGGGAAACGATGAAATAAATACCATCGAAAAAGCAATAAGATACGGCAATTCGGTTCAAACCAATGCTAGCAGTGGCGCACTTAATCTTTTTGGAGCCGTTGCAGACACTCAGGTAAACGAACCAAGCATTCCGATGGCAGAGCCTTGGAATTTAATGGAAGAACTAAAAGCAGAAAAGGAAATGATAGGCATTTACCTTTCAGGACACCCATTAGACCCTTATAAATTAGAAGTTGATAAATTAACCAATTTAAAACTGACAGAACTAAGTGAGCTTGCATTATTAAAAGGAAAAGAAGTCAAAATTGCAGGCATTGTATCCTATGCTGAGCACAAAGTCTCTAAGAATGGCAAAAATTATGGTAGCCTAACCATTGAAGATTATTCTGGCAATTATCAAATGGCATTATTCCAAGATGATTATATAAACAATCGAAAGTTTATGGAGGTGGGTTATTTTGTATATATCCGAGGCAAAGTTCAAAATAGATGGGGCAAAGAAGATGATTTTGAATTAAAAGTTCAAAGCATAGAAATGCTAAATGAAACCAGAAAAAGATACCTAAATAAAATTACCCTTCAAACAGGGTTGATGCAATTGGACAGGAAAAAACTGAACTTTATCCAAGAATTATCAAAGAAAAACCCAGGCAATTGCGCGTTTAACTTAGAAATTATTGATCCAATAGAACAAGCTAGTATCAAAATGCTTTCTACTAAAATTAAATTCGACCCAAATAATGAGGTATTGTCAACTATTGAAGAATTGGGGTTCGAATATAAATTCAACTAATAACTGACAATTTGTTGCATTTTGGCAGATGGCATTTATCTTGCGTTTAATATTTAGAAATTAATTATATGGCAATAGAAATAACAGACAGCAACTTCGAGGAAGTTGTTCTGAAATCAGACAAACCGGTATTAGTGGATTTTTGGGCTGAATGGTGCGGACCTTGCAGAATGGTTGGACCAGTTGTAGAAGAATTAGCAAAAGAATACGAAGGAAAAGCAATAATTGGAAAATTAGATGTAGACAGCAACCCAAGAGTTTCAACAGAATTTGGAATTATGAGCATTCCGGCTTTACTTTTCTTTAAAGATGGAAAAGTTGTAGACAAGCAGGTTGGCGCAGTGCCTAAACATGTTTTAGCGAATAAGCTTAACGCTCAATTAGTATAATAAAATTCGCTTTATTTAGAAAACAGTCGATTACCTTTTGTAATCGACTGTTTTTTTTGCACCAAAAAACTAGGTAGTAATTCAGTAAATAGTGAATTATTATTAGGGCTTAAAAACCGCTCTTCAAAAAAGGAATTTTAACTACTAATACATAAGAAAAATTGTATTTTGCAACAGTCGACACCAATAAGTGCCGACTGTTTATTTTATGGCATACAAACTAAATGAAAGCGATTTAATCCAAATTAACAACTTAGAAATTTTATCTAAGCAAGTTGTTGAAGGCTTTTTAACTGGTTTGCATAAAAGCCCCTACCATGGCTTCTCTGTAGAGTTTGCAGAGCACAGACAATATAATACGGGTGAGAGTACTAGAAACATCGATTGGAAACTTTTTGCCCGAACTGATAAACTTTTTATCAAAAGATTTGAGGAAGAAACCAATTTGAGATGTCAATTGGTAATTGATACTTCCTCTTCTATGTATTACCCATCAAATGCTTTAAATAAACTTAGGTTCAGTGTAATTGCTGCCGCCTCTCTCATCCGTTTGATGAAAGGACAAAGAGATGCTTCAGGTCTAACCTTGTTTGATGAAGATATTTGGTTTCACGCTCCAGCTAAATTAAATAATACCCATCAACGATTACTATTTAATAAATTAGAATTCTGTTTGAACCAAAAAGCAGAACGTAAATCGAGTAATATAAGTAACACCCTGCACAAGCTCGCAGAAACATTACCTAGAAGGTCTTTCGTCATTATTTTTTCAGATATGCTTCAAAATAGTAGTGAAAACTTATTTGAAGCAATGCAACATCTAAAATATAATCATCATGAAGTAATTTTATTTGATGTGCACGACAAAAAGGAAGAACTTAATTTCGACTTTCCAAACAGACCTATGATTTTTCAAGACAGTGAAACAGGTGAAGAGCTAAAACTTCATCCAAACGCTATTAAAGAATCTTATTTAAAAAGCTTAGGAGATTGGCAGAGCAACTTAAAACTAAAATGTTTGCAAAACAAAATTGACTATTATGAAATAGCCCTAGAAAACAATTTCAATCAGGTTTTAATGCCATTCGTTTTAAAAAGGAAAAAATAAATTACAACATCCGTTTTGGCAGTGGCATGTAATCTTCTGGCGATTCCATAAATACAGAAGTAGGCGTAACTATCCCTTGCGCAAATGCCCACGAAACAAGCTGTCCAGAACTTCTAAGCTCCAAAGCTTTTACAATTATCCCTCTGTATTTTTCGATACTTGAAGTTTCATAACCAAGCTTTAATGCTATTTCCCTAGAATTATATCCTTTACATACATAACGGATTATCTTTAGTTCAGTTGGACTCAAATGGTGGCGCCATTTGCTCTCATCTTTAACTTTTAATCCTAACTTTTCAGACAACTGCTCCCAAACAGAAAAATCCTCCACCTGCGAATACATTTCAGTATTGCTTATAATTTTAGAAATGGCATTAATGTAGCTATTGGGTTCCTTTCTGCAATAATTCCTAAATCCTAGCAATTGAATTTCATGGAAAATACTTTTATAATATCCATGCGAAACAAGCAATACCTTGAAATTCATTTTAAGCGTACTGATTATTTTTAAAGTATCAATCCCACTTAAAATTGGCATTCGATAATCAATTATTAATAAACTAAACTCAAGCTTATTTTCTTGCAACGCCTGCAAAAAATCAGCCCCATTTAGGAAGACATCAACTACGTTGCAAATACCAGATGTTGTTAACTCATCTTGGATTGATAAAAGGTCAAATGGATTGTCATCCACAATTACGGTTTTTAAGGTTTCCATAAGCAAGCAGGTTTAAGTTTAGTTTACATTTATGTTATTTTATACTTAACAATTTTATGAATTGTAATTGTAAAAATAAACAGCTAACTCAATGTTTTACAAAACAATATCCTAAAAATAGGATAACTAGTAAACGTCAAAAAAAACCGCACTAATTATATAAATAAAAAAGCCGCCCAAACAGTATTTGTTTGAGCGGCTTAAAAACACAACACACTTGACTTTATAAATAAACTACCAATTATTCATAAATATTTTCTGAATCTCTATAACCAGCTGCATTAGTATACCAATCTGCAAATTGATTACCACCACTGCTAACCCAAGTAGCAAATTTCTTATAAGCACTATTGATATCTGCTTTTTCAACTGGATAATCAAAAGATGCTGGAATATTAATAGCCCAAGGATAACCGCCTTCTTTACTCACATAAGTAGTACCACTACTAAGGTTTGTATCATCTGCCATAGTTCCAAAAATACCTGCAGTTGCTTTATCTGTAGGAAGTTTTCCTGGAAGGTGAATCTCATAACCTCT
>JAIYCU010000012.1 GCA_027487835.1 Bacteroidota bacterium | reverse complement strand
TTAGCGATGGTGTCCACCTCTTCCCTTTCCGAACAGAGTAGTTAAGCCCATCAGCGCAGATGATACTTGGGTAATACCTGGGAAAGTATGTCGTTGCCGGATTCTTTAAAAGCCTTTACGTAAGTAAAGGCTTTTTTTTTGCCCCTGCAGCAAGCCCAAAAGCCGAAAGAATGAGCAAGAGAAACAGAAAGTGAATGCAATCCATCTGGGATTGCTATGGACCATTGACTTCTAACATGAAAACCTCCAATATCTTGATTCTTGTTAGCCAATAGCCAACCGCTAAAATCTTCTTTATAGGCTAGCGGACTCGAACCATTTTTGGTTCATACCGAAACAAAAAAAGCAGCCATTGCTGACTGCTTTTTATATTGAAATAATGTTTGATTTTAATATTAATCTCTTCTTCCCATATAGATTTGAAGGTAATACAATAATGTTGCTATTGAAGCAATTGCAGCAACTATATAGGTGCTTGCTGCCCATTTAAGGGCATCTTTTGTCATTGGATATTCTTCTTTTCTAACGATTCCTTTTGTATCTAACCAAGCTAAGGCTCTTTTACTTGCATCAAATTCAACTGGCAAGGTTATAATTGAAAAGATAGTAGTTAAAGCAAATAAAACAATACCTGCTAAAAGCAAAGCTGGGAATGCATTGATTGTAAATACACCAATTAAAAGTATCCATTGAACATATTTAGATGCAATACTTACAACCGGAACTACTGATGATCTAAACTTTAACCATGCATAACCTTTTGCATGTTGAACAGCATGCCCTACTTCATGCGCTGATACTGCAGCAGCAATAACGCTTCTTCCAAAATAAACGTCATGACTTAAATTGACAGTTTTATTAGTTGGATTATAGTGATCTGTTAATTCTCCTTCAGAACTTAGAATTTTTACATCAAATATTCCATGATCATTTAGCATTTTTTCTGCAATTTCTGCCCCAGTAAGGTGGTTAGCTAACCCAACCTGTGAGTATTCTTTAACTTTAGATTTAAATTTCCAACTTACATAAAAACTAAGCAGTAGGGGAACAATAATATATAATAACATGTTTTTTAAATTTATTTAGAAATTACAAAGTGCGTACCAATCTATAGATTATGACAGCAAGTGCAAAAATGAACATAAGTATGCTGATTCTATTGATACCATGCATAATTTTAAGGTTAAATGATGACGGACTGTCAGGGTCTGGTTTGCGCCAGAAGGCGATATAATATCCAATTTTCTTCCACATAATGTTCAATTTTAATAATTAAACACAAACAAATTAAAATTGATTTTTTTATTTGTATAAAAATAATTTTAGACTAATCTAAAATTTTGTATTTTCGCCTTATGTATTCATTCACAGAAGAGAATTATATAAAAGCGATTTTTAAATTACAGGAAAAATCTAATAATGCTGTTAATACTAATTCTATTGCAGAATTGATGGAAACTAAACCTGCATCTGTAACCGATATGGTTAAAAAGCTTTCTGAAAAAAAACTATTAATTTATGAAAAATATAAAGGTGTTGAATTAACTGAATCTGGCAGAATTATGGCCATTGAAATGGTTCGAAAGCACAGATTATGGGAGACGTTTTTACATAATAAACTAAATTTTTCTTGGGATGAAGTTCATGATATTGCGGAACAACTTGAACATATAAAATCCTCAAAACTTATTGACAGTTTAGATGAATACCTTGGATTTCCCCAGCATGATCCGCATGGCGATCCAATTCCAGCAAAAAATGGATCAATTAAAAGAATTGAGCTTTTTAAGATTAGTGAATTCTCAATTGGGGATTTTGGTATTATTAGCGGTGTTGTAAATCACACTAGTTTGTTTTTACAACATTTAGAAAAAAATCAACTGGTTCTAGGAAATGAAATTGAAGTAGTTTCTAGAAGCGAATTTGACCTGTCTTTGAGAGTTAAAATTGAAGGAAAAGCTCCCATTATGGTTAGTAATGAGGTGGCAAGAAATGTATTATTAAAGAAAATTGTGAAATGAAATCAACTTCAGATAAATCCTTGAGTGAGGTTCATGAAAGTGTGGATACCACAAATAGAGTGGGTGGTTGGAAGAGATTTTTAGCATTTATAGGTCCTGCCTATTTGGTAAGTGTAGGTTATATGGACCCAGGGAATTGGGCTACAGATATTGCTGGTGGAAGCAGATTTGGATATAGTTTAATTTGGGTTTTATTGGTGAGTAATTGGATTGCATTATTACTCCAAAGTTTATCAGCAAAATTAGGAATTGTAAAAGGTTGGGATTTGGCACAAGCTAGCCGACAACAATATCCAACTTGGGTAAATTACTCATTATATGGACTAGCAGAAATTGCAATTGCTGCTACTGATTTGGCAGAAATTATTGGAATGGCGATTGGACTTAATTTATTATTTGAAATCCCCCTTCTATATGGAGTTCTAATTACAGTATTCGATACCTTCTTATTATTGTTATTAATAAATAAAGGAATTAGAAAAATTGAACTTTTTATAGTTAGTTTAGTCAGTATCATTGGGCTTTCTTTTTTTGCAGAAATGCTAATTGTAAAACCTGAATTTTCTCAAATTGCAAAAGGGTTCATTCCAAGTTCTTTGAGTGGAGATGCGCTTTATATTGCCATAGGAATTATTGGCGCAACAGTAATGCCTCATAATTTGTATTTACATTCTTCTTTGGTTCAAACCAGAAGAATAAAGAAAAATAAAGAAGGAATAAAAGGCGCTTTAAAATATAATTTTCTTGATTCAGTTATCGCCTTAAATGCCGCTTTTTTTGTGAATGCCGCAATTTTAGTTTTGGCAGCAGCTGCATTTTACAAAAACGGACATTATTTAGTTGCTGATATTTCTAATGCACATAGCTTATTAGAAGGTATTTTCGGGAAAATGGCACCTACCTTATTTGCAATTGCTTTAATTGCCGCTGGGCAAAGCTCAACTATTACAGGCACGCTGGCTGGACAAATTGTAATGGAAGGCTATTTGAACCTAAGAATTAGTCCGTGGATTAGAAGATTGCTAACTCGTTTAATAGCTGTAACTCCCGCCATAATTACCCTTATGTACTTTGGCGATCAAGAGCTTGGGGAATTACTAATATTAAGTCAGGTTATCTTAAGTTTACAGTTGGGATTTGCCATCATTCCGCTAATCCACTTTACAAATAGCCCAGAATTGATGGGAGAATTTAAAAATAAGAGATGGATAAAAGTGCTTGCTTGGTTATCAGCTATTGTAATAATAGGATTAAATTTAAAATTAGTAATTGAGGAACTAAATCAGTTTTCTTCTTCACAGTTTGGGTCGAACCTATTATTAAGTTGGTTTATTTATTTAGTATTAATCTTTATAGGAATTTTATTGGGCTATATCATATTTCATCCATGGTTCAAAAAGGTAAGAAATAGAAGCATTACCCCACATTTAACTATTGAAAAGTTGAATTTGCAAACCCTGCCAAGTTTCTCCAAAATTGCAATTGCTGTTGATTTTAGTAAGCAGGACAAATTAAGTATACAGCATGCAATCACCTTAGGAGGGATGGAAGCTGATTACCTGTTAATACATGTAGTTGAGTCGGCTACAGCTGTAAAGTATGGAGATGAAGTTATGGATGAAGAATCTGCATTTGATTTAAATGTGATGAAAGAATATGCAAATCAATTAATCAGTAAGGGTTATAAAGTTCAATATTTATTGGGATTTGGTGGTAGGGCTTTAAGTATTTCAGAAATTGTAAAAGTTCAAGATTGTAAGCTACTTGTTTTAGGCGCACATGGTCATAAAGGTATTAAAGATTTATTATTTGGAAGCACAGTGGAAGCGGTGCGACATAAAATTAACATTCCAATATTTGTAGCAAAATAAAATGAGAGCTATTTTTAATTTAGGCGATCAAAAGTCTTTTGATTTGGTGGTTAGGGCAGAAGATACAGCCTCCTTTGAAACGGGAATAGTGCATCCGGTTTATGCAACCTTTGCTTTGGGTAGAGATGCAGAATGGTGTTGTAGATTATTTGTCTTGGAAATGAAGGAGGAAGATGAAGAAGGAATTGGCACTTTTTTAAGTATTAACCATACGTCTCCAGCTTTATTGGGTTCAGCAATAAAGATAATCGCAACTGTTATTAAACTAGAAAGAAACGAGATTATTTGCGGGTACGAAGTATTTGCAGGTGAAAGAAGAATTGCCTATGGAGAACAAGGTCAGAAAATCCTAAAGAAAGGTAAACTATCGGCGCTATTTGCAGAGTTAGACATTTAACGCTTACTTTTGCAATATAATGGCTGCACCCAAAGACGTAAATATTTTAAATAAGCGAGCATCTTATGAATTTAACTTAGTACAAAAATTTGTTGCGGGTTTGCAATTGCATGGTACTGAAGTTAAGAGTATACGATTGGGTAATTGCACCATAGGCGAATCTTACTGTTTTTTTAAGGATGAAGAGTTGTTCATTAAAGGGATGAATATTGGAACCTTAAAGCACGCTAGTTATAATAACCATGAACCATTTAGGTTAAGAAAGTTATTGTTAAAGAAACGCGAATTACACAAGTTAAAAGTTAAAGGTTCAGAGAAAGGGTTTGCAATTGTACCTATTAAAATTTTTGAATCGGAAAGAGGATTTTTAAAAATTGAAATTGCAATTGGTCAAGGCAAAAAATCCTTTGATAAGAGAGAAACTATTAAAGAAAGAGATGTTAAGCGTTCTTTACAACGAATCGAACAATAAGTTACCAGGCTTGCGTACCAATTAAAGGAACAAACCTAAATTGGTCTAATTGAATATTTTCCATGCTTCCATCTGGCTTTTTAATTAGTATGTGCATGGTTTGCTGGTTATTATCGCCTACTGGTATTATCATAATTCCGCCAACAATTAACTGGCCAATTAAGGCGTCTGGAATTTTGGGAGCACCTGCAGTTACAATTATTCTATCATAAGGTGCATTTAATGCATAGCCAATAGAGCCATCACCTAAAATTAAGTTTGCTTCAATTTGTAATGCTTTAAATAGTTTTTGAGTCTTTACAAATAATTTATTTTGTCTTTCAATGCTTGTTAAATTTGCTCCCATTGCTACTAAAATTGCGGCTTGATAGCCAGAACCAGTTCCAATTTCTAATACCTTATTGGCAGGTTCAACTTGTAAGAGTTGTGTTTGATAGGCAACTGTATAGGGTTGGGAAATGGTTTGACCCTCGCCAATAGGAAAGGCTTTGTCTAGGTATGCAAGATGTTTAAAATCTTTATGAATAAATTGGTGGCGTGGCACACTGCCTATTGCATTGAGGACCTTTTCATCTGAAATGCCTTTTTCTTTTAATTCTTGAACCAATAATTTTCTTGCCCCTTTTTCTTTATAAGTGTCTGCTTGCAACATGGTTTGCAATTACCATAAATTGATTAAGAATAATGAGGCGCAAAGGTTGTTTTTATTCACAAGATGCGCTGATAATCTTCGAAAGGCTACTTTTGCTTCAATTTACACTATTTTTCATATAAGGTGTATATTTTTTACGATAAGCTAGCGTGCGTTTGTTTAAATCTAAGTGCAGGATGTCGCATTTAATAAGAATTCAAAAAATACATTTGTTGACCTAATTGGAAAAAATAAATGATTCAAATTGGCATAACAGGCGCCAACGAGTTTAGTAAACGTCATATAGAAAAGCTAATTGAGCTTAAAGAGTTCAATTTGGTAGGTTTTTTCGACCATGATTGTGCCAGTGCCAACTTGATACAGGAGAAGTATAATTTGGTTAGGTTTAATTCCTATGAAGAATTGATTGCAAAAGTAGATGCAGTTGATATTTTGACACCCGTTGGTTCACATTATCAATTTGCAAGCCATGCTATAAGAAAATGTAGGCATGTATTTGTAAATCAAGTTTTGAGTGAAAGTTTAAAGGAGGCTAAAGAATTAAACGAATTGGCTGATGAAGCAAACATTCAATTATATGTATCACATCATGAAAAATTTCATCCTAATTATCAAACCTTAAAAAGGTTGTTGGATAATCCTTTTTATATAGAATGTGCAAGGTTTGATGAAAGTGTAATTAATTATAGTCCAGAAACACTTGTTTTTGATATGCTTTTAAATGAACTTGAACTTATCTTAAGTTTGGTAAGGGCTAATGTCAAGCGAGTTAGGGCAACTGGGGCATCTTTACACCATAGTCATTTAGACTTTATAAATGCTAGAATTGAATTTGATAATGGTTGTGTTTTAAATATGGTTTGTGGGAATTTTAAATCTGAGCAGAAAAATGCGATTCGGTTTTTTCAAAAGAATAGGACTTACAGTTTGAACTTAGATAATTTTAAGGTTAGTATGCTTAATTCTTCTTTGCCAGAGCAGGCCGAACAAGAGTTAAATATTGCCAAAACAAAGAATATTCCTGAAATGATTAAAAAAGAGCTTTCTTATTTTGCAAGTTCAATTTCTAATCATTCACTCAATTTAAGAACACATAATAATAATTTTCAAACCTTAGAAATTGCTCATGAGATTATTGATAAACTAAATATCAATAAAAGGTAATATTTTTGTGCTTAAATCGTTTGCCACACAATGCAACTTCGTACCGTAGCTTTAATATTTACAATTTTTTTGTTTGCCACTTGTAAAGTATCTGATAGAGAGGTTTATCTTCCTTCCTATGTATATGTTGCCAAACCAAAGTTTGTTACTAAATCTGATAACTCGCAGGGATACCCTTCTGCTGCCATTAACGATTTATGGGTTTTCGATAATGAAATAGCTAGAGGTTTGCATGCAACAGGTTCAAAAGTTCCAATACAGCGTACTGGAAAAACTAAAATAAGGGTAACGGCAGCCATAAAATCTGATGGGAATTCAGAACAACGGATAATTTATCCTATGTATACCTCCTTTTCCAAGGAATTTGAATTAACTGAACTTGGAACCGATACAGTTGAAGGCACATTTTCTTATTTAGAAAATGCAATAATCCCATTTGTTGAAGATTTTGACGGCAATGGATCTAGGTTTGAATATAATCCAGCCTTGAAACAAGTTGGAGATACTATTTTAAAAGATAAGGGAATTGGCGCGTTAAACCCTGGTAATTTTGCAGGTAAAGTGGTTTTAAATAGTGTTGACCCAAAAGGATTTTTAGAAGTTTATTCTCAAGTTTATACAAATTGGCCAATTTATACACCTTTTTATTTTGAAATGGATTATAAAGGTAATATACCAATTGTTGTAGGTTTATATGCAACTAATTCATCGGGAGAAACCAAGCAATTCCCAATGTTTATTACCAATCCTATTGAGAATTGGAATAAACTATATTTAAATTTAGAGCCAGAAATAAATGATAGAGGGGCTGGAATACAGTATCGGTTATTTTTGCGATTCTCTAAAGGTTCAGTAGCAAATCCGGAAGCGTGGATAGACAATTTAAAAATTGTGTACCTTGATTAGTAAGCGTAAAATACATACTGCCTTATTTATTTCATTAGATGCAATTTCAGCTGGAATTGGCTGGGCAATGTTTTTTGCATATAGAAAGTACTTTATTGAATCTGACAAATTTGGTTACCAAATACCAGTTGAGTTAGACACAAACTTTTATTTAGCACTTGTTTTAGTTCCACTTTATTGGATAATACTCTATTTTTTGGCAGGGCATTACAAGGATATTTGGCGTAAATCTAGGATTAATGAAATCTCTAAAACCTTTGGTGTTTCGGTTATTGGTGTTGTTTTATTATTTTTTATCTTGTTATTAGATGATGCGGTTAGTTCCTATCAAACCTATTACAAGAGTATTTTGATTCTTTTTGCACTAAATTTTGGATTAACTATTTTCTTTAGGCTATTAGAGGCAACAGTTATAAAGATTTATATAAGAAGAGGAAAGCTTGGGTTTAATACCATCATTGTAGGAAATAATTCTAAGAGCCATTCTGTTGCATTAGAACTTATGAATCCTTTAACAACTCAAGGAAATATTTTTGTGGGTTATGTAAAAGGAAAAAATGAGAGTGAAAATCATATTCTAAAGACATTAATGCCAGATCTTGGTACATATGAAACTTTGCCAGAATTGATTAAAAAATATAAAGTTGAAGAGGTTATTTTAGGAATTGAAAGTTCACGACACGCTGAAATTAATGAGGTAAGTAATATTTTAGAGGACCAACGAGTTGTAATTAAAATAATTCCTGATTTATATGATTTGATGAGCGGGCAGGTTAGGATAAATAATGTAATTGGAACTGCACTTATTGAAATAAATCATGATTTTATGCCTGAATGGCAAAAAGTGCTCAAGCGTTTATTAGATGTTATGGTTTCTGTGTTAGTATTAGTTTTATTTTCACCCTTGTTTTTGATTGTCGGTTTATTGGTTAGCATAGGCTCATCGGGCCCTGTTTTCTACAAGCAAATTAGGATTGGATTAAAGGGAACCCCTTTTCATATTTTTAAGTTTCGAACTATGATAATAGATTCTGAGGTTTCAGGGCCTCAACTATCTAAAGAAAATGATACCCGGATAACAAAGGTTGGTAAATGGTTAAGGAAATATAGAATTGATGAGATTCCCCAATTCTACAACGTTTTGATAGGGGAGATGAGTTTGGTAGGGCCACGCCCTGAAAGAAAATATTTTATTGATCAAATTGTTAAAATAGCCCCACATTACAAACATTTGTTGAGAGTAAAGCCCGGCATCACTAGTTGGGGACAAGTTAAATTTGGATATGCCGAAAATGTTGATCAAATGGTAGAGCGCTTAAAATTTGACATTTTATATATCGAAAATAGGTCGATTGCCGTAGATTTTAGAATAATGATTTATACAGTTTTGACTGTTTTACAAGGCAGAGGTCGGTAATTAGTTAATTATTTGGCAATGATAATTTGTAATTAAGGTGGGGATGCCTATATTTGCGGTCCTTAATTAATAAAAAAATGTTTGCAATAGTTGAAATTGCTGGCCAACAATTTAAAGTTGAAAAAGACCAAACAGTTTATGTGCACAGGTTGGCACAAGCTGAAGGCGCCAGCATTGAACTCGAAAAAGTGTTGTTAATCAATAACAACGGAAATGTAAAAGTAGGTTTACCTACAGTATCTGGTGCTAGTATTAAAGCAACAGTTTTGTCTCATTTAAAAGGAGATAAAGTTATTGTATTTAAGAAAAAGCGCAGAAAAGGTTATGAAAAGAAGAATGGACATCGTCAATCATTCACTAAAATTAAAATTGACACAATCAACGCTTAATTAAAAGGAGAATAAAAAATGGCACACAAAAAAGGGGTTGGTAGTTCGAAAAACGGCCGTGAGTCCCATAGTAAAAGATTAGGTGTAAAGATTTTTGGTGGACAGTTTGCTACCGCAGGTAACATTATTGTTCGTCAAAGAGGAACAAAGCACCATCCAGGTGAAAACGTAGGTATTGGTAAAGATCACACTTTATTTGCCCTGGTAAATGGTAAGGTAGTTTTCAAAAAGAAAGCAAATGACCGTTCTTTCGTTTCTGTTGAACCGGTTGCAGCAAAAGTTGTAATAGCAGAAGCATAATATTTCGATCTAAACTTTAACGAAGGATTTTTCTTTCCTTCGTTAAAGCTTCGGATTTGAATGGGGGATTAGCTCATTTGGCTAGAGCGCTTGCATGGCATGCAAGAGGCGACCGGTTCGAATCCGGTATCCTCCACAATTTAAGGGTGTTCTAAATTAAATGTTAATTTAATGTACCCAAAACGCTAGATGTTGTTTTTATTTCTGGTTTGCAAATCCAAACAGAGCTGGTACAATTGGGGTGCCAAAAATTTCAAGTTTAACCCCGTTTTGAATTGAATCTATTGGCGTAATTCTAATTTTTACAACATCTGTCCCATTCCAAATCATTGATGTGTCGCTTGTTTGAACATAGCTTCCATAACAATAAAGACTATCCTTGCTATTTGCACGTCTAAGCCAACAATAATTGCTGCTAGTTGTTAAATCAAGCATTTTATACCCATTAGAAGTAATGGATGAATCTCTAAAGTATTTTCCTGACAGTTTATAATTGATTGGATAATTGATAGTATTATCTTCTTCTTTTTTGCAGGCGACGATTAGGGTCAAACCGAAAATAAATAAAAATAGCTTTGACTGCATAATTTGATGTGTTCTTCAAATGTATCAATTAGCGCCTGTAAATACAAATACGAACTATGCTAGGATGAGAATGAAGCTAACTAGAAGTATAATGAGGGCTTGCCCAAGGCCATTTATTTCTCGCTTTTTGAAAGTAGAATTATATTTAATTGGATCCTTTTTAATAAGCTCTATTATTTGAATACTATCTATATTTTTAGCAGTTGCAATAGCCAATTGGGCGGCAAGTTTTTTGTTTGTGTTTTCATCCAAGTTTTGACCTATAATTTGGATGTCGGAATAGGCATAAAAAATACTGTCTTTAAGGTAAGGTGCTTTGCATGCAATTAAAGCAGAGACTATTTGATTTTTTTGTTCTATTGAAACTATACATTGTTCTAAATTAACAGTTTGCAATTGTCCATTGCTGCCAACAATGTAATTTCTAGCGGTGAGTTGATGTAATAAATTATCAAAATAAACTTGATCGAAATTATCAAGCTGGGTAGAGGCATTTTCTTTAAAAAGTGAATCTGGAGAGAAAGTATAAATTATGTTATGATTATTATAGTTAATACCTAACTGCGAGCGATGGTACTCTAAGGCTCCAACATTTGTTGTTGTGCAAGATTGAGCCGAGAAAGCAATTATAGCAATTGCTATTATTGTTATTTTATTTAGTATTGTTTTAAACGACATAAAATGTTAATTGACAATTTTCTTGCCAATTTCTTTTTGATTAACATTGATTATTGTATTTTGCAAGCTCAACAAAAATTATGAATATTACACTACCAGACGGTTCCGTTCGCTCGTATGAACGGGGTACCACCGCCTTAGAGATTGCAAAATCTATTAGCGAGGGCCTTGCAAGAAATGTTTTAACAGGTAAATTTAATGGACAAGTTATTGAGTTAACAGAACCATTAGCAGAAGATGGGATGCTAGTATTGTATACCTGGGACAGCAAGGAAGGAAAATCAGCATTTTGGCATTCTTCTGCGCATTTAATGGCGCAAGCAATTGAGCATTTTTATCCAAACGTTAACTTGACAATTGGTCCAGCCATAGAAAATGGATTTTATTATGATATAGATTTTAAGGGCGAAGCCTTCTCTGAGAAAGATTTTAAGCGCATTGAGGATAAGATGCTTGAATTAGCGCGTGAGAAAGCTGAGTTTTATAAAAAGTCAATTTCAAAAGCAGATGCCTTATCTTTTTATCAAGAAAAGGGCAATCCATTTAAGGTTGAACTAATAGAAAATTTAAATGACGGTGAAATCACTTTTTGCAGTCATAGTAATTTTACCGACTTATGTCGCGGAGGTCATATTCCAAATACTGGTTTTATCAAATCAGTCAAATTAATGAGTGTGGCTGGTGCCTATTGGAGAGGAAAAGAAACCAACCCTCAGTTAACTCGCGTTTATGGCGTAACATTTCCGAAACAATCTGAGTTAAATGATTATTTGACCATGTTGGAGGAAGCGAAAAAGCGCGACCATCGCAAGTTGGGTAAGGAATTAGAGATTTTCACCTTTGATGATGATGTTGGCCCAGGATTGCCATTATGGTTACCAAATGGAGGCGCAATAATTGAATTGCTTGAGAGATTTGCTAAAAAAACAGAGGAAGACGCAGGGTATTGCAGGGTTAAATCTCCACATATTGCGCGTGAGAGCATGTACATAAAGAGTGGGCATTTGCCTTATTACAAAGACAGCATGTTTCCGCCTATGGAAATTGATGGCGAAAAGTACTATTTAAAGGCAATGAATTGTCCTCATCATCACAAGATATTTGCAGCTACACCAAAGAGTTACAGGGATTTACCCTTAAGATATGCTGAGTATGGTACTTGTTACCGTTATGAGCAAAGTGGAGAGTTATTTGGGTTAATGCGTGTAAGGAGTCTTCAAATGAATGATGCCCATATTTATTGCACAGAAGCACAATTTGAAGATGAGTTTAAGAAGGTAAATGATTTATATTTAAAATACTTTGGGGTATTTGGAATAGATAAATATGTGATGCGCTTTTCAAAACATGATCCAGCAAAATTAGGACAGAAGTACATCAATTCGCCAGAGCTTTGGGAGAAAACCGAAGCAATGGTTAGAAAAGTTTTGGTTAACCTAGGGGTTAATTTTATAGAAGTAGAGGATGAAGCGGCGTTTTATGGTCCTAAGATTGATATACAAATTTATTCAGCAATTGGAAGGGAATTTACCTTAGCTACAAACCAAGTTGATTTTGCGCAAGCCGAGCGTTTTGATTTATTTTTCACGAATGAGAAGAATGAAAAGGAACGACCTTTAATTATACATAGAGCGCCATTAAGTACACACGAAAGATTTATTGGATTCTTGCTTGAACATTATGCAGGAAACCTGCCATCTTGGTTAAGTCCGAAGCAAGTTTCTGTGCTACCAATTAGCGATAAGTATGTACCTTATGCTCAAAAACTTGTTGAATTAATGAAAAAGAATGATATTCGCGCTTTATTCGACGACAGAAACGAGAAAATTGGCAAGAAAATTAGGGATGCAGAGGTTAAGAAAATCCCATTTATGTTGATTTTAGGAGAACAAGAATTACAAGAAGAGTCTGTTTCTGTAAGGAAGCATGGTCAAGGTGATGTTGGAAAAATGTCTTTGAATGAATTTTTTGAGTATTTTGAGAATCAATTAACAGTAAAACTATAAAAGTCTTTGGCAACACCAACTAATCCAAATCAAGGTGCAGGAAGCAGCCCTACACCACCACCAAACAGATTTCAGAGCAGAGGCCGCAGGTCTTTGGAGCCTGAGCATAAGTTAAATCATCTCATTAGAGCTAGTCAGGTTCGATTAGTAGGAGAAAATATTGAGGTGGGTGTTTACACGCTTTCCCAAGCATTGAAATTTGCTGAGGAACAAGAATTGGATTTGGTTGAAATATCACCAAATGCAGATCCACCGGTATGTAGAGTAATTGACTATAAAAAGTTTCTTTACGAACAAAAGAAAAAGAAGAAAGAGCAAAAAGCAAATCAGGCAAAGTCTGAGGTAAAGGAAATTCGTTTCGGACCAAATACAGATGATCATGATTTTGATTTTAAATATAAGCATGCCGAGAACTTTTTAAAAGAAGGTCATAAAGTAAGGGCTTATGTATTTTTCAAGGGTCGTTCTATTGTTTACAAAGAAAGAGGAGAGGTATTGTTACTTCAACTTGCACAGAAGTTAACTGAAATTGCCAAAATTGAGCAATTGCCTAGGTTGGAAGGAAAGAAAATGTTCCTTTTGATGAGTCCAAAGGGAAAAGGAGAAGGAAAGAAGTCGTAATAATAAAATAATAGGAGTAAAGAAAATGCCTAAAGTAAAAACAAACAGTTCTGCGAAGAAGCGTTTTAAGCTTACCCCAAGTGGTAAAATTAAACGTGCGCAAGCATTTAAGAATCACATTTTGACTAAAAAAACCACTAAGCAAAAGCGCGGCCTAACCAAAATGGTTGTGGTAAGTGATGCTGATATGGGATTAGTTAAAAACCTATTGGGTGTAGGTAAATAACCCTAAGCTATGCATAGCGGCCTTTATTAGGAGGGCCTTAAACTCCTGGTTTTATTTGTTAACCCGAACAAAAGCAAAAAAGAGCTAATCTAATTAGCCGCTTAGGTTCAAAAACTAAAAAATTATGCCTCGTTCAGTCAATTCCGTTGCGAGTAGAGCTCGCCGTAAAAAACTCCTCAAATTAGCCAAAGGTTATTGGGGTAAAAGAAAAAATGTATTAACTATAGCCAAACATTCTATTGAAAAGGGTTTGGGATATGCTTATAGAGACCGTAAATCAAAGAAACGTAATTTCCGTAGTTTATGGATTGTTCGTATCAATGCAGGTTCTCGTGTGCATGGTTTAAGCTATAGCCAATTTATGAACCTAGTTCATAAAAGTGGTTTAGGTTTGAACCGTAAGGTTTTAGCTGATATGGCAATGAATCATCCTGAAACATTCGCCGAAATTGTTAAATCAGTAAAATAGAATTATTAATTACGACTTTTAGAAAGATCCCCCTTGGTTATGCCATGGGGGATTTTTTTTGCAATTTTTCCTTTTAAATTGCTGTTAACGCTCTTTAAAATGTTATATCCTGCTTTAACTGGAATTATACAGGTGTTTAAACTGCATTTTTCCATTTAAATGTATAAAAATGTATAAAAAGAGGAAAAAAGCTACTCTTTGTGTGTTTTCGTACATTTAGCATATTTTTTTATGTAAATCCTTGTAAATACTGAACTTGCCGAACATTTTAGGCAAAACTTGAGCAATAAATTTTCACAACAAAACAAATCAATAAGGGGAATTATTACCCGTATTGTTGGATTTAAATCTAATTTAAGGGTTCAATTTGGGTTGATTTTTCCCAAAATGAGCTTTTTAGAGCATGAGTCAAATTTAACTGTTTTTTTTAACTCGTTGTTAATCAAATTATTGATTAATAAAAAATGGTATGGAAGGCTATTTGATAACACTTTGCGCAAAGCTTCATTCTATTAAATGTCTAAAGTTTAGATGAATAAAGGAAAAAATATTTCTATGAATAAAATTAACCCAAACCAAATCAGCATGAAATTTATGTTGATTAAATTCAAAGAATTGCTGCTAAGCCAACGAAGAGCAATTTTAAAAACTTTGTTGATGATGGTATTCTTATCACCTTGTGCGCTTCTCGCTCAAGACAGTTTAAGAAAAGTGCACCCACAATATTTGGTAAGTTCACAATCTTTCAAATCTAAGGTTGGGCAAAATAGGGTTCTAGAGTTTAATGCACTTGAAAGTACATTAACAACATTTATTTCTAGTGTTGATCCAAAACCTGAATACGATTACTTTATTGGAGATTTTCAAATTTCAATAACTGAATTAGTAACTTTATTAGGACAACCTGACACAAAAATTTCTAATGGAATTTGGGTTTATACATTAAACCCAATTTCTGGCTGTAAGGTGTTGGTTGGGATTGATCCAAATGGATATTTAAGTTATGTAACACGTAAAGAGTGTAATTAATAATTTTATTAAAACAGAATGAAAAATTTAAACTATAAATACTTGTTAATAGCGATAATATCCTTATTGTCAATATCTGGTGTTAACGCTCAGTATATTTTTACAACAAGTGCGAGTGCTAATGTTAGCTCAATTGCTACAGGTAGTCAAATAACCTATACTTTTAACTATTCTACAGCCGCAAATACTACATCGGGTCAAAACGTGGTAGCAGAATTAAACCTACCTGATAATCTTATTCCTTTTAATGAAAGTACATTTAGCAGTAATGTATTATTTCCGCCAACTCAAATTTCTTCAGTTACGTATAATGCTGGTTTAAATAAAGTTACTATTAATTATGTTCATCCATTACCTGCTGGAGTTACTGGTCAGCTTGAATTAAAACTTAAGTACATAAATGGAACCACTCCTGATGGTTATGCACCTGATTTATTTACAAAAATAACCTTTGATAACGTTGGTGGAGGAAGTCCGGTTTATTCAGACACCTTAAATATTATAGCAATTGCTGAATCAAAATTTACAGTTTCAAAAATTAAAAATTCAGGCGGTGCAATAAATGATTTAACAATTTTCAAAGTATCAATTGGAAATTCTGGTTCTAGTTCAGGTGCTTTACAATTAGCCAACCCTGTGCTAAGGGATACGCTTCCAGCAGGTGTTACATTTGTGGAAGCTACTTCTTTTTCGGGTTCAAATGCCCCAACTTATGACCCGCTTTCGAGGATAATTACTTGGACTTGGTCTTCAGGACTTTTTAATACTAGTTATTCAGGGAGTGCCTACGTTTCAGTTAAATATGAAGAACCAACCTATCAAATTGGCTGGTCTGCTTGTAATTCAGCTACATTAAGTGGAGATTACCCAATTCTACCTTTGGGGAATTCAAATTACATTCAAAAAACAGGTTCTATCTGTTTTGGTGTTGAAAGTCCAACGCCATATTTGGTTTGCACAGGCGGAGGGATTGTAGCTGCTACAGCAAGCTGGCTCAACAAGCATGTATTACCTGGAACAAGTAATAATCAATTCGCAAATGGATGGTCGAATTCAGGAAATACAGAACTTGATAGTGTAATTTTAACCTATCAAATAGACAAAAGTGTAGATGTTACAACAGTTAAGATTGGAAGATTGGTTGATGGATTAGCAAGAACTGGAATTGACACTGTAGATTTATTTTATAAAACTAATTTAAATTCTAATTGGACTTTCCAAGGAAATCACATTATCACCGGAGACAAAAACGTGTCCTTTACCTCAATATTAGGAGTAAGTGAATATCTTACTGAGGTGAGATTTAAAATTTATAGTAAATTACCAATAGGTGGAAGTCAAAATTTAACTTATAATGGAAATGTGAGGACCGCTGCACTTAAAGCAAAAGATGGCACAGACATTTTCGAAGGAACCACCTATGATCCAAATAATCCAGGTGATGATGGAACCACGATTGCCAACAATTCTCAAGGTTCCTATTATTATGGTGGAATTGGTTCAAGCTTTTCTAATTGTTCTGGAATTAGTGAAATTATGATTCCTAGACCTGTATTTAATTCTCCATCAAAAATAATTTTAAATGGTCCTAGTTTTAAAGCAAGCGATACCATCAATTATAGATTTAGTGTTCAATTGGGAGGGAATGTAAATGCCCAAAATGTTGTATTATATGATACCTTGGATAGCCGTTTAACTTATATACAAGGGTCGTCTTCAATTGTTATTTCGGGAAATACAATAGTTCCTTCTGTAAATGGACAAATTTTGATTTGGAATTTAGGCAATGTACCAGCAGATGGTACTACCTATAATGTATACTTTAAAGCTAGGATTGCTTCTGGAACTGCGCCCGGCAATATAAACAATAAGATGTTTATGTCAGCTGATGGTCCAGCTATTTTTCCAAGAGGCACAAATGATAACGAAAGTACTACTGTTATTTCAGCAGTTGCCTTAATTGCCTACAAAGCCCAAAATGGCTGTGACCCTGGTTTTGTGTATTATCCTACAAATGCAATTACGAAGGAAGGTGATATTTTACGATATAAAATAACCGTTAAGAATGAGGGTAATGTTGCCGCTAAAGATTTAACTTTAATTGATGTATTTCCATTCATTGGTGATTCAAGAAATTCTCAATGGTTTGCAAATTTGGTGGGACCTGTAGTTTTATCTGATCCTAACTCAACTGTTTATTACAATTCAGTACCTAACCCATGTTACGCAGATTTTACACCGGCCGTTAATCCACCAAGTTGCAGCAACCCTGTTTGGACACTAACTCCACCAATTAATATAACAAGTGTTACGGCAATAAAAATTGTTAGGCCAAGTAATTTGCCAGCATTGGATAGTATCGAATTTGAATGGCCAATGCGTGTTCCTGTTGGTACACCCGCTAATATTCAAATGAATAATACCATTTATTATCAAGTAAGCAGAGCTGATATGCCTGGAATTACTGGAAGATTGTTACCTGCTGCTCCAAATCAAGTTGGTATGATTACAAGTTGTGCCCCTCTTTTAGGTTCTATTGGAGATTACGTTTGGATCGACCAAAATGGAAATGGACTTCAAGATGAGGCTGCTAATAAAGGTTTGAATGGTGTTAAGGTTTACCTATATGGAACAGGTCCTGACAATTCAATTGGCGGTGGTGATGATGTATTACTTGATTCTACCTTTAGTGGCAATAATTTTTCTGGAAATCCCGGTTACTATAAATTTGTAGATGTACCAGATGGAAAATATTTTGTAAGATTTGAAACTACTTATGACCAATATAGATTAACGCCAACAAGTGATCAAAATCCGCAATTAGCTGGTAATAATGATGCCGACTCAAGCGGTAATTCTGGTGTAGTAACTATTAATGTGGCTGCAGGTTCAATTGATAAAGATAATCCAACAATTGACGCGGGTTATTATCCAATTAATACACCAGTTTGTAGCGTAATTAATAATGTAAGTTGCTTTGGAAATACAGATGGCAATGTTTCAGTAAGTGTAAGTGGGATTCTTCCTTATACCTACCAATGGAATACTGGACCTACAACTACAAGTTTAAGTAATTTGCCAACTGGATCTTACACAGTAGTTGTTAACTATGGTTATGGAATTACTAGATCTTGTACTGCTAATGTTGCGCAGCCAGCAGTTTTGGCAAGTACTTTAACCAGCTCTAATGACATTAGTTGCAGGGGTGGTCAAAATGGAAATATTAATATTACAGTAACTGGTGGAAATGTACCTTACGGATATACCTGGAAACGTAACGGAATAGATATCGTTAATACAAGTCAAGATTTAAATAATATCCTGCCTGGTGAATATTTTGTAAGTATAGTTGACAATAAAGGTTGTTCAACCAGCAGAACTGTTGTTCTAACACAACCATTAGATTCTATTTCTACAGTAATTACCTCAACAAATGTTTCTTGTAATGGTTTATTAGATGGTACAATTGCGCAGGTTGTAAATGGTGGAACAGCGCCATATAATTACAGTTGGACAAAACTTGGTAGTATATTGTTTGGTTCAAGCAATGAAGATATTAATACTTTAGCTGCTGGCACCTATTTCTTAGAAATAGAAGATAATAATGGTTGTTTATTATTAGATACAGTAAGTATCTCCCAACCGCTTGTGTTATCTGCTACACTTGACACAGCTATTAGTCAAGCTTGTAGCGCAGTACCTTCAGGTTCTATTGAAATAAATGTTGTAGGCGGCACTGCGCCTTATAATTATAGTTGGACCAATAGCCTTGCGCCAAGTTACTTGCAAACGACACAAGATATTTATAATTTGTATGGCGGAACTTATACAGGCGTAACAACTGATGCAAATGGTTGCAGAGATACAATTCAACAAGCCATTGGAAGTTTAATTGTTGAGGCAGATTTTGATGCAGATCCTTTAAATTGCGAAGGAACTTATGAATTGACTAATAACAGTATTGGTGCAGACAATTATACTTGGTTGATAGAGGGAGTTGCACCAACAGGATTTAATCAACGCGTATATTGTACAACCACAGATACTGTAATTATTATGGAATTTAGTCCAGGTGAATACAGAATAACCTTAACAGTAAGTAGCAATGAGGGTTGTGTAGATTCGTTGACCAAGACAATTATGGTTATGCCGCAGCCGATAGCCTTGTTTGCTTATGATGCAATACCTTGTACAAGTGGTATTCAGTTTACCAATTTATCGGTAAACGGCTCTATCACTTCATGGAATTTTGGCGACTTAGCTTCTGGGTTGAATAATACTAGTACAAATAATAACCCTAATCATACCTTTAGTGCAAATGGAACCTTTAATGTAACATTAATTGCTGGAGATGCTGCTGGTTGTAAGGATACAATAGTTAGAGCTATACCGGTTCAGTCAGTTGGTATAACCCCAACAGCTAGCTTTACCCATAGTATTCAGTCGAGTTCATGTGCAACTCGTGCAATCTTTACCAACACTTCATCTAACTCAACTAGTTATTTATGGATATTTGATGATGGAAGTACAAGTAATATTGTTAGCCCGAGCAAAGCCTACCCAATTGCTGGCACCTATTCGGTGAAATTGGTAAGTTTTAGTGCTACAGGGTGCACAGATACAATTGAACATTCAGTTGTGATAGGAGCGAATTCTAATGGAGCAATTGCTAAGTTTGTAGCCAATGATTCTGTTCAGTGTTTAACCAATAATAGGTTTAACTTTATCAACCAATCTTTATACTATGGTGCTGGATGGATATCTGATTATGCATGGGATTTTGGAGATGGAACAAGTAATAATACCAATACTTTTGTATACGATAAACAATATGCAACAGCAGGTACTTACCAAGTAAGATTAATTGCAATATCACCAAGTGGATGTAGAGATACGGCTTATCAAATGGTGCGTGTTTTACCTGAGGCTGACCCAACTTTTATCATGACAATTGGTTGTGGAATGGTTGCTGCGCTTGAACATGCTGTTGATACCAATGTGAGTTATGTTTGGAGTTTTGGTGATGGAAACTTTGCTAGCAATCACTTAGACAGTTTCTCTCACACATTTACCACACCTGGTAAATACAATATTAGACTTACTACCTACACTCAAAATGGTTGCAGCACCACTTATAGCATTGGCACACTTGCTTCTGATGGCAGGTTACCTGAACCAGATTTTTACTATTATGTAGCTTGCGCTAACAACATTCAGTTTAAGAATACATCAGAGTGGGGATCTAGTTATATCTGGGATTTTGGGGATGGTTCGCCTGCTGATTCGAGTTATGAACCTTACCATAGTTATGCAACTGCAGGAACCTATAATGTTACCTTAACCGTATATAATTCACCTCAATGTTTAAAATCTATAACATACGCAGTAGTAGCTCCGCAAGGATGGGGTGTGAAATTACCACGTGCTAGATTGGCTTATTGGGTTCAACCTTGCACTAATATTACGTTTGCAAGAGACAGTGCAACAAAAGATGCAAGCAATTTTAACTGGTATTTAAACAATACTTGGGTGGCAAATGGTGCTAATGTAGCGATACCAGATCCAGGAATAGGCATTTATCAGTTGATGATGATAGCAGATAATGGAGTATGTGCAGATACTGCCTATGGAGGATTTGAGATACAAGACGAACCAATAGCAGGTTTTGATATTATAACAAATACCTGCTCTAATACAATAATGGTAAGTAGTAATTCAAATCATGCAACAAGTTATGAGTGGAATTTTGGTAATCCAGGGACTTTGACCAATACATCATTTGGAGCCTCAGCCTCTCATACCTTTAGCGGAAATGGAACGTACAATGTAAGGTTGATTGCCTATAACCTAACTGGCTGTGCAGACACATTGGTTCAAACCGTAACCGTAAATCAAGCCAATAGTTTGAACCTAGCAAACTTTACTTATATAAATGGACTATGTAATTGCAAGTGCCAGAATACGGTGAAGTTTAACAACCTAACACCTGGCAGTGGCAATACTTACTTTTGGACTTTTGGAGATGGAACCTCTTCGGTTCAAGCCAACCCTAGAAAAGGATTCCCAGCAGCTGGAAATTATATTGTTACTTTAACTTCAGTAGATAATACTGGTTGTATGAGCACAAAATCTATGAATGTATCAATTGATGCCTCTGTAAATGGACCAAGTGCAGCGTTTAGTACCGATTATCAGGTTCAGTGTGTGGATAGCAATAGTTATAATTTTTACAATCATTCGGCCTATTTGGGAGCAGGTTGGATTAATAAATACTATTGGTATTTTGGTGACGGTACAATAGATTCAACCAATTCATATATCTACAATAAAAAGTATGCTACTGCTGGAAATTATGTTGTAACATTAGTAGCTGTTGGTGTTGAAGGTTGCAGAGATACCATGAGTATGTATGTTCAGGTAAGAGCATTGCCATGCACTGGGGTACTGAAATTTGTAAACTTACAGGATGGAAGTAATTGGCATGTTGATCCTGGAATGGGTGGCGGCATATTGAACAGTTTAAAGGAACTAAATACAAATTTTGAATTTGAGTTATATCCAAATCCAAATGTGGGACAGTTTAGTTTGAAAGTTAAAGGAATTGGCTCAACCAAATATGATATTGAGATAAGAGATATTACTGGTCGTTTGGTTCAGGCACAAAGAGAAATAACCAACAAAGGTGTAGAGATAGAAGTGTCTACAGGTGAATTATCAGATGGTGCTTATATAGTAAGGCTGATAACTGAGGATGGCTACACCGCCGAGCGAAAGTTTGTGAAGGTGAAATAGCATAAGTAATAAAAAATGAAAAAAGCCGCCTTAGAGATTCTATGGCGGCTTTTTTTGTAATTGACCAATCAATAAAATAATTAACTTCGCAGCGCAAAGCTTAGAAAATACATGAATAAAATTCAATGGTGGAAGTATGCTGGAGTTACCCTTGTGATGTTTGCCCTAATAGGTGGTTTATTGCTTCCTGTTCCTCAATTACCCATTTTAGAGCAAAGTATACGTAATTTATACTACCATGTACCCATGTGGTTTGGAATGCTAGCATTATTGTTAGCCTCAGGATTTTTTAGCATTAAGACCTTAAGAACTGGTGATTTTCAAAATGATATTAAGGCCTCATCCTATGCTGCAATTGCAGTACTTTATGGAAGTATTGGTTTATGTACTGGAATGATTTGGGCTAAAAATACTTGGGGTGTCTATTGGACAAATGACCCAAAACTAAATAGTGCAGCAATTGGAATGCTTATGTATGCAGCCTATTTTGTATTAAGAGGCTCAGTAGAAGATGAAGAAAAAAGGGCAAGAATTAGTGCTGTTTATAATTTATTTGTATTACCTGTTTACATTGTCTTGATATACATCATGCCAAGGCTAACCGCCTCTTTACATCCAGGGAATGGCGGAAATCCAGGTTTTAATAGTTATGATTTGGACAGCAGGTTACGTCTGGTTTTTTATCCGGCTGTTTTGGGTTGGATATTTATTGGATTTTGGATTTCTGATTTGCAAATAAGAATTAAACAAATTGAATTTAAAAAACGTTTAAACGATTAACATGAAATTTATACTTAACCAAATTCAACAGCATAGCAGTAATATGCCAGATGCGGGTGATACCGGAAAATTCTATGTAGTAGTTGGTGTTATTTCTATTTTATTTTTAGGCATAGCTGCATACTTAGTGAGTTTAGATGTAAAACTAAAGAAATTGGAAAATGAAAAAAACTAGCATTATTGGCTTAATCATTATTGCCATTGCCATTGCAGCCATATTAAGTATGTATGGAGATTCAAGCACTTACGAAGATTTTTCGGTAGCCAAAGACAATTCAGGAAAAGAATACCATATTGTGGGCACTCTGAATAGAAAAAAGGAAAAATACTACGATCCTCAAAAGGATGCTAATTATTTCACCTTTTATTTAATAGACCAAAAAGGGGTTGAATGTAAAGTGATTTACCACAATCCTGAGCCGCCAGATTTTGACCGTTCGGAACAAATTGTAATTGTAGGAAGCATGGAAGGACAAGATTTTGAAGCCAGCAAAATTTTATTAAAGTGCCCAAGTAAGTATACCGACAATCAGGTTAAGACCTAAATAGGTATGGTTTCGGTTTGAACCAAACCATTTTTTTGCCAGACTATTGTCAGAAATGACTATTGGCCGACACAATCGGTTTTATTTTTACTTTATTTCCTTTTTGGTTACGGGTTACAAGTTCTAAATTTGCCATCCAATTATTATACATGGAGCCAATTCAATTTGTAGGTGAAAACCTTTTTTGGGGAAACCTAGGTCACACCGCTGTAGTCATTTCTTTTGTTACCTCTATTTTTGCTACTCTTTCATACTTCTTTGCCGAGCGCAATGCATTAGATACCTCTTGGGCAAAATTAGCCAAAGCCACCTTTCAATTGCATAGCTTGTCTGTGCTTACTATAATAGGTTCCTTATTTTATATTATTTATGCTCATTTGTTTGAATATCATTATGCTTGGCAGCACAGCAGTAGAGACTTGCCAGTTTATTACATGATTTCTTGCTTTTGGGAAGGACAAGAAGGAAGCTTTTTATTATGGATATTTTGGCAAATGTTTATTGGCCAGCTTTTAATTCGCACTTCAAAAAGCTGGATGTTTCCAGTAATGGCTGTTTTAATGCTATCACAGATTGCGCTAACCAGCATGTTGCTTGGTGTAAAAATCTTAGGTTATAAATTAGGAAGTAGCCCCTTTGAGCTATTGAGAAATGCTATGGATGCGCCAATATTCAAACGCGCAGATTATTTAAGTAAGGTAAAAGATGGAAATGGGTTAAATCCTTTGCTACAAAATTATTGGATGGTTATTCATCCACCTACTTTGTTTTTCGGTTTTGCTACTACCATCGTTCCTTTTGCTTATGCCATAGCCGGTTTATGGAGAAAGGATTATGCTGGTTGGCTCAAACCAGCCTTGCCTTGGGGCTTGATTAGTGTAATGGTATTAGGAACTGGGATTATTATGGGTGGGTTTTGGGCCTATGAAAGTTTAAGTTTTGGTGGATATTGGGCTTGGGATCCAGTTGAAAATGCTTCTTTGGTACCTTGGTTAATTTTGATTGCGGGTGTACATGTTATCATCATTCATAGAGCTACAGGTAATTCTTATATTGTGGCTTTGGTCCTTATTTTAGCCACTTTTTTATTGGTATTATACGCTACCTTTTTAACACGCTCAGGAATTTTAGGAAATGCTTCAGTTCATTCATTTACAGATTTAGGAATGAGTGGGCAATTACTTGTATTCTTGTTTATGTTTATAATCTTATCCGCTTTGTTGGTTGGAATAAGATGGAAAGAGTTGCCCCGTTCAGCAAAAGATGAAGAAATTTATACTAGGGAATTTTGGATGTTTATTGGTAGTTTATTATTAGTTATATCAGCCTTTCAAGTAATTTTAACTACTTCAATTCCTGTGTTTAACAAAGTGTTTTCTGCGAATATGGCACCACCTGCAGATGTAATTGGGCATTATAACAAATGGCAGATGCCTATTGCCATTTTAATTGGAATATTAACCGCTGTAGCCCATCTTTTAAAATATAAAAAAAATAAAGAAGAAGCATTAAAGAAAATTGGAATTTATGCAGCAATTTCATTGGTTATAACCATTGTATTGTTTTTTGCTTTTGAATTAAACAATTATGTATTTATAGGTTTATTATTTGCTGCTGTATTCGCAGTGTTTGTTAATTTTATTATTCTTCTTCCTTTCTTAAAAGGTAAATTACAATTGGCCGGTTCAAGTGTTGCCCACATTGGATTCGGAATTTTATTAATGGGCGTTTTGGTTTCCTCGGCTAATAAAAAAGTTATATCCATTAATGAAAGTGGAGAGGCTTTAAATCCTGAATTTAATAATAAAGAAAATGTAGAGAATATTTTCTTAAAGCGCGGTGAGCCTAATAAAATGGGAGATTATATTATCACCTATCAAAAAGATTCTTTATACTGGGTAAATACTTATTATCAGGTAAATTATAAAAAATTAAATGCGGCAGGGGAAGTAGATTATGAATTTAATTTACATCCTAATGGCCAAATAAATCCCAAGTTTGGTTTAGTAGCAAATCCCGACACAAAACATTATTTAAGTCATGATGTGTTTACCTATGTTAGCTCTGTTCCAAATGGAAAAGCTGAGGCAAAATACATCAATGAAAAGGTGCATGTTGTTGGGGTGGGAGATACCTTATTCACAAATAATGGATATGCAATACTCCAAGGAATCAATTCAAATACCGATGCAGAAAACATTGATATGAAGAATTTTCAAGTGCTGCTAGGCGCAGAGTTGAAGGTTTATACTTTTAGCAAAGTTTATGATGCTATGCCAATGTATGGTGTTGAAAATAACTCCGCGGTAAGTTTTGAAACCTTAGTGGATGAAGCTAAACTTAAATTTAGATTCACGGGAGTAGATGCTCAAACCAGAAAGGTAACCATCCGTACTTACGAAAAGGATAATTCTGGGGAGTTTATAATTATGAAAGCCATTGTTTTTCCTTGGATTAACTTGGTTTGGGCAGGCACCATCATTATGATTATTGGATTCTTTTTAGCTATCGTTAAGAGAATTAAAGACCTTTAGTTAGCTTTTAAGCGGAGTTTACATAGTATTTAATAAATTTACCTATGAGACTGCTGCTTTACATTACTTCATTTACTTTTATTTTATTATTGTCTCCAATTTTGGGTTTATCCCAGGGGCTTGGTGGCTTTGTTTTAAACCAAAAAGGTGAGGCATTGCCTTATGTAAGTATATCAGCTCAGCCTGCTAATATTGGCGCAAATTCAAATGTAGATGGTAGCTTTTTTTTGAACCTTCCTGCGGGGGATTATGTGCTAAATTTTAGCAGTATTGATTATAAACCCTATACTATAAAAGTTAAAATATTAAGCAGCAAAGTTGATTTAAAAATTGTTTTGGAGGAGCAAAATTATCAATTAAATGAGGTAAAGATTAAATCAGGAGGGTTAGACCCTGCAGTTTACATCATGCGAAAAGCAATAGGTGCCGCACCCTATTATCGACGCCAAATATTAAAATATACCGCAAAAGTTTACATCAAAGGAACCGGTAGTATAGATTATGTTCCAAAACTAATGAAAGGAATGGTAGAAGAATCTACCGAAATGAAAGTAGGTAAAACCTATTTGACCGAAAGCATCAATGAGGTTAGTTTTTTACAACCCAATACCTATAAGGAAAAAGTTGTTTCTATGCAAAGCACAATGCCATTCAAAGATGGCCCCGAGCCTATGCGATTAGTGCGTGGAAGCATATATAATACGGATTACACTGGTATTATTTCTCCTTTATCTCCACAAGCTTTTTCGGTATATAACTTTCATCTCGAAGGCTCGTTTTATGAAAATGGGAGAGAGGTTAATAAAATTCGGATTGAACCAAAACGAAAGGGCGCAGATGTTTATACGGGCTATTTATTTGTGGTAGAAAAACTTTGGTGTTTACAAAGTTGTGTCTTAAACAATGTTTCAAATGGGGTGAACAGCACTGTTAAAATATCTTTTCAACAATTGCCCTCACAAGCTTTGGTTTGGGTGCCTGTTACCTATGACTTAAGCTTTAATGGTAATTTTCTCGGCATAAAAGGTGGTTTTAGGTATTTAGGTTCTGTGAGCAATTATGTGGTTACCTTAAATCCAAATGTTAGTCATGATTGGATTAGAGTTGCCACCAAAGAATCCTTTCAAAGTGCTAAAGAAATCCAAGTAGTTGATTTGCCTAAATCAAAGAATCAATTAAAAATTGAGGACTTAATGGCAAAAGAAAACTTAGGTAAAATGGAAATGTTGCAACTAGCTTCTCGTTTAAAACGCGAGTCAGAAAAAGCCATGTTAAGTAATCAATTGACTTATGATAGTACCTCAATAAGTATCGATTCTTTAGCGTTTAAAAAAGATAGTGCTTATTGGGCTGCTGCCCGACCTGTTCCATTAATGGCTTCAGAAAAAGTTAGTTTAATGATAAAGGATTCTTTGATATTAACACAAAAAGACACCCTTCAAAAAAAAGCTTCAAGTGCTAATAGGTTTAATTTTATTTCTTATTTATGGAATGGGGATAGTCTGCTATTTAAAAAGAATTATTTAAGTGTAAGCAGTCCATTAAAAGGCATTAGGTTAAATTCAGTAAATGGATTATTTATAAATACGTATCTAAGCATGGGTAGTAAAGATGCCTATAAACCTTGGCGATTTACACAAACCTTTCATTTGCCAATCCAAAGAAATTTGGTTCAAACCCAATCAGATTTTTTGTGGACCTTTAACCCCGCAAAATTAGGAAGTTTACAATTATCTGCTGGGGTAATTCTACAAGATTTTAATAAAAATGGCATTAGACCCTTGGAGGATTTTTTTGTTTTACTTGCCTTTAGAAATAACTATTCTAAATGGTATATGAATGAGTTTATTGAATCTACTTTTGGGTTTGAAATTTTAAATGGCTTGAACCTAAAGTTACGATTGAGTTATTATCATCGATATGGAATAGAGAACCAGACCTATTTTAAAAAGCAGGAAAAAGCAGATGGATATCAACCAAATCAATTGCCCATCAATGAGATATTACCCAATCATGAGAGTTATCAATTGGGCTTGGGATTTTCTTATAGGCCTTTTCAAACCTATCGGTTCAAACAGAATAAAAAAGAGTATTTAAAAAATAAATGGCCAGTTTTAAGGTTTAATTACCAAATGGGGCTAGCCCATACAATTCAATTTCAACAAATAGATTTTCATTTACAACAGCAAGTAAATCCAAGGCATTGGGCGGAGGTGTTTTATAAATTGCAAACGGGCTATTTCCTAAACAATTCATTTATTTACCAGCCAGATAAGCAATACTTTGCAGGAAACTTATCTCCTATAATGCAAGGAAATTATAAAGAGCGTTTTCAAGATTTGCCGTATTATTTGCAAGTTTCCTCTCAAAGTTATTTTGCATTCCATAGTAATATTGCCTTTAAACGATTGTTATTAAAACGTTTGCCTTACTTAAACCTAAGCAGTTTTAAAGAAGCAATTTATTTTAATGCATTACAAGCTGATCAACAACCAATATTCCTTGAATTTGGGTACCGTGTTACGGAGTTATTTGGTTTTTTAGGTTTCGGTTTGAACCAAACCTTTACAAATGGGAATGCAGGAAGTTTAAGTTTAAGGTTTCATATTAATTTTTAACACAAATTCTTTTTTAAATAATTAAGGAAGGCTGCTTTTAAATTCTTGGTATCGTTGAGCAAAAAGCTCATTATCTCCGCCACTACCAAGGCATGTCCAAGTTGCTTCTATATTTTGTACACGGTTATCTGGGTTGGGATGAGTGCTTAAGAATTCTGGTGGCGAACTTTCTCCACCAATTTTTTGGAAGAAGAATTTTGCTCCTTGAGGGTCGTATTCGGTTCCATAAAGGTAACGAACACTATAATCATCAGCTTCTGTTTCGTCTGTTCTACTAAACTTAAGGGCCAATAATTGTGCGCCGAGGGAGGCCAGTTGGCCTGGGTCTCCTTGCGTTAGAATTTCTAACAAAACTTGCACGCCTAATTGTTTAAGCATTTGATTGGCGCTATGTCTTCTATCAGCATGAGCAATTTCGTGTCCCATCACACCGGCGAGTTGGGTTTCATTATCTAAAAACTTTACGAGTCCAGTATAAACATAAATATATCCACCAGGCGTACAAAAGGCATTTAGAGTTTTATCATCTTTAATAATTCTAATTCTCCATGGAAATTCATTTTTGTAATAGACTTTTCCTGAGTTTAAGATATTGTTTCTAATTCTGTATATATGCCCGTAAGCTACAGAGTTTGTGGCTGAATCTAAAATAGGAAAATTAGTTGGGTCGCTTTCAATTTGGTTAACAGCAGATAGTCCAAGTTGTTTATCTTGGTTAATGCTCATAAGCAAACCAACAGCTCCACCTGGTGCTTTTCCACCACAAGGATCTTCAAAAGAAGCGTCTTTTTCGCTTTGGCAAGCGGAAACAAATAGGAGGGCTAGGGTAAAAGTAAAAAATAATAACTTTTTCATGGCACCAAATATCGTTTATTTTTTAAAGAAAACGCTAAAAGTGCTGCCAACATTTGAAGCACTTTCAACTTCTATAAGGCCGCCCATTGCCTCAATTTGAGTTTTTGTTAGAAACAATCCAATTCCCCTTGCCTCCTTATTATTATTATGAAAGGTTTGGTACATTCCAAATAATTTTTCTCCGTGTTTTTTAAGGTCAATTCCTAAACCATTATCTTGTACTGCTAATATAACAAATTCTTGATTTTCTGATGCCTTAATAACTATTTCTGGTAAACGCTCTTGGGTGCTATACTTAATGGCATTGGTTAATAAGTTTAGAATTATGCTGTCTAAAAAGGCAGGTATGGCTTTAACATAAAAATCAAATGGCACCTCATTTCGAATTTGAATAGCAGAAACATTTGCGAGTCCAAGAACATTTTCAACGGCTTTTTGGGTAGCTTTTGAAAGGGATAAATCTTCTAATTGATTGGTTATGTCATCATTTACATTGGTCATTTTGGATAAATTTCCAATGGTATCTAGCAGGTTTTTAGCGGCAGTTTGGGTAAATGTTAAAAGTTCTTCTTGTTCTGCAGATTCGTCAGTATCGAGGGCTAATTCTAAGAGTCGTTTTATATTCCCAGCATGGCTTCTTAGGTTGTGATTTACGATATGTGAGTAGTTTTTAAATTTAACGTTTTGGGATTTAACTAAAGAAATTACACCAAAAAGTTCAGTTTCTGCATTTTTCCTTTTTGTAATATCTTGATGGATGCCAAACATCATTAAGGGTTCGCCTTCCTCTGTTCTTGAAATAACCATTCCGCGGTCATACACCCAAACCCAACTGCCATTTTTGTGTTTCATTCTAGCTTCCGTTTCATAAAACGACTTGGTGCCGTTGAAACATTGTTGAAGGAGTTTATCTGATTCTTCTAGGTCGTCAGGGTGAACTAATTGATCCCAGGTTTGAATGCTAATTGGCAATAGTTCTTGCAATGTATATCCTAAGATTTCGGCCCATTTTTCATTAAAAATTGTTTCACCAGTTTGTACATTCCATTCCCAAGTACCTAAACCAGAACTAGCAAGAATTTGTTCATTTCTCAATTTTTCAGTTGACAATGCCAATGTGGTTAGTTTTTGTGAATCAATATCCTGAAAAGTGCCAAAAAGTTTGATGCATTTGCCATTTTCAAATAAAGATTGACCAATGGTTCTTACCCATTTTTCCTTACCTTTAGGCGTAATGATGGAAACTTCAATATCATAATCCAAGCCAAATGCAATGGCCTTTTCAACTGCTTCAGTAATTACCTTTCTACTTTCGCCTTCCTTATAAAAGTTTATTGCATTTTCTAAATCGGGCTCTACATTCTCGTCAAGATCATGAATCAATTTAGTTATTTTACTCCAAACGAGTTTGTTAGAAATAAGGTCTAGTTCCCAATAACCAATTTTGGCAGCCTCATTTGCTTTTTCTGCGAGCCATAAACTTTCAGGATGGGGTTGTTTCATTTTACTTGAAATTCTTTTAGTAAATGTAGGTTCTGCCCACTAAATCATAAATGATATCTATCAATAAAATATATGTTTATTATTTTGTTTCTAGTACTATAAATGGAACTAACATTTCTTCTAAACTAATACCTCCATGTTGAAAAGAATTGTTGTACATATTAACATGGTAGTTATAATTATTGGGGTAAACCATAAAATCTTCTCCCATTGAAAAAACATAAGTGGAACTTACATTTTGTTTAGGTAAGAATGCCTCTCCAGGGTTTTTAATGGTAAATAAATCCTTTTCATTATAGTTTAAATTTCTGCCTTGTTTGTATCTTAGGTTGGTACTAGTATTTCTATCTCCTACAATTTTTATTGGGTTGCTTACCCTTATGCTTCCATGGTCTGTAGTGATAATTACACGGGCCTTTTTACTAGCAATTTTTTTGATGGCATCAAAAAGAGGCGAATGTTCAAACCAACTAGCCGTAATACTTCTATAAGCTGCTTCATCCTCTGCTAGTTCTTTCATCACATTCATTTCTGTGCGGGCATGACTCAACATATCCACAAAATTGTAAACGATTACATTAAGATGATTGTTCCACATGTTGGCAACGTTTTCTGCTAAATCTTTTCCAGCATTTAAATGGGTAATTTTGGTATAGCTAAATTTTTCTTTTACACCTGCGCGCAATAATTGTCTGCCTAATAAATCTTCTTCATGAATGTTTTTACCTTCATCTTCTTCTTCGTTGACCCATAAATTTGGGTAAAGTTTTTCTATTTCACTTGGAAGCATTCCAGCAAAAAAGGAGTTTCTAGCATAATGCGTGGTAGTTGGTAAAATGGTTAAATATAAATCATCCATTACAACAGAGAAAAGTTCGTTAAGTTGTTGTTGGATTACTTTCCATTGGTCAAATCTAAAATTGTCTATTAAAATAAGAAAGGTAGGCGTTTCGTCTTTTAAAAGAGGAATTACCTTTCTATTAAAGGCTGTATGAGACATCACAGGTGTTTGCTCATCAGATTTTTTTAGGAATTTTAGGTAATTATCTTTAATGAATTTAGACCAACCATTATTTGCGTCTCTTTTTTGCATGGCCAAGATTTCATCCATGCCTGTTTCTCCACTTTTTGCCAATTCTAATTCCCAATACACCAACTTTCTATACATGTTTACCCAACCCTCAAAATTGGATACATCATATAAATCCATGCTTAATTGCCTAAACTCTTGCTGATAATTTTGAGCTGTTTTCTCAGTTACCAATTGTCTTCCATCCAATATTTTCTTTAAAGAAAGTAATATTTGACTGCTATTAACTGGCTTAATTAAATAATCTGCAATTTGATTTCCAATGGCATCTTCCATTATATGTTCCTCTTCACTTTTGGTAATCATAACAATTGGGATATCAGGCTTAAGTTGCTTTATTTGGGAAAGTGTTTCGATGCCAGAAATTCCAGGCATATTTTCATCCAAAAAAATCACATCATAATTTTGCGATTTAACTTTTTCTACGGCGTCTACTCCATTGGTAACCTTGTCTACCGTATATCCTTTGTTGGTTAAAAACAAAATGTGTGGCTTAAGAAGATCAATCTCATCGTCGGCCCAGAGTATGGATGCGTTCATATTTTATATATTTGCGAAGTAACGCAATATATATAAATCTAGTGTCGCTAAATAAACTCAAAAATTTTAATGATCCAGTTTATGGATTTGTAAGCATACCATGTGACTTGGTTTATGATATCATTTCCCATCCTTGGTTCCAGCGATTAAGACGCATTAAACAATTGGGTCTTTCAAATTATGTATACCCTGGGGCTCAGCATACGCGTTTCCAGCATGTAATTGGAGCTATGAGCCTTACTCAAGATGCCATCTCAACTTTGGAGCAAAAGGGGGTTCGGGTCGAACCAAACGAAAAAGAAGCAGTATTTGCAGCAATTTTATTACATGACATTGGACATGGACCCTTCTCGCATACCCTTGAGAATATGCTGGTAAAAGGATTGTCACATGAACAAATTTCAGTTTATTTAATGGAACAAATGAATATTGAGATGAAAGGTAGGCTTGATTTGTGCATTGAAATATTCACCAATCGTTACCATAAAAGATTTTTGCACCAATTGGTTAGTAGTCAGTTAGACATGGATAGATTGGATTACCTTAGAAGAGATAGCTTTTTTAGTGGCGTCCAAGAAGGCGTGGTGGGTCAAGATCGGATTATTAAAATGTTAAATGTTTTTGAAGGGGAATTGGTGGTAGATGAGAAGGGAATTTATAGTATTGAGAAGTTTTTGATCGCGAGACGACTCATGTATTGGCAAGTTTACTTACATAAAACAGTTGTTGCAGCAGAAAGTGTTTTAATTAAAGCAATGGAAAGAGCCTTTGAATTAGCTGCCAAAGGTGAGATTTTATTTGCTTCTCCTGCGCTTCATTATTTTTTATATCAACAACCTAATGCAAAAAGTTTTTTCTTAGATAAGGAAGGCATAAAGGCTTATACACAATTAGATGATGATGATATAATGACCTCTATCAAAGTTTGGTGTAACCATGAGGATGCCATTTTAAGCGATTTGTGTTTAATGTTGCGCGACAGGCAATTACCTAAGATTATATTATCAAATGAGCCTTTTTCAGATCAAGCGGTTGATGTCTTAAAAGCCTCTGTTATGACCCAAAAGAAGTTAAATCAAGAAGATTCCAATTACTTTGTTTACACAGACTTTGTTAGAAACAGGGCCTATAACTTGGATCATTTTCATATAAATATTCTTTATAAAGACGGGACATTATTGGATATTGCAAAGGCTTCAGATCAATATAATATTGAAACACTTGCACGTTCGGTAACCAAATATTTCCTTTGTTATCCTAAAAATACACCAGTAAATTAAACATAGCATGCAAATAAGCTTAAATGAATTAGCGCATCTTCTTAGCGGAGAGGTGGTTGGCGATGGGAGTCAAATGGTTCATACCGTCGCAAAAATCGAGGAAGGTTTTGAAGGTGCTCTTTCATTTTTAGCCAATGCTAAATATGAACCTTATTTGTATACAACCCAATCAACGGCAGTGTTAGTTAATAAAACTTTTCAACCTACATCAAATTATGCAACTACTTTAATTAAAGTGGAGGATGCTTATGCTGCATTTACCTTTTTATTAGAAAAATTTAGCAATGTATCCCAAGAGCTTGTTGGTATAGAAAATCAGAGCTTTGTTGATTCAAGTGCAAAACTAGCTAAAGATATTTATATTGGCGCTTATTCATATGTTTCAGCCGAAGTTAGCATTGGAGAAGGAAGTAAAATTTATCCACAAGTTTATTTAGGCAAAGGTGTCAAGGTTGGTAAAAATACCATTTTATACCCAGGGGTAAAAATATATTATGATTGTGAAATAGGCGATAATTGCATTATTCATGGTGGTACCATTATTGGAAGTGATGGTTTTGGTTTTGCTCCTTTAGCAGATAAAACATATAAGAAAATACCTCAAACAGGTAATGTAATAATTGAAAACGATGTAGAAATAGGAGCCAATTGCACAGTAGATAGAGCAACTTTGGGTTCAACCTATGTAAGACAAGGGGTAAAACTAGACAATATGGTTCAAGTAGCTCACAATGCAGATGTTGGTGCACACACGGTAATGGCCTCACAATCTGGCGTTGCGGGTAGTAGTAAAGTTGGTCCATATTGCGTAGTAGGAGGGCAAGTTGGCATAGGTGGGCACATCACGGTTGCAGAAGGAAGTCAGTTTGGTGGACAATCAGGTGTTTTAGCCAGTATTTCAACCCCAAATGGAAAGTGGTTTGGTACACCAGCATTTGATGTAAAGGATAATTTACGTTCAACTGCAATTTTTAGAAAGCTTCCACAGCTACTAAAACGGGTAGAGGAGTTAGAAAAGGAGATTAAACAATTAAAAGGTTAATAAAAAAAAATTAGAAATAGCGGGCAATTTGACTGCTTTTCTTTTTTTTGCAGTATTATTATGAAGCAAACAACCATTGCAAAAGCGGTAAGTTTAGAAGGCGTAGGTCTTCATACAGGTCAGAATGTGCATATGACCTTTTTGCCAGCTGCCGATAATTACGGCATTAAATTTCAAAGGGTAGATTTACCCGGACAACCTATTGTTGATGCAGACGTAGATAATGTTGTAGATACCAGCCGAGGCACAACCATTGAACAAAATGGGGCAAGGATTGCTACAGTAGAGCATGTAATGGCTGCATTAGCGGGTTTAGAAATTGATAATTGCATTGTTCAAATTGACGGTGGTGAAACGCCTATTATGGACGGAAGCTCAAAGTTTTTTATGAAATCTTTGCGTGATGCAGGTATTACTGAATTGGAAGCTGAAAGAGAATATTTTACCATACCACAAAATATTTACTATACAGAAGATGATAGAAATGTAGAAATGATTGCTATGCCTTTAGACGATTATCGTTTAACGGTTATGGTAGATTATAATTCACCTGTATTGGGTAGTCAACATGCTTCTATTACAAGTTTAAAGGAGTTTGAAAAAGAAATTTCGAGTTGTAGGACTTTTTGTTTTTTACACGAACTTGAATTGCTTTATAATAACGGACTGATTAGAGGTGGTGATTTAAATAATGCCATTGTAATTGTTGACCGTGTAATTGAGGACAATGAACTAGAACATTTGGCTAAAATGTTTAACAAACCAAAGGTTGAAGTTAAAAAAGAAGGTATTTTAAATAATGTTGATTTAAGATTTCACAATGAGCCAGCTAGACATAAGTTGTTAGACTTAATTGGTGATTTAGCACTTATTGGAACGCCAATTAAGGCTCAAATTATGGCTGCAAGACCTGGTCATGCTGCCAATGTTGCCTTTGGTAAAAAGATTAAAGCATTAATTAAAAAAACGCGGAGTTCGCACAAAGTTCCTAAAAATGACCCTAACCGCACACCTGTTTATACCGCCCAAGACATTGAAAAACTATTGCCCCACAGGTTTCCTTTCTTGTTAGTAGACAAGGTAATTGAAATGGGCCAAAACCACATTATTGCGGTTAAAAATGTAACCATGAACGAGCAATTTTTTCAAGGACATTTCCCAGGAAACCCAATTATGCCAGGTGTTCTAATTATTGAGGCCATGGCTCAAAGTGGCGGAGTGCTTATTTTATCTAAGGTGGAAGATCCTGAAAATTACAATACCTATTTTATGAAAATAGATAATGCTAAGTTTAAAGAAAAAGTAGTACCTGGCGATACATTAGTTTTTAGACTGGATCTTACATCCCCTATTAGACGCGGAATTTGCGTTATGAAAGGTAGTGCTTTTGTAGGAGATAAACTCGTGGCAGAAGCAGAGTTAATGGCATCTGTTGCAAAAAGTAAATAACATGATTCAAAGCTTATCATATATAGACCCGCAAGCTAATTTAGCCGAAAATGTGGTGGTTGATCCGTTTTCTGTAATACACAAGGATGTTGAGATTGGGGAAGGTACTTGGATTGGTTCAAACGTAACCATTTACCCCGGCGCCAGAATTGGTAAAAATTGCAGAATTTTCCCCGGTGCTGTTATTTCTGCTGTGCCACAAGATTTAAAATTTGTTGGAGAAGAAACCTATGTAATTATAGGAGATAATACCACTATCAGAGAATGTGTTACCCTTAATAGGGGTACCAAAGATAAGTTCAAAACTGAGGTTGGTTCAAACTGCTTAATTATGGCTTATACTCATTTAGCACATGATTGCATAGTGGGTAATAATGTTATTATCGCAAATGGTGTGCAGGTTGCAGGTCATGTTACAATACAAGACCATGCGCGCATTGGAGGATTATCAGCCATTCATCAATTTGGCATTGTAGGAAGAAATGTGATGATTGAAGGTGGAAGCATGGTGAGCAAAGATGTACCACCTTTTGTGAAGGCCGGCCGCTATCCCCTTACCTATGAAGGGGTAAATTCCGTTGGTCTAAGACGCGCTGGTTTTAGCAATGAAAAAATCAACGAAATTCAAGATATTTATAGGGTTTTGTTTGTACATAATACTAATTTAAGTAAGGCATTAGAAATTGTAGAACGTGAGCTAGCTCCAAGTATGGAGCGCGATGAAATTTTAACATTTATCAAAGGTTCGGAAAGGGGTGTGTTAAAAGGATTTAGTAGTAAATAATTTTGGAGGTAATTCTTACAGATATTGGAAAGCGTTTTAATACGCAATGGATATTTAAAGGGATTACCCATACATTTAAATCAGGTAGCGCTAGCGCTTTAATTGGAAATAATGGGAGTGGAAAATCTACTTTACTTCAAATTATATATAATTTTCAAACTTTTAGTAAAGGCAGTATTAGTTTTAAACTAAGTCAACAAATTTTGCTCGAAGAGGAGTTACCTGGGCAGGTCTCTTTAGCGGCTCCTTATCTAGATTTGCCTGAAGAATTTACTTTGGCCGAAGTACTTAAATTTCATTTTAATATTTTACCTCTTAAGCCTTCGGTATCTTTAAGTAAGGCTGTAATGGAGGCTGGACTTACCGGACAGGAAAATAAATACATTAAATATTTTTCTTCTGGTATGAAGCAGCGTTTAAAGTTGCTCTTGGCATTTAATACCCAAAATGCTTTGCTATTATTGGATGAACCTTGTTCAAATTTAGATGACAAGGGCATAGAATGGTATCAAACAATGCTTGCAAATGAAATAGGGAATCGCACCATTATTATTGCGAGTAATCAACCTTATGAATACGAAGGTTGTGCAAATATCTTAAATGTAACTCACTTTAAGCCTTAAGTAGTTTATTTATCTCTTTTGCTCCTTTTAACCCAGCATCTTCCTCCCCAAAAAGGGATTTTAATTCGGCATAATCCTGACGCATTTTTTCTAGTTTTTGGCCACCTGGTAATACTTGAATAAGTTCATTTAATAGCTTTTCCTTGGTATAATCTTTCTGAATTAATTCATTAACTACCAGTCTATCTAAGTTTAAATTTACCAAAGAAACATATTTCACTTTTACAACACGTATGGCAATATTATAAGAAATTGGATGGGCTGCATAAGCACATACTTGTGGCACATTCATAATTGCTGTTTCTAAAGTTGCAGTGCCACTGCATACCACTGCCGCTGTTGCATGTTTTAAAACTTGTGCTGTTTCGTCAAAAACAATATTTACAGTTGAATTTAGCCATTGCGCGTAAAAGGATTTATCTAAGCCTGGTGCACCTGCAATAAGAAATTGGTAGCTTGGCAATTCCTCCGCTAAACTTAGCATAGTAGGCAGCATTCTTTTAATTTCTTGTTTTCTGCTGCCAGGCAATAAGGCGATAATTGGCTTATGTGGGTCGGCTCCAATTTTACTTAAAAAATCTGGTCTTTTAAAGGTATGTTTGGCTTGTTGAACCAAAGGATTGCCTACATAAACTGATTTTACTTTCCACTTTCTAAAATAGTTGGGTTCAAACGGAAAAATGAGTAAAAGCAAATCAACATACTTTTCAATTTTATAACCTCTTTTTTCATTCCAAGCCCAAATTTTAGGGGCAATATAGTAACAAGTTTTAAAGCTATTTTCTTTGGCAAACCTTGCCATTCTAAGATTAAAACCAGGGTAATCAACTAGTATCAATATATCTGGGTTAAAGTTAAGTACATCAGCTTGGCATCTTTTTAAATTACCTAAAACTTCTCTCAATCTCATCAATACTTCTACAAAGCCCATCATGGTAATATCTTTGTAATGTTGCAATAAGCCAGGTGCAATTTTTTGCATGGCATCACCGCCCCAATAGGCAAAACTAGCCTCGCTATCTTCTTTTAAAATACCTGCCATTAAACTAGCTGCCAAGGCATCTCCACTGGCTTCACCTGCTATTAAAAAATACTTCATTGTTCAAAAAATGAGACTGAATTACCTACCCAGTTAAGGTCTTTATTAAATTTTACTCCAATCATTTTACCCCTACTTAGTCGAGTTAATGCAATGGCTAAGGTTGGTTTTTCGTCCTTATCCGGCCAAAGGTACATCATTCTAATTTCACATTTTACACCACCTTCTGGGGTATCAATTACGGCTGCATAATTTACCTTTTTTTGAAGTATCCATTCGCTTGGATTGCTTATTTTATCGATGTCTTCTTTTGTTACATCTATTATTACGCCTGTTCCAGCGAAACTAAAAAGTGGCTTTAAAACAAATGCTTCTAAGTTTTTAGGTATTTCTTTTAAGGTATTTAAAAAATGTGTTTCAGGCACAAAGGCATGTTTCAGAAATGGCATGCTGTATTTACTTATTTGATAAAACCAATTTGGATGGGCAACCCACTCAACTTCTAAATCATCAAATAAATCAATGTTGTAGGCAAAGTTTGGATTGGCTTCTAAGTCGTCAAAAATTACACGGTTATAAATTCTTTTTACCTCAATGGCTTTTCCGTTTTTGTAATAAAATAGTTTTTTTTCGGTTTGAACCAACTCGCTCAAACACACTATTTCGATACCCAACAAAGCTTGTGTTTGATAGAAATCAACGCGTGTTTTTTGCTGTTGTGGTTCAATTTCTAATAAAATTACTGAGGCAGGTTCATGGTTTGCCAAAATAGTTTGTCTCAATAATTCTATATAAGTGTTTTGGTTCAAACCGCTTAATAAATGGCTAAAGTTTAAAGGGATTTCATATGCTTTTTGATAAGCAATTCCTAGAAAATTCATCCACGCAAAAAGACTTGCAAACCCTTGTAATTCTATTAGCTGAGGCTCTAATTCTCCTTCAGCATTTTTGCAAATGGCAAAATCAATGCACAAAAAATTAGTATGTTTTGAAGGGTTTGAGACAAATAACTTAGGAGGCACTGCCTTTTGACTTTCAGATAAATAACTATCTGATTGTAGCCTTTGAATAATGGCTTGGCAGGCACTTTCTAATTTATTTTGAAGTTGTTTAGGTACAAAAATGGGTGTTTCTGCTACCCTAAAATCTATTGAATGACCGCAGCTTTCTTGCAAGTTTTCAATAAACTTATCATAGTTTTTTCTGTCGAAATTTTGGTTGAGGCGATTTCTGAGTAACTCAATCATAGGGCGTTTGCATGGTTTTGTTTAAAATGATTAAGGGCATTTTTTAAAAATACAGGCAACATTAATTGTTGTGTTAAAGAGATTTTATTTGGGTCTTCTAAACTATTAACCATATGGTTATATTTCACTAAACCATAGTTTTTAATAATTAATTCTTTTTTTTCATCTTCTTTTAAGTAGTGCAGCATTCCTTTATCATCTGCTTCTGGATGAAATTGAGTGCCAAAAATTTCGGGTGTAAAAGCAATTGCCATAATGGCTCTTTCAAAGTTTACATGAGGTCTATTTTTTTCAATGGCTAAAACTGCAGCGCCCATTGCTTGAATTGCTTGCATATTGGGTTGAATTACTTGCCACTTTCTCGAATCAACTGCGTAAAATGGATCGGGGAGTGCGCCAACTAATGAATGCTGTTTACCTTGTTTTGTAGGGTGAATAGGAAAAATCCCAAAGGACTCGCTTTGTCGTTTATTTACCACAGCCAAATTAAAATGGAAACACATCAATTGAAAACTGTGGCAAATTAAAAAAGCCATTTTTTTATTAGGCGCACTCATGTTGTGGTGCATAATATCCTCCACTAAATTTTTCCAATTTGCTTCCCAGCCTTCTGGTTCTGTGGGGCTGCCAGGTCCTCCACTTCCAATATAAACATCAAACGTTAAAGTAGGTAATTCTTGGGTGTTGCGCACGTCAAAAACCTTAATGTTTAATTGAAGGTTTTGGGCATTTGCAAAAGAATCCAATAATTGATGGATATTGCGCATTCCTTGATTTGGCGCGCCTTTATACATGTCTAAAATGGCTATTGAAAGCATATGTTAAATGCCTTGCAAGGTAGACTTAGTAATATAATCTACCAATTCTATCCAATCATTATTTTTATAATAGGTATTCAGTTGTCTATCTGCACCTGTGCCTTGTTCCAACATTTTATGGACATAATTTATATCATTTCTTGAGCCTAACTCATCCACCACATCATCAATAAAATCAAGTAATTCAAGAATCAAAGCTTTTGTTGGCACTTCTGCTTGTTTGCCAAAGTCTATCATTACGCCTTCTAAGCCATATCTAGAAGCACGCCATTTATTTTCTGCAATTAAGGCTCTTCTGTAATGTATAAATTCTAAGTTTTGCTGTTTTAACTTGCATAATTTGGCGCATAATGCCTGAAATACTGCTGCAATGGCAAGGGTTTCATCTAGCAACATAGGGATGTCACAGATTCTAAATTCAACCGTATCAAAAACAGGATGTACCCTTAAGTCCCACCAAATTTTCTTTGCATTGTCAATACAACCTGTTTTAACTAATAGCTTCACATAATTGTCATACTCTTCCCAACTTTCGAAGTAATCTGGAATTCCAGTTCTTGGGAATTTATCAAACACTTTGGTTCTAAAACTTTTAAAACCCGTATCTCTTCCTTCCCAAAACGGAGAATTGGCAGATAAAGCATAAACATGTGGCAGAAAATAACGCATCGAATTGGCAATATGTATGGCCAATTGTTTATTTGGCATTCCGATGTGTACGTGCAAGCCAAAAATTAGGTTAGACCGAGCGGCTTCCTGCATTTCATTAACAATCTGATGATACCTTGGATTATCTGTAATTAATTGTGTGCTCCAATGACTAAAAGGATGGGTGCCACTTGCACCAATGGTAAACCCTAAATCACCTGCAACGGTATGTATGGTTTTTCTTAAGTTTCCTAAGTCTTTTCTTGCTTCTTCTGTATTAGCGCAAATCCCTGTTCCGGCTTCAACAACAGCCTGGTGCATTTCTGCTTTTACCTGATCACCTGTTAAAATCTTTTCAGCCGCTGTTACAATTTTTTGATCGTGTGGTGCCAATGCCCTTGTTACAGGGTTTATCACCATATACTCTTCTTCTATACCAAGGGTAAATTGTTTTGGGTTCATAAGCTTATATTTTGGTGGGTTTTGGTTTTACAGTTTCCTTTTTAGGGGCAAGAGTTGGTACTGCACTTTGCATGAAGGTTCCCCAGGTAAGGTTGTTTTTTGCTGGCTTATGGGCTTTGGCTTTGGCAATGGCAAAATCTGCAGTGGTTTTTACTACCCAATTAAAATTCTCCTCACCAACAGATGCTAAATCTGCATCTGGCGCTGGATTGCAAAAGTCAATGGCATATGGAATTCCATCTCTTACCGCAAATTCAACTGTATTAAAATCATATCCCAAGCCCTTGCAAAGCATTAAGGTGTAGTTTTCGATTAGTTTAAGGAGCTTTTTGCTGGCAGGTGGTGTATTTACATCATATCTTAAATGAGGTTCATGATGCGGCGCATAAGGCATAATTTTCACATGTTTACCGCCAATACAATAGCAACGGTAATAGTCTTCATATTTTATTTCCTCTTGCAATAGCATTACTAACTGACCCGTTTCTTTGTGTTTATTAAAAAAGTCTTCGCGGTCTGTAACCTTATAAACGCTTTTCCAACCACCACCAGCATGTGGTTTCATATAAGCTGGAAAGCCAATTTCTTCAAACATAGTTTCCCAATCTAGGGGCATTAACATGTTTCTAAAACTAGTTTCGCTTGTGTCGGTTGGTCTTTCGTTGCTTGGCAGTAAATAGGTTTTTGGAACAGGCACGCCTAATTGCAAAGCCAAACAATTGTTAAAAAACTTTTCATCTGCGCTCCACCAAAAGGGATTGTTTACTACTGCAGTTCCTTGTAAAGCAGCGTTTTTAAGATAGGCTCTATAAAAAGGTACATCATGGCTTATCCTATCAAAAATAACTGCATAGCCGCTATCTTGACCTTGAGATAACTTGTCAATTTTAATTATTTCGGCTATAATGTTTTTTTCGTCACGTGCGTTTATTTCATCTACAAATGCCTGAGGATAGGAATTTTCCATTCCAAATAAAATACCAATTTTTTTCATGTTATGTGTAGTTTAAGGGGTTAACGTAAGGATAAATAATGAGGAAACATTTCTCGCCAAATAGGCCAATCATGCCCACCTGAATTTCTAATGTCTAGCCAATGTTCTATGTCTTTGGTCTTTAATATCTCCGACATGTGTAAGGTAGAATCTTTGCAAAAATCTCCTTCAGCAGTGCCTAAAATAATTTTCATTTTCCATAAATCTGGATCGCTTGCATTGGGTAGAAAATCTACAGGATTATTAAAATAAACATTATCATCATAATGCCCTGCAACTCTTTTTCGAATGTCAAAGGCTGCGCCCATAGTGTATAAATGACTTACATCTTCTGGATGTTTAAAGGCGTAATTGGCGGCATGGTAACCGCCAAAGCTACAACCTGCTAAGGCTACTTTTCCAAAACCTGAGTCGGCTTTAACCTGAGGAATAAGTTCTGTTTGCAACATGGTGTCAAAAAGCATATGGTTGAGCGTCCTTACTTCTGGGCCAACATTTGCATTATACCAGCTAAGTTCGTCTATTCCATCCGGGCAATAAATTTTAACAAAGCCTTTTTCTATATACCATTGCGCTGATTCTATAAGTTTAAAATCGCGGTTCTCATTGTGTTTACCCATTGAGGTTGGAAATACAATCACAGGCAGGCCCGAATGGCCAAATACCAAGGCTTGTAAGTCAATTTTAAGGGTAGGGGAGTGCCACTTAAAGTAGTTTTCTTGCATAAGCTAAACAATTGGAGTTCAATATAAATATATAAAACTGAATAACAAACAAGTCCAAATTCAAATATTTTTCTTTTCACATTGCTTAACTTGCAACGGTATGTTTAATCCTACCATTCTTACATTTGAGTTAGTATCAAAAAGTCTTTTATCCACCTATAAGATTCATATTTATTTACCCCCTCAGTTTGATGCTAAACTTTCCTATCCTTTAATGCTCCTAAATGATGGTCAGGATTTGGAGGCTATGGATATGAAAACGATTCTTACTGATATTTATAAACATCAACTATCAAAACCCTTTATTTTAGCGGGTATAGAGGCACAAAATAGGTTGCAAACTTATGGAGTGGCTGGTTGTCTAGATTTTAAAGGTAGGGGAAGCCTTGCTACAGAATACACAGATTTTGTAATCAAGGATGTTTTGCCAAGCATTTTAAAGGTATGTGGTTTGACCAAATTTTCTGAAAGGGTAATAGGCGGTTTTAGTTTAGGTGGACTTTCAGCTTTCGACATGGCTTGGGTTCAACCCGAAACCTTTTCTAAAGTTATGGTTTGTAGCGGCGCCTTTTGGTGGCGTAAAAAAGAGTTAAATGAAGGTTACACAGATGCCGACAGAATTATGCATAACAAAGTATTAGAAACACCTCATAAACCGCCTCTGAAAATTTGGCTTCAATGTGGAACTTTAGATGAGAAGGAAGACCGCAATCTTAATGGAATTATAGACAGTATTGATGATATGCGCGACTTGGTTAAAACCTTACAGGAAAAAGGTTTCAAAGAAAACGTAGATTTATTTTCAAAAGAAATGATTGGTGGAAAACATAGCCTTGAAACCTATGGAATTGTATTTCCTTACTTTGTACATTGGGCTTTTAATTAGTTACTTCAATTTTTGAATGACCATTGCCAACGGGCACTATTGCAATATGCGTAGCAATGCGCTCTTTAAGTTCTGCCAAATGAGAAATTACCCCAATAATTTTGCCTTCATTTTGTAAGTTTGATAAAGCAGATAAGGCCACATCTAGGTAGTCGGCGTCTAAAGTACCAAAGCCTTCATCTATAAACATGGTGTCTATACGCATATTTTTACTTGCCATATTTGCCAAGCCTAAGGCAAGAGAAAGCGAAACAATAAATTTCTCTCCACCCGAAAGATTTTGGGCTGTTCGTTCTTCACCATTTTGAAATTTATCAATTACTGATAACTCAAAAGGATTACTTTGTTCTCCACAACGCTTTAAAAGATAGCGTTCCGACATTTTCTCCAATTGTTTATTTGCTAATCCTATCAAATGTTCGAAAGTTAAAGCTTGTGCAAAATTTCTGAATTTTTTTCCATCTCCTGCCCCAATCAATTTATCCAAAATGCTCCATTGGTTATAAACTTCTTGCTGCCTTTCCTTTTCTTTTAATTTAATTCCACTTTCTTTTTGGGCTTCATAATTTGTCTTAAGCATCTGCTGATTTGCACCTATTTTTTGTAGGAATGAATCTGCAATCTCCTTATTTTTAGCATACTCATTTTCAAGGTCTGTGAATTCTATATCAGAAATTTTTAAGGATTTCTTTTCAATTAGTTCTTTTTCTTTTTCGGCAATTATTGCTTCACATTTTGCAAGATTGGTGCTAATTTCATGGAATGTTTTTTCTACAAGCTGCTTGGCTAATTCAGCTGACTCTATTTGCTTTTTTAATTTATATTCTTCTTCATCTACTTGCCTTTCCTCAAAAATAGCAACCCGTTCCTTGCTTAGATTTGACTTTTCAATTTCAATTTCTTTTCTTTCTAGTTCTTTTTCTTGAAGCTGTAAAGCAACTTTATCTAAGTTATTTTGTAGCACTAAAATAACATTTTTAATTCCTTGAATTTGTTGTGTCAAATCCTCTATTGTCTTTTGAATGGCATTCCATTGAGCTAGACGATTTTTTAATTCCAAAATCGTTTCAACTTCATATAGATTTAAAGTCTTCAAAAAGTCGTTATTATCCTGAATATATTTTACATGTTGAGTGTCATAAAGCGCTTTTTTATTAGCAAATTCTTGCTCTATTAAACCCACTTGTATTTTTAAATTTGTGTTTATTTGTTCTGCAAGTTGCCTTTCTCTTTCGAGAATTGGAATTTGATGGTCACGCAATTCAATAATCTCATTTTCTTTAGAAGTTACATCATTTATGAGATTGTTGATGGTTTTAAATTCAGTTTGCTTTTCAGTAAGTAAATGCTGCAGTAGGTCAATTTTATTGCCTGAAGTTGGATAACTAAATGTTGGATTTAATTCTGTTAAGTCTGTTAATATGAGCGTTTGTTTTTGCGTTAAATCTTGTATTTGTTTCTCAGCATTTGTTAAATATAGAATCAAATTATTTCGGTTTGAACCAATTTCAGCGAGTTTAATTTCGAACATGGATAGCACTTTGGATACTTGCTCGTGTGTGGTTTTTAAGTTCAACAATTCTTGTTCTTGATTTCCAATTTGTGGCATATTTCCAGCGGCAAAAGGGTGCTCTAGTGAACCGCACAGTGGACAAGATTCTCCAGCCTTAAGGTTTTGTCTATGTTCTGTTAAGCTTAAGATGCTTCTATTTAATAGAATATTTTCTTCAAGAAGTTTTATTTGTGAATTAAGGCTGTTTAGCTCTTTTTTGTTGGTCTCTATATTAGTAGAAAGGGTATCGCTTTCGGCTTCCAATAAAAGTGATTTTTGTTCATTTTCTTCGCTTTCAGTTTTCTTTATTTTTCTTTCTGTTTCATTTTCTAGTAAGGCTTTTAGTAAAGTCCCAATATTTACAATATAGTCTTTATCGGTTTGTAAAACATTACGTTCTTTTCCTGCTAGGGCTGTTTGTAGGGCCAATTTTTTTTCATCCAGCGAATTGGTTTTTAGGTTTAGCTTTTCTTTTTTTTCATTTAAAATGTCATTGGCAATTTTAGCCTCCGATTGCTTTGCGTTTAAGTTTTGGTTCAAACCTTCAATTTCTTCATTTAATGTAGTTAGCGTTTGATTATTTAATTGTAGAATTTGATGTTCTTTTTCTATGGCTGCATATTGGGTAACTAAGGTTTCATAAACGAGATGTTTTGCTTTCCAATTTTGTTTTTCTATTAGTGTTTTTTGCGTTTGATCAACTTTTTCCTTGTTAAATTTTAGCTCCTGATTTAGGTCATTACTTTCTGATTTCAAAGCCTCAATTGTGTCAAATAGTGGTTTAAGCAACTTTTCTTTTAGCGCAATTTTTGTATCGAGTTCTCTTGTTAGTTTAAAAATAGGTTCCTCATTTGCTAGTAAATTTTTGGCATTGATTTGTGTACTTATTGCATTATCAAGTTGGGATTTAGAGAGTTGGGTATTTTGAAGTAATTCAGGAAGATTTTTTTTAGCAGTATTAATTTGTTTTTCCAAGCTGCCTAAATCATCCAACCATTTTTTTGCTGTTTCAATGTTTTGTAGTTTATTGACTATTGATTGTTTTTGTTTTTCAAGTTCGACATTTTCATCTAATAGCGATTTTATTTCCTCCTCAGAAAGTACTTTAATGGCATCAGCAGCAATTAAAATCTTATCGAGTTTTTCTTTTTCAATTCGGTTTCGTTCGAAAACTTTTTTAGAAATCTCACCATAAATTTCAGTACCAGTTATTTGCTCTAGCAATTCTCCCTTATCATTTTTATCAGCTTGTAAGAATGCAGCAAAACTTCCTTGTGCCAGCATGATTACTTTGGTAAACTGATTAAAATTTAATCCAATAATTTCAATGATTGCCGTATCACAAGCGCGTACCTGATCAGCTATAATTGTTCCGTCGGCCTCCGCGATTTTTCTATGGACAGGGTTGAGTTTACCAGATTTGGTTCTATTTTGTTGCCATGTTGATTTCCAAATTTTACTTGAAACTTCAAAAGTGATTTCAGCATAACAATCTTTTTCTCCTCTTGTCATAACTGCATTTTCGTTCGCAGAAATTTCCACCCTAGGTGTTTTTCCATAAAGGGAAAGCGAAATAGCATCTAAAATAGAACTTTTACCAGATCCTGTTTTACCTGTGATAGCAAAGAGTCCATCATTTGTAAATTCAGAGCGTGTAAAATCTATTTCATTTTCGCCAGCTAATGAGTTTATATTTTTAAACTTTAGGTTTAGGATTCTCATTTTTAATGGTCCTCAACGGTTAAACCATCTACAATTTCCTTATAAGATGCTTTTAACATTTCTTTTTGCTCTTCAGCAATATTTGCTTTAATGAGCAGTTTATCAAAAACTTCAAAAGTGTCTAATTCTTCTAGGGATTGGCTTGTATCTTTGGTGCTTAAAACTTCGTTCAGAAATTGCCTATTTACTAATTTTAGCACTTCAATTTTTGTATCTTTAATTTGTTCATTAACCCAATTGTATAAGTCCGGAAAAACTTCACTGCCTTTGTAAATTATTTCAACCCAAACTGGTGTGTTTTGCTGTTTAAGGGTTTGCAATCGTTGATCGATTAGGACTTTATCTCCTACAATGGATTCTAATTTTTGAAACACTGGAATGTGAATGGTTTCGATGGTTTTTGCTTGATCAAATTGAAAGTTCAACACATATACACTCTTGGTTTGATTTGCTTCGCCAAAGCCCATTGGTATAGGGGAGCCGCAATATCTAATATGGTCTTTAATGGCAGAGGGAACATGATAATGTCCTAAAGCAACATAATCAAAAACATCAGGAAATATATCACTTCCAACCGCTTCAATGTTTCCTATATAGGTATCCCGTACGCCATCATCTTCATTTCTTTTTCCACCTGCAACTGATAAATGTCCGGTTGCAATAATTGGAATGTTAACACTTAAGGATGCTCGCTTTTGTTCGGCTAATTGTGCAATGGCTTTATAGTGTTTTTTGATGTTTTCATTAATTCGTTTTGATCTATCTGAATAACTTTCACCTTCTGCAAATCTGCTAATATCCCTTTCCCTTAAAAAAGGAACGCCACAAACTATTAAAATTGGGTTTTCATTTGCATCTTTTATTACAATAATTTCTTCTTCAATCTGCTCACTCGCATTCCCAATTACACAAACATTTAGAGCGGCTAAAACTGCCTTGGGTGCATTTAAAAAGCTAGGAGAATCATGATTACCGCCTACTATAATAACGTTTTTACAAGAGGTGTTTTTTAGGTTTACTAGAAAATCATAATACATTTTTTGAGAGGTACTATTGGGTGTTGCAGTATCAAAAATATCGCCAGCTACCAGTAAAATATCAATTTGTTGGGTTTCAATTGTGTTGAGAAGCCAAGCTAAAAAAGCTTTGTGTTCTTCTGTTCGCTCTTTTTTTGCGTAAAGCGTTCTTCCTAAATGCCAATCTGAAGTATGAAGTATTTTCATTTAACCGCAAATTGCACAAAAAAATTAGGTGCTCAAATTTTAGTTTTGAACCTATAACACATATAATTTCCAATCAATGGGTTCTATGCCTTTGCTTATTAACCACTCATTGGTTTTACTAAAATGTTGACAATCAAAAAAACCTTTATGTGCTGATAGGGGAGAAGGATGGGGCGCTTTTAAAATAAGGTGTTTTTCGGCATCAATTAAAGTTGATTTGCTTTGTGCAAAAGCGCCCCATAACATAAAACTTACATGTTCTTTTTGATCACTTATTGTTTTTATAACTGCATCTGTAAACTCTTCCCAACCTCTTTTCTGGTGGCTTCCAGCATTGCCAGCTTCAACCGTTAAGGTAGCATTTAAAAGTAAGACGCCACGTTCAGCCCATTTGCTTAAATTGCCATTGGCTGGTATCATAAAGCCTGGCACATCTGCCATGCAAGCTTTTAATATGTTTAACAAAGATGGAGGATAAGGAATTCCTTCATTTACCGAGAAACTGAGTCCATGCGCCTGGTTTGGTCCATGATAAGGGTCTTGACCTAAAATAACCACTTTTACTTGGTTGAATTTAGTGCGGTTAAAAGCTTCAAAAATAGATGGCCCTGGCGGATAAATAGTTTTACCAGCTGCTTTCTCAGTTTTCAAAAAACTACTTAGTTTTAAAAAAGATTCAGCCTCAAATGCAGGCCCTAATCTTTCCTTCCATGATTCATCTATTTTTACTGAAACCTTTGTCATAACCACTTGTAAATTTTAAATTTCTCTGCCAAATTTAATCAGAATGTAGGCAGCTTATTCAAATGCCTTGTTTTTGTGCTTTCAGCTTATCACTTTTGCTATATGGAATTGCAAACAATTATTGAAAATGCTTGGGAAGATAGAGCATTGTTAAAAGAAGCTACAACGCGCGCTGCTATTGAAGAAGTTATAGAACAATTAGATAAAGGAACCTTACGGGTTGCCCAACCAATCGCCCAAGCTTGGCAAGTAAATGATTGGATAAAAAAAGCAGTTATCCTTTATTTTCCAATTCGCCAAATGGAAACGATTGAAGTGGGTCCGATGGAATTTCATGATAAAATGGCTTTGAAAAAGAATTATGCGGCTTTGGGTGTTCGTGTGGTGCCGCATGGCATTGCCAGATATGGTGCCTTTTTAGCGAAAGGTGTTATAATGATGCCAAGTTATGTAAACATTGGAGCTTACGTTGATGAAGGAACCATGGTTGATACTTGGGCAACTGTTGGCTCTTGTGCGCAAATTGGAAAAAATGTTCACCTTAGTGGTGGCGTTGGAATTGGTGGTGTGTTGGAACCTGTTCAAGCAGCTCCAGTAATTATTGAAGATAATTGCTTTATTGGTTCAAGATGTATTGTAGTGGAAGGTGTAAGGGTTGAGCAGGAAGCTGTATTGGGCGCCGGTGTTACACTTACCATGAGTACCAAAATTATTGACGTAACCGGAAATGAACCAATAGAGTATAAAGGAATTGTTCCAGCACGTTCTGTAGTTATTCCAGGTTCATATACAAAATCGTTTGCCGCTGGAAATTTTCAGGTTCCTTGTGCTTTAATTATTGGTAAGCGCAAACCAAGTACTGATTTGAAAACCTCGCTTAATAATGCTTTGAGGGAGTATGACGTTGCAGTTTAATTATAAGCGCATCCTAATACTTAACACAAAATTTCTACCTGCCGCGCTAATTCCAGAGCGGTAGGTCCTATATCTTTCATCTAAAAGGTTTTCTATTGCCGCTTGGATATCATAATACTTTTTAAAAGTATATGAAACCCTTAAGTTTAGCGTTTCCCATGTGGGTGAATAGGGAAGACCCCTAGCATCTTTAGCGTATAAAAAAGCACTTCCTTTTGCCTCTTCAGATAAATCTTGGTTTTGCATGCTACCTGCCCAATTTAAATATAAAAGGGTTTCCCAACGCAAATAGGTATGGGTTAAATTAAGGGTTACAAAAGTTGGGCTCAAATGAACCATCGGACTTTGAATACCCTCATCAGTTGTTTCTTTTCCTTTTTGATAATTTATAGTGCCTCTTAAGTTGAAATTAAAGGGGAGATTGACTTTTGCATTTGCTTGGATGCCGTAAACCCTTGCATAAGCAGCATTTTGTAAAGTTTGAATTTGACTTAAAACACCGTCATAAAGAATGCTGTCGCGACCATTAACGATGGCATTGCGTCTAACCATTGCGCCATTTAATTTGGTATAGTAACAGCTAATGTCGATCAACAAATGCTTTGTAATTTGCAAGTTCAATCCTCCTTCGGCATTCCATGCTTTCTCTGCATTTAAATTGTTATTGGGGAGCACAACAGCTCCGGGTTCTGAGTCGAAAACTTTACCCATATCGTCAACATTTGGCGCCCTAAAACCACTTGAAAAATTGATCCTAAAACTATTAAAGGTTGTGGCATTATAAACCCAACCAATAGCACCAGTTAATGCACCTTTTGCTATTTTATTATTTTCAAATTGAATAGGAAAAAATGATTTGTTATTAGAAAAATCGGGTTTGATGCTAAAAAAATTTGTCCTTATGCCAAAATTAAAATGGTGTTTTTTAGCCAAACTATATTGCAAGGCCGAATAAATTGCGGCTGTTTGCCAAAAAGCATTTGGGTACCGGGAGGGCCCAACTTCAACTTTCTTTGAATAAATATTTTCATTGGTGCCCGAAGAATTAACTTTATTTCCAACCCATTCTAAGCCATATCTTAAATTTAGATTTTGATTCAAGTGTTTTTCTAAATCAATATTTACACTGTAGGCTTTAACTTTTTCTACCCGATGCCTTAGTATGGGGTCATTAAAATTTCTGTCATGCCTGCTTTCTTCAAATTGTTGGTAAGCTAAATGGAATTTTGCGTTGTCATAAAACAAAGTTGCTTTTTTCAAGTCTGCTTCCAATAAATTCATTAACCAAATTTGTGGCCCATAATACCATTCTGCACTATAAGGAATTCCATTGCTTCTAAGTCTATTTAATCTGTCATATCTAGGGTTATTGCTTGATTTAGAATATTGGGTTGTCCATTCTAATTCTAAATTTTTGTTTGGTTCAAACCGAAATTTTTGTAAAGTGTTTCTTTGAGAGTATGCACTTGGCGTTTGTAAAAAGGGGTCACTGGTTTGTACTTTCCTATCAAAGCTGTCCAGTATTTGAACCACAAAATTTTGTAAATAATCTGATGGACCATTGCTGCCCATTTTCAAGTCTCCAAATTGATTAGATGTAAAGGCGGTTAAGGAGGCAAAACGGGTTGAACCTAAGTTTATTCTGCCGTGGTAAGTAAATTCGCTGTTGGCTGATGATAGACGTGTGGCCAACACAGTGCTTGGTTTGAATCCATCTTTTTCTAATTTAGCTTGAAGGGTTTTAAAACTAATTACGCCGCCAATGGCATCACTTCCATACATCACAGAACCTGGTCCATAGCAAATTTCCGCTTTCTCAATGACGAAAGGATCTAATACAATAATTTGCTGTAAGTTTCCAGCCCTAAAAATGGCAGTATTCATTCGTACACCATCTACAGCCAACAGTAATCTATTGGTCCCAAATCCCCTCATCATTGGGCTTCCGCCACTTTGTTGGCTTTTTTGAATGAAAATCTCACCCCCAATATTTAATAAGTCTGCTGCAGTCTGTGGCTGAAACTTTTGAATTTCCTTTTGATGGATAATTCCTGTTTTGAGGGTTAATGTTTTAAAACTTGTTGGGAGTCGATAGGCGTTAATAACCAGCGAATCCAAAATGTTTTTTTGGGCAAAAAGTTGGTTAACACAAAAAAAAGTTACAAGGAGAAAAGATAGCCTAATCATGGCTGCAAGGTTTAATTTCCTCTGTTTTTGTAATTCTTAAAGTTCCGGTTTTTCTTAAAGTTCCGGTTTTTATTATTGTTGTTGTTGCTGCGCGAATTACCAAATGCATCAGGGCCAATACTCTGCACTTTTCTTTGTTGCATATATTTAAATTGTAACTCTTCGCTTTCTTCTAACCTAATTTTACCTTTACTCAATTCGGCAAGATGCTGCATTACTTCATCATCTTGGAGCATTTCTAAGTTCCATGCTTTACTGCTCATTTTCATAAATGAACCAATTGCATTAATATATGCAGTACGTTGCGGACCTTCTTCCATCTCGGCTAATTTCTCTATCATTTTTGCCACAGTCTTACCATAAAATCTATACTTAATTCTAGATTGAGGATAAGCCATTGGCTCTGGCCTTGAAGAAAGTGTTTCTTTAGTTGGAATTGGGTATGGTGAATCAACATCCAATTTAAAATCACTCATTATAAATAAGTGGTCCCAAAGTTTGATTTTATAATCTGCAACTTCCTTTAATTGCGGATTAAACTGGTTAAGCAAACGAATAATTTCTTCTGCAATTTTTTGTCTTCTTTCTCTATTTGGTTCATCAATGGCAACTTCAATCATTTTTTGGATGATTCTTCCATGTTCAGAAATCCTCAGTTTACCTCTTTCGGTGTTGTATTGTAAGCTTAAACTCATGTATGATTGCAATATACTATTTTTATATAGATTAATTCATTAATTCTCTAGCTGCTGCCTTCACATTTTCTGATGGATTTTCACCACTTAACATGCGAGCAAGTTCCTCTATTCTTTCACTAGTACTTAGAGATTTTATTAGGGTTTGGGTAATAGCACCCTCAGCGTTTTTATAAACGTACAAATGTTGTTGTGCTTTTCCTGCAATTTGTGGCAAATGGGTTATTGCAATTACTTGATGATTTTTTGCATGCATTTGCATTACTTGGGCAACTTTTTGAGCCGCTTCTCCAGAAATACCTGTATCAATTTCGTCAAAAACAATACTTGGCAATTGAACTTTATCTGCAATTAAGGATTTTAGACAAAGCATCAATCTGCTTAGTTCCCCGCCACTGGCTACTTTATTAATGGGTTGTGGATCAAATCCTTTATTAGCACTAAATAAAAAGCTAATTTCTTCTGCGCCTTCTAAGGTATATTTTTCTATTTCTAATTCTTTGAGTGATATCGCAAAAACCGCATTGGGTAATGCTACCTGAGTTAATAAAGCATTTACTTGTTGACTAGTATTAGCCAGGGCTGACTGCCTTAAATTACTTAATTTTGAGGCAGTCTTCAACATTTTATCCTTGCTTTGAGTAACTAAATTCTTAGCAGCTTCAATTTCGACTTCTAAACTTCCTAAAGCCTCAAATTTTGATTCAAATTCATGCATTAAGGCAATTAATTCATTGGTATTATTAACTTTATGCTTCTTTTGCAAATGAAAGAATTGTTGCAACCTTCCTTCTGCTGCTTGCAAGGATTCAGGGTCTAATTGGGTTTGCTCTGACACCTGTTGTAATTCTCTAGAAAGATCTTTTAAATCTTCAAGATTCGAATCCAAACGGTTCAACAATGCTTTTAAACCCAAGTGATGTTTGGCCGCAGCAGCTAATTGTGCTCTGCCTTCGCGCAGTTGGTCTAAAATTCCATGTTCACCGCCTTCTAATAGACCACTAACAAAACTTGCAGCTTGCTGAATTCCTTCTGCATTACTAAGTTCATTTAATTTAACTTCTAATAATTCTTGCTCGCCCTCTTTAAGATTAAGTTCTTGAAGTTCTCCTAAAACAAAACGCAAGTAATCTTCATCTTGCCTTGAATTTGCTTCTTTTTGTTGTAATTCTTGTAACGAATTGAGGGCCTTTTTATAGGATTTAAACGATGCTTTATAGTCAGTTAAAGCCTCTTGATTGTTAGCAATTGCATCTAAAACTTGCAGTTGAAAACTACTTTCATTAAGTTCTAATGTTTGATGCTGTGAAACTATGTCAATTAATTGTAGACCAAAGGTTCTAAGCAATTGTAAGGTTACAGGAGTATCATTGATAAAGGCCCTAGATTTTCCATTAGAAGTAAGCTCGCGTCTGACGATGCAAGGGTTTACTTCATCTAGTTCATTGGTTTCAAAGAAAGACTGAAGGTTATATCCATCGATTGAAAATGCGGCCTCTATTACACACTTATCTTTTCCTTGCATTACATCCTTGGTATCTGCCCGATTGCCTAAAATAAGGCCCAAGGCTCCCATAAGTATAGATTTACCTGCACCAGTTTCTCCAGTGATAATATTTAAGCCTTTATCAAATTGAATTTGAGTGGCAGAAATGATGGCAAAATTTTGAATGCTGAGTGATAATAGCATAATAGCCTGCAAATATATCTACTCAGTAATTAGGTTCGTGATGTGTTTTCAACAAATTTTATTCAATAATCAATTTTTGGGCAGCGCTATGATCACCCATTTCACTTTCGATGATATACAATCCAGGTGGTAAGGGTTGAACCGAAATTCTTGTAGTGCTTAGAGGCTCTAGCGATATACGCATAATCTCTTCACCTAAAAGATTAGTAATTTTGACCTTAATTGCATTATTCCAATTGTTTTCAAATTGGACAAAGTCTTTTACAGGATTTGGGAAAAACTTAATTCCGCTAAAATTAGCTGAATTAATTGTTAAACCAGTTGGCCAAACCTGAATATAATTTTCTTTAGTTAAAGTTACAGCGCCAGCTGCATTAATAGCTCTTAACCTAACCGCATAATTCCCTTTAAGTGTAAACTTTACTTTTGGATTTTGGCTAGAGGCACTTGTACTTTCAACAAACTGAACACCTGTATTGGGTATAAAGGTCCATTGCCATGCTATTGGATTACCTTTGGTTTCATCTGTAAAAGAAACAATTTCGTTTATGGCTGGCGTAGGTTTATCTGCTAAGAAATTTACTTCTAAACCTTGCGAAATAGAAATATACTCAAGTCGTGTAGTATCATCAAAACCCCCATTATAATTTACAGCTAAGCTTACAGAATATTTACCAAGTGCATCAAAAATTACACGCGGACTAGCACTTTTATTATTAGTATTTGCTACAAATCTGTAAGTGTTCGGCGTAATTGTCCATGTATAACCTGTTGGGAATCCTATTGATTGATTATTAAGATTAATTGTATCTTTTGTACTTGCTGTTGTTCTGCTTGCGGTAAATCTTGCATTACTCTTATATAATTCTGGTCTATAAATGTCTTTATACCTAATTTTAGTTTCTTGGGTCAAATTATTAACGATAACTTCCATTAATGGAAATTTTTGATTTTTGCCAAACCAATAATATTCTGTTCTGCTATTTGGTACTGGAATACCAAATCCATTAAACGAAATAGAATCTACACCATCCACTTCAGAAATCACTCTTATGCAATCAAAAGTTCCGTAAGGGGTTTTTATGGTTCCCCAGCCATCCACTTCAGTTCTTCTAGTTCCGGTTTGAACCAAAGCGCCAAGGCCTAACAGGCTTGCACTACCTTCAAAATATCCAAACTTCACATTGCCATAACTTAGAGGGAATTTTAAAATGGTATCTCTTTGGGTATAAACAATTCCAAGAGGAAGGCTTTGAACAGTTGCACCTTTTCCAACATTTACCAAGGCGGCATTGTTACTTCTGTAAAATCCAAAAACATTAGAGGCAAATCCTGCGCCACCTACGGGACCTAAATCTAATTGCTCTGGGAGTCCATAAGTGGCAGAGAAGAATTGAAGTAAATATGGCGTAGAGGTGGGTGTAAAATACCTTTGAACATCTTGACTGGTGGGTTCTATTTTGCTAAAATCCCAAATTTCATTTGCACCTGATTTTTCATAATTGTTGAGCGAGGAAGCCACAGAATAGCGCAAGGTATCACCTGCTTGGGCCATATCTGAATTAACAATGGTGATTTGTGCATTTAACTGAAAGTTAAATATCAAAATTAAAACTAAGAATGTAAATTTTCTCATTTACAAGTTTACAGAAAATTTCCAAAATGAGACTTAAAAAGTTACTTTAGTAAATTCTAAATGATGCCAAACATCAAATAGAATTATATTTCTTAATGATTGATTTGTATAAGAGATCTGGTAAGCGTTTTCTGTTTTTTCAAGCCAAGAGTTTTTAAAAATATCAGGTGTTGCGCAGGTTAAGTGCGATTTCTTAATACGAATTAATTTAATTTGATGTAAGATTAAATTTACTTTGAAGATTGTTTGGAAATTTTAATTTGATATTACTTACTTGTGACTTAATAGAAATTTAATAATTTACATGTCAAATCCCTCCATTTTCTCTTCAATTGATGCTTATATCGCCAGATGCATTATGCTTTCAGAAGCTGATTATGCCTATTTTCATTCGCAACTTTCTGTAAAAAATTATAAAAAGAAAAGTAGATTGCTTTCGGCAGGCGAGGTCTGCACCTTTGAAGGTTTTATTAATAAAGGGTGCTGCCGAGTTTACTACCTTAATGCAAATGGCAATGAAGTGGATTTGTATTTTGGTATCGAAGAGTGGTGGGTAAGTGATTTAGCTAGCTTTTCCCAGCAAAAACCTTCAAATTTATTTATTGAAACGCTCGAAGATACCGAGCTAATTTTTATTAGTTATGAGGCCAAAGAACGTCTTTTTAAAAAGATTCCATCTTTCGATAGGATGTTCAGACTCATGGTACAAAGAACTCACGAAACCTTAATGAAACGTCTTTTATCTACTTACAGTGAGCCTGCCGAAGAAAGATATTTAGCCTTTGTTAATCGGTATCCAGCTATTGTGCAGAGAGTTCCTCAGCATTTAATAGCTGCTTATTTAGGGATAACGCCAGAATTCCTTTCCAAAATTAGATCCAAATTGAAATCTAAAAACAAATAATTACTTCTTAATCTACTTCAATGCGGCCGCCTATTTTTAGGGTTAGTTTTGAACCTAAATTTAATGACTATGCAAACCGTAATACATAAAGCTAATTCTCGTGGAGAAGCAAATTTTGGCTGGTTACAATCCTTTCATACTTTCAGTTTTGGTTCATACCATAACCCAGAAAGAGTCCATTTTGGTGCAATTCGTGTATTAAATGATGATACTGTTTCTGGTGGCATGGGCTTTGGAAAACATCCACACGATAATATGGAAATCATATCAATACCACTAGAAGGTGATTTAGAACATAAAGATTCTATGGGAAATATTGCAGTTATAAAACAGGGCGATATACAGGTTATGAGCGCTGGAACTGGTATTTTCCATAGCGAGTTTAACAGAAACCCTGATAAGCAAACTAAGTTTTTACAAATTTGGGTAATCCCCAATAAAAGAAATGTAACGCCACGTTACGACCAAAAGACTTTAAATATAGCTGATAGACACAACAAATTGCAATTGGTTCTTTCACCAGAACCATCAGAAAGTGCAGTTTGGATAAACCAAGATGCTAGGTTTTATATTGGAAAACTTGATAAGGATATAAATCTCAAACATCTTGTAAAAAGTAATGCCCATGGCGTTTATGCATTTGTCTTAAGTGGGTCATTTAACATCAATGATATTATTCTGGATACAAGAGATGGAATGGGCATTTCTAATATTTCAGAAATCTCTTTTACAGCCATGTCGGATCAAGCCGAAATCTTATTAATGGAAGTTCCCATGCAAGCCTAATGCTAATAATCTACACCGATTCCTTCGTAAATAAAACCCATTAACCAAGCCGGACCTATCAATAAAAATTGAATATCTTTTAAAAAGGAGGGCTTTTTGCCCTCTATTTTATGTCCCCAAAATTGCCCAATCCAGGCCACTACAAATAATCCCAAAGAGATTTCAATTAATGGGTAATTATTTTCATATAAATACCTAGCAAGCAAATGACATAAAAAGGCAAATCCTATAGTACCTATAGCTAATTTCCATGAAAGCCTAATATAAAAAATACTTGCAAGTAAAATTACTGGGGTTGCCAAATGAAAGGATATGCCATTAAATGTGATTTTTACAATAAATAATAAGCCAATAATGCTGAAAAATATGATAGGTACGCAAATCCAATGCACCATCTTATTGGTTGGATTTTGATGACTTTCGCCATACTCCGAAAACCAGTTTTCTACACTTTTCATATTTATTTATCGGTTAAATGTTAGTCTCATTCCTCGGTTTGATTCATCAAATTTTCCATCTTGATAAACCAAGTTGCCATTTACAAAAGTATGGGTTACCTTAGAATTAAAAGTTGTTCCTTCAAAGGGACTCCAGCCGCATTTATATAAAATATTGCTCTTTTCTACAATATAACTTTCTTGCAGATCTACTAAAACTAAATCGGCAAAAAAACCTTCTCTTATAAAACCTCTACGGTCAATTTCAAAAAGAATAGCGGGGTTGTGGCAAGCTTTTTCAACAATTTTCTCCAAACTTATTTTGCCTTTTTTATGTAATTCTATCAAGGCATTTAAGGTATGTTGAACCAATGGGCCACCTGAAGGAGCCTTTAAGTAACTGTTTGATTTTTCTTCAAATGTATGGGGCGCATGGTCAGTGGCTAAAACATCTATTCTTCCATCAACAACTGCCTTCATAATCTCATCTCTATCATGAGTCGTTTTAACTGCTGGATTCCATTTAATAAAGTTTCCTTTAGTTGCATAATCTTCCTCGCTAAACCATAAATGATGAGTACAAGCTTCGGCAGTTATTCTTTTTTGAACCAAAGGAATGTCATTGCGAAACAAAGACAATTCTTTGGCAGTGCTGATATGTAAAATATGCAAGCGCGTATTAAATTTTTTAGCCAGGTCAACAGCAAAACTTGACGACAAATAACATGCTTCTTCATTTCTAATGATAGGATGCCATTTCGCATCAATATTTTCGCCATGGGCCGCAATTACTGCTGCTTGATTTGCTTTTACCAAAGGATCTTTTTCACAATGGGTAGCAATTATTGTCTTAACTTCTCTAAACACATTTTCCAAGGCAATGGGGTCGTCTACCAACATATCGCCAGTACTCGAACCCATAAAAATCTTTACCCCGCAAACTTTGGTTTCGTCAATTTTTAATAGTTCTTCTAAGTTATGGTTTGTTGTGCCCATAAAGAAACTATAATTGGCCAAACTAACTTGCGCAGCGCGTGCATACTTTTCTTCCAATAAATCAATTGTAACTGCACTTGGCGAAGTATTAGGCATCTCCATGTATGAGGTAACTCCACCTGCAACTGCAGATTTTGGTTCGGTATATAAATCTCCTTTATGGGTTAAGCCCGGCTCTCTAAAATGTACTTGGTCATCAATTAAACCTGGAATTAATATTTTTCCTGTTGCATCAATTATTTGATCAGCAGGCATATTGATTCCTTGCTTTTCTATTTTTTCAATAAAAGAACCTTTGATGTATACATCTGCGTGGTATTTTTCTCCTTCATTAATTAAAAGGGCATTTTTAATTAGAATTGTTTTCATTTGCTGCGAACTTACTAAATATTGTTTCAATCTATACATTTGTAATTAATCTTCACAATTTGAATTTTTCTCCAAAAACCATCGCTTGGATAGCCTTTTGGGCGGTATCTCTTTTTTGGGGGACCACCTTTCTTGCCATAAAAATAGGGGTAAGCTCTTTTCCACCATTTGCTATGGCCGCTTTTAGGCATTCAATTGCTGGTATCATTCTAGTTTCATATTTTCTAATTAAAGGCTACAAAATTCCTTCTTTAACTGCCTTACGATCCTTCTCTATAAATGGTTTGCTTATGTTGGCAGGCGGCAATGGCATTATAAGTTGGGCCATGCAATATGTTGGAAGTGGCTTAACAGCCTTAATTTGCGCACTTACTCCCGTGTGGATTGTTCTTATAAATCGATTAACTGGTGATAAATCAAGAATTTCTTGGCTAGTTATTGTAGGGTTTATATTATGCTTGGTAGGTCAGGTTTTCTTTTTTAAAGACAAAGTATCCTATTTTGATAACCCAATCTATGCATGGGGAATTGCAGCTGTTGTTTTGTCAAATATTTTTTGGGCAATTGGTACTGTTTATTCTAAAAATCATCAAACCGGTGTTCCGCCCCTTTTCGCCGCAGGTTTACAAATGATTCCAGGTGGTTTATTATTATTTATAGTGGCTGCAATGCGTGGCGAATTAAATAATCTGCACCCAGCACCAGATGCTGTTAATGCGCTCATTTACCTCATTCTATTTGGCTCTTTATTTGCTTATAGTGCTTACATGTATGTAATCAAAAATTTGCCAGCCACTATTGTTTCAACCTATGCATACATTAACACTTTAGTGGCCATACTTTTAGGTTGGTTTTGGCTAAATGAAACTTTGGATATTAATACTTTAATAGCCGCAGTTTTCACCATTGGGGGAGTAGTACTTGTTAGTAAAAATGCCTAGTTTGGTTTGAACCAAGATTTGCATTAATTTACTTTATGAATACAGAAAATGCCAATAATAACAAGCTTACTGGTCAAAAAGGAGAAGAATTAGCGGTTAATTTCTTAGAGAAAAAAGGATATAAAATCTTAGATTCTAATTTTATATCCGGAAAGTATGAAATTGATTTAATCCTCGAATTTGAAGCTAAGCTAATTTTTGTTGAAGTTAAAACAAGGCATAATGCAAAAGTTGAACCTGAGTTTGCCGTCAACAAAAGCAAACAGCAACATATCGCAAGAGCGGCCGAAGGTTATATGCGTTTTAAAAAGCTCAATAAAGAAATACGTTTTGATATCATTGCAATCAATCATGCCAATGGAATCACCGAAATCACCCATTTTATTGATGCTTTTTATCCTATATATTATAAATAATTGGCCTTAATTGCCTTTCAATATTTATCCTATATTCGCGCAATGATATTGAGTGTAACTGCAACATTGCCGCCTAATTGGTTGATAATTCCTTTCGTTTCTCTGCTATTAATGATTGCCACTGGCCCCGTTTTTTTTCCTAGCTTTTGGCACCATCACTATAAAAAACTTAGTTTATTGATTGGAGCTGTAGTGGGTGTTTATTATGTTTTTTTATTGCATAATTCCTTTTTACCTATCGAAACCCTGGCTGAATATGTTTCTTTCATCAGCCTTTTAACCTTGCTTTATGTTGCCAGTGGAGGCATTTATATCTTTGTCGATATTGAGTCAAAGGCCTTATCTAACATATTATTTCTTTTTATTGCCGCAATCCTCACCAATTTAATCGGAACCACTGGGGCTTCTGTTTTACTCATTCGTCCTTTTATGAGATTAAATCGTTACCGTTTAAAGCCATATCATATCATATTTTTTATTTTTATTGTATCTAATGTGGGTGGCTCTTTAACACCAATTGGAGACCCTCCCTTGTTTATGGGTTTTTTAAAAGGTGTTCCTTTTCAATGGACATTAAGCCATCTTTGGAAGCCTTGGCTGGTTGCAATTTCTAGTCTTTTAGCTATTTTTTATTATTTTGAAACTAAGAATAAAGAATTAGATGAAGTAGATAGCAATGTCCATTATACCAATAAAGTTCTTATTACAGGTAAAAGAAATTTCTTATGGCTTTTAGTAGCTGTCGCCTCCGTTTTTCTAGATCCTAATATTTTTGATTCTATTCCATACATAGATTTTCATGGAAAAAAACTCTCCTTCGTGAGAGAGTCTATTCAACTTATAGGAGCCTTTTTAAGTTTTACATTTGCCAACTCAAAAGCACTTAAAAGTAATGATTTTGATTTTGAACCTATCAAAGAAGTGGCATTTTTGTTTATTGGCATTTTCTTAAGTATGATGCCTGCCTTGCAACTTCTTGAAGCTTTTGCCCATGGAGCTGGAAGTAGCTTATTACTCACAGATTCTATCGTTTATTGGACCAGCGGGATATTTAGTAGTGTGCTAGATAATGCACCTACTTACCTAAACGTACTCACTTTAATTTTATCTAAATCCGGACTTAGCATTAATGAAATTGACGATGTAAAACAGTTTCTATCTGGCGAGAATTTCACCCAATTAATTGCACTTTCAACAGGTGCCGTTTTTTTTGGTGCTATGACCTATATTGGCAATGGTCCCAATTTTATGGTTAAAGCAATTGCAGAGCAAAATGGGGTCAAAATGCCTGATTTTGGAAAGTATATCGCCAAATTTAGCTTGCCAATTTTACTTCCAGTACTAATTCTTGTTTGGTTACTCTTCTTTATTTAATTTATTTTGCTTCAATATGCTTAACGGAAAAAAAATCATAGTTGTTCTACCTGCCTACAATGCAGCAAGAACTTTAGAGAAAACTTACGCCGAAATTCCAATGGAAATTGTTGACGAGGTTATTTTGGTTGATGATGCTAGCAGAGATGAAACTTCTCAACTTGCGAAAAGTATTGGAATACAACATGTTATTCGACATGAGAAAAACAAAGGTTATGGCGGAAATCAAAAAACTTGCTACAACAAAGCTCTTTCATTAAATGCAGATATAGTTATCATGCTGCACCCTGATTACCAATATACCCCAAAACTAATTTTGGCCATGAGTAGCATCATCGCAAATGGAGTTTATCCTGTTGTATTTGGTTCAAGAATTCTAGGAAAGGGTGCCTTAAAAGGAGGAATGCCTATGTATAAATACATTTTTAATCGCATGCTTACCTTGTTTCAAAATGTATTAATGGGTCAAAAGCTTTCTGAATACCATACAGGTTACAGGGCATTTGATGCCAATGTTTTAAAGGATGTAAAATTTGACAAATGCAGTGACGACTTTGTATTTGACAATGAAATTACTGCGCAAATATGCTTGAAAGGTTACGAAATTGCAGAAGTAACTTGCCCAACCAAATACTTTCCAGAAGCATCTTCAATCAACTTTAAGCGCAGCTCTATTTATGGTTTAGGCGTGCTAAGAACCAGCATCATGTTTCGTCTCCAAAAATGGGGACTCGCAAATTTTAATTTATTCTCCTAAAACGGTCTTTATAGGAACGGTTACTGAGGTTTTATCCCAATGGAAATTTAAATTAACCGTGTGGTTAGAATCTACCGCTGTCATTTTAATTTCAAATTGCTCTTGCAAATTTGCATTATTTATGGAAGGTACTTCTGTACGTAAAACATCTTTTGTCTTATCTGCTTCTTGTGCGCCCCATCTGTCCCACTCACTGTTTATGCATATTGTCCAAACACTTTCACCTGGGTACGCATAAATTGAATATTTTCCTGCTTCCAATTTTTTATCATTGAAAATGATTGGAGAATTTGTTTCAAAAATGGTTGCCTCATTGGCTCCTAATCTCCAATATTCTCCATATGGCTGCAAAGCTTCTGCTGCCTCATCACCGAAAATTATCCTGCCTTTTGCGTATGGCCTGCAATAATCAATTTTAATTTTTGTTTGCCCATCTGTATATTCAACAGTCGCAGCCGGACTATGCTTTTTTGTGTCTTTTTTGAACCAATTAAAGAAAATAACAATTGCAACTATAAAAACGGCTGCAATGATGAGTGCTCTTTTTAACATAGGTAGAATAATTTAATCAAAACTAATTATTTTGCATTCATAATCAAATAGAAACAAATTTTCTTACAAAATTAAGTTCAGCCCCTTCAAGTTGTGCAAATTGATGAGCAACTAAATTTCCTAGATGGATTTCACCAATAGCAATTCTTTGCAATTTTGTTACATAATTTCCAGCTGCAAAACTCATCCGCCTTATTTGCTTATTTCTGCCTTCTTGCAATTGTACCTCTAAGCGATGAGTGCCTATCACTTTTACATTTGCTACCAAGGTTTGCTGGCCATTTAAAATCATGCCTTGCTCAAATGTTTCTATTAAAAAAGTATTTACTTCATTTTCTAATTCAATTAAATAGGTTTTCCAATGCAATTTTCCAGGTTGGGTTATAGCGTTCAAAAATTTCCCGTCATCGGTTAATAGCAATAATCCTTCAGAGGCTTTATCTAACCGTCCGCATACTTGTAAACCTTTTAAATCTAAGGGTAGGGTAGATCCTAAGGTGGCCAAATCATCTTTGCGCATGCTGCATTCAATCCCTACAGGTTTGTAATACTTATAATACCTGAAAACTTTAGCTGCCTGTATTTGCTGCGATTGTATCCAAACCGCATCCAATTCTGATATCTTACAATTTGTATTAGTCACCAATTGATTTACCTTAACTTGGCCAGATAAAATTAAAGCCTTCGCTTCTTTGTGACTAATCTTTGCTTTTAATACCAATAGGTTCTGTAAAGTATCTCTAAAACTCAATGTTCTTCGTTGTAATAAATTTTATAAAACTTCCTGCCTTCATTGTCAACGCCTTTTTCAATCATATTTTTATTGCCATGAATATAAATATGAAAGTTCTTGTCTAGCTTGAGTATGCTTTTAAAAACCTTTGCCTGCTTTTTCACTGCTTGGTCAGATATGTCAAATCCATCTTTTAATTCTATTTCATATTCGGTTTGAACCGAATTTTTATAATCTTTAAAAGAAGTTACCAATCCTTCATTCCCTTCAAAAACTTGTTGTGCAAACAAATGTTCGTTAAAAGTTTCATTTTCTTTAAAAAAAGCAACTGATTTATTAAGGAGATCTATCTGGTCTGTGCGGCTCACCTCAAATTCTTTAGGAACCTGTTTGGTCAAAAAGTCTTTGGTTACATGTAAAAAGTTTTGGGTTAAATGAAAGGCATCCGAACACGGTTTAATTTTTAAAAATAAATCTTTCCAGTACGCTGCCTCACTGCTTTTATTGGTTTTATCTGTTACACAAACCCTAAAGCCGTTTTCTTCCTCGATGTTTATAATGAGACAGCCTTTATCTAATTTGTCAATGGCTATTCCACTTTCAACAGCAAGTTCATAGGCTTGCCCTGTTCTACTAACTTTTAAAAAGTGGTCCTTTGTTTCTGCTTTAAATATCCCTAAAACTTGCACCATAGTCCCCTTGTATTGGATTCCCTCAAAATTACAAACATAAAAATCGCCAGCTAAAATATTCGGATGTAAGGCTACTTCATACAAATGTTTAGCTAGGTAAATGCTTTGAATGTGAAAGGATTCTGGGCGCTCAAACAAGTCTTTTGCATAATTAAATAAAGGATTTAATTCATGATTATCGCTACTAAAACTTAAATGATAAAATTCTTGTGTTTGGAAGGGCTTCAAAAAATAAGAAAGCAAATGTGCCTCTAGGTCTTCGTCGATAGTAAGAACTGGCTCCTTTGAAAGTAAAAGGGGCTCGCCATTTTGTTTGTTACCAGTTTGATGAACCGCTAATTGTTTAATTGAACAGAGAGAAAAATCTAACATAATCGCGAAAGTTAATTTATTTTGAAGGCATAAATAAAAATAAAATTGACTGAAAAATTTGTGTTAAATGGAAATGATTTTTTTTTATTGCCCCAAAAGGCCATGTTTTGGGTCAATGAAAATGCTTTATTACTTAGTGATATTCACTTAGGTAAAGCAACTCATTTTCGTAAAAATGGCATTCCTTTGCCAAGTATTGCCGGCAAAGCAGATTTAACTTTACTCCAAGATCTGATTGAAACCCATCAAGCAACTAAAGTTTTTATTATTGGCGATTTGTTTCATTCAAAGTATAATAGTGAATGGATATGGTTTCAAGATTTTATTGCCTCTTTCCCTAATACCTCCTTTATTCTTTTGCGTGGAAACCATGATATTTTACCCGCCTTTCATTTGAAAATGAAAAATTTTCAAACACATCATAAATACATAAATAATGGCATTTGCCTCATACACGAACCACGTGGCAATGAACCAGAATATGTAATTTGCGGTCATATTCACCCTGGTTTTACCCTTCGAGGAAAAGCAAGGCAAGTGCTAAGACTCCCTTGTTTCGTTATTGGTTCAAACCGAACCATTTTACCAGCCTTTGGTGGCCTTACCGGACTCGCAAATTTTGAATCCTTACCCCATGACAAAATTTGCGTTATTGCAGACAATCAAATAATTGAGCTAAGTAGCATTTAACATGAAAATTGAAGCAAGAAGTACTAACTTGCAAACCATAATTTATGCAGTTAATAGAATTTACAGAATCTGCGTTAGCAGCTATTCAACATTATAAAGAAACTCTTCAAATTCCTTATGGATACGCTTTGCGTGTGGGAATTAGACAAAAAAATGCACAAGATAAAGGCTTAATTATTGGATTTGATGAAGCCAATGATAAAGATAAAAGCGCCTCGGTTCAAGGAGTTGATGTTATTTACAATGCCGGGCAAATTTTCTTTTTTGCAGGCATGCTAATCGATTTTCAAGAACGCAATGGCAAAAAAGGTTTCTATTTTGTTGAAAAGAAAAAAGCCATTAACCAAGCTGTATAATTATGACCTTTGCCGAAAACCTTAGCATTTCACTCGATTCAATTAAAGGTAATAAAATGCGCGCTATTATTACCGCTTTAATTATCTCTATTGGTATTATGGCCTTGGTTGGAATCCTTACAGCTATTGATGGAATAAAGGCAGGTATTAATACTTCCTTCTCTAATATGGGTGCTAATACTTTTAATATTAAAAACAGAGGGCAAAGCATTAAATTTTCGGGTGGACCAAGAGGCGTTAAAAAATACAAACCCATCTTAAAATCAGAAGCCGATAAGTTTGTGGCTGATTTTAAATTTCCAGCTACCATTTCACTTTCTGTTAACGCAAGTTTCAATAGTACCATTAAGTACGGTAACAAAAAAACAGACCCAAATATTATGATCATGGGTGGTGATATTAATTACCTAAAAGTTGCAGGCTATGATGTTTCTGATGGAAGAAACTTCTCTCAGCAAGAAATCAACTCGGCTTCTAATGTTGCCTTAATTGGCTCTGAACTCAAAACTAAATTGTTTAAAAAAAATAATCCTTTAGGAGAATATATATTTATTGGTGGCACAAAATTTAGGGTAGTAGGTTTACTTAAAAGTAAAGGCAGTAGCATGGGTTTTGGCGGAGATAGAATCATTATTGTCCCAATTCAAAATGCCTATCAAACGTTTTCAATGCCCAATATGAGCAGTGTTATTACAGTAGCTGTAAATGATATTAAAACCCTTGATTTTGCTGTAGAAGAAGCCACTTCTGTTTTTAGAAAAGTAAGACGAATTCCAGTGAGGTCTGAAGACAATTTTAATATTTATAAATCAGATAATATTGCCAAAGAACTCATCTCTAACTTAAGTTACGTAACCATTGCGGCTACTGTCATTGGTTTTATTACCCTGGTAGGGGCAGCTGTTGGTTTAATGAATATTATGCTGGTTTCTGTAACAGAAAGAACAAGAGAAATTGGCATTAGAAAAGCAATTGGTGCTACACAAGAAGTAATTAGAAGGCAATTCTTGTTAGAGGCAATTGTAATTTGTCAAATTGGTGGCATTGGCGGAATTATTCTAGGCATTATCATAGGAAATGTTGTTACATCTTTGGTTGGAGTTGGCTTTATTATTCCTTGGCTTTGGATTATGGGAGGTGTTACACTCTGCTTGTTGGTTGGACTCATAAGTGGATTATACCCAGCCATTAAGGCTAGTAAACTCGACCCTATTGAAGCGTTAAGGTTCGAATAAAATGAAAAATACTTTTGGTTATTTACAAGATACCTACCAGTCAGGTATCCTGATTGCAGCACTTATTTTTTTGGGTGTATTACTTTTTCGTTTATGGTATGTAAATAAAGAAATACAATCGCGTTCTTGGATTTGGAAATCCAATTCACCTATTCTGGTTTGGATTCTTAAATTGGGTTGGTTAGTAACCATGTTGTTTTTCTTGCTTGATATACCCACTTGGTTTCTTAGTGTGGCAAGCTTTAAACCTTTGGTTCAACCCATACTTTATAATGTCTTTTTAATAATACTAATCTCTATTGCTATCATGGAGATTTGTTTGAGCATTACAGTAACACAAAGCTTAAATCAGCAGTTTGTTAAACGAATAGTTTTCCTTTTGATGGTAGTCTTTTGCCTATTATCTTTTGGTTTGGCTGCACTTATATTTAAGGGTACTTTTAATTATCCAACACCGCAAGATTGCACCGTTATTCAAATGCCCGTTAAAGGAAAATGGTTAGCCCTGCATGCAGGCGAAAAGCCATGGGTAAATTACCATGCCAATTATCCTGTCCAAAAATATAGCATTGACATGGTTAGGGTAAATGATAATTTGGCTTTTTTTGAAGGTTTGGGAGAAAAAAATACTGATTTCTTTTGCTTTCAAGATTCCATATTTTCACCTGTAAGTGGCACTATTTTTAAAGTGGTAAATAATATTCCAAACCAAGAAATAATTGATGGACCTGATACCGTGATCACTGCTGGAAATTATATCACCATTCAAACTGCAAATGACAAGTTTGTGCTCTTAGCGCATCTGTCAAAAGGTAATTTTGCTATAAAAGAAGGTGATACAGTAAACGTTGGTACTTACCTTGCAAAGTTAGGTAATAGCGGTAATTCAACCTTTCCACATTTGCATATTAGAATGCAAAACAAACCGGTTTATAATGATTCAACGGCATTAGGTTTGCCATTTTTGTTCCAACAAATAAATAGAAATAGATTCGGATTTTGGTCGGGTACTGGCACGCCTTATCTCAATAGAAACGATATATTCCAACATGAATAAATATTTCTTACCAATGCTGCAACATACCAATATATGGTTATTGGTTATTGCAATTATTAGTATACTTTTTTTCTTTTTTGGCATGCGGGTAAGATTCGCCAAACATCCTTCTTTAAAATCTTATGCCTTGTTTTTTTACGCCTTTATTTTTTATAGTATTTCCGCTATTTCATTTGTTATTCTTAATGCAATGAATAGCTTTTTTAAGATTGATGATGGCTTATACAGCGAAATAGTATGGTTTTTCCCAATCAATTTTCTCGCGGCATTTATTGGTTATTTATGTGCATGGCTCATTCATTTTGCAGCCTCAAAAGTTGCGGCGCCCTACACCTATAAATTGCTAAATAGTTCACTTGTAATTATTGTATTTGCCTTAATTTTAACACTGTTAGTTCAACCTATGCAAATAACGTTTGAACGTGTACTTAGCTACCATGCTCCTGCGCCAAAACCAAAAGAAATTAATGTAAAACAAATTACGCTTGTTCCAATGGATACCTTGATAAGTCAGGCTGTAGCCATGCCTGCAGAGCTATATGATTCTCTAGTAATTAGGTATCAAAACCAAAAAATTAATTTTGTAAACCCAACAAATGGGTTTTCATTTCATGTTCCTGTGTTAATAAATCCAGTTGAGCAATTATATGTTTTGCCTTTGCCAAATTTCAAATATTTGGCAGTTTTAGCCTTATCGCCAAGAATTCAGGAACAATCGGAATTGCTATTAGTTGATAGCATGGGTACTTGTATTTTTAAACAATCTTACCCGCATTATTATAACCAACTTGCCAGTAATTTCAAGGGTAATGCCCTACAAATAAATACTCTTAACTTGGCTGATAGTGTAGAGCTTGGACTTACTTATACCCTAAAATAATTAATTCAATTGAAATAAATCTGCAGCTATGCCATCAGCAAAAAAAAGGGCTTCTGGCGAAAGTTTTAAATGATCTTCTTCTAGTTTTAATTTCCCTATTTGTATATAGACTTGTGCCTCTTTTAGGAGTTGTTGGCTTCGGTTTGAACCGAACTTATTATTCAACATAGATAGATTAATGCCCCACATAGTTCGTAAAGAAGTCATCACAAATTCGTTAAATTGATTAGCTTCTGTAAGGTCTTCAAAAGATAGGGCAAGCGCATTTGAATTAATTAGTTGCATGTATTTTTGATTGTTTGCAAAATTCCAACTGCGTTGTTTTCCATTATAACTATGAGCAGCAGGACCAATCCCTAAATAATGTTTGCCTCGCCAATAATTTGTATTGTGTAAGGCCATTTTTTGTGGTTTAGAGAAATTAGAAATCTCATAATGTACATAACCTGCTTTCCTTAAAATTTGGCGTAGAATATGAAATTGCTCCTCTGCAATTTCTTCTGCAATAGGAGATATTTTACCTGCCTCAATGGAATGTGCCATGGCAGTTTTAGGCTCAACCGTTAAACAGTAAGCAGAAATATGAGTTGGCTCAAAACTTAAAGCGGTTTCAATATTGTTTATCCAATCTTGCGCTGTTAAATTAGGGAGGCCATACATTAAGTCTAAATTGAAAGACTCAAATCCAACTGCCTTGGCCAGCTGCAAAGAATTTGTGGCTTGCGACACGGTATGTGCCCTATTCATCCAAACTAAATCTTGCGGTAAAAAGCTTTGAACGCCTATGCTTAATCTATTTATTGGTGTTGTTTTTAAATATTTTAAATAGCTTTCGGTTAAATCATCTGGATTGGCTTCAAGGGTAAATTCTTTCACCTCAGACAAGTTGAAATTTGATTCCAATGCTGTTAAAATTAAGTTGAGTTCAGATTCATTTAAGATACTGGGTGTTCCGCCGCCAAAGTATACGGTTTCTATGCTTTGTCCGTTTAATTCTTGTTTCCTTAAAATTATTTCTTTTGTAATTGCTTCACAGAGCGTTAATTTGTGATGTAAGGTGGTGCTAAAATGAAAATTGCAATAATGACAAGCATTTCTGCAAAAGGGAATATGAATGTAAATACCTGCCATGTTAGCGCTCAAAAATTATGTCGCAAAATAACAAGATTAAATACCGTTTTTATGGCTTAAAACAATTTTTCCTTGTTTTATTTTTTTGTCTGTTAATAGGTAGTAAGGCAGGTAGTCAAAACGTTAAAGACACACTAACACAAATCGATGATAAGCTCAAAATTACTAAGATAAACCTTGGTATACGCAATGCCGAAGTTGTTGAATTCCCTAAGTATGCTTCAGTAAAAAAGGTTGAGACTGTCAAAGAACTTCTATTTGAAATAGATAAGAACCTCCATCAGCTAGAAAATGTAGGTTATCCCTTTGCCATGTTTCAATTAGATTCTTTGCTGGCTGATAGTAATGGTTTATTTATTAATTTAAACTTGATACCAGGTCCAGTTATATATTTTGATAGCATTGATTTAGGAGGAACTGCAAAAATCACAAAGGCTTTTTTACACCAATACCTAGGTATTAAAATAAACGAGCCTTATAATGAAAAGCTTATTCGATTAATTGATGCGCGAATAAGTGAATTGCCTTATCTCAAAATCACTCGACCCAGCGGGGTTTATTTTGCGGGTAATAAAGCAAAACCTTATATTTATTTAGAAAATAAAAAAGCCAGTTCTTTTGATGGTATCATTGGCTTTGCCCCAAATAGTCAGTTAAACAATAAATTGGTCTTAACCGGAGATGTTAATCTAAAATTAATGAACCTAGCCGGAAGCGGAAAAAACCTTGGTTTGTCTTTTAAAAGTTTTTTAAGTGGTTCACAAGATTTACAAGTGCAGTTTTTTTGGCCTTACTTACTCAAAAGCAAACTTGGTCTCGATTATACCTTTAAACTACTAAGATTTGATAGCACTTATCTAGAACTATTTAATGATATTGGATTGCAATATGCCATCAATGGAAGTAATTATGTTAAATTATTTTACCAGCAACAACAAGTAAATATGCTTAGCGCAGATACTTTGTATGTGAGGCAAACGGGCAAGCTTCCCAACTTTTCAGATGTAAAAACTTCCTATTATGGCATTGGCCTTAAATTAGTAAAACTAGATTACGGTTTGAACCCAAGACGCGGATACTCTCTAGAGTTTGATCTGGCCACAGGCTTTAAAAGAATCATTGAAAATAATGCTATAAAAGAAATACGTTTTCAAAATAAGGAAGGTCTTGAATATGGAATTTATGATTCCCTTCAAAAATCTTCCCTCCAGTATAAAACAAATTTACAAGCGAGTTTGTATGTTCCAATTAGTAAAAACTGGGTATGGGTAAACCAACTCAAATCAGGATGGGTGTACAATTCTCAGCTCTTTTTGAATGAATTATATAGGATTGGTGGAATAAAAACCTTGAAAGGCTTTGATGAACAAAGCATTTTTGCGAGTACATTTGCCATGATAAATGTAGAAATGAAATATTTGTTTCAACAAAATTCAGGCTTTCTCTTATTTGCCAATGGTGCATATTATGAAAATAGGGTAGGGCCAAAACCAATTTCGGATTGGCCTTGGGGCTTTGGCGCGGGAATGAATTTGGAAACCGGCGCTGGACTATTCTCTTTATATTATGCGCTGGGCAGTCAAAAAGGAAATCCCTTAGTTTGGCGAAATGCTAAAATTCATTTTGGGCTATTGAACTTTTTTTAATTTGAAGCAAACCGTTTACATACTTTTATTTCTTTTATTCTTTGCCAATAATTCAAAAGCGCAAATCGATACAACTATTGCAGTTACCGATTCAAGCGCTTTGTTGGTTCAAACCGAAAAAACAACAGGATCTGAATTCTTAGACAGCCTAGGAAAAGAAGAACGACTCCGAAAATTGTTTTTCCTAAATGAAAATATAAAGGGCGAAGCCATTCAAATAGCAACTTCAGAACAAACCCGAGATTTCCCAAGGTTAAAGTCAATTCGATATCGTTTACCCAAAAAAGAAAATTGGAAATTTTGGGTTATTGTAGCTTCCCTATTTTTCTTAGCATTTATAAGGTTATCTAACATTAAACGGTTTGATGAGCAGCTACTGACAGCCGCCGATTTTTCAATCGACTTAAAATTTACTACCGAAAAAACAGGCAGTTATTTATTTAATCACGTGGCCTTGTTTGCCAATTTCTTGGTGTCTTTATCTTTGTTTTGGATTACCTATATCGAATATCATAGTTTAGAGGAAAACATTAATTACTCGCTAAGATTATGGCAGCAGGTTGGGATACTATTTGCGATGTATTTGGGTAAAACCATTTTTGGGGTATTGGTAGGATATATACTTGAAATGAAAATCTATTCTCGTGTATTTTTATATAATACCTTGGTTGTAAATAATTTTTTAGGTTTATTGCTTGTATTTTTAAACTTATTTTATCTATACATACCAACTCCTGAAGCCCTTGTTTTTGTTGAGTCTGTAATTCTAATTCTTATCTTTGTTGCCATCATATTTCGTTCCATTAAAAATGTATTAATGAGTTTGCAAGCTGGGAAGGAACAATTAATATACATTATTTTGTACCTTTGCAGCTTGGAAATTGTGCCTTGGCTAATTTTGTTAAAGTTGTTTATCAATGGCAGGTAGTGTAAAAGCGTTAAAAATAAAAAGTATATTAATCTCTCAGCCGCGTCCTGAGAGTGAGAAATCTCCATGGTTTGAACTTGAGAAAAAGTACAAGCTTAAAATGGATTTTCGACCTTTTATACAGGTTGAACCTATCAATGCGAAAGAGTTTAGGCAGCAAAAGATTAATATCTTAGATTATACTGCAATTATTTTAAATTCAAGAAATTCTGTTGACCATTTTTTTAGGATGTGCACAGAGATGAAGCAAGAAATGCCTGCAGAAATGAAATACTTTTGCGTAAATGAAAGTATAGCAAATTATCTAGCTAAATACATTCAAGTTAGAAAACGTAAAATTTTTGTTGGTAAAGGAACAGAAATTGAGCTCTTGCCATTGTTTAAAAATCATCCTGCCGAAAAATATCTGTTTGCTTGCAGCGATTGGAGAAAGCAAGACATTGAAAAATTCATGAAGAAGAGTAAAATCGAATTCAAAGAAGGCTTTTTCTATCGTATAAAATCCTCTGATTTAAGCGACTTAACCCATGTTAATTACGATATTATTGCATTTTTTAGTCCAGCCGATATTCGCTCCTTATATGAGAACTTCCCAGAGTTTAAACAAAATAAAACTTTAATAGCTGGCTTTGGTGCTACCACTATAAAAGCTATGGTAGACGCGGGTTTGACAGCAAATGTACAAGCCCCAACTCCACAAACTCCTTCCATGATTACTGCCATCGATAAACATATAGATGCGCATAATAAAGGCATTTAGAGAGTGTCCAATTATGTATAATTTTTCTTAAATTTTACACAAGGCTTCTTTTATTGCTGATATTTTCTAAATTCGTAATTCGATACTACTAACGAATAAACGATTTTTTGGAATGAAGATACCTTTTACTAGAATTATTTTTGCATCCGTTCTGCTACTTGCAGCGGCTACTACAAAGGCTCAACAAGATCCGCATTACAGTCAGTTTATGTATAATAAACTACTATTCAATGCTGGGTATGCTGGAGCAACAGATGGAAAGATTTGCGTTAGTCTTTTAAATCGCAACCAATGGGTAGGCTTCGGTGGCAAAACAGTTAATAATTTGGCGCAAGGTGATCCACCAACCAATTTAGTTGGTTCTATTAATACAAGTATTGGTAAAGGACAAAGAATTGGATTAGGAGCAACCATTGTAAATGATGAATTAGGTTTTGAACAAACCTTAGTTATTAGAGGTGCATTATCTTATCGTCAACCAATTGGTTCTGGCGGCAATTTAGCCTTTGGAATAGGAGTGGGGCAAATGCAAAGGTCTTTAGATGGCGCAAAATTATCTGCCAATGAGCCTGATGATCCAAAGATTCCTAAAGGTTTAGTTTCAGGTACTGCATTAGATTTAGATTTTGGTTTATACTATACACAAGCTAACTTGCTTGGATTGGTAGATAATTTCTACGCTGGTTTTTCAGCTACACACCTTAATCAAAATCAAATTAAATATGATTATCCAGGTGGATCAACCATTATAGATTCTAAATTGCACTATTACTTCATGACAGGCGCTGATTATGATTTGGGTGGTGGTTTAGTTTTGAACCCCAATATTTTAATCAAGAAAGATCCAGGAAAAATTCAAGCTGATTTAAACTGTATGGCAATTTTTAACCAAAGCGTAAGAGCTGGTTTAACTTGGAGACCAATGGATGCAGTTGTATTTTTGGCTGGATATGAATTTCCAAGGGGAGTGCCAGGCTTGTTTGCTGGTTATTCTTATGACTTAACGACTACTCGCATTCTCAACTACTCTTCAGGTTCTCATGAAATTGTATTGAGATATTGTTTTGGTGTTAAAATCCCACCAAGAGACCCAAAACCTTTGAGATCTAGATATACACCTAGATTCATGTAATAATAAATTTAAAAAAATCCCGTTTTTACATAAAAATATTTGGCAAAACTTGGTTTATTCATACGAAATCATAATTTTGCCACATTAGCGTAACTAATATTTAACAATACGATGAAGCAATTTAAGTGGTTTTTCTTCCTTTCTCTTGCAACTGTATTAAGCAGTTGTCTAAGCAGCGATAAAGGAGAATTAAATGGTGTCCCTGGGCGCAGCGCATGGTTCCATCCGCAGCCTTATGGGACTGTCTACATTCCATCTGGTACCATTCATGTTGGGGCAAATGAACAAGATGTTCCTAATGCGATGATTGCGCCTAATAAGCAAGTCACCATTACAGCTTTCTACATGGATGATACCGAAATTACAAATAACGAATACCGTCAATTTGTAGATGAGATTTTGGACTCAATCGTTCGCGAGAAATTAGGCGATAAGTTTTATGTGCCGCTTATTGATCCAATTACCGAAGAGGAAATGGAAGGTCATGCTATAGATTATAAATTAAAGATTGAATCCGAAGATTTAAAGAGCGGAGAAATCAATGACTTATACTATCAAGGCAATGAGGTTTATTACCGCACTAAGCAGGTAGATGTTAGAAAATTAAAGTATCGCTACGATTATATTGATTATCGTGCTGCTGCTTTATTGCACAAACAAGATGCCTACAAGCATAGCAGAGCTGAATTTAAGAAAGAAGAAGTAGTAGAAGTTTATCCAGATACTTTGGTATTTATGCGCGATTTTACATACGCTTATAATGAGCCTATTTCTACGATGTACTACTGGCATCCAAAATACGATGACTATCCTGTAGTAGGTGTAAACTGGAGACAAGCGCGTGCATTTTGCCATTGGAGAACATTCCATTTAAATGCATTCTATTCAGAAAATGGTGAAAACTTAGTTACAGCATATAGATTACCAACGGAGTATGAGTGGGAATATGCAGCGAGAGGTGGACGTGATCAAACAATGTATCCTTGGGGTGGACCTTATGTGCGTAATGCCAAAGGTTGTGCATTGGCTAACTTCAAACCAGGACGCGGTGATTATGGTGCGGATGGCGGTGTTTATCCAATCCGTGTAGGTTCTTATTTCCCTAATGATTATGGTTTATATGATATGAGTGGAAACGTTGCAGAATGGACAGTTACTGCATTTGCAGAATCTGGTCACTTATTTTCACATGACTTGAATTCAGATTATCAATATGATGCAAAGGATGAAGAGTCTGAAACCTTAAAAAGAAAAGTAATTCGTGGTGGCTCTTGGAAAGATATTGCACATTATATTAGCAATGGCTCAAGAACTTATGAATACCAAGACAGTTGTAACTCGTTCACAGGTTTCCGTTGTGTAATGAGTTATGTAGGTCGCTCTAATAGAGATAAAAAATAAGAATCAATCAAAATCAACTAACTAACTAACTAAACAATCCTAACAATGAAAAACAGTTTTATGGAAAGCAAAGGCTTTAAGTCATTTATGGCAAAAGCCTACGGTATCGGTGCCGCAGTCGTAATTATTGGTGCTTTATTTAAAATTCTACACTGGCCTGGAGCCGACTTAATGTTAATGGTTGGTCTATTAACAGAGGCCGCTATCTTCTTTATTTCTGCATTTGAACCACCTCATGCAGAACCAGATTGGACATTAGTTTATCCAGAATTAGCTGGATTAGAGTCTAAAGAAAAGAAAGTTACTTCAAACAAAGGTTCTATTACTCAACAATTAGATAAAATGTTAGAAGATGCTAAGATTGGTCCAGACTTAATTAGCAGCTTAGGCAATGGTATGCGCACTTTAAGTGAAAATGTAACTAGCATGAAAGATCTTTCTACAGCTGCTGTTGCAACAGACAATTATACAAAAAATGTACAGCAAGCTGCTGATTCATTAACAGGAATCAATACTTCTTATTCTAAGGCTGTTGTTGCAATGGAAGGTATAGTTAATGCATCTGAAGGTTCTAGAGAATATGGTGCTCAAATTGAGAAAATGACTAAGAATCTTTCATCGTTAAACTCAATCTACGAATTAGAAATTGCTGAATCAAACAACCACTTGAAATCAATAAATGAATTTGTGAATGGTTTATCTAAAGTAGTAAATACTTTAAATGAAACTTCTTCAAATGCGGATCAGTTTAAAGGAGAAATGGATAAACTAAATAAGAACATTTCTTCGTTAAATAGCGTATACGGCAACATGCTTGCTGCTATGAACGTTCGCAACTAATTTCAAATTCATTAAATTAATCTAAAACATGGCTGGTGGTAAATTAACAGTAAGGCAAAAAATGATCAACATGATGTATTTGGTACTAACAGCATTGTTAGCGCTAAATGTGTCTGCTGAAATTTTGAAGTCTTTTCATATGGTTGAGGTAAGCATGGATAGTGCTGGCCGCAACATTGATGAAAAGAATATTAACACAATGAAACAAATTGAAAAGTTTCATACAGATCTTCCAAATGATACAAAAGGTACAGAGGCTTACAACAAATCTATTCAATTGAAGAAGATTGCTGAAGAAGGAGTAAAGTACTTTCAAACGTTAAAGGATGAACTTATTAAAACTGCAGGTGGTCGTAAGGCTACTGAAGAGTTTCCAGAAGGTGACCCTAAAGAAGAATTGTCTCAAGCTTCTAATATCGAATTGCATGCCAATTTGATGATTAACCAAGGTAAAGGTGCAGAAGTAAAAGCTAAAATCAATCAATTAAGAGAGCAAATGCTTGCGATTTTACCTGCTGATAAAAGAAAAGATGTTAAATCTGACTTAAAAGCAGATGATCCTAAAGATGGTAAGCAATCTTGGGAGTCTGAAATGTTTGAGCACACGCCTCTTGCAGCAGTTGTAGCCTTAATGGCTAAAACCCAAAATGACATCAAAAACACAGAATCTCAAATATTAGATATGTTGAAAGGTTCTTTAACAGATGATGTTCAAATTGTAACCGATTTCGAAGCACAAATTATACCAATTAGCGGCACTTATATTACACTTGGTAATAAGTATGAGGCTCAAATTTTCTTAGCTGCCTCAAGCAGCAGAAGTGAAGCTGATATTACGGTAGGTGGAAATAAAATACCTTCAGAAAAAGGTATTGGTAAGTATACTATGACTGCAACTAGAGAAGGTGTTAATAAGTTTAAAGCAGTTATTTCAACTGTAAATAGTAGCGGTCAAAGAAAAACCTACGAAAAGGAAGGTGAATTCTTTGCATTGGCGCCAATTGCGGTAATATCTGCAACCAAAATGAACGCTGTTTATATTGGTTTAGAAAATCCTATCGCTGTTTCTGTACCTGGTGTTGGAGCTAATAAAGTAAATGTTACTTGTACTGCAGGTGGAACGTTGAAAAAGAAAAAGGATGGTGAATTTGATTTATTGGTTGATGGTTCTCAACGTACCATTACGATAACGGCTTCTGTTGATGGTAAAACAATGGGTATAAAAGAATACCGTGTTCGTCAGGTTCCTAAGCCAACTATCGTATTAGGTTCTATTGATGGATCATCTCCTACAGCTACTATGGGTCAAATTAAATCTTCAAACTTTGTATTAACTGTATTGAAAGACTTCGTATTTGAAGGTGTTAAATACTCTCCAACTGAATGGAGTTTAGTTTACAAGCCTAAAAATGGTCAAGCATCTGTAGAAAAAGGTAATAGCGAACAATTAACACCAAGAGCTAAAACAATGTTAAATTCTGCTAGACCAGGCGATCTTTATATCTTAATGGGTATTAAAGCTAAAGGTCCTGCAGGAGTTGTGCCTGTACCAGGTTCTCTAGCAGTAGAAATTAGAAATTAATTGAAATTTTTGTAAGCAATGAAAAGAATAGTAGGAATCTTAGTTTTGGTTATACTGGCTTTGCCATCAATGGCACAAGGTGTATATGATGATTTTATATACAATAGACAAGCAGTATCTGAGCGTAAGGTTATTCCATGGCCTTACTTGCGTGAAGCAGATGTAATGTATGCTAAGCGTGTAGTTAGAATGATTGACGTTAGAGAAAAAACCAATCAGCCTATGGCATGGCCTAAAAATCCATTAAGTATTGTTTTATACAATGCTGTAAAGGAAGGTAAATTAGTTCCATACCGTGATGATTCATTGGCTACACAAATGTCAATTGAGGAGTTCTTGGCCTTGGGTACAGATACAGAATATGTTGAAGTTCCAATTGATCCTGAAGATCCTACTTTTACCAAGTTAGATACCATTGTTAATCCTATGATTCCTGAATTAAGAATTACCAAATTCAGAATTGTAGAAGATTGGATTTTTGACAAGAAGCATTCACAAATGTTTGTGCGCATTGTTTCTATTTCGCCACAATACCGTGTTACTTTAGGAGGTGTTGATTTGGGTGAACAAGATTTATGTGTGTTTAAATACCACTCAAAAGATGGAAATGATTTAAGGCATTTCTTAATTAATTTTGAAGTATTTAATAGGCAAAATGATGCAGCTAGGTTAACCTATGATGATTGGTTTGAACAACGATTGTTTAATGGCTACATTATTAAAGAAGCTAACCAGCAGGATATGTATATTCGTCAATATGCGGAATACAAAGACAACGGTGTTGCTGCCTTGCTAGAAGGCGAAAGAATTAAGCAAGAGCTTTTTGAAAAAGAGCATGATTTCTGGGAATACTAATAGTAATAATTTTATAGAAAAGGCCATTCGAAAGAATGGCCTTTTTTTTATGCCTTTTTTTCATAGGTTTGTGGAAAGCTTGTGGATAGCTACTTGCTTGTTTTTGTTTACTTTGTGTTAATTGATAGTATATAGTGACGAGTTCTGATTTAAAAATAGTACACTTTATTAAGCATTATCTATATGCTCATAATGAATTATGCCTTGCAGGTGTAGGTCGTTTTGTTTGTGAAGAAGTGGATTATATTGTAGATCCTGTTGCTAAGATAATATCTCCTTGTATGAAGAAGATTAACTTTTCTCAAGGGGATTTTATAACCACACCAGCCTTTATTGATTTCTTAGCTGCGCATTCACAATTAAATGAAATCTCAAATAGGATTGAATCTTTGGGATTATCTTTACGATCAGCTATTTTACCAGGCAAACGATTAGAGATTGATGGGTTTGGATATTTTAAATTCAATGTTTTAGGAGAATTAGATTTTGAACCTTTGCGTGAGGTTAGTATTGAAAAGGCTTCTTTTGGACTTAAACCCATTCATTTTGCTGCCAATCTTTTAAAAGTAAAACGTTTAGAGTTTAGTGCGGAAGAGGATGAGGATGAAGCTTTGGTTCAAATGCGTGAATCTGCGTTAAAAGAGCTAAAGGTAATGCTGGATCACGCTAAAATTTCTGAAAGCACAACTGTTAAAAAAAGTAACAATTTATTCCCTGTTATAGCTACTGCCTTAACTTTAATTTTGTTAGTAAATCTTGGCTTGTTTTTATATTCAGGACCTGTAGAGAATATCAAATCTCAGGTAGCAAAAATGGATATCTCTGGTCAAACAGTTGAGGTGATTGAAAAGAATGCTCGCGAAACTTTAAACACGGTTAAGCCTGTTATAATTGAACCTTCAAGTTCAACAATTAATTATTCTGAATTAACAAATCATATTGGTTTATCCCTAAAAAAGGATTCTTTCTATTTTGATAGTACAAGTTATTTAGCCATCGAATTGGTTCAAACCGAAACTTTAGAAGCTAGTCCGGCCGCTACTTTGGATGTAAATGAAGCGTTGCCATCTTTAGAAAGTGGAATTTCACCTACTGCAACTTCAATTTCTATTGAAGACACCGAATTGGAAGTTTTAAAAGCCAATGCTGAACAAAATCTAATTCCTAAAGGATTTTATGTTATTGCAGGTGCTTTCAAAAGCGAAGATAATGCTGCTAACCAAGTGCAAAACCTGCGTTCAAAAGGGTATAAACAATCCATTACCCTTAAGCCAGAAACTTATCCATTTCACTTAGCTGCCTTTGCACGGAAATCTAAAATGGGGCAAGCTCAAAAGTTAGCCGATAACTTAAAGGCTGATGGTAAAATGGTTTGGATTTACGCCGCTTTTTAAGCGCGTGGACGCCATAAGATTTCTTCTGCATTTGCTTGCTGCACAATATACCTTGAAAGCATAAAAAGATAATCACTTAATCTATTAAGGTATCTTATAATAATATCTGGGACTTCTGAATCTAACGATAAGTGAACCACAATTCTTTCTGCTCTTCTGCAAATGCATCTAGCTACGTGACAATGAGAAGCAGTCACATTTCCACCTGGCAATACAAAGTTTTTTAAGGAAGGAAGTTGGGCATCCATTACATCCATCTCTTTTTCTAGCAAGACTAAATCGCTTTCGTGAAGGTCTGGAACTTTCATTTTAGATTTTTCTGGATCACTAGCTAATACTGCACCTATGGTAAATAACCTATCCTGAATTTCGTAAATAATTTCTTTGGCATGCGATATTTGTATGGAGTCTTTTATAAGACCTAAGTAAGAATTTAACTCATCTACTGTTCCATAACTTTCTATACGTAAGTGAGATTTTAAGACCCTAACACCTCCGATTAATGAGGTTTCGCCGGCATCACCGGTTTTGGTATAAATTTTAAAAGACATAAAAAAGGCTGTTTAATGATTGCAAGTAACAATATTAACAGCCTTTATAAAAATTAGTTTCTGAATAATTATTCTCTTGATAAACTATAAACAATTCCGAGGGAAAGTATTTGAGAGAATTGGGTAGTTTTATCCTGATCAGGGTCTTTAATCACATTTATTTGTAAGTTGGTGCTAATATATTTTGTTGCCTTAAGGGTAAGATTAGTATTAAAAATATGCACCATTGCCATGTTCATTCCTCCACCTGATTGTGTTGCCTTGATATAGTCTAAATTGGTCATGTAACGCATTTTTAGATTTACATTACTGGCTAAGTTTTTATCAAAATTAGCAATAAATTGTAATACCGCTTGGTTTCTAAGTTTATCACCTGGTTTTTCTAAACCGTATAATCCTGCATTTGAAATGCGCTCGTCTAAGACAAATGTTTGCCTTAAAGTTCCAACACCAAAACGCATCCAAAGATATTCGAGTGGCTTGTATTCAAATCCTAAGGAAGAAGTTAAATAGGCGGGTGCAAATAAAGTGGAGATGAGGGAATCTTTTGTAGGCTCAACTTTACTTTTTGTTTTATAATCATATCCTTCAATAAATTGCGATAGGAAGTTCATAGAAGCAAAGAAGTTCCATTTTTTATTGATGATATAACCTGCTTTAAAATCATAAAAAATTCGATCTGCATTTTTTCTAACACCATCATTTTGGATTTCTTGAAAACCAATTTGCAATTGAAGGTCGGAGTTAAAATCCCAGTGATTTCCTTTATATTTTACCAAATAGTTGGTAAATCCACCAAAGGCATAACTATTTAAACCGCCACCTTTCCAATTATCACTAAAAGTGGCTTGGTTTAGGTTGAACCCAGCTTGAAAATTATGTTTTACTTTTCTTGGTTTTTGAATCGTGCTTGTATCGGTTTGTGCAAAGCCAGCAACAACTAGTAGCATAAATAGGCAGCTTGCAATTGTTTTTTTTATCTTCATAGATTTTAAGCAGTTTGGGTTAATCCGAGCATTTTTTCAAGTTGTTCTAAAACATAGTCTAGTTCTTGACGTGTATTTTGTTTACCAAAAGAAAACCGTACACTTGGCCTGTTAGGATCTACTTTTAAGGCAGCTAACACATGTGAACCAACATTGGAACCTGATGAGCAGGCACTGCCGCCAGAGGCTGAAATACCTGCAATATCTAGTTTAAAAAGAATCATTTCTCCAATTGGTGTAGGAGGAAAATTAACGTTTAAAACAGTGTAAAGTGAATTCCCTTCTGCGTCTCCATTGAAACTTATTCCTGGAACTAGTTCTTTTAAGCGCTGGGTCATATATGACTTTAGATCAGAAATGTGTGTTGTTTTTTCCTCGAGGTGTGCATAGGCAATTTCCATTGCTTTGGCTAAACCTACAATTCCATATACATTTTCTGTTCCCCCTCGCATGTTTCTTTCTTGCGCGCCGCCCGTAATAAAGGGATGTATTTGCGAGGCGTGATGAATATAAATAAATCCAACCCCTTTAGGTCCATTGAATTTATGGGCTGCACAAGCCAAGAAATCAACTTTTAACTTTTGCAAATCAAATGGATAATGCCCAATGGTTTGAACCGTATCACAATGAAACAAGGCATTGTATTGTTTGCAAAGATTGCCAACAGTTTCAATATCTAGTAGATTTCCAATTTCATTATTTGCATGCATTAAACTCACCAAGGCCTGTTGATTTTCGGCCAACAATTCTTCTAAATGAGCAAGGTTAATATGCCCATTAGGAAGTATATCAACCAAATGCATTTTAATTTTTCCTTGATGCGCTAATTCTTCAATGGTATGGCTTACTGCATGATGTTCAATGGCAGAGGTTATAATATTTTTAACGCCTTTATCAGCTACAGATTTACGAATGGCCATATTATCTGCCTCTGTGCCTCCACTGGTGAAAAAGATTTCGCCAGGGGCGCAATTAAGCATTTGCGCTACTTTTTTACGTGCCTCTTCTATAATGGTTCTAACCACTCTTCCGTGCGCATGTGTGGAGGATGGGTTCCCAAAATCCTCGCACATTACCTTGTACATTTCTTTGGCTACTTCTAAATCTAAAGGAGTAGTGGCTGCATTATCTAAATATACTTTCATCTTATGATTTTAAGGTTTGAAATCCGATTAACTTATATACCAATTTGGCCATGGTGAATTCGGTAAGAATATTGTTTTTTACTGGGGCAATTTCAACCACATCAAACCCAACCACATTTCTATTTGCAAAAACAGATTTTAAAAAGTCTAAGGTTTCTTGCCATAACATGCCATTAGGCTCTGCGGTGCCAACTGCAGGCACTATAGAAGGATCAAAACCATCTGCATCAATGCTGATGTATACATTTTCGCCAAGTGTTGCCAAGGCTTCTTTTGCCCAATTAGGATTGTTTCTTACTTGGTGGGCATAAAAGGTATGAATGATTGGACTACTTTTTATTAACGCTGATTCTTCGATGCATTGTGCCCTAATTCCGATTTGGGTAAGGGGTACATTTAGTTCGTGCACTCTTGCCATTACTGAAGCGTGTGAATATGGATTGCCATGATATTCCATTCTTAAATCGCTGTGTGCATCTATTTGCAATACGTGAACGTCTGGCACAAATTGCTTAACAGCCCTAACTGTTCCGTAAGTTATGGTGTGTTCTGCCCCTAAAGTGATTGGGAATTTATTTTGAGAGAGCAGTTTTAAGGTGTTTTTTTCGATATGTTTAACCGCCTTTTCGTTGGTTTTGCCTTCAAAATCCATTGGGTGAAGGGTGCAAATACCACCTTTTCTAAAGGTCTCTTGGTCGAGTTCTTCATCATAAAACTCAACAAAATGAGAGGCTTTTAAAATGGCTTCAGGTCCTTTTTTTGAGCCACTAACATAAGAGGAAGTGTATTCATATGGCGCAGACTGAATTACAAATTTTGCATTTTCTAAACTATAAAGACTGTCGTCTTCAATGGCTAAAAAATTCTTTTTATGATTATAAAATTTCATATGTTATTTAAAATATATCAGTAGGAATTGGATAGGCATGCTCGATGTCTGTGAGTACATACGGTTCGCCTTTAGTGATACAAATGGTATGTTCAAATTGGGCAGAAAGTTTACCATCAATTGTTCTGGCTGTCCAGCCATCTTTTCGATCTACTTTCGACCTTGCTTTACCGGCGTTTATCATAGGTTCTATGGTAAATATCATTCCTGGTTTAAGCAAAGGCCCTGTTCCTTTTTCTGCGATATGGCAGATTTCAGGCTCTTCATGAAATTTAATACCCACGCCATGTCCGCAAAATTCATACACGGTACTATAGCCATTGGCAACTGCATGTTTATTGATATAATAGCCAATATTATTTAAGGAGTTCCCTTCTATGCACTGTTGAATGCCAATGTTTAAACATTCTTTAGTGGTTTTTACAAGTTTTTGGGCATGTTCTGGCACTTCGCCCACCAAATACATTTTCGAAGTATCTCCAAAATAACCTTTTAAAATGGTGGTAACATCTATGTTAACAATATCCCCGTCGCGTAATTCGTATTTGCCCGGAATCCCATGGCAAATAACATCATTTACAGAAATGCATGTTTCTTTTGGATAGCCATGGTAGCCTAGCGTTGCGGCAATAGCACCATTGTCTTTTATAAATTGGGCACAAATAGAATTTAAGTATTCGGTACTTGCACCTGGCTTTACGAATGGTTCAATTTCTTTAAGGGCTTGAGAAGCTAAAATAGAACTCGCCCTAATCCCTTCGATTTGCTCGATTGTTTTAATAATAATCTTACTGCTCGTATCTCTAAATGCCAAAGTAAAATGGAATTAGTAAAAGGCTTAAAAGGTGCCTAATATTTGTTGTATTTCTTCAATTGATTCATTTACCAAAGTTTGCGCTTTGTCTATCAAGTCTTTGATTTGACCTGTGTTTTGACCCGTTTTTCCAATTTGTTCTAGGGTGCGAATGGTTTCGAATAATTCACTAGCGCCTAGCATTTGGATGGGCGCTTTCATTTTATGCGCCAAATGACCAATGCCATCGACATCTCCATTGTTAAAAAGTTCTGTAAAATGAGACGCTTCTTGCGCTGTAGTGTTCACATAAAGCGCTAGCATTTCCTTAATAAAGCTTGAATCTCCACCTGAGATTTCTTGTAAGTAGCTTAAATCTATGTTGTTAGCCATAATGATAAATTCACTACAACTATACAAAAAAATCTTGTTACTTGCGCAAAACATTCTCACAATGAATCAAGGCATTTGTTCCTTAAGTTTATTGCCATTACGGGCTGAACCCACCTCGAAAAGTGAAATGGTTTCTCAGCTTTTGTTTGGTGAAGTTTATACGATTCTGGAAAAAAGGGAGGAGTGGTATTTCATTGAAAATGCTGCCGACACTTATAAAGGTTGGATAAACGAGCTTCAAATGGAATTGCTTTTGCAGGCACCTATTCAACCTATTATCCAAACAGTTTTTCCTTTTGTGAAGGCACAAGGTTTAAAAAGTAATGAAACATTTTTTGTGCCAATAGGCGCTGTTTTAACGGATAATTTCCTTCAAAATAATCAGGTTTGTTTTAAGCATCAAGGGCAGGAATATTTGGTTCAAACCGAAAACTTCAAACCTAACTTTTTAACCCATGAAGAAGCCATAACGCTTGCCAAACAATTTTTAAATGTTCCTTATCTTTGGGGAGGTAAAAGTGTTATGGGTATTGATTGTTCAGGATTTACTCAACTTGTTTTTAAGTGCATGAATATTCAATTACCAAGAGACGCCTATCAGCAGGCTAGTTTGGGAACGGCCATTACCTTTGTAGAAGAGATTTTACCTGGTGATTTGGTTTACTTTGGAGATACGGCAGAGAAAATTACCCATGTAGGAATTGGCTTAGGGTCGGGAGAAATAATTCATGCTGCTGGGAAAGTTAGGCTAGATACTTTAGATAGTTTTGGGATTTTTAATGCCGAACGCAATAAGCATACGCATGTATTGCGCACCATCAGACGATATTGGTAAAAACATAATTACTTACAAAAGGTTATCATAATATATAAAATAAATATCAAAACTATGAGTTTAAAAATTGGAGACAAAGCACCCGCTTTCAAATTAATTGATTCAGACAAAAAAGAAGTTTCATTAAGTGATTTCTCTGGAAAAAATCTGATTGTTCATTTTTTTCCAGCTGCCTTTACTGGCGTATGTACCACACAACTTTGCACCGTTCGTGATGCCATTAGCCTTTACCATAATGACACTTGCGAAGTAGTAGCCATCTCGGTTGATTTGCCTTTTACTTTAGGTAAATTCAAAGAATTGCAAAACCTTAACTTCACTTTACTTTCAGATTTTAACAAAGAAGCTTCTAGAAGTTATGGTGCCATTTATGAAGATTGGATTTTAGGATTAAAAGGGGTGAGCAAAAGATCTGCTTTTGTGATTGACAAAGAAGGAACGATTAAATATGCTGAAGTGTTAGAAAATGCAGGAGAGTTGCCAAATTTTGCTGCTATCAATGAAACATTGGCCTCATTGTAAAAGCATTAAGTAAATAATTAAGGCGACTGCAAAAAAAAATTGCAGTCGCCTTTGTGTTTTTAATAGCTATTCCTATATTTGCACCCCATCAAAGATGGTTTCGTAGCTCAACTGAATAGAGCATCTGACTACGGATCAGAAGGTTACAGGTTTGAATCCTGTCGAGACCACCAAAGCCCCGAATTTTTCGGGGCTTTTTTTTTGCCTTATCATCCAATAAGGCAAAATTTGCCATCAATAAGACAAAATTTGACATCAATAAGGCTTGGCGAGTCATCAATAAGACAAAATTTGTAATCAATAAGGCTCCGCGGGTCATAAATAAGACAAAATTTGCCATCAATAAGACTCGTCGGGTCATCAATAAGACAAAATTTGCCATCAATAAGACTCGGCGAGTCATCAATAAGATGAAATTTGCCATCAATAAGACTCAGCAAGTCATCAATAAGACAAAATTTGTCATCAATAAGGCTCAGCGGGTTATCAATAAGATAAAATTTGTCATCAATAAGGCTCGGCGCTAATGTTTGAAAAGGTAAAGTTCTAAGCAAAAAAAAGCTGCCATAGATTGCTCTATGACAGCGATTCTTTATCAATTCACCCAATTATGCCTGTTTTACAAATTGTACTTCTGCCATCAAAGTTACTTCTTCACTTACCAGTAATCCGCCTGTTTCTAAAGGCGCATTCCAAGTTAAGCCCCAGTCTTTTCTATTAATTTTTCCATTTACAGAAAATCCTGCTTTTTGATTGCCCCATGGATCTTTGTTAACACCACCAAATTCTACGTTTAAGCTAATATTATTGCTTATGCCTTTGATAGTTAATACACCATTTAAAAGGTAGTTTTCGCTATCAACTTTGCTTACTGAGGTGCTTTTAAAGGTTAATTCTTTGTGGTTTTCTACATCAAAAAAATCAGCTCCTTTTAAATGACCATCTCTATTATCTTCATTGGTGAAAATGCTAGAGGCATCAATGCTCACTTCAATTGGCGCTGTGGTAAAGTCTTCGCCTAAAATATTGGCTGAAAACTTTCTGAATTCACCTTTAACATTGGTAATCATTAAGTGTTTTACCTTAAAAAGAATTTCGCTGTGGGTTGGGTCTAAAACCCAAGTTCCTGTTGTGCTCATAGTATTAAATTTTGATACAAAAATACAACTGTAGATTATCCAAAACCTTAATTTAGGTTAAGAAAAAACATGAACTTCCAATTTTAAAAATTTAATAACTTGTAATTTCTCAGGATTTTCCCTTAATTCGAAACTATGCGTAATGCTTTAATCGTTGGAATCTCAGGCTCAATTGGTCAAGCCTTACTTGAAAACTTGCTTAATAATAGGCACTACAAAAAAGTTGTTATCCTTACCCGTAGGGAAAGCAGAAGGTTTAAAAATATACATACCCAAAGTGTTTTGGTAGATTTTTCTCGACTTGAAGACTTTAAATATGCTTTTGAAGGGGTAGATGATGTCTTCTGTTTATTAGGAAGAGAATTTATTAATACAACTGGTTTAAAGGATGCTGACCAATTTGAGTATGATGTGCCATTGGCTATTTCTAAAATGGCCAATGAAGCAGGGGTGAAGAACTTTTTCTTATTGAATAATACCAAAGCACATCATCAATCAGAAAATGCTGTATTTAAGTTAAGAGGTCAGTTACAACAAGAAATTGAAAAATTACCCTTTACTAAACTATATGTTTTTAAAGTAAACGGAATCAGCAGTTCGGTGAGAATTGATAGCAATGCCTATGATGTTAAAAAGACTTTTGGAGGAGTTTTAAATAAGATTGGTTTAGGCTTTTATGATAGAATGTTTACCACCCCTGCAAATATTCTAGCCGAAAAAATGGTATTCGCAGCTGTAAATGATGAATCTTCCCGCAAGGAATTTTTACCTAAAGACATTTAATCATGCAAAAAACAGCACTTGTTATTGGCGCTACTGGTCTAATTGGTAGAAACTTAGTTTTTGAATTATTAAAGAGTCCGCATTATTCTCAGGTAACCGTTTTGGTAAGAAGAGACATGGTGATAAAGCATGAAAAGTTTAAGCAAATTATGCTGGATTTTAATCAATTGGATAACTTTTCAGACCAGATAAATGCGAATCATATTTTCTGTTGCATGGGTTCAACCAGCGCCAAAACTCCCAATCAAGATAATTACAGGCGTATAGATTTTGAAATCCCTTTAAAAACTGCCCAAATTGCATTTAAAAATGGCGCGGAAAGTTTTTTATTGGTTAGTTCAATGGGTGCGAGTACAAATTCTAAAATATTTTATAGTCGATTAAAAGGGGAGTTAGAATATGCCATTCAACAAATTGGGTTTGACAATACGTTTATTTTAAGGCCTTCCTTGCTTTTAGGCAATAGATCAGAGTCAAGACCCTTAGAAACCATTTCTCAATATTTAATGCGTGTGTTGAATCCTGCCTTTGTAGGCCCATTAAAGTTGTACAAAGCTATAAAGGGAGAAACAGTTGCCAAGGCTTTGATTAATGCCGCTTTATCAGATAAAAAGGGATATCACTTGGTATTAAATGACCAGATTTTTGATTGGGCCATTGCGGTTAAATAAAGACATAATACACAGCTAGCCCGGCCATTACTAAGCTGTTTCCAATCCATTCTAGCTTAGATAGTCTTTCCTTAAATATAAAATAACCCGCCAGCATTGCATAGGGAAAAAAGGCTAATTGCATAAATCCTAAGGCACTTAGGTTAAACTTTTGATAGGCATAATTAATCCAAACAGATCCAAGTATTGTAAAAAAAGCCACCAAAAGAAGGTGGTGGTCGTACTGAATCGACTTCCTTAATTTAAAGCTTGGTTCAAACCGAAATATAAAAGCACCTGAAAGTATTAAGGCACAAACTTCAAGGATAAATGCACCCCAAACTGCATCTGCTTTTTGCAAAGGAATATTGAGTAGTGCATAGCCAAAGCCCCAAAATACAGCGCTTAAACAAGCTGCTAGTATACCTTTGTGTTGACTTTGCTTGCGCCATTGTATGGCTATTCCTACAATGCATAAAAGGGCTGCTACATAAAACCAAGCATTAAAATTTTCATTATTTATAAATACCCCAAGTAGGTAATGAATTAATGCACCTGTAATTCCAACCACCGAAACATTGACAAAATGCAAACCTTGCAAGGCTTTAACATAAAAATAGAGTCCCAAAACGCAAAAGGTGCCGCAACCTATCAACTGCAAGCTTTCTGTTAACTGAGGTGGGTTTTCTATTGAACCTGAGAGGAGTAACCATAGAAAAGTCATGGCTACTGTATACACCGAACGGTGATAAACCAAATTACCAGCAGAGCGCTGATTACTGCCTAGCTTGATGAATAAATCGGCTAGAAAATAGGCTGTATTTATGCCAATTGAAAAGAGGAATAGGTTCAAACCAATTGATTAATTGACGCTTCTATTTGGGCTTCCACTCTTTTTTCAACCGAATCGTAATTTTGTTTTACAAAGGTTTTGCCGCTAATGCGTTCAAATAATTCAATATATCGCTCGGTTACTAATTCAATAAAGTCGTTAGGAAATACAGGTGCTTCTTGTCCATCTAATCCTTGAAACCCATTTTCTATTAACCATTGTCTTACAAATTCTTTTGATAATTGTCTTTGTTGTTGGTCTTTTGCCTGAATTTCAGCGTAAGTATCTGCATAGAAATAGCGACTAGAATCAGGGGTATGAATTTCATCCATTAACATAACTTCGCCTTTGTAGTTGCCAAATTCATATTTGGTATCAACCAGAATTAATCCTTGGCTTAAGGCATATTCACTGCCAAACTCAAAAAGTTTACGGGTATAATTTTCAAGAACGATATAATCCGCTTCATCCACTAAGCCAGTTCTAATAATTTCTTCTCTCGTAATGTCTTCATCATGTCCAGAAACTGCTTTGATTGTAGGCGTAATAATAGGCGTAGGAAAGCGGTCATTTTCTTTCATATCATCTGGCATGGCAACGCCACAGATAATTCTTTTGCCTAATTTATATTCACGCCAGGCATGCCCGCTTAAATATCCCCTGATAACCATTTCTACTTTATAGGGTTCGCAACATAAACCAATACTAACGTTTGGGTCAGGACTACTCAATAACCAATTTGGAACAATATCTTTGGTTAGGTTTAAAAAATGTGCAGCAATTTGATTCAATACCTGACCCTTGAAAGGGATGGGTTTAGGAAGTACCACATCAAATGCAGAAATACGATCGCAGGCAACCATTACTAAGTAGTTGTTGTTGATATTATAAACATCTCTAACTTTCCCTCTGTAAAAACTTTTTTGATTAGGAAATGTAAAATTGGTTGTTACTAATGCCTTCATATGGGTCACAAATTTACAACAAATTGCAGAATTGATTCTGCTTCTTTACATTTGTTTCAATAAAATGCATTGAATGATTAAAAAACTACTCGTAACAATTTTTATTTTACTCTCGCATATTGGGTTTTCTCAAGATACCAAGGTACAGGTTGGGCAAATAAACAATGGGGTTTACCAACTTACCGAAAGCGAGAAAAATCTAAGTAAAGCCTTTGAGTGGACCTTTAGAGACGGCACCAAAGTAACAGAAATGCACATTGAGCAAATGCAACAAACGTATTTTTTGGTTGCAACTTGTGTGTACCAAGGTCGCAAAAGAATTGCTGCAGTAGACCTAGACATGGAAGGTATATATTTTTACTTAACAGATGCGGCTCAATTTAAAATGTGTTCTGCTGTAGCCTGTGAAAATTGCAGGTTCTTTTTAGAGAATAATAAAATTGTGGCTTGTAAGTGCGAAGAAACTGGCACCATCAGTAATCATTGCCATTATAAAACAGGAAACGCTGCAACTTATTATAATAACTTGCAGCGCGCCAAAAAAATGTTTGAAGAATAATAAAGGTTTCGGTTTGAACCAAAGCCTTTATTCTACCCAGCTTTTATAATACTTAGGATCTTCGCAATCCAATGCAGCTTGTGTAATCATTAGCGGATAAAAAGGATCTATCATTACTGCCAATTCTTTTGTTTCTTTTTTACCAATTGATTTTTCTACCGTACCAGGGTGTGGGCCATGTGGAATTCCTTTTGGATGTAGGCTAATCATACCTCGTTCTACATGTTTTCTGCTCATAAAATCACCATCTACATAATACAAAACCTCGTCACTATCTACATTGCTATGGTTGTATGGGGCAGGAATAGATTGCGGATGGTAATCATATAACCTAGGCACAAATGAACAGATTACAAAATTATGGCCCTCAAAGGTTTGATGTATGGGAGGTGGCATATGCACCCGGCCTGTAATTGGCTCGTAGTTATGGATACTAAAACCATAAGGATATTGATAACCGTCCCAACCAATGGCATCAAATGGATGTGTGGCATAAATAAATGGATAAATAAGGTCTTGCTTTTTTATCATTACCTTAAAATCACCTTTTTCATCATGCGTTTTTAAGTTTTGGGGCAGTTTTAAGTCTCTTTCGCAGTAAGGAGAATGTTCTAAAAATTGGCCAAATGAATTGAGGTAGCGCTTAGGCGGACGAATAGGGGAAAAACTTTCAGTAATAAACAAGCGATTGTTTTCGTCGTTAAAATGTAACTGATAAATAATGCCTCTAGGTATTACTAAATAATCTCCATACTCAAATGGAATTTCGCCATACAGAGTTTTTAATATCCCGCTGCCTTCATGCACAAAAATAACTTCATCTGCATCTGCATTTTTATAAAAGTATTCGGTCATGCTTTTCTTAGGCGCCGCGCAGGTAAGGTATACATCTTTGTTGTATAGCATAATCACGCGGGACTCAAGATAGTCGTCTTTAGGGGTAGTTTTAAAGGTTAGGAAACTTCTGTTGAGCAGGTTCTTAGGCATTGCAGCAACCGGCTCTGCATTAATTGCGGTTTCCACCTCTTTAACCAAAGTGGGCGGGTGGCAATGGTATACTAAAGAATATAAACTACTGAAACCTTCAGTAGAAATTAACTCTTCTGCATACAAACTCCCATCCTCTTTTCTGAATTGGGTATGTCTTTTTTGCGGAATATTTCCTAATCTGTAGTAAAATGGCATACTTAATTTTAATTTTGGTTGTCTTATGTTTGAACCCTCAAAAATATGAAAATGCATCTGATTGCCTCAGTTCAAAAAATGATTTTTATTAGTCTTTTGCTTTTAATAGCCTGTAAAGACAATCCTAAAAACACCAATTTACCCGACCCAAATGATAGCACGGCTAATGCTACCTTGGCTCGGAAAATTAGCAAGGAAATTGATGCAGACCCCGCCAATCCTGAGAATTTTTACCAAAGGGCACAGGTTTATATTAATAGTAAATTCTTATCAAGGGCAGAAGCTGATTTGCAATCTGCCATTCAATTAGACTCTACCAACGACCAGTATTTTTTTACATTAGGAAGGACGCAATATGCCATGAATGAGACAAAAAATGCCGCGCAATCCTACGAAAAGGCAATTTTACTGAATCCCGAGAACAAGGAAGCCAGCCTAAAATTAGCCGATTTGTATTTTGTAGTGAGGGAGCATCAAAAATCCTTGGACTTATTAAATAAATTATTGAAAGCCGATAAGACAAACCCTTACCTATACCACATGTTGGGAATGAATTATAAAGAAACCGGCGATACCGCAAGGGCTATTTATCATTTTCAAACGGCTATTGAGACAGATCCTACAGATTATGCTTCAACACTTTATATTGCCAATTTATTAGCTGCTCAAAAAAATAAATTGGCTTTAGGTTATTTTGATGCTGCCATTAAGTTAAAACCCCAAAGCATCGAACCTTATTTTGCAAAAGGTGTTTTCTTACAACAAAGCGCAAATTATGCCTCGGCAATGGTGGTTTATAAGAAGGTAATTACGCTTGACCCAACTAATTTTCTGGCTTTTTATAATGTTGGTTATATTAATTATGAATCGGGTTACCTGCAATCTGCTATGGAGAATTGGGATATAACCCTTAAATTAAACCCTACCTATGCCAAAGCATGGTTTATGAAAGGTTTGCTTTATGAGGAAAGTAAAGACAAAAAGAATGCCTTAAAACATTATAAAGAAGCACTTGCTTTAGACCCCCAAAATAGCTTGTATCAAGAGTCTTTAAGTAGGGTTAAGTAGATTTTTGTGCTAACTCTTTAAGTAATTTGGCAAGGCCAGCCTGATAGGCAACATAATCTTTGGTTTTAAGCTGAATCAATGTTAAAAATTCAGTTATTGTATAATGTTCTAATTGCTTTTCAAAGGCTATCCATAAGAGTGAAAATTCATCAAAAGCAATTAAATTTTTCGGGTTGAACCCAAGGGGTGCCTCTAACTTGATTGGCATGGATTTTTTTGATTGAACAATTGCTAATGACCTATTTCCTGAAAATTTGTTGGCTATTGTCTTTGTAATTTGGGCAGTTACCTTGGCATAATCTAATTGATTACATTCGCCAATATGAAGGATTACATTGCTTTCAGCTAAGGCTCTTAAAGTGCTTGCTTTGGTTTTATAACTTGGTGTTTTTTTGATTTTTGAATACTCATACGCTGCAAGCTTTTTAAGAGATTTATCGATGGGTTCAAACCCAAATTTATAATAGAACCAAAAGGCAGCAGATTTAATTCCGTCTTCATTATTTTTCCCAAATTGGTAAGCATCTACCTCAATGCTTTTTAAATTAAACAACTGTACATAGGTTCGCAATAACTGGCACATCACAAAACCTGATTCACCGCCTCTAAACGCATCAAAGATATTTATTCCAAAATGTGCTTTTTCGCCAATTATCCAACTGCCCCCATATGCCATTGGATAGCCATTTTTAAATAGGGTATAGCCAATATAAGATTGATAAGGAAGCTGTCTTTCTGCAACTACATCGAAAAGTGCAATAGAAATTCCTCGTTCTAAATTATACCAACGCAATGAATCTTCTTGCATATAAGTGGCAGGGTCAGTTTCGCGCATAGTATGCACCATTGCTTTTCGGATGACCTCAATAAGTTGAATTTGTTCTGACCTGCGCAATTGGGTAGCTGCTGGAAGTTTTCTTTCAATTAACTCCCTTGGTTCAAACCGCTTTAAAATGCTATCATGATAAAAATAACTTTCCCTATCAAAGCGATTGGAAAGCCTTGAAAAACTTGGTTTTTCACTTTCAATTTTCACCCATATTTTGAGCGAATCCCACAAATGATCTTTGGTATGTGGTGAGTCTTGAAGGCTATCAAAGGCTTGTAATATGAATTCTAGTTCTTTCCCTTTTTTTATTTTTAAGGCTTTAAACAGATCTAGTGCAGCGTAACCTATGCTGCACAAATCTTTTTCTGGATTTGGTAAACTAATTTTTAACAGGGAATTAAGTTGGGATGAGTCGGCCTCAAGTCCATCAAAGCTAATTCGACAATCGTTTTGTGTTGAAAGCCATTTGATTAAAGTATATGAAAAAATCAGACTAGTGCTTGAAAAGGGTAAAAAAGTATCCTTAATTTTTTCTTTTTGGTTTGACCCTAATTTCTTTAAATACTGACTTATGGCTTTAATTGCTGCTTCGCAAGCTTCAAGCATTTTTGGATGAGACGCATGCGTTTTAATAAATAGTAAATCTGCTTGCAGCGTTGCTAAGTGAACTAAATTAAAGTGTTTTAGCTTCTTTATTAATTGTAAGTTATGAAGTAAATCCTGTTGGGAATTTGGGTCAAAGGAAAGTGCTAGATTTCTTAGCGTATAAACACTTGGTTCAAAACTTACTAACTTCTTCATTTCATTACTTTAGCCAAAAATATTTAAAAAAACCAGCAAAAAAAGCAAATTAAGCTATAACCCATGGATTATGAGTCCCTTCAAATCTGTCGGGATACTGTGAATTAGATGTGGGTTTCTTGCAAATAGGGCTGCTTATCTTGCCTCAATATTTTAAAGAATTGGCATGTTAACATCACTCACGATATTAAATTCTAAAGTTTACGGTAAGGCAGAAATTCGCTTAAATGATTGCGATAGTCTGCAATTGGTTGGCCCAAATAATATTGGGAAAAGCACCCTCATTTATGCCCTAAACTTCTTGTTTATAATTGATGGAAATAAAATGACTTTTAGTGGGCAAAGAAGAGGGGATAAGGAAACCTTGCACCATTATTTCCCTAATCCCAACCAAAGTTATATCGTTTTTGAGGTTTTTAAGAAGTCGTACTATTGCATCTTGGTTAAGCGCAATGGGGATTCGGAATTGGAGTATTACCAATTTAACTCGGAGTATAAAGAGCATTTTTTTGTAGATGAAAACAAGAAATTACTAAAGTTTGAAGAGGTGCAAGCCGCCTTGGTAATGGATGGTTTAGAACTGATTCCTTTTAAAGATAAACGTGAGGTATTTAACACGGTTTACCAACGTGGAAAAAGAAATCAAGGGGTTGTTTGGCTAGACGATAATGTTAAATCGGAAGGTTTAAGTAATAATTTCTCAAGGATTTATCGCTACCTAATTAATACCAAACTAATTACCAATAAGAACCTCAAAGAAGCTTTAATTGTTGCAGACAACAGAGAAAACGAAACCTTAAATTTTTCGCAGAAAAACAAGAAAGACATCATTGATTTAAGGAAAATAAATAATGAAATACGGAATCTTAAATCAGTTAAAAACGAGTTTGACGAGTTTAGAGAAGTAATGAGCCAATACAATGCAAAAGCAAGAATTATAAACCAATTGTATTATGCCTTTTCTCAGAATTATGATACAACGTTACCAACGCTTCAGAGCCAGTTAGCAGAACGCAATCAAAACATTGCAAAAATTAATACTGAGATTAATGAAAACCTTATTCCACAGAAAGCAGATTTTGACAGAAAAATTGGTAACAAAGAAACCGAAATCAATAGCAAGGCTGAGTTGTTAAATGAAAAGGAAACAGATTTAGGTATTATCAATGCTTTTGAACCACTAGAATTTCTTAACGAAGCCTTAGAAAATTATGATAAGCGCAGAAAAGAAGTTGAATCACGTATTACAATGGTTGAAATTCAGCGACTCAATAGTCAGCAAATTGAGCAAAGAATTCTACAGCTTAAATCTCAAATATTGAGGAATGAAAACCAAGTTGAAAATTATGGTAATTTATTGATTAACAAAATATCTGGCAACAAGGAGAACCGTAAATTACTCAATGCTATTTTGAGTGAACAAGTGAAAAGTCTGCCAGGCAACCAAGTACTTAAAGCTATTCATCAGGTAACCGATAAGCTAAGTATTTTTGATGGAGAGATTGATATTTCTAAAAACTTAGAATTAAAGGATTTTAAAACCATTGAAGAAATCAAAGAAGAATTAAATAGCATAAAGCTTGAATTGAAGAGTCAGGAAGCTTTGTTTGAGGTTGCCCGTGATTTAGAAAAGTCGCAAAAAGATCTTCATGCAATTAACTCAGAAATTGAGATTATTAGAACTAAGCTCCATAAAATAAAATCCAAACCAACGCTACAAAAAGCAATTGATAAACTTAAAGTCGACCTAAAATTGTTAAATGAAGAAAAGCAAAAAATAGAGACAGAACAAGCAAGGTTAGCAAAAGATATTGCTAAAAAACAGCTAGATGTGCAAGAGCTGATTGTGGATAAAGATAAACGAGAAAGAAGAATAAGAGAAATACAAGAATATAAGCAAAACTTAGCCCAGTTTGGTTTAGTAGGCGAGGAATTTGATAGTGCAGATGACTTGGATAATCTTTATAAAAAAGTGCAGATAAATATGTCTGATAGGCATGATTTGAAAGCGAGTAAAGATAAATTGTTTGAGAAGTTAAGAGATAAATTGCAATCTACTTTTGCAGATGAAATGGACTTTATTAAGTATGTAGAGGAAGAAATTTCATTGTTAGAGGATAAAGAGCGTTCTGTTTCTAGCTTACTTGAAAGTATTTCTGCTCAGTTTGCAAATCCCGCTTATACTTTGCTTAAACGCTATGAAGAGTTTAAAGAGTTTGTTTATAACAAGTTTAACTCAAAACTTTCGCAAGCCAGAATTTCTGATATTGAATCATTGACCATTGAATTGATGGACAATAAAAAATTGGTGGAGGAAGTGAAGAAAATTAGCCAAATTCAACAAGTACGTGGCCAATTGATGTTTGAGTTTGACCATTCCGAAAACTTAAAAGTATTAGATGCTTATTTGGATAATGCCAAGAAAATTGAGTTTGATGACTTATTTGATATAAGCCTAAACCTAACTAGGAAAGGAAGCACTAAGCAGGTGGATTTGAATGAACAAATAGAATCGGATGGAACAGATAAGATGATTCGATTAATTATCATTATGACCATCATCAATCGCCTGGCCATTTTTGACGATGAAAATAGAATTGCTTTATTTATTGATGAGGTAGCAACCATTGATAAACAAAATAGACCTGAGCTGGTACGTTTCTGTAAAGAGCATAATTTTATTCCAATTTTTGCAGCACCAGATGCAGTGCCAGGATTTGGGAAATACTATTTTATTTACCCAAATGCGGGTAAGATAAACATCAATGAAAAGGTAAATGCCATGTATGGCGAACGCAATGCCAACGCTAACTAAGGAGAATTTAGATGAAGGCAGAACCAAAAACCATACTCAATTTCCTAGCTACTTACTTTGATACAATCAAAGATATCTTTGAAGTTCAAACACGTGAAAGCATTATTAGAAAAGAAATCCTTCAAGAGATATTTGCCAACCAAGGGGATGAAATATTACCTCAATTACTCGAGTATAAAATAATTAGAAAACTTGGCGATGACTTTGAATTTAGGGATACGTATTTTAAGTTATTTGAATTTATTTTAAATGAATTTCGTCCCTTATTGCCAGAGACCATCCAAAAGTATGAACAATCTATTGGGATTTTGTTTAAGAAGATAAGAGAAGGAATTAATAAGGATAAATTGATTTTAGGTCAACGGGTTACAGATTTATACAATGAAATTAAAGAATTTAGTGAAGCCGTAGAAAAAAATACCATTCGCTTACTCAACGAAACTCGAGAACTAAAATCTAATGTAGAGAAGTTAGACTATCAAGAAAAAGTGCGAAAAGCAAGCTTTTGGATTGATTATTATATTTCTCCACTTAATAATATTCTTGATATTAACCACCAAGATTCGATTACCAATAAACTCTTTGATATTTCTGAGTATGTAAATGTAAGGAGGCTCAATTTTGACGAGGAACACCTACGATTGCAATTTGAGAAGTTATATAACTTTTTGGTTCAAACCAACGACGACTTATTAAAGCAAAGCAAGCTACTTACCAATGAACTATTACCATTAATTGAGCGCATAAGAACTGAATCTTTAATTTTAACAGGTTGGATTGAATTTTTAAAAGCACCTAATAAAGCACCTTTACCAAGGGTATTTAAAGTGGAGCGCGTATATCCTTACAGCAATGATATGTATTTGAATGCAAAAGAATACCTAGAACAGTTTGCAGTAGATGAAACCATCATTTTAGAAGACCCACAACAGCTAACAGACAAGTGGATTTTTAACAAAGATTTGTACAAAAACCGGCTCCTAGCAGCATTGCCAGTTAACAGTTTTTTTGAATGGTGCGGTTTGACCCTAAAATCGGATTATCAATATATTGAGACGGATAAGTTTTTTGCCTTAACTACATTATTGTTTGAGGATGGAATAAGCGTTGAATTAGACAATGAAAATGATAGGCAATTAATTCAAACCAATCAAATGACATTAAGAGTACCTAAATTAAAAATAATGAAGTATGGAATATCCTAGATACCATAAAGAAATAGTGGGCGATTTGATGAGTGGGAAGTTTATCCTTGCCAGCGACCAAAAGTTTATATCTTTAAAAGACAATTTAGCCTTTTATGAAAAGTTTTTTAAGGAAAGCTTTGGCTATGAAATGGAGCTTAAAAGTGATTTTGCTTTCTTATTAAGCTACGAAACAGGTGAAATGTTGAGCAGAGACATTTGCATGTTTTTTGCCATCTTGTGCTATGAATTAGATAAAGACGGAAAGAACTTCTTAGAAGAAATTCAGTATGCAGATTTTGAGCATGAAAAACTGGATAGCTATTTTGAGAACAGTGCCTATGCAGAATTAATAGCCAGCAATAATCAATTGCGCAGTGGTGAATCTAGACGAGATTTTATAAGAACCTTAGCAAGAAGGAACATCGTTGATAGAAATGGGGATGGTAAATTTTCATTTACGCAAGCCTATAAAGTATTTATTGATTTTGCCGCCGATTTTGCCAAGGGTAAGTTAGCTGCAAAGGCAAATATCGAATCTTAAATAAACAAATTATGGCAGGAAACTCATTTGGAGAAATCTTTAAAATTAGCAGCTTTGGAGAAAGCCATGGGCCTGCCATTGGTGTAGTTATAGATGGGTGTTTGCCCAATATGTTGGTTGATTTAAACTTAATTGAAACAGACTTGCAGCGCAGAAAGCCAGGGCAATCTATTTACACAACGAGCAGAAATGAACCTGAAATTTTTGAAATTCTAAGTGGTGTTTTTGAAGGTAAAACACTAGGTACACCCATTGCCGTGATTGTTAGAAATACCAATCAAAATTCTAAAGACTATGAAAAACTTGCTGAGGTTTATAGGCCCTCACATGCAGATTATACTTACCAAGCTAAATATGGAATTAGAGATTATAGAGGCGGCGGAAGGCAATCGGCAAGAGAAACAGTAGCCCGTGTAATTGCAGGAAGTTTTGCCAAAATGATTTTAAAAGCTTTAGGGGTTGAAGTGCAGGCAAGTGTAACAGGCATTGGTGAATTAGAAAGTAATACTGCCCCTGAATCCATTAATTTTGAAATGGCTGAGAATAGTTTAATTAGGTGTGCCGACCCAACTCTTGAGCCACAAATGAAAGAACTAATAGAAATCGCATCAACTCAAGGGGATAGTTTAGGAGGCCAAATTACCTGTGTTTGTAAAGGTGTAAAGGTAGGGTGGGGCGAACCTGTTTTTGATAAACTTCATGCCGATTTAGGGAAAGCCATGCTCAGCATAAATGCTGTAAAGGCCTTCGAGATAGGAGAAGGGGTAAAGGCTGCTCGCTCAATGGGCTCCTTGCAAAATGATGCTTTTCATTTGGTTCAAAACGAAATAAAAACGATTACAAACCATAGTGGAGGCATTCAAGGAGGCATAAGCAATGGAGAACTTATTTATTTTAAAGTAGCCTTTAAACCGGTTGCTAGTATTAAAACTGAGCAGCAAACGGTGAATGAGCGTCAGGAAAATGTAAAATTAAAAATCGATGGAAGGCACGATCCATGCGTTGTGCCGCGCGCAGTTCCTATAGTAGAGGCAATGGCAGCTTTAGTGCTAGTTGACCATTATTTGCGAAACTTACCTAACCAAATACAACTATTTTAGTACCTTTGGTTGACTTTATATCTATTATCACACCTAATTAATGCGAATGAAAAAATATTTTGTACTTATAACTTTTGCCTTTCTTCAATTGATAGCAAAGAGTCAAATCATTGTTCCTTGCAAAACAGATGAACTGTATTTAGAAGCTGTAAAGCTAGATCCAACGCTACTTAAGCAAAGAGAAGAAGCTACACAAGTTGGTTTAAACTTTACGCCAGATTTGAAAAAGAAAGGGGTAGTAAGATACATTCCTGTGGTGTTTCATGTTATTCATAAGAATGGCTTAGAAAATATTTCTCAAACACAGGTAAATGACGCAATTAGAATTTTAAACGAAGATTTTCGAAAATTGGCTGGCACAAATGGCGGATCAAGTACAGACCCATTAGCTGCCGATATGGAATATGAATTTAGGTTGGCTCAGTTTGACCCAAATGGACAACCTTCAAATGGTGTTAATAGAGTTTATAATATTGGTACCGATAATGCAGGTAATAGTCAGAAAGGCCTTAGCTATTGGGATGCAAGAAAATATTTTAATGTTTGGGTAGTAAGTAATATTGCAGATAATGATCCTAATAGTACCATTTTAGGATATGCGCAATTTCCTTTTCAAATTAATTCGAGTACCTCAACAGATGGCGTTTTGTGCCGTGCCGACCAAATGGGCATCATTGAAATGGCTAGTGTGGCGCAAGCAGGAAGAACTTTTACCCATGAGGCGGGACATTGGCTAGGTTTATATCATCCCTTTCAAAATGGTTGTGCAGGTTTAACAGCGGCCACTTGTGCAACACAAGGAGATGAAGTGTGTGATACACCACCTGTAGCAAGTGCCACTAATGGTTGTCCAAATAGCAGGAATTCATGCACCGAATCTAATGACAAACCAGATTTAATAAGAAACTACATGGATTATGCTGATGGCAATTGCATGAATATGTATACTCCAGGTCAAAAAACAAAAATAGATGGCCAAATGGCTTTTTACCGCGCCAATATTTATAGCACAAATAACCTTAGTGCAGCAGGTGTTAATGCAGATGGATCCTATAAAACTTTAACACCTTCTACAAGAAAGGCACCTTATGTTTTTAACTTTAATACAGCCTTATCTGGCACAGGTTGGAGATTAGAAAATTATATGAGTCCGGGAGATAGTGGATGGCAATACAACTCTTCAATTTCTGCAATGGGCGGAACACCTGGGTGCATGGCAGCCTTGAATTTAAAAAACTGGCGCACTAATATTAGAAATGCTTTCTGTTCGCCAGATATAGATATTTCTACTTTGTCTGCACCTAGTTTAACCTTTCAAATTGCATATTCAAAAAGGTCAACTGCTAGTGGTGATAGAGTGAGGGTATTTATTTCGAATAGCTATGGAAGGTCAGAAATATTAGTAAGAACACTTACTGCAAATGAAATGGAAACAAGCACTGCATCAGCCAGCGATTTCATACCAACTGGAACACAATGGAAAAAGTATAGCATAGATTTAACACCGTATAAGTCTTATACCAATTGTCGAATTAGATTTGAATTACAATCCTTAAGAGGTAATAATATTTATTTTGATGATTTTACGATATCGGAGCCAACTAGTGTAGAAGAGGTATTGAAGTCGGCAATGAAATTTATTGCTTATCCTAATCCAGCTAAAACTCATTGTGATTTAAGTTTTGAACTTGAAAAAACGCAAAATATCAATATTGTATTAAAGGATTTGCAAGGAAGAGTGGTAAAAGAAATTGCAAATGAAAGAATGAATGCTGGCCAACAAGAATTAAGAGTTTCTTTAGAAGGCCTACCTCAAAACCTTTATATTGTTGAGATGCAGGCTGAAAGCGGCAGATTTCTTCATAAGTTACTAGTAGAATAGTTTCATACTTTTAATAAAGAAAGCCGCAGCTTTGCGGCTTTTTGTTTTTTTTACCATTAGGAATTAGGATATTGTGAGCCCAAAATGGGGTATTTGTGTTTGGCAGTTTTTAAAATTGGGATTAGGAAGGAAGAAAAATGAGTAAGAATTTAGTAATTGTAGAGTCGCCTGCAAAGGCAAAAACCATTGAGAAATTCTTGGGTAAAGATTATACTGTAAAGTCCTGCTTTGGGCATATTAGAGATTTAGCAAAAGGGGATGAAGCAATAGATATAGCCAATAATTTTAAGCCACATTACGAGGTTAGCGATGATAAGAAAGCCATCGTTGCAGAATTAAAGAAGTTGAGTAAGGATGCAGAACTTGTATGGTTAGCTTCCGATGAGGACCGCGAAGGGGAGGCCATAAGTTGGCATTTAAGTGAGGTCTTAAATTTAGATGAAAAGAAAACAAGACGTATTGTTTTTCATGAAATTACAAAACCTGCAATCCTAAAAGCAATTGAAAATCCGCGCGGTATTAATAAGAATTTAGTAGATGCCCAACAAGCAAGAAGGGTATTAGATAGATTAGTTGGCTTTGAACTTTCTCCTGTTCTTTGGCGCAAAGTGAAAGCTAATTTAAGTGCAGGCAGGGTACAATCAGTTGCAGTTAAGTTAATTGTTGATCGTGAAAGGGAAATCAATACATTTAACTATAACTCTGCATTTAGGGTAATAGCCAGGTTTAATGTTGGTGGAAAAGTAATGGAAGCAGAATTGGGAAAACGCTTCGAAAAAGAAGCAGATGCCCAAGCCTTTTTAGAAAAATGTAAGGGAGCTTCTTTTACCATTCAGAATTTGGAGGTAAAGCCAAGTGAAAAATCTCCTGCACCTCCATTTACAACTTCAACCTTACAACAAGAAGCTAGCAGAAAATTGGGATATGGTGTAAGCACTACCATGAGCATTGCCCAAAAGCTTTACGAGCATGGATTAATTACTTATATGAGAACAGATAGCGTAAACCTATCTGAATTAGCCATTGATGCAGCAAAAAACTATATTTCTGGAAACTTTGGTGCGCATTATAGCCGACCAACACGCTACACTACCAAAAATGATAGTGCTCAAGAAGCGCATGAGGCCATTAGGCCAACTTACTTTGAAAATGTAGAAATAGAAGGTACCAATCAAGAAAAACGTTTATATGATTTAATTTATAAGCGTGCCATTGCCTCTCAAATGGCAAAAGCCCAAATAGAAAAAACAATTGCTAACATCAGTGTATCTGGTATTCCCGAAATACTTGTGGCAACCGGTGAAGTCTTAAAATTTGATGGTTTTTTAAAGGTCTATCTTGAAAGTACCGATGAAGAACAAGATGACGAGAGTAGTAAAATGTTGCCTCCTTTAAAGGTGGGTGAAAGTCTAAATCTAATCCAAGTTCAAGCAACTGAAAAGTTTACAAGACCAGCCGCTAGATATACTGAAGCAGCTTTAGTGAAACGCATGGAAGAATTAGGTATTGGTAGGCCATCTACCTATGCTCCAACCATTTCTACGATTCAAAAAAGAGGTTATGTAGTTAAAGAAGATAGAGAAGGAAAAGAAAGAAATTTTGTTCAATTAACCTTAGAGAAGGAAAATATCGGACGAGAAGTAAAGGCAGAAAAATATGCCAGTGAAAAGTCTAAGTTATTTCCAAGTGATATTGGAATGATTGTAACAGATTTTCTCGGAAAACATTTCGAGCAAATCATGGATTTTGGTTTTACAGCAAGTGTAGAAGAAGAGTTTGACAAAATTGCACGTGGACAATTGCAATGGAATAAAATGATTGAAAAATTTTATGGCCCATTTCATACCACAGTAACCAATACCAGTGCCACAGCAGAAAGACAAAATGCAGAAAGATTGTTGGGAGTTGATCCAGAATCTGGTAAAAATATCTATGCAAAAATAGGCAGATATGGCCCTTACGCTCAAATTGGCGAAAATTCTGATGATGAAAAAGAAAAACCAAGATATGCCAACCTAAGGAGTGGTCAGTTAATAGAGACTATTTCACTAGTAGAGGCGATAGATTTATTTAAGTTGCCAAGGGTAGTTGGGCAATTTGAAACAAAAGATATTAAGGCTTCTATTGGACGATTTGGACCCTACTTAGTGCATGATAGTAAATTTATCAGCATACCCAAAACAGATGATGTTTTTGCCATTGATGAAACTCGTGCCATTGAGTTAATTGAGGCCAAGCGTATTTCTGATGCCAATAAGTTGGTGAAAGTTTTTCCAGAGGATGAAGAGGTTAAAATCCTAAATGGAAGATGGGGCCCATATATTGCAAAGGGAAAAGAAAATTATAGAATTCCAAAAGGACAAAAAGCGGATGACTTGAGTTTTGAGGCAGTTATGCAAATAATTCAAGCAGAAAGTAAGAATACAAAAACGGCTGCAAAGAAAGTTGCTGCTAAAAAATCGCCAGCTAAGAAAGCACCTGCTAAAAAAATAGCTGCCAAGAAAAAAGCTAAATAGTTTTCGGTTTGAACCAAATGCATTTAAAATGAATGAGGCTGAATTAAAATCATTGATTGCACTGTTGGATGATAATGACAGTGAGGTTTTTGAACACATCCAGTCGAAATTACTTTCATTAGGTACCCAAATTATTCCTTTTTTGGAAGCAGAGTGGGGCGACATTAATGATTTAGAGCACCAAAGCCGTGTTGAAAATATCATTCATCAGTTGCATTTTAATGAATTATATATACTTTTTGAGAATTGGTTCAAATCAGTTGACCAAGATTTATTGGAAGGTGTTTATTTAATAGCCAGATACAGGTTTCCAGAACTAGAAAAGCAAAGTATTTTAAGTGTAATTGAGAAATTACGATTGGATGTTTGGCTCGAAATGAATTATGAATTAAGTCCCTACGAAAAGATAAGAATCCTAAACTATATATTATACCAAGTGCATGGTTTCAAAGGAAATGTAGATAACTATCATGATCCTTCTAACTCATTTTTGAACCAGGTATTGGAAAGTAAAAGGGGCAATCCAATTTTATTGGCAGTTGTATATATGTTAATTGCACAGAAGCTAAACATTCCTGTTTACGGGGTGAATTTGCCCCAGCATTTTGTTTTGGCTTATACAGAAGAAGTAAGCAGGAGTAATATTGAAATGCGTTTTAATGATATAGAAGAGTTATTTAATACCAATAAAGGGAAAGTGCTTTTTTATATTAATGCATTTAATGGTGGTGCAATTTTCACTAAAAGCAATCTTCAACAATTTTTAACACAAATAAATATTGAGTCACGCCAAGATTTTCTTGTTCCTTGCTCCAACCTTGATATCGTAAAAAGGATATTGAGAAACCTTTCTTCAGCCTATGAAAAGCAAAACAAGTCTCAAAAACAGCAAGACATCCTAAAGATATTGTATATGCTAGGAGAGCCGCCTTTGAATGATTTTAAAACAAGCTAACAAAGCTTCCTTAATTGCAATTAGGAATAGGATATTTCACCTTCTTATTGTCAAGAATAATATCAATTGAATAACCTTCTTGAACTGAATAGTTAAGGGTTCCAGACCAATAATTTCTTACTTCATCAGCAATTATTTTATTTGGAATATTCGGATCAAAAAACAAAGTATCATATACGGTAGTTGGTTTTCCAGCTGATGAAATTCTATCATATTGCATCACATAGCTCGTGTTATTTTCTATGAAACTATTAGCATAGAATTGCCCTCCTTCGATTCTTACTAGGTTTTTTTGAGAACATCCTAATTTCCAAAATTTGAAATCTAAGGTAGGAGGTAAGATGTAATTTCCAGACGGACATAATATTTTTGCACTTGCTTTAACTGATTCAAGCTTAGGAATGGCGTTTAAATAACTAATTCCATCAAATGGGATTACAACATCTCTTTGCAAATTAATGTCATCACAAATCTTTACGTTGTCTATATTTTGGTCAAACAGCTTTACACTTCCCTGACAAGATTGGTAAGTATGGTTTACCTTTCCAATAATCTGTGAAGTAACAGCTAAGGCAGATGCTACCGGAACTTGAACTTCAGGAGAAGTAAAAAGCAACTCTGCACTTAAAGTTAAATTCCCTTGAATTATTTCTACACTTCCGCTAAAGCCAGAATTTAAAGGGATATTAGGTGCCTTTATGGTTAAAATTTTTGAATCGCAACCAAGAGAAGTGGACTTATAAAAGAAAATATTGCTTCTTAGTAAATTGTTCGAAAATCTTATCGTATAGCCTCCAAAATCATTTGGTGTAAAGTTACTTTGGTTCAAAGTAACAGACCTTCTTAATAAAAATGGATTATCTATAACATTGCTGTATCCAATACCTTCAACAAATAGTTTATAATTGTTTGCAGGCAAATCTATTTCTGTTAAAATACCATTATCTCCTTTTGGATAATAGGGGGTGATAGGTGTTCCTGTTCTTGCGTCATAAAAAGTAATTTCTGGAACTGTTATCAAGTCACCATCAAAGATGAATAAATTGGGTTGAAAAATTCCGTTTTCATCTACAAAGTTAAATTGCCTAGCGGTCGGGCTTGAAACAATTTGAACCCGAACATTGGTCAATGAAATTGTATCAAAAGTTAACCTTGTTTCTTCAATTGGACTTAAATCAGATTTTAAATACGCAACCAATGAATTTGAAATATAAGTTCCAGAAGCAATGGGTATTTCACTTGTGGTTTCTTTTGGATCAGCCAAACCATTAATTTGATTTCTAACAATGCTTAATATATTTTTATAAGGATTATTAGGTAAATCTAATTCATAGATTGCCTTGTCTGGAAGTACTTCTGATAATGATTTATTGCTAGTTTGGGGTAAAAATTTAAAATTGGAACTCCTCAAAAAAACTAGGCCCTTAGTAGGCATTTTAAAATTAAAATTGATTCCATCTGGACGCAAAAAGCTGAAACTTACTGTATCTGTTCTTTTTTTGCCTAGAAAATTTAATAATATGGATTTTGAAAAAAGCCCTGTAGGTGCATTTGATAATTTTCTAAGTGTTAGGTTAAAGGTTAGCTTCTGCGTTTTAGAAATTACAAATAAATCTTGCTTAATTGGGATATAACCTTCCTTATTTAGGTTTAAGGTGATTTTTAAAGGATTAATTTGTGAGGGGTTTACATCTGGATGTAAAACAAGATAAAAAGTACCACCCTCTGCATTGTAATTAGTTTTTCCTTCTAAATCGTAGAACCATTTAGCGTCATTTCCTGTAATAAAAAGTATGAGCTTTTCGGCTGATACAGAATCTTCTGTAGCAATTTTTATTTGTATTAATGGATTTACAAGTGAGCCATCAATATTCAATTTAAATTCATTTACCTCCTGGTTCGGGAATTTACAGGATGATAAGCATAGAAGCACAAGTGAAGTTGCTACTGCAAATAAAATTTTGACTAGATTACTCATTTTTTTATTCTGAATCTAAGGCTAAAATTAGCAAAAGGATAAACTACAAAATTGCGAAATGCATTTTCAAGAAGTTGCTCATTTTCGGATGTTCCGCTGGGTTTAAAACTTCCATTTCCAATCACAGTAAAATTGGGCTTACCTTGGTAAAATAATCCTAAATCAACGCCTAAACCTACTCGATACTTTGGTTTATTATTTCCAAAGCCAATTCCTAAATAGGGACTAAATTGATTTCCTTTGGCTATTAGAATTACATTGCCTAGTTTTTCTGGACTATAAAATATATATCCAATTTTCTGTGCTTCACCAGGAGATAAAGTCGTTTGATATTTATTTTGATTGAATGAAATGCCTGTTGAAATTCTAAAAGTATTGGATTTAAAAGGAAAATAATCCAAAAAGAGATTAGACATTGAGAATTTAATTTTGCCATCAACTAAAATCTCCTTATTATCAAAAATAGTGTAATATGTACCAACAAAAGTACCAGTATAGTGTCCAATTCTAAAACCAAACTGCTTTAAAGGTTTTGAAAGTAATTCAGCACCAAAACCTGTTGAGCCTTGATTGATAGAAAATGCTAAATTAAATTTATGCGAAAGAGAATCATTTCCAGTAACTGAAATTGCTTTTGCATTAAAGCTAATTAATAGGACTGACCAAAGAAGGATTTGTTTAAACATAATTAAATTTCAGGGGCAATATGCAGATTAACTATATTCTAAATATTAATTATTAGTTATTATTTAACAATTTCCAAAACATATCTATTAGAACTTATAGTTCCATTTGAATAACTGTCATTTCGTATGATTACAGAATCTGACTCAATCTCATAGGAATATGTATTTTCTTCCTCTACTCCAAAAATTGTTTTAGTTAGTAATTTTGGTTGAACCGAAATAAATGTTTCTAAAAATTCAGTTCCTTGAAGCTTGTTGACCAAGGCATCATCATATTCATAATCAACAATTGTTTCGTTTTCTTCCTCATATATTTTTTCTCTAATTAGGTTCAAACCAGCATAATAATATTCTGTTCTTTGTTGAAATGGCACCGAAACTATGCTACCTGATTCTAACTTTCTGATGATTTTATTTTCCGAGTTATATAAAAAAATTCTTTTGATATAAACATATCCTGGAAGCACAAATTCACAACTATCTGCTAAGCCTTTTAGGTTTAAGAAATAGGTATATTGGTTATTGTTTTTGCTGCTTGTAATTATTGCCTTGTTGCCAGAATATGCGTAGGTGATGGTTTCGATTTCTTCGTCATTCTGACTTATTTTTATTTGTGATAGCCGGTTATTAGCAGTATAAATATACTTTCTACAAGTGCTTTCATCCACCCAATGTTCTTTAACTCGCCAAGGATAGGTTGGGATTTTATTTTGAACCTTTACAATAGGTTTATTAGTTTCTTTTTTGCAAGAAATTACTATAGTAAAAAGGAAAAAAGAAATCAATAATCGTTTCATACTTGCAATATGAGTTTTGATTGTTAACTTCAGGTAAACAAAAAAGGCCCACCAAATGGCGAGCCTTTTTTGTTTGAATAGAATGTTGATTACTCAACAATCATTTTATTAACTTTAGTTTCATTTTCAATCTCAACTTTAATTAAGTAAACTCCTTTTTCGAAGTTTTTGTTAATTTCAGTATAGATTAAACCATTGTTATTTTCAACTTCAGTTGTATAAACAACTTGACCTAATAAATTCAATACAGAAACTGTAGCGTTTGAAGTACTTTCAGTGTTTACAGCAACTTTGAATGAACCATTGCTTGGATTAGGATATACATTTAATGAATAATCTAATTCAATTTCTGAATTTTCTTCAACTAATTCAAAAGTGCCATTTTTAGTTAAAGGACCAGTAGCATTCAATGAGTATGTTGAAGCTTTTCCAGTTCCACAAGCATTAACTGCTTCAACTCTTAAACTACCAGATTTGAATAAATTACCAAAAGCCAAAGATAAAGTATCAGTAGTAGTTGTAACTACCGTTCCAGCTACTGAACCACTTAAAGCAGTAACATTAGCAGGGATGGTCCATTTGTAAGAAGTAGCCGCATCACCATTAGATAATTGTGCAGTATATAATACAGTTGTATTTTTAATAGCCGCAGCGTTACTTGTTACTTTAAAAATACCAGTAGCCATTCTGCTTATTTTTATACTAAATGCTCTACCTAAACCTGCATTATTATATGGAGTAACTTTAATAGTACCAGAAGTAAAGGTTGAATCTAATACCATACCAACATTGTTTGCACTTGTTAATACAAATCCTAAACGGTTAGTTTTATAATCTGTTTGTAGGTTTGAACCAACTCTAGAAATTCTACCAGTAGGAGGGGCATCAAATCTGTATCCTAGGATGTTTGAAGCGGTTGGCGCAACCACTGTGAAATCAATTTCTGATGTCAATCCTGTACTTACAGCAATTGGACATGTATTAATAGGTAATGGGTAACCTGATATAACTGCATTATTACTTAAGGCAACTGTAGGATTCAATGAAATAATGAACTGAGTGTTGCTTAGAACTTTAGTAACAACAGTACCTGCTCTTAATACACCAGTTCCAGCAGTAACTACTACTAACATACCTTCTCTGATACTACCATTGTTAACTTTGGTTGTAGAATCTACAGTTATTACCGTTAATGTGCCAGCAGAAGCGCTAGTAGCACCAGTTCCAGAGCGGTAAACTGTTGAAGTTCCTTGTGGGAAATAGTATGCTTTTAAAACTACACCAGCAACGATAGCCGTTGTAATGTTACTTCTTAATCTAAATGAGGTTCCGTTAATAATTGAATCAACAGTATTATTAGTTCCGATAGCTCCAGCGCCAGTTCCAGGAATGATTTTAACAACTGCACCTACTCTTAGGTTTGCAGTACTAGCAACATTAACTATTCTTTGAGAAGCTGCAGAAGCTGTAGCAGTTGAAGTCCAGTAACCATCACCTAAATTGTTATTAGCATTAGAAGTTAAAGCAAGAATTGAAAAACTAGGTTTAGTTTTAGCAATACGAACTGAATCCAAAGTAGACAAAGTTAAAGAAGCATTATTTCTAGCTTGGCAATAGATTTTAGCTGGTTTTGCAATTGTAGAAGCAAACTTAGCTGGATCATTAAAGTTAACTGTTAACGAAGTGGTGCCTTGACCGCTTACAATTGTAACTCCAACTGGTACAGTCCAATTATAAAAATCAGCGTTTGCAATTGAACCTACAGTTAATACCACTGCTGTAGCAGATGAAACATTTCCAATTTCGATAGTATCTTGGTTGATGTTAACCGCACCTAAACCAATTCTAGTGCGAGGCTCAATGAAAGCGTCAACAAAATTTGCACCTGTAGCTAAAGGAGAGCTTGCTCCTGGACGGTAATCCATGTCAAAATTTGATGAGGTAATATTATCAGCAAATAAACCATTTGAATTATAACCAAAGTCTGTATTATTCCAAGCATTAAATAATGAATCCAATTTATCTGCCGATATTGTACCAATTAATGCTGAGTATCTGCTATTAGTTTGAATAGGTCTTCTCGAAGCTGATGGAGTGGCACCACTCTTATTTTTGATTGTTGCAAAAACATTGTAACGGCAAGCAGCGCTTGCACCATTAGGGTCAGTTGCAATAGAGTTTTCTGCAGCGCGATCTCCATCAAAATGCAAACCATTAGGAAAATCTGTAAATACGGAATTAACTACTCTTAAATTTGATGCTCTACGAATACGCAATGCTCTTTGAAATTTAGAGCTAATAGAAGTCGTGTCGTTTCTGTAAGGACCAACTAAAGTAATGTTAGAAAAAATAGCATTTGTCCTTGGAGTAATACTATTTGATGTTCCATCAGGATCGTTATCTGACTCAAAACCTTCAGAAGTTGAATTATTAGAAGGGTCAAAATAGATTTTATTTCTAACTACTAAAGCAAATTGAACAGTTCCACTATAACCAAAATCAGTATCTAAATCATCATCTAAATTTTGGTAAGCAACTAAATGTGAGCAATTAACAGTTCCACCAAACCACTCGAAAGCATCATCATTAATAAATGAAGTTTGTACGTGGTCAATTCTAGTTTTACGACCAACACCACCCATAGTTAAACCGTTGATTTCTTTATCTGGTGAAAATATATATCCACCAAACTCAATTCTGCAATAAGCAAAAGAACCTGAATTATCTTCGTCATCTGTTCCACCAAATTCATTATCAGAAGAAGCAGCTAAACCCTCGATATTTGAAACACCACCAACAGCGTTTATTCTAGCTTTACCTAAAATAATTATACCACCCCAATCTCCAAGGTTTCTTTGTCCATCAGCTTTTGAAGAAGTAAAAACGATTGGATTGCTAGTAGTACCAACTGCATTAATTTTTCCACCTCTAGATACAATTAGGCATGAGTTAGAAACATTAGCATTACCTCTGATGATACATCCAGGTTGGATTGTAAGTGTAGCGCCATTTTTAACATAAATAGGGCCATTTAAAATGTAAACACGACTGGCTAACCAAGTAGTGTTTTTTGTAATAGAAGCAGACACAGTAGTTGTGGTTCTGGTGGCTTGGATAGAATCATACTTAACCGCATTTGGAGCGAAATTGGTCCAGCCATCAGTCCATCTTGCAGCATTTGGTTCGAATGCACCCCTGTACGTAACAGGTTGAAGTGTGCGCGTTTGCGCAAATGCTAAACCCGTTAGCAAAAGTGCAAATAATAAAGTTGAGATTTTTTTCATTTGTTTTATTTGAATGTACTTCAAATAAACAATGTGTAGATTACCACTAAGAAAGATTCAAGTTAACTTAAATTTAAATTTAGGTTAACAAGGTGTTTTTAAAATTTGAAAGTAGCACTAATTGATACTTCATTTCCGAAGTTTCTAGAGATAATAATATAATCTTTATCAGCATTATATTTTTGATTTTTGTCCATGTCATTGTAAAAAACCTGATCTTGAATTAAAAGGTCTTTGATGTTTAATCTTACATCAAGTCTGTTTTTAAAAAAGTTTTTTCCAATTTGAAGATCAATAACTGTTCTACCTTTTTCCCATAAATCAGGTTCTATCACATTTCCTACAATTGAAATTCTGTCACCGACACGATTTGCACTTAATGTTGCGGAAAAACCTGATTTAAAATCTTGATATTGAATACCAGCGTTAAATACATAATTTGATTGCCCTTGCAAGCGTCTATCAGCCTCTATAGCTTTGTTTTTTTCAGATAGGATTACTTGAGAATTGATAATTGCTAAATTTGAGTATACAGTTAAATAATCCAACCATGAAATGGTATCTCTATTGAATAAGCTTGATAAAAGGGCTCTAAATTCAATCTCAACCCCATAATTTTTAGCATTTTCAGCATTCACATAAGTTACCTCTCTTGCTGCGTTTGGATTACTTCTTTGTTCGATAGGGTTTATAAAGCTTTTATAAAAGATGCTCCCGGATAATATTTGATTTTTACCTGGAAAAATTTCATATCGTAAATCCAAATTATGTATAACACACCTTTGAATGGTATCATTTCCAGAATAAGTAAATCTATTGGTAAAGTCATAAAAGACAAAGGGTGCAAGTTCTCTAAACTCGGGTCTATTTAGCGTTTTTGAATATGAAAACCTTAAATTTTGTTTTTCGTTTAAAGATTGTATAATATTTAAGGAAGGCAAATAATCAACAACTACAGTATTAATATCCACTGGTGTTCTATCGTCTCTTGTTGATTGTAAATTCATATAAAAAGACTCCATTCTTAAGCCATAAATTGCTCTAAACCTATTTCCAACTTTGGAATCAACCATTAGATATCTTGCATAAGTAAAGGAAGAAGCATCATATTTGTCATATGGATTAACAATTTGCTCAAGCATAAATCCTCCTTTTCCATTAGGTTGAATACCCATATTAGAAGGGTCAAAAATTTCATGATCGTCCAGTATTAACAAAGAATCATCAAACAAAATACCACCACCGGCTTGTTGTATTTTAGCAAAATTCATTTTACGCGCCTTAAATTCCCGCTCACGTTTTTGAATTGAAAATCCAAACTTTACGGCATTTTTAAAGCGCTTACTGATGTCAATGTTTTCAGAAAGGTCAATTTGAGCGCTTCTGATGTTTTCATTATTGATTGTGTTCAAAAATGTACCCCCTGTTGAAGGAGAAAAATCTGCATTAGTTGCAATATTTGCAATACTTGGTTGACCCTCAACTTGAGAATAAAGCAAACGACGCATGCCTGGCATCAATCTTTGCACATAACTATTAGAAACTACCCAATTAAGTTTAGTTTTTGTTTTAGTTAAAAAATGGTCTCCTTGTATTTGATTTGATATGATTGCATTAGAAGTGAACCAATATAAGTTACTTTTTGTATTTAATGGTTCTAATTGGTTCAAATTAAAACCTCCAATTCTGCTTACAACTCTATTTTCTGTATTAATACTAAATATGTTTTTAAAACTAATTGTTGATTTATTGCTTGGTTTGTAGGAGAAATTTAACATGCTTCCACCAAGTATTCTGTCAACATAATTCTCGTCACTTAGGTCGGTTTGTAATTGAAAATTTGCAGCCTCATCAAAATCATATAATTTTTGGTTAAATCTAGTTGGGGAATTGCTGTAAGTTAAGGAGAACAAGAAACCAAATTTATCAATATCTTTTTTCTTGAAAACCCTGCCCATTGTAAATTGCAAGCTGCCTGAGGGTAAGAAGTTTTTATTATTAAAAGTTCCCCAATCATTGGGCATTTTTTTTGCTAACTCTGCCTTTTCATCCCTTGAAGCTGGCCATTCATTTAAACCTGGTAAACCTTCTGGTACACCTCTTGTGCCATCATCAAAACCCAACCAATCCCACTTTCCACCCTTGTAGGTAGTTTTGTTTTGGAAGGTTGTTAAGGTATTATAACCCAAACTGATGTTAATAGAATTGAAATTTTCATCGGGAATTCCTTTGGTATTTACACTAATAATCCCACCACCAAATTCGCCAGTTTGGTCGGGTGTGGCCGTTTTAAAAATGATAAGGTTTTCCAACATATTTGATGGGAAAATATCAAATGCAAATGCTTTTCTGTCGGTTTCAGAGCTAGGAAGTGGCGCTGAATTAATAAAGGCACTGTTATACCTTTCATTTAATCCCCTAATAATGGCGAATTTATTATCTTGTATACTAGCTCCACTAATTCTTTTAATTACATCGCTAGTTGCTTTATCAGGACTTTTTCTGATGGATTCGGAAGAAATACCATCACTTACAGAAATTGCGTTTTTCTGTAAAATAAGTAAGGCACTTACATTTTCTTTTTTGGCCTTGGCTGTAATTTTCACCTCTTCCATTACATTCCTCTTTTCCTCTAATACGAAATTAAGAACTGCAATCTCCTCCTTTTTAATTTGAACACTTTCAGTCTTGCTCTCAAAACCAACGTAGCGGCATATTACTTTATAGGTTCCAATAGGAATAGAGTTTAGAAGATACTCTCCATTAAAATCAGTTGATGCCCCTTTACTTGTTCCTTCAACTGAAATTATCGCTCCAATAAGTTCTTCGCCTTGTTTAGATATAACCTTACCTTTTAATTTTCCTAAGTCCTGTGAATAAACCTTTAAGGGATTTATAAATATGATAATTAATAGAATAACATTAAGAATTACATTTATTTTAATACGCATTTTCATCCCCAGTTATTGTTAAAACAATTGTTCTAATTATAATATCCAAATCAACCCAAAAATTCCAGTTTCGTATATATTCTAAGTCGTATTGCACCCTTACCTCCATCATTTTTTTATCTAAATTCCCTCTCAATCCATTTATTTGAGCCCATCCGCTTATTCCTGGTTTAATAAAATGTCGTTTAGTGTAGGATGCTACTATTTCCTCATATTGTGAAGTATGGTTTAACATATGCGGCCTAGGTCCTATAATGCTCATTTCTCCTTTAATAACATTAATAAACTGAGGTAACTCATCCAAATTAGTTTGACGTAAAAATTTTCCAATTTTAGTAAATCTGTAATCATTTGGAGCAGCTTGTTCAATATCAGAACTAGCATTCAATACCATGGTTCTAAACTTATAGCAAATAAATGGTTGATTATTTCTTCCTGTTCTTTTTTGCTTAAATAATATTGGACCTTTTGACTCTAATCTTATTAGAATTCCAAGAATTGGTAATAACCAAGATAAAAAAAACACGATAACTAAAAAGCTAAAAATAATGTCTAACAAGCGCTTTCTAATCCTATTGTCTAATTCTTCAAGTGGATTTTTATGATTACCTATTACTGGTATATCAGACTCTTTATTAATAATAATTGATTTCGAATATTGATTAAGATTCTCTTTTATAAATCTAAATCTTATAAAGGCATTTTCTGATAAAGAAATTATACTATTTATCTCCGCTTCATTTTCTAAATTTATGAAAGAATAGATATGGCTAATATTGTTCTCCTTAGCCTTTGCAATTGTCATTACCAAATAATTATAATCAGATTCGTGCTCATTTTTTGGAATATTCAATTTTAACAACCTATATCCAGAATGCTCTGCTTCTAAAAATCCTTGTAACTGAGTAATTAAAGGTTTTGAACCAATAATTGTTACCCTTTTGCGAATTGGGATAATATTATCGAACTTATTCAGGTAAAAGGCAATTGCGTACCTGCTGAAAGGTAAGAAAGTAATTGAAAAAATTGAGTAATAACTAAATATAATATAATTGAAAAAATCAGTTTGTAATATTTTTGAAATTGTTATTAAAATAAACAAGTGAACAAAAAACTGATAAATTGAATTTTTGAGGTTGTATGCAATTTTTAAATTTCCTTCATAAGTTTTGAAATACATGGAAGGAATAAACCAGGTAATTGATAAAACCAAATGAACCAAGGGAATGGTAAATTCATGGTTTAGGTTGCTACCTTTAAAATTAAACATCCATAGTAATAACCCTAAAATTAAGTTTAATCCTAATAGATCCATTATTAAAATAGTAGATCTCAAAATAAGTACATAAACTGAATTTTTATGGAAGCGCTTGCCCATTTTTCTTTTATTGTAGCGCAACGTTAATGTACTATTTTGAATCTAAGATTTAACCTAATTCAATTTTATATTATATGATTGTTAACAGAAGATTACTCAATTTTTAAAAATGGAGTAGTTTGGATATTTAGTTTACTATATGTACAATTCCTAAACTAATAGAAGTCAAAGTTCTATTACTAGCTTTTGCATAATTTGGGTCATACAAAAATTTATATTGAAAATTACTTCTAAGTCCAATGTTATTTGTAAACCAATGATTAAATCCAAACCCAACTCCAAGTGAGGGTTGTATTTCATTATTCTTAACCCATAGTCCTGCATCTATCTCAAAATATGGGTCAAATTTGTTATCTTCTTTTACCACATAATTTAGATTATACTTATATCCAGTTTCAAAATAGAAAATATCAACTGGTTTAATGAGTGTTAAACCATCAATTTGTTGATTTATTGGGTAAAGGTTTGAACCAATGTTGAATACAATTGCAGTTCCACGTTTCATTCTTTTTTCTGCGCTAAAGTTAAAAGGACTAATATTCCATTTAACCTGAGTCCCATTAAAATAACTTCTAAACTGTTCTGCATCCTCAATTAAAATATTTAAGTTGTAATTGAAAAGCCAAGGATTGCCCTTGTAAAATTCTTGTGCCTTTAAATTATTATTTAGAAGTAAAAAAAGAAGAAAAATAAATGGAGAAACAAATTTATTCACTTTTAACATGAGCCGAAAATAAATAGGGTAGGTTAATTATATAGAATGGTAATATTAATTAATTGTCAAAAATGCGATTGCCAATCCAATCACTAAGTATTTTGGTTTTGTTAAAATTGAGCATTGCAAATTCTCTAGATTTGGATTTAAGTCTATTGGCATTCTTCTGAGAAATTTCTATTAATTTCATTTTAATGTTGATAGGGTCAACTTCTGAAATAACATAACCAATTTCATTTTGTGTAAGTAATTGCCCTACTTCATTTAATTCTGGCACAAATGCTACACAAATACCACCGACACTTAAAATTGAAACTATTTTACTTGGAAACAAATAATTGTTAGTTTCATTTCGCTGAAAAATTAAATGAAAATCGGCTAGGTTCAGCCAATTATTTAATTCTTTTGTTGGAACTAAATTTCGAATAACAATGTTTGTTAAGTTCTCTTTATGTATTACATTTTTTAGCAAATCATAATAAGGTCCATTGCCTGCAATAATGAATAAGAAATCTTCATCATGAGTAAATTGTTTAGCAATATTAATTAGCATTTCTAAACCTTGTTTTTCCCCAATACTTCCAGAATACATGAAAATCTTTTTGTCTAAGGGTAAATTAAATTGGATTCTCAACTTATTTTTATCCATAATAGGATACATTACTTTTAAATCAGACCAATTGGGAAGTAAATGTATTGTTGAGCTGGTTTTTTTATTAACTTCTTCAATCATTTTTGGATGAATAGAGCTAATAAAATCTGATTTTTTTAGAATATATTTTTCAATACTTAAAAGTGAGTCGATAATTTTTTTATGTTTAATCAAATTCAATGAACTCGCTGCTTCTATCTGTAAGTCTTGAATGTGATATAGTAATTTCCCGCCTGAAATTTTCCTAGCCAATAAACCAAGTAATCCTAAATGAAAAGGAGGTGCTATAGTTAAGATATATTTAGGTTTGAGTAGAATTGATAAATAAATCACTTTTGGTAATGAAGACATTAAAAATGTCAATTCTTGAAATATTCTTTTTATTCCTGTAGGTTTTTTCGGTACATATAAGGGACAACGATGCACTTTAACCTTTGATTCAAAAACTAAATCTGTCTTATACCAATTAAATTTATTTGCTAATTGCCAGTTAGGATAATATGGAAACCCGGTAATAACTTCTACTTTAATTTCGGATTCGGCTAACCACGCTACCATTTCACCTGAATACTTTCCAATTCCTGTAGGTTCAGGAAAAAAATTAATGCCTATAAATAATATATTACCCTTACTCAAATTCTTATTTTATTATATTCTTTTCTGATGCTATTAAAATATTGAGACTTTACAAATGCATATTTAATTCCATTGATCCCATCTAAAAGGCCAAGGTAAAATAGGATTGATCCCCAAAAGTAAAATAAACCTATAAATGGAAATTTAATCAATCGATATTTAATCTTCTGTTTAAAAGTGAAATCATTGAAATCTCCATTTTTATTAATCTCGTAAAGTCGTTTTGCCTCCCATTTGGCATAAGCTAAATGTTTTGCTTTCCAATTGGGGGTATTAATATTGACCAAATGCTCAATTTTGTTTTTTATTTTTCCTAATTTACCTTTCAAAATTGGATGCTCATGAACTTCCATATCTAAACTCGACCAAGACTCTTCATTTATCATTTCATATAAACCATACCCGTTTTTAATAAGCGATAATTTGTTTAAAGGGTAGCCATATTTTAAAACTTTTTTATCAATATTGATAGTATACGGAATCCAAAATCCTGTTAATTCAGTATTCTTGATGCAGCTTTTAATTTCAATTTTTACATTATTGGTAAGTCTTTCATCTGCATCAAGAAATAAAATCCAATCGTCTCCTTCTGCGTGATTTAATAAATACCAATTTCTTTTTTTTGGGAATTTTCCATCCCAATTAAAATTAATTAAAACTGCACCCCAATTTTTTGCAATAATGGCTGTTTTATCTTCGCTGTTAGAATCTAAAACAATTATCTTTTCGGCAAAATCCTTTCCAATAGAATTTAAACAATCCAAGATATTTTCCTGTTCATTTTTTACTGGAATAACTATCGTAAGCATATTAATTTAATACCTTTCGTTCTTTAATTGCAACACAAGGAAAGCCAGAATAAACAAACCATTTTTTTAAACTGCTAGTAACCACTGAACTTGCTCCAACTACACAACCATCTTCAATTGTAATACCTGGGTGCACAAAAACTCTTACTGCAATCCATACATCGTTTCCAATTGTTATTGGCTTTCTTAAAAGTGGAAATCCTGGGTCATTATAATCGTGGGTTCCGCAACAAATAAATGAACCTTGAGAAATAACTGTTCTATCCCCAATTAAAATTTTATCCATAGAATATAATTCAACTTCATCCCCAATTCCACAATCATTCCCAATTACTAAATTCCAAGGAGCCCAAATTTTTACACTTGGATAAATGTTTGTATTTACACCAATTTTAGCACCAAAAATTTCTAATATCCACTTACGCCATTTATGGAATGGCCTAGGTGAATACCTAAAAAAAATGATATATACAATACCCCATATAAAGCGTTGGAACCTATTAAAAATCGAAAAGGATGGTCCAATTCTAGTATTTATATTTACCTCTTTTTTAATTTTATACATTTGTAATTTTGAAAGCAAAATTATGAATCAGAAAGCTAATATTATTGTTACTGCTATTAACCAAAAGTTTTTTGAACATTTAAAAGCTTTATTAGGTTCTATTTTTATCAATTGGCCAGATTCACCCAATATAGTTGTTTTTGCTCATTCAGATTTAACAACGGAATCAATAGCCTATTTAAACTGTTTTAAAAAAGTAACTGTACAAAGTTATCAATCTGAAGATTTGAAATACATTGGTTTAATTCAACAAGATACAACCTATTTTAAATCAAGAGAATTTATAGAGACTGGTTATTTTTCAATTCAATTGTGGAGTGACTATTTTAATAAGTATAAAAATGTATTATTTTTAGATGCTGACACCCTTGTACTTAAATCTTTAAATGATTTAATTTTAACCAATGAGTTCTTCATTTGCAATGCTTTTAATTCAAAAATTTTCCCATTCCTAAATGTCAATGTTCCTTACCCAAATAAGGTAATACATTTAGGTTTTTGGCTATGGAAACTTTTAAAGCTTGGCATCATTCCAAGACCTTTTCTTTCAGCAAATTCAGGTGTAATGATGATTCCAGATAAACTGCGCAATGAAAATAATGAACGTGTATTATTAGAGATTCTTAAGCAATTTAACTCAGTTTGTAGTAGTGATCAAGAAATCATTTTACTATATGCCATGAAGAGTAAATTTAAAATATCAAAGGATTTTAGATATAATTTCCAACTTCGATTTTTCAACTTTAAATCTAGTTTTATAGATAATAACAGAGAAATATTGGAGGCATCAAAAGATATTAGGGTTATACATTTCAATGGTCCAAAGCCCAATTCAATAAATTTTGATACACATCCTTGGTCTAATGGTCAAAATTATTGGAAAGCTCAATATTACTATTACCAAGATTGCCTAGAAAATTTTAAAAATCTATAATTATTGGATCAAACATAAAATAATTTAATTCCAAAATATATTTATAAAGGAACCAAGAGTCAAAGATTAAGCCCAAATAAATGGTGTAAATTTTCTAAGAATTGCGCGTATACCTTGAATTAATCTTTCTGTTCTACTTTCATAGTTTTTATTCCAGTGTGCACCAACGCCTACAGGATTTAAATTAAAAGGTAATCGAACTATAATTTTGTTTTTATTAGATTGAATTAATGGCATTATTTTGTAAAAAAGGAAAAGCTCTAAATGACTTTTATTTAATTCCTTCATTTCACTTTTAAAATTTAACAAGTATTTATTAAAAAATCCTACTTTGAATGCAAAGATAGAGCTAGGAATATAAGACTGCCCGGATTTATTCCATCGTTTAGACCTAACATCACAAACAAATAAATTGGACGAATTAAGTAAATTTATCAATTTATTAATTTCAGGAAAATACAGTCTTCCTGTTACCTTAATTACCCAATCATCGTCTCTCCAAAGTTCTCTTATATTAATAACTTTGGCAATCATTTCAATTTCACTAAAACCATAGTGCATTCCTTTTGGCGCTGGTTCTGCCTGGTAGGATAGGAGATAGGGTTGGAAATTCGGATTTATTTTATTTTTGATTTTTTCTAAAGAATAGCCTGAATTATCTACATAAATCAATCTGATTTCGCAGGGCCAAACATGATTATTCCATTTATCAATGGCAGATAAATAGTCATTTAATCTCTGTTCTATGTTATTTCTTTTAACACTATCTTTAAATTGTGTAGGTTCAATACAAGAAGTTAGCAATAGGGTAATTCGCATAAAAGCCTTTTACATATTGCTTGCAAAGAGATTTTTTAACCTCACAGCATAACTAGCGGGATGAAACTTTTTTGAATATAGTTCCTTTGCGTTTAACCTATAATTTTGATATTCAACATGCTTTAGGTTATAAAATTTTGTTATGGCATCTAATGCGCCTTCCCAACCAACCTCCCCTGTAAATCCAGCCTTGTTATTTTCTACTTCATTATAAATATTTACGCTAGTTGAAATTAAAACTGGCACGCCTGCCGACAATGATTCGGCAACAGTTTGGGCAAAATTCTCATGCTTACTCCAAAGTATAAATCCTTTAGAGGTATTTAATAAGGTTTGAATTTGTTTTTGGTCTTGTTGATCCAATTGTATTACTGAATCAATAAGTATTTTTTCTTGTTTAATTTTCAAGTTTAAAAATGCACCATATTTTGTTTCCCACCCAGGACCTGCTATAATTAGTTTAGCGGCATTTTTATTACTCGTTTTAAACATTTTCCAAGCAATTAATAAGTCATCTAAACCCTTTTTATGGTTTATCCTTCCTAAGAATAGCAAATTGTCACCATCATTTAGTACTTCCGAATTCATCTCTCTTGAAGTATATCCAATATTTAATTTTTTAGGTCCATTTATTTTGCCAAAACTGTTCTCATGTGAATTTAACTCAAATTCACTAGTAAATATTAAAGCATTAGCATTTTCTAGAATTTGCTTTTCTAAAAGTGTAAAATAAATTTCATTTCTAATTGCTTTTAATCTCCTTTTTTTTTCGGTTTGGTAATAAGGATCTAACATCCCATGAGGATAAATGAATAATTGAATATTTAATTTACTACTTAATTTTTTAACAACCTCATTTAATGCAAACCCAGGATAAAGCCATAAACCATGTTGAATAACAATATCGAAACTAGGAATAATTTTCTTAAGTAATTTAGCAAGCTTAAAATTGAATTGCCATGGCGTAATTGGTTTTCCTACAGCAATTATTTTAAAACCCAGATTTTCTAGATAGGGTTCAGAGGGCTCATCCATGCAAATAACTGTTGTTTCAACCGCTAAACTATCTAAATAGGGGGTTATTAGCCTAATATGTTGGGCAGGCCCACCACTTGCAGGATTAAGTGTTGGAATAACTCTTAATATTTTTACTTTATTTGACAAATCCACTTTTTCTATGAAAATAGGCTGCGTCTGTAGGTATACTTTTAATTTTTATTGCAGGTGAACCAGCATATAAAAAATAAGGCTCGGTAAAATTTTTATTCAACAAGGAATTGGCTCCTAAAATTGAGTAATCAGGTAAAATTGCGCCACCCATTAGGATACTTCTAGTTCCAACAAAGGTGTATTTTCCAATAATAATTGGATTGCTATGCTGCCTATTATGGATAAAATCAATTGAATGAGTTAGAAATTGTGTTTGGTAACCACCTATAATAGAAAATTCTCCAATCCATACCAAATTCGTGCAATCTATATGATGTTTCTTGGTAATTGCAGATTCTTTTTCTAATATTAAAGAAGCTTTTCTATCCTCTTGATGGGTAAAATGCTTAATATTTCTTGTAGAGATTCCTGTAATCCAGTTTTTTCTGCCAATTCTTGCATTTTCTTTTAAAGTGATATTATCTAGATGAATGGCAACATTGAAATGATCTATTCTTGCCCCTTTTTCTAACTTTAAATTATTTGGGAAGACCCAACTTAAACCAATGTAAGCGCTTGGTTCAATACTAAAACCAAAAACATGAATTAAAAGAAGCCTTTTAAATGGCCAAGGAAGAATCAAACTAAAAAGTTTAAGTAGTGTTTTCATAAATTTCTATATAATGATAATATTTCCTTTATGAAAACTTGATTATTAAACCTTTCAATATTTTGAAATCCTTTGGCAATGAGGCCATTTCGAATTTCTAAATTATTTATTGATTCAATTGCATTTAAAAAGTCGACCGGATTATTTGGATTGGCAAATAAAGCTCCATTTCCAGCAATTTCTCTATGAATAAAAATATCTGAACAAATTACGGGTATGCCTGATTTCTGCGCTTCAATAATTGGCCATCCAAAACCTTCTGAAAATGAAGGGAATACTAATGCAGAAGCACCTTGATAAATCAATGCTAAATCTTTATTCGATAATTTGGAAAAAGTGAAAACTTGATTTTTTACCTTTATGAATTCTGGCAAATCGATTCTAAATGGATGTGTTATTACTAATTGTAAATTCTTATTTAAATCCAAAACTTCGAGTAGGGAACGCCTGTTTTTTCTTTCAAGGTCTGAACCTACATGTAAAATGTAGGAGTCCCTTTTTAATTCAAATCTTTTCAATTCTTCATCTAATTGGTTCAAACCTACAGATTCAAAAGCCTGATTGAATGTGTTAGGCACATATCGCCAATGGGTTACCTTGGAATTTTTTTCATTCGATAGTTCTTGCAATTGTTGTAACGTAGTTTTTGAAACACAAGCAATTCTTTTAAATTTAGTTAAATTATTTAAAATACTTTTTTGCAGGTATTTACCTGTTTTTGATGTTTTACAATAGGCATCATTAAAGCCCATGGCACCTCTAATTGCTAAAACATCATGACAAGTAATAACAAGCTTTTTTGAATCAAATAGTTTCCTATAAACAGCATTTGAATGATCGCAAATATGAATTAAATTATAATTGTTATAGAACTTACCAATTAAGTAAAAATATATTGTTGAAATAACATACTTATCAATGTAGCCAATCCATTTATTCACCTTTTTAGTACTTGAAAATAATCCAAGTACTACGGGAGGGTAAACCAATTTAACTGAAAAGGATTGGTTGGTCAACTCTTGTTTAAGCATATTAGCATACCTATTCATGCTTTCTTGCTTATCACCTTGGTAATTGCCAATTAAAAGTATTTTCAATTTAAGTTTTTATTTTGAACTGTATTAATTGAACCAATTAAAAGCCCAAGTGATAAAATGCTAAATCCCATTGCGGTTGGTTGGTTCCAACTTCCTTGAGGGAAGTTTAAAAGCATAAATGGCAATAAAGTCCATGGCAACAAATTATTTTCATTTAATAACTTATGAGCTTTTACTGAAATTTTAATTCCAATTAAAATTCTTAAAACAATTATCCAAATTCCCAAAATGGGCCCCATTTCACCAATTAACCTTCCCCATTCCCCTTCAGAAATTAAAAAATATCTATTATTTGTAAGGAGTACACTTCCTACATTGGTGCCATAACCTAAACCAACACCAGCGATAGTTTTAGTTGGCGCTTCAATTATTGCAGAGCCTAATCCCCCAATATATCTATCCAAAATAACTGACTCCAATCCACCTTCCACTTCATTTGCTCTTTCAAACCTCGTGTTAAAAACATTTAAAACTATTTCAAAAGAGCTAAATAAGTTTAATCCAAGATATATTAAAACAAAGGCCATGCTGATTCCAAATAGTTTATTAAAATTATCTTTGAATTTAAAGGAAGCTGGCAGCACAAATATTATGCTTGCAGCAACCATAAATAAAAGTGTTCTGCTTATACTTATAGGTATTGCTATAATTAATGAAACACCAGATAAAATCAGTAAGTATTTAGGTATTGATTCTGAAATAAGAATAAAATAAATTATAAAAGCGGTTAATAAACCATAAAATAAACTAGTCCCATTTGTGAAAGAAAAGGTGCCTGGCGGTCTCAAATAACCTAATGCACCGTCAAACCCAGCGCCAGATAAATCTCCTCCAACCCCTCGGTTCACCCATGCAGTTTGCGGACTAAAAAACTGTAAAATTAACAGTATGGTCATAGGTATTGAAATGTAAAGAAAGAATTTTCCAACTTTGATGATATCTTCTTTATTAAATACATGCCCCATTAAAAAGGCAATTGGCAAATGAAGTAGAAATACCCTAAGGCCATAAATAGCAACATTTATGTTTTGGTGACCAAGTGTTAAGGTTAATATTAATGAAACGAAAGCAATTATATAAATTTGAACCAAATACCTATTCGAAAAATATATATTTTGTGTATTGGCTTTAATAATTAAAAACAAGGCTAAAGGATCTCTAATAATCAAGAGTAAATCTGAAAATTGAGGTATCACCCATTTTCTTAATGCACCTTCAAAAATTAGAAGGTAGATATAAAACCACAAGCCGCGCTTAATTTCCTTAAAATCCTGCATTTTGTTTAAGAACAAAATTTGCTAATTCAAATTGATAATTAGACCATGGCCTTTCTTTAGCAGTTAATATTGCTGATTTGCTCATTTCATAAAGAATTTCTCGATTAGCTAATACAATTTCTAGTATTTCCTTAATTTCATCTGTACTGCCAGGAGTGACAAGCCATCCATTTATTGAGTTTTTTAGAAACTCTGCAGCACCTGTATTCATTGTTGTAATTACGGGTAATCCTCTAGACATTGCCTCACTTATAACTAAGCCGAAACCCTCAAACCAAGATGGAAAAATTAATAGGTCATGTTGATCCATACTTTTTAAAATTTCAGCATGGGGGAGGGTTCGTATCCAGTTATGTTGCGCTAGCTTATGCATTAATTCAGCATTATGTATTTCGGTTAAGTTCCCTATAATAGTTAAATCAATATGTTTTTTATATGGGTCTACACTTTCTAATACCTCACCAATTCCTTTTCTTTGGGTTAATCCACCCACAAAAAGAATTCTCAACTTTTTACCAATTTCAATTTTCTTTTCAGCAACAGGATCTGGAAACCCATATGGAATTACAGTTGCCTTATTATAATAATCCGTATTTATCAATGTAGATTTTGTAAAACTGCTAGCAACTATGATATGTTTTGCCATTTGCAGCTCACTTTCTTTTTTTTCAATTTTCTGACCAGTCTCATTTAAAGCCCTAATTGTATTGCGCAAATAAGGCTGGTTTAAAGCAGCTTTTTCTTGCCAAAATTGACCAGATTTCCAATATCCAATTGGCAGGTCATAAATGGTTGTTAAGTTATTTTCTATTGCGATTTTAAAACTATGGAATGCGGCATCTTCGTATGCGTATACCATTTTGATATTCTTATTAGCCTTGTTTAATTTATTTGCTACATATAAGTCGTGCCTTTTAAAATTCTCATCAATTGAAAAGTATGAATTTAAATTTTGTATTCGCTTTAAAAAACTATTTCGCTGCAAAAAAAGTCTTGATAACTCATCAAATGGCTTGGTATCTGTTATTTCTTTAAATTTCTCCGGGTATTCTCTTCTAGAGAAATCCTTTATAAATAGTTTAAGGAGTGCATGACTAGAAGCGGATGGAAACCCAGCATATCCAGTTATATATTCACTTAAAATAGATTCTTTATCGAATGCATCTAATGCCATTCTCACAAATTGATTTCCAGTAGGATGTGATAATAAAAGCATTATTTAATAGAAAATATATTTAACCAATCTTTACTTACTTTATGAGGAGCGTAGTTTGAATTATAAAAATTAATTTGATCTTCCGAAACTTGCGAAGTTCCAATTAATCCATTCACAAATTTTTCGATATGGCTAATTAAATCGTCTTCTGACAAATTTTTCGGTAATAGGTAGTTTCTTTTTTTTTCTATAGCAATATCCTTGATGCCTCCAATATCTGTCGCTATCCAAGGTTTTCCAGCTCCCATTACCTCTAATAAACTTATAGGTAGTCCTTCTGGATGCTCGCTTATTAGAATAAATGCGTCTATTGAACTTAATACCTTATAAAGTTCATCTTTACCCTGAAAAGAACCATGATAATTTATATTTGGATAGTTTTTAAAAAATACTTCATCATACAATTCTCCCTTTCCCCAAATATGAATCAACGCTATTGAGGGATCCAAATTTTTGGAGATTCTACATAATTGGGTAATGCCCTTTTCGGGTATTAATCTTCCGAAAAAACCTAACTGAATTGGTTTCTCAATAATTTTTGAACCAACTAATTCTATTGGGTAAGAAAAGCAAGGTATTGAATGCGATTTCCTAGATGTTAACTCCTCTAATTTTAATGCAATTGATTGAGAGCAGGCATTTAGGATGTTAGCATTTTTTAATGTGTATAGATATTCTGGTGACCATTCTTTTAAAATATGATTATCTACAGCTGTATGATGATGATGTACCCAATTGGCAGATTTTTTTAGAAACTTTCTAATCATTTTAATGCTATCTCCTTGACCATTTGAATAAAAGTAATCATATTTTACGGTTCTTATTTTTATTAGCATTATGACTAAAAAAAATAATCTTTCTATAAATCCACCTTTATTAATAATCCAAGTTTCTTTACATTTTTCCTTGTAGTTGATTAACTGACTAGAATTTAGCCTTGCATCTAAAACTAATAAATAAATATCCAGATCACAGTATAATTCGCTGACAAAGGATTGAATATGACTTTCAATTCCACCAGCTTCAAGCAAACGTGTGCAGTAAATTAGAACTTTTGGTTTAACTTCTTTTTTCAATTTGATTTATATTTTCTAATAAAATAGCCAAAGGGCCCAAACAAAAAAGCTATTATATAAATAGTAAATTTTTCGAATAAATCTCTTGTTCTATTTGCGTTTTTTATTGGATTTATGTTATTCTCTACAAAGCTTTTAGTTAGTCTTTCGAGTTTATGTTGAATTTGCTCTAATTTCTTTTGGTTAATTTTGAAAGTTGGAATTTCATTCAATTTTAAAATATGTGAATAAGCATAAATTGGTATTAATTTATTTACGATATTTAACCTACTATCATTTGGATTAGGGTGTATAAAAATTACTTTAATTCCTAATGATAAGCAGGGTAGAGCACAATGTAACTTATTTGTTATAACTAAATCGGCACAAAGATATTCCTCCATTAACTTATTAATAAAAGCTTCATTTAGCTCTAAATAGGTATCATAATTGGTAGAAATTTCTATTGGATCATGGTTAAAAAATAATAATTCCTTTCCGCTTATATTTTTTATATGTTTAATGATATCTTCTGGAAATTGATGGTCAACATTATCAACTAGTATGATTTTACCCGCTTTAGACTGTTTTGGAGATAAAAATTTCTTATTGAAAGCTAAAGTTAGGCATCCTGAGTAAAAGGCAGGTATGCCATTTAATAAAAACAAGAGTTGAGTTTTTCTATCTCTACAACCTATTGGGCCATATTGTCTAAAATGAATTCTATTTTCCTTTTTGAGAAGTAGTTTTATACTCGCCAAATGAAAGCTAATATAAAAAGGGATAAGATTTTTAGCAGGTGGAAAGGCACTATAATTGTGCATAAACCATCCATTTGCAATCAAAATACCCGCTTCACCTTGAAATACATCTATTTTTTCTCTATCAATACATATCGCATTGTCATTTAAAAAGGCCCTTGCAGACATGCCTTGAATGATGTCTCCCAAGTTATTTCTTTTTGTACCTTCAGCTAAATAATAATGATTCATTAATAAGATTTAAATAATGATGTGTATGAATTTCTGACTCATTATATTTAGGTTCAAACTTGCTTAGTTTTATATCATCATTGTCTGTAATTTGAATTAAATGATTTGAATACGACGAAATTGAATCGGATGTTTCTAATCCTCTCAAAAGCACTGGAAGTCCATGCTCTAACATGGCAAGGGTTGAACCACTTTTACCATATAGAATAGCTGTTGCCCTTGAGATTCCTAAGTCTTGTTCTTGTAGCTTAATCGAAATTTCATTTTCATTTAACCAACCTAAATCAAACAAATTTTCAAAACCTAAAATTGCAATTATAATTTCAATGTTCTTTTCCTTATTAATTCCATTTGCTCCAATTAAGGTGAGTTTTGGTATTAACTTATTTTTATCACAATACTTTTTGATCCAAATTAGTTGCGACCTAAAGCCTTCAATGTCCATGCTGAAACTCCCAAAAAAAACGCAATTTAACGTACCCTGCTTATTGCTAATCGAGTTTGGCTTTAACTGAAATTTTATATTACTAAATAAAGGTAATAACCTTGTGCTTGAACTAATTAATTGGGTATAAAATGTAATTGTACTAGTTAATAAAATTGGTTTAGTAAAATTTATTAAGGATAACAAAATAGTAGATTGAAGTTTGGATATTACCCTATTCTTAAAAGTAATTTGTTTTTTAATCAAAATCCAAGGTTCATGAACCATAATATGAATCCTAAACTTTGCTAGAATTGGAGAATATAGAATTAATTCAAAAGGAATACCCTTTCGGTTAAATGAATAAGGAACGTATTGAATGGAAACTAAATCTGGATTTAGATTTAACAGGATACTTTTAAGTTTATTAAGTCTTTTTGGAAATGAAAGTTCTTTTTTAATATTATAAACCTCTGTATTTTTTTCTTCAAAAGAATTGATTTCAAATAAGGTAATAATTGACACACTATGTCCTAGTTTTTGAAGATGCTTCGAAATGATATTTGTATAGGCAGCTACCCCATTGGTTTTAATTTCCATTGAACCAAGTAGGAAAACAATTTTCATTTTCTATTTCTTAAAAATTTAATTGGATTTCCACCCCAAATCTCATATTCTGGAATGGAAACATTAACCAAGGAATTTGCTCCAACGATTGCACCTTTTCCAATTTTTACCCCTTTAAGCACAATTACATTACTTCCAATCCACACATCACTTTCAATCAAAATTTCTTTTTCCTTACCATTTTGAGTTTTAATCAATTCTTGGGCATTCGTGCCATGGTCGTGATCAATAAATTTTGAACCTGAACCAATTAAGCAATCCTTACCAATTAAAATGTGCTTTCTTATATTGAATTCAACATTTGCTCCTAAGAAAACACCCTCTTTAATTACGATGTTTGGCCCATTTTTATAAATACCATCAAACTTAAATGAAATTCCATGCTCTAAGCGGCAATTCTTTCCAATTGTAACTTGGTGAGGCCAACTTAATCCAATTTTGGGTAACAAGGTTCCTTTTCCAACATGCATCCCAAGCATCCTATACTTATAGGTTCTCAAAGTTTTAATGGCTTTACTTATTAGGTTAAACCTTAAATTAAATATGAGTTTATGAAATAATCGCATGGCCAATTAGATGAAAATCATACAAAAATTAAGAAGGGTTTTATCTAGAAAAAAACTAAATCCATAACCTTTGTATTTAATTAATTGAATCAAATGAATTGGTATGGAGCTTATCAATATTTTAATCCTTTGAACTCTAAATTTTATTATAGAATGCTTGTAATGCTTTGTTCTAAACTGTTTTTGGGATAGTAATCTTTTATTAAAATTATGAAACGCTTTTTTTCTTCTCCAAGGATGAAAAACAAGCATTTCATTTACAAATTTAATTTTACCTATTGATTCAAATCTAATTTTAAAATCAATGTCTTCCATAGTCGCAATAGGAAATTGTTCATCGAATCCATTTAATATAAGAAATACTTCTTTTCTAACTCCAAAATTACAAGACCATAACTTTCCTCCGGTTTCATTTATAGGGGCAACTTCGTCAAAATATTTTTTCTCACCAATTGCAGAAGTTTTACCTTCAATACAATAAATTTCGTTTTCTTGGCTCGTTGCTTTAATTGCTTGTGATAGCCAATTTGCTTGGGGCAAACAATCATCATCAAGAAAAAATAACCATTCACCCTTTGCTTTTCGAGCTGCAAAATTTCTATTAGACGCTGGCCCTTTATTAGGGCCATAAATGAAGGTTACCCAATTAAAACTATTAATTAATTGATCCGAAATTTGGGCATCTGCACTTACAATTGTTTCAATATCCAAATTTTGAAGTACCTGTGGATATAGTAATTCAAGGCATTTAGAAAGTTCTATTTCTCTTTTGTAAGTTGGAATTATGATACTATAATTTATCATGAACTTAAAGAAAACTCTCAATTATTGAACAATAGGAATTATAGGCTCTTTTTTCTAATTGTATAATTGTTGTAGGTTCAAAACTTATTGGATTATTATAATTATCAGAAAGACTTAGCAATTTACTTGGGGTTAAAACCTTGTCCAAACTGATTCCTGCAGACATTAATAACTCTTCATTTTTATAGGCATAAGCAAATGGAATAATTTTAGAAAAACTTCTCAAACCAACTAGCGTTGCATGAAATCTTGTACATAATAATGTATCTGCATTTAATAAAATATTTAAATAATTTCCCATATTTGATTCGTAAGGCAAAACCTCTGAATTCCTAATAAATGGCAAACCCAACATTAATTCTTCATCGGCAGGGGTAAAGGCTACAGCTGTTATGTTATATCCGGCCTCTCTGTAGTTATTTATTATTCCCTCTGCCCAAAGCAAATAGTTATTGAATATTTCTTCAATATTTACATATAAATCTGGTCTTTCGTTTCTATATTGTTCTATTGGTCTATAAGTATCTTTAATTTTTTCCATATATATTGGCATAAGATTTACAACTAATCTGAGTTCTTTTTGCCTCGTTCTATTGGATTGGAAATCCTCATTATGCCATGCAAAGCCTAAATCTGGTAAACTTAATATATCGTTTCTACCCAAAATCTTTGCTAAATAATTATTGTTTGCATCAGATCTTGTAATAATTATAGGGATTTTTCTAAGGTAATCGATAACTTTATCTTCATAATACCTTTCATTAAAGTCTACCCCTAAAATCATTACATTTTTTGGATCAGGGTAACATTCCATCAATAGGTTAATAGGTCTTGAATAAGCTATTGCTCCGCCACCTAAGATTACCTTTTTAGCTTTTGGCCATTTATCAAGATTATATATAGTTTGTAATTGCCCTTTTCTATTAAATTTTTTTTGTAATAATTGTTGAACCGACCTTCCCATTAGAATATCGCCTGCATTGCCTAAATGGTATCCGCCTGCAACCGAAATATCTGGTTTTAAAAGCAATTGCTTTAACCACCTAATTCGATGTAATATTTCTAATTTCATTTTTTATTTCTAATTTAAATAATCCTAAAATCCTTTTGTCAAAAATGGATATAAACCCTGTTTTTTTAAGGATCCATGCTAGAACCGTGAAATTGCATTTCAATTTTTTAGCATAGATTTTTCTAAGTATTCTGTCCAATAACTTATATCTATGCCAATTTTTAAGTTGATTATTTTTTAGGTTGAATAAATATTTTTGAGCGACCAAAAGCGATTCCTCTTTCATCGCTTTGGCATTTAAAATTGTTTTTGTATTTCCCGATAGTCTGAAAAATGAGTAAGGCTTTTTTATTTTAAATGTATATGGATTATATAGGGAGATTCGGCAATACCATTCTAAATCCATGCAATAATTAAGACTCTCATCTAAAATATCTAATTCATTTTGGATTAAAAAATCTCTTTTAATCCAAACACTTTGGGAAGGGATAATATACCTAACATTAAAAAAAAATAATAGAAGCTTGCCTAAATCTAAAGTAGTTAAACTGTTTTTTATTATTTGTGAATTTAAAGGATTTATGCCAACCATTACATTGCCGTATATAAAATCGTAAGATTTGTTTTTTATAAGACGTTCAAAATGATTAAAAGCGCCAGGTAAATATAAATCATCTGCATTCATAAAGGCTATGTAATCACCTTTTGCAATTTTAAGCCCCTTGTTTATTGCATGTGCTTGTCCTCTATCAATTTCACTCACCCAATAGTTAATATGCTGCTTATATTTTTTTATTATTTCAAGACTGGAATCTGTACTTTTTCCATCAATTACAATTAATTCTAAATTTGGATAGTTTTGCCCTATTATCGAATTAAGTGTTTGCTCTAAGGTACTTCCTGAATTAAAATTTGGAATAATGATACTAAGTTTTAAATTTTTCTTCTCCATTATCCAGTAAACAATCTTAAGATCTTAAAAGGTAAAAATCATTTACTTTTTCTGAACATAATGCCATTGACTTTTTAAGTAGTTTTACTTCAGGATAGTTTAGGTTTAAAAAATCATTGAATGCTAAACCTCTAATATCAATAGGTTCACCACTCCAAGCAATATTTTTTTTAAGCCAATTTAAAAGCTCCTCCAAATAAAGAATTCGCATTTTACTTTCCATCTTTTTGTCAAATATTACTTCTTGACAATCGATTAATGCCTTCGGTAATTTATACTTCGTGTTTATCTTGCAATCTAAAAAGTGATTTTTATTAAACACCTTATCCTTGGTAAAAAAATCAATTAATGCCTTTTGATCTGAACCATATATTTCTGAAAGATATTTTTCACAAAATTGCTGATAATTAGTTTCTTTAATTTGATCTATTTTTAGTGGTTTAAACCCACTTAAACCTGCTAGCATTATCGTAATAGGGAAAATGTGATTTGGATGACTTCTAATAGTTTGAATATATAAATCAGGTTTGTTTAAAAAGTAATTTGTTAAATAATATTCTTCTTTGCTTGGTAATGAATCTATATCTCTTGTAAATACCACTTGATTATCCTTTTTGAAAATTGGTTCAAATCTCCAAAATGTGGGTTCAATAGTATTATAGGGATCATCCTTTATTATGACTTTAAATGAATCAATGTATAATGATAGTACGTTTATGACTTCACTGAGTGGATTTTCAAAAACGCATTTATCTACAAACAAAAGCATTTCTGAATTTGGAAATAGGATTTTATTTACAATTGGAATAAGCGGTAAGTTATACCAATATCTTAAGCTAGTATTATGCTTATCATGAGCTCTATTTTCAGTGAACAGATGCTTTGGTTCAAACAGAGAATAGCTAAAAATTACCTTTTCCATTTAGCTGGATAGATTTCAAAATTGGCTTCAAAACATTTAATTGAAATCGCTTTATAAAGTTGGATATTTTTAACTTTCTACGGATTTGCTTTCTGTATTTTATAACTGAATTTCTTGCTATAGAATTTAACTTAGGTTCTGGCGTAGTTAATTCAAATTCTTCTTCATGTATTGTTTGAATAAACCACTTTTTTTCTCCATGCGTTCCACTGCCATCAAGTCCATTATTTATAACCAATGATTTGTTGGGATACAAATGAATAGTTTCTTTTAAAAATAGACTTGCATACCAACGTATCGCCCATGAATCTACAAGACCATTAATTTGATCATCCAATAAATTTGAAAATGGATAAGAATTTTGTCCATCAAATTCATATGTTAGGTGCCTATTATTCAGCGCACTTTGTAGCTTAGCTCCATCATGCTCAAAGTCTGACCAACGGTTTTTCCAAGTTCCCCATCCCCAACAATTAACGAATTTATCAAAGAAAACAGGTTCCTTACTCTTTGATTTAATTGGAAATTGAAACCCTTGAATTGTACCCACATTTATGTTTGTTTCATATAAAGTTAAGTAAAAATTCATATACTCTAAAAAGAATGGAGAAATCTCTAGGTCGTCTTCCAATACAATAATCTTATTATTGTTTTCAAAAACTTTATTAATTCCACTTATAACAGAATTTGCTAAACCCAAATTTTTTTCAGAATAGTACTTATTTAATTTCTTACAAACGTGAAGATTTTCAATAATTTTCCGAACCTCTTCGATGGAATCTAAATCATGTTCAAATTTTGGTCCATCTGAAAAAACAAATAGTTCCATTTCACCTATGTTGGGGTGATTAACCAAATTAGCTACAATTTTTTTTGTTGTGTAAGGTCTATTGTAAACTAATAATAGGATGGGAGCAAAATTCATTCTATATACTTTAAATTAATATCCTCCCCCTTTTGGAATTAAGGGTTGATGGCTATGGGGTTTTAAAACGAATTTCTTAAAAAACAAACTTGTAGTCCATGTATAATCATTAACAGGTCCAAACCCATGAAAATCAATTTCAATATATCCTTTATCTCTTACCGATTTGCATAAAGTTGGATGTCTTTCAGAATTGTCTAAAATTATAATTCCGGATTCTTTTAAATAGTCTAGTGCTGCATTTAAACAATCTTCGCGGTATTTACCATCAATAACTATCAAATCAAATTGTAGATTTAGATTTTTAATTGAATTAACATATTCAACTTCATTTAACAATTCAATATTCGCCTTTCCTTTGCTCAATTGTGAAATTTCTTGAAACCAAATAGGGTTATCTTCAACTCCAAAAACATGGGCATTTTTATCCATCCAGAACAGTGTTGACATGCCACATCCATATTCAAATATTGTTTGGTCTTTAAAATCAAATTGATTTAAAAAATCAATGGCTGGATAGGTAAACCAGGGTAATGGTTTTCCTTGAAAATCGACAGGTTTCTTTTCATTTCTAGATCTTTCATGTCCATAATCGAATTCAAGAATTCTATGGGTTAGGTTCAAAACGTTATTTCTGAACCCTAAAAACTTTTTAATTCTATTTTTCAATTGTTTTGGATTGAAAATGGCAAATAAACAAAACCTTGTTTTTGAGGTAAAGAATTTCCATTTGGGAAGAAGGCTTCTCCTAAGACCTCGAGATAAAAAGCATCTTTAATCCATTCGAAAATCTCCCCGTTAGAAGCTAAGTAAAATGTGCAAGGGTAAATTCCGATTGGAAGTGGGAGCGTGGCAATCTTAATGATTATGCTATTTTCACCTTTTTTAATAATACATTTTTTACTAATTAAAGCATTATTTAAAATAGAAATTCTAAAACCTTCTTGATGATCTATAGCAATTGAAAATTCAACACTAATATCTTCGGATAAGCTTGAGAATAATGTTAACTCTAAATGCGTGTCTTTACCTGAAACCACCATTTTTTCATTTTCTGAGTACCATTTAAATTGAAGTAGCTTTATTTTTTGATTTCCTTTTTTATCTAATCTTTCGCTTAAAGGTTTATTAACACTACTTCTTTGTATGTAGGTATTAATTACGTTCTCAGTATTACCTATTTGTAATAATTTTCCAGATTCTAATAGCATTGATTGATTGCACAAAGTTGAAACTGAATTTAGGTTATGGCTCACAAACAAAATAGTTTTTCCTTCGGAAAGACTAATTTCTTTCATTTTATCTAGACACATTTTTTGAAACTCAAGGTCTCCAACAGCAAGAACTTCATCCACAATTAGAATTTCGGATTGTAAATGCGCGGCAATGGAGAATGCCAACCTAACATACATTCCAGATGAATATCTTTTAACAGGCGTATCAATATAGGATTGAACGCCAGAAAATGAAATTATACTATCCAAATTTGCTTTTATTTCGGCGTTCTTCATGCCAATAATTGAACCATTTAAAAAGATATTTTCTAAACCTGTCAATTCTGGATGAAAACCTGTTCCTACCTCAAGTAAACTTGCAACCCTTCCAAACCCTCTGATTTTTCCTTGTGTTGGTGTGGTAATTCTACTAATTATTTTCAACAAAGTACTTTTTCCAGCGCCATTTTTCCCAATAATTCCAACTCGATCTCCTTCCTCTATTTCAAAGCTTATTTGATCCAAACTTTTATTAAAATCTGAATCTGATAATTTATTATTCTGCGAACTTTTGCTTTGAAACATTCGCTTTATACCGAATTCTAATTCTTTGGCTAAGCTTCCACTTCCAATTGAACCTTTGCGATAGACTTTACTTATATTTTCAGCAATTAGCGCTTTCATTATATTGTATCTATAAAGTTTTTCTCTACTTTATGAAAGAGGGTAAAACCTAAAATTGGAAAAAGAATTAGAAAAAAAGAACAGCTAATTACACCGCTAAAATTAATCGTATTTGGCGCACCAAAACCTATTCTAAACAAATCAACACATACAGAAATTGGATTTAGACTAACGATAATGCTATAGGGTTCTGGTAGATTAGATGCAGGGTAAATAACAGTTGTTGAGAAAAGCAATAATTGAAGTCCGAAGGTTATGATGAAAGCTAAATCTCTATATCTAGTAGTTGATGCAGCTACTATAAGTCCTGAACCAAAGCTTAAAATGGCCATCATTACAATACTTAAGGGAATAAACAGTAAATGGAATCCCCACATAAATGTATTTCCATTTAAACTTAACCATACTGTAATAATTAGTAACAATATTAGTTGAAGGCAAAGTCTAATTAATGCAGAACCAATAATCCCTAATGGAATAATGATTCTTGGGAAATATACCTTTCCAAACAGATTCATATTATCTCTAAAAAGACTAGAGGTTTTGGTAATGCATTCAGTAAAGAATCCCCAAATAATAAATCCACTTAAATAATACTGTGTGTTTGGCATTCCATTATTTCCAAAATGTCCAAATTTCTCAAAGACAATTCCGAATACTAAACTAGAAAATAAGGGTTGTAATAAAATCCATAATGGACCTAAAACTGTTTGTTTATAATAGGAGATAAAATCTCTTTTAATTAGCATCCATAAAAGATTGGACCTTCCTAATAATTCTTTAAAACTTAATTTTAATGAGTTACCTGAAGCATCAAATTTCCATTCAGTTTTCATTAAATTTTTTTATTCCAAATTTTATTTAAAAAGAAGTTCCATCTTTGGCTTAACCTAGATTTAGGTTCGTCAAGGTAATCTCCACCATATTTATAACTATCCCCATAGCTATATCCATACCCATACCCATATCCATAATTATAATTTCCAAAACCTCTTTTTCTTAAGCCATTGTAAATAATATTAAGGTTGCCTAACTCTTCATTTTTATTCATTTTTTGAACCAAACTAAGGAAGTTTTTTGGCGTAAAATTATACCTTACGACGTATAAACAAATATCAGAAAATCTACTTAATATTTTAGCATCTGTAACCAATCCAATGGGCGGAGAATCAATTATAAGGTAATCATATTTGGCCTTAAGTTCAACTAATAAATCTGATAATTTATCACTTAAAATTAATTCAGTAGGATTTGCTGGTACAATACCAGCAGTAATAACTTTTAGATTTTCTGAATAAATAACATCTTTTTGAATAACATCAATGGTTGCCTTACCAGCTAGATAGTTTGTTATGCCAGGTTCTCTAGGTATATTTAGAAGTAAAAACACTTTTGGCTTTCTTAAATCCAGTTCTAAAATTGCAACTTTTTTCCCAGTTAATGCTAAACTTGATGCTAAGTTAACGCATAGAAAACTTTTTCCTTCTCCAGAAAAGGATGATGTAAATAGTATTGTTTTCCCTCCTTGAATTAAGGAAAGTTTTTCCATAATATCCGTTCTTAAGGCCCTAAACTGCTCAGCTATTACTGTTTTTTTGCCTTCAAAAATTGCAATTTGATTTTCATCAGTATTGTAAGATATTTCTGCTAAAATTGAGGTGCTGGTTCTCTTTTCTATTTCGGTTCTAAACATTACATTAGGATTTAAATCTTCTTTTAGAAAAATAAATACTACAACACTAAAAATACCAATAAAAATTCCCAAAATATAAATAGACGAAGAAACAGGCTTTATGGGTTGAAACCCTGCTACTGCATTTGCCAAAACAATGCCATCAGAAACTGTAGCAGCGTATGCTAATTCAGATTCCTCAAGTTTTTGTAATAAAAAAATGTAAATATTATTTTTAATAGATTGTTGTCTTTTCAGCTCTAAAATTACTTGTCCCTTAACTGGGATCCCTACCATCGTTTTTACTAGCCTATTATATTCATTTTCAAATTCAGCTTTTTTAATTTCAAGGTTAGTTTTAATTCCATTTAAACTTGTTCTTACCTCTTTCTGTAAGGATGAAATTTTTTCATTAATAGATTTTGTGGTGGGTGCATTTAATCCATATAAAACTTCATTTTCCTTTTTCAGTATAACTAGTTCTGTTAAAGATGAAATTGATTTTAATAAAATAGGATCTGAAACATCACTTACAGCTAAACTATTGATAATTTTTTCAGTTTTTCCATTAATTTGGCTTTCTAATTGCTTTATAATTAGAAACTTAACCTCTAAGGCTGCCAATTCCTGATTCAATTGGTTAGTTCTAATTTGATATATATTTTCTAAATCAGAAATATTGACCCCAGCATTTCCATTTTCAATTTGTTGGATTTGATTATCTAAGTTAATTAAATCCCTATTTACAAATTCTATTCGATTTGATAGAAAGTTAATCGTATTTTTAGCTTTCCTGTTTTTGTTTTCTATTACAGTCTTTGTGTAATTTGAAATAATGCTATTTAGTGTTTTTTCTGCTCGTGAAGGGATTTGGTCAAAAAATTTAAGATTTATAACATTTGTTTGCTTAGAGTTTGTTGAAATTTTTAAGTTCTCTAAAAGTCTCTTAATTGAAGTTTTAACAGAAGTCAATTGAAAAAAATGTTCATCTTGTTCATTTAGCTCTATATCTCTATTTTCTAAATTGAACTTCAAAACACCATAGGGTGTTTGAATAAAACTATCTAAAGGATATATTTTATTGTTAATTTTAATATCATTAGAGCCTTTCTTATGGCTATAAAATATTTTAGAATCTAAATCAATTATATTTTCAGGTGTTTTGCTTTCTATTTTTAGAGAAGACTTATTATAAGAAGGAATGTCTCTAAATTTTCCTTTGAAGTAATTTAAACCATAAAGATTTAATTCTAAAACCACTTGATTTAATACTCTGTTTGATTTAATGATTTCAACCTCATTTTCAACAGTTTTGTTGAGCTCCATGCTAACCATCTCTTCCAAAAATTTCGTTTCTACCCCATCAGTTTTATTATCTTTTAATAATATTTGGGCGCTTGCATCATAAATTGGCGTTTGCATTTTTAGGTATAGCCATGATATGACAACCGACAATAATATTGCAAGTACAAAAATATTCCAATAAGGTAAGAACTTGTAAATTAGGCTTGCAAGTAAATTTTCAGTTTTATTAGTTTCAAAAGGATTATTACTATTGTCTAGCATGATTTATCTTAAAGTTGTAACAATTAAAAATAAACTAACTAAACCTGTTATGAAACCCAAAATGGCTCGACTTTGGCTAGCAGTAAATACCTTTGCTGCGTTTGGTTCGATATAAATAATATCATTTTGTTTTAAAAAATATACTTGATTTGAAAATGCACTTGAATCATTAATATTAAACCGCATGTATTTCAGTCCGTTTTCTTCTTTCCTAATTAATAGGATATTATTCCTTTTTGCAAAACTCGTAAAATCTCCGGCTAAGGCTAAAGCCTCTGGGAAAGTTATTCCATTACCCTGAAACGCTAATCTCCCCGGCCTATTAACTTCCCCTAAAACAGAAATACCTTTATTGATAACTTCAATTTCAATAAAAGGACTTACTGCAATTAATTGTTCTTTTAACATTTTTTCAATTTCACTTTTCAATTCAAATTCAGTTTTTCCTTTAACCATTAATGAACCTAAAGTTGGTAATTGTAAGAAGCCTAATTGGTTTACCAATCCACCACCTGAATTGTTAAAATTTGTATAAATCGATAAAGTTTGAATGTCAACATTTGAAACATTAACTTTAATAATGTCACCAGGCGAAATTTTAAAGACGGCTTGAATAGTGTCTAATTTTATAAATCCATCATTTTTAAGTTGGTTAAAATTGCTCATCCGTTTTGAACTCACGCAGGATCCAAAAAAAAATGATAAGCGACGGGATAATAAATAAGAACTTCTTGTTAATTAATTTCATAAAGCTTCGCCAAGTAACTCACAATTTAAGAGTGAGTTATTATTTTAATTTTGAATGTGAATGATGTAAAAACCTACGGAAAATCACATTCTCCTGAAAGCAAAGATTGAAATTGGGTATTTTAATAAAGTTAAGAAATTGCAAATAAATTGTTACTTATCTTTATTTAAAGGGCTATTCAGGCGCTATTCTTGTTGAATTGTTATAAAACAACCTCTTCGCCGCGCTCATCTATAAATCGGTAATTTACCAAATGCAATGCCTGGTTAGGTTTTACCTTAATCCATTGTTTATAAAGTCTAAACCACTTAAATCTTGGCGAATTCCAAAGACCGTATTTTAAAAATGCGGCCAAAAATGGATGAACTTCAATGGTAAACTTCCTTAAATGTAAATTCTCAATAAGGTACTTAACGTGGCTTTCAATATCATCTGTAATACTCACACTTGAAGCAATTTCACCGCTACCTAAGCAAGTTGGACACTTTTCATTGGTAACAACTGCCATTTCGGGTCTAACTCTTTGACGTGTGATTTGGATCAAACCAAAAGGACTCATTGGCAAAATCTTATGTTTTGCCCTATCACCCTTCATTGATTCTTTTAGTTTTTCATAAACTAATTTTCTATTTCCGGCTGTTTTTAAATCAATTAAATCGATGACAATTATTCCACCTAAATCTCTGAGTCGCAACTGGCGTGCAATTTCATCGCATGCCTCCATGTTAACTCGCAAGGCATTTTCTTCTTGGTTAATTCCTTTATTTGAAGTGTTGCCAGAATTTACATCAATAACATGAAGTGCTTCAGTATGTTCTATTATTAAATAAGAACCACCTAGAAAATTAACTTCTTTGCCAAAGCTGGTTTTTATTTGTTTATCTATTCCAAAATGTTCAAAAATTGGAAGTTTGCCGTTATAATGTTTTACGATGTTTTCAAGTTCAGTTGACTTACTTTTTAAATAAGCCTTAATTTTATTGGCCAGAAATAAATCATTGGTATGAATAGCTGTAAAACTTTCGTTTACTAAATCTCTAACCAAAGTTAAGGTTCTATCATTCTCTCCTAAAACTTTCTGTGGGGGAGTGGCGTGCTTTAATTGCTCGCACATCTCATTCCATTTACCCAATAAATCTTTTAAGTCATTTTGAAGATCTTCAATTTTTTCGCCCTCTGCATTGGTGCGAATAATAACGCCAAAATTACTCGGACGAATAGCATTTACTGCTTCTTTAAGTCTTTTTCTTTCCTCCTGTTTGGCAATCTTTTTTGAAATACTAACAGAATTATCAAATGGCATTAAAACTAAATACCTGCCAGCTAAGGATAATTCAGATGTAAGTCGTGGACCTTTGTTTGAAATGGGTTCTTTTGAGATTTGAACAAGCAGTTGTTGACTTCTTTTAACGGCATCTGTAATTTTGCCGCCTTTATTAATATCTGCTTCAAGGTGTTCCTTGGTAATAGAAAAGTCTTTTGGCTGACTACTTCTTAGGATTCTGGTGAACTTTTGTAATGAATCGAATTGTGGACCTAGATCTAAATAATGTAAAAAGGCATCTTTTTCATGTCCAACATCAACAAATGCAGCATTTAGACCTGCCATGATTTTTCCGGCAGAGCCTAAATAGATATCACCAACCTGAAAATTACTATCCGCTTTTTCGTGGTGTAATTCAACAAGTTTTCGATCTTTTAAGATAGCAATATCAATTCCTCCCGATGGGTTTAAATTAATGATCAGTTCTTGATTCACGACAATAAAATATTAGGCAGCTTCTGTGGCTGCTAGTGAGGGGAGGGTAAAAGGGAATAACTTAAATGAAAGAAAAAGAAGTGTTACTTTAAGACACTTCTTTTTCTAAATTATTTCGACATTATTTTTTCTTATGTCTGTTTTTACGTAAACGTTTTTTGCGCTTATGTGTAGCGATTTTATGACGCTTTCTTTTCTTACCACTTGGCATAATTAGTTAGAATTTTTAAGGTTATTAATAGTGACTTCTATGTTCTTTTTAGCGCCCTCATCGGGTACTAACGTTTTAAACGTTTCGTATTCTTTTAGCGCCTCTTTCTTTTTACCCATTTGATTATAAGCTTCACCTAAATAATAGTGAAACTCAGGATTCATGGGTTGCAATTTAACTAAGGTTTCGAATCTTCCAACAGCTTTTTCTGATTGGCCACTTCTCATAGATAACATCCCTAAGGTATAATTTGCATCGATATTGTTAGAATCTCTCTTGGTAACATCCTTTAACAGCTGAACACCTTTCATGATGTCTAAATCATTTTGGATATAACAAATAGCTAATGCATTTTTGGCCTCAATATTATTTTCATTTAAGGCAATTACCTTCTCAAAAGCCACAATTGCTTGCTTTGAAGCATACATTTGCATGGCTGTGTCTTCTGAAGTAGCTGCAAATTCATAATATCTAAGTCCTGCATTAAACCAAGAGTTTTCATCGTTAATTCTACTTGCCAGTTTGGAGAAATAATGTGCACCAATCAATGGGAATTTGAGTGAATCAAATTTCCTGGCTAAGTCAGATAATTCGAATAAACGAGCATTGGCAGAGTCTGCCTTTTGAATTTCGCCATTCAAGATAGCCCAAACATCTGCAGAAACAGAGTCTTTAACACTCGCTAAATAGGCATCAAAATCAAATTGATAAACCTTGGCATCTGCGATTTCTTTTATTTCAGGCTTATAATCACTGGTAGAACTCTTGAAGTTTAGGTACACAAGAATTCCTACCAATGATAGTAATACTGCAATAATGATGATTTGTGCTTTGTTGAATTGCATTAAGCTTCTTTAAGTGCTTGTTTCGCTTCTGCTTCTCTCTTAGAAGCATTTGTTTTTACCGCTTCACTCTTTTTAATTTTATCTACAAAAGTTTTGGCAGGTTTAAAAGATGGAATGTAATGCTCATCAATAACCATGGCAGTGTTTTTTGAGATATTTCTTGCAATCTTTTTAGCACGCTTCTTAATGATAAAAGATCCGAAACCACGGAAATAAACATTTTTTCCGTCTGTCATGTTGTTGCGTACTACCTTAAAGAATGACTCCACAACTTCCTGTACTTGGTTCTTGTCTGCACCCGTTTTGAGGGAAATTTCTTGGATAATTTCTGCTTTGGTCATGTTATTATTTAATTATTAGGTCTTTAATATTTTGAATATGAACTCTTTGCTTTTCCCTTAAGGGGTTGCAAATGTATAAATTATAACTTAAAAATATTGTTTTTTTTATAAAATCTTTATTTTTTCTTGCAATGGCTAACAAATGAACCAACAAAAACTGATTTCTTGGTACCAAGAAAACCATCGTATTTTACCTTGGCGTGATACTAAAGACGCTTATAAAATATGGCTTTCCGAGATAATTTTACAACAAACTAGAGTGGCCCAAGGTTTGCCTTATTTTGAAAAATTTATTTCCAACTTTCCTGAATTAAAAAATTTAGCTGAAGCCTCAGAAGAGCAAATTTTAAAATTATGGCAAGGATTGGGTTATTATAGTAGGGGTAGGAATTTGCATTTTACCGCAAAATTTATTGTCGATCATTTAAATGGTGATTTCCCAGACTCATATCAGGAATTATTAAAATTAAAAGGGATTGGCTCATATACAGCCGCTGCCATTGCAAGTTTTGCTTATAATGAGTCTGTGGCAGTTTTAGATGGGAATGTTTTTAGGGTATTGTCAAGATTTTATGGAATAGATGAACCTATAAATACAGGTAAGGGCAAAAAACTATTCGAGAATTTGGCTGCTGATTTTTTAGATAAAAGTCAGCCAGCTTTGCACAATCAAGCAATTATGGAGCTTGGGGCTTTAGTTTGCTTGCCTCAAAATCCTAAATGTATACAATGTCCAATACATACAAATTGTAAGGCCAGGGAGTTAGACCTAATTCATCTCTTGCCAGTTAAACTAAAAAAGAGTGCGGTAAAAGAGAAGTTTTTTTACTATTTTCATTTGGTTCAAACCGAAAAATTAGCTTGCTACAAAAGACCTAGTGGTGGTATATGGCATAATTTATTTGATTTGCCATTGATTGAGTATTCGCAAAAACCTTCGTCAGATCAATTAATTGAAGACGTAAACCATATTCTTGGCTTTAGAATTTCTAAACAAGACGTTAACCCTAATTGGGAGCAAACACACATTCTCACACATCAAAAGATAAACGCATTTTTTATTCGGTTTGAACCAAACCCGCAAGTTGAAGTTAAATATTTACAACCTTTAATTTGGGTGAGTAAAGCTGATTTGCATAAACTTCCTGTTTCTCGTTTGTTGGAAAAATACTTGCATTATATTTATGGTTAATGTTTATTTATAAATTTTCTTAGTTAAATTTGAGCATGCGCAATCACCTTCTAATCCTACTTTTTAGTTTGTTTTCTGTTTTGACTATGGCACAAAACATAGCAAGTTTGCAATTGCTAACTGGCAATTCAACAAGTGTTCAGGTGCAAGAAAAAAGTTTATGCAGCTTTGAAGAAGATGAAGTAAATTATCAACTAAAATTGGAACGATCAGGATTTCAGCTCGAAGAATGGCTTCCGATGTTAGAAATTTTTGATAACGAAAGTCAAAAGACAAAATCTGTTTTAATTAATATTGGTGCAGGAAATCACGGTGAAAGAGTAAGTTTAGCCGCTGCTAAATATCAGAATGGGTTAATTTATTTTGTAGGTATTGGTAATATAGCCATTGGAAAATACTTCTTTTATATTGGCAAAATTTCAAAGGATGGGCAACTCTCTGGCAAACTTAAAGAAATTGAAGTGCCTTTGAATACCCCAAGAAACAAAGGTATTCCTTTCGTGGTTCCTGGGAATTTTGGTGCCTCAAATAGTCAATTTACCTTATTGCTTTTTTTACCTGGCGAAAACCTGACAGAACTTAGTAACCTGAAATTCACCAATGTCCATAACCCAGAAATTGGAATGGTAGTTCTATCAGATAAAATGGAACCTGTACAAGATAGGAAAATCAAATTTGATATGAAGGCTGAGGAGTTTACAATCCAAAATTGTATACTATCAAATGAGGGAGATATTGTTTTTATTACTAATAATGGGCAAGAAAAAAAATCTACAACCACGCTTTTTCATACGCATGTTTACAAACTTAATGAGTTAAATAAGGAAAACTTAACCCATCATCCTAAGTATAATAAACAATTGGTAGTTGCAGAAAACCCTAATGTATTTGCCTTTGCATTTTGCGATCAAGAAAATGCAACAGATAAACCAATTATAAAGGTTCAAGTTTTTGAAAAAGGAGGATTTACATTAAAAAAGGAATTGACCATCATGGCAGATAGAAATGAATTGTCATTGGCAAGAAATGAGCGAAATTTCGATTTGAAAAAGATTGAGCTTACTAATTCTGGTATTATATTACTTGGAGCGTTCTACGAGCTTAAACCTCAAAAAGTTAAAAAGGGTCAAGCACAACTTCCATATCAAAAACTTGAGAATTATTATTTGCTAATTCAGCAAGAAGTTAATGGAAATGCTACCTTACAGGCTATTCCGGTTTTTACAGAATTAGGGCCCTACAGTCCAAGTTACCAAATACATAATCAAAATCTTCACCTGTTGTTTAATGGACATGTTAAAAATTCTTTTATGGAAGGCGAAAAGCCAACTATGTTATTTAATAAAGATGTTTCGAAGAAAGCCCAACTAGTAGCAAGTACTTTGCAAGTTTCAAGTGGTAAAATTAATTACCAGGTATTGTCAACTTCGCAGGAGAAAATTAGATTTTTGTCTGCAAGTGCACAACAAAAAGGAAATGTATTTTTTGTGGATGTAATAGAAAAAAGCAGTGCCAATGAATTTAGGAAAAATATTGTTAAAACTGCAGCTATCAACTTTATACTTTAATATATGTCATTAAATAAAGTAATGTTAATTGGCAATTTGGGTCAAGATCCTACCATTCGATACCTAGATAATACAAGGGTAGTTTGTAATTTTTCTATAGCTACAAATGAATATTACACTGATAAAAATGGCGAAAGAAAAGTAGAAACCGAATGGCATGCCATAGAAGCTTGGGATCAACTTGCAAAAAATTTAGAGCAATTAAATTTAAAAGGATATCTCAGGAAAGGAAGTCAGGTTTATGTAGAAGGTCGCATTAGAACAGAAACCCTTAAAGACAAAAGCGGAGCAGAAGTTCAGCGCAAGAAAATAAAAGCGATTAATGTTCAATTTCTCCACCTTCCAAAAGAGGCTGAATCTGATAAAACGCTGATTTCAAATTCATAGATTTTGTTAAATGCTTGCAAAACTTAACTTTGCATAATATTATTTTATACCAAAACATGGGCGAGCCTCCACTTAGTACGCTATTACAAATACTAAATCCAGAATTTACCTCTTCTGACACACTTTCAATATTATTCTCATTAGCTGCCATTGTCTTTTTAATTTTTTGCTCTGCTTGTTTCTCAGGTTCAGAAAATGCATTATTTTCTTTAAACGCTGCGCAATTAGAGGAATTGCAAGAAACCCCTGGATCAAAATCTAAGGCAATAAATTTTTTAACTCGAAATCCTAAAAAGCTATTAGCTATAATTTTAATTGCAAATACCTTTGTAAATATCGCAGTGGTTATGGTTACAAGTGCCATGTTTCATACCATTTTTGATTTTGTAGCCTATCCATGGCTAGGTATTGCTTTAGAATTAGTATCGGTAACTTTTATGTTGGTTTTATTTGGGGAAGTTATTCCTAAAATTTATTCTTTTAAACATAATGTAAAAGTGGCTGCATTGTTAGCCTTACCGCTATATAGAACCTATTTTGTGATTAGGCCATTAGTGAGTATTCTAGAACATTCAACTAGCATTATTGATAAGCGCATCACGCGAAAAGGGCATATATTTTCGGCCGATGAACTTACCCATGCCATTGATATTACTTCTGAAAAGGATACCCCAAAACAAGAAAAAAGCATCTTAAAAAGTGTAGTTAATTTTGGTAATACCAATGTGAAGCAAATTATGCAGCAAAGACCAGACATAGTTGGTGCTGATTATAATCTGAATTTTAAAGAGTTAATGCGCCATATTGTTGAGTCTGGTTATTCAAGGATTCCTGTATACGATAATAACCTCGATCAAATTAAGGGCGTTTTATTTACTAAAGATTTGCTTACCCATATGGATGAGGGAGATCAGTTTGAGTGGAGAAAACTACTTCGACCTGCGTTTTTTGTACCTGAGAGTAAGAAAATTGACGACTTATTAAAGGAGTTTCAAATAAAAAGAATGCACCTGGCTATTGTGGTAGATGAGTTTGGGGGAACCAGTGGGCTTGTGAGTATGGAGGATATTGTAGAAGAAGTTTTTGGCGAAATTCAAGATGAGTTTGATGAAGACGAACATGTATTTACACGCATTAATCAAAATACATTTGTTTTTGAAGCTAAAATGCTCATTAATGATGTTTGCCGATACATGGAAGTTGATACTGCAATTTTTGAGGATGTTAGAAACGAAGCCGAAACACTGGGTGGGTTGCTGCTTGAAATAAATAGAGATTTACCGCGTTTAGGTCAAGAACTTAAATATGCTAAGTTTACCTTTAAGATAGAATCTGTGGATGCTAGGAAGATTAAAAGAGTAAAGGTTTCGGTTGATCCAAACTAAGATAATTACATGAAAAATTTATTGTTGCTTTCCTTTATGCTTTTGTTGTTTGCCTGCGGTGCTGATGAAAACCTAATTACGCCTAAGGAACGTGGCTTTCAGCGAATAGAATATCCAGCCAGAAATCAACAACGATTTGTTTTAAATCAATGCAACTATAGTTTTGAGCAACCCGATTATGTAAGTGTGGTTCCTAATGCCTACCCAAATGCAGAAGAATGCTGGTATAATATTGAATATTTACCATTTGGTGCGACGCTTCACCTAAGTTACAAATCCATCAAAAATCGTGAAGAACTATTTAAAATGCTGAATGATTCTAGGCAAATGGTTTTTAAACATGTAAATCGTGCCGACCAAATCGTAGAAAATTTTATCCATACAAAGCAATTTCATGGAATTTTCTATGAATTAGATGGCAGCACTGCTACTAATGCGCAGTTTTATGTAACAGACAGTACCCACCATTTCTTAAGAGGCTCATTGTACTTTAACGTTAAAACCAATCAAGATTCAATTGCTCCTGTACTCAAATATCTTAAAGAAGATATGCTCCAACTTATCAATACCCTTAAATGGGAATAAAGAATTGGGATAAGTTCCTATATTCAGCGTTCTCCTAATATTGCTTTAGGCTTGATAATGTTGCTTTTTTTAAGTTTGAACTTCTCAATTGCGAATTTTTCTATGTGTTTAATTGCTTCCTCTACACTGTCTGTAATTAAAAGATATTCTTTAATTTCTGTGGCAGACACTGTTTTATAATTAATCATATCAACAGTAAGCTCAATTAAGTTTTTCCAATATTCTTTTCCAATAAGTACAACCGGAAACTCCTTTATTTTTCCGGTTTGAATTAAGGTGAGCGCTTCAAACATCTCATCCATTGTTCCCCATCCACCAGGCATTATTACAAAGCCGTAAGAGTATTTAATTAACAACGTTTTTCTAACAAAGAAATACCTGAAATTTACCCATTTATGTAAATAGGGATTCCCCTTTTGCTCATGGGGCAATTCTATATTACAACCAATGCTAATCCCATTGTTTTCAAATGCACCTCTATTGGCAGCTTCCATTATTCCAGGGCCACCTCCTGTCATTATAGCAAAACCTAAATCAGTTAACTTAGCACCAATTTCTCGCGCTTGTTCATAATAAATATTATCATCTTTGAACCTAGCACTACCAAAAATGGTTATACAAGGACCTAAAAAATGAAGAGCTCTAAACCCTTTAATAAATTCTCGGCATACTTTAAACAAGAAAAATAACTCTTGTAATCTTGACCTTGGGCCTTCTAAAAATTGACGTTCACTTTGATTAATTGAATTGTTTGACTGCATAAAGATTTAGCCAATAAAGTTTTACGTGTTTACCACTTTAAAGTAAGGTATTTGCAAGATTTGCTAATGCTGATCGCTCACCTTTATCTAAGGTTATATGGGCATATAGAGGATTATCCTTAACCCTGTCGATAAGATAGCTTAGTCCGTTGGATTGAGAATCTAGATAGGGGGTATCAATTTGAAAAATATCCCCAGTGAAAATTATTTTTGAACCTTCACCAGCTCGTGTAATAATAGTTTTTACTTCCAAAGGTGTTAAGTTTTGGGCCTCATCAATAATAAAAATGATATTAGACAAACTTCGGCCTCTTATATAGGCTAATGGTGTCACAAGCAGTTTTTCTTGCTGAATCATTTCAGTGATTTTTTGATATTCTTTATCAGTTTCTTTCCATTGATTTTGTATAAGTTTTAAATTATCCCATAATGGCTCCATGTATGGATTAACCTTTGACTTCATGTCTCCTGGTAAGAATCCAATGTCTTTATTACTCAATGGAATTATAGGTCGGGCCAAATAAATTTGTGTAAATGCTTGTTTTTGTGCTAAAGCAGCAGCTAATGCCAACAAGGTTTTACCAGTTCCTGCCACGCCTTGAATACTAACTAGTTTGATGGCTGGATTCATGACTGCATGCATTGCAAACGCCTGTTCTGCATTACGGGGTTTAATGCCATAGGCAGCCGTTTTTTGAACCCTTTCCAAACAATCTGTTTCTTTATTATACCAAGTTAGAATTGCATTATTTGCATTTTTTAAAATATAATAATGATTCGCAATGGCTTTAGCTTTAATTACTAAGGAGGCGGCAACAAATCCGCGTACATATATCTCATCAATAATTGTTGCTTTAACTTTATTTATGGTTGTGCTGCCAGTTCTTAAGCTATCTATATTTTTTATTTTACCAGTCTCATAATCCTCAGCTTGTAAGTTTAGCGATTTTGCTTTAAGTCTTAAATTGACATCCTTAGTAACTAAAATAATTGGTCTAGTTGGAAATGTCTCTTTTAAATGAATGGCAGCGTTTAAAATTCTATGATCAGGTTTTCTTTCCCCAAACACAACTTGAGCATCTACCTTCACTTTCTCATTCATTATTACTTTAAAACTGCCTTTATTTGCACCGTTAATAGGAATCCAATTGGTAAGGGTGTGTTCTTCAGATAGTTTATCAATGAACCTAATAAACTGCCTCGCTTCAAAGTTGATCGTATCGTTCCCCTTTTTAAAATTGTCTAATTCTTCTAAAACTGTAATTGGAATCGCTACATCGTGTTCCTCAAAGTTTTTGATAGATTGATTGTCATATAAAATAACAGAGGTATCTAATACGAATATTTTTCGCTGATTTAGCTTCTTTTTGGAGGCAGTATTAACCACCTTTCGCGCAATTTTTTTTGCCATAATTAAGTTAGCTTTTTTGCTTAACGTGAAGAAACTTTAAATTATCACAAATTACATTAAACTACTTTTAAACATATGTTGATATGAAAGGAAGGGCAATAAGTTTAAACCTAATATTTTTGAATATGCCCAAACAAAAAGTTTTTATCCTCTTACTTTTTATTTTTGCCTTTAGGTTGCTATTTGGAATTACATCAGAATTTTGGTTTCCAGATGAATTACAAATCTATTTATTGGGTTTAAAATGGTATACAACTGGCATTTGGCCTGCTTATGGGCCAGATGTTGTTTACACACAAACACAAATTCCAGGTGCATTACAATCTATTTTGGTTGGACTTCCATTATTTGTATGGGCTAAACCAGAGGCTCCTTTTGTTTTGTTAAATATACTGTCATTTTTTTCAATATTACTTCTTGTAGAATATGGTTATAAATTATCACCTAAATTACCTAAAAATTGGCTATACTTATTAGTGTTTACCTTGCCTTGGACCCTAAATTATACCACCCGTATTTGCAATCCATCGTATGCACTCTTGTTTTCAATCCCATTTTTTGTAGCCTTTCTAGAACTAATACCTGCCTTTTCTCTCCAATATTTTAAAAGCTGGTTAGCTGCGCTAATTTTAGGGATTAGCACCACATGTATTATGCAATTGCATCTTTCCTATGTACTTTTAGTTCCTTTTGCAGGTTTTTCTTTTTTGATGTACTTTCTAACTTATAAGCAAAAAGTTATTGCCCCAATTACATGGTATATAATAGGTTTATTAATTGGAGCGAGCACCTTAATACCAACCTTACTTCACCCTGATGATACCGTTAAAAGTGTAAGTTCTAATGTTGTGATAAATTGGAAAAATATAGAAAATTTCATCACCATATTAATGCGTTTTCTTTCATTCGCTTCTTATGAAATTCCATACATGCTAGGTGGAGGAACAGAAGAAAGATTGCTTGTTTTAAAGGATCAATTATGGATGTCGCCATTTGCCTTTACATTACTCCTAACTGGCTTTGCGCAAATTGCACTTTTTGTATATTCTTTCTTCTTCCTGAAATCAGAACAGCGATTTGTTTGGCTAAAATGGATTCTTGTTGCCACATGGATTATGTTGTTTTTGAGTTTCTTTTTCTCAATTAAAGGGCCTTCTTCTCATACATTTTATATCTTATTACCACTGCCAGTTTGGTATTCGTTTTATGCTTACCAATTTTTCTTAACAAAATTTCCAAAAGCCATTTCCTATTTTAAAATAATGATTGTTTGTAGCCTTTTTTTTCATGTTGGTTTGGCTATGTACAGTTTTCATACACGCAGCTTGTATCTTGATAGGGGAAAGGTGGAAAAAGCTATCCAAGAAAAGAATTATAAAATTTTGGGCAATAGAAGAGCAGATGATTGGGGGTATGGCTATTAAAATAAAAGGGCCATTGCTGGCCCCTTTATTCACAAAACAATAAGCCGGGTTCTGTAATCTTATAAAAAGACGACTATCATTTATCTTCCCTTGATATCACTAACAAGGTGTAGCAGCCTACCCACAGTAATTTGGTTTGACCCAAAATGCTAAGCGAACATCTCCTTTTGCAAGGAATTACTGCCTATTTGGCCTTGCAACGCATAAGGTTTACCATGCAATGTTTATTGCTAAACACCCGGTGGGCTCTTACCCCGCCTTTTCACCTTTTCCAAAATGTTGCCATTTTGGTAGTTTGTTTTCTGTGGCACTTTCTGTTCCTTGTTTTTACCTCAAAGACCTTCCCGTTAGGAAGTATGCTGCTTAAGTTGCCCGGACTTTCCTCCACAATGTTTAATTGCAGCGATAGTCTATTCTGTGCCTCAAATGTACAACCCAATATGAATTATTTTAATTTTTGATTTCTCATTTATTTTGAACCCAGTTTATAGAATACTTAAATAGTTTGGACTAAATAATAATTATCCTAATAGAAAATGAGTAAATTAAAAGGGTATGTACTACACTAAAATAAGCATTGGTTCAAACCGGAAAAACTAAAGGAAATTGGCCAATTGGGCTTTGTTTTTTTTGGTTAAAAGGCCTGATTTGGATGGTTTTTGCTGCATACGCCTATTTTTCAATCTATTAAGATATTTTCAGGGTTGTGATTTATTTCTTGCTCAATACAAAAAATAGCAGAAATTCGCGAGTCTGAAAAACATCGTCATGGCAGTATATAAATTCAAAGTATCGTTCGAAGAATACGAAGACATTTATCGGGTGATTGAAATTAAATCAACCCAAACTTTTTTAGATTTTCACAAAGCCATTTTAGCTTCAATTGGGTTTGATGAAAAACAACTCGCATCTTTTTACATGAGCACTGATAGCTGGAAAAAAGGACAGGAAATCACTTTGGAAGATATGACCGAGGATTCAGAGAATCCACTTCCAATTATGTCCAAAGCCAAAATGAGTCAGTATATTGCAGATCCTCATCAAAAGATATTATATGTATATGACTTTATTGAATGTTGGACGCTTTTAATTGAACTAACCAACATTTCTGTAACTGAAAATCCTAAAACCAAATACCCGAATTTGGTTAAAAGCGTTGGGCCTGCACCTAAACAATATGACAAAGTTCAAAAGTTTGGATTGGTAGACGACAATGAATTTGATGAGATAACTAAGAACTATCTTAATCGATCAGAAGAAATTCCTGGAGAAATATCAGATGATGAAGCCGATGAATTTGGTTTATTTGATAATGGTGAAGAGGGTGAGTCGGATGTAGAATCTACAGGTTCAGATAAAGAGGAATTTTAAGCATGCCAGTAATTAACCTCACTAGACCCCTAATTATTTTTGATTTAGAAACAACAGGAGTTAGCATTTCAAAAGATAGAATTGTAGAAATTGCTTGTATAAAAATTTTTCCATCAGGAGAAGAAGAAGTTAAGGTTCAGCGAATTAATCCTCAAATTCCAATTCCAGCTGAGGTTACAGCTATCCACGGCATTAGTGATGCTGATGTTGTAAATATGCCAACCTTTGCAAGTCTTGCCAAAGAACTCGCTATATTTATGCAGGGTTGTGATTTTGGCGGATTCAATTCTAATAAATTCGATTTCCCAATGTTGGTGGAGGAATTTCTTAGGGCAGGGGTTGAGTTTGATCCAGAAAACAGGAAATTTGTAGATGCTCAAAGGATTTTCCATGTATTGGAACCTCGCAATTTAAAAGCTGCGTATAGATTTTATTGCGACCAAGAACTAGAGAATGCCCATAGTGCTGAAGCTGATACAAGAGCCACTTGGGAAGTGCTTAAATCTCAAGTTCAAAAGTACCCGCAACTACAAAATAATATAGAATTCCTACACCAGTTTTCTGGTCAGAATAATAATGTAGACCTAGCGGGTAGGATGGTTTTTAATGACAAAGGAATTGAAGTATTTAACTTTGGTAAACATAAAGGAAAACCTGTTTTACAAGTACTTAAATCTGAAGCTAGTTATTACCAATGGGTAATGGATAACGACTTTTCATTAGATACAAAAAGGCATTTAACACGAATCAAGTTAAGAGAGAAATTTCAAGCTTAGCGCAGAATTGTAAAGTTCCCCTTTTTTGTATAAACTAAATTGTTCCAACCGGTATAATTAATAAGGTAGAAGTATACATCTCCTTGTGATTCTTTTTCCTTAAACCTGCTGTCAAAGAATTTATATTTATCTTTTGTTTCAAATATCTTTTCACCCCAACGGTTAAAAATTTGTATGTGGTAATCTTTTACAAATACTGGAACCGTTTGAAAATTGTCGTTTAAGCCATCGCCATTTTCTGTATATGCATTTGGTGCATAAACTATTGGTAATTGTAATAATTCAATTGTATTCGACTCACTTATTTGGGCATCGCCATTAGGGTTTTCAAAGGCAATTACTTTATATTGATATAACCCATTATCATAGTTTAAGGCATCGTCTTTTGAATAGAATTGCTTTGAATGGATGCTAGCGATTAGTTGGTTGGCATTTATTCCAGGTTCTGTTCTAAATAATTCGTATCGTTGGGTGCCTACCATCCAGTAATCATAAGAGAGCCAGCTTAAATCATGCACAAACGGTATAGAATTGCCACTTAAAACAATCGAACAGGCCTCCCTATCATTGATACTTGGATTGCCACAAACGTCTACATTCACCAATTTATAACAATAGCTTGTTTGGTCTACGTTTACTTTTGCGTCAATAAAACTAGTGTCATTTTGACTCCTAATTTCTCCATATTTTTCAAAGCCTAAACCATTTCTGCCTTCTTTTCTGTAGATTAAGTACCGCCAAAAACTATCTGCTGCTGCTGCCTGCCAAGTTAATTTTATTTCTTTATCGTTTTGAACCGAAACCGAATATAGTTTTAAATTTTCATTTGGAATAGGTTGAAAGGCAATACAACTCGAGGTGCTTGTATCACTATGGTATCCGCAAATATCGCTCGAACTCATGCTGTAGCAAGTGGTTTTGGTTTCATCAAATTTAAATACATCTGTATAAGTAATTTGATTGAGGGAGCTTAGCGTTGCAATCTTTTGTCTTACACCATTAATCTCTCGGTACAAATAAATTTCTTTGGTAAACTTGTTAATAGGATAAGTTGGCCATTCAATGGTAACTGTATCGTCGCTAACTACTTTAGGGCAATATACACGTGGTGATTTAGGTTGTGGAATAGGGTCAACCAAAAACAGCAATCGCTTAAACCCAGTTTTGGCAATAGGGCAGGTATTGTCTCTTACTTGCAAAAGAAGCTCTAAGGTATCTTTATTAATATCATTACAATCTGGTACCCACGAAACAATTACTGTTGCATTACCTAAGTTATTGCTGGTTGAAATAACCCCTTCCTTGTTATCAATAAATTTACCACTCAATTTCAAAAAAACCGAGTCTAAAGGCTCAAGTGATTGAATATTTACTTGTTTAAACAGGGTGTCAAAGGCATTAAGTCTAATGATTTCTGTTTCTAAATTTAAAAAATAAACTTGCGTAGAAGAATCAACCACCACTTTAGAACAAATTTTTCTAGAACTATCTCCAGCTATGTCGCAAGTGTTAAGCGTTAATAATTGGAAACAATAGTTTTTTTCAAAATTATTTGGTGCATTTAAGTCGGTATAATTCTGCAAAAAAGGATTAAAAATTGAGTCATAAACTTTCATTTCTGCTCCATCAATAGAACGCAATAGGATGTATTTCCCAAAGTCGGTTTGTGGGTTTGGAAGTGCCCAATCTAATACTAAATTAGAATCATTAATGGCCTTTAGACATTGCGGAAAAGGAGGTGAAAGGGTATCTGTATACAGAATAATTTTTATACTAGCCTTTTTCTCATTGGGCAATGGACAAGCGCCATCTTGAATGGTTACTTCTAATCTAAAGGTGTCTGAACCTAAATCGCTACACAAGGATTTCCAATTTAATTTACCCCATAATAAGCCAGGAGAACTACTAATAACACTTATACTCGCAGGGTTTGGAACTTTGGTAAGGATATCACCTGTAGCACTCAAGGTTAACATATCACCACCTGCATCGGTTGCATAGAAATCATAATCTAATGTGCTTCCTGCTTTTACATATAAAACTGTATCTAACATGTTTGGTGGTAATAAATAGGTGCGCATGTCAAATTTAAACAAGCCCAAATTACACCCACCTTGACTGGGATTAAATGCTCTTTTACTTGGATTAATTTTAGAATAAGCTGTCGGCGTTGTAGGAAAATCACTATATCCACCGCAACCTGCACATGCGCTTTGATAAACAACTCCGCTTGGGTCGAAATGACTTGTGCCACCATCTACATGCTCCTGACTTGTACTACCACCATAATAAGTAGCATATAATAAATTGGTAAAATTGGGTGCTAAAACCATTAAGTAAAAATCGGAGCCATCTGTTGTTTTCTGAAAGGCATCAACTGAAGTAGGAAAGCCAAATAAATTATCTAATCCAAAATGATAGCTTTGGTTAGTGCCGCCGCCCCAGCCACTAATATAAACGCGTCCGCATTTATCCACCATAAATGCCGAAGGGGAAAGGGTAGGCATGGTTGCCCCAAATTTACCAAACGTTGAAGTTTTTATAAGATTTGTTAAATCTGAATTATATTGTTGAACAAAATGCTTACCATTTGTTATCCCATATGTATTAGCAGAAAGATTCATATTACCCTCTGTTTGTCCCATGGAATATATTCTATTTTGGTCGTCAGTTGCCACAAAGAAAACTTGGTCATAAAGAGTAGAACCAGCATAAATAATCCTTTGACGTACGCCATTGCTTCCATACTTGCCAATAAAGCCATCGGTAGCCCCTAAAGGTGGAAAGCTAGTACTTGAAAAGCCTAAATTGGTGCTTGTGGTTCCGCCACCTACAACAATTTCATTGAGGTTATTTACACAAACAGAATAGGCCGCTTCATCATTGTTTCCGCCTATAAAGGTGCTAAAAAGGATGGTGCTTAAAGTGCTATTGTATTTAACCAATAATCCATCTTGATTGCCGCCACCATAGATAGGCTGTGCTGCGTTAATAAGCGGCATTCCTTGCAGGTGACTTGATTTAGTGCAAGAGGAAATGATAATATTTCCTATCAAATCAACAATAACTTCTCCTCTAAACCAATCGGCATAATTGTAAGGTAAATTATTGGGTTGAGCAGAGAAACTGCCATTGGAAACCCCCGTAATCCCATCATCATTTATTCCACCCAAAAAGGTGGATGCCAACAAAGTGTTTCCGTTTGCGTTGAGCTTTAAAACAAAAATATCATACCCACCAGCATAGGTTTTATCATGGCCATTTACAGTTACTGGAAAATTGCTTGAATGGGTTGTGCCAAAAATTATAATATCACTATTTAAATTATTTATTGAAGAGGGGACTGTAGTCACAGAATGTGGCTGTTCGTTGTCACTACCACCAATAAAAGAAGCAAAAATTAAACTCGAACCAGTTGGATTAAATTTGGCAATAAAAGCATCTCTTGCGTATTCATTGTTATCACTATTTCCATTTGCAAAGCTTACATCATAGGCACCTGTAGTTATTGGAAAGTTGGCCGCATAAACCGTACCCGCGCCTAGTGCATTTCCATTCCCGTCATAACTTGCTGCAAATCCAAAGTTGTCGGCTAAACTACCCATATAAGTTCCAAAAACAACCTCTGGGTCAATAGCAAGTGGTAAGAATTTATTATAATTTTTAAGAGAAAACCTTATTGTATTTCCTTCCAATTTATAACTGGTCTTTATTTCTTTTTCTATGCCATTTATGGTTTGAAAACTCACTGGGCTTTCTTCTAAGATTTGCCCCATTGAGGTAATAATTTTTAATTGCCCATTTTGGATGGCAAGTTTGTCTGCTCCTTGGTATTCAATGGCAATTTGATTTGGGTTGGCACCTGGCTTAACCAGAAAATTTATTTTTATACTGCTTCCCATAGAAAGCAACTCCATATCGATACCTGGATAAACATTGCCTAACACAACCCTTTTAAATCCATGCACATTAGTGGCATGTTTATCGGCCTCGCCAATAAAATAGTTATAGTAAGCTATGCTTGGTTCAAAGCTTAATACCTGAGGGTTTTGGTTTGAACCAATAAGTTTAACCCGAACCGAATGAAAATGAATTTTATCTATCCGCTTACCATGCTGGATTTCATGGGTTGCATCTTTATCTATAAATAAATAGGTAAGTCTATCTTTTTCTATAAACAAATTCCCAATAGGAATATCTGCCTTAAATAAAACATTCTTTTCCCATTGCCCTTTATTTTCAATAAATTCAATAAAGTTTTGCGGCAGATTAATAGCAACAATCCTTGTCGAATTAAAACAAATCAACAAAAACAATAGTAGGTATGTGGAATATCTTTTCAGGTTAATTTTGTATGGCTAAAAATCAATTTGTAAATTTACACCATATGAATGACAAAGTAAAGCCTCATTTGGTTGTTTTAAGTGGTGCAGGAATTAGTGCAGAAAGTGGAATTCAAACCTTTAGAGATAGCGGTGGCTTATGGGAGGGCCATAATGTTGAGGATGTTGCTACGCCAGAGGCATTTAAAAAAAATCCTGAATTAGTTCTTAATTTTTACAATCTTAGGAGAAAAGCCTGTTTAGCTGCAAGTCCTAATAGTGGACATTTGGCGTTAAAATCATTGGAAGATAGATTTAATGTAAGCATCATTACACAAAATGTAGATAATTTACATGAAAAGGCGGGAAGCACAAATATCCTGCATCTTCATGGCGAGTTAATGAAATCAAGAAGTACTCAAAACCCTAATTTAGTGTATGATATAGAAGGTGAAATGCTTTCAATGGGCGATACTTGTGAGTTAGGTTCTCAGCTTAGGCCACATATTGTTTGGTTTGGTGAGGCAGTCCCTATGATTGAACCCGCAGCAGAGATTTGTCAACAAGCTGATGTTTTTTTAATTATTGGAACTTCCTTACAAGTATATCCTGCAGCTGGATTAATTAAATATGTTAGACCTGAAGTGCCTGTTTTTATAGTCGATCCAAAGCCACTTACAATTTATACGCAACACCAGGTAACTCAAATACCAAAAGGTGCGGTTGAAGGCATGAAAATTCTCCTTAATCAAATTTAAATGCAAGCAAATAATTTAAATATCACCTTACTTCAAACTGATTTAGTTTGGGAAAATGTACCTGCAAATTTGGCGCATTTCGAACAATTAATTTTTGGTTTGAACCAAGCTACAGATGTTATAATTTTACCTGAAATGTTTACTACAGGGTTTAGTATGAACCCTCATTTAATTGCGGCAAACTATCAAGAAAAGACGCTTAATACACTAGCCGAATGGGCCCAGAGAAAGGATGTCGCAATATGCGGAAGCTTCATGATAGAAGAAGATTCAAAGTTTTATAATCGATTTTTTTGGGTCAACCCAAATTCAGAATTTTATTTTTATGATAAGGCACATTTGTTTAGAATGGGACAAGAACAAATGCATTATCATAAAGGAAACGCCCATTTATTAATCCAGTATAAAGGTTGGAAAATTGCTCCTTTTATTTGTTATGATTTGCGTTTTCCTGTTTGGATGCGAAGAACAAAAGAATTTAACTATGATTTGATAATTTTGGTTGCAAATTGGCCTCAAAAACGAGCCGCTCATTGGAAGGCACTTACCATTGCAAGGGCTATTGAAAACCAATCTTTTTTGGCAGCAGTGAATAGAATTGGCGAAGATGTACATCAAATAAATCATTCGGGCGATTCATGTATTATCCAACCTACCGGAGAACTTATTTACGAAGCAAATAAATCAATAAGTTTTGAAAATATTTGTCTGAACATAGCCGACCTAAATCAATATCGTCAGCAATTTCCTGCTTGGGAAGATGCAGATACGTTTGAAATAATATAATCTTGCAACTTCTACCAATTAAACCTCGTCTTACTTTAACATTATAATTTTATTATGCGGATATTAATCTTTAGTTTTTTCTTATCAATTTGTTTTAATCTTTCGGCACAGCCCAAAAAAGGAGCAGCCCCAAAAGGAAAAGTAACTTTCTTATATGATAAATTTGATTTTGGCAATATTAGTGAGCTTGGCGGTAGTGTGCGTCATGAGTTCAAATTTATAAACACTGGAACGGCACCTGTTAAGATAAATGAGGTTAAAACTTCTTGCGGTTGCACTTCAACTAATTGGACAATAAGCGAGGTGGCAGTTGGAGATACAGGCTCTGTATTTGCGGTTTTTGAACCAGAAGGAAGACAAGGGCCTTTTGAGAAAACCCTTTCAATTTTAAGCACAGGTTCGCCTGAATTAGTAGATATAACTATTCGTGGAGTTGTTTATGCTTCCAAACTTAAACAAAATGAACAATATAAATATATGTATGGAAGTCTTGCAGTTCCAGCCAATTTAATTGAACTCAACCAAGTAAAATATAATGGTTATGATAGTCTTGAATTAGCTTTTTTTAATATGGGTAATAAACGCATTTACTTCTATAAGATTGAAAGTCCACCCAATATTCAGGTCATCAAGAGTTATGATAACGTTTTACCAAATTCTGAATACAAATTAAAAGTAAGGTATTTTCCTAAAAAGCCTATCGAGTTTGGTCCTGTTAGACAAGAAATAAAAGTTTATACCAATGATGATACAATGCCTGTGAAAATCTTCACCATTACTGCTAATATCATTGAAGACTTTAGTAACCTAGATAAAAAAGCCCTCAAAGAAGCGCCGAAAGTTTTTATAAAAAATAACACCTTAGATTTTGGCAACATTGAATTATTTGCCTCGCCATCGGGCGTTTTTGAAATAAAAAACAAAGGAAAGCAAGATTTGGTAATCAGAAGAGTGATAAAAAACTGCACTTGTTTAGCCCCTGATTTATCTACAAAGGTTATTAAAAAAGGAGAGACGGCTTTTTTAAAAGTAAGTTGGAATTATGTGAATATGGCAGGGCCAGATACCAAAACCATTAAATTAATTACCAATGATCCTACCCAACCAGAAATTATTTTAACGCTTAAGGCAAATGTGATTGAATAATTTTTATATAACTGTAAAACATGAAAAGATGGCAAATGATTGCGCTTGGCTTTGCAGGAGGCATGGCAGGTGCTTTATCAATTAACTTAATTTCTAATAAACAAGTTGTTTTTCAAACAGCTCCGCCCAATGAAAGCAAGTTTAATCTTGTAGACTATAAAGGAGTTGCGCCAAGTAATTTAGATTTTGTAAAAGCCTCAGAGGCTTCTTTGCATTCAGTTGTTTTTATTAAAACACTAACCAATCAGCGATACCAAGATCCTTTTTTTGATTTTTGGAATGGTGCAGATTTCTTTGGTAGAAGAGGTCCGGTAGCCAGTTCTGGGTCTGGCGTAATTATTTCTGAGGATGGATATATTGTTACAAACCTACATGTGGTAAAAGATGCTAATGTGATTGAAGTTATCACTAATAATAATAAGCAGTCATATAAAGCAATATTAATTGGAATCGACCCCTCAACTGATTTAGCTTTGCTTAAAATTGAGGCTAAGGGATTGCCTAGAATTACCTTTGGAAACTCAGATTATTTAAAAGTAGGTGAATGGGTTTTGGCTGTTGGAAATCCCTTTAACCTTACTTCAACAGTTACTGCTGGCATTGTGAGCGCTAAAGGGAGAAATATAAATATTGTAAATAATCAATTTCCAATAGAAAGTTTTATTCAAACCGATGCAGCCATTAATCCAGGAAACAGTGGTGGAGCTTTGGTAGATTTAGAAGGAAAATTAGTTGGGATTAACACCGCAATTGCAAGTAATACGGGTTCCTATAATGGGTATGGATTTGCCATTCCAGTTAACATAGTTTCGAAAATAATCAAAGATTTAATTGAGTTTAAAGAGGTGCAAAGGGGGTTTACCGGAATGGATGTGAAAGACATTGATGGCACCATTGCCCAAAAATATGCCATAACAAATAATATAGGGATTTTGGTTGATCAAGTTTTAGCAGAGGGTCCAGCAGACCAAGCTGGTTTAAGAAGTGGTGATATCATCCTTAAAGCAAATGAAAAAGAAATTGATAGTAAAGCAATATTTGATGAACAAATTGCTTACCACAGACCTGGAGATAAAATAAAAATTTTATATAAAAGAGAGGGCAAAGAAAAAGAAACTTTCATCTCACTTTTAAATGGCGAAGGCACTACTGCTATAATGAAAAAGGGAACGATAAGCTCTATTATATTGGGAGCAGATTTTCAACCTTTAGCTAAAAATGAAAAGGATAAACTTGGTATACAAAATGGCTACCGAATTAGCGGAATTAGACAAGGCAGAATTGCTAGCATGGGCATTCAGGAAGGTTTTATCATTACAAGTCTTAACAGAAAAAGTTATGAAAAGGTTGAAGAGTTAATTAAGGCATTGGAATCGGTTAGGGGCCAAGTAGTAATCGAAGGAATCTTTGCAAATGGGGGCAGAGGTGTATTTTCTTTTTATACTTATTAATGGTATTTAGACTTTTAATTTTATTCCTAGGATTTGGTTCGAACCAACTTTTTAGCCAAGCCTTAGAAAGAAGTTTAGCTGGTTTTGCAATAGGGCAAAATAAAGAAATCCCTTCTAAAGTATTAGGTAAACCCTACTTAGCTGATACCAATAATTTAGGAAATCAAATTGAAGCTTTTACGCATCCAATGGGAGAGGGCTGGGTTGTTGTATTTGAATATGCCAAAGAATCAAATCATCCAATTACATCCATCCAACTTTCTTCTCAAAAAGAAAAAATGATGTCTGGTTTTTATGGTTTAAGTTTTGGCATGACCCAAGCTGAAGTATTAAAAATAGCAGGTAAGCCAAGTGATAAAATTAGTATTGGCGAATATGGTGAAAAGTGGATGTATGAAGCTAAATGCTTTTCAGTTGATATCAATAAACAAGGAAAACTTTGGGCCATTAAGCTGTTTGAACCAAATTACCAAAACATAGTACAACCAAGTCTAAATATTCCTGAAATATCCACTCTCATTAATTTAAAGTCGAATGCAGAACTTGCAGCCTACCTTTCACCAAGTTTAAAAATAATATCCAGTGCTCAAACACTTCATTTTAAAAGCGCTTGGAATGTTGAAATTGAAAATGATGCTTCTTTTATGTTTACTGCCATAAAATTGAATCTATTAAAAATAATCTCAATAGAAAAATCCAATCCTAAACTATTTAAACAGGCTATCATTCCTGAAAAAATTGGGCCATCTAAGTTTAAGACTAGCTATAAATTAAATCAAATTTGGCTCGAAATTATTTGGGCCTATGAATTTGGTTCATACCGAATCATTGAAATTAAAATGTAAAATAAAGAGGCTGTTTCTAAAAAACAGCCTCTTTATTCCTTAAAGTTTATTTACTTTCTTAGTGGTGAAAGCACCAAAATCATCTATTAATATAAGTTGATAAATTCCAGTAGGAAAGGGTGTTAAATCTAAACTCACTTCATTTTCAAAACTAGTTTCTAGCAATTGCTTTCCATTTATATCAAGTAGGATTGTTTTTACTTTCCCAATTGAATGCCAGGTTATGGTAATTCTATTTTCGGTTGGATTTGGATATATCTTCAAATCTATCTGGGAAGAGTTGGATAAACCCACTGTATTATAAATGTAACATAGAGAAGTATCCACACAATTATTATAAGTTATTTGAACAGCATATTCGCCACTTTTGGAAGGTCTGTAACTTTTGTCTATGGCGCCACTAATAATTGCCATTCCTTTTTTACAATCCAACCATTGGTAAAAAACACCAGGCATTTCGGCTTCTAAAACTGTGTTACCTACAAACACATTTACATTTAATTTTGTAACGTTTAAATCAAAAATTACAATACTATCGCAACCTTTGCTGCCATTAAATTTAAAGGTATCCTTTCTTGAAATTTCTGCTAGCAACATATTGCCATTGGGCAATTTAACAAGTTCACCAAAACATGCTTCTACTTTTGAAAGAACTGGCTGTAAAGTAGGTTTAACTATTACCAGATTATATATTGTATCACATCCAACTTGCATTTTTAGGGTATCTATATAAACGCCAGCATTTTGGTAAGATTTGCCTTTAAAAATAAAGGGTGAATTTCCACATACAATGCCATTTACATTCTTGTTAATATAACATTTTGTAATGGAAGGTTTTGTAACATGTCCATAAAGTCCTGTGCTTGTACCCGCTAATAATTCATCATAATATAGGAAGTTAATTTGAGTGCCAACTGGGTAAGAATATCCTAATGTCCAAGAAGTAGCTCCCCAGATATACATATAAATATCAGCATCAACAGCACAGAAAACTGTATCGCCGCCAAGCGCCACTGCTTTCCCTTTTTTGCCATTTACAAAAGGATATCCAGAGGTTGTCATAGGTGTCCATTTGTTGGTGCCACTAATGATTTTATAATAAGTTATAGGATGATTAATGCCGGCATCAGTTCCTGTGACATACAGTGTATCCCTTGTTACGCTTACCAATACATCTTCTAGTGAGGCAACTATAACTGTTCCAGTTGAAGTATTTGCACCATTCATGTTTTGCGAACCTGTCCAAGTACTGCCACTTTTTACAACCCTATAAACACTTCGGCCTTGAGGTTTGCTTAAATCGTAGGCCACTGTAACATAGGCTACTGTATCTGTTCCTTCAATATTAAAAGCGATGTCTGTTACATCTACATCTTGCCCCAAAGCACTTGTTTCTAATTTAATTTGGCTCCAACTGCTGCCCGCATTTTGGGAGAAGAATAAACCTCCTTTAGCCGAATCTTGAATGCTAAAGCCAGCAAAAACGATGTTTTCATTAAAAAAAGCTACTTCTATTGCCGCTGCAATTGTACCAACCGAAGGATAGAAATATGGGCTTGTCTCTGGGGTAAAGCTTTGAACCCAATTTGTGCCACCGTTAGTTGTTTTGTATATCCTTAGATTACCTGCAAACACTGTATTTGTATCTGAGGGTTTCATAGCCACAGAATAATAAGGTGATCCGTCGCCATTAGGCCATAAAGCACCTGTCCAAATTGGGCCTGTTTTATATTTGCTAACTTTTCTAATTCCAGCTTTTGAGGCAATCCAAGCAGTTTGCTTATCTGCCGTCATATCAAAGTCTTGAACTTGAACCGCCTCTAATCCTTCTGATAAATCAGTTGAACTACTGCCTCTATTTATTGAAACAGCAATGCCTAAATCTGAAGTAAAATATACTACATTGGTATCATTTGGGTCACAAAAAACCTCTCCATCATTTGGATTAGTTGTTTTTCCAGCACTTCCAAATTCCACCCATGATAAACCTTTGTTTGAAGAATATCCATCTGAGTGGTAAGTATAATAGGAGCCAGTGCTTCCAGCAAAACTAAAATTAGTACCAGAAACACCATTTGTGGTATTTGGAAAGTTGATATTGTTCCAAGTTATTTCATCATCTGTGTACCTAAATGTTTTTTCGGGTGCGCCAGGGGATTTAAAACCTGCCATGAAAATTCTGCCAGCGGGACTTATTCCTATTCCAGAATATTGGTTGCCGCTTGGGATAACTCCCATGGCCAAATTACTAATAATGGTGGTAGATTTTAAATCATTGAAGGTATGATTAGTTTTAGAAATTTGAGGTCCGCCACCAAACTTTTGAAATAAATACACCATATTAGTAATTGGATTAATTACAATTTGGTTTACAAACAAACTAATAATTTTAGGTGCAGAAGCATCTTTTACAAATTTTCCATTTGCCTCTATTTTCCCCCAAATAAGTTGATTTCCTGTTACATAAATGAGAATAGAATCTTTAACACATAAGGCATTGATTCCATTTCCATCAACTAATTTATGACTATTGCTGTCTGGGTGTAAGGCATATAATCCACTATTATTGATACAAAAAAGGGTTCCACTAAGTTTGTGAACTCCTAATTGTTGGAATGTGCCACCCAAATTATTATCGGCATCTGCGCTTGAAACCTTCTTCCATGTGGTAAAATTAAATCCTGTTCCGGCAGGATTGTAAATGTCTGAATAGAAAATTGAGTTAGCACTTTCGGTGGAAATGTACAGACGTGTTGTGTCTGATGTTTTTGCATAACCTGCAATAGATAAAACCCTTGCTCCCCAAACATTCTCAACTTTTGGAGCACTTAATTGAGCCTTCATTTGAAAGGTGCTAAACATGCTAAGGCCTGCCATCAAACCTTTCGCAATTTGTGTAAATCTGTATTTCATACTTATTGAATTTTGATCAAATTTACCTTCAAAGCTATTTTTAAATGTCATTATAAATAGTGATTTTTTATCATTACCTATAATTTAATAGTCTGAAAAACAAGTATTTAATTTAAATCTCGATGCATCATTAATTATGAGTACATCTTATTTTTAGGGTCGACCCAAAAACAATAGTTTAGTTTGATAAAATAACTCCTTTTGTCTTTCAATTGAACTAATTCTAATAAAATATAAACCTGAAGGTAAATGTGTAAGTGAAATTTTAGGACTTTCTATTGGCAAAATTCTTTGATTTAAAACGAGCCTTCCAAAAGAATCAAAAATCTCTAAATTGAGAGTTTCGGGCGAATTGGCAGTAATATACAAATTGTCACTACTAGGATTTGGGTAAATTTTAATTGCGTTACTTTCTAAAATAGTCAATCCGTTAACTAGAATATCTATGCATTTTGAAGTGTCTGTGCAGAAACCTTTTACTATTTTTATGGCATATCTACCAGATTTACTTGGAATAAAGTTTCGGTTGGTTTCACCTGGAATTATTGCAAAAGATTGGTTACAATCAAGCCATTGGTATTGATTTGCACTTGAGTCTACTGCAACCAAAGTATCTTTTTTAACAGAAATCGAAACATCAGGCCTATTCACAGTAAGTGTTATGGTAACAATGCTATCACAACCATTCTTGTTTTTATACAGGAATTGATACCTGCCAGCTGTATTGGTTTCTGATGAGTCGGGTAGACGAATAAATTCATTGAAGCAAATAGTTGGGTTATAATCATTAAAAACGGGTCGGCAAGTTGTAGGCGAACCTAAATGCCCATATAGGCCAACGCCTGTTCCAGCTAATAAATCATCATAATATAAAAAGTTTATGCTCGACCCAACTGGATATTGATACGCCCTAAACCAAATGCTATCCTTAATGGGATAAGCAAGTAATTCAGCGTTAACCGCTGCATATAAGGTGTCTTTTCCTAACGCAACTTTTATTTTGTTTGAAGCCAAAGATGGAAATCCACTCATTTTTAAACGCGACCATTTATTGCTACCGTTTATGTCTTTAACGTAAATTTGGTTCAATGGAATTCCTGTTGCATAATCGATTCCTGCCCCAAACAAAGTATCTGCATTTAGGTTCAATTCTAGATCTTCTATTTGCGCCAAAAAATCAGTGCCTGGATTTGTATTTACGGCATTCATATTGGGATTTACTAACCAGTTACTTCCTCGTTTGGTTAATCTAAAAACTCCCTTAAAAATTGAACTTGCTCCATTAAAGTTTAAAGCGATATAGGCAATTGTATCAGTTGTTTCTTTAACAATGGAAATATCATTTACATTAATATCTTGCCCAGTGCTGGTGGTTTCTATCCGCAATTGCGACCAAGAATTTCCGGCATTTAAAGTGTAGAAAAGTCCACCTTTAATAGGACCTTCTGCGCTATAAGCAGCCATTATGAGATTGGTATCAAATGGGCAAACAGCAATTTTACTAACTTTAATGTTAAATGAAGGGAAATTGAAAGGCGGTACTTCTGGAGTAAATACCATTGCCCAAGTTTTACCGCCATCATTGGTTTTATAAATGCGTGTATTTCCGGCATAAACTCTGTTTGTATCATTGTTAACCATAGATACGCTATAATAAGGTGAACCATCTCCATTTGGAAACATGGCACGCGACCACTTTTTTAAAGTAGATTGGTAATTACTCACCTTTCTTAGTCCAGCTTTTGACGCAATCCAAGCACCAGATTTCTGGATATTCATATCCAAACCATTAATTTGGAGTGCTTCAATTCCATTATTAATATCAAAAATTGAATCGCCACCATTTAAAGAAGCGCCCAAGCCAGCGTCGGTATTCATAAAAATACAATTTGAGGCAACAGGCGAAACAAATACATTTCCATCATTGGGGTGAGTTTCTTGAAACAAACTGCCTAGTTGTTGCCAATTTAGGCCCTTGTTGTTTGAAACAGCTGTGCCAAAAAAAACTTTATAGGCGGTAGCATTGCCTGCAAAAGTTATTTTCCTTACAGCTCTTCCTGGAATTGTTGTAATGATATAATTCCAAACAATTTCATTGTCTGAATATAAAATTTTCTTGCCACCATTGTCTGAACCGCCAATAAAAATCCTCCCATCTGGCGCAATTCCCAGTCCTTCCCAATTAACACCTGGCCATGCACCAACAATTGAAATTTGATTGAAAACGGTAGCGGCGTTTAAATTGCTAATAGGTGCGGATGACTTATACAAACTAGGCACATTCCCTTTTACAAGCAAATAAATAAATTTTGTATTAGGATGAACTGCAATGGCATAATCGCCATTAGCTAAAGGCAAGTTTATGCCTAGTAATCCAGAATTTTGTATGCTACCAAGCCTTATTATTTTAAAATTTAATTTTCCATTTTGAATATATAGTAAAATGGAATCCTTTAAAAGCAATTGTTGAACTCCGAAATTTTCTACTAAGGTTGCCGTGCTCGCGTTTTCTGTGGTATAATATAAGCCGCTAGTATGTCCAAAAAACAAAAATTTATTTAAGGGGTCGAAAGCCAAATGAGTAAGGTTTGATCCAAAACCTTTTATTGAAGATAGGGAAGGCACAACCACAAAACTATCTATAATAAGCGCAGTTGAAGTAGTTTTGATAGTTGCTTTAAAAACAGAATTTGGGCTTTCGGTTGATACAATTAGAAGCGTAGTATCTAAAGATTGAGCATAACCAGTCATTTCTAAAATAGATCCACCAAAAAGACCTTCCGTTTTAGGAGGGGTCAGTTGAGCATAAGAAAACTGATTCAAAAAAAGAAAAAACAAAAAACTAAGTATGCGTTTCATAGTGTATTAACTTAAACAAATGTATTCAATTGGCGGAATTTATTCGCCTGCCAATTGGTATTTGTTTAACATCGCCACCGCTTCCAATCTGTTGTTAACAAGTAGTTTGTCGTAAATTCTGCGTGTATGGGTTCTAACGGTGTTTATACTTACAAATATTTTTTCGCAAATTTCTTTATCAGTTAAGCCTTCTGCAATAAACAATAATACTTCGTATTCTCTTTTAGATAAACTAGTAAAGCTTTCCGGCAATTTTTCTTTATTGCCGCTGTACTTAGTATTTAAATTGGCAAGTTCATTTTCTGTTAAAATAAGTTGGTCTTTTAATGAACTGTTTTCAGTTTTAAGAGAGGCAATTTGTTTCGAAATCGACACAATATTTTGCTCCAAATCAACTTGCTTTTTAATTCTCTTTTGGTTCAAACCGTAAAAAATTAAAGCAATAAGTAAACTTAGAGCCAAAAGCATTATAAGCCAAATCCTATTGCTTTCTAAGGCGCTTAACTCTTCGTTTTTTTGAGCCAATTGCTTGTCTTTTTTTGATACTTCTAAGGTTTTATCAATTTCTAAATACTTTATATTTTCTGCAACATTAATAACATCCTCTTTGTAGGTATCATAAAGTTTTCTGTAGGCCAAAGCTTTTTCAGAATTGCCCATTTCTTCATAAATACTACTTAAATTTTTAGCGATGATGACTTTGAAATTCTGCTCATTTGAGAATTTAGCCAAGGCAATTGCTTTCTCGAAATTTTCTATTGCGAGCTTATTTTGCTTCTTCTTGTTATATAGATTTCCAAGGTTGTTATAAACAGCTGATAAACTTTGCTTATCATCTATTTGCTCAAAAATTTGAATAGAATTACTATAATAAAGTATTGCCTTTGAATAATTAGTTTTTAAGGTATATACATCTCCAAGGTTAACCATTTGTTGGGCATATTCCTTGTTTAAATTTAATTGCTTATACAAATTTAAGGATGATTCAAAAAATTGAAGGGCTAGGCTAGTTTCTCCTTTTTTAAGAGCAATAACGCCAAGTCCATTTTCTGCTTGGGCAATGCACTCTGTATTGCTAATTTCTTTGCCAATTTTTACTGCGATTTGATAATTTTCTTCAGCTGATTGGAAATTTTTCCGCATCAAAAAACAGCCACCCAAATTACTATAGGTTCTAGATTGAAAAAGCTTATCATCAATTAATTCATATAATGTTAAGGCTTGAGAATGATAAAAAATAGCTTGAGAATGGTCTCCATTATGCTTACTAATCATACCTAAGTTATTGTAGGCATTAGCTTTTAATCTCGAATTGTTGCTCCAAGTAATAGCTAATAAATAGTTTTTTGCTGCTTCTTTTGTGTTTCCAGCCACATAATAATCAACACCCAATCGATTATAATTTCTACTAATTTCGACACTATCTCCTGTATTTGCTAGTTGATTAACAGCCTTTTTGTTGAAAAAGGTAGCACTATCAATGTTGTTTTTTAAATAATAAAATAGACCTAAATTACTCTGTGCGATTCCAGCACCTTTTGAATAGCCTATTTCAGAAGCCGCTTTTAAAGATTTAAAACTTAATTGAAATGCCTCAAGGAGATTAATAGTTTTTAATTCAATGGCAAGTTTGTTTTGCAAGTCTATTTGTTCTAAATTACTTTGAGCCAATTGTAAGCTTGCCCGCAAACTATCAATTTTTTCTTGGGCCTGAACTTGAATACTAGAAAAGCCGAGCAGTATAAATAAAAAACAAAAATGCTTCATAATATACCCTCGAAAATATCTAAAAAAACCATTCCACATATTATTTTATTTAAAGTTAAACCATTTTGGCTCAAAAGAAGTTATATGTATGATGTTAGCTAATCTAAATGAAACTGATACCGACCGCGTAATTGAAATGGCTTGGGAGGATAGAACCCCCTTTGAGGCTATTTTGGCTCAGTTTGGGCTCAAGGAATCTGAGGTTATTAAGACAATGCGTCTTAACCTTAAAAGAGCAAGCTTTAACCGCTGGCGTAAACGCGTAAACTCAGGAGTGAGCCAAAAACATAGTAAAAAAAGAAATCCTGAAATTGATAGGTTCAAATGTGATAGGCAAAGAGCCATTACCCATAATAAAATCAGTAAACGTTAAACTTTCTTTACATCCTGAGTTAAACTTAGAAAATGCATTAAATTTCATGAGATTAATCATTTGAAATATGTTGTTTCTACCTCAAATTGCAATCGATTAATATCTAAAACCATGATTCGTTTTGATTATCTAGAAGCCAACAAAGATGCATTTCGCAAACAATTCTTAGAAGCTAAACCTTTTCCTCATATTGGAATTGATGGATTGTGCGAGGAAGAAAAACTTACGCAACTTTATTATTCCATACCCGAAATTGATACCCCAAGTGCTGATTATGTATTTGCCAAGAATAAGTTTGAAAAAAGCAAATACCATGAACTTGGCGGATTGTTCAAAGAACTTCATGAAGATCTCATAAGCGAAAGGTTCAAAGAATTGATTTGCTATATTACCAATGAAGAAATTTTTATTGACCCAACGTTCTATGGCGGAGGCATTCACCAAGGCAGAAAAGGCAGTTTTTTAGATATGCATGCCGATTTTAACTACCATCCTTTGCATGATGATTGGTATAGAAATTTAAACCTGTTAATTTATATCAATAAAGATTGGAAGAAAGAACATGGCGGCGAATTGCGACTAGAAGATGGCAGAACAGGTGAGAAGACAGAAGTAGATGTTCCTTTTAATAGATTAGCAATTATGCATTGTCGCTCTTATACTTTGCATGGCTATGATCCTATCAATTTTCCAGAAGGAAAATACAGAACATCCATTGCGGCATACGCCTATACGCCTCATAAACAGCACATGGAATCTGCTAGAACTACCGTTTGGCATGTAGAGAAAAAACAACATCCAATTAAATATGCACTTTCCAAAATTTGGGTACCTGCCGTTAAATTGAAAAGCTTGTTTAGCAAGAGTAAGACTGCCGACCATTAATTTTTTCTGTATATTATGGTTTTAAACAATCCGTTCCTTTACTTTGTTAGGAACTGATATGCATCGTTTTACTTACTTACTCTTTTTTGTTTTTTCTTTTGTTTTCCAGGGCTTTGGACAAACATTTTCCATTTCGGGATATGTAAAAGATAGCACCACCGGCGAAACACTTATTGGTGCTGCCATAAGATTACCTAATACTTCCATTGGAACTGTTACCAACGCATATGGCTACTTTTCATTAGCCTTACCTAATGATACTAAACAAGTTTTGGTATCATATGTGGGCTATAAAAACAAAATTATATCCCTAAATGCTAATAAGAATCAGCAGCTTAATATCGCAATTTCACCTAGAAATTTTGAAGTAAATGAGGTTGTAATAAACGCCGATAGACAAGATAAAAATATTAGAAGCACAGAAATGAGTCGAATGGAACTCAGTGGCGAAAAGATTAAATCCATGCCTGTAATTTTTGGTGAATCAGATGTGTTAAAAGCCATTACATTGTTGCCCGGCATTAAAAGTGGAGGCGAGGCAAGCACTGGATTTTATGTGCGCGGCGGCGGGCCTGATCAAAATTTGATTTTAATGGATGAAGCAGTGGTTTATAATCCATCGCATTTATTTGGATTTCTCTCAGTGTTTAATTCAGATGCCGTTAAGAATATCGAGGTAATTAAAGGTGGAATGCCTGCAAATTACGGCGGAAGATTATCATCTATTCTAAGTGTAAACATGAGGGAAGGTAATAACCAAGAATATAAATATAGTGGTGGAATTGGTCTTATTTCTACCCGCTTAAGCGCCGAAGGACCAATAGAAAAAGGCAAAAGCAGCTTTTTAGTTTCAACTAGAAGGACTTATGTTGACATTCTAGCCAAACCATTTTTGCCAGATAATATTAAAGGAAATAGCTATTATTTTTATGATATGAACCTTAAAATGAATTTCATTTTAAGTGACAAGGACCGAATTTTTGTTAGCGGCTATTTTGGTAGAGACATTCTCGACTACCAAAGTGAAGTCAACTCGAGTGTTAACTTTAATTTTGGTTGGGGAAATTCTACAGGAACCCTTCGTTGGAATCATATATTTAACCCTAAGTTGTTTGTAAATACCAGCGTAATATTCAATAGATACGAATTATTCAATGACTTTAATTTTGGGGTTGGCGGATTTAAGGTGAGAAGCAACTTACAAGATTGGAATTTGAAATCAGATTTTACTTGGTTTGCGCACCCTAAACACCTTGTCAAATTTGGATTTAATTATACTTTTCATACGTTTCAACCTGGCATTCTTAGCGGAAATATAGGTTCAACCAATATCTCTGATGCTATTAATAAACAATATGCACACGAAGGTGCCATTTATATTTCAGATGAATGGCAATTAAACCACAGAATTACCCTGAATTATGGACTCCGGGCAGTTGCCTTTAATTTGGTTGGCCCCTATAAATCTGAAGAATTTGACAATGATACGCAGTTGCCAACCGGTAATTTTATAGAATATGAACCTGGGGAAAGCATCGCTTTTTATCCTCGGCTTGAACCAAGAATTAGTGGTACTTTCTTGATCAATGATGTATCTTCAATTAAAGCCTCATTTACACAAACCTATCAGTTTTTGCATTTAGCCACCACCAGCGGCGCCCAATTTCCACTAGATTTATGGGTGCCAAGTAGCAAATTGGTTAAACCACAATTGGCCTACCAATATGCCTTAGGATACTTTAGAAACTTTAAACAAAACATGTATGAAAGTAGTGTTGAACTTTACTACAAACCTATGTACAACCAAATTGAGTTTAAACCAGGTGCGAGTTTATTTTTTAATCAAAACTTAGAAAATGAAATGATTTTTGGCCAAGGCTTGAGTTATGGCTCTGAATTTTTTATACGCAAAAAGGCAGGTAAACTTAATGGTTGGATTGGTTATACCTGGAGCAGAACCACCCGCCAATTTGACGAGTTAAACATGGGCGAACCCTATTTTTATAGATATGATAGAACACACGATATGTCTTTGTTGCTTAGCTATCAATTTAATAAAAAATGGAGTGGTAGCCTTGTATTTGTATACGGCACTGGTAATGCCACAACTTTACCAGATTCTAGATACGCGTATAGGTTTGGGGTTGACCCAAACACGGCTGAACCAACATTTATTTTTATTGATAAATACAATAAGGTGAACAGTTTTAGGTTGCCTGCCTATCATAGAATGGATTTAAGCGCAACCTATATTGTTAAACAAACTAAGAAATTTGAAAGTAGTTGGAATTTCAGCATTTATAATGTGTATAACAGAGCCAATCCTTATTTCATTTATTTTCTGCCTGATATTAAAAACAACCAAGTGAAAGCTTATATGGTTTATTTATTTCCAATTGTACCCTCAGTTCAATGGAACTTTAGATTTTAAAAAAATGAGTAAAATTAAACATGTCGCACTGCTGAGTATTGCAATATTGGCAATTGTTTCTTGCGAAAAAGAGATTGACATAAATTTACCCCCTTCTTCAGAAGAAATTGTAGTTGAAGCTTCCATTAATCAACTTACATCTACACTTAACTATGTAATAATTTCAAAAACGGTTGACTATTTTAAGCCAGATTTATCACTTAATTCGATTAGAGGTGCCAAGGTTTTTATTACCGAAGGAAGCATCCTAGGTAAAGACACCATTTTTAATATTTCGGACCGTCAACCTTTTATTGACTTATTAGATACCATTGCACCTGGTGTTTATGTGAATCCGTTTTTTCAAGGAAAAGCAGAACGTCCTTATTTATTGGAAATTGATTTAGCTGATGGAAGGCAAATTAGAGGAAAAACGTTTATTCCAAAGCCACTTAGCATAGATAGTAGCAGTTTTTGGTTCGAGAAAGTAAATAAAGACACCAATGCCTATTTTTATATGGAATGGTTTGATGGCCCAGCGCAAAATAACTATAGATTTGCAATGTTAAATGCGTATGACTCTATTTTCACAGGCTGGGGAATTGCAGATAGGTTTTACACTTTCGATGATGAACGAATTAATAACCAAAAAAGACCTTTTCAAATGCTTAATCCTTTTAAATATGGCGATACAGTGCATATTTACATGGCCGAAATTGGTCGTCAAGAGTATTTATTTTGGGATTCTTTTAGAAATGCTGCAAATAATGGCGGACCATTTTCAACCCCAGTTGCTGTAAAATCAAATATAACTGGTGCCATTGGATCCTTTACTGGTTATGGAATAACCTATAAAAGATTTTTGTTGAGATAGTTATTTCTTATAGTTTGCCTCATAGATTTCGATCCATTCCTTAACTGACATTTTTTTTAGGAACTCCGACATAAAATCAAAAGGAATTTCTTCAGGTTTTTTGAACCGAATGCAACTCTTACCCATGTCCAATTTGCGCTTAGAATGCTTTGGAAATTCTGTTTCGAACCAACTTAAAAGTTCTGGCTTAGCATAAACCCCCATGTGATACAAGGCAATATGACTTTTTTGGGAGGCTAAACCCACAAAAGGCAAAGGCAATGAAGTATCGCAATGGTAGCCATCTGGGTATCTAGAAAAGGGTACCACATATCCTATCATCCCATAGCTTATACATTCTTGGGCATCTGGAAGGGCTGCTTTACAAATTTCTCTTAATTTTTCAATGGCAAATCTTCGGTCTTCGGTTAAAGATTCAACATATTGGTCGACATTAGTGGCTGTTTTCATGCGTTTTTTTCAAAATTATAAATTTTTTCAAATTTCCACTTGAATTTGTGGATAGTCTCTTGGTATTTATAAATAAATTTGTGTTCGAGTGAAATAGTGAAATGGAAGACAATAAATTTAATGAAAATCCTGAAGGCCAAACGGATGCAACTGGAGGAGAATACCATATTACACAGGTAAGTGGCTTGTACCAAAACTGGTTTTTAGATTATGCCTCCTATGTAATCTTAGAAAGGGCAGTTCCAGCTATAGAAGATGGACTTAAACCTGTGCAACGTAGAATCCTTCATTCTATGAAGGAAATGGATGACGGAAGGTTTAATAAAGTGGCCAATGTTATTGGGCAAACTATGCAATATCACCCACATGGAGATGCTGCTATTGGAGATGCCATGGTTAATTTGGGTCAAAAAGAACTATTAATAGAAACCCAAGGAAATTGGGGGGATAATAGGACAGGGGATTCTGCTGCTGCTCCAAGATACATTGAAGCAAGGCTTTCTAAATTTGCATTAGAGGTTGCCTTTAATAAGCAAACTACTTTTTGGCAAAACTCTTATGATGGCAGAAAAAAGGAACCCATTACTTTGCCAATGAAGTTCCCTTTGCTACTTGCGCAAGGGGTTGAAGGTATAGCAGTAGGTTTAGCTACTAAGGTTATGCCACATAATTTTTGTGAATTACTAACGGCTAGCATCGATTACCTAAAGGGAAAACCTTTTGATTTATATCCCGATTTTCTAACAGGAGGATTGGTAGATGTAACCAATTATAACTTAGGGAAAAAGGGAGGGAAGATTAGGGTCAGGGCTAAAATAGAAGAGAAAGACAATAAAACCCTATTTATAAAGGATGTACCCTTTGGTGTAACTACCAATCAATTGATTGATTCAATCATAAAGGCAAATGATTCTGGAAAAATTAAAATTAAAAAGGTAATTGATAATACCGCGAAAGAGGTAGAAATTGAAGTTCAACTCACAGCGGGTGTTTCCCCTGATAAAACCATAGATGCGCTGTATGCTTTTACAGATTGCGAAGTAAGCATTTCTCCAAATGCTTGCATAATTGTAGACAACCGACCCATGTTTGTTGGGGTGGATGAATTGCTTAAAATCTCCACAGAAAAAACCAAGGAGCTATTGCAACAAGAGCTTGAGATAAAGCAAAAAGAACTTGAAGAACAATGGCATTATAGCAGCATCGAAAAAATATTTATCGAAAAAAGAATTTATCGAGACATTGAAGATTGTGAAAGCTTTGAAGAAGTGATTGATACCATTTGGAAAGGTATGAATAAATTTAAAAAGCTATTTAGGAGAGAGTTATCAGAGGATGATATTTTACGTTTAACTGAAATTAAAATTAAACGTATTAGTAAATATGATTCTTTTAAGGCAGACGACATTATGCGTGGCCTTGAAAATCAGCTAGAGGAAGTTAAAAATAACCTTGAAAATCTGCGGGTTTATGCCGTTAAATATTTTGAAAATCTACTTAAAAAATATGGTAAAGGCAGAGAAAGACGCACAGAAATCAGAACCTTTGATAATATCGATTCCAAACAAGTTGCCATTGCTAATCAGAAACTTTATGTAAATAAAGCAGAAGGTTTTGTTGGTTTTGGATTGAAAAAGGATGATTTTGTTACAGAATGCTCAGATATTGATGACATCATTGTGTTTAGAAAAGATGGTACCATGGTGGTGAGTAAAGTACAAGATAAAGCCTTTATGGGTAAGGATATCTTACATGTAGATGTTTTTAGAAAAAATGATGAACGTAGAATCTACAACATGATTTATTTAGATGGTAAAACCAAAGTAAGTTATGCAAAGCGTTTTCCTGTTACAGGAATTACAAGAGATAAAGAATATGATTTGACCCAAGGCTCAACTGGCTCACGTATCCTATACTTTACTGCCAATCCAAGCGGAGAAGCCGAAGTGGTTGCCATTACACTAAGCCCTTTAAGCCATGCCCGTAAACTTAGTTTTGATTTCGACTTCACAGAACTCGCCATCAAGGGAAGAAGTGTACAAGGAAATATTGTAAGCAAATATTTGGTAAAAGGAATAAAGCTAAAATCTAAAGGAATTTCAACTTTAGGGGGCATAGACATTTGGTACGACCCAGCTATTGGCAGGCTAAATGTAAATCAACATGGAAATTTTATTGGAAACTTTAGTGGGGCTGATCAAATTATTTCCCTTTATAAAGATGGTAATTATGAGCTAACTAATTTTGATGTCTCTAATCATTTTGAGGCCGACCAATTATTGCACATTAGCAAGTTTAAGCCAAGTAGACCCATTACTTTGGTCTATTTTGATGCAAAAGCTAAACAATTTAATCTAAAGCGATTTTTAATTGAAACGCTTACGATGAACAAGAAATTTATGTGTATTCCTGAAGAAAAAGACAATTATATTTTATTGGCAACTGATTTTAAAAATCCGGTAGTCATACTTTCTTCAGGCAAAGGGAAGGCAATCAAAGATGAACAAATCAATTTAGCCGAGGCCATTGAGGTAAAAGGATGGAAAGCGATTGGAAATAAGTTTTGTGGTTCAGATTTGAACCAAATTGAGTTACTACCACCAGATCCGCAAGATGAAATGGAAGAACAGGTTCAAGAATCTATTGAGTCAGAAGAAATATCAGTTAACCTAGATTTGTTTCAACAGGAAGAAGAACGGATAAAAAAGTTACTGGCAGACGAAGAAGAATTTGATAAGCCTAAATCTTCTGACAAATCAAAGAAAACGGGTAAGCCGGATTCGGATCAACCCAAATTATTTTAAAATTAAAGTGAATTTGAATTCATAAAAAAGGGGCCATTTGGCCCCTTTTTCTATTTCATTAATTGAATTACTTCTTGGTAATCGATTTCAAAATGTGAACTATCATGCACGCATTTGCCATTTTTAATTAGCAAGGCTTGTGGCGATTGATGTTCAATGTGATACCTACTAGCTATTTCATTTGAAATACTGCGAAATTTTATCAAATCTAAATAGTAAGCAAGCATCGTGGGTTCATCATCAACATTATAGTTTCTTTCAAACCGAGAAAGAGCAGTAGAACTAATGCTGCATCGTGTGCTGTGCTTAAATATCAAAACTGGTTTGGTTGCACTGAGTTCATCAATATAATCCAATTGACTCATTTCAGAAAGAACGATCCAATTCATAATTTAGGCCTCAACAGGGGAATGTTTAGCGGCTAAATAGCGCTCAGCATCCAATGCAGCCATACAACCACTACCTGCAGCTGTCACAGCTTGTCTGTATACTTTATCTTGGGCATCGCCACAAGCAAATACACCTTCTACATTGGTTTTAGTGGTGCCAGGAGTAGTTAACAAATATCCAGTTTCATCCATATCTAAAAAATCTTTAAATATACCTGTATTAGGCTGATGGCCAATGGCAACAAAGAATCCCTTTACGTCAATGGTTCTGGTTTCTCCGTTTGAACCTATTTTAATTCGTGCACCTTCCACCGCGTTTTCTCCAAGGATTTCGTCTGTAACTGCGTTGAAAATGACCTCAATATTTGGTGTATTTAAAACGCGATGTTGCATAGCTTTAGAAGCTCTAAACTCATCACGTCTCACAATCATGTATACTTTGCTACAAATTTTTGCAAGGTATGAAGCTTCTTCACAAGCTGTATCACCAGCCCCTACAATGGCAACGTCTTTACCTCTAAAGAAAAATCCATCACAAACAGCACAGGCACTCACACCACGACCATTTAATTTTTCTTCTGAAGGAATACCTAACCATTTGGCACTTGCGCCAGTTGCAATAATGACAGTCTCGGCCAAAATTTCATGATTTTCATCTGCAATCAATTTAAAGGGAGGTTTGCCGCTAAAGTCAACCGAGGTAATCATACCATAACGAACATCCGTTCCAAAGCGTTCAGCTTGTTTGCGAAACAGTTCCATCATTTCTGGCCCCATGATACCATCAGGATATCCAGGGTAATTCTCCACATCTGTAGTAATGGTAAGTTGTCCGCCAGGTTGCATTCCTGCATACATAACTGGTTTCATATCGGCACGCGCGGCGTATATAGCTGCAGTATATCCTGCAGGCCCTGAACCTACAATTAGGCATTCAATTTTTTCTGGTGTATTCATAATTAGATATTTTAGATGTATTTATAGTTTCAATAATCATGCTTTAATTTTAAATTTAAAAAACAAAGTCGCTAAAGTTTGAACGATTGTGTGCAGAGAAAGGCAGTTTGGAGTGAAGGTTTATAGCTTCAACAAAAAACATAATACGTTCAATGATTTTGGTTGAACGTATTACTAAAAACACGATACGTTCAATGATTTTGGTTGAAAGTATCATCAAAAACACGATACGTTCAATAATTTTGATTAAAAGTATCACTAAAAACATAATACGTTCAATGATTTTGGTTGAATGTATCACCAAAAACACGATACGTTCAATGAATTTGGTTGAAAGTATTACTAAAAACATAATACTTTCAATGATTTTGGTTGAAAGTATTACCAAAAACACGATACGTTTAATGAATTTGGTTGAAAGTATTACCAAATTCATAATACTTTCAATGAATTGGGTTAATTTGAGGTTACTTCCAAATAAACACCTTATTCCCCCACATCAATCCCCAACCATTCTAGTGCAGTAGTTCTTAGTAATTTTAGTTTAGTATCCTCTGGAAGCTCTTTCATTAACTCAATAAACTTACCATGTTCTAAATCTCCCAATGGAAATGGAAAATCAGAACCCATGGCGATTTTTCCTGGCCCAAACATTTTCAATAAGAATTCAAAGGTTTCGTCGTCGTGCACCAAAGAGTCGATATAGAATTTATCGGTATAGGTTCTTGGATCAGCCACCTTATGAACATTGCATAAATCTGGTCTTGCATGATAAGCATGGCTAATTCTGCCAATTGTTTGAGGGAAACAGCCGCCTCCATGGGCAAATAATACCCTTAGTTTTGGATACTTATCAAAGATACCACCAAACATCATGCTGCAAATGGCCAAAGAAGTTTCGGCTGGCATTCCCACCAACCAAGGTAAAAAGTAATTAGGCATTTTTTCTTGCCCCATCATATCCCAAGGATGCACAAAAATGCACATGCCCAACTTCTCTGCAGTTTCATAGAAAGGGTAGTAATAAGGATCGTCCAAATTTCTATGTTCTATATGTGTTCCAATTTCAACACCAGGTAGGTTCAACTCATATTTACAACGCGACAATTCTTCACAGGCTCTTGTAATGTCTTGCATGGGCAAGGTGCCTAATCCCACAAAACGAGTGGGGTAGGTTTCCTGAATTTTAGAAACATGGTTATTATAGTACTGCGCCCACTCGTGTGTATGTTCTGGCTTTGCCCAATAATAAAACAATACCGGAACAATAGATAAGGCCATTAGTTCAACCCCATGTTTATCCATGTGCTCAATAATGGATTCTGGGTTCCAACAAAGTTCATCAATGGTTCTAAAAAAAGTTCCATCTGCCTTCATCATATTGGCCCTTCCTGGCTGAAAGTGGTCTAAATAAATAAACTCATTTCCATAGCCATACCTATCTTTAAGGTTGGGCATAAACTCGGGAAGAATATGCGCATGGACGTCAATTTTTTTAATACCCATCGCCATCCAAAATATTTCCTAATCCGCCTAATATTCCGCCTTCTTCACGTCTGCCGCCAACGCTGCCATATTGCAATATTCTACCAGCCAACCTGCTAATTGGTAAAGATTGAATCCATACTTTTCCTGGCCCTCTTAGTGTTGCAAAGAAAACACCTTCACCACCAAACAAGGTGTTTTTAATCCCACCTACAAATTGAATATCATAATCAATTTCTTTGGTAAAGGCAACAATACAACCTGTATCTACTTTTAATATTTCGCCAGGCATTAATTCTCTTTCCTCAACATGCCCGCCTGCATGCACAAAGGCCATTCCGTCACCTTCTAGTTTTTGCATAATAAAACCTTCTCCACCAAATAAGCCAGTGCCTAGTTTCTTTTGAAACTCTATGCCTACACTAACTCCTTTGGCTGCGCACAAAAATGAATCTTTTTGGCAAGTCATTTTGCCTCCCATTTTGCTAAGATCTATGGGAATGATTTTTCCTGGATATGGAGAGGCAAATGTTACTGTTTTTTTGCCTGAACCCATATTGGTGTAAGCCGTCATAAATAAGCTTTCGCCGGTGAGTAAGCGCTTTCCGGCCGACATTAATTTGCCAAAAATGCCGCTTTGTTGTTGAGAGCCATCTCCAAAAATGGTATTCATTTGAACACCATCATTCATCATCATAAATGAACCAGGCTCTGCCATTACGGTTTCATTTGGGTCTAATTCAATTTCTACACATTGCATTTCACTTCCAAAAATGCGAAAGTCTATTTCATGGTTACTTATCATAAATGCTATATTAAACTTCAATAATATTTAAATTTAGGCTAATGAAATAAGGAAAATATACACATATTTTAAGTAATAGAATTTACTTAACTAGTAAGATTTCATTTAATTATATAGTTTTGAACCTATACATGATAAAAATAACAATTATTGGAAGTGGAAAGATGGCGCAAAATTTATTACGTGCATGCTTACAATCTAATTTTGAAGTTACTTCTTTATGGGCTAGAAATACGCAGAAGGCAAGTGAATTAGCTAATATTTACAAAGTTCAATTAGCAGATTCACTGCAGACGGCTTTGGTTCAAACCGACCTTATTTTCTTAGCAATTTCTGATGCTGCAGTGGCTGAAATTTCTGCACAATGTGATACCAATGCCATTGTTGTGCATTGCTCTGGAATTTTATCAAGTGAAGTGCTTAATAAACATGATAATTTCGGTATTTTTTGGCCGATCCAAACCTTCAGTGCCCAAAGAGAAGTGGTTTTTAAAGATATACCCATTGCTATTGAAGCCAACAATGAAGAAAATAAAAGGATTTTAGAAGTATTGGCTGATGCAATGGGACATAGCGCCATTTTTGTTTCAGAAAAACAAAGGCAACAATTGCATTTGGCTGCAGTATTTGTAAATAATTTCAGCAATCATCTGTTTTCATTGATGCATGATTTTTTGGGCAAAAACCAACTTGATTTCAAATATTTACTGCCTCTAATCAATGAAACTGCCGAAAAGCTACAAGTGCTAAGTCCAAAGGATGCGCAGACTGGGCCTGCAAGCAGAGGAGATGAAAACAGCTTGGAAATTCATCGAAAAATAATGGCAAATGAACCAAAATTATTAGAAATTTATGATTTGATTTCTAAAAGTATCGCAACAAATTAGCATATTTGAATCATGCGTAAATTATTCTTTTTGCTTTTGCTTTCTTCTGCCAGTCTTGCTAATGCAACAAGGATTCTCATTCCAATGGATGCAGCGCAAAAAAATCACCTTAAAGCGTATGGCTTGGCCTTTTGGGTGTTAAAACAAGATTTAGAAGTTGATTGGCTGTTAAATTATAAAGGTGGAAGCTTTATGATTATGCTGAATGACGCCATTGAAAAAGAATGCCGAATAAGAGGTTTAAGTTATGAGGTGATTAGCGAAGGGCAGGTTTCAGAAATTCTCCTTCAAATTGCTAAACCCGACGTAAATATGGAATTGGTAAAGTTGTTAAAAGTTCCCAAAATTGCTGTTTATAGTCCTAAAACAAAGCAACCTTGGGATGATGCCGTTACCTTAGTTTTAACCTATGCTGAAATTCCTTACGATGTTATTTATGACGATGAAGTCTTAGAAAATAAGTTGCCATTGTATGATTGGCTGCATGTTCATCATGAAGATTTTACTGGTCAATATGGTAAATTTTATTCCAACTTTGCACATACTGCTTGGTATCAGGCGGAGGTAAGAGAAGCCGAGGCCATGGCCGCAAAACACGGTTTTTCTAAAGTAAGCGAACTAAAACTTGCGGTGGCAAAAAAAATTAGAGATTATGTAATTGGAGGTGGTTTTATGTTTGCCATGTGCAGTGCCACCGATACATGGGATATTGCCATGGCTGCAGATGGAATTGATATCTGCGACCAAGTTTTTGACAATGATCCTGCAGATTGGTCGGCTGATAAAAAACTTGATTTTAGCAAAAGCTTTGCCTTTAAAGATTATAAGCTTTATCTCGACCCAATGGTTTACGAACATAGCTACATCGACGCGATGCAAGGCACTAGGCCAGTTACTGAAGAAAATGACATTTTTACTTTATTTGAGTTTAGTGCAAAATGGGATATGGTGCCAACCATGCTTAATCAAAACCATACCAGCACTATTAAAGGATTTTGGGGTCAAACCACCGCTTTTAGAAAACCCTATATAAAATCTGAAGTGCTTATATTAGGTGAGAATAAATCTTTAAATGAGGCAAGGTACATACATGGTACTGCAGGCAAAGGCACTTGGACTTTCTACAGCGGGCACGACCCAGAAGATTACCAGCACCAAGTAGGAGAGCCACCTACTGATTTAAACCTGCATCCAAATTCGCCAGGATATAGGCTGATTTTAAATAATGTATTGTTTCCTTCTGCGCAAAAAAAAAAAAAAAAAACATAAGATATGGAGCAAAAAAAACAAGCAGCAAAATTATTGCTAACCTTGGCAAGCATTGGCTTTTTATGCATTATTGCCATAATACTTATAGTGGCAGATGTTGATTTAGTTGACCTGCTACAACAAGAGGTTGATAAAACCATCGAACAGGAGGTAATTCAGGAGGCTGCCAAAATGAAAAAGGAAGGTAAAGAAGCTTTGTTGCCAAAGTTGTTGCCAAAAAAGTGACCTAAAACCCTCTAAATCCAATTATTTCCCTGCATTCTTTAAGGGTTTTATCTGCACTTTCAGCCGCTTTTTCGCGGCCAGTTTTCGCTACTTTTTTCAAGAGCTCATTATTCGATTCAATATCTGCAATTTTTTCACGCACGGGTGTTAGAAAAGTAACCATATCTTCACCCAAGTCTTTCTTAAAATCGCCATAGCGAATGCTACAACTAGCATAAGCTTGTTGGTAAAAGGAAAGTTTTTCCGCTGAAGAAACGATTGTCATGAGGTCGAATAGGTTTTGGACAGGCGCCGAAGGCGCCGTATTTGGCTCTGTAGGTCCCGTATCTGTTACAGCCCTGCTCATTTTCTTTCTTATGACTTCAGGCGAATCAATTAGGTTTATTACATTATTATCGCCATCACTCTTACTCATTTTTCCTCCACCTTGTAAACCCGGAATTTTTACCAATTCCTTTCCATAATTAAAGGCATAAGGCTCTGGGAATATTTCTTGCCCATACATTCTGTTAAATCGATTACCAAAAGTTCTGGCCATTTCTAAATGCTGCTCTTGGTCTTTGCCCACCGGAACTTTAGTAGCTTTATGAATAATAATATCTGCCGCCATTAATACAGGGTAGGTTAATAATCCAGCATTTATATTATTTGGTTGCGTGCGTGCTTTTTCTTTAAAAGAACTCACTCTTTCCAACTCACCCAAATAAGCATGCATATTCATTAACATGTACAACTCAGGAATTTGCGGTAAATCACTCTGCACATATAAGGTACATACCTCCGGATCTAAGCCACAAGCCAAATATTCCACTAAAACTTGTCGCACATTTTGATGCAAATCTTTAGGATTGGGATGCGTAGTTAAACTGTGATAATCGGCAATGAAAAAATAACAATTATGCGCATGCTGCATGCGCACAAAATTGTTTACTGCCCCCATATAATTACCTAAATGTAAATTTCCAGTTGGGCGAATACCACTTACAATTGTTTCTTTGCTCATCATCTGCAAAGAAAATAAAAGCAAGTCAATCCACATGAATCTAATTCGTTGTTCATGATTTTTGTCAGATTTCCATCAATATCACCTTTTTTAATATCTTATTATCAGTGTATTAAAAATGCTATTTAGAATTAATCTACATTTAATCTTGTATCTTATTTAACGCTTGTTAGATTTGCAATGTCAATTATTTAAAATTATTCTAAATAAAAGCACATGAAAAATAGCTTAACTAAAACCTTGATTTTATTTGCAGTCATAGCCAACCTTGCAGCTTGTAAAAAGGAGGAAGATTCCACTGCCAATTTAGTCATTGAAGCAAATTATGATTCAACAAATTATACCAACAACATCTCTGAATTGCTGCCTTATACGCAATCATTTGATGCATTGGTGGTGGAAATGAAAAAGGGGAGAACAACTGACGTACAGTTAGCGGCATATAAAATGAGGAATTTTCTAACCAATAATAATGGTGTTTCAGTTTATACCAATATGAATTCTTATAATGTAGATTTTATATTAAGCATGTCAAATGGTTGGTTGGAGAAAGCTGAAATGGCTTCTGGAAATGTATTTAACCCAGATTCAACTAACAAAATAGGTGGAACATATGGTGGATACCTTTTTACCGCAAATGGACATGAGCCAGAACAAATGGTTGAAAAGGATATGTTTGGCTCTTATTGCGTCAAAATGGCTTTGCAATTATTAATCATAAATGAACCCAACCTAAAAACGTTAGACCAAGCGCTTTTCTTGATAGGATTAACACCACAATTTAAAAATAGCGGTGCCACAAAACATGGCGTTTATGCAGATAGATATATGGCTAATTACCTTGCGCGACGCGATAAAAATGATGGAAATGGCTTCTATTCTCAAATTAAATTCAACTTCTTAAAGTTACAAGCAGCACTTAAAGCAGGAGCCAAATTTAATAAAGAAAGAGATGAGGCTAGAGAGGCCATTAAATCCATTCTAGAAAAAGCCACTTTTGCAACAGTAATAAATTATTGCCATTCAGCCATTTCAAATATGTCTCAAACAGAAATGACACCTGCACAAAAAGCAGCAACTTTACATTCCCTTGCAGAATGTGCCGGGTTTACAATGGGTTGGGCCAGTATGGCAAGAAAATCTATTAGTTTTGATGAATCTATGCAAATCCTAAGCCTTTTGCAAGCCAAACCAGATGCACTTGGCAATCCTTTATTGTTCATTAGTGATCGCGTAAACCAAGTAAATAAACTTAATCAAATTATTTCTTTGGTTCAAACCGAATACAATTTCTCAAATATTGAAATTGAAGAATTTAAAAAGAATTGGGTAAACGATCAAAATAGATAATTCCATGCAAAGAGCATTTTTGACTTTAGGTATTCTTTTCTTGTTTGCCTGTCAACAGAAAGTGGGGGATGTTAAAGACAATAACTTTAACCGAGCAGAATTGCTAGCTCAGGCGGCAGACAATATCATCATGCCAGCTATGGAAGCCACATACATGACTGCTTTTAATCTTCAAAATGCTACTACTGATTTTATAAGCAATCCAACTGCGTCAAATCTGCTAATTGCGCAAGAAAAATGGAAATTAATGGCTTCTAATTGGCAAAACATAAACATGTTTAACTTTGGTCCAGCTGGTGAAATGGGAGTAAACAAATCTTTAAATGAAGAGGCTGGAACCTTTCCTGTTAACACCACTAAAATTGAGAATTATATTCTAGCTAACGACACCAGCTTTAATAACTTTGATAGAGATGCTAGAGGTATCTATGCCATCGAATTTTTATTGTTTGGCTTAAATCAAAACCTTACTGAAATCACCAAAGATTATGCTTTAAGTCCATTTAGAAGAGATTATCTGAAAGCCTGTGTAAATAAACTAAATCAACAAATAGGACAAGTTTACAACGCTTGGAATGGCTCTTTTATCAATGAGTTTAAATCAAATTCAGGAACCGATATTGGGAGTTCTATTTCTTCTTTTTATAATGAGTTTCTTAAAAGTTATGAGGGGCTAAAAAACTTTAAGTTTGGCATTCCACTCGGACTAAGGCCTGGGCAAACGGCGGTGGCTCCAGAAAAAGTTGAAGCCTATTATAGTGGATATTCTTTAGAATTGGCCTTTGCTCATTGGAGTCAGTTGAAAAACATCTGGGAGGGCAGAGGTTTAAATGGAAAAAAGGGTATCGGATTTAAAGATTATCTTGCCACCATCAGTGGTGGAAATGCATTAATTGAAGCTACTGAGATTCAAATGGCTCAAATTGATAAAGCCTTTGGTAACATTCCACATAAACCTTTGTCAAAAAATATTCAAGATGATTTTGAAAAAGTAAATGTGGTTCATACCGAATTACAAAAACATACACGCTTCTTTAAAAGCGACCTTTCTAGCCTCATTGGCATAGCAATTACCTACAGCAGCGGAGATGGCGATTAAGGAAAATAAATTTAGTCAATTCCTTTTTCGTGAGGTATCAATTCTACCTTTAATTGGCTTTAGAATTATTTTTGGCCTCACCACCTTTCTTAGCACCTTTCGCTTTATTCTTTTAGATTGGGTAAATCTTCACTTTGTTGAAACAAAAATCCAATTCAAATATTTTGGCTTTGAATGGGTACCTCTCTTGCCCGAATTTTACATGTATGTACTTCATGGTATTATGCTTTTGGCCAGCATCGGGGTTTTCTTAGGGGCATACTACAGGATTGCCAGCATTGCCTTTTTCATTTGTTTTACCTGGTGCGAGTTAATTGATATAACCTATTACTTAAACCACTACTATTTTGTTAGCCTTATCGCCTTTTTGATGATGTTTTTACCTGCCAATAAAGCCTATGCTTTTGATGCAAAAAAACAGCAAAGTAAGTCGTGCCCTACAGTAAAATCATACATGCTTTTTCTTCTCAAATTTCAATTGATTCTGGTGTATTTTTACGCAGGTATTGCTAAAATAAACTATGATTGGCTAATACTTGCAATGCCCTTAAAAATATGGTTGCCTGCCAATAGCGACATGCCAATATTGGGTTCAATTTTTACTTACGAAACTACTGCTTATTTGTTTAGTTGGGCAGGTATGCTGTTTGATATCTTTGTTGGATTTTTTTTACTTTTTTCAAGCACTAGAATTTGGGCTTGGCTTTGCATTGTTTTGTTCCATAGCCTTACTGGATACTTGTTTCAAATTGGGGTTTTCCCTTTGGTGATGACATTTTCTACACTCATCTTTTTTAGCAATCAGTTTCACTTAAAATTCATTCAGTTTTTTGCAAGGTTTATTCCTTTTTTTCGGTTTGAACCAAACCAAGAACGTATTACCCAAGCCGATAATAAATTATTTATAAAGCTAAGCTTATTGATTTGGATCTCTTTCCATTTGCTCTTCCCTTGGAGATACTTGCTTTACCATGGCAATCACCTTTGGACAGAACAAGGCTACCGCTTTGGTTGGCGAGTAATGCTGTTTGAAAAAGCCGGAACTGCTACCTTTTATGTATTTGATGAAAACACCCAAAGAGAAGGCGTTGTTGTTAATTCTGATTTTTTAAACCCTCATCAAGAAAAACAAATGGCCATGCAGCCAGATATGATTCTACAATTTGCTCAATTTCTCAAAAAACAGTATGAAGCAAAAGGTTTAAAGGTAAACACGGTAAGGGCAGAAGTATATGTTACTTTAAACGGAAGGCCTAGTCAATTGCTTATTAAGCCAAATCAAAATTTATTAAATCTTACTGATACTTGGGCCTCTAAATCTTGGATCAAACCGCTTGAAAATTAAATTTTATATCTTTCTATTTTGTTACTGTTTGAGCCAAAAAATGTTTGCTCAATCAGATTCTTTGCATTTGCAAAAAGACAGCCTTAGAAACAACAAAATGAATTATTTGCAAGAATTTATTGTTACTGAAATCAAGCGCGAAACCAATGGCATTGGCCGACTTAACAGCATAAGTGGTTTTGGAATTTTTGAAGCAAAAAAGTCTGAACGCATCGTGCTAAAAGACTTGCAAGCTAATTTAGCAACCAATAACGCACGTCAAATTTTTGGGAAAGTACCAGGCATTAATATTTGGGAAAGCGACCAAGCCGGTTTACAACTTGGCGTTGGTGGAAGAGGCTTAAGTCCAAATAGAACTTCAAACTTTAATACCCGTCAAAATGGGTATGACATCAGTGCTGATGCACTTGGATACCCAGAGAGTTATTATACGCCTCCTGTTGAAGCCCTAGAAGAAATTGAGCTTGTTCGTGGCGCCTCAGCTTTGCAATTTGGAACCCAATTTGGTGGCATGCTCAATTTTGTTATGAAAAAAGGTATTGTAAACAAGCCATTTTCATTAGTCTCCAAGCAAACCGCAGGCTCCTTTGGTTTTTTTGGCACTTTTAATAGTATAGGCGGAACTTTATTTAAGAAAAAACTTAACTATTACAGTTTTTATAACCGAAAACAAAGCAATGGTTGGCGACCAAATTCAGCGTTTACAGTGCAAACTTATTATGCAGCTGTGTCTTATCAAATCAATGCCAAACTTAGCATTCATGCAGATTATACCCACATGAACTACTTAGCGCAACAACCCGGTGGACTTACAGATGCACAGTTTTTAAGTAATCCTCAGCAATCCCTGAGAGGAAGAAATTGGTTTAAAGTTAGTTGGAACCTTGCCTCCTTAGAAGCAATCTATAAGTTTAATGATAAAGTTAAATTAAGTTCAAAAACATTTGGCCTTTCTTCTCAAAGACTTTCGATAGGGAATTTAAGTAGCCCAAATGTGGCAGACTTAGGTTTTAATAGAACTTTGATTGATGGGAGATTTTTAAACCTTGGCAACGAAACCCGATTATTGGCGCATTATCAGCTTTTTCAAAAACCACAAACTGTTTTAACGGGAACCCGCATATATGTTGGTTCAACTCGCTCCATTCAAGGTGATGGAAATAATTCAAGTGGACCAGATTTTAAGTTGATTATCCCCGCAAAGCCAGAAAATTCTGATTACCTTTTTACCAATATTAACGCTGCTTGGTTTGCAGAAAATATCTTCCGAATCAATGCACGCTGGAGCCTGACGCCTGGCATTAGAGCAGAATATATTAATACTTCTTCTACTGGCTTTTACAGAACTATAAGCAAAGACTTTGCTGGAAATATAATTGCTGATACCAGTGTTTATGATTATCAAAAATCGGTTAGATCCTTTGTATTTGCTGGTATTGGACTTAGTTATAAAATAAATACTTGGTTAGAAACCTATGCCAATTTTACACAAAATTACCGTGCCGTAAATTTTAACGACCTTAGAATTGTTAATCCAAATGTGAAAGTTGATGCCAATATTAAAGATGAACATGGATTTAGCAGCGATTGGGGACTTAGGGGGGATTATAATGGCATTTTAAATTTTGATATGAGTGTTTTTCTTTTATCCTATCAAGACAGAATTGGCCAAATTATTCGTGCCGATGTTCCACCACTTTTTCAAGATTATCGGTTTAGAACAAACATTGCAAATTCTAGAAATACGGGGGTAGAATGTTTTTTAGAGACAGACATTTGGTATTTAATAAAAGGCAAAAAGGCCAAATCTAAATTAAACATATTCTTTAATTTAGCTTACGTAAATGCTATATATATCAATGCAAAAGACAAATCTCTTGAGGGAAATCAAGTAGAAATGGCTGCACCTTTTATGGGAAGAGTTGGTTTAAGTTATAAATACAAAAGATTTGCAAGCACATTTCAAATGAATAAAGTTGCTGCACATTTTACCGATGCCACCAACGCAGAAAAAGTGAGCGGTGGTGTAAATGGAATTATTCCTGCTTATACTGTTGCCGATGTTTCTTTAAGTTATAAGTTTAAACGATATAGCTTTGAGTTTAGCTGTAATAACTTAGGCAATCAATATTATTTTACAAGAAGGGCAGACGCTTATCCAGGGCCAGGTATAATTCCTTCCGATGCAAGAAGTTTTTATTTAACACTAGGCTTCAGCTTGTAAAATTATAGTGCCTTTTGAATGCTTTCCCATAGCAAGGTCGCGGTTTTGTCCCAACTGTATTTTTCGGCTTGAACCAAACCCTTTGCTATCAACGAGGCTTTTAAACTTGGGTCGCTAGCCAATTTTAACATGGCTTCAGCAATAGCTCTTTCATCATATGGATTTACAAATAGCGCAGCTTCTCCTGCAATTTCTGGTAAACATGAGGTATTAGCCGCAATTACTGGCACACCTGATGCCATGGCTTCAATCATAGGAATACCAAAACCTTCATAGTATGGGATAAAACTCATAGCATAACTTGCACCAACAATTTGGGTTAATTCTTCCTGACTAACCCTTCCTGTAAAATGAATACAATCTTTAACGGAAGATTGTTCCCAAGTTGCTTTTAAAGCAGCATCCCCCCAAAAAGAACTTCCAGCTAATACCAGATGAAATTCGACTGAATGCAATTCCCTAAATTGCGTAAAGGCAAGAATCAAACGTTGTAAATTTTTACGTGGACTTTGCGAGCCAACAAATAAAAAATAAGGCTTTCCTTGACTGTATTTTTGCCTAATAGGCTCTATTAGATTTGAATCCAAAACATGATAACCATCATTGATGCCATTATAGACTACATCAATTTTTTCAGGTGCAATTTGATAGTTTTTCGCAATGTCGCTTTTACTGTATTTACTTACTGTAGCAATTCTTATCGCAGTTTTAGCAAACCTTGGAAAGAAGTAATTATAATATTTTCTAAAGGCATATTTCAAATCGTTTGGATGATGCAAAAAATTAATATCATGCATGACAGCAAGCTGCTTTGTATTGGAATTTAAAACTAAAAAACCATCGGTACTAAAAAACAAATCAGGTTTAGTTTTTCTAAGAAATCGTTTCACTGCAACTTCAAAATATAAGATATATAGTAATGGATGCCTAGCAGGAGGAGAGAGCACAATAGCCTTTACATTTTCACTAAAGATAAATTCTGGCGCAAAGGGTCTATCAAATAAAAAAGTAAACTTAATACTTGGGTGGTTTTGAACCAAACGTTTAACTGTGTGGTAGGTAAACCAACCAATTCCATCTAATTTGTCTTTAATCAAAAGTCGAGTATTGATGACAATATACATGAAAGCGAAGGTAATATGAAAAAGTACTGGATTTTGTATATTTCACGCAAAAAATAACCTTCATGCAGAAATTCATATTCCTTTTGATAGGGCAGCTTTTCCTTTTTATTTTCGTCTCTTGTGAAAATACAGGAAATATCAGTGCAACCGGACCTGTAGCACCAAATATGAAGGAAATCTATCAAACAAAACCCAACTGGACTGGTAGGTACTTAGCAACATTGCCTTGCAATAACTGCGATGGACTTATCACAATGTTGCAATTAAATGAAGATTTAAGCTATACTAATCGCTATTGTTATAGTGGTAAAAGCTCAGAAATTATTGAGTTTAAAGGAACCTTTGAATGGAAAACAGAAGGTGAGATATTTAGAATTGGCGACCCCGTTTTGGGTGAAAAAGCTGTTTACTATAAAATAATCCCAGCAGGTATTATGCAATTAGATTATAATGCAATTGAGCAAACTGGTGATAATGCTGAACAATATAAATTCTCTAAATTAGAAAATGATATTAATAATAAATACTGGGAATTAACTGAAATGATGGGCGTTAACATTAATGGACCTTTAAACGTAAAAACACCCTTTATTCAATTTGATAATTCTTTAAATAAATTTGAAGGTCAAGGATTTTGCAACTCATTTTTTGGTACTTATCAACTTGAATCTTCTCTAAAACTTAAGATTGGAAAAGTTGGATCAACCCGAAAAAGCTGCCCTGAAATTGATCAAGAGAAAGCCATGTTTCAATTATTAGAAAATGCTCAGTTTTATAAAAATAGTTTAGATACTTTGCAAATAGGTAAGGAAGATGGAATAGCAGATTTGGTGTTTGTGTTCAACCCATTTAAAAAATAATTATTTTCTATAATGGTCACCATTTCTAAATTTCACATTATTTCTTACCTTCGATAAATTACTATTTTGAAGCTTTATTCACCTTACTATTTGATATTTTAATCAACCATAGCCATGTTAGAATATTTAAATCAACTTGAGCCAAGCCTTAGAACGCTTTGGTACATAGCAATACCTGTGAGTTTAATTTTTTTGGGTCAAACCATTATGACTTTTTTTGGAGGAGATGCCACAGATGGTGCGGTAGCCGACTTTGATAGCAATTTAGAAGGGGATATGCCCTTTCAATTATTTACTTTCAGGAATTTAATCAATTTTCTATTAGGATTTTCATGGTCGGGTATTACCTTTTACCATCAAATTAATGCCATGTGGCTATTGGTTTTGGTTTCGTTTTTAGTAGGTGTAGTTTTTATGTTGGTATTTGTTTTTATACTTATGCAGGTTAGCAAGCTTGCAGAGGATAATTCATTTGTATATCATGAAACAATAGGCAAAACAGCCGAAGTATATCTTAAAATACCTGCCCACAAATCTGGAAAAGGAAAAGTTCTTATTAGTGTTAAGGGTTCAACCCATGAATTAGATGCCTATACCGAAGAAGAAGGTATTGAAACAGGCTCCTTGGTTACTGTAATCAAAGCCGATGAAACAGGATTATTATTAGTAAAAAAATAAATTTATATGTCGCCATTTATTCTCATTTTGATTTTTGTTACAGTTGCATTTGTAACTATTTATGCCATTATAAACAGGTATAAAAGATGTCCTTCTGATAAGATTTTAGTAGTTTATGGAAAAACCGGAGGTACCTCTGCCAAATGTATTCATGGTGGTGGAGCTTTTATTTGGCCTGTAATTCAAGATTATGCATTTTTAGATTTAAAGCCAATTTCAATTGAGGCAAATTTAACAAACGCGTTAAGTCGCCAAAACATTAGAGTAGATGTTCCTTGTAGATTTACAATTGCCATCTCTACAGAGCCAGATAGCATGAATACTGCAGCAGAGCGTTTATTAGGCTTAACTTCAGAGCAAATTCAAGAACTTGCAAAAGACATTCTTTTTGGACAATTACGTTTGGTAATTGCTACCATGACCATTGAGGAAATCAATTCTGATCGTGACAAGTTTCTTGATAATATTTCTAAGAACGTGGATAGCGAGTTGAAGAAAATTGGACTAAAACTTATCAATGTAAACGTTACCGATATCAAAGATGAATCTGGTTATATTGAGGCATTGGGAAAAGAAGCTGCAGCTAAAGCCATTAATGAGGCAAAAGTTTCGGTTGCTGAACAAGAGAAAATTGGTGAGACTGGTAAAGCGATAGCAGATAGAGAAAAGGATACTCAAATTGCAGAAACTCATCGCGACCGTGATGTTAAGATTGCCATTACAAAAAAAGATAGAGAAGTGAGTATTGCCGCCGCTTCCAAAGATGAATCTATTGGTAAAGCAGAGGCTGAGAGAGATACAAGGATTAAAACTTCTGAAGCAAATGCAATTGCCATAAAAGGAGAGAATGAAGCAAAAATTGCAATTGCCAATTCAGAAGCTTTAAGAAGGGAGAAGGAAGCAGAATCATTAAGAATTGCCATAACCGCTGAAAAAGTTCAACAAGCAAAAGCTTTAGAAGAAGCCTATGTTGCAGAGCAAAAAGCCGAATTGGCTCGCTCTGAAAGAGAACGTTCTACCCAAATTGCCAATATCATTATACCGGCAGAAATTGCCAAAGAACGCGCCATAATAGAAGCTCAGGCTGAGGCTGAGAGAATTAGAGAAAATGCAAAAGGCCAAGCAGATGCCATTTATTCTAAAATGGAAGCAGAAGCAAAAGGTTTATTTGAAATTCTAACCAAACAAGCCGAAGGATACGAGCAAGTGGTGAAGGCAGCTGGTGGAGATCCAACCAAAGCCTTCCAATTATTGCTTATTGAGAAATTACCTGAGTTGGTTAAAACTCAAGTGGAAGCAGTTAAGAATATTAAGATTGATAAGATTACTGTTTGGGATTCTGGTAATAATGCAGAAAATGGGGGAAGTAGTACCTCAAACTTTGTCTCTAACATGATGAAAACTGTTCCACCTTTAAATGACCTTTTTAATATGGCTGGATTAAACTTGCCAAGCTATTTAAAAGGAGAGGAGAAGCCAGAAAATTTGGATAATTCTAGTAAAACTGCTGAGTAATCGCTCATGCGGATTTCTGAGTTTACTTTTTACGTTTTATTAACTGTTTGGCAATACCTTAAATACTTTGTTTGGAAGCCAAAAAGCGAATTTGAAAAACAAAATCCAAACTATTACACTGCAAGTAACTTTAATGAAATTGATGCTTTAATTAGCGCTAAAAACCCATATTATGCAGGCTTATCTTATTTGGGTAAGGTGAAATTTCAAGGCAGGTTAAAGTTTGTAAAAAGCGCCATTCAAATTCAGGGTAGAGAAGACTTTGAAATTACCAAAGAAGTGAGAACCCTCATTTGTGCATGCATTACCCAATTAACTTTTGGTTTTAATAAACCAGTAATGCCTTTTCTTAAGGGGGTAGTAGTGTTTCCTGGAATCTTTTATAGCCGATTAGCAGAAAATTGGGTCAAGGGTTTAGCTTTAGGCAATGGCGTGGTTTTTATTAGTTGGAAAGATTTTGAAGAAGGATACCATTTTTCAACCGCTACGTATAACTTAGGACTACATGAATTCGCACATATGCTTCGCTTACAGGCCTTAAAAGGTGAAGGGTTTGATGCTAGATTGGTGAACTATTTTGACGATTGGGAAGCAAATGGTTACGAGGTTTTTAAACGCATCAGGCATGGAAATGAAGATTTTTTTAGAGAATATGCGGGTGAAAACAAAGCTGAATTTTTTTCCGTTTGCATTGAAAATTTTTTTGAAGTACCAAAATCTTTTAGCGAGGAGTTGCCTGATGTTTATTGGCATTTGTGCCATTTATTGAGGCAAAATCCTTTAAACATTGCCAATGATTATAGCTTTGAAGAACAAGAAACTAAGGAGGTTAATACAATATTAGATGAAAAAATTCCAACTGGAGAGCCTTGGCACTTGCCATTTGAAAACAAAGTGATTCCAATTTTTCAATTCTTTGGCATCATTGGATTGTTAATTCTATTTATTGTTTTTATGGCCAACAAACAGTCAGATGTGAGCCATTGGTTTTTTGCCGAAATGAGAACCATTTTGTTTGGATTAATCATCATTAAAATTTTTCGGTATTACCACTATAAAGAGTTGAATGCGGTACATTCTTTAGACAACCTGAATTATACAGTTAGGATTTTAACGCCTGTTTTAGTAGTACTTACCTTAATCCTAGATTTGATTATCACTATATTAATTTCTTTATAATGTGCTACCACGCCTCTGTTGCTGCCACTTTCGAACAAGTGTCACAGCACTATCAAAAACCTTTTGAAGGCGAGTTTCCTTCGTTTTTTTCGCCAACAAGCATCGTTGGCTATCATATAAATGGATTTAACTTCCCGCTTCTACCAATCCTTTCCCAGGCAAATTCAAAAGCATTTTCTTTTGCAAGTTGGGGGCTAATTCCTTCTTGGATAAAGAATTTGGATGAGGCTGATAAAATAAAAGTTAATACCTTAAATGCCAAAATTGAAACCATTTTTGAGAAGCCGTCCTTTAAAATACCAATACTTTCCCAAAGATGCTTGGTGCCCATGACCGGTTTTTTTGAATGGCAACAATTAAACCCTAAAGTAAAACAGCCTTATTTTATTTCCTTAAAAGACAAAAATATCTTTTCTGTTGCTGGCATTACTGATAGTTGGGTAAACCCAGCTGATAAAACAGTTTACAATACATTTTCTATTCTAACTACTGAGGCAAATCCTTTGATGGCAACAATTCATAATACTAAAAAACGAATGCCTTTGATTTTACCTAAAGAAGCAGAAGTTTTATGGTTGAACCAAACAATTGATGCAAGCGAATTGATAAACACTATTAATCCATTAGCGGAAGAAAATATGCTTGCCTATAAAATAAGCAATTTAATAGGGCATAAAGGCAGCAATGTGCCACAAGTATTATTGCCCTTTGTAGATGCTCAAACCAAATTATTATAAATAAAAAAGCCCTTTTCAGGGCTTTTTGTTACAAATGCATTCTATTTTTCTTTTCTAAGAGAATTTCTTGCGTTTCTACATTATCAGGATCTGCTATACAGCAATCAACTGGACACACCGCAGCGCATTGAGGTTCTTCATGGAATCCAACGCACTCAGTGCATTTACCTGTCACAATATAATAGGTATCATCAGATTTTGGTCCAAATCTATGGGTCACTTGTACTGAATCTCCATCAATAGTAAGTGCACCTGACAAGTTATTTCCATCTGCCCATGCCCACTCTGCACCTGCTTCGTAAATTGCATTGTTTGGACATTCTGGTTCGCATGCACCACAATTGATGCATTCGTCTGTAATCATTATAGCCATATTTCAATAAATTATTTTAGTTTAATAACAACTGCAAGTTTAGCTTTGTTGACAGAATCAAAAAAATAGAACTAGTCTAAATAGTATGAATTATACACAAAGAATAGCAGCATTTTCAAAACTTGGAGACACTTTTACCCAAGCTGACGCAGATTTGGCCATATTAAATCAGGCTTTTATCAGGAATCAATGGTTCACGATTCAAATGCAATTGCAAGCCCTTCATGCCTGGGGAAAATTGCTAAATCAAGAAAATTTGACAAAGTGGTTAAATCCTTATGAGCTTTCGGTTCAAACCGAACCCAAAATGGTAGCGATAATTATGGCAGGAAATATCCCCTTGGTTGGATTTCATGATTTATTATCTGTGCTTATCGTTGGACATAAAGCGGTAGTAAAACTTTCTTCAGATGATACAGAATTAATGAAATGGGCTATTGAAAAACTTATCGAAATTGAACCAGGTTTTTCTGAATATATTTCGTTTGTGGAAGAAAGACAATTGAAAAATTTTGACGTTGTAATAGCAACGGGAAGTAACAATAGCAATAGATATTTTGAATTTTACTTTAAGGACAAGCCTAATTTATTGCGAAGAAGCAGAAATAGCGTGGCTGTTGTTACAGGTACAGAGACAGTACAGGAATTAGATGCGCTGGCAGATGATGTGTTTTTTTACTTCGGATTGGGTTGTCGCAATGTCTCTAAACTCTTACTCCCACGAGGGTATAACTTAGAACCCTTGTTTCAAGCATTGGAGAAGTATAAAGATATTATTAACCATAATAAGTATGCTAATAATTACACCTATCACAAGGCTATTTTCTTGATGAATCTAACGCCACACTTGGATAATGGCTTCTTAATATTGAAACAAGATGATGGTTTAGCATCGCCTTTAAGTGTACTTTTATTTGCTTTTTATGATACGGAGGCAGACGTTAAACAATATTTAAAAGAAAATGAACAAGTGATACAGTGCGGCGTAGGCAAGGCAGAATACTTGGTGGATTTTGGTAAAAGTCAGCAACCCGAATTATGGGATTATGCAGATGGGATTGATACCCTTTCATTTTTGAAAAGTCTAGCTTAAAAAGCCAGACTTTTCAAAAACTTCTTTTATTAATTTCGCTGAAACTTCCTCCATTGGATTTGCTCGGTCTAATAAGGGATTAATTTCAGTAATTTCAAAAGCTACTAGCTTGGGCAATTGTAGTAATGCGCTCAATAAATCTACTGCTTCGTCCCATAAAAGCCCACCAGGGACTGGGGTGCCTGTTCCAAAGGAAATGGTTGGATCAAGGCTATCCACATCAAATGAAACCAGAATATGATCGCAATTTTCTAATTGTTTATTAATTTCAGCTAATAATTGGTTCAAGCCAATAGCTTTGCGTTGTTCTGGTGTATAATTCTTTATTTCTAATGAATTTAACAATTCAATTTCTTCTGATTCTAAATCTCTTAACTCCAGAAAAACAAGTTGTTCAGGGTTTATTTTAGGGCTAATTCGGTTTGAACCTAAATTGATAAGGTTGTCCCAAAGTAGCATAGTGTCCTTATCCAAGTTGTTTTTACCAGAAGTGGTTTTTCTTAAGCCAAGTGCTGCAGCAAGCGGCATACCATGCATATTGCCACTTGGCGATGTAAAAGGCGTATGAAGGTCGGCATGCGCATCAATCCAAATAACTCCGAGGGTATTGTTGGGATATAAATCTTTATAAGCACTAATACCCGCTAAGCCGTTGCTATGATCCCCGCTAATAATCCACGGAAATGACTTTTTATCAATTACTTCTGCGATTGCTTGCAAGGCAAGTTTTTGTATTTCAACAATTGATTCTATGTTTTTGGCGAAATTACCTGGATAGGGTTCTTCCTCTTCCAAGTGATTACTTTCAATTCTTGTATGGGGTAGATTTAAATTTAACTCTTGGTTGAAGCATTTAAGAAATGCTTGAGGGCCAAGGTTAGCTCCTTTTTTTCCTGCTCCAAAATCTGATTCAATGGTTATTATTTCAACATTTTTCACAAAACCTCCATAGGACGGTGGGCAGCAAATATAGCTTTTCGCATTTACTTCATCATTTATTGATATAAGAAAGTTTTAGTTTGCTTAATCTTGTAGAAAATTAGTTAACCTTGAATAAGATAAATTTAAAAAACAGATACACTGATCTGATTCATCAGACATTTTTCTTTCCACGCCATGGTTTTGAGGAAAAAGGAAATCAACTATATTTTCATGATATAGATTTAATGGGCTTAATTGAAAAATATGGCACACCATTAAAATTTACTTATTTACCTAAAATTGGTTCACAAATAAATAAAGCACGTGATTATTTTAAAGATGCCTTTGAAAAACACCAATATAAAGCCAACTATAATTACTGCTATTGTACGAAAAGCTCTCATTTTAGCTTCGTATTAAAAGAAGTTTTAAAGAATAAAGTTGATATTGAAACAAGTTCGGCTTTTGATTTATCTATTGTTAGAAGACTTGAAGAAAAGGGCCAGTTTAACAAAAATCAATACATTATCTGCAATGGTTTTAAAACAGAAACTTATGCAGAAAACATGGCTAACATGGTTAAAGATGGATACAATAATTTAGTTTGCGTACTTGATAATCCAGAAGAATTCGACCTAATTGAATCTAAAACAAGTTCACATACCAATTTAGGAATTAGAATTGCAACAGAAGAGGAACCTAATTTTTTAGTTTATACTTCGAGATTAGGGATGAGTAGTAAAAAAATAGTTGACTTATACCAAGCTAAAATTCAAAATCACCCTAATTTCAAACTGAAATTATTGCATTTTTTTGTTAATTCTGGCATTAAAGACACGACATATTTTTGGAGTGAACTTACGCGCTTAGTTAATGTTTACTGTGATGTTAAGGAGGTATGTCCAGACTTAGACACTTTAGACATTGGAGGTGGTATGCCAATTTACACTTCATTAGGTGTTGAGCTTGATTATGCATACATGATTGATCAAATTGTATATTATATCAAAACGATTTGTGAAAGCAGAGGCGTTTCAGAACCGCATATTTTTACCGAGTTTGGCTCATTTACAGTGGGAGAGAGCGGGGGAAGTTTGTATTCAATTATAGGGCAAAAGGAACAAAATGATAAAGAATTGTGGTATATGATAAATAGCTCCTTTATCACCACTTTGCCAGATACTTGGGGCATTGGCCAGAAATTTATATTGCTTGCCGTAAACCAATGGGATAAGGAATTTCAGCGCATAAATTTAGGCGGCTTAACTTGTGACTCTCAAGATTTTTATAATTCTGATACCAATTCCAACCAAGTTTTTATGCCAAAGTTAAAGCAAGGAGATGTTTTACATATGGGATTTTTTCATACAGGTGCATACCAAGAAAGCTTAGGTGGCTATGGAGGTATTCAACATTGTTTAATACCAGCCCCAAAGCACATTCTCATCGATAAAGATTCTGAAGGTAAATTTAGTTATGAGGTATTTGCTGAAGAGCAAAAACCTGAAAGTATGTTAAATATTTTAGGATATTAGTTGCAGGAAAAGAAAAATAGACTATTTTCGCACAAAATTAATTTTATGGCAACCACCCGTTTAAAAAGAAAAGACAGAAGAAATAAAGTTACTTCAGTTCTTCGTAATACTAGAATTAAAGTTAACACCCAATTAGTTAAGATTAAGTCGCCAAACACTGAGCGCACTCAAATCATCGATTAATTCTGTTTTCAACTGCAAAAAATTCAAAGGCCGTTCTTCACAGAACGGCCTTTTTGCTTTTATTTTGGAGTAGAAATGACTTTACAGGGTTTTAATAGGACAAAATAAAAAAAGGCTGTTTGAAAAATCAAACAGCCTTTTTTTTGTGCCGTGAAGGAGACTCGAACTCCTACGCCCTTGCGAGCACCACCCCCTCAAGATGGCATGTCTACCAATTTCACCACCACGGCAATAGGGACGCGAAGATGCGTGCTTTGAATAAAATACCCAAATAAAAATTAATTGCCTCTTCCTAACAGGGAAGAAACGCCGTCAACAAAGGAACTGAAACCACTCGTAACAGCTTCAAAATCTGTTACAATTACCACCAATAAAATGGTTACTAATATAACCATAAGAAATCGTAGAACTTGTGCCATGGTTTTAAATAAAGGTCAAAAATACAGATAAATTAAATGCCTGAAAATAAAATTAACCCTAATTTTTCCGCATTCATTTAAAAAAATCTATTTTAGTACATATTTAGGATCACAATGACACAATATCAAATCAAATCAAATTCACATGTTGCTACATTCTCTGAAATGGGCGCTGAATTATGCTCATTGAAGGAAATCGAAAGTGGGGAAGAATTTATTTGGAATGCAGAAAACACAATTTGGAATCGGCATTCCCCAATTTTATTTCCAATTGTTGGTCGCTTAAATCAAGATAAATATCAATATAATGGCAATTCATTTGGAATGACCCAACACGGATTTGCTAGGGATTTAAATTTTGAAGTAGTTGAAATTTATACAGATTTTATGCGGTTTATGCTGCAAAGTGATGCAAATACATTAAAAAAATACCCCTTCCAATTTAAATTATTTATAGAATACAAAATAACGGATAATCGACTTACCACAAAATATACAGTTCATAACCCCGGGGTTGAAAATTTATATTTTTCTATTGGAGCGCACCCAGGATTTATTTTACCAAACCCAAAATTGGAAGAGTTCTATATTGAATTTAATCAAATTGAAGAAAATTTGAAAAGTCATTTAATTGAAAGTGGACTTTTAACGGGGAAAACTGAAAAAATACTTATAAACCAAGGCCAACAATTGGATTTAGACTCAAGTAGCTTTAGTAAAGATGCAATTGTATTTAAACACTTGAAATCAGACAAAATATCTCTTAAACACAGAAAAACAAATTGGGAAATTCAAATGCAGTTTGAAAACTTTCCATTTTTTGGTATATGGACTAAATACCCACATCAAAAATTTCTGTGCCTAGAACCATGGGCAGGAATCGCTGATAGCAGCTCTTTTCTAGGAGGTTTTAATGAAAAAGAAGGGATTTGTTGCGCAGAGCCGGGATCACAATTAGAATTTAGTTACCATACAACGTTTAAAAGTACTATTTAAACAGCTTCTTTAGTTGTTCTTCTCTAAATTCAAATATTTGCTTTACATTCTTGTCAACAAATAACCAATGTAAAAAGGGAGCGAGTATCCATCCCTTAGAAAGATAGGTAATCCTATCAATCATATAAGTTGATCCATCCCTTTCCTCGAAAAAATGCTCATGATACCATTTGGTATAAGGACCACTTAATTGCTCATCTGCAAATTTCTTCCCTGGAACCCATTCGGTGATGCGTGTTTTCCAGTAAAATGGAATACCAAAAAAAGAAATTCGATACTTAATCAATTGACCAATAAACATTGGAATAGGGGTTGGAGTAATAATTTTAAACTTTAAATGCGGTGGGGTTAGGGCATCTAAATTTTCTGCTTTACTAAAAAAATCAAAAACCTCATTTAAAGGACGTGCAATTATTGTCTCGTATTCTAATACCTTTTCTTTCATAATTGTATAAAGCATTTTCACCTAACAATTGTTTGGATTACCTTAAAAATGAGTGATTATACAATTGTTTAAGCTTGTTTACATATGTTTTAACGTACAATGTATTTACCTATAAACAATTAAATATGAATCGTTTAGGACAAAAAATCTAAAGTTTATATCAATACAGTTAGTTAACATTTGTTTTAGACCTTATTAACTTATGTTTATTAGCTTTACATTTGTATAAACAAATGTTTATATTCGCATTTTACTATTGTTAATCAGTTATTTACATGGATGAGATAAATATACGTGTGTTAAGTATAATGGATGGCAAGCAACTTACGAAAAGCGGATTTGCTAGCCTATTAGAAATATCATTGCCTATGCTAACGCACATTAGCACAGGCAGGAATAAGCCTGGTTTAGAACTGATTCAAAAAATATTAATAAAGTTTCCAGAGATAAATCCTGATTGGTTAATTCTAGGTGTTGGCACTATGAAAAGAAGTGCGGTTGAAAAGCCTAATTTTAATGGAATTATAGCTGAAATAGAGCTAATTAAAGATTGTTTAGTAGCTATTGAACAGCGTACTGAGCAAGTGCTTGCCTACCACAAAATAGTACATCGAGAAATTAGCTACCTAAATGATTTAGACCAACTTTTGATAGAAAATCAAAGTATAACATCAGATTTAAAGATTAAACTTGCTGCTATAAACAAAAATATAGAATTTAAACTAAGAGATTAAATATTAAAATTTAATACGTTGATTATTTGTAAGTTATTAAGGCAAATCTTCAAGCATTTCTTGGTAACTACTTTTATTTATCTTTCCACTTTTACCACCAAGTTCTTTCCATTTTTTATTAATTTCCTCTACGCGGTTCTCTGGATTTGGATGCGTACTTAAAAATTCTACAATTTCTGGGTCTTTATTATCCAATTTTAACTTTTCAAAAAATACGCCTGTACCTCTTGCATCTAATTCTGTTTGATACAAATATTCCACAGATTTCATATCTGCTTCTTTTTCGTCATCTCTGCTAAATGATAGTGACACTAAATTGGCTCCAATATTTACCAATTGTGAGGCATCCCCGCCAAAAATAAGTTGCAAGGCAAGACTGAGGCCCATATTCTTAACTAATTGAGAAGTCCCATGTCTTAAATCCGCATGAGCCATTTCATGTCCAAGTACGCCAGCCAAAGCATGTTCGGAATCTAAGTACTTCATCAAGCCTGTATAAACATAAATATAGCCACCTGGTAAACAAAATGCATTTAAAACAGAATCATCTTCAATTATTCTAAGTTCCCACTTAAAATCCTTGGCATGCTCTACTTTTCCTGAGGCAAGTATTTTATCTTTTAACTCATTTAAATATTCATAGGCTTTTGGGTATTCAGATTGATCAAGAACCTGCATGTCAGATATGCCATCATTAATTTGAGAAGCACTCTGACTACCAAAAGTTTCATCCAAGCTCAATGGAATCCATGAATTGCCGCATGAACTTAAAAATAAAACAATTAAAATTAAGGGGAAGGTTTGTATTTTTTTCATGTTACCAAATATTAGCCCTTGTTTCCGCACTTCGATACATTTTTTGGCCTTCTTTTACACTAAAAACTTCATAAAACTGTGGCATATTTCCTAAAGTACCTAAAACTCTAAATTCACCAGGCGAATGTGGGTCGGTTAGAATTAACTGCCTTAAGGCTTCTGGTCTTACATTATTTTTCCATATTTGGGCAAAGCCAATAAAGAACCTTTGTTCTGGCGTAAATCCATTAATAGTTTTACCTGGATTTTTCAATTGACGTATTTTAAACGCTTCAAATGCTATGGTAAGTCCGCCTAAATCTGCAATATTTTCACCTAAAGTTAACTCTCCATTGATATGTAAACTATCACTTACAAAATATCCATTGAATTGATCCACTAATACTTTTGTTCTCGCTTCAAATTGTTTTTTATCTTCTTCAGTCCACCAACTTTTCAAATTCCCATCAGGGCCATATTTTGCACCTTGGTCGTCAAAGCCATGGGTAAGTTCATGTCCAATTACAGCGCCAATACTGCCATAATTTACTGCATCATCTGCGTTGGCATCAAAAAATGGAGGTTGCATTATTGCTGCTGGAAAAACAATTTCATTTAGGGTAGGGCTGTAGTAAGCATTTACTGTTTGAGGCAACATTCCCCAACGGTTGCGGTCTATTGGCTTTCCTAGGTTGTTAATATTATCATTAAAACTAAAAGTACTGGCTCTAATTACATTTTCGATATATGAATCTTCTTTAATTTCTAGTAAACTATAGTCCTTCCATTGATCTGGGTAACCAAATTTCCTATTAAAAGAAGCCAGCTTTTCTAATGCTTTAGTTTTTGTTTCAGCACTCATCCATGCTAAGTTGTTTATTCGAATTCTGAAAGCTGCGACAATGTCATCAACCATTGCATTTACACGCTGCTTGGAGGCAGGAGTAAAAACTTTAGCCACAAAAAGCTGTCCTAATAGTTCTCCAACGGTTCCGTTGGCAGCAGCAATTCCTCTTTTCCATAGAGGCTTTTGTTCTTTGGCACCGGTTAAAACCGTGCTATAGAAATGAAAATTCTGCTTTTCTAATTTTGAATCTAAATAAGGGGCACTTTGATTAAATAAACACCATCTTAAATAAATTTTTAAATCATTGATTGAATGGGTGTTAAAAACTTGATTTAATTGAGCAAAGAAATCGGGCTGTGAAATAATGAGGCTATCAAATTGACTAATTTGAATTTGTTGAAGGTATGTTTGAAAATTTAAACTTGGGTAGGTACTTAGAAATGTTGTCAATGCTCGCTTATTGTATTGCTTTTCTTGGTTCCTTCTTTCAGTTCTAGACATAGATGCCTTTGCTAATTCAGTTTCTATAGTTAGGATTAGTTCTTCATTACTTTCAGCACCATAACCACAAAGAGAAAAAATATTTTTCACATGCGCAAGGTATTCTTCCCTAATTTTTTTCGACTTAGCATCATCCTTCAAATAATAGTCGCGATCGGGCAAACCCAAACCGCCTTGTGAGATGTAAGGAATATATGATTTACTATTCTTTAAATCTTGAGACACATAAAAACCAAAAAAACTACGAATTCCTTTTTTGTTTAAATCAGCAACAACAGACATGAGTTCTGTTGTATTATTTATTTTATTGATTGCGGAAAGTAGAGGTAAGATTGGTTCGATTCCCTGCTTATCTCTTTTTAATGTATCAATAAAAAGTCTATAAAAAGTTCCAACTTTTTGTTCAGCGCTACCAATTTTTGCTGATTTATTGGCAGAAGCTGCTTCAAGAATTTGTCTTAAAACATCATTATTTCTTTCAGTTACCTGATTAAAACTTCCCCATCTGCTTTCACTTGCAGGAACAGGATTATTTTTTAACCAAGTACCATTGGCATACCGATAAAAATCTTCACCAGGTATTATGGTTTTATCGATGGCATTTTCATCAATTCCTTTGAGGTTTTTATAAATCATGGCTGAACCCATTCCAATATAGGCCAATAAGGCTGAATACATTATAATTTTCTTCATTAGATAGTTATTGTGATTTTAATTTTATTGTAATTGAAATCCATATTTTCTTTTTGGTTGAAAGTTGTTGCGATATACTAAATATTTATAGAATTTCAAGTGGTAATTATGCCATTTTTATTTGTAAGAAACACCTTTAGGCAATCAAAATTCCTTGTCTTTTTGTAATATTGAACAATATGATTGAAGCGGTTGATATATTTAAGTCGTACAATGGTTTACCTGTGCTAAAAGGTATCAACCTTAAAATTGAAAAAGGAGAGATTATCTCAATTGTAGGCGCCTCAGGTGCGGGAAAGACAACTTTATTACAAATTTTAGGTACCCTAGACCAAGCTGATAAAGGTATTTTAAAAATTGCCAATGAGGATGTTACGAAATTAAGTGGCAATAAATTAGCCAAATTTAGAAACCAACACATTGGTTTTATTTTTCAATTTCATCAATTATTGCCAGAATTTAATGCTTGGGAAAATGTTTGCCTTCCTGCATGGATAGGAGGAAAGAAGAATGAAGATGTAAAAATTAAGAGTTTAGAATTACTTAATTTGTTAGGGCTTGAAAACCGAATTAACCATAAACCTGCTGCTTTAAGCGGTGGAGAACAACAGCGCGTTGCTGTAGCAAGAGCCTTAATTAATAATCCTTCAGTAATTTTAGCTGACGAACCTTCTGGAAATTTGGATTCTAAAGCAGCCAATGAGTTGCATGAACTTTTCTTTAAATTGAGGTTGCAATTTAATCAAACATTTGTAATAGTTACACATAACCAGGCACTTGCTGCTAGGAGTGATAGGCAATTGATTATCAAAGACGGCATCATTGAGCAATAAAGTTAATATACATGAAATTCTAAAAACCTATTGGGGATTTGATACTTTTAGAACGCCTCAAGATAAAATAATTGAGTCAAGTTTAGCCAATTTAGATGTTTTAGCATTACTGCCGACTGGTGGTGGAAAATCTATTTGTTTCCAAGTTCCAGCCATGGCAAAACCTGGCCTTTGTATTGTAGTTTCACCGCTCATTGCACTGATGAAAGACCAAGTCGAGAATTTAAAAGCTAAAGGTATAAAGGCCTATGCAATTTATTCCGGTATGAGCGGACAGGAAATAAAAGTGATTTTTGAAAATTGTCAATTTGGAGCAGCAAAATTTCTTTATTTATCGCCTGAAAGATTAACAACCGAACTTTTTAAAGATAACTTACATCAACTTCCAGTTTCATTATTAGCTATTGATGAAGCCCATTGTATTAGTCAGTGGGGACATGAGTTTAGACCGGAATATAGAAAATTAAAAGAAATTAGAAGTTTACTTCCTAATGTTCCTGTATTAGCATTAACTGCAAGTGCAACCCCAAAGGTTATTGAGGATATAATGGTTCAATTGGATTTTAAAATGCCACTGGTTTACCAGAAAAGCTTTGAACGAAAAAACTTACATTATATCGTTAGACATACTGAAGATAAATATGGTAAATTATTAGAAAGCATTTCCAAAATTAAACAGAGTGGATTGGTGTATGTTAGAAATCGAAAGATGACAGAGGAAATTGCCAATTACTTGGTTTCAAATGGGATTATCGCATCATTTTATCATGCAGGCCTTGCAGCACAGATTAGAGAGAAAAGGCAAGAAGATTGGATTCGAAATAAAGTTCAAATAATGGTTTGCACGAATGCATTTGGAATGGGTATCGATAAACCTGATTGTGCATTGGTGGTACATTTTGAAATTCCAGATTGCCTAGAAGCCTATTACCAAGAGGCAGGAAGAGCTGGCCGTAATGGCAAAAATGCCTATTGTTTATTATTATACCATGAGTCGGATGCATTGCAAGCTAAGGCAAAGTTACTTCAGCAATATCCTGATTCAACTTATTTAAAGTTTATTTTTGATAAGTTAAACCACTTCTATAATATCCCAATTGGTAAATATATTGAAACAGATTTTCCATTTGATTTAATTGGTTTCTCTAAATATACAAATCAAAATCCAATCAAGGTTCAAAATGCGTTAAAACTATTGTCGCAATCGGAAATAATTCATATTTCAGAAGGGGTATTTACAAGTGATAAAATTAGAATTCTATTAAGGCATTCTGATTTATTTGATTTAAAAACCGTGAATGAACTATGGCATCGCATTCTTGAAGTAGTAGTTAGAATGCATGGGGGTGTCTTTGAAAATTTAACATCAATTGCCTTTAATGATTTAGCGATGAAGGCAAATGTAAGTGAACAAAAGCTTTTAGAAGAATTGATAAAATTAATGGAAAATGGAATTATTGATTTTCAACCCAAAGATGAATTATCGAAAATAACTTTTTTACATCCGCGCATTGTTAAAGACCACCTGCCTATAAATTATAAATTAATTCAAAATAGAAAAGTTGAACAAGAAGAGAAGCTAGAAGCTATAATTAATTATGGGCATACAAAAGATATTTGCAGAAGTAGACTCATTTTAACTTATTTTGGAGAGAAAGACATAATAGATTGTGGCGCATGTGATGTGTGCATGCGAAAAAATACAGATCCTTTATCTGCTCAGAAATTTGTGAAAATTGAAAAAGAGTTGGTAAACCTAAATTGGGATAAACCAATTTCTATTAAGGATTTAGTCAAACTATTAAAAGCGGTAAATACTGAAGATTTATTAATAGTTTGCAGATATTTGGCAGATAAAGGCGATTTAACTATTAATGAAAAACAAGAAATTCATTGGACAAAAGAAAACAAATAATAATAAGCGTAAGTAACGACTTAAACTTCGATCAAAGAATGAGAAGGCATGCGACAATTCTCGTTAATGCAGGTTTTGAGGTGCTTTTGGTAGGTCGACTAAAAAGCAGTTCTTTGCCTTTACAAGAAGAAGTTTTCGGACAAAAAAGAATTAACTGCATTTTTGAAAAAGGGAAATTATTTTATTTAGAATTCAATCTTCGACTTTTAATCTTTTTATTGGGAAAGTCGCCATTTTTATTTTTGGCAGTGGATTTAGATACACTCTTGCCAAACACCTTAGCTGCTATTTTAAAATCTACGAAATTGACATTTGATTCACATGAATATTTTACTGAAGTTCCTGAATTGGTGAATAGGTCTGATATTAAAGCAATTTGGAATGAGATTGCAAAAATTTGTATCCCATACGCTGCTAAATCTTATACGGTTGGTGAGGCATTGGCTGCTGAGTTAAGTTTAAAGTACAATCAACCATTTGGATTTATCCAAAATGTACCACCGCTCAATACAAATCAAAGTTTGGCAATGAAAACTCCACGATTAATTGTTTACCAAGGTGCATTAAATAAGGGAAGAGCGCTAGAACCTTTAATACTTGCTATGAAATTGTTTGAAGGTAAATTATTAGTCATTGGAGAGGGCGATTTAAGTGATTCTCTCAGACTTTTGGTTCAAACCGAAAAACTTAATGAAAAAGTTGAATTTGCAGGATGGATAAGACCTGCAGAATTGCAACAATACACACAAAAGGCTTGGTTAGGATACAATTTATTAGAACCTGAAAGCAAAAGCTATTACTTTTCTTTAGCCAATAAATTCTTTGATTATATCCATGCCGAAGTACCTCAGCTTTGTCCGCCTTTCCCAGAATATATAAGCATTAATAATAAATTTGAAGTTGCTATTATTTGTCAAGCTAAGGTGGAAGAGATAGCTTCCACCTTAAATAATTTGGCAAACGACCAAGAATTATACAAAAAACTAGAAAATAATTGCAGAATGGCCGCTAAAGCATATAATTTGCAGCGCGAATCAGTAAAATTGATTCAAATTTATAAAGCTATTTAACTGTTGAAGTTCATAAATATTGTATGTTTTGATGTTCCATTTCCTGCCAATTATGGAGGGGTAATAGATGTTTTTTATAAAATTAAAGCCTTGCATGAAGCGGGAGTAAAAATCATCCTTCACACTTTCATTTATGGAAACAGGCAAGAGACTAATGAATTAGAAAATTATTGCGAAAAGGTTTTTTACTATAAACGAAGTAATTTTAAATTTTCATTAAAGCCTTTCATTGTAAGTAGCAGGGGAGACACGCATTTATTAAAAAATTTGAGATCTAATGATTATCCAATTTTATTTGAAGCTTTACATTGCTGCTATTACTTAGACCATCCAGCCTTGAAAGGAAGATTGAAATTAGTAAGAATGCATAATATTGAGCATGATTATTACAAACTTTTAGCAAAAGGAGAGGAGCGATTATTTAAGAAAATCTATTTAGCAATAGAGGGTTTTTTATTAAGTCGGTTTGAACCAATTTTAAATAAGGCAGATAAGATTTTTGCTATATCTGAAAAGGATGAAACTGAATTAAAATCTAGGTATGGAGATAAAGTTACCTTGCTTTCTCCTTTTCATGCTCAATCAAAAGTGGAGATAGGTAAAACCTTCGAAGATTTTGCTTTTTACCATGGTAAATTAAGTGTGGTAGAAAATCATGTATCTGCTATGTTTTTGCTAAAAGAGGTAATGCCGCATTCCAATAAAAGGCTTGTGATTGCAGGGGATGGGGCAAAAGAAAGTCTCCGAAATTTAATTGCAAAACATTCAAATGTTAGCTTATTGGAGGGTTTATCACCACAAGAAATAGATCAACTAATTAAAAAGGCGTGCGTTAATATTTTGCCAACCTTTCAACCCACAGGCATAAAGTTAAAATTGATTAATTGCCTTTTTCTAGGTAAGCATTTATTAGCCAATACACAAATGGTAGAGGCAGCAGGATTGCAAGCAGCAGTTATCTTAGCCGATACAGGGCAGGAAATGGCAGAAAAATTAGATGATCTAATGCAAAAAACGTTCAATGATGAGGATATCGCGAAAAGAAAAGAAATAGTGGGAAGTAGATTTGATAATAATAAAAACGCTCAAAAATTGGTTCAAACCATTTCTTAAACAACCTCTACAAACCCATCATTACATTTTATAACCTTGGCTGGGAATTTCTCAAGGATTCTATAATCGTGAGTAGCCATTAATACACTTGTTCCTTCTCTACTAATTTGATGTAGTAAATTTAGTATTTCATCACTGGTAGAAGGATCTAAATTTCCAGTAGGTTCATCGGCTAAAATCAAAGCAGGCTTATTTAATAAAGCCCTTGCAATCACTAGCCTTTGTTGTTCTCCGCCACTTAATTCATTTGGCATTTTATGTAGTTTGGTTGATAATCCAACTAAATTAAGCACTTCTAAAATTCTATGGTTCTTATCCAAAAGGTTATTCCAACCAGTTGCAGTTAGCACAAAATCCAAGTTATCCTCTACATCTCGATCGAATAAAAGCTGAAAATCTTGAAAAACGATGCCAATTTTTCGTCTTAAAAAGGGAATATTTGATTTTTTAAGGCTCTTTAAATTGTATCCTGCAATGTTCGCTTCACCTCTTTCAACTGGAATTTCGGCATACATTGATTTTAATAAGGTGCTTTTACCGCTGCCTGTGGAGCCTATTAAGTAAACAAACTCACCTGGCAAAATAGATAAATTTACCTCTGACAACACGAGATTATTTTGCTGAAACAAACTAACTTCGTGGTATTTAATTATGCTTTCACCCTGACTCATAGCGTTATAGTTTAGTCATTTTGCCAAATGGAATTTCATTCATTAGGGCTTTAATTTTTTCAATCTGGTCTCCTAGACCACATTTTTCCAAAGCCTTTTCCGGACGATCCGTTCTTGTATAAGCGATAAGCGTAAAGTTATCGTCCCTTACTTGAAGGTAATCAGGAATTTTTGCCTTGCCTTTGATTTTAATGATGTACAAAGTATTTATTTCTTTTTTGAGCTTAAAAACTTACTTTTGCCGCAACAAACATAATTAACAATGAAGGATTTTTCACAAAAAGTTCTCCCTCTTGGTTTAGCCTTTTCAATTTTTGCATCTGCATGTGGAACGGTTAACTTCTCGAAAAACAACTATTCCGTAACTCCAGATCCATTAGAATTAAAAGGAGATTCGGTTTTGGTAACTATTACCGGCAACATTCCGGAGAAATCAATGAAAGCTAAAGCATTAGTTAGTTTTCAACCTTATTTAAAAACACCTGATGGAAAGGAGATCCCATTAAAGGAGGTGACATTTAAAGGAGAAAAAGCAGAAGGTAGTGCTGATTACACCGTAAATAGTAAAACTGGCGGTTCAGTAACTTACACTGATAAAATTCCTTATACTGCAGATTTAAAAAATGTAAAGTTATTGCCTAAGTTCTCATTTGAAGGTAAAGTATTACCAGTTCCTGATAGTATAATGGTACTAGGTACTATTACTACAGCCAACTTGGTTCAATACAATAACGAGACTCAAATTTCTGAAGATATTTACAAACAAGAGTTGAATCCGAAATCTGTAAGTATTTATTTTCCTATGGATGTTGAGAAATTTAACCCTAACTTAAAAGTTGGTAAAAAACTTAGCAACAAAAATCAAATTACGGAATTAAAGAACTTATTAAAGAAGGATCCTAATTGGGTAGTAAAAGGCATTTCAATTAATGCTTTCGCTTCTCCTGATGGTGAGTTGGGTCGTAATAACAACTTATCAAGCGGACGTTCTACTAGCACTTTTGCTTATTTCCGCAAAGAGCTTAAAAAATTAGGTTTCTCAGAGGTAAATGATTCTAACTTTAGCATGGGTTATATGTTAGCTGAAGACTGGAAGGGCTTTGGAGAATTGGTTTCAGCTTCTACACTTGCAGATAAAGATGCAATGCTACAAATCATTAACAACAAAGGTATTAGTGATGAAGAACGTGAAAGCTTATTGCGCAGAAATCATGAAAATTCTTGGAAATTTGCAGCGGAAAATATTCTTCCAAAATTACGCCGTTCAGAATTGCTAGTAATTGGTGGTAAGCCATTTAAAGATGATGCAACCTTGTTAAACTTTTATGGTAAATACGCAGAGTTAAGTCAAATGGAATTATATCACTTAGCTAGAATTACAACAGATTTATCTAAAAAAGAAGAAGTATTAAACGCGTATAACAGTCTATTTGCAGCTGATTGGAGAGGTTTTAACGATCTTGCTTTATTACAAATGGCACAAGGTAAAAATGCAGATGCATCGGCTAACTTTGAAAAAGCACTTTCAAATTCAGCTAACAATGGTATCGTTTTAGTTAATCTTGGATCTTTAGCTCGTTCACAGGGAAATATGGCAAAAGCCAATGAGTATTTTGCAAATGCAGAAAGCAATGGCGCAAACGTTTCTTTAAATAAAGGTTTAATGGATATCAAACGTGGTAATTACGCCTCAGCAGTTAATAACTTAACAAAAAGCGGAAAAAGCCCTTATAATTTAGCATTAGCCCAGTTATTAAATGGAAACGCAAATGGTGCTAAAAACACCATTGATGGTGTTAACCCAGATGAATTAACTTGGAAACACTATTATGTAAGAGCAATTGCTGGTGCTCGTATGAATAACCAAGATGTTTGTACCTCTAATTTAGCAAAAGCAGTTCAATTAAGTAATGATGCAAGAAATATGGCAAAAGAAGATTTAGAATTTAGAAACTTCTTCAAAAACCCATTATTTCAAGCAGCTATACGCTAATAAAGCTTATATTTATTTAAGAGCCCCGTCCAATTTGGATGGGGCTTTTTGTTTTCCACAGGTTTTGTGAATAAGAGATGCGAAAGGAAAGGTAATTGATTTGTATTTTTACGTTTTATTTTAGTTATGGCAGAGGAAGTAGTAAAATACGACGAAAGCAGTATTAAGTCCCTTGATTGGCGGGAGCATATTAGGTTAAGGCCAGGAATGTACATTGGTAAGCTTGGCGATGGCAGTGCCATGGATGACGGTATTTATATTCTATTAAAAGAAATAATAGACAATTCCATTGATGAGTTTGTAATGGGTAATGGGAAGCAAATCGATATAAAAATTGTAGATAATAAGGTTACAGTAAGAGATTATGGTAGGGGAATTCCATTAGGAAAAGTAATTGAGTGTGTTTCTCAAATTAATACAGGAGGAAAGTATGATTCGGCTGCGTTTAAGAAATCAGTAGGCTTAAACGGGGTGGGTACCAAAGCTGTTAATGCTTTATCTATTTATTTTAAAGCGCAAAGTTTTAGGGAAGGCAAAACTAAAATAGCCGAATTTGAAAAAGGTCAACTTTCACAAGAGCATAAATTACAAGATACTATTGAGCCAAATGGCACTGCTATATCATTTATAGCAGATGATACTATTTTTAAGCATTTTCGGTTTGTCAATGAATACATTGAAAACTTACTTTGGAACTATGTTTATCTTAACTCCGGTTTAACAATATGGTTCAACGATAAAAAATATTTTTCTAAGGATGGCTTACTAGACTTGCTCAAACGCAAAACTACCGAGGAAGAACTTAAATATCCAATTATTCATTTAAAAGGGGAGGATATTGAAGTAGCTATTACCCACGAAAATCAATATGGTGAGGATTATTACTCATTTGTTAATGGACAGCACACCACCATGGGTGGAACGCACTTAAATGCCTTTAGAGAAGCCTTTGCCAAAACCATTAGAGATTTTTACAAGAAGGATTTTGATTTAGCAGATATCCGCGCAAGTATCATTGCCGCAGTTAGTTTGAGGGTTCAGGAACCAGTGTTTGAAAGTCAGACCAAAACAAAACTTGGCTCAATAAACATGGCGCCAACTGAATCACCAACTGTAAAGCAATTTGTGATGGACTTTATGAAGAAGAGTTTAGATGATTATCTTCATAAGCACCCAGAGGCGGCAGACGCTTTATTAAGAAGAATAAACCAAAGCGAAAGAGAGCGAAAAGAAATGGCAGGCATTAAAAAGCTTGCCAATGAAAGAGCTAAGAAGGCCAACTTGCATAATAAAAAATTGAGAGATTGCCGACTTCATTTAAATGAAGGAAAAAATGAGGAAAAGAAACTAGAATCTACCTTGTTCATTACTGAAGGAGATTCGGCAAGTGGTTCAATTACAAAAAGTAGAAATGTAGAAACACAAGCTGTTTTTTCATTAAGAGGTAAGCCTTTAAATTCCTATGGACTAACCAAGAAAATTGTATACGAAAACGAAGAATTCAACTTGCTTCAGCATGCACTCAATATTGAAGAAAGTATTGAAGATTTAAGGTATAATAGAATTGTAATTGCAACTGATGCCGACGTGGATGGAATGCATATTCGCTTGCTTTTACTTACCTTTTTCTTGCAATTTTTTCCAGACTTAGCCAAAAATGGCCACTTGTTTATTCTTGATACTCCTTTATTTAGGGTTAGAAATAAGCAAAAAACATTTTATTGTTACAGTGAAGAAGAAAAGCAAAAAGCCATTACCAAATTGGGCGCAAGGCCAGAAATTACCCGATTTAAAGGTTTAGGTGAAATTTCACCTGAAGAGTTTGGTTTATTTATTGGCGAGGATATGCGTTTGCAGCCTGTTGTCTTAAATCCAGAATTATCTATTCAAAAAATGCTAGAATACTACATGGGTAAGAATACAATGGATAGACAAAACTTCATCATCGATAACCTTAGAATTGAAAAGGATAGTGTTTATGAAGAAGATTTGGAGGAAGAGTTAGTTTAGGCTTACGTGTTTAAGCATATTTATTGAATCTATTCTCTCTTAGAAATCCAAACAGTTGAATGCCAAAGTTTTTAGCTGTTTCAACCGCCAAGCTGCTGGGTGCGCCCACCGCAGCAATTATAGGAATTCTAGCCATTGCTGCTTTTTGTACCAACTCAAAACTAGCCCTACCGCTCAATAATAAAATGGAAGCCTCGGTCTTTATTTGAATATTGCTAATTAAATAACCTATGAGTTTATCTAAAGCATTATGTCTTCCTACATCCTCTCTATGTATAAGTAAGTTCCCTTCCCAATCAAATAAAGCACTTGCATGTATGCCTCCTGTATGTTTAAATACGGTTTGAACCGAAGCGAGTTTGTCAGGTAAGCTTAAAAGTAAGTTTGGATCAACCCGCAAACCTTGAATTTCTATTCTGTTGCAATGCTGTTTTATAGCATCAATACTTGCTTTTCCGCAAACACCGCAGCTAGAGCTAGTATAGAAATTTCTTTGTAATTTTTGTAAATCAATTTCTAAATTATCATTTAAACTTACTTTTATAATGTTTTGACCATTTTCTGGTGCAGAATTACAATAACTAATTTGGCTTACATCAGCTATTTTTGTGATGATGCCTTCAGTAAATAAAAAACCCAAGGCTAGCTCAAAATCATTGCCTGGGGTGCGCATCGTTACAGAAATTGGAATCTCTTTTCGTAAATCGCCTTCACCAAATTGCAACCTAATTTCCATTGGTTCTTCAACTGCAAGCAAATCCTGGGTTTGCAAGTAATCACTTTCAGTATATTTAACAATGGCTATTGAAGCAACAGGCGCTTTAATCATATTATTTGTTTAATAAAGTAGCTTTATATTGTTTATCACCGGTAATTAAAATCAAATAATAAAATTGGGAATTGTTCTCTACGCCCAAATCTATTTCTAAACTACTAAGATTTCTTTTAACATTTTTGGTTAAAATAAGACTCCCATTATTGGAATATACTTCAAGACGGGCAGTTTTATCCAAGATGGGAAGTGTAACATTGAATTTACCAGTTACCGAGGGATTAGGGAATACAAGCAAGGTATTATTTATATTTATTTCTGGATTAATACCAGCAGAAGCATCTTTATAACCAAAAACATACTCACCCTTTTTTAAATTATTGACCCAAAATCTTCCAACCTTATCCGTTTTGCTTGGCCCAGTTTGAAAGGTAAGATCACTTTCAATTTCAAATGCATCCATTGAAGATGGCCTGTAAAGTAAAACTAAACTATCCTCCGAAAAAGTAATTAGCTCATTGTCTAAACGCGTATTCAAGGTGCCATCATAATTAAAAAAAGCAGTTGCCTTAAACTCATTGGTTAAAATACCCTTAATCTCCCAATATCTTTCGCTGCTTACAATTACATTTTTAGGAAGTTGGTTTTCGGCTATCCATGGACGCGCATAATGGTGTTGAACATGCAATAAACTCGAATCGCCATTTGCCAAAACCGTTGCAGTAAATTGCACTTTGCTAAAGTTATTAACGCCATTTGTTTTTAGCCACTTTTGTTCGCTTATACTTCCTAAAGCCATACCTGAATTTTCATTTAAAACAACAAAAGCTACCTTATTTGTATCAATATTGGGGATAGCAAATTCTATTGGACCTGCACTTTTAGGGGCAGAAACAGTGTATGGGTAAACTTTTTTAGTACCATCCTTTGCATAAACTCCACAATGCAAAACTAGTTTATCAGAGAAATTGCTTTTGTACCTCGACATGATATTGCCCCTCACCAAGAATTTGCCATCTGTTGCTAAGGCACTAGAAAATTGAGCATCTAGGTGCCCTTTGTCAAAAATAAATGAATTAAAAAATGAAGTAAGGTCGGTTGAAGTAAACTTTTGGAACTCATTTTTAAGATCATTAGAACTAACATCTTTAAACTTATACAAATTGAGATAACTCTTACATGCCGCAAAAAAGTTGGCATCACCCATTAAAAGCCTAAGGTTATGTACCATTAAGCCACCTTTGGTATAAACATGAGTGCCATAAGTTTGGGCAAGAGGAACGCCTGAAACAGATTTATATCCTTGGTCTCTTACAGCAGCATTTCTAAGGGCATCAAATAATTCTGATTCAATTTTTGTATTGTAATCATTAATTCCATAAACACATTCCAAAAATAATGCCTCGCAATAACTAGCCCAACCTTCGTTAAGCCACATATCAGATGCAGTTCTGGTTGTAACTAAATTTCCCCACCAATGATGAGAAAGTTCGTGAGCCATTAAAGTTTCATAGGTGGAAGCCCCATCAACTGCGTATAAGGGATAAGAAATATTACATGCATGCTCCATTGCACCTGAATTAAAAGGAACCCCAACAAAACCTACACGATCAAACAAATAGGGCCCAAACTTATCTTCAAAGCACTTCATTGCATTAGCCAATCGCACAAAAGAAGAAATGGCTTTTGCAGAATCAGCTGGATTTACGGCTAGCGTAATAGGTATATTTCTTTGCAAACCTACATATGAACTATTAATAAGTACATATTTACTAATGGCCACATTGGCAATATAGGTAGGAATTGATTGAGATAAATGCCAGTTCCAAGTAATAGAACCATCTGGATTGTTAGTAGCAGGCCATTGTAAGCCACTGCAAACAGCCATAAATCCTGAATCTGTGGTTATATGAAATTCATAAGTGGCTCTATCTACAAAATTATCGAGACAAGGAAACCAGCATCTACCAAAATTAGGTGGACTTGAGCCCATTCCCACACCCATATTATAGGCATAATTTCCACTAAAGAAGAAACCTCCCCAACGCGGGTCGGTAACAGGCGAGCCGGCATAATAAACCTGTAAGTTAAAAGTATCGTTTGCATTTAATGTGGTTTCTGTTTGAACCAAAATTGTTGAATCAGAAGTTGAGAAAGAAACACTTTTGTAGTTCAATAAAATGCTATCTACCTTTAGCTTTTGTAGGTCTAACAGAAATCGGTTCAAACCGAAAAATTTTGATTGGCAGGTAAGGTATGCAACCCCACTCATTTTCTTGGCTGAAAAATTTTGAAACTTAAGGTTTAAATTATAATGCAATACATCAATAGAATCAATGCGTTGTGCACTTATGTTTAAGTTTAAAAATATGAAAAAAGCGGCAAATAAAAGAGACTTTGTTTTTGTACTCATACTCCTTCAAATATAAAGAGAAAAAGCAGTAATTTATTATCCACAATCCTTTCAACTTTTGTGGGAATTTTATATGAATAAATCATTGCGTAATCCTTATTTTGCAATGATTTATAGCATTAAATAAAAGTTAAGCATAGCAATTGTTATTTAGAAAAGAATTATGGCAGAAGACAGAATTATACAGATTAACATTGAAGATGAAATGAAAACCGCTTACATCGATTATTCGATGTCGGTTATTGTGAGTAGAGCATTACCAGATGTAAGAGATGGATTAAAACCTGTACATCGCAGGGTTTTGTACGGAATGACAGAATTGGGCTTGGCCTCAAATAGACCTTACAAAAAGAGCGCGCGTATTGTAGGAGAGGTACTAGGAAAGTACCATCCCCATGGAGATAGTTCGGTTTATGATACCATGGTTAGGATGGCGCAAGAATGGAATATGCGTTATATGTTGGTAGATGGTCAAGGTAACTTTGGTTCTGTGGATGGCGATCCACCAGCTGCAATGCGTTACACAGAAGCCAGATTAAGAAAAATTGCAGAAGAACTTTTAACAGACATAGAAAAAAATACCGTCGATTTTAGGTCGAATTTTGATGACAGCTTAACTGAGCCTACTGTACTTCCTGGAAAGGTGCCTAATTTATTAATGAATGGGGCTTCTGGAATTGCAGTTGGTATGGCCACCAATATGGCTCCTCATAATTTATCTGAAGTGGTAGATGGAATTGTTGCTTATATAGACAATCGCGAAATCACCATTCCTGAATTAATGAAGTACATTAAAGCGCCAGATTTTCCAACTGGAGGTATAATTTACGGATATGAAGGGGTTAAGCAAGCCTTAGAAACGGGAAGAGGTAGAATTGTAATGCGCGCACAAGCTGGTTTTGAAACCTCAAAAACTGGGAAAGACCAAATTGTTGTGCATGAGATCCCTTATCAAGTTAATAAGGCTACCCTTATCAAGCAAATTGCTGATTTAGTAAATGAAAAAGTGATTGAAGGCATCAGTGATGTGCGAGATGAAAGTGATAGAGATGGGATGCGTATGGTTTTTGATTTAAAAAGAGATGCGGTTCCAAATGTGGTGCTTAATAAACTTTTTAAATACACACAACTACAAACTTCTTTCAGTGTAAATAATGTTGCGCTAGTTAAAGGAAGACCTGAAACTTTAAACCTAAAAGACTTAATTGTTCACTTTGTAGAGCATAGGCATCAAGTTGTTATTAAGCGCACTCAATACGATTTGGAGGAGGCACAAAAGCGAGCCCATATTTTAGAAGGTTTATTAATTGCTTTAGATCATCTAGACGAAGTAATTGCTTTAATTAGAGCTGCCACTACACCAGATGAGGCAAAAAATGGATTAATGGAAAGGTTTAAACTTTCTGAAATTCAATCTAAGGCCATTCTTGATATGCGTTTACAACGTTTAACAGGCTTAGAGCGCGACAAAATAAAGGAAGAGTATGCGCAAATCATGGAGTTAATTGCAAGGTTGAACGAAATATTATCGAACGAACCACTTAGAATGCAAATCATTAAGGATGAATTAGCCGAAATGAAGAGCAAATATGGCGATGAGCGCAGATCTGTAATAGAAATGGCAGGCAATGAAATGAGTATGGAAGACTTAATACCGGATGAAGAAGTGGTAATTACCATTTCACATTTGGGTTATGTTAAACGTACTTCATTGAATGAATATCGCACCCAAGCTAGAGGAGGAAGAGGTAGCAGGGGAGTAGCTAAACGTCAAGAAGATTTTGTTGAACATATTTTCATGGCAACCAACCATAATTACCTTATGTTGTTTACAGAGCAAGGTCGTTGTTTCTGGTTAAGAGTTTATGAAATTCCAGAAGGTGAAAAGAACACCAAAGGAAGGGCCGTTCAAAACTTGATTAATATCCCAGTTGAAGAAAAAGTTAAAGCATTCTTGTGCGTGAGAACTTTAGTAGATGAGGAGTATATCAACCAGAATAATATCATCATGGTCACACAAAAAGGTACCATTAAGAAAACTACTTTGGAAGCCTATAGCCGACCAAGAGCCAATGGTATTAATGCAATTAATGTAAGAGAAGGAGATAACCTAGTTGAAGCAAGGCTAACCAATGGTACCAGCGAAATTATCATTGCAAGCAGAGAAGGTAAAGCCATTAGATTCAATGAAAGTACGGTAAGGCCAATGGGCAGAAATGCAACAGGAGTGAGGGCTATCAGGCTAGATGAAGGGGATGAGGTAATTGGTATGGCATCTATTGAAGATGCATCAAAAACCAATGTACTTGTAGTAACTGAAAACGGAATGGGCAAACGCTCAGAAGTGGAAGATTATAGAATCACTAACAGAGGTGGAAAAGGCGTGAGCGCCATGAAAGTAACAGATAAAACTGGCAAGTTAGTAACCATTAAAGATGTTGATGATACAAATGACATCATGATTATTAACAAAAGTGGCATCACTATTCGATTGAGTGTAAAAGAACTTCGGATTTTAGGTAGGGTAACTCAGGGTGTAAGATTGATTAATATTGGAGAGAAAGATGAAATCGCAAGTGTTGCAAAAATCAATTATATACCAGGAGAAGAGGAAGAAGAAGGGTTAGAAGAACCAGTTGATGGAAACATTGACCCTATTATAGATACACCTGAATAATAAATTAATATTTTGAAGGCAAAAGAAACTTTCGCTAAGTGGTTCTATAATGGTATATCGCAAGACGATGTTACTACTAGAATCTTTTTGATAGTTTCTTCTGCTATTTCAGTTGCTGCCTTTTCTGGAACATTTACAAATTACCTGTTAGGTTTTGATTTTAGGTTAAGCATTTATTGTGGGATTATTACTGCCATTACAACAACTTATTTTTTCAAGGTTAGAAAAAAAGGAAAGGCAAAAAATATCGATGGAGTAATGTTGGCCGTTTCAGTTATGTTTTTTCTCATCCTTTTTTGGCCGATTAATGGGGGATTTGAAGGCCCTATACTGCTTTATTTCCTTTCTATTCCAGTCTATTTAGCTTATTTTCTAAATAGGAAATCTTACTACATAATGATTTCATTTGTGTATGCAGGGTTATTTGGGATGTTGTATTATTATCATTTTCATCCAGAAGAAATTATTCCTTATGCCAATCCGGATGTTCAGTTAATTGATGTCTTTATTTCTATCCTAATTGCAGGTATAATTTTAGGGGAATTTTCAATATACTTTAAAGAGCAAAACAATAGAGTAAAGAATGAAATTGAATCAAAAAATGAAGTCATTCAACTTCAATTTAATGCATTAAAAGATTTAGATACCTACAAAAACAGCATTTTTGCAACATTGGGACATGATTTACGTGGGCCTATTAATAATGCAAAAGGATTGTTTGATTTATTGATGGATGATGAAATTTCAAAAGTCCAAAAGGAAGATCTGATAAAGGTGGCTAGCTCGCAAATGGAAGAGACTGCTGCGTTAGTAGAAAATATTTTGTTTTGGGCAAGAAGCCAAATGGGTGGTCTTCACTTAAATAATTCACATTTTGAAATTAATTCAGCCATTCAGGCCGTTATTGATGGTAGTTTTAACTTTATTAGAAATAAGAAAATATTCATTCAAAGCAATGCATCTAATTTGATGTATGCCTACGGGGATAAAGATTTATTTCTAATTATACTTAGAAACTTAATTAATAATGCTGTTAAGTTTTCTAATACCGGAGCTATTATTACTATTAATGCCTTTAAAAACTTTAGAGGCGAAATTGAAATTCAGGTTATTGATGAAGGCATTGGAATGACAGAAGAACAATTGAGCAAAATATTTGTAGTGGGTAAAACCACAGATGGGACTAAAAAAGAAAAAGGTACAGGTTTGGGTTTAAAGCTTTGTAAAATGTTTACTGAAGTCAATGGTGGTAAGATTTCTGTCGAAAGTGAATTGGGAAAAGGAACAAAGATAACTTTCACCATCAAAGAAGGCTCTAAAGCTGATGTTATTGGATCTAACTTTAAGTTTATTTAGGATTAAAAGCAGCATTCTACAGAATTTAAATAATCCTATAATTAATATTATGTTAAATAGAATTATTATTATTTAAATATAATGGTCCTAAGGTTTCAACTTTTTTTGCTGCTATATCTAGTCCAAGCATTATACCCTTCTGTATTGAATCAAATTCCAGCCAACCTGAAATGAAACCAGCCCAGAAAGCATCTCCTGCTCCAGTTGTATCTGTAATTTTATTTACAAGCCTGGCCTTTTCAAAAACCCATTCCTCATTTTTATGTCGGTACCAAACACCTTCAGCACCGCAAGTTAAACAACAAAACTTTAGTGTATATTTATTAAGAAACTTTTTAGCATCTTCTGCACTCGCTTGGTTCAGCCCTGAAAACCTTCGGTAGTCATCTAAGCTAATTTTGAGCATTGGATTGTAATTTACTAATTGGTCAAAAACTTTCGTGCCGCCACCTAATGTCCATATTTCTTCTGCATAATTCCAGTCTACAGAAATTGTAATTCCATTCTTACTTGCCAACTTTATTGCGTCTATAATGATGCTTCGTGCTGGCTCTAAACTTAATGCAAACGCACTAGTATGCAATACACTAACCTCATCTAGCCAATTCATATTTTTTATTTTTATAAATCTGTCGGCCATTCTATAAGCTAAGAAATCAGGTGTAGCTTTGCTTTTTCCAACTAAAATAAGTGAAGTTGGAATCCCTTCTTCAATATTAATTTGATCAATATTTAAACCAATTTCCTTCACTTGGTTCAACAAAAATTTTCCAAGGCCGTCATTTCCTACTGTTGATATAAGCTGTGCTTGGGTATTAAGCCATAATAAATTGCCACAAAAATTAGCAGGGCTTCCTCCCTGAAAAACATGATATGATTTTGCTTCACTTAAATCATTTACAAAGTTTGTACTGATTAAATCTGCTAACAATTCACCAATTGCTATTACTTTTTTCTGTTTCATAAAAATGCGCTTTTGCTTAGGATCAAACCTGCTGCCGACCAACTACATCTTGAGATGCCTTGAGGTTTATTTGTCAATCCATTAAAACATTCATTAAAGTCCCATTCAGGTTGTTCACTTGTTCCCAACTTACAAGCCAGCTCTACCCTTTTCCCAATTTCATTTGCTAGACTTTCATCGATATTTAAAATTATTCCTGCCAAAAAACCATTCCAAACAGGCCATAATCCACCATTGTGAAATTGATGAGGAAAATTTCTAAACTTAAAACTGTGCAAATTCATGAGGATATTAAAATCTGGTTCAGCGATTTCAATAGTTGGAGAAAATGAAGGAATCATGAACTCATTTTGACTAATTGATTGTCTTAAGTAAGAAATCAATTGGTTTTGTATTTGGCTTGAACCTAATTGAAGATAAATAGCTAAGGCGTTAGCTAACAGATCAAAGTTTGTATAAACTGCAGATGGATTAAAACCTCCTACCCAATAGTTGTTTGGAAAATTGGATTTTGACCTTTCTAAAAGTGGCAAATAGGGCTTTTGTGAAAGCTTTGAGCTATGAAAGTTTTCTTCAATTATGGCTCTTATGGCGATAGCTTTGTGATTAAAACGGTCCATATTATAAACTTTGGCTGCCAATTCTAAGGCCCAAACCCTAAGTAATTGGTCCATCAAAAGATACCCGTGTTGATAATATTCATCAGCCCAATTACCGCTTTGAGGCACATAAATGAGGCCTTTCCCATTAAATTCCCATGCTTCTAAAACTTTAAAGCCATTACAAATATTTGCATAATACTTTTCTGCGAAATTTGAATCTGGGCATTGAATCAAAAACTTACACATACCTATAATAGCCCATGAGGTATTATCTGTTCTCCCAACTGGTCCTCCAAAGCTTACATGTTTATCTTCGATACCAATATTTGAAGGAAAAAATCCAGCCTCATGTTGGTGGTCAAAAATTGTAATCAAAGCATTTTTAAAGGTTTGAACCAAAGAATTATCTCCTGTTTGAAGAGCAGCTAAACCGCAAAGGACACTATCTCTTGTCCAAACCCTTTTATAATTTGCTTCGTTTTGAACCGATGCCAAAAAGCCATGTTCAAAGGAGGCTTCCTTTAAAACTTGAATAGCTATTTGATAGGCATTATCTGAAATCATCATACTGTTTATCTAAATGCAAAAACCAATAAAAAGGTTGCTATTAATAACAATAAGCTTAGAACCCTGTAATTTTTATACCAAACCACAGCTTTCATTTCAATTGTTTCTTGTTGATACATTTTTAAAGACCATACCAAATCATCTGTTTTAATTGCATCAGGCGCTTTTTCTAACAATGAAATAATCATTGTGATTGAAAAGCAAATTGCAAAAATGATTGGCGCTTTTAATAGAAACGGAATGCTATTTATTTGAGGAACATCGTACAAAGAACAAACTACGATGAATATTCCACAAGCTAAGCCAGCCATTAAACCATAGAATGCACCATTTGCAGTAGTTCTTTTAAAGAACAAACCTGCTAAAAATACAGCTACAACAGGCGGTGAAATAAGTGAAAGAACACCTTGCATATAATCCATAAAAGAGGTTGCCTTGGCTATTTGGGGCGCCCAAAGCACAGCGATAATCATAAATATGACTGTTGAAATTTGTCCACTCTTAACAAGGGATTGCGAGCTTATTTCTGGCTTAATTTTTCTAATTAAATCCATACTAACAAGTGTTGAAGCTGAATTTAAGGTGGCACTCACTGCAGATGCCATAGCCGCAAGAAAGCCTGCTATTGTTAAACCTAACAATCCTGTTGGTAAATATTCAAACATCATTCTTGGGTATGCCTCACTGCTATCTTTTAAGTTTGGAAGCAATTGAATGGCAATAATGCCTGGAATTACCAATAAGAACATTACAGGAAGTTTTAATAACCCTGCAAATAATGCACCTTTTCTTGCCTCATCTTTATTTTGTGCGCTGAGGGCTCTTTGTACAATAAATTGATTATTACACCAAAAATAAAAACCCAAAATAGGCACACCAAATAGTAAGCCTAACCAAGGCATACTTTGATTTGAATTAGGTAATACAAGGTGTGTCATGTGTTCACCCTTTACTTCAGCAGCACTTTTAATTTGCTCCCAACTGCCACCATGATTATAAATTAAAATAGAAAGCACTAGTGCAGAAAAAAGTAAAATAATGGTGTTTACTACTTCAGTTTTCATTACGCTTGAAAGCCCACCTAATATGGTATAGCTTGCGGCAAAAACTGCCAAGGATCCAACTACTAAGTATGGATTTAAGTCAACTGCGACAAATGAAATAGTTTTATATCCCGCATACAAGGTTCCAGCGGTATCGATGAATATATTCCCAATTAATGTGATGATGGAAAAGTAGACTCTACTTCTTGCATCGAATCTTTTTTCAAAATATTCAGGCATTGTATAAATGCCAGTGTTTAAATAGAATGGCAAAATAAAAATACAAAAAACAACCAGCACAACTGATGCCATCCATTCATAATTAAATACAGAAATGCCATTGATATAAGCACCCCCTGTGATAGCTACTAAAGAATTACTAGAGATATTAGCAGCAAACATAGAAAGGCCAATTACTGGCCAAGTCATAGATTTTCCTCCTAGAAAGTATTCTTCGGAGGTAGATTTTTTTCCGGAACGAATTCCGTAATAGATAATTCCAATTACGTAAATCAGAATAATAGAGAGATCGATTGTATTTATTTCCATAAGCTAAAAGAAGTCCTGGTTTGCAATATGCAAACCAGGAACTTACTACCAATTAAACTAAAAAACACTAAAAAACTAACCTTATAGTAGCAGAAATCGACCTGCCCATAATTGATCTTGCTCTAATAATATTTGCTTGATTTTCTACGATTGCACCCTCCTCAGATTCTGTAATTCCTAACATATTAAGAAGGTTATTTGCATTCAATGATAGATTTAAACTTTTGCTTAAAGCAAAGTTTACATAAGCATTTGTAATCATATAAGCTGGCATCACCAATTTGTTGTCATCTTGCGCAAATGATTTAGCAGTACCAATCACGTTTAAACCTGCAGCATGCTTATTAAATTTATAGTTAAGGAAAAAATTATAAATAAATGGAGCTTGTCTCCTAGGTGTTTTACCTTCATTTGCACCACTTGTAATTTGAGAATTAGTATAAGTGAAACTTCCTCTTACATCAAACTTTTTATTTAACACGTAAGTTAATTCAGTTTCAAGTCCGTATGATCTATAATCGTTCTCAATTACCTTCTGAGTTGTTGCCTCATAACCACCTTGTTCGTTAACGTTTGCATAGAATCCAGTTAAAAATAAACCTAACTTGTTTCTGCGCATTTTATAACCAAATTCACCTTGTGCAATTTCATCATAAGTGGCTCTTGCATCTCCACCAGCTAGTATAGAACTGCTAAATAAAATACGATCTGCTTTTGCTGAGGCACCAGTACTATACCTTGCAAATACAGCATCAGATTCGGTTAACTTGTAATTAGCACCTGCAGAATAAGACAAATATTTATAGGTGTAATTTACAGCACTTGATTTAGCATAGTCGATACTTGAAACGCTTAATTCGTTGGCAGAAATTGTTCCATCTCCATTCATGTCTTTAGCACTTTGTGAACTGCCCGCAAAAGTTCCACTTACATTACCAATATCATATCTGATACTTGCATCAACTGATAAATCTTTCAAATCAAAACTTGCTCCAGCATAAGGTGCAATGATATCATATTTAGTATCATAACTTCTTTGGCAGCAGTTACCCCAAACTGGCACACCATAAGCAACTTGACCATTATGAGTTAAACGTGTTGCACCTGTATCAATATTAATTAACCTAGCACCATCGCCATTTACTTCACTTAGGTAAGAATTCCATAACCATGCCATTGAAATTGTTTGGTTTGCTTTATATAAACCTGCATTTATTGAAATTTTCTCATTAATTTTCTTTTTAATTTTAAAATCATTTGCAAACAAATTGAAATTTCTCAATTCAGTATCAAACATATGAATGATCATTGCCTTATCGCCTTTAAATGCTTCGCCGTTATCTGCATAAGTTAATGTTGGATTGCTTAAAGTCCAACCTTGTGCAGCAGCAATGGCGTTAACCATGTCGTTGGTATTCCCAACATTTGCAGGAAATGGGGCTAAGAATCTTCCATTATTTGCAGAAAATCTTCCTCTATTTTCTACGTTCCATCCATCTCCTAAATCAAATCCAAATTCAAAGCCTATGGCTTTGCTAGTTGGGTGCATCCCATCAGCAACATCACTTCTTCTTAATTCTCCATTGCTTCCACTTCCTACATTTTGTTGTAAATACGGAGTATGCAAGGTTCCATGTAATGCATCAAAATTGTTTAATGACTTATAAATTGGATTGCTATTGGTTCCGCTAACTTCAATTGGCATTGGCATGTATGCAGCGGCTCTATCATTTAATAATTTCACATACATACGCGCATAGCCATTATTAAATTTTTTGGTAAGACTTGCCTTTATTTGTCCTCCGTTATTGGCATTATATCCAGCTGTTCTTACACCTTCGCCTGTTCTGTAAAAACCACCAATATGAAAACTAAGGTCTTTTGTAATAGGACTTCCATAATCAAAATCAGTGCGGTAGGTTTGGTAATCCAAGCCAAATGTATTTGCAAGACTGCCTCCCTCCTGTTCACCAGTTTTACTAATAAAGTTAATGATACCTGCTGGAGCATTACTTGCCATTGTTGAAGAAGAGCCACCGCGAATGGCTTCAATTCTAGAAATTGATTGGTCGGCACGTAAAAATATGTCAGAAGTAGCAAAAGCTATATCTCCAAACTGTAAAACTGGTAGTCCGTCTTCCTGCAATTGTAAATATTTTGATCCACCAGAAGAAATTGGAACTCCACGCACTGTGATGTTTGTATTTCCATCACCTGCAGAGGCTTCTGACCTAATACCTGGAATGGCTCTGAAAATTTCTGCAGTAGTTCTTGGCGCAGATTGATTGATTTGATCCGCCCTTAAGGTGGATATGGAAACACTAGATTCGATTTTAGATTTTGGATTGGACACCCCTGTTACAACCATTTCTTTTAAACCCATTTGATCTTGGCGTAAAGTAAAGTTCTTAACAACTGGATCTGCCGTAGCATTAACAGTTGATTTTACTTTTTCATAACCCACCATGTTTGCTGTAATTATTACCTCTGACTTGCCATCCACATCAAAGGTAAATTTAAAATTTCCTTGTGCATCAGTAACCGAACCCGCGTTTTTCCCATCTACCATTACTACTGCACCTTGAATAGGAATATTGCCATCATCTGTGACAATACCCTTAAATTGACGAACTTGAGCCATGGATAGACTGGCAATAAGTCCCAGACCCAGACTCAAAAGCATTTGCTTGTAAAAATTTCTCATAGTTGATTTATTTTGGTGAATCGAAATTATATTTTAACACACGAGTTGGTTCAAACCAAACTACGCAATGGTTTGCGCAATCGATTGTTGTTGATAATTAAGTGCTAATTACTACCTTGTACTTACAATTTATGAGTAAAGTTACAATAAAAGACATCGCTAAATACCTAGATATTCATCCATCTACGGTTTCTAGAGCCCTAAGAGATCATCCTGATGTTGGCAAAGCTCTCAAAGCTTCTATTGTAGAATTGTCTGAAAGGTTAGGCTATCAGCCAAATGTTACAGCAATTAACTTAAGAAAAGGCCGAAGCGGTATTATAGCCTTAATCATTCCGGAAGTTGCCAACTACTTTTTCCCGAATGTAATTAAGGCTGTGGAAGAAATTATGCACGCTGAAGGCTACCAATTGCTAATCTTAAACTCAAATGATATTTATTTGAGAGAAAAGCAAAATGCCGAAATATGTGTACGTTTAGGTGTGGATGGTATTTTAGTTTCATTATGCAAAGAGAGTTCTGAATTAGAACATTTTAAAGAACTTATTTCAAGAGGAATTCCAATGGTATTCTTTGATAAAATTAAGCAAGATTCAGATACCTGTAAAGTATCTATTCCTGGCGAACAGGCTGCATATGATGGTATTAGTTATTTGCTTAATAACAATAAAAATATTAAAAGAATTGCAGGCATTTTTGGAGATGAGCGACTCTCTATAACCCAAGATAGATTAAGTGGATTTAGAAGAGCGTTATTTGACCATGGCATTAAACCTGGCCCTGGCTTAATACATTTTGCCTACCGCTCCGAAGATGCTGAGGAAGTTTTTAAGTATTTATGGGCTGGTAAAAATAGACCTGAAGGGCTATTTATTATGAGTGATGAAATTTTGCAAGGGGTTATTAAAGCCGCATATGAATTGCGACTTAGCCTATCGAGAGAATTAAAAACGATATCTATGAGCGATGGCTTCTTACCTAATATTTGCCAATTTAAAATTCCATATGTAAAAACTTCAGGCTTTGACCTTGGCAAAAAAGCAGCTCAATTGCTCATGCAGCAGCTTAAAGAACAAAAAATATTGAAAGGGAATTTCTTTATTGAAACGCCCTTAGTTGATTAAAATAAAAAAGGGATGTTTGCATTTACAAACATCCCTTTTTGTTAAATTATTGAACCTATTCTTATTCAAATTCTTTACGCCTGTTCATTGTATCCATGGTTTTCTTTTCGTCACCTAAATTGGCGTAAACCTGCTGAATACTATATAAAATATCTCTCATATAGGCATACTTTTCTTTTTTAGCTGCTTCTTTATCTTCGGGTTTTGCTTCAGCAATTACCAAAGCTTGTTTAAAGTAGGCTAAAGCTTGATTTAAGATTTCAGTTTGTTCCTTCTTTAAAGGAGCCAATCTTTTATCGTACTCTGCTTGGGATATATTGTTAGGTAAATTGTTTATTTTCTCAACTATCTCCGTACTCTTATTATTTGTTAAAGCACCTAAATTGTAAAAGGCATCAATATAATCTGGGTTTAATTCTACCACTTTCTTATAATCAGCTTCTGCCTTTAATGCATATTCTTTATTGGTTTTAAAGAAATCATCAGCTTTTTTCTGGCAGTTTGCTGCATTTGTTAAGTATATGGTTTTTTTGCCAGGTACCTTCTCGATATTGGCTTTACGCTTCCAAATACTTACTGAGTCTCTTTGATTTTTATATTTCTTGTTGAAGTCGTTGCTAAAATTGTCAAAAATATTTCCTCTTACATACAATAAGGTTGCATCCTCTGGATTTAATTCTAAAGCTGCAGTGATTTTATCTACTAATAAATCCTGTTTACCCATAGCTAAATAAATATTTAACTCTTGGTTGATTAAATCCTTTTCAGATGGATAACGCTTACGGGCATCTTCTAAAACGCCTAAAGCTTTAGTAGTATCCCCTTCTTCTAAATGAATGTTAACCATTTGCAAGAAGATCAAATGATCGTCGTAATTCATTTGAATTAATTTACCAAGGTAGATTTTTGCTTTTGCATTGTTATTTGATTGAACAGCAGCATAAGCCATATAGAGGTAAATATTTTTTTCTGATAAGTTGTTCTTTTTTAAATCTTCATTTTTATCATAAGGAACAACATCTAAAACCATTTGATAATATTCAATTGCCTTGTTAAAATCTTTGGCATCGTATGCCGCAATACCCGCATTAAAGCTTAAAAATGCACTATTTATTAAGGCTTGTTCCTTGCAATAATATTCATACCTATTTTTAGCATCATACTTCACACAATTTAAACAGGCTCCATAAAACTTTTCATTAATATTTTCTGCTAGATTGCTGTAAGCTGCAGGATTCTTAATAATAGTATCTAAGATTGATACATAATAATACCATGCTTTCACATCTGCTTTGGTATCTGGATGAGCAATTGCCTCCTCGGCTGCTTTTTTGGCTTCTTCAATTTCACCATTACGTAAATAAATTGCCGCATCGTTTACGCGATTGGTTTGGGCAAAAGCGCCTAGGCTTATTGCCAATAGCGCAAGTAACATCAGTTTCTTCATGTATGAACGTTTATTATTATAAGTCAAATTTAAAAATTATTTAGTTGCAAAAGTAATCGGATTCTTTACTTGGTTCAAACCTACTTTTTCTTTTTCTCTTTTTTGCTAACAAAACTCAACTCTAATTTTTTTACCCTATCGGCAAGCGTTTCTGAAGTAACGCTTTGTCGCAACCTATCTACTAAAATTGGAAATGCAAAGGGGCCGGGTTTCTCTATTTTTTTTATTATTATTTCGCTTTTAGAAATTCTATTTAGGGTCGAACGCAATCTAATCTCTTCATATTGTTGCTCCAAAACTTCTTCAAATGCTTGTTGAAATAGCAAATTTTCAGGTTCATAGGTTTTAAAGACCTCAAAAAACAAACTACTATTGGCTTGCAAATGTCTAGATTTAACTGGCTTTCCTGGGTATCCTCTAAAAATTAGACCTGCAATATGAGCAATATCTCTAAATTTACGTTTCGCCATTTCACCAGAATTAAGGCTATTGAGCAAATCATTGCGTAAATTATCTTCAGAAAAAATATCTAGGCTTAAAATTTCTTCGGCTTCTAACAACTGGTCACTTAATATTTCAAACCCATAATCATTCATTGCCATCGAAATACTTATTGGAATTTGCTTGGCTATTCGATAGGCAATTAAGGCAGATAGTCCTTCATGCACTAATCTTCCTTCAAATGGGTAAAAAAACAAATGATACCCATCTTTACTAGCTAGTTGTTCCACTAAAAAATGATGAGGTTGTGGTAAAAAGGAAATCTCTTTTTGCATCTCAAGAATTGGCCGCACAAGTTCAAATTCTCTTGACTGTTGGCTTCGGTTCAGCCTAAATTTATCTCTTAACAAATTGCCTAGTTCTAAACTTAATGGCATTCTCCCCCCCTGCCAGCTTGGAATTTTAGTGGCTTTCGATTCAGATTTTCTTACTAAAACAGAATTTTCCTTTAATTGAATAAATGCTAGATTACGTCCTGCAAAGCCAAAAATATCGCCTACTTGAAGGTTGGCAGCAAAATATTCCTCAATGGTTCCTAAACTACCTCCACCCAAAAATTTAACTTGCATGGCATTGCTTCCAACAATAGTTCCCATGCTCAATCTATGTTGCATGGCTTCCTTTCTGCCCCTAATTATCCACCTGTCATTTGAATCTTTCTCTAATTTTGAAAATTCATCATAAGCCTCTAAACTTTTTCCTCCTGCTACTAAATATTGCATCAACCAATTCCATTCTAGTGGCTCCAATTCTTTAAAACCATAAGCAGATTTAGCTATATTATACATTTCGGAAGCCTCAAAACCCGGCCCAATGGCAAGGGTTAACAAGAACTGCGAAAGCACGTCAAAAGAACGTATAAGAGGAGTGCGACTTTCAATAAATTCATTTTCTACTGCCTCTCTTATGGCCTCAACTTCTAATAATTCAATGGTGTGCGTGGGTACAAAATAAATTCGGGAAACTGCGCCAGGTTGATGCCCACTTCTACCTGCTCTTTGCAAAAATCTTGCAATTCCTTTTGGACTTCCAATCTGAATAATTTGTTCTACTGGTCTAAAATCTACCCCTAAATCCAAACTAGAAGTACAAACTACTAGTTTTAAACTTCCTTCATGTATTTGTGCTTCTACCCAATTTCTTATTTCTTGACTTAATGAGCCATGATGGATAGCAATTTGCCCTGCCAAAGTTGGCATTTGTTCTAAAATTGCTTGATACCAAATCTCAGTTTGAGCACGAGTATTGGTAAATAATAAGGTAGTTTTTGCTTCAGATAATAAAGGCATAACATGCGCCAACAACTTGATGCCTAAATGTCCCGCCCAAGGCAATTCATCAATTGCATGCGGCAGCACACTTATAATTTCAATCTTCTTTTTATGCGTTGCCTTTATAAGAACAGCTTGTGATGAAGCTGTATGTTGACCCAACAAAACTTCCATTGCTTGCGCTAAGTTGCCAATTGTGGCGCTTATTCCCCAAACTTGTAAGTTTGGCAACCAAGATTTTAGCCAAGCTAAAGCCAATTCAATTTGAACGCCCCTTTTGCTACCTAATAATTCATGCCATTCATCAATTACTACGGTTTGAACCGATTTTAAATCGGAATAGCTAGACTTAGACGAGATTAACAAATGCAAGCTTTCTGGGGTTGTAATAAGAATATCTGGCATTTGCTCCTTTTGCCTTTTTCTATCTTTTGTTGAGGTATCTCCATTTCTAACCTCAATCGTAACATTCGGTGCTAAATGAGCAGCAGCACTTGTAAATGCATTGGCAATATCTTGACTTAAAGCCCTAATCGGTGTAATCCAAATCGCTTTTAGCCCTTTTTGCTTTTGATCCTTGCAATGCATGATTATTGGCAGTGCTAAGGCAAAGGTTTTTCCGCTACCTGTTGGTGCGTTTACCAGACCACTTTTTCCGTCCATAAAAGCGTTCCAAGTCGCTGTTTGAAAAGAGAAAGGTTCTTTATTGTTCTGTTTGAACCAAGTATTTAATTCGTGAATGGACACCCTATAAAAATAAGAAAGGGTCGGCAATTGTTTGCCGACCCTCTATTAAAAATTTAAAAAAGAATTAGTTTTTCTCGTATGAGGCAACTTCTACTTCTTTGTAATCAACAATCTTGTAGCCAGATTTTTCTAAAGGTGCTTTAATTTTTTCTTTATCACCTACAATTAGAATTGTCATTTGCTCAAGCTTTAAAACTTCTTTTGCTAAGGCATTAATTTCTTCTTTGGTTAATGATTTTACTGTTGCATTTTGTTGTGCGATGTAATCTCTTGGTAATTCTAGCTCAACCAAACGATTTAAGAATGATGCTTTCTGGAAATTTGATTCATAACGTAAAGCATCACTTTGGGTGATAGAGTTCTTCATAAATTGAAGTTCCTCGTCTGTGATACCCTTATCTCTATAATTTGAAACTTCGTTCATAATTTCACGCAAGGCGCTATCTGTTGCAGATGTACGAACGCCTGTTGCAATTTCAAATACACCTACACGGTCTTTGTAGCCAGAATTAAATGAACGAATACCATAAGTAAATCCTTTGTCTTCGCGAAGATTTAAATTTAAACGGCTATTGAATGCACCTCCCAATGGGAAATTCATAGCAGCGGTTTTAAAGAACTTACCATTATAATCATACTTTTGGCCTAACATACCTACACGAATTTCAGATTGTGCTGCTTTGTATTTGTCAACTAACAATACATTTTTATTAGAACCAGCAACTGCAACTGGTGCCGGAACAGCAGGAATAACTACACTTTTCTTTTTCCAATCTTGTAAAAACTTCAACTTAGGTAAAATATCTTGCTCACTTACATCCCCAACGATGGTTAAAGTAGCAAAATCTGGTGCATAATAACGATCGTAAAAGTTTTGAACATCTTTTAACGTGAAAGACTTTATCGTTTTTAAGGTTCCACCAACAGGCTCAGCAGCAATAGATTTACCATAAACCAATTTAGCAAAAGCTAAATCTGCGGTAGAGGCAGCATCATATTTTTCTGCATTAACGCCTTGGTATGCTTGAGATTGATTTAGTTTAAATTCATCAAGATTAAACTTAGGACGCATTATTTTTTCTTCTACTAACTTTAAGGTAGCATCTAAGTTCTTCTTAGGAGTAACCACTTGCATATAGTGATTGTCTGTACCCGCACCAAAATTAATTGAGGCACCTAATTTAGATAGTTCATTTTCAAAAGCTTCACTTGTATAATTAAGCGTTGCCTCTTGCATCATATTAGCGGTAATGGCAGCTAATCCAGCTTTAGCAGGATCGCCTGCTGCAATATTTCCACCTTTCATGCTTAATAAAATAGTAATCATTGGGGTTTCGCTGGTTGCGGTTCCAATTACTTTAATACCATTAGTCCAGTTTGCAGTGTAAAAATCTGGCACATTTGTGATTTTTGTAGCTCCTGGTACTGGCCTTTTGCTTCTGTCGAAATTATCTTTTGGAGTTGTATAGCTTAATCCTTTGTATTCTAATTCTGTTTTTACCGCTACACCAGAAGTTGTAGTTTCTTTAGTTTCTTCTTTACCAACAGCAGCATTTGAGCTTTTAGGGAAAGCAGTTACCATCACATAATTTTTATCTTTAATGTATTGACGGAATACGCGCATAACATCTTCTTTGGTTACTTTTTGGTAACGTGCTAATTCGTCATTTAAGTTGTAATTTTTATCTAATCTTGGATTGCCATGGCTTAAATACCAAGTTTGACTAAGGATTGAAGCTTTTGAACCAACACTATTCATAACGCTATATATAGAGGTTTCAAATTGACCTTTGGCGCGGCTAATGTCATCATCAGAGATTCCTTTGGTATCAAAATCAGTAAACATGGCTTGTAAGTTTTTCTCAAAATTATTTTCGCCATCAAAAAATGGATTTGCAATAAATGCGATTGCAAACTCCCCTGCTAACTCAGAACCGTAATTATAACTGTAGGCTTGGAATGCTTTTTCAGGTTTGGTAAAAGTCTTGTAAATGATAGAGTTATTACCTGTTCCTAATACATAACCTAATACATCTAAAGCTGGCTCATCGGCAGCATATGATTTTGGTGTAGGCCAAACAAACATATGCATTGGTGCAAAAACATTATCAGGATAACTACTGTAACGTGTATCTGGCAATCTAACAGGCTCTAAGCGCATAGGCTTAACTTCTGGACCGCGAGGAATTGAACCAAAATATTTTTCAGCTAATTTAATTACATCTGCTGGAACAACATCACCAGCAACTACTAAACATGCATTGTTTGGACCATACCAACGCATAAAAAAGTTTTTAAGGTCCTCAACATTAACTCTATCAAGGTCTTCTAAATACCCAATTGTTGGCCAATTATAAGAATGTCCTTTTGGATATAAAGCTGCATCCTTAATTTCATCTACTTTGCCATAAGGAACATTATCAACACGTTGACCTTTTTCATTTTTTACGGTAGCACGCTGTACTTCAAATTTCTTTTGCGTAACAGAATCTAATAAAAAGCCCATTCTATCTGCTTCTAACCATAAGGCTGTTTCAAGATAGTTTGCAGGCATTGTTTCAAAATAATTGGTACGATCACGATTAGTAGTACCATTCATTTGTCCACCAGCACCCGAAACAATTTTAAAATGCTCTTCATCATTTACATTCACAGAACCTTGAAACATCATGTGCTCAAAAAAGTGAGCAAATCCAGATTTACCAGCCGATTCTCTTGCAGAACCAACATGGTAGGTTACTTCCACATGTACAATTGGATCTGAATGATCTTCGTGAATAATTAAGGTTAGCCCGTTTGGCATAATGTACTTTTCGTACGAAATTTTTAATTCGCCAGGGGTAGAGGTTACTTTTTCAAGTAATTGGGTTTGGTTAGGGTTAGCGGCAGTAGCAACAGGAGTTTGCGCACCTACTTGAGATACTATTCCTGAAAATGCTAAGAAACCGGCAAGTAAAAGTCCTTTTTTCATTGGATTTTAGATTGATTAATGACGCAATTTAAGGATTTTATATCGAGTGCTACAACACATTATTTAAAAGGAGGATTTTTTTGGAGAACGGCATTTTTTTAGTTTTCCCATTAAGATGTTAACAACTATCTGCTTTGTTTTTGGTTTAAAGAAAAAGCTTTTTATTTTCGCATACGGAAAACACAAATCATGAACAATAGATTATTAACCATTGCAGCACTCATTTTTAGTGCGGCTTTGCTGCGTTTGTTGCCACACGCACCAAACTTTTCTCCCATCGGAGCCATCGCTTTATTTGGAGGCGCTTATCTTAGCAAACGTATTTTGGCTTATATCCTTCCACTGGCTGCTATGTTAATTAGCGATTTATTTTTAGGTTTTTACGGCCCAGAAATGCTAATCACCTACGCTGGTTTTGTTGCCTCTATTTTTATAGGCACTCAATTGAGAAAAAATATCACTTGGTACAATGTAGGTTTTGCCTCTGTAGCCTCTTCAATTGCTTTTTTCTTAATCACTAATTGTGTTTTCTTTTACCCAAGTTCATTGGGCCCAATTTACACACATGATTTTGCTGGTTTAATCAATAGCTATGTTGCAGGTTGGCCTTTTTTCCAAAACACCTTCCTTTCAGACTTAGTGTATAGTACTTTGTTGTTTGGATCATTTTATTTACTTCAAGTAAATATTCCCGCACTACAATCAGAAAAAGTTAAAGCATAAAGTTTATTTCGGCTTTGCGCTGACCAAATGAAACGACCAATCGGCATAAGCCTTTTGGTCGTTTTTTATTAACCTTTATTGCAACTCGGTTCAAACCTTTTTGTAAACTTATTTCTTCTTTTATAATTTCACCATTTACAGGATGAATTATCTGAACTTCAACTTTTTGACTCCTGCGAACATTGGCACTTACCAATATAAACTTTTCATCTACTGATAAGCAAACATCAATTAATGAATCTCCAATAGATTGAATCATCTTACCTGCTAAAACCAAATTTGGAACACCTGCACCAATGTATTTATCTGGTTCATAAAAATGCAGCGCACTCAAGCGCAAAGCCTCCTTAATTTTTATATTTCCGGCAGTGGGTGCCAATTGCATCAATTGTGCAAAATTTCCTGCAATAATTGGACAGGCGTAGGAAGTTCCATTGCCATTGTAAATATTTCCATTTTTGTCTATTAATGCATTTTGCTTACCCATAGCGGCAATATCTGGCTTTAACCTTTTATCAGCAGTTGGCCCAACAGAACTAAATCCAACATACCTGCCGTCTTTGTCAACTGCCCCAACCGCTACAATATTTGCCCCATCTGCAGGGGCACTTATCTGACGCCAAGTTTTATCCCCTTCATTCCCAGCACTTGCAACTACAATGATTCCTTTTGAGGCAGCAATTTCTGCAGCTTTGGTAATAATAGTTGTTTTACCATCCAGTTCTGCATACTTATGCCCCATTGATTTTTCATCATGTTTTGTATAACCCAAAGATGAATTTATGATATCGGCACCTGCACTATCTGCAAACTCTGCCCCAATGGCCCAAAAATATTCTTCTGCTAAGTATTCTGTAAATGAGTTTTCGGTTCGTAACAAAATATAATTTGCTTTGGGTGCTGTGCCCATTATAACGCCAGGCTGCCATGCGGCCAAACAACTCATAACGGCTAACCCATGGTCATCATCATTAAAAACATCTTCTTCATTTTCTACCATATCCCAGGCAGCGATAATTCTTTTCTCTACAAATAAGGGCCTGAAAGCAGGTAATATATCCAAATTATAAAAACCTGCATCTAATACTGCAATTAAAACACCCTGTCCGTTAATGTTATTTAATAGTAAACTGTCAGATTTTGTTAAGTTTAATTGCGCATTACTTTTCCCGGTAAATAAACTGTCTTTGGCTGTCTTTTTCCTTTCAAAAGATTGTTCCAAAACACTCAATTGGTTTTTTATGGATTCTTCTCTTGAACCCCCCTCTTCTGTTAAAAAATTGGCCGGACCTAAATAAGTTACAGATGCTACAAAAGGTAGTTCTTTAATCTGTTGCTCAATAGATTTCTCTGATGTTAAAATAATACAACCATTAAACCACCTACTCTTGGCATGCAAATATAAAGGCAACCTTGAAAGGCTGTTTACATATGCAGTATCAGGCGGAACGTCATTTGGGTTTAAGGGAATACCATTGATGGTTCTTCGCTCAATTGCCTTTGCTGATAAATAAAGAGAGGGAGAAAATACAATTTCTTTATAATGTGGCTTATCCTTAAAACCAACAAAATAATAATATTGTTGCGCATTTGCCTTTGATAAGCCTAAGCAAAAAAACAACAGAATCAGAAAGGAAATTTTATACATTTATTGATTGTGCCAAATTAGTTTTTGAGTAACAAAATAACCACTGGAAATTTCATTTTGGGTATTGATGTACTTGTTGGTAAAAGCAATCAAACCAATATTTTCTGCATAAACACTTTTAATGAAAATTTCTTCAATGGCATTTTTAATGTTGGTTTCTTGCACAATTGTGCACCTTTCAAATTTTCTACTATCCTCAATTGCATAGGATACATCTTTCCCTTGCAATAAAAATGTTCTTCTTCCCAAGCTATTGTACATATTTCCATTCCAAGAAACAACATTACCGAGCGGAAAAGTTAGTTTTACGTAGCGGATATTATCCTCTACTATTTGTAAATTGTTGGCTGTTTGTAAAGCAAAAATTGAAGCCCTAGGTTCCCAATTTTTTTGGGCAGTGTCTGCGCTTACATACCTTAAAATTTGGGTGTGCAAATTGGTTTCGGTTTGACCCAATATGCTGCCAGCATTCATTTCCATGAGGTAAAATTGAAAAGTATCAGTTTTACCATTGTTATCATTAAATGAAATTGAGTCAATTTGATAAATTCGGGTCAAACCAGAATCTAAAGGATAATAGGAATAGCCATAGTTTTTAATTAATTCAGTTTCCTCAGTATTGGCTTTGCAAGCCAATAAAAGAACCATTATAATCGCTAAAAACTGAAGGAGATTTTTCATATTATAGGTCAAAACTTGATTGAATCCAGCCCCCTCCTATTACATCATCACCTTCATAAAAAACAGCACTTTGGCCAGGTGCAATCCCTTTAACTTTTGCATTAAATTCCACTTTCATGCGTGTATCATCTTGCATAATATTTCCAAATGTACCCGGATCTTTATATCTAACTTTACTTAATGCTTCCATTGGTTGGCTTAATTGGGCATACTTCTGCAAATTAATATTTCTAACCCACATTCCATTACGGTTTAATTCTTCCTCACGTCCAAGAATTACGGTATTTGTTTCTGGCTTAATTTCTAAAACAAACATGGGTTCTCCCAAGGCAATTTCTAAACCTTTACGCTGCCCAACAGTATAAAATGGATACCCTCTATGTTTTCCCAGCACTTTACCTGATGCATCTACAAATAATCCGCCGGCTACTTTCTCTTCCAAACCGTCCACTTTACGTTTCAAAAATCCACGGTAATCATTGTCGGGCACAAAACATATCTCATAGCTTTCAGGCTTTTTAACTAATTCATCAAAGCCTTTATCTAAAGCCATTTGCTTAATATCTGATTTATGAAATCCACCCAAAGGAAATTTGGTTCGAGCCAAACTCTCTTGGGTCAAACCCCATAAAACATAGCTTTGATCTTTATGATGATCTAAACCCTTACTCACCACATATCGATTGTTTTCTTGCCTAATTTGCGCATAATGTCCGGTAGCAATAAACTCGCAATCCAATTGGTTGGCTCGTTTTAAAAGCGCCTCCCATTTGATGTGTGTATTACATAGCACGCAAGGATTTGGGGTTCTTCCGGCTAAATACTCCTCCACAAAATTGTCTATGACAAAATCGCCAAACTCGTCTCTAATATCTAAAATTAAATGGTGAATGCCATATTTAACAGCTATGGCGCGGGCATCGTTAATAGAATCTAAACTACAACATCCTGTTTCTTTTTTACTACCCCCACTATTTTGGTAATCCCAGGTTTTCATGGTAACGCCCACTACTTCATACCCTTCTTCTGCCAGCATTACTGCGGCTACTGTACTGTCAATTCCGCCGCTCATGGCGACCAATATTCTTCCTTTTTTACTCATAAACAAAACATTATTGGGTAGAAAGCCCGCATGATTGAAACACAAAAGTAGTTATTAGTCTCAACTTTCAATAAATCTTAATTTGAATTGTACGCATGATTGATAATAATCCAGCTGCTTTTGGCCAAACCTGACAAAATGCTATGTTTTTGGTAGCAATTAGAAGCATTTTGCTTCTATTAACACCAAATTTGGTTCTAATTAGATGTATTTTGGTTCTATCACCTGCCAATTTGGGTCTAATTAGAAGCATTTTGGTTCTATTACCTCCCAATTTGGTTCTTATTAGATGCATTTTGCTTCTATCACCAACCCAATTCAGTTCTAATTAGAAGCAATTTACTTCTATTACCTCCCATTTCAGTTCTAATTAGAAGCATTTTGCTTCTTAGACCTGACAACTTGTTTCTATTTACCGCACCTTCATTCTAGTTCCATTTTGTCAACTATCCAAGTTCCACTTTGCTTAAACAGTTTAGCGTTTCCACTAAAATTTCCATTTTTCCCAACGATGGTAAAGGAAAGTTCGGCATTGCCACCCTGTTCAGTCCATGAGATATTACCACCCACTAAAAAGCCATAATATTCAATCCCACCAGTTTGAAACAGAATTTCCTGATTATTTTGACAATAGTTTTTAGTTGCCTCAAATGCATCAGAACGCCCAAAAGTCAATTCCAATATTAACGCGAATCCCATCCAAAATAGAATGCAAATTGTCCAGAATTCAGACGCATACCTTAATAAAAAATCAAACCCTAAGGTGACTGTACCTCCAACATTAGCGCTGTTGTCCAAAACTTTTTTAAGTTTTGGGAGGTGTCCTCTGGTTGAATGGTAATATTTGAGCCAAAATAATATTCCGATTATTGTCAAAATTGGCGAAACAATAATCCCAATTGTTGAATAGGGTTGTCCTTGAAATGCCTCACCTAAGAAAGCTACAAACCACAATAAGCAACCTGTTGTAATTAAAATCTTATGAGTTATCGGATTTTCCATTGTGTTTTTTAAACTCGAATTTAGCTTTTGTCAAACCGAAATTATTCTTCATTTTTTTTATATTCAAAATATACTTTTTGCCCTGAAGGTTTATTATTAGCAGTATATATTGAAAAACTACAAGTAATTATCAAAATAAAAACCACTAAATAAAATTGTATTTTCATTAAGCTAATTTACTTTCTATTGAGCCCTTTTGCAACAAGCTACTCTTTCCAGATAGAAGGAAACAACAAATAGGCAAGGGCAACAATTAGGATGTTAAACAAAAGCAAAACACCCAAATCTTTTACAATTAAGTCTGCATCTAAGCCATCCATGGCACGTTTGCATGCTTTTATTAATACCAATAATAAAGGAATAATAATGGGTAGGCTCAATACCGACATTAATAAATTGCTGTTTCCAGCTTTGGATGAAATGGCTGAGAGCATGGTAAAAGTGGCCGAGAATCCTAAACAGCCTAAAAGCGTTGCGAGGTAATACAACAAGGGATTTTGAATTTCATTGCCCATCCATAAGCTAAAGGTAATTAGACAAAGAATGGCTAATAGTATATTTAATAAGCCATTGTATATAAATTTGGCTATCAACAAAACTTGAGGTTTTACCAAGCCATGGTAATATAAATTTTTACCCTTTCCATCTCCTATAAAACTCTTTGCAATTGCATTGATGCTCACAAACAGCATCACAATCCAAAATAAGCCATTCCAAGTATTGGCATTAACCGCTTTAAGCGCCAAAAAGACAACAAATACAGAAGACACCACTTGGAGTAAAATTCCATTAATTGCGTACCGTTGTCGCCATTCAATGATGAGTTCTTTTAATAAGAGTTGTTTGATCCCAGGATTCATTCGGTTTGCAAGTTAAGAATTCAATCAAAACTTTATACATTTGCCCATCATGAAAAAGATTCTAATTGCAAATAGAGGAGAAATTGCCTTAAGGGTAATGCGTACTGCTAAAGAAATGGGCATCAGAACCGTTGCCGTATTTAGTGAGGCCGACAGAAAAGCCTTACATGTAAGATATGCAGATGAAGCCGTATGTATTGGTCCTCCGCCTAGCAATCAGAGTTATTTATTGGGTGATAAAATTATTGAGGTTGCCAAACAAACAGGTGCAGATGCCATACATCCAGGTTACGGATTTTTAAGTGAAAATGCCCACTTTGCGCGTCGGGTAAAAGAAGCAGGATTAATTTTTATAGGGCCCTCTGCTGAAAGCATGGAAATAATGGGCAGTAAGATTGGCGCTAAACAAGCGGTTTCTAAATTTAATGTACCACTGGTACCTGGCACCCAAGAAGCATTAAGAGATGTGCAAGAAGCAAAGAAAATTGCAGATGGAATTGGCTACCCTGTTTTGGTGAAGGCCTCTGCAGGTGGCGGTGGCAAAGGCATGCGTGTGGTAAATGAAGCTTCAGAATTTGAAGAGGCCATAAAGATGGCTCAATCAGAAGCATTGGCATCTTTTGGCGATGATAGTGTTTTTATTGAGAAATTTGTGGGTTCTCCAAAACACATAGAAATTCAATTATTAGGCGACCAACATGGCAATGTGGTTTACTTATTCGAAAGAGAATGCAGTATACAAAGAAGACATCAAAAGTTAGTAGAAGAAGCCCCTTCTAGCTGCTTAACTCCGGCTATTAGAAAAGCAATGGGTGAGGCTGCCGTAAATGTGGCTAAAGCGGCCAATTATTATGGCGCTGGTACAGTTGAGTTTTTGGTTGACCACGAACTCAATTTCTATTTCCTTGAAATGAATACAAGACTGCAAGTTGAGCACCCGGTAACAGAACAAATTGTAGGCTTGGATTTGGTAAAAGAACAAATTAGGGTTGCCCGAGGAGAAACATTAGGTTATACACAAGAAGATTTAAAAATTCATGGGCATGCCATGGAACTAAGGGTATGTGCAGAAGATCCTCAAAATAATTTCTTGCCTGATATTGGTAAATTACTCACCTATAAAATTCCACAAGGCCTTGGCGTACGAGTAGATGATAGCTTTGAGGCAGGTATGGAAATACCAATTCAGTACGACCCAATGATAGCAAAGCTCGTAACCTTTGGTGCAACCAGAGAAGAAGCTATACAGCGAATGATTAGGGCCATCGCAGATTATCAAATTAGCGGAATTACTACTACCCTACCTTTTGGTAACTTTGTAATGCATCATGAAGCTTTTATCAAAGGTGATTTTGATACTAAATTTATTGAAAAATATTATACCCCAGAAATGCTCACTCAAACAAGGCCCGATCTAAACGAAGCAGCGGCATATAGTGCAGGAAATCTTTTTTTTAAACAAGAAGGCTCGGTTCAAACCGAAAACAAAAAAGAGCAAAGTAATTGGCAATTACGCCGAAAATTGAATTAATACTATAAAGTAGACAATCTCAATTAAATGTGAAAAGGCAACGCTTTGTAAGTGTTGCCTTTTTTGTGAAATTTGAGACTTTAAAAGTCCATGATGAATCGCCTGAAAATATTAATTACACTTCTTTGCGTAGCATTTATTGCAAATGCTCAAACTAAACTTGTTATCAATACCAAAGCAGCAGGCGGTTTTTGTAATACCTACTTCGACTTAGGAGAACAAGGTTTTGCGCTTGGATTTAATGAGAGTAAGAATCGTAATGATGGCGGCAAAGAGCTAATTCATAACATCCAATATTATAGTAAAGATCTAAGTAAGCGAGCCAATTTTAAAATTACTACACTAGGTGTACTTAAAATAATTTCAAACAAAAACTACCTCTTAGCGCAGGATATTAGTGATGACAAGCAAATTTATAGGGTTTTTGATTTCAACGGCAAAGAGTTATTTAAAAAGAAAATTGATTTAAATATTTTTGGCTTGACCCAAAATCAAATTGAACGCTTACATTTTACAAACAAAGGCGAATTAATTTTCGAAACTTATGATGGAATGGGTGAATTGCATTTATTTACCAGTAATTTATTAAACAATAAAGAGAACGATTTGCAAGAAATAGATTGGAAACGACCAAGTGCTCAGCCGTTAAAGTCGATGAATTATATAGGCGAATGGAGCTTTTTGGGACAGTACATGGGGTATTATATTTTGGCTAGAAAAGGTGCCAATGCCCAATTTAATCCAAGCGCAATTGCTTACCATATTACATTTTACGACGAGGATTTTCAATTATTTAGAGAATTATTATTAGATAACTTTTTACTTCCAGGCTCGTCATTATTAGGCAAAGACGTTAGTATAAGTTTAAACCCGCTTACACAGCATTTTATAGTTTCATGCCTTATAAAAAGAGCAGAAACCCCCGCGTTTATGGCAGCTGCTTTTGCAATGGGTACAAATAATCATACCCTAAATAGGCAATGGCAAAAGGAGTTTCAACTAAAAGACAATGCAAAACACGGCCTGGTAGATATGAATGCTGTTGTTGCTCCCGTGCCCCCAAAGGTATTTCATAGAGGAAAACAAATTACAATTTCGGTTGCCAATACTGCCTTTAATCCAAATGAAGAAACCGTTAATCAGTTATTGGTAATAGATGAAAATGGCAATGTACTTTTTAATGAAATTCAAAATGGAACCTTTGAAAGCTTAAATTATGATAACTACTGTGTAGATAATAATAACATGTATAGTAGACTAAATAAGCTTCAAATGACAAGTATTTTAAAACCAACTTGTGAACTTCAAAATTCTGATGTTATAGATATTGATGTAGATTCTGCAGGAAATGAACTCTTATTAGTTATGACAATGGACAGCAAAAAAAATGTTTTAACTATATACAGGTTTGCCAAAAAATAGCACCCGCCCAATAATATATGTCAAAATTTGCATAAAAGCGAAACTCAATTACCTTTGTTGTGTTAAACTTATATGCAAGAGCCAATTCTTAAAAATGCCCAAGACAAACCTTTAGAGTGCCCTGTTCCGCATAAGGAAAGAGGCAAGATAATGAGTTGGATAAAGAAAATTGGAGTTGCAGGTTTTTTGTTTTTCTTAATCAAGGGCCTGCTTTGGCTTATTATTCCCTATTTAATCGCTAAAGGATTATTTTAAAAATAAGGCTGCCACTAGCAGATCTTCTGGTGTTGTTATTTTCAAATTCTTATAATCACCTTCAATTAGGTGAATGGCATGGCCACTTGCTTCTACAACAGAGGCATCATCCGTAAAATTATCATCTTCAGCTTGCTGATAGGCCCTAAAAAGTTCAGGGTAAGTAAAGGTTTGTGGGGTTTGAACCAAGAAATAATTGGCACGATTTACACTGTAATTATTCCCAGTAATTTCTTGCTTTCGGATAGAATCTTTTAAAGGAACTACTGCAATTGCATTGCCTTTTTTTTCGGCAACCTCAAATCCATTTTCAATTATTTCTTTAGATAAAATAGGCCTTACACCATCATGAATGGCCACTAAACTTGCGTCTTTGGGTAGGGAATTGAGTCCGTTTTTTACAGATTGAAACCGAGTGGCTCCGCCAGCAACCAACTGATAGGATTCCGTAAAATTATGTTTATTACATAGCCAATGCCAATAGTCAAATTGGTCTTGTGGCAGCACTACTGTTATTAAAAGGTTTGGGTTGAACCGAAACGCCTTAATTGTATGCATTAAAACAGGCATGCCATTTAAAGTAAGAAATTGCTTAGGAATTTCAGCGCCCATGCGCAAGCCTTTTCCCCCTGCAACTATAATGGCATGCCTGCTCATTTAAAATTTAGATGATAATCATTGCGTCACCATAAGCAAGGAAACGATATTTCTTTTTAATGGCTTCATTGTAGGCTTCTTCCAATAATTCAAAACCAGCAAATGCGGCTGTTGCCATTAATAATGTCGACTCAGGCGGATGGAAATTAGAAATTAGAACATTGGCAATTTTAAAATCGTGCGGAGGAAATAGGAATTTATCTGTCCAACCACTTAATGGATTTAATTTATCTGCCGACGATACAGAAGATTCTAAAGCACGCATTACAGAATTTCCAACTGCAACAATTTTACGTTTTTCGTTGATGGCAGTATTTACTACATCTGTGGTTTCTTGCGGAATATCATAGAATTCTGAATCCATTTTATGTTTAGTAAGATCTTCTACCTCTACCGTTCTAAAAGACCCTAAACCATTGTGTAAAGTTAACTCAGCAAATTTTACCCCCTTAATCTCTAAGCGCATCATTAATTCTCTGCTAAAGTGTAAACCTGCAGTTGGCGGAATTACCGCACCCACTTTACTTGCAAAAATTGTATTGAAACGCTCTTTATCAATTTTTTCTACTGCCCTATCCATGTATTTAGGAAGTGGCATTTCTCCTAATTTGTCAATTAACTTGCGTAACTCTTCATCGGTTCCATCAAACAAAAAGCGAATGGTTCTGCCTCTGCTTGTGGTATTATCAACTACTTCAGCCACTAAATCATCATTGCCAAAATAAAGCTTATTACCTACACGAATCTTACGGGCTGGGTCAACCAAAACATCCCATAGCTTCATTTCCTTATTTAATTCACGCAACAAGAAAACTTCAATCTTAGCACCAGTTTTTTCTTTTGATCCATATAACCTTGCAGGAAAAACTTTGGTATTGTTAAGAATCATAACATCTCGATCTGAGAACATTCCCAAAATATCTGAGAACTTTTTATGTTCGATTTTACCTGTGCTGCGGTTAATAACCATTAACTTAGACTCATCACGCGCATCAGTTGGGTGTTTGGCAATTAGGCTTTCATTGAAGGCAAATTTAAATTGGCTTAATTTCATTATGTATAATAACTGTTTAAAGAGTAAATAGAAAATTGTATAGGGCATAAAATGCCCAAATACCAAAAAATCCGGATGCAAATGTAAGGTCACTTTGACCGTTTGCATCCGGATTTCAATAAAAAATATACACTTAACTATGAATCAAATAGTTGTACTATTTATCCAAGCTGGTCTTAATTTTAATTTTTAACAAATCAAGGTGTGCTTTGTACTCCTCAGAACCAGCTGAGGGCATTTTCTCAATATTTCTTAATTGCGCAAGTGCCGCTGCTTGGGAAACGCCATCGTATGACTTTCCTGAATAGACCTGAATTAACATTTCAACATAAGCAACTTGCAAATTATATCTAATGGTTGGAACTGCCCCATTATCACCTTTCATAATAGCATTGCTTAAATCTGTCATCATAGACATTACAGAATAAGTATTTCCATAAAGTCTAGTATCGCTCATTCTCTTGTGAACGGTAGGATTTAGTAAATGCATTAGCAACATGCGTTGGTATCCATTTACACGCTCATGAATTTTAGGATCTTCATTTGTGCCAAAAAATCCAAAGCCCCTGCGTTGGGTTTGCAGATATGGATATAATTCGTTTTGAACACCAAACGCATTTGCAGAGAAAGCATATTGTGTCAAGGCATTCATTGCACGACGTTGGTCGGCAAGTGGCACTGGAATAAAGGCCTTTCCTGCTCCAGGCTGAGCTGCAAAAACGCGATTAACATAAACGCCACCAATATATTTAACAGTAACATTAGCCGCTTGAAAATACTCATTTTGCACAATCCCAAAGGCTTGTCTTAGTTCTTGGTAACTTTGGTTTGGCTTAATGTATTTGGCTTTTAAGGTATTTGTTAATTCAAGACTCAACTTCATTCTGTCTATGGAGTAAGAAATGGCGTCGTTACTCAGGTCATTTACATTTACGCGTGGGTCAATACCAGATCCTACTCCCCTCATATCATCTGCATCATTGCCAAAAATGAGCAAACTATCACCTGATTTAGAAAGTAATTTTAAGCTACGTTCGGCCTCAGCTTTTGCGTCTGTTAGAAAAGGAGTATATCCAAATTCAATTGCCCATAAATCGTAAGGTCCTGGGCGAGTAGTAAAATAATCTCCTTGTTTGCTCTTGTCTAAAGCAATATTAGCTGCAGGATAATCCATTACAGAAGCAGTTAAACCAATTTTTTGGGTAAGGGCTTTGTTGTGGGCTTGGGCAGGACTTAACATCTGACTCGCTTTCATGTTGTGGTTAAGGCCAAGGGTATGTCCCATTTCGTGCAATACAAGATAATACAAAGATTGTTTCATGTACTCTCTTTTGTCGATATCACCTAAGCCTTGTGCTTCTAGCACTTGTTTGCCAAACAAAGTGGTTTGGTGCAAATGCTCGCCTGCTTCGCATGAATGCATACCTTTAAAGTATGGCGTCATTTGGCTACCACTTACAAATAAGTCTTCCTGTTTGAGTCGGTTGGTTACAAAAATAAACTCCAACATAATATCGGCACCTAAAATTTGGCCGGTTCTTGGGTCAACAAAACTTGGCCCATATCCACCAAATGGAGGCTGCGGAGAGCTGGTCCAGCGCAATACATTATAACGAATATCACCTGCATCCCAATTGGCAGTATCGGGTTGTTCTTTAACAATAACGGCATTTATAAAGCCCGCTTTTTCAAAAGCTAAATTCCATTTTTCACCCGCTTCTTTAATGGTTGCTCTAAACTCATGTGGGGTGGTATTTTCAATCCACCAAACAATAGGTTCAACAGGCTCAGATAAGGCAGCTGTTGGGTCTTTCTTTTCTAGGTGCCAACGATGAATTAGGTCGCGGTAATTAACCGCCTCTGTAGTAGTCATGTCATTTACTTGTTCAGAGAAATATCCAATTCTTGGGTCATCTAGCCTTGGTTGAAAGCTATTTTTAGGTGCTTCAATCAAGGTATGTTGCACCGTTATGCTCACCGCTCTCTCATCTGTTACCTCTTTGCCTCCACTTTGGGTAGGATATGGATTGTCGAACACATATTCTACGAGCACGTCGGTATTTTTCTCATAATTGCGTAGGCTAATAAATTTGGTTTTATCCTTACTTAATTGTCCTAATTGAAAACCTTGAAAGCCAGGGAAAGTTGAGGGTTTAATTTGTTGAAGGCTTTCACTTAAAAATAAGCTGTTGCCATCTAAAAGTATTTCACCTTTTTTGGCATCTTCTGCAATAATTTTCTGTGAACTCAAAACTGCTTTGCTAATATTTGCTTGGGCGGCTTTGCTTATTGGATTGCTTGGGTCAAAATAAAACCCTGTATTTAAAACAGCAAATTCAATTTTGTCAAAATAACGGGAAATATAAAACACTTTATTGTCTCTAAAGCTGCCTCTAAAATGCCCTGCTGCTACTACCCCATCCACTGTGTAAGAAAAATAAATATACTCTTTGTCTAATTGCTCTTTCTTGAGCAATAAATATACGTTTCCATTGGCGGTATCTTGATACAAAGGAAAAAGTCCATCAAGTTTTTTGCAGGATTTAACTTTTTCGGCAATGCTAGTGGTTTTTGCTGCGGCAGGCGTTTGGGTTGCGGCAGTAGGTTTCTTCTTTTTTGAACTTGCACATGCAGATAAAGTAAACAGCAAGGCAAATAGTAAGGAAATATGCTTCATGTAAAATGTGTTTTGACTGCAATTAAAACAAAGTATCGGTTTGAGCCAAATATAGAGGCATTTAAAATTTTACTTCCCATGCAAAAAGAGATTTTGTCGCTATCGGGTGAAGTCACCGATGAGGGCACCAATGCGCTGATGAGCGACTATATCCGTGCACAAGAAAAACTGGTTTGGATGTATTCGGCGTTTATGGCAATTTGATAATCTTTTGATAATGGGTTTGGTTATGGTTTTGGTTGGTAAACCTTACATTATAAGTACTAGGTATCAAAGTGGATAGGTTAAGGTTGAAATAAACAGAACCACTAGTTTGGTATATCAACTTTCCGTGAATATCTAGAATTTCTATCAAGTAGGAGGAATCAAATGGCAAGTTAATAGTTATATAGTCCTTAAATGGATTTGGATATACAAGAAACTTTTCCTCATTATACATTTCAACTTGATTATAGATAACTACCTCGCCATTTTCTTTAAACTTTATCAGCATTATTCTTCCAATAAATATACTATCCTTTTGAAACATTAAGGCAGTAAAAATTAAGTCACCTTGTCTATCATATATAAAATAAGGCATTTCAAACAACCATTTGGTTGAGGTAGTAAAATATTCGCTAAGGGAATATTGATCAACAAAGTATTTATAAGCGCTTGACTCGGAAAAGAATTTACTTTTTTCAGAAATGTTTAAATTGTCATCCATATTAGCTAAATAGTATGAATTTTCCATACTATCACCGCCAAATTGATAAATTAACAATTTGACATTATCTAAAAGGTATGAGGTAATCTGGTAAATTGTTTGATCTCCATATTCCTTAGACCTTAAAATTTTATTTTGCTTAATTAGGTTTCCTTGACAATCAAACTTTAAAATAAAAGTAGAAAAATCAGCATGACTAAATAAAGGAGAGAATGAAAGTTGAGTCATATTGATTCTTATGTGTTACTCCAAATTTAAAATCATCTTCAGGATTAAACTTAATTTCATTTCTTACAACCATTTTCCCTGCTTCTGGTGAAATCGATCTCAAGTAAAAAGAGTCGGTTTTTGGAAAATAAGTAAGAAGTCCTAGTGAGCTAGTTGGAGCCTCTGCTGTAGTGTCTCCAATCAACGATGTAAACAAAACTTCATCAGTATTATAATGTATTAAATCGCCTGGAAAATATGCGTTAGTTGGATGAGAAAACGTTTTAACTTTGTATGTCTCGCCAGTATAAATATTGGAATAACTAAAAAATCCATAAGGCTTCGCATCCCATAATTGATAAGCTTTTCCAAAAACAAAGATGGTATCGCCAATTAAGTAAAAGTCATTTGGACTATTTATAAATTCAGGATTTGGAGATATTACAAAAGATTTAAAAAGCTCATTTCCATTTTTATCTAAATGAAAAAAAACGGCATCCCCAAATTTTCGCGCCCAAGAAACTTCAACTAAAAGAACAATGTTTCCTGTGTTTGTTTCCTTCAATGAAATAAATTCCATTCCATCACATAAAAATGGGTGAGTCACCTGCCAAACAATGTTACCATAAACATCAAATTTAGTCAATCTAACAGCGCCATAAATTTTACTATCCGCTAAAAATACACCACCGTCCTTTGCAGGATAAATGGAAGGATTTGCACTACTACTATTCAATGTGTTGAATTTCTCACCTAAATAGGTATAATAATTTAACCGCTGACCTTGTAAAAAAAGGTATTGAATATTAGGCATAAGAATAATAGGAATTTAAACTTCATTAATCAACTAAGATAATTTTTGATGTGTTTTATTTTGATTGTTTTCATACGATTTGAGTTTAAGTACATCACATCTTTTTACCAAATATATTAATTTATGTTTTTATTTAACACATCATCACTTAATACTTTTGAGTCGCACCATAAAAAAGTTCAAATTTTAATTTTAGGATATTTTTTACAAATAAAAGATTTCGGTTTTAGTGTTTAGTTATGGTATTCGGCGTTTATGGGTTAAAGTGTTCGATTAGAATAACAACAGAAATATATTTGTAATTTATATGTATATAGTATATTTTTGATGGGTAAATAATCTCTCCAAATATGTCAACCTTCACAAGTACTTTGCCTGATGACTTGCTTAAGAAGTTGCAAGAAGTGGCAACACAATTGTCTATGCCCAAAAACAAGTTGATAGAAAAAGCTTTGCGCATCTACTTGGATCAACTCAACAAAGCAGAGTACATAAAATCCTACAAAGCCATGGCAGATGATACTGATATTTTGTTGCTAGCCGAAGAAGGCATGGCAGCCTACTTGCAGGAAATAAATACACAAGGATGAAGCAAGGTGAGATTTGGAATGCCAACCTCAACCCCACAGAAGGCAGCGAGCAGGCAGGATATAGACCTGTTATTATAATTAGCGGAAATTTAGCCAATACTTATGCGCCAGTTGTTTTATGCTGCCCGCTTACTACAAAGCTTAAGCATTACAAAGGCAATCCAATTCTAGAGCCCAACACACAGAATGGTTTAACCAGCACCTCCGAAATAATGATGATACACCTTAGGAGTCTTTCCAAAACTAGGCTCAAGCAAAAACTTGGAGAGGCGCCCAAACAAGTAGTTTTAGAACTAAAGCAAACCCTCAACGATTTGCTAAATTATTGATTGGCTCAAATACCAAAAGAGTTAAATTCTATCAATAAAGCAAGATTCATAATACACTTAAAGAAATTTCATTTTAGATAGCAGTATTTTGCTTGCAAGTTGAGATTTTATAATCTATTCGAGTTATCCACATATATTAAAACCATAAATGCGATTAAAACCGCATAAAAATCACCTTTACAATCACAACTTTTCAGAAGGATTTTTTTTGCTATTAAAAGGGAATTTTATTAGGCCAGACAAGCCTTTTCACCAAAATCTGCACAATTAATGTCAATGCTTAACAGCTAAGCAAAAGAATGTGATTAGGCAATACATGGTAGCTCATCTAAAAAAACATCAATTCAGATATACCATTAATATCAATATTACAACTGCATTCTTGGTTTAACCCCTACCTAACATAAAAGGTGGAACGTCGCAAACACTGCCAATATCATTGCTTGGAACTATAAAAATAACATTCATCAGCAACAAATTAGTTCAAAACAAAAAACAAAGTGCAGAATATGAAATACGTATACTTGTTATTAAGCTTAATTGGTTTAGCAATAGGTAGCAAAGCGCAAAACCAATATGCTTTAGATTTTGATGGCATCAATGATAAGGTGGTAATTCCAAATGCAACGGCACTAAATTTTGGAAGTACCACAAATTTCACAATTGAGGCTTGGATAAAATTAGATGGAAACCAAGCCAACAATACTGTAATTATTGGCAAGGCGAGCACGGGCAGCTCATGGCAAGGTTATCAATTATCATTGTTTGATAATCGACTTACAGCTAGTATAAATACAGGGAACACGCTTATTGGTGTTTCTAATGGTTTTATTGGCTTAAGTTACTTAAATGATGATGTTTGGCACCATGTAGCATTGGTGGTAAGCCGAACAGATACAGTTTGCAGGCTCTTTGTAGATGGCACTTTGGAGGCTAGTATAAAACATAATTCTATCCAAAATGACATCAATAACAGCGCTTCTCTACTAATAGGTACAGATAGAAATGAGTCTTTATTTTTTAATGGAATCATAGACGAAATCCGGATATGGAACACTGCTCGTTCTGCTAATAAAATTGCGAATCAAAAAAACACTGAATTAAGCGCCAGTACTTCTGGTTTAGTAGCCAATTATCAATTTAATATTAGCAGCGGAACAACCCTAACGGATATCACATCAAATGCATTCAATGGAAGTTTAGAGAATTTTGCCTTAACAGGTTCTGCATCTAATTGGGTTTATTCTGGCGCGTATCTAAGCTATTACTCCCAAAGTGGAGGCGATCCATTTATTGCAAGCAAATGGAACTCGAGACCTGATGGAAGTGGCACCTATGCCATTAACTTAAACTCCCCCAATTATTATGTGGTACAAAGTGGTCAGGTGATGACAACTACAGCGAACTATACATTTGGGGCAGAAGGTGCCAGACTGGTTATCCAAAGAGATGCGGTATTTAATGCCAACCACGCTATTACTATGGCAACAGGATCAGCATTACAACTAGACAGCGGTAGTTTGTTTTATGCCAATGTAGATCAAGTAATAGGTAGCGCCAATATGATTGGTGGAAAATACATTTTGGCCGATGGAAAAAATTTAACCATTAATGGCAATGTTACAACTGTTGGAGGTGTTATCAGAGGCACAAGTACAAGTAATTTAACCATTTCAAATTATGTAGGCACCTTATTATTTGATCAATCGGTACCAGGTGTAAGCAATACCTTTCATAATATTATTATGGGCACAGGCTCGGATGCCAGTCTTACCATTGGAAATGCCTTGATCATACCACCCACCGGTAGCATTAGCTTTCATGCAAGTGGAACCAAGTCTCTTACCATAGCTGGTAACCTAACTTTAAAATCCAATGGCACAGGAACTGCCTATATTGGCAATACGAATGGAGCCACCATCTCAGGAAATGTTACAGTAGAACGATACATCCCCAATACACGCCGGGCCTACCGATTCTTAGCATCACCTGTAACCACAGCAGATATTTGGAGCAATTGGCAAGAAAGTGGTGCTACCATCTCAGGTTTCGGAACGCACATTACTGGTATAGCCAATACCACATCTGGCAATGATGCCACAACTGGCTTAGACAGAACACTCATTGGAGGAAACTCAATGTTTACCTTTGTTACCCCAACTTGGCAAGCCATAACCAATACAAAAGCCACAGGGCTAACGCCAGGTGTAGGCTATAGGGTTTTAATAAGAGGCGATAGAACCATCGATTTATATGCCATTCCAAACCCCTCGCCAAACCCAACTGTTTTGCGCGCTACAGGCTCTTTATCAACAGGCAATGTAACTACAGCCACCTTGCCAACAGGCTATAATCTTATTGGAAATCCCTATGCCTGCGCCATCAATTGGGACGCCAGTGGCTGGGCAAGCGCTAGGTCTAATATCACCAACACCATTTGGATATACGACCCTGCAGTTACTGCCTCAACAAGTGGAACATTATATGCCACCTGGAACAATGGCAGTGGCACCAATGGAATGACAGATGCGATCATCCGTTCTGGACAAGCATTCTTTATCAGAACCACCTCTTGGACAACCCTCACCTTTACCCAATCATACAAAGTAGCCAATCAAACAGGTGGTTTTTTCAAAAAATCACAGAGTAATCACCTGCGCGTTGCCTTGCAACTCAATGGTGAACATGCAGACGATATCATTATTAGGTTTAAACCTGATGGGCAAAAAGCATACGACCTAAACTATGATGCCAGCAGTTTAGGCTCTAGTATTTTTGGCATTTGTAGCTTAAAAGATACCAACCGCCTTGCCATTCAAACCCTACCAGAAATAAGTCAAGATGCGGTAATAGTGCCACTTTCTGTACAATCTGATGTGACAGGAACTTTTCAATTAAAATTTACTGAGTTAGAAACATTCAACCCAGATATTGCCATTGCACTTAAGGATAAGTACCTACAAAAAACGCAAAATATTAGCGCCAATTTTAGTTATCATTTTACAATTAGTGCTGATGCCAACTCTAAAGGCGATAACCGCTTTGAGCTGGTTTTCAAAAAGTCTAGCTCTGGCCTTTGGGAACCCATAGGATCAAACCATTTTAACATCTCGCCCAACCCTTGTAATAATATGTTGATGGTAAGCGCTGTTGAAAAAAACGCATCTACTTGCCAATTTACCGTTTGCAATTTGTTAGGTGAAACCATGCAAAGCGGTGACTTTAATTTTGCGCTGAACCAAACCGAAATGCTCAACACAGAAACCCTATTACCGGGCGTATACCTGCTTCAATTAACACATCAAGAAAAACATCAAACCATTAAATTTATACGAAAGTAACATGATAAGAAACCTAGCAAATCAAAGATTAATACCTTGGATCTGGTTTGGTAGCAAGTTTTTTCATTTCTAGTACTTCTAGCGAGTAAAATCCAAACTCCTCTACTACATTGCCCTTAATTAAATAAACGCCTTTTCCTGCAAATGGAAATACTTTGAGCGAAGGCGGAAAATGGGTAGTGTCAAAGAAATTGCTTTCTGCATCATAGAAGGTTCCAAATGCCATGTAATCGCCACGACTGGTTTTAACGCCTTTGGTGGTTACATAATTGCCAATAATTTCAACCGTCTTGTGAAGATAATGGTTGAGCTGTTTGGCAGATAAGAGTACCTGCTTTTGTTCCTTTAACGTAGTAATGTCTTCTTCTAACAATTCAAAATCTGTCATGCTCACAGAGAAGCCTAAGAGCTCTATTTCGTCATAGGCATCTTCTATGGCATTGTGCACCAAATTAGGCAAAGCAAACTCCTTATGAGGCTTCTCAAATAATAATGTTTGCAGGGTTTCTGCCAGCAATACAGGTTGATGCGCCGCAGTTGGATAAGTAAGCGTATGTTGCTTATCCGTGTGTTTTCGGGTTGAACCCAAGCCCTGTTTCTCATTAAAAAACATGTGAGCTTGCCACATCAATTGCTTTTTACCTAAACCTGTAAAAGAGAACGCGCCTACCTTAATCAAAATTTTTGTTTGTATAACACTCACCCGTACCCTATCCATAAAATCAGACAAGCTTGTAAAAGCTCCTTTAAAATTGCGTTCCTCTAAAATGGCTTCAATGGTTTTGTGTTCAAGACTTTCTATTAAGCCAAAGCCCAAATACACCTCATTGCCTTTGATAACAGTGAGCACTTCCGATTCATTGATATTGGGCAAATGAAGCTGCACCCCAGTTTTAATTAACTCTTGCACATATACCCATGTTTTATAAAAGCCTCCAAAATTATTAATTACGGCTACCATAAATTCTTTAGGGTAATATGTTTTTAGAAACAAACTTTGAAAACTTTCTACCGCAAAGGAGGCCGAATGTGCCTTACTAAACGAGTAGCCCGCAAAGCTTTCTACTTGTCGCCATACTTCTTTACTAATTTCTTCTGAATGTCCGTTTGCCTTGCAGCCTGCAAAAAACTTATCAATGATGCGCTGAAACTCTGCTTTAGACCTAAACTTGCCGCTCATGGCCCTGCGCAGAACATCAGCATCGGCAAGGTCGAGGCCCGCAAAGTGGTGGCATACTTTTAACACGTCTTCCTGAAACACCATTACCCCATACGTTTCTTCCAACTGTTCCTTCATTACAGGGTGCAAATATTCGATGCTTTCTGGATGATGAAAGCGATGAATATAGGCTTTCATCATCCCCGATTTTGCCACGCCCGGCCTAATGATAGAGCTTGCAGCTACCAAGTGAATATACGTGTCGCACTTCAGCTTCTTCAGCAATCCGCGCATGGCTGGACTCTCAATATAAAAACAACCAATGCTGTTGGCTTCTTTGAGTTGCTGCTTAATGAGTGGGTCGTTTTTAAAGCTTGTCACATCGTGCACATCCACTTTGATGCGCTGGTTTTTCCAAACCAAGTCGGCCGCATCTTTAATATGGCCAATGCCTCTTTGAGAAAGAATATCAAATTTTTCGAAGCCAAGGTCTTCAGACATGTACATATCCCACTGCACGGTTGGCAAGCCCACTGGCGGCAAATCAAGTGCTGAGTATTTAAAAATGGGTTCTTCAGAAATCAATACGCCACCTGCATGAATGGAGCGGTGGTTAGGGAAATCCTGAATTTTTTCGGCCATGTGCAAGATGCGCGCGATAATGGGTGAATTTCTATCGGCTTGTTGCGGGTAATCACTTAAAATATCAATTTCTCTTTTGGGTAAGCCATATACTTTGCCCAACTCTCTAAAAATAGAACTACTTCTAAACGTAGACATGGTGCCAAGCAAAGCCGTGTGTTCTCTGCCGTAGCGTTTAAAGATATAGTCATGCACTTGCGGGCGTTCTTTCCAACTATAGTCAATGTCAAAATCGGGAGGCGAGGTACGTTTGGGATTTAGGAAACGTTCAAAATATAGGTTCAACTCTATGGGATCTACATCGGTTATTCTAAGGCAATAGGCCACCACGCTGTTGGCACCACTGCCCCGCCCCACGTGGTAAAAGCCCTTAGACATAGAATAGCGAATAATGTCCCAAGTAATTAAAAAATAGGCCGAAAATCCCAACCTGTCAATAATTTCTAACTCCTTCTGCACCCTTTGGCGCGCCACCGTATTATTGGCGCCATAGCGGTATTCTAGTCCATCCCAAGCTAACTTGGCCAGCAGTTCTTTGTCGTCGTACACCGAAGACGAGTAAACCTTTTTGTTTTTATGCGTGTGGAAATCGAAAGTAATTTGGCACCTGTCTAAAAACGCGAGCGTATTGCTAATGAGGTAGTGATGATGCCTACAAGTATGAATGATATCCGCCTCCGAAATTAAATATTCATCGGCAGCAGCAATGGCATTTGGTTCAAGCCTACTTAGCAACACGTTGTTGTCAATGGCACGAAGGTGCAAGTGAACCGTATAACTACTGGCATCTTTAAACGTAACGGGTTGTTGCAAGATAAGCTTATGCTTAATTTTGGTGAGGTCGTTTCGTATCAGTCGGTTCAACTCAGATAACCTTACGCCAATGAGTTCGTGGCTTTGGAGGGT
>JAIYCU010000034.1 GCA_027487835.1 Bacteroidota bacterium | reverse complement strand
TTGTTCCAACTAAATTATTGGGTAGTCCAAGAAAATCAGTATTAATTACTATTTCCTTAATATAAGATGGAAGCTCTTTAGAAACTTCTACATTTCCATTTTCATCACTAATTCCAGTTACTAAAATATTCCCTTCTTCTTCAGGCGCTTTATCCATGAAATCAACACGTATTCCTTTAATTGGTTCATCATTATTAGTCAACAATTGAACCTTGAAGTTTACATTTCTTGTAGTTTTGTAATCAAAACCTTCAGGTACAATCATTTCGTTAATGTCGGTAACAAACTCTGGTGGATTGATATTTACATTATTTTCAAGTGTTTTTTTGCAAGAAATTAAACTTGATGCAATTGCTAGTATAAGGATGTATTTTTTCATGATATGTAATTATAGTTGACAGATTTTATACCAAATCTTATTTAATAGAAAATCAGCCAGTTGTAATATTTTTAAATTTTCAAATTGGGAAATTAATCTAAAACAAAATCATAATTAAAGAATTTAGGTATAATTAGGGAATTTGAAATTCGGTAAGGTTTATGATTTTTTCGTTTTTTGAATTAAATAAAAGTATTCAAAAGTAACGCCTTATGAATTTAAAATTGAATTTTTATAGTCGCTTACATCATTTAACTCAAATTTTCTCATTGGTCTAATTCATACCTAGAAACTCTTTTCTGGATTTGGATCCATTCCCGATAATTACTTAACAACTTTTGTTCTCAACTCTCCAAATAATAGTTTTAGAAGGATGTAGGCACTTTGAGTTAAAATAGTATAATAGAAAAAATTGGTGTGAAGCCCTAAATCGGTTACACTAACAAACTTACCTAATCCCCCTCATTCAACAAATACCCAAAAGTGGGTATGTTTAAAATAGGGAAGAGTAGTAAAGGAATGGTTTGGCAAACACCTTTTAGGAGATGGACCAATTGAGCCAATTTTTTAGTTACAATAGATTAAAATTGAGGTGTCAGCTTCCTTTATACCAAGATTTTTTGCGGTTAAGAGGTCTTCGCAACCATTCTGAATAAAATTTGATTGGATTTTCAATAATCCCCTGTTATTAAATGCTTCACCATTTCTAGGATTTAATTCAATTGCTTTTGAATAATCATTGATTGCCCCTTCAAGGTCATTTATATTCTTTTTAGCAACAGCTCTAAAATAGTATGCTTCATCATTCTTGTTATCGAGCTCAATGGTTTTGGTGTAGTCATAAATTGCAGCTTTGAATTGCATAGATCTATGATTTGCGAAAGCTCTTATATAAAAGGCATCCTTATTTAAGGTGTCAAGATTTATGGCATTGGTAAGCATGACAATTGCCATTGAGTCGTTCTCTGATTCATACAATGATTTTCCTTTTAAAAATAACTCATTAGAAGTTTCGGTATAACCACATGCAGTAAATATTAATGTTACTGACAAAAATTTTATGAAGGTTTTCATCTTATCTTTTAATAGTTTTTGTTTGTATTCCAATGATTTTATTATAGCAAAATGCCAGTTAGCGGTTTGGTTTTCAATCTATCGAATTAGCAGCCACATTCACCATAAATCCAAAGAAATTTATTTTGGGATGTCATTATTCTAATAATTTTTATTGCACTGTTGGGGTTTCCTAAACTGACCGCTATCTATTTAATTCCCGAAACTTTATATTGGCTATAAACAAATATACCCAATCTACCTCACTCAACAAATACCCGTAAGTGGGTGTATTGCTTGTTTCAAAGTGTTCCACCAAATGGCCAATTTGTCCAATTTGTATTGGGTTTATGAGTTGGACTGTAGTAATCAATATTTCCTGTCTCTAATGACATGGCTATTTGCTTAAAGGTTTCGTTTTCACTTGGCAACTCACCATTTGCAACATCAGGATGAAACCATTCATGAATTTCAATGATTTTTGGAATATCAATAGGAATTCGTTCACGTATTTCAATTTCGGTTGCTACGAGTTTGTCATGGTACAATGCATCAAGCAGACGGAGAAATTCGAATGCCATAACTTTCGTTTCGTCTTCAAGTTCAATTCCCAAAGAGTTGTATTTTTCCCTATCATGAATTATAGGTAAAACTTCATTGCGCAACCTAAAGCTTGAACAATTTGGATTTAAATAAAAATCTTCTTCCTCGTCAAAAGTGTTACAATCAGGGGCATTATCTGTTAGATTCAGAAAATTTTCATTCTTAGTTCCTGGAGGATAGTTTAAGCAATTGCCATAAACATGTAGACAATTTGATATTCCATTGTGTCCTCCTCCACGATAACTAAATCCAATAACTTCAATTAAAATAACCCAACGTTTGTCATCACGGTAAACTGATAGCTTTGTACCTGCTGGATATACATAGCCGTTGTCCAACATTGGAAAAGTGTAATCTGTATTACATTGGTCAAGTTGGTTTAATATTTCTGTAGCTTTATTCATTATGTTGTCTCATTGGTTACCTATAGCGTTTGTGTATGGGCATCTTCCTAGTTTATTTTCCTGCTTTTTCAGTTAATGGAGTAAATTTTACTATGGCTTTTGATTGTAATCCTTTTTTATTGGGTCTGAGTTTGTTTATTGAGTCATAATATTGTTTATGGTATTCTGGGTAGTAGAAAACCTTAAGTCCAATTGAATTAAAGAAGTTTTCAAAATTCTTGAAGCTAGCTTTTTGAGTTTTACTGCTTCTAACGGTGCTACATTCAAAGCAAACAGAGATATATTGCACCACACTTTCACTTTCATTTAGAAAGACAATATTGTGTCTAGGGTTGTGGCAGTCGGCTGGGTCTGGTAAAGTATCACGATTTAACTTACCACTAAGCATTTTTGAGAGTAGGTCAATTTGCGAATTATCAAGTGTCCTACTAATCGTATCTCCAAACTTGGATAAGTCCATTTTATTTGTTGAAGACCTATACATTTGAGTTGGGTCATCAAATGGGTTGACTGTTGCAAACGCAATTACTTTAGTAAATTTGAAGTCAAGATAATTTATTGTGTCAATTGGATTTTCAGATTCCGCCGAAATATTGTTTGCTGATTTGTTTTCAAAACAACCAGTCATGAAGAACAGTGTAATTATTAAAAAGAGTCTATTTGTCATCTTAGTTGTCTTTTATGGCTTACCTATATCTTTAAAATTACCACTAACTATTTAATAACCGAAATCTTATATCGTTTATAAAACAAACATACCCAATCTATTTCACTCATCAAATATCCAAAAAGTATGTTCCACACAATCTAAATTCCTGGCTTGGCTTGTAGGCACTATGAAATACTAACAGCTAATAACGTTTTTGCAGCTGTAAGTTGGCGTTTTCAATGCACGATAACTATATGCCAGCACTGAAAATTATTTGAAACACAAAACTTCATTTAAGCACACTCAACCGCCAATACTTTTAGGTGCTCTTATCTACAGTGACTTTTTTCGTAATTATTGCTGTCCAACGAGTTTTGTTTTGTTGTCATCAAGTTTTTGTTTGATATAAGCCTTTAATTCATCAAAAGTCATATTCTGCGTTTCAGAACTGATTTTGTCTCTGATGTCTCGCATCATTTTTACAGCGTCAAACTGTTTTTCTTTTTTAGTCGTTTCCATAATTTACCAAGTCTTTTGGGCTTCTAATTTCTATCATTGAATATCCAAGTCGTAAATTCACAGAATTGTACCCCTTTATTTTGTTAAGGTTTACGATATGTTTAAAGTTCCAACTTGCTAATACGTCCACTTTGTGAATGGTCGCCATAGCAATATGACGGCAGTTTCGCTGTTGTCGAGCCTTTCAAACAACTTAATTGTCGCTTCTTTGAACTCTTCGTCAAAGTAGCCGCCAACAATTGAGGTGTCTATGTAAATTCTCTGTTTCATGTATTTTTTCAAAGCAAAGATAGCAGAGCCTGTTTCCGTTTCTACCCAACATGACAAATATATAAATTTTAGTCTGACACAGTTATTTGAATACTCCCATATCCAAAAAGTGTTATTACCCTCCCGACAAATGTTTTTAGCTCCCCGAGCAATGTTATTACCCGCCCGACAATTGTTTTTGCTTCCCCGAGTAATGTTATTACCCGCCCGACAAATGTTTTTGCCTCCCCGAGTAATGTTATAACCCTCCCGACAAATGTTTTTACCAACTTCCAGTTGCTTTTATTGTTTCTGCGGCTATACTGACCTTTTTTGGTTCAAACCGAAAACATATTATTGTTACTATTAATATAGCATCACATGATGGAATTTAACCAGCAAGCTACTTTAGCCAATTACCTAAAATATAATTTGTATTTCCATTTTGAGGTAGGGAAGTTAAAAAAATCAACCCTCAAAACAGGCATCATTTATGGCAGTATTTTTTTAGCTTTAACGCTTTATACCTACGCCAACCAAGGCGACTTTTTTTTAACTGGAATATTGGCCTTTACTTTTTTGTTTTTATATACACCCTTGGTTATTAAGTTAACCATCTCCCGGCAATATAAACAACTTGCTAGCATTTATGAAGGGATGATTGGATTGGAAGAACACTATGTTTTTAAAGAACAAGAATTGGTTCAAAGCAACAAATTTTCAAGCTTTTCTTTACTTGTAAATGGCATTAAAGAAGTGATAGAATTAGATACCCTTTACATTTTAAATTTGAAAACAGCAGGTGCCATTTTAATTGATAAATCACAATTATTAGAACAAGAAAATGCCTTTCATGTCTTTTTAAATAATTGGTGCGCACAACATCAAATACCTGTTCAAGTAAATTTAAAGTGGAAAATCAATAGTTGGTTATAATTTGAGTGTTCGCGGCCTTATTTATCAGAACTTTCTCTTAACTATATCTTGTCTATTGTCCCAAAATGATAATATCTCAATTCTATTACCATTTATTTCATAAAAAATTAGATAATCTTTCATTGGAATAACACGAGTGGTTTTATTTGAGGTAAGTCTTCCAATTAACTCAGACTTTGAAAGAGTTTTTAGTAAATCTTCTTATTCCCGTAGTATTTTTAAACTATAATCTGCGTTGCCATTTCTTTGAACATAAAAATCAAGAATGGTACTTAGTTGGTACTTGGCAAGTTCTGACCAAATTATTTCTTTTTCAGCCATTGCTTCATCTCTAACATTAGCGCTTCATTTTTAACAAATGAGCCTTTTTTTATTTCAGTTCTTCCTTTTTCAATATCTGCTTTTTGCTCGGGCGATATTTGATATAATGATTGTTCTGAAGAATCAAAAATAGTCTGTAGAGCGTTTAAAAAATTTAAATCCTTTGAATGCTTAATTCTTAAAATCAAGTTCTTTTTAATTTCAGAAGTATGGTTCATGGCCTATTTATTATTAATTCAAAAATAAAGATAATTTTCATTTATGAAGATTGTGTAATTCCTTTTATTTCAAGTAATCCTGATTTTTACCTGTTTCTTTAACAAATATAAACAAAAAAAAAGCCCCGAAATTTTCGAGGCTTTTTTTGTATAAAGAAATATCCCTTCTTATGCTCCCACCTGAGCACGAATGATATTTAAAGCACCACCGGCTTTAAACCACTCAATTTGCTGCTCATTGTAGGTATGGTTTACTTCAATTGTATCTGTGGTGCCATCTGCATGGCTTAGGGTCAAACTTAAGCTCTTATTAGGTGCAAAGCTGCTTAATCCAATAATGTCTATCACATCGTCTTCTTGGAACTTTTCGTAATCAGCTTTGTCTGCAAAAGTTAAAGCCAACATACCTTGCTTTTTTAAGTTGGTTTCGTGGATACGGGCAAATGATTTAACCAATACCGCACGCACGCCTAAATGACGTGGTTCCATGGCGGCATGCTCGCGACTAGAGCCTTCGCCATAGTTCTCATCACCTACCACAATAGAGCCAATGCCTTGTGCTTTGTAACTGCGTTGCACTTTAGGAACCGATTGGTATTCGCCAGTCAATTGATTTTTTACGCTGTCTGTTTTTTCATTGAAATAGTTAACCGCACCAATCAACATATTATTAGAAATATTATCTAAATGTCCGCGGTATTTTAACCAAGGTCCAGCCATAGAGATATGGTCGGTTGTACATTTACCTTTTGCCTTTATTAAAAGCTTCAAGCCTTTAAGGTCGGTACCTTCCCAAGCGGCAAATGGATCTAACAATTGCAAACGGTCAGAAGTTGGAGAAACTGCTACTTGCACATGGCTGCCATCAGCGGCAGGAGCAAGGTAACCCGCATCTTCAACTGCAAAACCTTTATTTGGCAATTCATCACCTACAGGAGGATCAAGTTTTACTTGCTCGCCTTTGTTATTGGTTAAAGTATCTGTAATAGGGTTAAACGATAAATCACCGGCAATGGCAATGGCGGCAACCATTTCTGGCGAGGCCACAAACGCATAAGTATTCGGGTTGCCATCGGCACGCTTCGCAAAGTTTCTGTTAAACGAGTGAACAATGGTATTCTTCTCAGCTTTCTCAGCACCTACACGGTCCCACATGCCAATGCATGGGCCACACGCGTTGGTAAAGATGCTCGCGTTTAGGTCGGTAAAAGTTTTTAACAAACCATCTCTATCCGCAGTAAATCTTACTTGCTCAGAACCTGGGTTAATACCAAATTCTGCCTTGGTGCTCAATCCTTTTTCGATGGCTTGGCGGGCAATGGAAGCCGCTCTTGATAAATCTTCGTAAGATGAGTTGGTACAAGAGCCAATCAATCCCCATTCAACTTTTAAAGGCCAGCCATTTTTAGCTGCTGCTTCTTTCATTTCAGCAACTGGCGTGGCTAAGTCTGGAGTAAATGGTCCGTTTAGGTGCGGTGTTAATTCATCTAAGTTAATTTCAATTACTTGGTCGAAATACGCACTTGGATTTGCATATACTTCTGGGTCGCCCGTTAAATGCTCACCAATGGCATTGGCTAAATCTGCTACCTCATTACGACCCGTAGCGCGCAAGTAGCGCTCCATGCTTTCGTCGTAACCAAAGGTAGAAGTGGTAGCGCCAATTTCAGCACCCATATTACAAATGGTTCCTTTGCCTGTGCAGCTCATGCTGGTGGCACCATCCCCAAAATATTCAACAATGGCACCTGTTCCACCTTTTACGGTTAGAATGCCAGCTACTTTTAAAATCACATCTTTAGGGGCGGTCCAGCCATTTAATTTTCCGGTAAGTTTAACCCCAATTAATTTAGGGAATTTAAGTTCCCAAGGTAAGCCAGCCATTACATCACAGGCATCTGCACCACCTACACCAATGGCAAGCATTCCTAATCCGCCTGCATTCACCGTGTGCGAGTCGGTACCAATCATCATTCCACCTGGGAAAGCATAATTTTCTAAAACCACTTGGTGAATGATACCTGCACCTGGTTTCCAAAATCCAATACCATATTTATTAGAAACAGAGGCTAGAAATTCGTAAACCTCTTTACTTTCTTTATTTGCAGTAGCCAAATCTTGCTCGGCACCAACTTTAGCTGTAATTAAGTGATCACAATGAACGGTAGAAGGCACCGCAGCTTTTGGGCGACCTGCTTGCATAAACTGAAGTAAAGCCATTTGTGCAGTTGCATCTTGCATGGCCACGCGGTCTGGGTTAAAATCTACGTAGCTATTACCACGTCCATAAGCTTCCAAGGCATCTCCTTGGGTTAAATGGCTATACAAAATCTTTTCAGCAAGCGTTAAAGGCTTATTAACAGCTTTGCGTGCGGCAGCAATGCGCGAAGGCATGCGTTCATACACTGCCTTAATCATTTCTAAATCAAATACCATATTCTTGTTTCGGTTTAAATTATAAACAAAAGAGCGTTTTAAAAGTTGAACGCTCGTCTAATTTTAAAACAGCCGCAAAATAAGCAAATCTTTGTCAAAAGGCCTTTGCAATTTGGGTATATTTGTTAAAAAAATATAGCTGAGCATGAGCGAAGTAGAAAAAATTACAAGAGAGTTACTTTCAAAAGAATTCGGTTTGAACCAAGCCATGGTCGCAGCAGAATTTGAACAGCGATTGCAAGAACGATTGGTTTACCTGATGTTAAATGACATGGAAGGCTTATTGCAACTCCTCTATAGAATTGATGTAAACGAGCAAAAAGTAAAAGCGGCATTTGCCCAAAGCACACCCCAAGAAATTGCACCCGAGTTGGCAAAACTAATTATAGATAGAATGCGGCAGAAGGCAGAAACACGGGTAAGGTATCGAGAAATTTGATGAGCACACTAAAACAGGTTAACCTTGCGTTTTCTGTCCGAACCAACCTAAAATATTAACCATGTACACAACCAAAATCTTATTATCATCTGCTTTGTATTTGTTTCTTTCAGTTGGCCTTATGGCACAATCTTCTATTTGGAGCATTGGAATAGAAGGAGGACCAGCCATTAGCAGTTTGCGTGGAAACAAGATACCAGAATCCATTCAAAAACCTCGTTTGGCCTCATCGGCTGGCTTATCCTTACAATACCAAATAAACCAAAGATTCTCCCTTAAAACAGGTCTAATGAGTGATTTAAAAGGAGCTAAGTATGATGTTATTTTTTACGATGCACTTGGACAACAATTGGGAAACGGAACCCTTTTTTATAATTATCAGTACCTTACAGTTCCTTTGCAATTAAAGGCAGACCTAGCAATAGGTCCATCCCTTCAAGGCTTTGTGAGTGCTGGACCCTATGCCTCTTATTTAATGTCCATAACCCAAAGTTTTCCTGACAATCAATTAGATTATAGAAAGAGTCATAAGGATATAGATGCTGGTTTAGTGGCAGGTTTAGGGATTATTTATCATATAAGTTCAAAATTCAGTCTTACTACAGAGCTGCGCAACCAATTAGGGCTTACCAATGTGAGCAGGGTGCCTCTTCAGAATGAGGGAGTAATTAAACATAATGCGGCCCAGTTGCTGTTTGGCTTACAATATAGATTGAATGGTGTTTGCAGATTGAAAGCAAAAGGGTGATTCTTTCCATAAAACGGTATTTGTATACAATTTACCCGAATTTGTATGAGAATAGGATAAATTAAAAGCAACAATTTTGTCGCATTAAATTCAACAAACAATGCAAGACAGAAAAGTAATTCTAATCACAGGAGCAAGTTCAGGTATGGGTAAAGAATCTGCCAAATTGCTCATTCAACAAGGTCATATTGTTTACACTGCGGCGCGCCGTATTGAGCAAATGCAAGACCTAAAACAAATGGGTGCTCAGCCTATAGCTATGGATATTTCTAATGATCAGGATATTCAACTGGTAGTGGATACCCTCATTCAAAAAGAAGGGAAGATTGATGTTTTATGGAACAATGCAGGATATGGTTTATATGGTGCAGTAGAAGATGTACCCATTGCCGAGGCCAGACAACAATTTGAGGTAAACCTTTTTGGATTAGCAGCCATTACCTCCAAAGTGATACCCTTTATGCGTAAAGCCAAATCTGGCCTCATCATCAATACCTCTTCCATGGGAGGTAAAATGTACACGCCAATGGGGGCTTGGTACCATGCCAGTAAACACGCTGTAGAAGGATTTAGCGATTGTTTGCGTTTGGAACTAAAAGACCATAATATAAATGTGGTGGTGCTTGAACCGGGAATTATTAAAACTGAGTTTGGAGAGGTGATGTTGAAAAACATCTTGAAGTTTTCTTCAAAAGGCGCCTATGCCACTTTAACCGCCAAACTAGAAGCAGCTACCAAAAAAATGTATGAAAGCGGCCAAGGCTCACCTTCAAGTCTAATTGCAAAAACGATTTCAAATATCGTTGCGAGCAAGAAACCAAAAACAAGGTACCGCGTGGGTTATTTTGCCAAGCCAATGGTTTGGATGAGAATCTACCTTGGCGATAGACTTTTTGATAAGATTGTAATGAGCCAAGTAAAATAAGATATTTGATAAATGAAATCCATTATTCATTTAAAGCATATTTCAGAAATTAACCAGTTTGTGCAAAGCAAAACCAAACATCCATTGGTGTCTGTGGTAGATTTTAGCAAAGTAGATGAATACTTAGAAAAGGACATGCGAATCAGTTCCGATTTTTATGTCGTTATGTTTAAGAATTATTGTTCAAATCATCTAAAGTATGGCAGGCAATCACTCGACTTTCAAGATGGTAGCCTAATTTGTATTGGTCCAAAACAGGTGCTTGAAATGGATACAGAAATAGAAAAAAGAGCCGATATGATGGGATGGGGTTTGTTCTTTCATCCCGATATACTGCGCGGCACTTCTTTGGCTCAAACTATTAAAACCTATTCTTTCTTTTCTTATGAAGTAAATGAGGCGCTGCATCTTTCCGACAAAGAGAAACAGATTTTACATGATTGTGTTCAAAAAATTGAGAGTGAATTAACAGAAAATATAGATAGCCATAGCCAAACCTTAATTGTGTCAAACATAGAATTGTTCCTCAATTATTGTGCACGTTATTATGGCAGACAGTTTATAACAAGAAAGCTCAGTAATTCTAACATTGTAACACAGATTGAAAGTGTATTGTATAGCTTTTTTAAAGACAATCAAGCGCAGAAAATTGGGTTGCCTTCAGTTAAGTATTTAGCCAATCAGGTAAATTTATTGGCAAGCTATTTAAGCGATTTGCTTAAGAAAGAAACAGGTATGAACGCCCAAGATCTAATTCATTACCATTTGATAGAAGAGGCTAAAAATATCCTAACTTCTTCAAACCATTCAGTAAGTGAAATAGCTTATTCGTTGGGGTTTGAATATCCGCAGTATTTTAGTAAGTTATTCAAACTAAAAACGGGTCAAACACCAAACGCTTTTAGAAACATTCATTAAAATTTATGAAATGAGGTGTTTACTTTTATTCTTAATATGATGGATATTTTAATACCTACCCCAAACTGCCACTTAGCCTTAGCAACTCCAACTCACTAACCTTGGCATTAAACTTAGACAACAATAACCTATCTACATTTTGAAGGTATATGAGTTCTGCTTCTCTTAGGTCATTCATGCTGATGATTCCTTGACCATATTGTTCTGCGGCTATCTCGTAGTTTTGCTTTGCTATCTCTAAATTGCTTTCTTCAAAATGCCATAACTCCAAATTGGTTTTGTAAACATTGTATGCTTGTTGTAGGTTCAACTCAAACCTTAACAAAGAGTCTTTGTAAACATAGGTGCCTGTTTTCTCTCCAATTTTGGCCAAACTACTTCTTCTATTTACATCGTTGCCGTTATATAAATTCCAGCTCAATCCAGCGCCATAATGATATCCATTGTTGCGCGCACTTTGCAAGAACCCTGCTTCTGAGTTCGAAGTATTGTAATTGTATCCGCTTCTCACCACCAAGCTAGGCAATCTTTCTGCATTAATTTCTTTGATTCCCAATTGATAGATATCCAAATTTCGCTTGGCCATTTGTATGCCTGTATTGTTTTCTAAACCACTTTTTTTAAGTGCTTCCAATTGCAACATATCTTTAGGCTCAATGCTATCCATAACCTCAAACGTATAATTTAATTGCTGCGTCATCAATTGGTTCAAACCGAGTTTACTGTTTTCATATTGTGTTACTAAACGCATGTAATTGGCATAATCTGCATTGTAATACACTTGCGCTTTTAGCCATTCAGATTTTGCGCTTTTGCCTGTTTCTACTTTTGCCTTGGCCACCTCAATGCGCTTCTTACTAATGGCCATAAACTTTTCAGCAGATTTCACTTGGGCCTTGCTTAAAACAGCCTCATAGTAGGCTTTAGAAACGCGCAGTACCACTTGTTCCATTTGCATGCGTAATTTTAGGTTACCCATGGCTTCAAACTCTTCCAATTTGGCTTTGGTGGCAAACATTTTCATGCCATTAAAAAGGGTCCAACTCATTTCAACCGCCGCATTCAATGAGCGCGATTTTGCCCCATCTCTATTGTTTTCGTTGCCATTTAAAAAGGTTTGTTTGGTATTGGTAACTTGGTTGTCTTGATTTACCGTTCCATTAATTGTTGGCAACATGCCTGCAGCCCCAAAGCTATTGTTAATGCGGGCTACATTTTGCTCATTTTTTACCAAGGCAATAGAGAAATTTTGCTCCATTGCTAAGCTCAAAGCATCTTGTAAGCTTAATAAGGTTTGGGTTTGACCCAAGCCGCTGAGTAAGCAAAAGCTTAAGAATATCAAACTTTTTTTCATGCGTTATTTTCTTCTATTTCATCGTGGGTTTGTTTTCTTTTTCCAGAGAAAAACTGATACACCACGGGTATAACATACAACGTCAAAAATCCAGAGAATAAGAGTCCGCCTATAATCACCATTCCCATGCTCACCCTGCTTTTTGCGCCAGCTCCCAAGGCCAAAGCAATTGGCAAAGCGCCTAACATGGTGGCCAAGCTAGTCATCATAATAGGCCTTAACCTCGATACGGCTGCCTCTTTAACGGCTTGTAATTTTGGTAATCCTTGCGCTCGTTTTTGATTGGCAAATTCCACAATCAAAATACCATTTTTGGTGACCAGCCCCAGCAAAACTATAATGCCAATCTGACTAAAAATATTCATGCTTTGGTCAAAATACCACAAGGTGAGTAAGGCCCCTGCCAAAGCCAAAGGCACGGTAAACATAATGATAATAGGATCCACAAAACTTTCAAATTGCGCAGCCAATACCAAGTAGATAAGCACCAATGCCAAGATAAAAGCAAACAATGTATTGGATGAACTTTCAGAAAAATCCCTTGAAGGTCCGCTTAGGTCGGTGGTAAAGCTATCATCTAACACTACTTTGCCAATGCGTTTCATTTCGTCTATGCCTTCGCCCAGGGTTCTGCCGGGTGCTAAGCCTGCAGATACTGTGGCCGCTTTGTAACGGTTATAATGGTACAGTTGCGGCGGACTACTTTGCTCAACTGCAGTAACAATATTGTCTAATTGAATTAACTGGCCTTTGTCGTTGCGCACGTATAAAGATTTCAAATCAACAGGAGCATCACGGTTGGCACGGTCAACTTGTCCAATCACTTGATATTGCTTTCCATTCATGTTAAAATAACCATAGCGCACGCCGCCATAAGTTAATTGTAAGGTTTGGGCAATGGTTTGAACCGATACGCCTAAGTTCCTTGCCTTTTCTCTATCGATGCGAATTTCTAATTCTGGTCGGTTAAACTTTAGGTTTACATCTACCCCCATAAATACACTGCTCTTATTGGCTTCTTCCAAAAACTTAGGAAGGAAACTTTGTATTTTAGAGAAATCTTGGTTTTGCAAGATAAACTGCACAGGCAAGCCCGACCTAGAACCTCCGCTACCACTAATGGTTTGGTCTTGGATAACAAATGTCTTAACAGCATTAATGCCACTTAATTGCTTTCCTAATTGATTGGCAATTTGTTGTTGCGCGCGTTTTCTATCTTCTTGGTCTTTTAAAATAATCCTTACAAAACCAGTATTGGCGGCGCCGCTACCAATAAAGCCAGGGGCGGTAACTTCTAGTGTTAAGCGTTTTTCTGGAACAGAATCATCAAGCACTTTAGAAATTTGACCCATATAGCGATCTGTGTATTCAAAAGAGGCACCTTCTGGAGCCGTAACACTCAAACGCATCCAACCTCTATCATCTAATGGTGAAAGTTCAGAAGGCAAGGCACCACCCACTAAAAAGATAATCACCACACTTAATCCAATCATTAACCAAGCCAACCATTTATTGTCAAAAAACCGATTGAGGCTATTGGCATAGGTATCATTTAGCTTTTGAAAATAAGGCTCTGTTCTTACATATAATTTAGTATGCTTATTATCTTTCCTTTGCAAGTAAACATTTAAAACAGGCGTAAGCGTAAGAGATACAAAGGCAGAAATTAAAACGGCCCCTGCCACTACCACACCAAACTCTCGAAACAACCTTCCTACAAATCCTTCAATAAAAATGATGGGTAAAAATACAACGGCAAGGGTAATAGAAGTAGCAATTACGGCAAAGAAAATTTCGTTGGTACCTTCAATGGCAGCTTGCCTTGGTTTCATGCCTTGTTCTATCTTTTTAAAGATATTTTCGGTAACCACAATGCCATCATCTACCACCAAACCTGTGGCAAGTACAATGGCCAATAAAGTTAATATATTAATAGAGAAACCTGCTAGGTACATGATAAAGAAGGCGCCAATTAAAGACACCGGAATATCTACTAAAGGTCTAAAGGCAATAAGCCAATCTCTAAAGAAGATAAAGATAATGAGCACCACCAAAATAAAGGCAATCAATAAAGTTTCGGCAACCTCGGTAATAGAGGTTCTCACAAAACGTGTATTGTCTAGGGCAATGTCCAGTTTAATATCGGCCGGAACCTCATTTTTAAATTGGTCATAGCGCTTATAAAATTCATCGGCAATTTCAATGTAGTTGGCACCCGGTTGTGGCACTAAGCCAAGACCAATCATGGTAACACCAGAGGATTTTAAAATAGTTTCTTCGTTCTCTGCGCCTAAAATTGCCTTGCCTACATCGCCAAGACGCACGGTTTGGTCGCCTTCAGTTTTTAAAATGATTTGGTTAAACTCTTCTTCAGAAGAAAATCTGCCCAATGTTTTAATGCTTAGCTCGGTATTGTCACCAGATAGTTTACCACCCGGCAATTCCACATTCTCCCGTTCTAAAATAGTTCTAACATCAAGAGGGGTCAGTCCATAGGCACTCAGTTTAATTGGGTCGAGCCAAAGGCGCATGGCATATCTTTTCTGTCCCCAAATTTGAATGCTACTCACACCCGGGATGGTTTGCAAACGCTCCATTACCACGTTTTCGGCATAGTCGTTTAATTCTAGTTTAGAGCGTGTATCGCTTTGCAAGGTTAAGGAAACAATGGCATCCGAGTTAGCATCGGCTTTTGAAACTACAGGCGGTGCATCAATGTCTTGCGGCAAATGTCTTACACTTTGCGAAACTTTATCCCTTACATCATTAGCGGCTTCTTCTAGGTTCGACCCTAAGGTAAATTCAACCGTGATAATGCTACTGCCTTGGTTGCTGCTTGAAGAAATAGAACGAATGCCTGCAATTCCATTAATGGCTTTCTCAAGTGGCTCTGTAATTTGTGATTCAATGATATCAGGGTTTGCACCCGTATAATTGGTTCGAACCGTAATAATAGGAGGGTCTATGCTTGGAAATTCTCTAACTCCAAGAAAATTAAAGGAGATGGCGCCAAATAATATAATGAGTATAGACAATACAATGGCCAGAACTGGCCTATTTATGCTGGTATTTGCTATGCTCATGTGCTATTTCTTTTTGTTGATTTTTACCTTAGCACCATTTTTTACATACATAATGCCATCTACAATTACTTGGTCACCTGCTTGTAATCCTTCAGTAATTTCAATTTTGTCTTCCGACCTAAACCCAGTGCTTACTTTTATTTCAACGGCAGAGTCGCCACGCACCACAAATACCTTTTGTCCTTTTAAAATTGGAATGACAGATTGGGTTGGGATTAAATGTGTGTTTTCTTCTGAAGGAAAATTAAGTTGAATATTGGCAAACAAACCTGGTATTAATTCTCCCTTGGCATTAGAGCAGATTGCGCGCATGCCAATGGCCCTGGTTTGAGCCGATAAGGCTGCATCTCTCGCATACACTTTTGCCGAATAGGTTTTTGTAGAATTATTAACACTAAATTGAATAAGGTCGCCCACTTTTACCTTGCTCGCATATTTTTCTGGAACAGAAAATTCTACTTTAATATTGGCGGCATCTTGCAAGGTAGTAATGGCAGACGCGGGTGTAATATATGCGCCTTCACTAATTTGTCGTAAACCAATAGTGCCGGCAAAAGGTGCCCTAATTTCTGTTTTTCTTATTTGCTCTCTTAAGTAGGCAATATCGGCCTCTATGGCACTTAACTCGGTAAGCGATAAATCATAATCTGCTTGCGCAATGGCTTCCTTCTTAAGCAAAATCTCATTTCTTTTGGCATTGTCTTCGCGCAATCTTTTATTGGCAAGTGCCTTATCTAATTGCGTTTTAAAGTCGGCATCATTGAGTTTTATGAGCAATTGACCTTTAGCTACCCTGCTGCCTTCTGTAAAATGTATTTTTTGAACCAACCCTTGTGTTTCGGCTTTTAAATCAATTTGTTCATTGGCCATTAAACTGCCACTTAGCTGATAGTTTTGGGAAAGAGCTTCGCCGCTTACCTCATAAACGACCACATTAATGGGTCCTTTGGGGCCAGATTTTTGAGTATTATCTGGTTTTGGTTCGCCACAAAAAAACTTGGGAATGAGCAATACAGCAAGTACACCTATTATAATAAGAAGCGTTTTAACTACTTTCATGAATGAGTTTTTATATTATTTTAAGATCAAAAAGCTGCTTTTTGTTTTGAAACTTTTTTAGAAAGCCAAACACAAGCCAACATTAAAGAAGCACCACAAATGTAAGGGAACGAATAATGCCAATGGTATAAAAGTCCACCTAAGGCGGGGCCAGCTACCCTAGACAAGGATCCAAAGCTTTGGTTCATCCCTAAGGCTTGGCCTTGCTCACCTTGTGGCGCTGCCAAGGATATAAGGGAAGTAATTGCCGGTGTAATGCAAGCATTGGCAAATGAAATAAAGGTCATGCTTACCAGCATCAACCAAAACTGACTTTGCGGTACATAAGGAATCATCAGCAAACCAACAATCATAAAAACACAGCCCATGAGCAATAATTGGGCTTCGCCAAAGGCTTTATTGAGTTTTCCTACAAAGCCTCCTTGCAAAATAGCCGAAACTAGGCCTATGAACATAAATACAAAACCCACCTGCTTTTCATCTAAGGCATAGCGGTCTATCCACAGCAACGAAGCTGTAATTTGCATCATGGCAAAGGCAGAAATGTATATAAAGTTAAGGGTATATAATTCGCTTAGCACTGGTTTTTTTAGGGCAGAAAAAATATCAGTTATCGGTTTGAACCTAAATGATTTTTCAGGTTGTTTTACCTTAAGCGATTCTGGCAACATGAAGTAAGCCATAATCAAATTTGCGGCACAAAGAGCTGCTGAAAAGTAACCTACAAAGGCAACGCTTCCGTTTCCGCTGAGGGCTTTGAGGTATCCGCCCGCTGGTGGACCAAAGATAAATCCTAAGCCAAATGCAGCACCTAGAAGTCCCATGTTTTTTGCCCTATCTTGTGGTTCGGTAATATCAGAAATATAGGCTTGTGCCGCGCTGATGTTTGCCGAGCCAATGCCTGCAAAAATACGGGCCACTACCAACATCGTAAGGCTGCTGGTAAAGGCAAAAAAGAGATAAGCCAAAGTGGTGATAGAAATACTGATAAGCATCACTGGTCTTCTGCCAATTTTATCGCTAAGTGTACCCCAAATTGGCGCAAAGAAGAAGTTCATGAGAGAATAGAGTCCGGCAATAATGCCTATTTCCATGGCACTTGCATGCAGCTCTTTTGAAAAAACGGGTAGAATTGGAATCACTATTCCAAAGCCCAAAAGATCAATAAAAATGGTAATAAAAAGAACGAATAGCGGCTTGTTTTTCATCATGGTTGCTAGAACATAACCCTTAGCTGCAAGTTGAAACTCCTTGGAGGATCTACCTTTGTAGGACGGGTTGCGTATTCTGTATTGGTAAAATTGTTAACTATAAATGAGACCCTAGTATTGGTGTTGATATTGCACGCAACCCGCAGGTTTTGCACAAAATCTCCCTTACCGGCGCGGTCGAAAAAGGCATTTACGCCTGGCAAAAATACATAAATAAACTCATCCACCTTTTCATAAATGCTGTAATAGTTTAAGGTATAACCCAAACTTAACATACGATAGCTTGCCTCGATATCCCATTTAGCTGTGCTTCTATTGCGGTAGGCGAGGAGAGGGGCATAATATTTTGCGCTGTCTAATTTTTCAATGGAATTAACCATGGCATTAAGATAGGTATTCCAATCTTTCATTTCTGGATGCGTGCTAAGGTTTACAGGCATAGAATAGGAATAGCCGCCAATGGTTCTTATTAATATGTCTCTAATGCGGCCTTCGCCGGTTACACTTACCTCGAAGCCCGCAATGCGAGTTTGCCCAATATTATTGGCCCTAAAACCAATGCGATCTAAAATGGGTAATCCACTTGAAGATGGCAACCATTGATCGAACTGAAACTCAATCATGCTATCATATTCTTGGTTAAATATGGCAATGTCTAAGGCCCCAATAAAGTTGCCAATTTTAAACCCTTGTTGCATACCCAACTCGGCCGTCCATCCTTTTTCTGAAACTAAATCTGCATTTGGGAAAATGCGCACCCCGGCTGCTCGGTCTTCCACAAACTTTTCACCAATGGTAGGAAAGCGGTAACCTTCTGAGTAGTTAGCCCTAAAAAAAGTTCTCTCACCAGCTTGGTAATTTATTCCAAACCGTTTGAGCAAACCTGTGGGTTCTTGGAAATTAGAAAGGCCATTAATTTCGTAACGCCCTCCTGCCACTGCACTCCAACGTTTGTGTCTATATTCCAGCTGAGAAAAAGCGGCTCTACTAAATCCTGCAAAACTACCTTTGTATACATTGCCAACGGCCCATAAGGCCGTAATATAAGTACCGGATGTGATGTGAAAATACTTGCCAAGTTTACGTTGAAAGTTATAATCAAAGGCATATAAATTTGCAATCGCATCATTCTCATTGGCCTTATTGGGCAAGGTGCGGTCTACAAAACGATGTATTTGATAAAGCCTTGCTTTAAATTGATGGGTACTTTTTCCTTTGCGCCACTCTGCGTGTGGATCAAAGGAAACGATGCGGTAGAGGTCGTCTACTATATAATTATTCAAAGGCTTTAGGGCACCTGAATCAGCATTTTGCCAAAGGAAAAAACGCCCACCGCGCTCATACATTCCGTTAAAGTTGAGTCCGAATGAAAAGTTCTTACTTACGGAATACCTTGTTTTGATATAGGTTCTGGCGCGTTGGTTATCGGCACCATATAAATGACTGCGTATGGCTTGTGCTTGTCCAGACCAAACCAAATCAAACTTGCCAAACCTTTGTTTGTGGCTAAAAAACATGCCATTGCTAAAGGGGCGTTCGGAAGGGCCCCACCAAATGGTTTCTTTGCGCTGTGGATTGGAATTGATACCCGAATAGAAAGTAATTTTGGTTTCTGGCTTATTCCCAGCCCAACCCGTGCGTACGTTAACAGTTCCATTAAGAGCGGAAGAGCCATATAAAACCGAGGCAGAGCCTTTGATGATTTCTACTTGGGAAGCAGATTCTATGGGTAAGAAATTCCAGCGAACATCGCCAAGGTCGGCACCCAATAAAGGCATATCATCTAATAATATAGCTACGCGGCTTCCCGTATTGTATGAAAATCCTACACCCCCTCTAATGGTGGGCTGTCCATCCACTACGTTAATACCCGGAATTTTATTGAGTACCTCTGCCAAATCTGTGGCATTGGTATTACTAATAAGATAAGGTTGAATTACATTTACACTGCTTACTTCCCTGGCAATCTCTTTGGCATTTTTGGAAGCGGCAATCACCACTTGGTTGAGTTGATTGACAAAAGGCACGAGGAAAATATTGAATTCCCTTGTTCCTTCAAGCAATTCTTCAAAAGAAATTTCTTCGTTTTTGTAGCCAACGCGACTAAAAATTACTAATTGTTTGCCGGGTTTACTTTTAAACGAGAAGAAACCAAGGGTATCAGATTTGGCAATTTCCTTCCCATTTAGACGCACACTAACATCTGCCAAAGGTTTTAGGGTGTTTTCATCTTTTATTTGTCCTTTGATTTGGAGTTGCTGTGCAAAGGCTAGCTGACCCATAACTAAAGTTATAAATAAGAGTAAAGGATATTTTTTTAGCATTTCTACGCTTGAGTATATTAACCTGCAAGTAAATAAAAATTGTTGAAGGCAGAATATATAGCCCAAAAAACAAGGAGTAAAAAATTGAGATATTTTAAATTAGCAAATAGATAAGAGAAAAATTACCAACTATTTGTTTAAGTAGAAAAACAAATAGTATTTTAGCGCGGTTATTTAGAAGTACATCCTAATTTAGATTATTGTAATGGATCAATTTAAGCAGAAGTTTATTGCGAAAGCGCAACCGCTTTCAGGAGAAATCAAATCATTTGTTAAAGAACATGCCGACTTTGCGTTAGGTGTTTTTACCGTTGAAGATGTGTATGCAGGCATGAAAGGTATTATAGGTTTATTAACCGAAACCTCTCTGTTGGATGCAAATGAAGGCATCCGTTTTAGAGGGTATACCATCCCTGAATTGCGTGCAAAACTGCCTAAGGTTCCAGGTGGTACAGAACCACTTCCTGAGGGATTGTTTTACCTAATGGTTTTAGGTGAATTACCTACTTATGAGGATGTTTTAGCAATTCAAGCAGATTGGAAAACAAGGGAAGAAGTACCTGCTCATGTATTTTCAACCATTGATGCATTGCCAATCACTACCCATCCAATGACCCAGTTTAGCATTGGTATTATGGCCATGCAAACGGATTCGCAATTTGCGAAAGCGTATAGAGAGGGTATCAATAAAAAAGATTATTGGGATCCCACCTACGAGGACGTTTGTAATTTATTAGCAAGACTTCCAAGAATTGCAGCCTATATCTACAGAAGAACTTACAAAAACAATGAGCACATTGCTTCAGATCCTAAATTGGATTGGGCAGCGAACTTTGCCCATATGTTAGGATATGACCAACCAGAGTTTTATAAATTGATGCGTTTATATTTAACCATTCATGCCGACCATGAAGGTGGTAACGTATCTGCACATACAACCCACTTGGTAGGCTCAGCCTTAAGTGATCCATATTTGGCTTTTTCAGCTTCTATGAATGGTTTAGCAGGTCCTTTACATGGCTTGGCAAACCAAGAAGTGGTTAGATGGATTTTTGAATTGCAAGAAAATATTGGCAAAAACCCAAGCAAAACAGATATTGCTGATTATATCAACAAAACCTTGAAAGACGGTAAAGTAGTTCCAGGATATGGCCACGCAGTTTTGCGTCAAACCGACCCAAGATTTATTGCTCAGCAGGAATTTGCCAAAACGTATATGCCTGATGACGAATTGGTAAATATTGTTTGGAATATTTATGAAGTAGCACCGCCGATTTTAGAATCGACTGGTAAAATTAAGAATCCTTGGCCTAATGTAGATGCGCACTCGGGTGCTTTATTATTACATTACGGATTTAACGAATACGATTTTTATACTGTATTATTTGGCGTGTCTAGAGCCTTGGGTGTAATGGCTTCTTTGTTATGGGACAGAGCTTTAGGTCTACCAATAGAAAGACCAAAATCAGTAACCTTCGAATGGCTTCAAAAAACAGTGGCCGCTCGCAAGGGAAATGCCTAATTAACGATGCAAAAGCTTAAAACGCTTCTTGCTTTAATAAGCATCATGTGGATGTGTGGAAGCTGCGGAATCTATACGCAGAGCGGAGCTTCCATACATCCTGATGCAAAAACGTTTAGTGTGGGTTATATTGGCAACAATGCTACTATTGTAGCCCCAACCTTGAGTCAGGTACTCACTGAAAAAATTAAAACTAAATTTATAAATGAAACACCCCTTAAGCTAACTACGGCTGAGGGAGATTTGTTTTTTAGTGGCAAGATAACTAGCTATATCACTGCACCAGCAGCTATAACAGGTTCACAAACCAATGCAGTTAATAGGTTATCAGTTACGGTTGAGATTACTTGCGAAAACAAACTTGAGCCAGAGAAAAGCTTTACCCAATCCTTTACAAACTTCGTTGACTTTGATGCTCAGCAAGATTTTGCAACACTTGAAAATGATTTAATTGTGAAAATAGTGGAAGGGATGGTTCAAGATATTTTTAATAAAGCTTTTATTAATTGGTAGATTGCGCCTCTGAGGCATTTTTTTTATATTGCCTCACATTTCAAACGCTTTGAATAAACACGATTTTACAGCATTAGTTAAAAACCCCAGTAAAATAGGGGAGTTGGAGACCGAGAAGCTTCGAGAGTTGGTTCAAACCTACCCTTACTTTTCTGTTGCCAGAAATTTGTTGGTAAAATCTTTACATGATAGTAGTCATTACGATTACGAAAATGCACTTAAACAAGCGGCTTTACTTACAGGTAACCGCGCGGTACTTTATAATTTAGTGCATGATTTACCGCTTAATACCGACGTTCCGATTTCCCAAGAAGAGGAAGTTGAGGTATTAGAAATCAAACCAGAAGAAACCTATGCACCTATTATTTCTTTGGTTCAAACCGAAACCCCAAAACCTGAAATAATTTTAGAAGCGCCAACTGCAATTCCAGAAATTGAACCCATAAAAGTTCCAAAAGTCCGCAGCACAGAAATTACAGAGGATGAAAAATTGGTTCAACCAACTGGGAAATTTGTAAAATTTGTGCCTAACAAGCCCGCCAAAGAAAATAAACCCATTAACAATGGCTCTATAATTTCTGCCAATGAAGAGGAGGTTTTAAGCGGATTTGATTTAAGCAGTTTAGATTCTATAGCTAATTGGCAAAATCCTAAGCCAATCCATGAGGAAGCGCCTCCTGTTCCTGTGATTTTACCAGAACCAGAAATTGAACCAGAACCAATTGTAGAAGTTATTCCTGAACCAATACCTGAGCCTGAACTAATACCTGAGCCAATTTTAGCTCCTCAAATTGAAATTGTGCAGGAATTACCTGTTGAGGTTGAAGCTAATAATGAATCAACAAGTGAGGATTTCTTGAGTTGGTTACGCAAAAAGGAAGTAGTGAAGGTGGAAGAGGACGAAAATTTTGTGCGTGAATTTACTGAAGAACTAGCCCAGCAGTCACAACTTGCGTTATCGGAAGAAATTAAACAGCAAGTTGATTCGGTAGTGCTTGTTGAAGAAGTAAAAGTAGAAGTTGAGGAAATTATTGAGCTTAAGGAAATTATTGAAGTTGTAGAAATTGTTGAGATTAAGGAAAAAGTTGAAGTTACAGAGTCAGAAGAATTAGTACCGGAAGAAAGTAGTATTGACTTACTCAAGGAATTACCGCTTCCAGAGTTTGAATTTGACTTTGATTTTGGAAAGAAGCCAGAGGAGCCAGCAGCTCAAGTGGAGGAAGATGTAAATTTATTAGCGAGTCTTGAAGCTTACGAGATAGATATATTTTTAGCACCAATTTACAGAAATGCGAAATTTGAGTTAGAAATATTTGAAACTGATTTTATTTCAGTTTATCCAAGCGAAGATGGGCTAGAGGAGAGTTTAGAGGAAGAAGAGAAATCCCTCCTCGACTTTAAAAAGGCCGTTATGGAAGAAATTCCTGCAGCTAATTTGCCGAAATTTGTGCCCTTTACGGAGGAAGGTATTGTTTTGCCAGAGCGTCCAGAACCAGTGAAAAGGACACCGATTCCGGTAGAGAAACCTGCGCTAAAAGCAAAGAAAGAAATCCCTGCTGTAGAGTCGATTTTAGATAAATTTATCAGGGAAAATCCAACCATAGCAAGGCCTAAGAGCGAGTTTTACAGCCCTCTAAATATGGCCAAACAGAGTGTAGAAAATGATGATGGACTGGTGAGTGAAACTTTGGCCCAAATTTACCTTGGACAAGGTTTCCACAAAAAGGCAATAACGATGTATGAAAAATTAGGGTTGCTTTATCCCGATAAATTAGCGTATTTCGCAGGCCTTATAGAAAATATTAAAAACGAAAATAATTTAAACTAATATGTTAACCATTCTTTTGATCCTAATTATTGTAGCTTGTTTATTACTAACCTTATTGGTGTTAATTCAAAATCCTAAAGGCGGTATTGCAGCAAATTTTGTGGCACCAAGCCAAATTATGGGAGTTAAACGCAGCACAGATGTGGTAGAAAAAGCTACTTGGTATTTAGCAGTTGCCTTAGTTGTTTTATCCTTAGCAAGTAATTTTGTACGTCCAAATAAAGAGGGTGCAGAGGTAGGATCTGAGTCGAGGATTAAAGAAAATATCGAACAACAAAATGTACCTGCAGCCCCAATGCCAGCAGCTCCAGCAGGCGCTGGTGCAACAGGTGAGCAACCAGCTCAACAACCAGTACAGTAATTAAAAATAGTAATTCATAAAAAAAGCTGTCTCAAAAGTTATTTTGAGACAGCTTTTTTTTATGGATATTTTTTTTTAGATTTTGTTTAACATAAGCATGCCATCGCAATTGGATTCTTTTAGCATGATTTGGCTTGAATCGCTTCCTTTTAGCACTTTAAATGTATATTTTGACTTTTCGAACTCAAAAGTGATTGCATCTATTTTACTATTCCAAGTGTAGGTTACATTTGTAGATTTTCCATCAATCGTAATTTTTACAAATTGATTGTTAATTTCAAGCTCAAAGTCGCTTATTTTTAATTGGTTGTTATCTAGTTTTGTCGGGCAAATGCTGCAAATGGCTAAGCTGCCATTTTGATTTCTTTCTAGAAAGCACGCAACTTTATAACGACCAAAAATTTCTGCTTGTCCGAATGCACTTAATTGGCCTAACGAAAGAACCAATAAGAAAATAATAGTTTTAATTGATTTCATAGTTTAGTGATTTTATAAATAGGGTAATTCTAAAGGCCATAATATTTGTTCAATTGCTATCGCTTTAACAAACATACTGAAATTTATATTACGATATTCTATTTAGAAGATAAGCTTTCATTTGCCACAAATTGCTAACGTTGAGGTGTTTTAATGTTAAAAGTTGAATCTTATAAAAGGACCTACGTTTAAATTTAGCGTTTTTGTTTGAAAGTTTTGTAGCATATCTACACCTAATCCAAACTGAGTCATGTCTTTGTAGTTAGCTCCAATTCTTATAATTTCAGATGCTTCATTGGGGTCAATTGAAAATATAATTTGTGAAGAGAATCCCCAACTTTTGCTAAGTTTTGGGGTGTAGCCAAGGAGCCCTAAAATACTGGGAGCTACTTGATTTTGCGCAAATCCCAAGGTTGGATACATTTGAATAAAAAAGTCTTCTTTTTTGTTTGAAAAGGATAAACTGAAACCAATAGTAGGAACTAACAGCTCACCGTAAAACCCAGCACCAGCAGATATACCTAGCCATGGTTTAAATTGATAAGTCAGTTGCCCTTCTATGGATACTGTGTTTAGTGCTTTGTCTTTGTAATTAACTGTAAATCGATTGAGATTAAAGTAATTCCATTTTGCAGCACTATCCAAATCTTTATCCATATAGTTTATGTAATGAGCTTGGTTGTTTCCTGCGAGTGCTTCAAACACGGTTTGTGCATGACCATATACGCTAACCATAAAAAAAATGGCTGTAAATAAAAGAGTTTTCATCAAAAGTTATGGGTTCTTAATAAAAATTGCAGGCGTTTGAGGAAGGGATTGACAGGTTAGGATATACCCATCTTTTATATCATTTTCGGTAAGCACCTGATTATTCCTCATCGTTACTTTACCTTCTGTGCATTTCATTTTACACTTTCCGCAGCGTCCTCTTTTGCAAGAAAAAGGCAAGGGAATGTTTTGATCCAAAGCACTTTGCAAAATGGTTTTGCCTTCTTGGTTTTCAAAGTTATAAGTCTGTCCAAATACCTTTGCAGTGACTTTTACATTTTGTGAAGTAGCTTCCAGGTTTTGGGCAGTGATAACTAAATCCACTCCACAATTTTTGTCCTTTTCTATTCCTAAACAATGTAAATCTTCATTTGATTTTGTAGCGTTTTTTCTTTCAAAAATTTGTTCATGTCGAACTTCATAGTCTTTAAATTCTGTTCCCATCCATTTATCCCACCATGTAAAATACAAAGCATAATTACCATTGAATAATTGGTGATGCATGTTGTGATGGGTTGAGGCTGTTTTGAATTTGAGTAATGGCAGTTTTACCCAGCCTTTGGGGTAGACTTCATAACCTAAATGCCCTAAAACATTGTTAAGCATAGAGAAGATTTGCCAGGCAATTATCACTCCGAAATTTAAGGGTAGTAAAAAGGGCAATACAAAGCCAATAAGTTGTTCTACTATCGCTTCTGAAGGGTGAAAAGCAAAAGCAGTTAGGGGCGATGGGTCGGTACTTTCGTGATGTACCTTATGGAAGAATTTATAAAAACGAGGCAAGTGCATTGCCCTATGGCTCCAATAAAAAAACATATCATCTATAAAAAGAACAATAAAAAAACTAAGCCCTAACCACAAGTAACCATAATCGCTTACCTTGAAATAGAGCTTTGTGTAACCTTTGTTTTCTAAATAGAGAAGACAAACATCGAAAATAGCAAAAACCAAAAAAGTACTTGTTGAAAAACCTAAGTCGTGTTTAAAATGATGAATATTAGCTCTTTCGGTTTCTTGTATTCGTATTTTTTTGAAATACTTTTTACCTACTATCCAAAAGATAATAAAGAATGGAAATGCGAATCCTGCATACCAGCTAAATTGTTCTTTGAATGCGTCTAAGGTATTTTCAAAAAGCGTCGTAATATTCATTTTGCTTTGTTTTTAAAGTGTTAATTATTGACACTTCAAAAATGGAAAGCATTACAATAAAAGCTTTTGACTTAGAACAAAAAGACTTTTGATGTATGTCAAAAAATGCTTAGAGTTTGCCAGCTCTGAGTCTGCTTAGTGTTTCTTGCGTAATGTTTAGATAAGAGGCTATGTTACCAAGGCTCACGCGATTGGTAATATTTGGGTATAAGTCTAATAATTTTTGATAGCGTTTCTTTGCATCAAGGAATTGTAAATCGGCAATTCTTTCTTCAATTTGAGTAACATAATGCAACTCTATTAACCTAATATACCAAAGGGCAAACAAATGATGCTTTTGAAGCAAGACTTTTAATGCAGAATATTCAATGGAATACATTTCACTATCTTCAATCAGTTGTATGCTTTCTTGCGCAGGTTCTTGGTTTACAAAACTGGTGGTGTCTGTTATAATTTGTGTGTCCAAGCTAAACCAAGTATTCATCTCCTTTCCTTGCTCATTGGTATAAAAGTATCTAGCTGCACCCTTTGTCATAAACCAAAGGTGTTTGCAAGGTCTGCCTGGTTTTAATAAAAAATAGTTTTTTGGATATTCTAGATGTTGAAAGTTACTCAAAACCTCTTCCAATATTTCGTTAGGTAACAAAAATATTGATTGTATGATGCCTTCTAAGGTAACTTCACTTGGGTTGATATTCTTCATTGTGCATCGTTCATTAAAATTAATGCCAACTATAGACTATGAAAAAAAGCTATTCACAATCTTTTGTATAAAATTGCAAATAATATGGGAGAAAAGCAAATTCAAGAACGTTTGCAGGGAGATTAATCAAGGTTTTAAGGCGCCTTGAATGATAGCATAAGCATAAATATAATTTTATGCTTATGCTTAAGTATCGGGTTTTTATTACTTGGCCATTGCTAAATCTCTCATAGACTTTACTTTGTTGTGGTCTGCTACAAGTAAAGCGTGTTGATTTTTAATCATGGTTTGTTGTTCGGCACTTAAGTTTTCTGTATCATTTTTCAATGCCAATTCATAGGTTTCTTTTGCCACGTCTTCACCATATTCATATGAATTTAGAATTGCTTTACGGTCATTGCCAGTAAGTGCTGCTTTTACATCCATCCATACACGAAAAAATTTGCCGGTTGTTTTTGTTCCTTCTGTTGCTGTACCACCTAATTTTGCCATTTCGTTTGAAAGTTCTTCATTGCAGTGTAGGCTTGTTTGCTTTAGTTCACTAAAAAACGTCTTTAAATCTTGTTCTTCTGTTTCTTTAGCTGCTGTTTCGTACCCTTCATTTCTATCATTGTTGATGGTAATAAGTGTGTTTAGCACTTCGATTGTTTTTTCTTTTTCCATTTTGTTTAATTATTTATGACTTTGTATGAAACAAAAGTGCACCTCTTTGTAAAGTTGTTTATTACACAACTTGACATATGATTTGTATTATTCACACATTACAAATGGAGAAAAGTTTTAATTTAGCCTAGGGAGGCTAGAAATAGAATCTTGGTTAAAACTATTTATCTAGAATATTAAATTTTGCTTCGTAAACAGTTGTGTCGTTTTCATCAAACAAAATTCTTCTATTTTCCTTGTCATTTAGTTCAAATTGGCCATTTACGGTAAATTTGGCTTCAGTAAATTTATAACCTGTTACTATTGAAAACGTAGCAGTATATAGCGAGTCCTTTATGATGGGTTTTAATTCCATATCATATTCCCAATTTAAGGGATTTTCATTTCCGCGTATTCCAACTGATTGAATGTTTTCTATGCCGTGGACATTTAGTTTTAGAATGATTGTTTTCTTACTTGACTTCTGAACACAACTTGTTAAAGCAAGAAGACTAAAAAATATAAGTATGTAGTTATTTTTTTGCATTAATTTTCTTTTTAGAAATTAAATAATCAATCCCAAACCTGCCAGAGCCTAGTATCAGGGAATATAGGCCAACCCACAAAAAACCAAGAGCAGGTAATGTATTCCACATGCCTTCATTAATTTGTTGCAAAAAAATTGCGCCAAGCATAGTTGCCAAAATTAAGAAAGACGAAATACGAGTTTGAAAGCCCAACATTAAAAACATTCCACCGACTGCCTCACTAAAACCTGCCATCCAAGCAAAAAATATTGGAAACATTTTAAATATTCCACCATAGTTTGCCACATCTTCTGGAAACCAAAATGCAATTTCAAACAAACCCAAATTTTTGTCTGCTGGCGACCATGGCAAACCAAATTTATCTGCACCAAAATTAACCGTCAATAAATAGCCACAAACAATTCTTGGGATTGCAATTATTAAGTCTTGCCACCAAAAGGGCAATAAAACTGGTTTCGTTATCTTTAACATTTACTTTCGTTTTTTCTTTTAGCATTAATGGCATATACCATAGGCAAAGTATTGTTAAATTGTGGGATGCGGAATTTTTTTGGGCCAACAGCTTCCGCCTTGTTAAAGCAATTGTAGGGCGAATAATCAAACTCTTCTAAACTAAGTATCTCAAGGCCGTTTTTAATTAGGCTATTGATTACTTCGCTCATGCTGTGGTTCCAGGTAATATTAGAAACAGTGATATTGGCCTCCTTATCGGCATAGGTTCCTTGCTCTGTATCTATAATTGCACCTGTATTAAAATAAGAATAAGTAATTTTTTCAAAATTATCATCATACATCCATACCATTGGGTGAAACTCTACAAATACAAATTGCCCTCCCGGCTTTAAATATTGAGAAACAATTGTGGCCCATTTGTCCATATCTGGAAGCCAACCAATGGTGCCATAACTGGTAAATACAATATCAAACTTTTCGTCTAAGTGTGCCGGTAAATCATATAAATCACAACAAATAAATGTTGCCTCAGATTGGGTTGCTTTGGCAATTTCATTTGCTTTATGAATGGCTTTATCAGATAAATCAATGCCAGTTACGCTTGCACCCTTTCTGCTTAAAGAAATACTGTCTTGCCCAAAATGACATTGCAAGTGCAAGATTGATTTACCTTTTACCTCCCCCAAGAGTTTTAATTCAATATCATTTAAAGAGGATTTACCATTCATAAATCCTTCCATGTCATAAAATTCAGAACCTAAATGGGCGTCTACTCTGTTGTTCCAAGAACTTAAATTAACAGCTAGGTAATTACTTTCAGAAATCATAATCCTTTATTTTGACCTTAAAAATAGTGCTTTCTTTTCATTTAATATAACGCCTATAAATAGTAAAAGCCACCAATTGGCAGCTAATACTATAAAACACAACATGAAAATATTTTTTACTTATCCTATGGCTTACTATAGATTTTTGAATTGTCTCTATAGTTAGGTTGATTTTTATACCAATCTTCAAATAAAACACCTCCACTTTGAACCCACTGTACAAATTTTAAATGGGCATGGATAATTTGTTCTTTTTCAAGTGGGTATTCAAATTTTTCTGGAATTGAAATAGCAAAGGGTAAACCGTTTGCGGTTTTATAGAACACGTTTCCATTTGTAGCATCTGCATCTGTACCCAAAGTGTTAGTTGTTACCAAAGAACTTGGAGCTTTACCAGGTAAATGTACTTCGTGTCCTCTGCCTTTACCCATCTCATCTACATAAATAAATGGGTTAAAGGTTCCTAATCCACCAGCAACAGGCGTTGTAAGAGTCATTCTAGCAAAAAGAGTATCAGTTCCTATATAGGTTTCACCTAACATGGTATTGAAAGTTGGAATTAAAGCTTTTGAATTATTAAATACTTTAAGGATAGCTTCGCTAGCAGCAGATTCAAAACCAACTACAGTAGAACCTCCATTTAAAGTGATATTGTTTTTACTAAATGGTAGAATTACAGAGAATCCGTTTTTGAAAACACCACCAGCTGCTCTTAACAAATATTTGGCATTAAGGTCTTTTATTTCATTACTGGCATTGGTCACTGCATGGTAACGATAATCTACCACAACGTCGTTAATATCATAATCTCCTTTGCTTGGCCATAAATCTTCAAAGGCAACACTTGCCATGCCAGTTAACGATGGATAGTAAACATTAAAAGCCCTAGCATCATCATTAGGATACTCATCATAAGTGTCATTTACACCATCGTTATCAGAATCAGTTGCAGGAGTAACTGGAGGTAATGTAGTAGTTTGAACCGCTTTGGTTGGGTTGGCAGTAGCATAAATAATTAAATCATTAAAGTCATTATCCGAAGTTCCACCTGTATTTCTGTTTACGTCTTCAAATCCAATTAAAAATCTTTGAGTTGGGTTATCATATAATAACACCGCATGTTCACGATTTGCAACATTAGTTTCTGGATTCATAGAGCTTATAGAAGTAAAAAATGGTGTGCTTGCAATAGAATTAGTTCCATTCCAACCATTGGCTGCAATGGCAAAACCAATTGCAGTATCAGCGCCAAATCTTCCTAAAAGTACTTTGTTACCTGCCACTAAACCACCACCACTATTCATAAATGAGGCATTTGGTAAAATTGTAATAAATGAATCTACTTGAGCCAGGGTGGTAGGTTTATTGTTTTTATTGTAAACAAAGTAAAATAGGGTATTGCGTTGTCCAGCACCTTCATGTACAAAAGTTATCCAAACGTCACATTGCTCGCTTAATACCAAGTTTTTCTCTGCACCACTTGCTAAGTATTGAGGTTTGTTTACTGGAACCGATCTTCTTTCAGGTAAAGTAGCATTAACATCAGCTAAAAAAGTAGGGGTAAGCACGTCATTTGTAGGCAATAAGTAATTTGGAACACCTGCATTTAAACCAAGTGTAAAAGTTCCTAATTTAAATGAATACTTATTGCTATTTTTTCCTAGTGGAGCATTTGCAACAGGTAATTTATCGCCACGATTTAATAAGTATTGTGGGTTTTTGCCACCAATGATTACTGAGGCTTTCAAATTTTCAATGCTCATATATATGTTGTTTGGCAAACCGATATAGTCTGTATTTACAACAACTTCTTCAACCGCTAAAGGCATTTCTCTTTGTATGATCAATTTACCTTCAGCATTGGTGCTACCAGTAAAATAAATGTTTCCACCTTCTTCTGGCGCATTATCCATAATATCTACTCTAACTCCTCTCAAAGGTTGGTCGTTATTATTTAACAAGGTAACAGAGAATTCTACAACCTTTGATGTTTCATAATTAAACCCAGCAGGAGTTTTCATTTGATTGATATCTGTAATTTCTCCAGCAGGAGTCTCAACTGTTTCTGTATAATATAGAACTTCCTTTTTACAAGAGACTAAAGTTAAAGCAAATAATAAAATAACTAAATACCTTTTCATGTTGTGTGTTTTGCTCTATTATTACAAACATGCCGCCATTTATTTAAATAGCTGAAAAACAAAGGTTTAAAATATATGCATTTTCCTTAATGAGTCCCTTTTTGGGAATTTGTTTTCTTTTTGGGTTGGTTTGAACCAAAAAAAAGGCCGCCCCATGGGGCGGCCTTCCTATATTTCAATCAAAAATATTAAGCTTGTTGTGTGGCTTTTGGAGCAGCGCCTAAGATTTCTACATCTACACCAGAAGCAAATTGTTCGAAGTTCTTAACAAACATATTTGCTAATTTATTGGCTTGCGCATCATATGCCGACTTATCAGCCCAAGTATTGCGTGGCTTCAATAATTCACTTGGCACATTTGGACAACTTGTAGGCATCATATAACCAAAAACAGGGTGTTGCTCGTAAGCTACATTATTTAATTCACCTGTTAAGGCAGCTGTAATCATTGCACGTGTTAAAGGCAATTTCATTCTTGAACCAACACCGTATGGTCCGCCAGTCCAACCTGTATTAATTAACCAAACATTGATGTTTGGATTTGCTTTCAATTTTTCTCCTAATAATTTGGCATATTTTCCGGGATGTAAAGGAAGAAATGCTTTTCCAAAACAAGCAGAGAATGTTGCTTGTGGTTCTGTAACTCCAGCTTCTGTTCCAGCAACTTTAGCAGTGTAACCGCTGATGAAGCTATACATGGCTTGGCCAACATTTAATTTAGAGATAGGAGGCAATACACCAAAAGCATCCGCAGTTAAAAAGAAAATATTTTCAGGTGCCTTACCAACAGAAGGAACCGCAATATTTGGAATATGATTAATCGGGTAGGCGCAACGTGTGTTCTCTGTTACGCTAATATTTGTATAATCAACTGTATTGGTTCCAGGAATAAAACGTGTGTTTTCTAATAAAGCACCTTCTTTGATGGCATTAAAAATTTCTGGTTCTTTTTCTTGGGTCAAATCAACACATTTAGCATAACAACCTCCTTCAAAGTTGAATACTGAATGATCAGCCCAACCATGCTCGTCATCTCCAATAAGATTGCGCTCTGGGTCGGCACTTAAAGTAGTTTTGCCTGTACCAGAAAGACCAAAGAAAATAGCAGTATCGCCATTCTTACCAATATTTGCAGAGCAATGCATTGATAAGGTATTGCGCTCTTCAGGTAAAATATAATTAAGTACCGTGAAAATACCTTTTTTCATTTCACCGGTATAACCAGAACCACCTACTAAAATAATTTTACGGGTAAAATCAATTATTGAAAAATTATGCTGACGAGTGCCATCTTCTGCTGCTACGGCTAGAAAACTTGGTGCATTTAAGATTAACCACTCAGGTTCATAGTTACTAAGTTCTGAAGCTTCAGGCCTTAAAAATAAATTGTAGCAGAATAAATTATGGTAAGCAGTTTCGTTAACTACTCTTAAACGTAATTTAAAATTTGGATCAGCACAAGCATAGGCGTCGCGCACATACACTGGCTTGCCTGCATAATGTTTGATCACTTTGTTCATTAAAGCTTCAAACTTAGCCGGTTCAAATTTTTGATTTACATCACCCCACCAAACCGTGTTTTCAGTTTTGGCATCAGCTACTGTAAATTTGTCTTTGGGTGATCTCCCTGTAAACTCACCTGTATCTGCCATTAAGGCGCCGGTGTCGTTTAATACTCCTTCTCCGTTGTTTAACGCGTGGCGAACCAATTCGGCAGGTGTAAGATTCAGATGTGCTACTGAAGCACTTTGCATTACTTTTTCTGAGATTTCTTTATTTGTCATAATCAGATGATTATCGGTTTTAGCAGGGGCAAAGTTAAACTTTCCTATGGCTTATCAAAATAGTTTAAATTCGTTGACGAAATTGGACTATAAATCAAGACTAAAAAATGATGAAAATCATTGATTAATATTGCATTGTTAAATTTCGAAAAATTAAAACTTTTATTACTCTTTATTGTTCTTGAAACGTATGCTACGAAAACAAATCATTGAACTCTTAGAAAAATATGCACAGCTATCCGGACATCAGTTAGACCATTTCGACTTGCACGACCAAAAGTTTAGGTATGCAGATGAATACGATGACTCCTTTGATAACTTCTATACCCAACTTTTAGATATTGGAGAATTTGTTCACTTTAACTTTGACATGCGCCATAAAAATAGCGCTGATTTCAAAACATTCTTAAAAATACAGAGTTTTCCAATCATTGCTTTTAAAAGCAGTGAAAACGGTCTTATTCCCATCATCATAAAACACCGCGAAGGTGGGCTCATCCATTATATTGAAGATACGCAGGAGGGTTGTGTGGAGGGTGCCTTTAGAAATGAAGAGGAAGCTATTGCCGCAATTCAAACTGTTAATCAACTTAAAAGTAAGCATGGTTTTTCCGAAGATCAATACATTCATCTTAAAGAATGTGGTAGCGATGATATATTATTTATCAGCGGCTTTAGGGTAGACGCTGGACTTAATGATGGGGTTAAGCCAGAACATCTTTCTCCTTTAAGAAGGTTTTTTCTTTTACTAAAAGCAGAGAAAAAGGATATTTATAATATTTACTTTTTTGCCATTATGATTGCTTTGGTTAACTTAACCTTACCACTCGGAATTCAGGCCATAATTGGTTTAATGAGTGGGGGATTATTGTTAGAAAGTGTTTTTGTCTTAATGGTGTTGGTTGTTGTAGCTACCATAATCGCAGGCTGGTTGCAAGTGCAACAGCTTAGTTTAGTAGAGGTTTTACAACAAAGGGTTTTTGCTAAAACTGCCTTTGATTTTGCCTTTAGAATTCCTCGGCTCAAACTAGAAAAATTAACACATACTTATACACCTGAACTAGTGAATCGGTTTTTTGATGTACTAAACGTTCAAAAGTCGCTTCCCAAAATCTTAATTGATTTTACTTCTGCTGTCATTCAAATCATTTTTGGTTTGCTTTTACTTTCGTTCTACCATCCCTACTTCATTCTTTTTGGCTTGTTGGTGATTTCTATTATATTTTTAGTGTTTTACTTTACCAGTGCCAAAGGCTTAGAAACAAGTATTTATGAGTCGAAGTATAAATACAAGGTAGTTTATTGGTTGGAAGAATTGGGTAGATCAGTACAGTCTTTTAAACTGGCTGGCTTTGCAAATCTACCGATGCATAAAACCGACCGATTATTGGATAAGTACATTGGGTATCGTAAAAAACATTTTGCTATTCTAGTAAAGCAATTTACTGCCATCATTGCTTTTAAAACACTTATTACCGCAGGCTTACTAATTTTGGGCGGTGCGCTCGTATTTAACAGACAAATTAACCTTGGTCAGTTTGTAGCCTCAGAAATTATTATTGTATTGGTTATTTCTTCTGTAGAGAAATTAGTAGGAAGCATTTCTGTTATTTATGATATGCTTACGGCCTTAGACAAAATTGGCAACGTAACCGATTTAGAAATTGAAAGCAATGCTGGTAGGGAAGTTTCAGATCTTGATGTAGACAAACGTTTTGAGTTGAAGTTTGAAAATGTTTCCTATAAGTTTCCAGGTGCAAAAAATTACAGCATTCAAAATATAAACTTAAGCATCAGCGGTACTCAAAAAATTTGTATAGCCGGTTTTAACGATTCTGGTAAAACTACCTTGATAAAAACGGTGGCTGGCTTATTCCAAAATTATGAAGGTGTGGTTAGCTTAAATGGAATGTCTATCCGAGAGCTAAATCCAAATAGCTATAGAGATATCATTGGAGATAATTTAAGTTTATCGGATGTGTTTGAAGGTACTATCGAAGAAAACATTACGCTTGGCAGAAATGGCATTTTGCTTAAAGATATATTAGGCGCATGCGAATTAGTTGGGTTGAACCAATTCATTGCCTCTTTAGAAGAAGGTTTGCAGTCAGAAGTATTGCCTTCTGGAAGCAATTTCCCTTCCAATGTAGTGAAGAAAATATTGCTGGCAAGGTCGCTTGTGAGCATGCCACGACTTATGCTTATCGATGAGTTTTTTCACAATGTTCAGTCAATTGAAAAAATTACACTCATTGATGTCTTATTCAAGGGTAATTATGCCATGCTCATCATAAGCTCTATCCCAGAGGTTATGCGCAGAAGTGATTATATTTATGTCATGAAAGATGGAATTATCGCCGATGAAGGTACTTTTGCCGAACTTAGAGAAAGACGCTCTCTTCCTATGGAATCTTTAATTATTGAATAACAATGGCGAAAGAAAATTATAACTATTCAGAGGCTGGCCTACATGCCCTTAGCCTAGTTAATACCCCAAAGAAATATAAAATAGTAAGAAACTACTTATTAGGTGCTTTTGCAATTCTCTTGTCTATACTTTTTTTGCCTTGGCAACAAAATGTGCAAGGAAAAGGAAAGGTATCGCCTTACAGTCCTGCCGATAGGCCCCAAACCATTCCTTCTGTAATTGCAGGTAGAATTGAGCGTTGGCTTGTACAAGAAGGTCAGTTGGTTAAAAAAGGAGATACCATTTGCGTGATTTCCGAGGTAAAGGAAAAGTTTTTTGACCCCAAATTATTATCTCGTACCTCTGAGCAAATTGGCAACAAGCAAGATGCAATTTTGGCCAAGCGCCAAAAAATCGAAGCCACCAGCCGACAAGTAGAAGCCTTAAAGGATGGATTAAAATTTAAACTAGAACAAACCAAAAATAAGGTAAAACAAATGCGTTTTAAAGTGGCTGCCGAAAAAGCAGGCTTTGAAGCTGCTCAAGTGAATTTAAAATTGGTTCAAGACCAATATTCTCGTTTAGAGGCCTTATACAATAAAGGTTTGGCCAGTTTAACCGAACTGCAAAATAGAAACAATAAAACCCAAGAAGCCACGGCTAAACTCGTAGAAGCGGAGAATAAATATAACTCGGTTCAAAACGAATTAATAAATGCCGAAATTGAGTTAAATTCTGTGGAAGCGGATTATATAGATAAAATTTCTAAAGCCGAATCAGTCATCAATGAAACCACTGGAGAGTTGTTTGAAAGTCAGGCTGAGGTTTCAAAAATGCAAATTGAACTTTCAAATTTAGAACTGCGCTCAGGCTTTTATGTGATTCGTGCACCTCAAGATGGTTTTATTGTAAAAGCCTTTAAATCTGGTTTGGGCGAAAACATTAAAGAAGGTGAAGATTTAATTTCTATTGTGCCTGCCAATGCCCGCATGGCGGTTGAACTTTATGTACGTGCCATGGATTTACCCTTAATGCAAATTGGTGGCAAAGTGCGGGTGCAATTTGACGGTTGGCCTGCGCTTGTATTTACTGGCTGGCCCAATGTGAGTGTAGGTACTTTTGGGGGTGTTGTGCAAGCGATAGATAAAGTAAATAGCACGAATGGAATGTTTCGTGTGCTTGTAGTGCCCGACCCAGCAGATGACGAATGGCCAGAATTAGTTAGGGCTGGCGGCGGCGTTTATGGTTGGGCAATGTTAAAAACAGTTAGTATTTGGTATGAGATGTGGCGACAATTCAATGGTTTCCCACCAGATTTTGTTTTTACACTTGAAGCCGCAAGCGATGATTCCTCTAAAGACAAAGAAAAGGGCAAAGTAAAATGAGAAGGAAGTTTAAACTGTTTTTGTTCTTATGTTTAGTGTTACTTTCTTTTAAGCCTCTTGCTGCACAAGATTCTATCATCCTATCATTTGATGCTTTTTATGAACAAGTATTGCGCTTTCATCCTTTAGCTAAATCTGCGAACTTACTTCCAGATATGGCTAAAATGGAAATTAGAACAGCAAGGGGGGCCTTTGACCCAGTAATTAGCACACAGGTGTTTGGCAAGCAAACCAAAGGTGATAATTCCTATACCTATATAGAACCACAACTTAAAATTCCAACCCTAATTGGGGTAGATATTAAGGCAGGTATGGACCAAAGCGATGGCTTGCAGGTGAGTGAAGAAAAATCAAAATACGACCCTGCAACACAAGGAAGCAAGCAAGTGCAATACCAATTGTTTTATGCAGGTGTAAGTATACCTGTATTGCGTGGACTCATAACAGACCCGCGACGCAATGCCCTTAGACAAGCGCAACTTTTGCAAACCCTCAACGAAGCCGAACAAGTAAGCTTGATTAATAAATTGTTTCTGGCTTCTGCTAAAGATTACTGGGATTGGCAACAAAGCTATCAGAAGTTTGTACTCATGCAGCAGAATTTTGCTTTAGCAGATATTCGCTTAAACTTTATCAAAAGTAGGATCAAAGCGGGTGAAGAAAAACCCATTGATAGTGTAGAAGCTTGGGTGGAATATAAACGCCGTGAGGCTTTACTTGCCGAAGCCAAAGTTGAGTTTAACAACGCGGCTCTTTTACTAAGCAATTACCTTTGGGACGAAAATGGCAATGCCATGCAACTAGCTGCAATTGTAATGCCTTCGGCCAAAGGCTCTGAATTTCAAAAGATCGATTTAGATTCTATTCAAGCCCTCAGCAAACAAGCAGAAGCTTGGCATCCTGAGGTGCAAAAACTTGCGGTCAAACTTAACCAAACAGAACTTGAAAGAAAGCTTGCCCTTGAGAATTTGAAGCCACAACTAAATTTGGAATATTATCCATTTCAAACTTATACTGCAGGCAGCAGAGATGAAGTGGATGGCTTGTTTATGAAAAATTATAAGTTCGGTGCTACCTTTTATAGCAGTATATTTCTCAGAAAAGAAAGGGGTAAATTACAGCTTACCAATTATAAAATACAACAAGGGAAATTCTATTTGCAACAAGGGAAAAGAGAAGTGTTAAATAATATCATTGTGGCCTATAATGAACTTAATACGCTCGACCAAATGATGCGCATTCAGCAGGAATTGGTAGTGAATGCAGGCTTATTGTTAGTAGCAGAAGAAACCCGCTTTGAAAGTGGCGAAAGCTCTTTGTTTTTAGTAAACCAACGTGAAAGAAGTTTGATAGAAGCGAAGTCAAAATTGGTTGAATTAACTGCCAAATACGCTAAATCAAAATACCAGCTACAATGGGCTAGCGGTACCAGGTTATTCTAGTACCGCTAATCCATTTAATATTTATAAGTGAATGCACTCGCCATAAGCTTGGGCAGCCGCTTCCATAATGGCTTCACTCATGGTTGGATGCGGGTGAACCGACTTTATAATTTCCATGCCAGTGGTTTCTAATTTTCTTGCTACCACTATTTCAGCAATCATTTCAGTAACATTTGCGCCTACCATGTGAGCACCTAAAAACTCGCCATATTTGGCATCAAAAATTACTTTAACAAATCCTTCTTTTACACCGCCTGCACTTGCTTTGCCGCTAGCAGAGAAAGGAAATTTACCTACCTTAATTTCATAACCAGCTTCTTTGGCTGCCTTTTCGGTATAGCCAACAGAAGCAACTTCTGGAGAACAATAAGTACATCCAGGAATATTATTATAATTTAAAGGCTCTGGATGATGGCCTGCAATTTTCTCTACACAAATAATTGCTTCAGCACTCGAAACATGCGCCAAAGAAGGGCCTTTAACAATATCCCCAATGGCATAAACACCTTTTAAATTGGTAGCATAATAGTCATCTACCAATACTTTTCCTTTATCTGTTTTAATGCCTAAGGCTTCTAAGCCTAGGTTCTCTAAATTGGTTTGGATTCCTACAGCAGATAATACAACATCCGCTTCCAAATCTTTAATGCCTTCTGCTGTCTTAACTTTGATCTTACATCCTGCACCTGCTGTATCCACACTTTCTACCGAAGCGCTGGTCATAATGTCTATTCCACTTTTCTTGAAAGATTTAGCCACCTCTTTACTCACCTCTTCATCTTCGATAGGTAAAATATTTGGCATAAACTCTACAATGGTCACTTTAGTTCCCATGCTGCTATAAAAATAAGCAAATTCGCAACCAATAGCGCCACTGCCCATTACCACCATGCTTTTAGGTTGTTCAGGCATTACCATAGCCTCACGGTAGCCAAGAATCTTTTTACCATCAATTTTAATATTTGGCAATTCTCTGCTTCTTGCACCAGTAGCCAAAATGATATGCTTTGCCTCGTGGGTAGCTTTAGCGCCATTGGCATCAGTTACTTCTACCTTAGAAGCGCCTAGCAATTTACCATAGCCAGCAATCACATCAATTTTATTTTTCTTCATCAAAAAGGCAATGCCTTTGCTCATGCCATTGGCAACATCTCTGCTACGTTTAACTACTGCCCCAAAATCATGGGAAGCATCGCTAACATTAATGCCATAATCTTTGGCATGTTTGATATATTCAAATACTTGAGCCGATTTTAACAAGGCTTTTGTTGGTATACAACCCCAATTAAGGCAAACGCCTCCTAATTCGGCTTTTTCTACTACTGCTGTTTTTAATCCCAGTTGGCTGGCTCTGATGGCAGCAACATAACCTCCAGGTCCGCTGCCAATCACTATAACATCGTATTGCATTAGATATGATTTTAAATTTAGTGCGCTAAAATACAAGATAATTTTAAATCTAGCTCATTTTCCCTCAAGAATGGGCAATGCCTTTCTTTCGAAATCCCAAAAGGCTTGGTTCTCCCAGCTAGAGCCATTGGTGGCGGTATTGCCTTTATAACTTACCCATTCGGCTCCCCAATAGCAAACACCCAAGCATTGTGAACTTGCTCTACTGGTTTGTAAAACAACATTCCAAAAGCTTTTTTGGCCAGCTGGTGTAGCTGGGTAGGCAGGAATTATCTGATTATTAGTTCCTAAAATATTATTGGTCCAATCGTTCCAACCCAATGTAAACGGATAGGCCGTTTCTGCTATTAAGGTGGGCTTTTGCAATTGTTGGTTCAAACCAATTAACGCTTGTCTTAATGAATCCAAAGATTTGCCATGCCATATTGGGTAATAGCTTAAGGCCGCAATATCATAATCCAATTTTCCAATCTGATTAAAAAACCAAGGTGCATCTTTATATCCCGCGCAGTGAAGCATAATTTTAGTTTGGCTATTGGCAGATCTTGTGGCGGAGATTCCCTTGTTTATTAGACTTTTAAGCTGTCCCATATTTCCTAAACTGCCATTTGGCCAAAGCATACCATTGTTAATTTCGTTTCCAATCTGCACGTAAGCTGGTGCAATGGCTTTTACCACTTTAAAAGTAAAGGCGTATACGCTGTCTTCTAGTTCGGTTTGACCCAAATTCTCCCATGCTTTGGGTTTTTGCTGATTGCCTGGGTCTGCCCAAGTATCTGAATAATGCAGAGTAAGCCAAACCTTAAATCCCATAGCCTTGCAGGTGGCAGCCAATTGAGCAACACTTTCAAAAGAGGAGTTTGGCGTTTCGGGTTGGTTCCAAATGCGCAGTCGGATGGTGTTAAATCCTGCCTTTTTTAGGGTAAGCAACATGTCTTCTTGTTCACCTTTTGAGTTGCTAAAGCTTAGTCCACTGCCCTGTATTTCTGGGTAAAAAGAGAAGTCGGTGCCAATAATTTCTAAGGTTTCGGTTTGAACCGATGGCGCTGGCGCTGGTTTTTTACAGCCGCCAAAAAGGGCTATTAATAAGAAAACAAATAACCATTTATGTATTGGTAAAATCATTTGGAAATCATCTTTAGGTTTCAAAAATATTGCCTTTACTAGTACTAAAGTAATCTTCTTCTAAAATGGCGTATTCATAATTATCTACCCACTTTCCTCTAATTGGCAATGTTTTTCTATGAAAGCCTTCTCTAATAAATCCATTTTTTTCTAAAACCTTAATGGATGCAATATTTTCGGTAGCACAACCTGCAAAAACACGATGCAGTTTAAGTGTTATAAAACAAAAACTAAGTGCCAATTTCACCGCTTCGCTTGCATATCCTTTGTTCCATTTATTTGGATGAATTTTATACCAAATTTCAGAGGTATGGTATTTGGGTTTTCCTATAACTACCCCAACTAAACCTATAAATTCGCCTTCCATATTTTGAATAATCCAAACATACCTTGGTCTTGGATTTGCATTTTGATCTTGAATAATCGGATGTATTAAGTTTTCAGTATCCTTAATGCTTTCTGGAATTCCAAGCGTGTTGTATTGATCTACCTCTGCAAAAGAGTTAAGTTGATGAATAATTGGAATATCTTCTACTGTAATATCTCTAAAAGTGATTTTTGTGGATTGAGAATTCATTTAACTAGGTATTTTAATTATTTCATTCAAAAAAACATGCGATGAAACTAATTCTTTAAATTTTGTTGATCCTAAAAATATTTACAAGGTCTCCATTGCTAAAAGTTGTTTTCTCTAATTTCATTCCATTGGCAATTGCAACTTTTATAGAATCTATGTTTTCAGGAACTATGCTTGAAATGAGTGAGTTGGCATAATTATTTTCGAACGCAAATTCCTTACACTTTTTAGCTGCCTCAGAAGCAAATCCTAATCCTCTATATGCCGGCATTAGCGAATACCCAATTTCTAACTCCTCTACATTATCAATGGTTTGTATTAGCAAACCACATTGACCAACTAATGCACCTGTTTGTTTATCAATTAAAGCATTCATACCTCCTAAGCCATTTTCGTAACGGTTAAAAACCCTGTTAAACCAAATTTTACATCGTTCGATTGGGTCTTCAACTTTTAGTTGCTCTTGCGAAAAAATATACTTTAATGAATCAGGGTGCTTGCAAAATTCTAACCATGTTTCAAAATCTTGGTCGGTAATTTTCCTAAATAATAATCTAGCGGTCTCCTGTCCCTCGAGTGAATATTGAAATGTTGTGTTCATTTTTTTCAAATGTAAGTTTCTGCTTATTCATTTTTAGCGTTTGACTTTATTCAAGCAACAATCTCATTAAACAAATGGCTATATTGCGCCAAATTGGCTCAAACCTAAACACATTGAAACAACTCATTTTAAAGAGCGGCAGAGAACGCTCCATATTAAATAGGCATCCATGGATTTTTAGTGGCGCTGTGAAAACTTTGCCAAATGCTGAAAATGGTGACATCGTTTCGGTGCATACCAACCATGGCGAATTACTTGGTTTTGGTTTTTTTTCTCCCAATAGCCAAATCACTTGCCGTTTGTTTGAATTTGGGTCAACCCCAATAGAGCTAGACGACCAATATTGGCAATCTAAACTTAAAAATGCCTTTGCCCTTCGTAAACTTTTAATTACGGCCCAAACAGATTGCTACCGCCTATTGCATGCAGAAGGAGATTTTTTTCCCGGCATCATCACAGATATTTACGGTGAAGTAGCCGTGGTTCAATTGCTAATAAAAGGAACTGAACGTATTTCTTCTATTGTATTTGAAGGCTTAAAAGAACTTGGTATTAACTACATTTATGTTAAAACCAAACAAAGCACACAATTACTTGAGCAGGTGGAGGAGGGGAGTCGCTGGATTGGCGAAGCTTGTCCAATGCCAATTGAAGTAAAAGAATATGGTGTGGTATTTTCAGTCAATGTAGAAACAGGCCAGAAAACAGGTTTCTTCTTGGATCAACGCGAAAACAGAAAACTTGTGGGTGCTTGGTCTAAAGGCAAAAATGTATTGAATACGTTTAGCTATTCAGGTGGTTTTAGCTTGTATGCCTTAGAAGCTGGCGCTGCTTTGGTGCATTCTGTAGACTCTTCTAAAGATGCCATCGGTCTTTGCGAAGACAATGTAGCCTTGGGAACCTGGCAAGGCAAGCATGAATCGTTTATTGAAGATTGTTTCGACTTTCTAAAGAAAGCCCCTACCGATTTTTATGATATCATCATTCTAGATCCGCCCGCATTCGCCAAAAACGCGCGCTCGGTAGATAATGCTGCTCGTGGGTATAAGAACTTAAACATCTTGGGCCTCGACCGTGTAAAAAAAGGGGGATTGGTTTTTACCTATAGTTGTAGTCAGCATATCGATAAAGACCTATTTAGGAAAATTGTTTTTTCTGCCGCTGCAGAAACACGCAGAAATGTTAGAATCCTCAGGCAATTGAGTCAGCCCGACGACCATCCCATCAACATTTATCACCCAGAAGGCGAATACCTCAAAGGATTGATGTTATACGTTGATTAGGGAATTTAGTCTCATATTGGGATTAATTCCAAAATGCACTAAATTTTAACATTCACATAATCAGTATATTATAAAAATGGTACACGATTGGCAATAAGCCACTCGAGTATGAAATTGATAATAAAATATATTTGGTCGTTGGTATTGGTGCCTTTTTTACTATTTGTAAAAGGCGACTTATCTTTTGACACCTTGGTAGAGCTTACCCATGTAAACAAACCCATTGAAGTGGTTCAGGCCAAAGTGAACCATGCTGTGGCAAATGAAGGGGATGTAACTTTTAGCATTCCTGTAAAAATCATCACAATTAATGATTCCTTTAGTGGCAATGGCTTAAAGGTTAAATTATTTGATGCTGATTATAATCAAATAGCAGAATCACAAATCATTGATAAAGTAGTAAAATTTACAGTCCCTTTTAAATATGCAGGCATTACAAACTTTCATGTAGTATCTGTTGAAACCGCTGAAGAAATAACCATCGAGAGCCTACAAAAAATAAAGGTGAGCCTCGAAATTAACGAAGCCCACCTTTCTGATAAAAAGTAATTAAAACTTAAATTTTAATACCCAAAAATATCTTCTAGGCTTAGCACTTTAACCGTTCCAATCTTTTCTAAATCTTTTATTTCAAGTTTATCTTTTGAACCCATGATGCAATAAGAGAAAGTTTGGTTTTTATAATAGGTTTCGTGAAACTTTTGAATGGCATCAAATTGCATTCCTGGAAGTTGAGCATATAAGTTTTTACGTAAATCTTCTTTTATTCCTAACTTACTTGAAGATACATAAACCCAAATTTTGCTCATATCATTAATACGCTGGGTTTCTATACTGTTCATCATAGAGGCTTTAGCTGATTCAAATGCATTATCTGATTTAGGTAAGCTATTCAAAAGCTCATTCATGGCAGGAACCGCTTCATTAAATTTATCTGCCTGCGTACCAATATAAGCTATGATATAATAAGGGTCACCCGGTTTGTTTGGCACTGTATATCTTGAGTAGGTAGAATAAGCCAAGGCTTTTGATTCTCTAATGGTTTGGAATACAATTGAAGACATACCTCCTCCAAAATACTCATTAAACAAGGATACTTCAGGGTCTCTTTTGGCATCAAATCCATCAACCGATCTTCTCATCCACATGATTTCTACTTGCACCATTTTATAATCTACAAAGTACACCATATTAGCTTGTGTGGTATTACGGGTAAAGGTAACAGGTATTGGGTAGGCTTTAGGCGCTTTAGCCAATTTATGCAAGGTTTTTAAACCCTTTGTAAGGTCTATTAAGGTTAATGGACCATAATACATAATCTTATGTTGATAGCTGGTAAGTTCATGCAAATATTTAACTAATTCTTCTGCCTTTAGGGCTTTTAATTCGTCCGTTTTAAGCATGTGTTTGTAAGGGTTAATGGCTCCATACATGGCATAGTTTTGAAGCGCAGCATTAAAGATAGTTCCTTTACTTTTCTTTGCATCTTCTCTGCCTTTTAAAGTGCGCTCTACCAATGATTGCAAAGCAACTTGGTCTGGTTTTGCATTTGTAAGCAAATGTTCTAACAAAGTAACTGCAGCGTCAAAATTCTTAGAAAGTCCACTGAGTGAAACATACACTTGTTCATTGCCAGCATTCACACTAAAATCACACGCAAGGTTAAAAAAGGCTCTGCTAATTTCTTCTGCTGAATATTTATCAGTGCCTAAATAAGGCAATAAGTTAATGGCTATTGGGAGTTTTAAATCATGAAACTTACCCATATCCAACACATAGTTTAATTCGAACAATTCATTATCTGTATTTTGCACATGCATTACTTGTGCCCAACCTAATTGGCCAAAGTTGATGTCTTTTTGGAAATCTAAAAATACAGGTGCAATTTTAGGGGACGGAGTTTCGGTTATGCTTTTTACAAATGGCGAAACCTCATCTCTATTTACATCTACAGGTGTAATTTGTGGCTTTTCAATTTTTTGGGTGGTTTTATCTTCACCACTGCGTTTGTAAATCACCACATAATCATTGGCATAATACGTATTGGCAAATGCCACCAACTCTGCCTTGGTAATTTTATCTAGTTCAGCTAGGTCTGCAGAGGCATCGGCCCAATTTCTACCCGTTATAAAAGCATCTAATAAAGTACTGGCTCTGCCATCATTGCTTTCTCTTTCTTTAATTTTATAAGCTTTTAAATTGTCTATAATCGCTTTTAATTCAGCATCCCCAAATTCTCCCTTTTTAACTTTTTCTACTTGGGCTAATAATAGGTTTTTCAATTCTTCTAGGCTTTGGTCCTTTTTAGGTTTGCCTTGCAAAAAGGCAATGCTATAATCTTTATTGGTCCAGTAAGAAGAGCCAGCGCTCAATACGGTTTGCTTTTTAACTAGGTTCAAATCTATAAACCCAGATTTTGAGTTAGAAAGTAACATGTCTACCAACATTAACATGCGCGCCTCTTTGCTGCCAGCACCTGGCAATCTATAGCCTATCATTAGGTTATCTGCATCAGGTCCGTAAATAGAAATTTCTTCTGGCGTAGTTTTTAAAGCTTCTGGTTTAAAGCTAAAAGCAGGCACTTCTTTTGGCTGCATGTAGGCAAAATACTTATCGATGAGTGCAATGGTTTTATCCGAATCAAAATCTCCTGCCAATACAATGGCCATGTTATTGGGCACATAGTAGGTATTATAGTAATTTCTAATTTTTAAAAGCGAAGGATTTTTTAAATGCTCCACGGTTCCAATGGTGGTTTGTGTGCCATAGGTATGGTTTTTAAATAAGGCGGTCATCATGGCTTCAAACACTTTTCTGCCATCATTGTCTAGTGAAATGTTTTTCTCTTCATAAACTGCCTCTAGTTCGGTATGAAACAAGCGTAAAATTGGATTTCTAAAACGCTCTCCTTCAATTTGCAACCACTTTTCTATGTTGTTCTGTGGAATATCGTTAACATAAACTGTTTGCTCTAAAGAAGTAAAGGCGTTGGTTGCTTGTGCGCCAATGCCTTGCATCAATTTGTCGTACTCATTTGCAATGGCATACTTACTCGCCACACCACTAACCGAGTCGATGGCCCTGTAAATTTCCTTGCGCTTTGCTTCATCGGTGGTTTTATTGTATTGCTCATATAAGCCATCAATAATATCCAATTGAACCTTTTCTTTTGCCCAGTCTTTGGTGCCATATTTATCGGTACCTTTAAACAACATGTGCTCTAAGTAATGCGCTAAACCAGTATTGTCTGCTGGGTCGTTTTTACTACCCGCTTTGGTAGCAATATAAGTCTGAATGCGCGGCTCTTTGTGGTTTTCGGCCAAGATAACAGTAAGGCCATTTTTTAACACATACGTGCGTGCTTTCAATGGGTCATTGCTCACAATGGTATAAGTATATTTACCATCTGGAGATTGTTTGGTTTCACTAACAAACGTTTTGGTTTGGGCTTTTGCCTGTATTTGTACACAAAGCAAAGCCAGCAGTAAAATTCTCTTCATTAAAATTTGAATATTAAGCTGGCAAAATAATAAAATTATTTCATCAACTTAAGCATTCGCACTTTCCCCTGCATGTCTTTACGTAAATGGTTTTTTAAGCCTGTTGTCGGTAGCCAATGGTTCAAGGCTTCCTCATATAACTCGCTGGTTTCAAAGTAAAGGCTGTGGGTTCGGGTTGAACCAAGAAAGGCTTTCGTGATTTCTTTATAGAATAGCAAGGGGTCTTCATCTTCTACAAACAAGGCCAGGTGGGGTTCAAATTCCAGTACATTGGGGTGCATTTGGGATTTTTCTGCCTCCAAAATATAGGGTGGATTGCTAACCCATACTTCGGCATTTAAGTTTTGCAAGGTTTGATGACCTGTTAAACCCAAGGCAGAGGCTGCCATAAAATTTACTTTGCAATTATTTTGTTTGGCATTACTTGCTGCCATGGAAAGTGCTTCCTCAGAAATGTCAACGGCCATTACTTCCTTTGTGGGCAAGGCATGTTTAAGGCTAATGGCAATGCAGCCACTTCCGGTACCAATGTCTAAAAATGAATTTGCCTCATATTGTTCACTTAGCACCCAATCCACCAGTTCTTCTGTTTCTGGACGTGGAATCAATACACTTGAATTTACTTTAAATACTAAGTCTTTGAACCAAGCATATCCTAAAATATATTGAAGGGGTTCTCCTTTTAACAGTCTTTCTTTAATTTGATTGAGCTTTAGTTCCTCGCCCAGGCTAAGTTCTTTTTCTATGAGCTTAATATGGGCGCGCTTAATCAACAGCACATCTTCAAAAATCCAATAAGCAATAGCCCTCGATTCGTCTGCTTCATATACCTTTCTAAGGTCTTCAACCAAGTTGTTAAAATATTCGGTGGAGTTCAATGGTGATTAGTTTAGTAGTTGTAAATCTAACATGCTTTTTTAGGTTGAAATAAATTGTAAACATTTTAGTCTGCTTAGTTTATATCTGCCACAAAGTTCAAAAGATTGTCTTTATGAATGATATTGAAATCTGCCTCGTATAGTTTGTCAAATGCAGCAGGCAGTTTGGCTTTGCTTGTTGGGTTCCATTTAATTTCGAAGGCAGACAATATCGCATTTTTCTCCTCAACTAAATCAATTTCTCCTCCTTTTACTGCCCGCCAAAAGTAAGTGTTTACGTTATTCTTTCTATATTGATGATATTTCATCCGCTCGTTAAATACAAAGTTTTCCCAAAGGGCGCCTTTGTCATTTCTAATAGAAAGCGGGTTGAAATTATTAATGATAGCATTTCTTATTCCAGTATCATAAAAATAGATTTTCTTGTTAGCTTTTATTTCATTTCGCTCGTTTCTGTTATATGAATTTACCTTGTAAACTATAAATGATTTTTCTAGTAATTCTATGTAAGAACTAATAGTTTTCTTGTCTATTCCTATGAGTTGAGATAATTCATTATAACTTACTTCGTTGCCAATTTGCAATGCCAAAGCCTTTAATAATTTTTCGAGGAACTCAGATTTCTTGATTCCACTTAAGCTTAAAATATCTTTATACAAGTAACTATTTGTAATTTCTTTCAATACCTCTTCCTCTTCTCCCGGATGATTGATAACTTCTGGGTACATACCATAGATAATGCGGTGCTCTAATTGCTGAGAAACAGTTAGGAAATCATTTTTTTCATACCATTCTTCCCAACTAATCGGATACAAGTTGAACTCCCATTTTCTTCCTGTCAGCGACTCTTGAAATTGATTGCCAATATCTAATGCCGACGATCCACTAACAAAAACCTGTATATCTTTCAGGCGATCTTGAATCATTTTTACACTTAAGCCAATATTGTTAATTCGCTGCGCCTCATCAATCAACAACACTTTGTATTTGCCAATAAGTAGTTTTAATTGTTCAAAATTGGGATTTTTTAACATAGTCCTGACATCTGGGTCGTCTCCATCTAAATAAAGGTAATCACCTAACTTTTTACAAATGCCATGTAACAAGGTAGATTTGCCAACCTGCCTCGGTCCGGTTATTAGTATAACCTTGCCCTTAAAGCATTTTTCTTCGATTTTTGGCTGTATTTTTCTTACAATCATTTGGTTTATTTCACACTTGTTGGAACAAATATATTCCTTTTTGGGGAATTAATTCCCCAAAAAGTATGGTTATTTGGGGAATACGTTCCCCAAAAAGTATGGTTAATTGGGGAATTTGGTATTTTATATTTAAATTGCCCATGCAAACAGTTAGTCCATTTACCATGAAAAAAACCTCACCCTTTCACCAATTTTCTTTGTTTGGATTAATTACTTTGCTTAGTCTTTATCTATCCCAAGTTTTTGCCATTGGGGGTCTCTTACAAACCAGCGCTATGAATGAAGAACAAAAGATTACGTTTCTTATTCAATACATCGAGAAATCAAATGTAATTTTTATAAGGAATGGGAGTGAATACAACGCCACTGATGCTGCTAAACACCTTCGTATGAAGCGCGAAAAAGCGGGTAAGAAAATTAAAACTGCCAGAGAGTTTATTGATTACCTTGCCTCTAAAAGTAGTGTAAGTGGCGAACCCTATAAAATAAAGTTTCCCAATGGCGTAATCATGCCTGTAAGAGATGTATTGTACCATGAACTCAAAAAACTTGAGTCGGGTAAGTTTGGGTTCAAACCGAAACTTTATAATAAACCTATAACAGCAGTATCCCTGGCTTGTTAAGCAGGCTTACTGTTTCTAGTTTATCTTCTATGTTGCTGGTAGGTTCAAAAATATATTTGCGCTCATATATTTTATTTTCAATATAATAGCTCATCCAATATTCATTGGTAATTGAAAATAATTCGGGCTGGATAGGTTCTATTTTAACATAACTTAGGGCAGGAATTTCATCTAAAAAATGCCTGAGTGCACTGGTTGTCTTCTCTTCACCATTTAGGGTACCATAGCCTTTACTGCTAACCAATACGCCATACATTAATTGTTGGGTATAGTTAATGGCATATACATTCCAAACCATTTCCATTTCGTCGCTTAACTCGTGCACTACGGCAACGGCAACTCCTTCAAAACTTTCTACTTTTATATCTTTTAACATGCAAAGGCAAAGGTAGGTTCAAACCAATTAATGCACAATTTTATTCGCACAATAGCTGCTGGCAAAGGCATCTGGCTTGGCTTTAAACACAAAGCCCATTCCAAGGATATAGCCCATGGCATCGCTCAAGGCCGAGTTAGATTTAAACTGCGGATTGGTATTGATATCGGCATGTACTTCTAAATCTACTTCGTGTTTGTCTAACAAGGGACAAATTTTATAAGCAATCTGAATTGACCTGCTCACTTCTTCTATCATCCTTTCTTTTAAGGTGAATTTTTGTTTGCTTTTCTCGCTTGAAATAAGCATAAATCCCCCGTGCTTGGGTCGAACAAAAACAATAACAGTGGCAAACTCTGTTACCCCACAAGTTACCTGCGAATCGGTGCCAATACAAATCTTTAACTTGTGGCCAGCTTCTCTTTCTTTGAGGATAATTTGCTCTACTTCTAAATCAATTTCCTGTTTGATTTTTTCTCCGTTGAATTTTCTCCAGTCCATTGCTTTTATGTTTTTATAAAGCTACGAACTCCAAATTAAATTGCAAGAACTATTTGGTTAACAAATGTTTAAATTTTTACTTGGGAATGGTTTTTTTGAAGTCCTCGTAGCAATTGCGGATGGCAAGCACCAAATCATAATCGTTAGAATTGAGGATAAAATAGTGGGGGAGGTTGCAGAATTTTTTGAACTCAGCCACCCTTTTAGGCGGCATGCCAGTGGCCCTAATTACCAATTCGTCGGTATATTTATGGTCTACCATTTCTTGCTCATAATACAAAGCCCGCAAGCGTTCTATTTTTTCGTATTGCGCCAACCTAGAATTTCCTTGGGAGAGTAAATCGCTCAAAGGGGCGCCCGTATAGCCAAGTATCCAAGAGCGTTGGTGGTTATAATCGTTCAATACCGGACTAGTTTTTAATATTTTTGCGGCAGCACGGGCTACGCTGTCTTTTTTCTTTTGGTTATAGTTTACTTCTGCTTCTTTGAGTTTATACACAGTAGATTTCATGCGCACCCGAATGGGGTCTGTGAGGTTATTGACCACATATTTCTTAACAGGCAGGATGTAATTTTGGTAACCAATGACCGAGAATACAAGGGTGTCATCTTCTTGCACCCTTATGCCAAAAGCGCCAAAGCGGTTGCTAATGTAGCGCTCACCCGAAGGTTTTTTAAGGATATTGGCCAAAGGAATGGTATTGGTGGTATCGGCACCTAGAATATACCCACGTAACAAAAAGCCGCTGGGTACTTGTTGGGCTTGGATTTGGGTTGACCCAAAACTCATCAGGAAAAGAATAAGTATAGCGAACAGCGTTTTCAATGGCACAAATAAAAACAATAAAGCGTAAAAGTTTTACTTTTCATACCTTAGAGCTTGTAGTTTCGTTGTAACCTGAAATTTTATTACATGCAATCGCCCCTTAAAACCCCTCACAAAAACTCTTACATTTTAGGAGTAACACTTATTGGTTTTTCGTTCTTGATTTACTTGTTACAGCAATTCACTTCCAAAACAAGCGACACTGTTTTTATCTGCTTTTTGTTTAATGGCTTGATAAGTCTATTCTACCTTGTGCACCTTTGGTTTGGCTTTGCGGTTAAAAGGCATCCCGAAACTGGCAAGCGAATGGCCATTCCGTATGCCTGCTGGGTTAATTTTGTTTTGTTGTTTACCATCAGTGCTTTTTCTTTAAATACGCTCATTCCTGTTTTTGCAAGGTTTCCGTGGTGGTTAAATTTATATGTATTTTCCAGTGCGGCGTTTTTGTTGAGCTTCCCGTATTTGCAGATGATAGGCGCGCGAATGCGCGCCTTATTTTACGCCCTAGCAGGAAGTGCTACAGTGCTCATCATTTACCTTAACCTTTACCTGCTTCCCTTAATGCCTATTGCCCTTTTGGGCAGTTTCTTTTTTCTGCTCTCTACCCACACCTTTGTACCCTTGTTTTGGGGTTTACTCTTACTAAGCGCCCTACGCAAAGACCAACAATTTCTTTGGAAACCATACCTCATTGGGTTGGCTACCCCTCTACTTATTCTAAGCTTTTGGTTGTATCAATGGCATTCGGTTCAAACCGAAATAAAAGACATTAGCGCAAAAAATTACCTAAGTAGCCAAGCCCAATTGCCTTTGCACATTGCCTTGGCCCAACAATTAACTTCCCATCCCATTGCCGACGAAATTGCCTTGTCTTCGCACATCTCTCAACGGTTTTTTGAAGACGGTTTTGGGGTAAATGCCAATGGCGATCGCAAATACCATAACCCTTTAGCAATTATTGGCAATGCTTTTTTTGGAAGCCCTGCCCTCGACCAAGCAAGTGCCTTGGCTTTGATTAATATTCGCCGCGACCAACGCCACAAAACAGACGAACGCCTGTGGAGCGGAAATAGCCTCATTACCCAAAGCGTGAGCACCCAAATAAAAGTGTATCCAGAACACAGATTTGCCTACCAAGAGAAAATTCTTACCATCAAAAACCAAGGCAAAACCTCGGAAGATGTGCTGTTTGTTTCTGAAACCCAACAAGCCTATTATACCTTTCACCTGCCTGAAGGCTCCATTGTTACCTCCCTCTCTTTATGGGTAAATGGCAAGGAGGAGAAGTCTAGGCTTACCACACGTCAGCGTGCCGACTCTGCCTTTAAAACCATTGTAGGGGTTGAACGCAGAGACCCTGCCATTGCCCATTGGCGCGAAGGAAATAGGGTAAGCGTATCTGTGTTTCCTTGCACAAGCAAGGAAGACCGTGTGTTTAAAATTGGCTTTACCTCACCACTAAAACACCAAGCTGGCAAGCTCTTGTTAGAGAATGTTTGGTTTGAAGGGCCGCTTGCTAAACATGCCCGGGAAGCGCTAAACATTCAACTCATGATGCCAACTATTGTTTCGAGCATGCCCGAGGAATGGAAACAAGAGTCGAATCAAACCATTAGCTATGCTGGAGATTATTTGCCTAACTGGAGCTTGCAGTTAAATGAGGTGCCACTTAGTACCACCCCTTTTACCTTTGGCAACATTCGCTACCAGATGGCTCCTGCAACCCCAAAATTAGCAAGCTTTAACGCAAAAGATGCCTATATAGACCTAAATGCACAATGGACCTTAGACGAGTTTAAATCTGTTATAGAAATGCTCAAAGGCAAACAAGTGTATGCCCTAACCCATCAAAAAGAAGCCATTGCCCCCGATGATGCAGAGCGCATTTTTAAAAAGTATAAAAACTACCAATTTGGATTGCCTTGTTTATACCAAATTAAAAACCCACAACAAAGTATTCTCATTACCAAAACCTCGCATAAAAGTCCGGTTTTAGACGACCTCAAAGGATACGATTATGCCCAACACCTACAAACATGGTTGCAACAACATCATGGTGCGTTACGAGTGGTGAATATTAGCGAGTCATTCTCGCCCTTTTATAAAACCCTCAATGAGCTAAGGTGCATTCAATACCAAGCCTTCGACCTAAACCAGGTGAAGGCTTACTTGCAACAAAACAATTGGCCTTCAATGCCTGAGAATGATTCCTTAATTTACATTAAAGAGAGCGGTTTGTATATAACAGCAAGTCAGCTGCCAGCCAATGAATTGCGAAGCTCCTCCGTTTCAAATGCATCTGCACCCGACCATCTCATGCGTTTGTATAGTTACTCGCAACTCATGCGAACCTTGGGTAGTCATTATTTCGAAAAGCAAAAGTATGAAACCGCCTTATTGGGTATGGCAGAAGCGGCTTATGTGTTGAGTCCGGTTAGCAGCTTGTTGGTGCTAGAATCCGAAGACGACTATGAGCGCTTTGGCATTAAAAAGAACCAAAACTCGCTGGGTAATGCCGATTTCTTAGAAGGCGGTGCTGTGCCCGAGCCGCATGAATGGGCTTTATTTGGAGCCTTGCTATTTTTGTTGTTTGTATATTGGAGAAAACGCCAAAGTGCAGCTACCGCTTAATTTAAAAAAGTGGTTTCCACCTTTGTTGGCCTTGGCATTTGCAGTAATGGTAAATGCTCAATATTTGTTATTAAGCTTTCAAGTAATGGCTGCACTATTGATGGCGCCATTTATCGTTCGGTTTGAACCAAACACCCCAAAAAGCAAGCATTACCTATGGCTTACAATGTTTTTTACAGCCTTGCTGGCCCTTTTAAAATTGCAGGTATTTGCCTATTTGGCATCGGGCTGTTTGTTGTTATGGGTATTGTCTTTGAGCTTTGGTTTTATGGGCTATCTTCCCTTGGCTTTGTTGTTGGCCATGTCGCCTGCATTGTATTATGTGGTGAATATCTTTTCGTTTCCCATCCGATTGTTATTAAGCGAATGGAGTGCAGCCTTGTTAAGCTTTGCAGGCATTTCGGTTCAAAATAAAGGAAGCTATTTTACACTTAATAATGGCTTTTCATTTTATGTAGACGAGGCCTGCGTGGGCCTAAAAATGATTGGCACGGGATGCCTTGGTGCTGTGCTTATTTTGGCACAACGCGAGCAAAAGAAAGGTGTGTTTTATGGCTTCTGGCAATTGTTGATTTATTTGTTAATTGTAGTACTCCTATTGTTATTTAGCAACCTGTTTCGCATCATGGCATTGGTGTTGTTTAAGTCGGCCCCACAAACCCTTAGCCACGATTTAATTGGTGTGGCCAGCCTGCTCTTATACACCTTTTTACCCTTACACTATTTTAGTTTTCGGTTTGAACCAAAGGCGCAAAAGCCAGCAATGGAAGGGAAAGTGAATGGTGGTAACTATTCATTGGCACTGTCTTTTTTGTTGGCGATAATGATAAGTGTAGGCTGGATATCAATAGCCAAGTTTAGGCAGGACCAAGCTTTGGAGGAATTACAAGTGAAAGGATATGCTAAAAAAATGCAAGCAGAAGGGGTGGTGCAGTTGAGCAATGACAGTGTGTTGATATACCTTAAACCAAAAATGCGGCCCTTTGAAGGGGGGCATCCACCGCAGATATGCTGGCGAGCCTCTGGCTATAGTTTAAAAGAATTTAAAGCCACAAACATTGGGAGCTTGCCAGTAATGATGGGTTGTTTAGAGAAAGAAGGACAAAAGCAATATACCGCATGGTGGTATGACAATGGACAAACGCAAACCAACAGCGAGTGGGCCTGGCGCTTGGATGCGGTAGGAGGGTATAGGGTGATTAATGTAAATGCCCGCGACAGTTTAACATTGATACATTGGTGTAAATCATATGCTAAGAAAGAAAAATGTTTGTTGAAATGCGAGTAGAGCGTGTATCTTTGTAGGCTAGTTCTTTAATTCTGGGGCTGACCGGTATTGACGGGGTGATTGATTGGCATGTAAGCATGTAGTGCATTGGACAGTTGGCACTATAATCTCAATTTCCAAAACCATAGTTGGCGAAACTCAATTCGCAATGGCTGCCTAATCAGGAAGATTACGCGATGCCTTCGGTTCGGTAGTACTTGTCTTGTCGTATTGCCATTAGAACCGTCATCAGACAAGGTCTTTTTGCAGTGTGGTTACTGGCTGTAAAGAGTATTTAGTAAATATAGTTTGGGTTGGTAAGCACAACAACCTGCCTAAGCTGAAAACAATGTTGTGCTAAACGTGAAGAAAGCGTGACCATTGCACTTCCGGACCAGGGTTCGACTCCCTGCAGCTCCACTAGAAAAGTTAAGAGTGTGAAGAAAGAGAAAGAGTATAAAGACACTGTTTCTCTTTCTGTTCCTCTTTCTCTTTCTCTTTCTCTTTCTCTTTATCCCAATTATACGATTTACTTCCCCTTAAGCTTAGTAAATAAAAATTACCAATCGTTTCTTTGTTACACCAAAACGGTATGTTATGTTCCCTTATGAGAAGTTAATTTTATATCAAAAGGCTTTTGACAATCAAAAGCGTGTGATGCTAATGCTTCAGCAATTTAAAACCGTACCACCATATGTTAAAAGTCAGTTTGGAAGGGCAAGTTTAAGCATCATGTTAAATATTGCAGAGGGTAGTGGAAGAACAAGTATCAAAGAAAGGAAGAACTTTTTAACCATTGCTAGAGGGTCTACATTTGAGTGCGCTGCGATTACTGATTTATTATTTGCGCAAGAAGAAATTAGTTATGATTTGTATGCTGAATTAAGGTCTGAGTTCGAAGAAATATCAAGGATTTTGTACGTTATGATAAAAAATCTATCCTAAAAAATATAATGGTTTAGTTCCTAAAATTCTTACTGTTTCTCTTACTGTTTCTCTTACTCTTACTCTTTCTCTTTCTCCTTCTCTTTCTCTTTCTCCTTCTCTTTCTCTTTCTCTTTCTCTTTCTCTTTCTCCCTTGCTCTATTGCCTCTTGCTTATACCCTTCTAATGTAATGCGAACCCAAGTAGTTTGATTTTCTAAGGTCTGCTCGCCTAAAAAGAGCAAAGACATACTAAGTAACAGATTTCAAAAATGGGGGTGTTAAAATCAAAAAAAACACCATGTATAAAGAAACTTCTAAAGTGCGAGCCTACGGATTTGGTGAGCTCGCACAACTTTACTTTCCAAATATCACTAAGAAAAGTGCCAGTGCACAGATGCGTAGATGGATAACTGGAAACACTGCTATTATTGCGAAACTTCAAATGTTGGGTTATAAAGCGGGCAATCGGTTATTGACTCCAGTACATGTTAAAATTATTGTTGATGAATTTGGGGAACCTTAAAAATAGTTTAATTTAACTTTCAGGTCCGATTAAAATGGAATTTAGGCTATAGAGGCCAACCTTAAAATCTCTTGGTTATTTACTATTAAAAGACTATACAAATTAGATTGATAAATGGCTTTTGAATTAGTCATTCTTTTTTCTCTTGGCAGCAAATGTGGAAGCTCCTTTGCAATTTTTGATTGTGCGTTGTCTTGTGCGAATTGCAAATGTGCTTACACCTGTGTCAGAATTTGTAGTTGTAGCCAAATCTTATAACTTGTGTCTCGTAATAATCAGTGCTAATGTATTTGAAACCTTGTCCCTGAATTTCTTTTTTGATAATCATCGTGTTTAAAATATCTGTTGCGTTAAGAAATAATTCGGCTTTCCCCTTTTGTAAACTCTTTTTAATGCCAAGATCTAAAGAGAAACGTTGGGCAATTTTTCCTTGCGGAATAATGTCGGGAGCCAAATAAATTGCGGTTAATTGTGCGTCAAAATTTTTGGGCAAATTAAAAGTGTTATTCAGTTTTATATTTCCAGAAACAATTTCTTGTTTATCGGCTGAAAAGGTATTTGGAATAGGATATTTATTTTCAACACTAAAAGCATTGATTTGATTATGATAACCATTAAGGTTTAAATTAAAGGAATACCATTTTGCTACTTCCTGTGTCAAAAAAACTTCTAAACCAGTATTATAACTTCTACCAGCATTCTGAAATATAGCGTATATCAAATTGCTGTTTGGAGCAATGCTAGAAATTCGAGTAATAGTTCCGTCAGCAAATCGATGGTAAGCAGCAGAATAAAAATACCCTTTGTTCCAATTTGTTTTATAACCAAGTTCAAATGAATTTGCAAACTGTGGCCTTAGAGCAGGATTTCCAACTTTAACAATTTCGGCATCATCGTATTTCGGAAATATTCTTATATCCACTTCATTTGGCCTGTCAACTCTGCGATTATAGAAGAATGAAATTTTGTTGCGGTCGTTTATTTTGTATGCTAATCTTGTATTAGGAAATGGCTGTGTATAATTATATCCATCACTTTTATAAGTGTTGTGATTGGGATTTACATCATATTGAATTTTCACATATTCTATTCGTAATCCTAACTCTGCTTCCCATTTTTTGTTTTCAAATATATAGTTCCCATAAATGGCAGGTATTAATTCTTTATAGGTTGCCCAGCCACCTGCATTGGTGTCTAAAACTGAATTTACTCCAGGAATAAATTGCATATTAGTTGGGATATTTCTATTCCGAAGTTTTATACCTGTTTCAATATGACCATATTTCAATGGTTTTATGTAGTCAAAATTAAAGTCATAAACTTGCTCGTCTGATAATAATTTAAAAGCATCTGTTCCTGTAGTTGTAGGCAAATAGTTGTAATAATAATATTTTTCATCTTCTCTATGAAATGTATAATTAAAACCAATATTCAATAAATGGCCTGCTTGTTTAAATTTATGCTGATAGGCGGCAGTTGCCATTACCGTTGTTTTCAGCTCGTCCTCCAAAAACTGCCACAACCTTTTTCTTACTGTATTGTCTGCATTAAAAAAAGGTTGGTCACCTCTGTCAATTATTTTTTCACTACCGAATAATGTCGAAATAGTAAGTGCGTTGTTGTCATTTATATTCCAATCAAAACCTGCTTTTGAAGTAAAATAATTAGTGTTACGATTTCTTTTTAATTGCTGATTGATAATGGTTCCATCATCATAGGTTCGGGCAACAAATTCGTTTTTGTTTAGGGTTTGTGTATAAAGATTATCTGCTTGAAAGAATGCGTTTATCTTCTTTTTCCTATAATTCAATGATAATGATGGATTTATTTTAGGTGTAAATTGGTATTGAGGTCTAATGGTTGGTAGATTTTCTTGCCTAACCCACAACGAGCCTAAACCAGTTGTAAAACCAACTTTTCCATTAAAACCTTCTTGTTTGTTTTTCTTCATTACAATATTGATGATGCCCGCATTCCCATTTGCATCATATTTGGAGGAAGGATTGTTAATGATTTCTATTTTTTCTATTGCCGAAGAAGGGATGTTATCTAAACCCGATTGACTTCCAAAACCAGTTAATGCAGTTTGTTTGCCATCAATTAATATGGTTACTTTATCATTACCTCTTAATTGCACCTTTCCGTCTTGAATTGTTACGCCTGGCAAATTTTGCATTATTTGCAAAACTGAACCTCCACTTTGACTGATATTATCTTCAACTTTAAAAGACTTTTTATCCATTTTACCGCCTACTTCATCTTGTTTAGCTGAAACAACAACTTCACCTAATGTTTTTATATCTTCCTCCAAATCTATTGTAGATACATCCAAAAATTCCGAAAGGCTTCCAACATAAATAGATTGCCTTTTGGTCACATAGCCAATAAAAGAAATTTCAAAGTAATAGTTGTTTGGTTTAATATTGGAAAGAGTAAAACGTCCTTCTTCGTTGCTTACTGTTCCTGTAACAAAGGCACTATCCTTTTCGGTTTTCAATACTACATTTACATAAGATAAAGCGGATTTATCCGCTTTATCTTTGATTAAACCGGATATATTAACGCCTTTGTTTTGACCAAAGGAATATGAAGTTAAAAATGTAACTAAGATTACTATAGAAATTAATTTGGCCCGCATTGTCAGTTCCTAAATTTAGTTTTTAATTTCTTTGATAAATTTCCCATTACTATCAAAAAGCAAATCCATTCCTTTTATTTCAGCTTCGTAAGTTAATGTGCCTTTTGTATCAGTAATTTTAGCGGCTTCTTTTACTGATTGTCCTTTGTAATTAGTTTTAACGTAATCCACTATTCCGTTTGGCAATTCGCTTATCTCAATTTCTATTTCTGTTTCAATGATACCGCCTTGTGCATCAAATAAAACTGATTGCTCCGATTTGTTCAACTCAAATTCTACTTCAAAATTGACCCCTTCCTTTTCCCACTTTTCTACTTTTGCTTGGGGGAAATTCTTTTGAAAAGCTGTTTTTACACCAGCAGGTACATCTTTTTCCTGAATTTTTTGTGCGAAGGTGAGTGATGTAATCATCGCTGTAACCATCATTAATGCTAACTTTTTCATTGTCTTGTTTATTTATTTGTTTAAAATTTACAGGACAAAGTTGCAACGCGATTTAGAAGAAATTTAGAATTTCTAGAAGGCCACCGAAAAAGAATGAAAATTGTTTGCAAATGAATAGGAAATCTTCCAGTTATTCAGGTCTGCAATTTTCTTAATGATAGCCAAACCCAAACCATTACCCTGCTCGGATGGATTGGATTTAGAAAAGCGGTTGAAAAGTTTATTAACAACTAAGGTTTGTGATTGACCTGTGTTTGAAAATGTAAGAGAATGATTTGACAGAGTAACTAAAACCTGACCATCATTTACATTGTGCCTGATAGCATTTAAAAACAGATTGCTGATGAGAATTTCTGCTAAAACTGGATTTGATTTTACTGTAATAGCTTCTTTCATTTCTGTTTTAATAATTAGGTTCTTTGCTTTTGCCTGTTCCGTAAAAAAGTCAAAGTGTTTTTCAATTGCCTCGTTAAAATTAATTGTTTGCTTCTCGTTGTAAATGTCGTTTTCCATTTTAGATAGCAACAATAGGTTTTTGTTCAAACGATTTAGACGTGAAACGCTATCGTTCAATGAACTCAGCATTTTATATTGTTCCTGTGTGAAATCAGAGTTTTGGATAAGTGTATCAATTTTTGCCTGAAAGACTGCCAAAGGCGTTTGTAGTTCGTGAGCTGCATTTTCAACAAATTCTCTTTGACTATGGTAAATTAAAGTATTCTTCTTAATCAATTTTTCAATACTTTTATTTAAACGATTAAATTCTTCAATATTTGTTTCTATAAATTTTGGCTGATTTGATTTATCAATTTCAAATTTCTCAATTTGATTCAACGTTCCGTAAAATGGTTTCCAAAGATTGATGGATAATCTTTTTGTTATTACAAATAAGCCAACAAGAAATAGAGAAATGATAACCAAAAAAAGTATTGCTATGCTCTTCATTAAATCCTCTGTTTCCACTAAATTAATTCTTGCTGAATACGTATATGGATTTCCGTCTATGAGAATAGAAGCATTAAGTTCACGGTATGGTTCAGTTTCTGCATCTAAAGTATCATAGTAAGAGTTATAAAATATAGTGTCGTTAGCAGAATTTTTAAAAGGCTCAATCTTAATGTTTCTATTGTATTTATTCCAATTTTGAATTTCTGCGGTTGTTAAAGTAGGCAATGAATATTTTAAAAATTCATTCTTATGAAGTACAAGTGTTTCGTCTGTTTCTTCAATGTATAATTTCTCTGTAATATAATAGAACAGAGGTGCGGACACGATTAATAGCATCACTGAAAATAGTAAATAAACCGTTGATGTTTTATGTAATAGTTTTTTAGTCATTCTGCCACTTGTAACCTAATCCGTAAACTGTTTTTATGTAATCGCTGCAACCTGCATCTTTCAATTTGTTTTTCAGGTTTTTTATATGAGCATAAACAAAATCGTGATTATCCAACATATCAGCCATATCGCCTGAAAGATGCTCGGCTATGGCACTTTTTGAAAGTACTCTGTTTTCATTACCGATTAAAAATAACAGCAAATCAATTTCCTTTTTTGTGATATCAATTTTCCTACCTTTTACTTTTACAGTTTTTGAAAGAGTATCAATTTCAATTTCGTTGTATGCAACAACGTTGTTTCCCTTAAATTTTTTTCGTCTAATTAGAGCTTGTATTCTAACCAAAAGTTCTGATAAATGAAAAGGCTTAGTGAGGTAATCGTCTGCACCCAATTGCAAACCTTCAATCCTAGTTTCAAGTGTTTCTTTTGCCGAAATAATAATTACCCCTTCGGTTTTGTTTTGCCTTTTTAGTTGTTTTAGAATTTCAAAACCGTTGCCGTCAGGCAACATCAAATCAAGTAAAATGCAGTCGTAATCGTAAGTTGATATTTTTTCTATGGCTGATTTTGCATTTAAAGCATACTCACAGACAAAGTTATTTCCTGTCAAATAGGTTTGTATGTTATTTGCAAGTTCTTGTTCGTCTTCTATGAGTAATAATTTCATTGCAACAAAGGTAAGTATTCAATTTAGAAGAAATTTAGAATGTCATTATAAAACTTTTGGGTAAATTACTTTTGTTATTTGATAGGAAAAGTTTTACCCCATTTAAGGGAATGTGAATCTGCACGTTGCTAAATTGGTTTCTAGTCACATTTCCTTACAAAATATTTTTTGGAAAATTCCCGGTTTTGGACGAAAATTGGACCAAGGTTCAAAACAAGTTATTGTAACGGTCCCCACGAAAAAAATATTTTGTAACCCGTGACGTCGACACGACAACGACATTGTGAATAATTGATAATTAGCGTTTTAATGGAGTGAACATAAGTCCCTGCAGCTCCACGAAAACAGTTTGGAGTGTGAGTCTTGAGCAAGAGCGAAAGACTCATACTTCAAACTGATTTCGTCCCTCAAGACTCAAACCCACACTCAAACAGTTTGGAGTGTGAGTTTTGAGCAAGAGTTCATGCAAGCTTCTTTAAAATACCAAAGCACTCTTTCTCTTCACTCTTGCTCTATACTGTTTATAGAGTAGCTTCGCACCTTTTATAGAGTAGCACCCCACCATTTGTAATTTGCACCGCACCATTTGTGGAGTAGCTGTGCACCTGTTATTGAGTAGCACCGCATCATTTGTAGAGTAGCACCGCACCTTTTATTGAGTAGCTTCGCACCTTTTATGGAGTTGCTTTGCACCTTTTATGGAGTAGCTTCGCACCTTTTATAGAGTAGCACCCCACCATTTGTAATTTGCACCGCACCTTTTATGGAGTAGCTTCGCATCATTTATAGAGTAGCTATGTATCATTTAGGGAGTAGCCACGCTACATGGTCGAGATAGCAACAATACATTGTAGACCATGCAACGCTCCATCACGGAGCATGCAGCGCTAAAATGTGTACCATGCAACGTTCCAATGTGAAGCATGTAGCACTTCATGTTGAAGCATGCAACGCTTCATGTTGAAGCATGCAACGCTTCATGTTGAAGCATGCAGCACTCCATGTTGGAGCATGAAACGCTCCATGTTGGACCATGCAACGCTTTATGTTAAAGCATGCAACGCTAAAATGTGGACCATGCAACGCTCCATGGTGAGGCATGCAGCAATGCAATGTGGACTATGCAACACTCCATGGTAAAGATTGCAACACTCCATGGTGGACCATGCAGCGCTCCTGTTTCAAGATACAAGTGTTGGTGTAGGTTCAATCTAATTTATACCTATTTCATGCTGATAATCATAGGTTTTAATGTTTGTGTTTTAGCCATTGGCATGCCTATTTTTAATATGCGCACTATGGCTTTTGCTATTTTCTTTAGCTTGAATATTACCCCAAATAAGGGCTAAATGGTCAAGTAAATAAAGTTACTGGCGATTGGATAGGAGGGTGTTTTCTCCGAAGGTTTTAACGGACTTTGTAGGCTAACAGTGAACATGCCTTCAATGCTGTATTCTGGCTCAGGCAATCTTTTTTTATCCCTCAAAACCTACACAAAATCAGTTTTGAGTGTGAGTTTTGAGCAAGCGTTTAATAAAACTCCACACTCAAACTCAATTGATTATTTATTGATTTGTAATCTAACCTAGGTAAGTTATCTTCATAAAAAATGTAACACTACTTGTAAGCCCTCCAATATGTCCAAAATCCTAACTTATCTTTTCCTTCCAATTCTCCTCTTGTTTTCTGCCTTTACGCATCAAAATACCAGTGAAATCCTTTGGGGTCAGCGCCTCATTCAATGGGATGATTTTAAGGGAAGGCCAGAGATGCGTGGTAAGTATGTGGCGAGTTTATCTAGTTCTATTCAGGTAGCCGGGCGTTTTGTAAATAGAGACAGTGTAGTGTATGAAGTAAAGGCATCCATGAATACCCAAAAATCATGGGTGGCTATTAAGTCGGATACCCTTTTGCAACACGAACGTTGCCATTTTGATATCACAGAAATGTATGCTCGGAAACTAAGAAAGGAAATGCTGAAAAGACGCTTTTCTGCTGCTACTCTGAATAAGGAGGTATCGAAATTGTTTCGAAAAATGAATGAAGAACGCAATCAGATGCAAATTCTTTATGATGAAGAAACCAATCACTCCATCCATTATCAAAAGCAACTGGCATGGGAGAAGAAAATTGCGCAAGCACTTTTGGAACTTGAAGGGTTTAAGCAGGTAGAAGTGCCCTTTAAGTTATGGTAAATCCTACTGCTTATTACTGTTTTGCTATCGGTTTGGGGTAAAATTCTTTAATAGGTTTGCCTTTACCAAAAATTACTTATCTATGTAAAAACAAAAACTATGAAAAAAATAATCCTAATCCTAATTGTGGCCGTTTGCCCAATTTTATCACAAGCACAACTTAAAAAGGTAGCCCTAATTTCTGTGTTTGGTAGCAGAAATTTATCCGACAATCCTTTGGAAACAAAGATTTATGAAGCCATCATGAAAGATAGTTCATTCAACTTAGAAAAGATTGTTACCAGTTTTGATAGCCTGATCATTGCCTCATTTCTGCCACAATTCCCTTTCCCATTTTTGCCAAAACAAGAGGTAATTAATGCAAAAGGGTACCCAGAACTTAAGGCCTTAACCACTTGGGCCAAGGATGATTGGTATACCACGCCTGCTGCTGGATATGTTCCGATTGCCGCTTATGGGATTGTAGATGATGATAAGGCCATTCAAAAGGCTTTTGAACTCCTTCCAGAAATTGATGGGGTTATGGTTGCCTATATAGATTTTAACTTATATGATGCCATGGGCATTGGCGGACTCACCTCTAAAAAGGTGTATGCCTATGTTAATATCAAGATATTTGATAAATCTGGTAAGCTTGTATTTAAACTTAAAGAACGCGCTTCTTCCTCACAAGGTGTTATGGCTGCATACGGTTACGTAACAGATGTAAAGAAATTAATGCCAATGGTTAAAGATGCTTCAGAAAAGTTATTTGTAGACATGCAGCTAAAGCTGCCTAAGTCGCTAGCCAAGATGGCTAAGAAAATGGCGAATTAAAAAAAAAGGCCCAATGTAAATTGGGCCTTTTTTTTATTTATAAATCTTAATTCGTTTAACCGTTTGCTGGTGGATGATTTCAACTATGTATATCCCAGCGGCAAAAGATTGCATGTTATATTTGTACTCACTTTCTTTTGTTTCTTGGCTATCTAATAGTTTGCCGCTCATGTCATACACCATAATTTGGTTCGACCCAAAAGGCAATTCTAAATTTAGGTATTGTTCTACTGGATTTGGATAATAGCGAAGTCTATCCATTGGCGTTTCATTGGTTAATCCATTGGCAAAGGGTTTACAACTGCCCACTTTATAGGTGTTTTTATTGGCCGCAGTATTTCTTTCGCCAGCGCCTGGGTAGCTATAGGTATAATAAAAATATACTTGTGTTCCCTTGGCAGCATTTAACCTAAAGGGCACATTCGGATTCACCGTAAAACCTGGTAAACTGCCAGCGTTTAAGCCATAGTACAAAATACAAGTTGGACTTCCAACCCCTGATTTTGAAGGGATAAACGTTATCGTTGGATTGTTCTCATCCTCTGAAAACAAGTATTCAAAGTCGCCATTAAAAGCCCTACCCCTGCAAGAAGGTGTGGAGTCAATAAAAAGGGTTAAGGCTTTTGAATTTCCTATACGACCATTATTGTCGGTGGCTAAAGCAATAAACGTATAGGCACCCGGCATGCCATACCAATTAAATTCATAAGGAGCATTGGCATCGCTGCCTATTAAACGCGGACCTTCATATAACTTTACCTCACTGATAGTGCCATTTAAATCGCTGGCAATGGCTTGCAAACTCACAGGCTCATTGGCAAAATATCGGGCGCCCTCTGCAGGGGTAGCAATAGAAACCTTTGGGGCAATATTGTTGCTTACAGATGAAATAAGATATACTTGATCTTTATCGCTATAACTGCCATTGCTTACACTTAACTCCATTAAATAAACACCTTCTTGCAGGCCAGAAACTTGAGGTTTAGGAATGTTTGTATTGTTTAAGGTTAATGTACTTGGGCCATAAATTTGTTTCCAAGCATACAACAAAGTACCTCCCATAGGGTCTGTACTTTTACTGGCATCTAAGGTTAAGCTACTATTTGGCAACTGAACCAATATGTTATTACCAGCCTCTGCAATGGGTTGCGAGTAGGGCAGGGGCGCAACATAGGTAAAGGTGAGCTTGCCTAAATTAAGTTCTCCATTTTCAAAGTAGATTCTCAAAGTTTGAACCCCACTTTTTAAGGCAATATTTTCTACGGTTTTGCTGGTCCAGGTATTCCAATTGCCAGAACTACTTACACTAATTGGTGCAGCAATTTGTTGTCCATCTGAGGATAGCGTAAAAGGACCCCCACCTGCATTGTTGCCGCATGCATATCTAAATTTTAAGCTATATAAGCCAGCTTGTTTAACATCTATGGTATAACTAAGCCATTCGCTGGTGGCAATATACCCTACAATATTCCCTTCAGGCACATTCACACTTGCATCTACATATTCATTGGTTCTAAAGTCGCCTTCATTTTTAGCTGAATTGTCGTTATAGGTAATGCCTTGTCCGATGCCCCCTTCAAACCTATCATAATTGCCTGCCATAAGGGTGCCAGGTATACTTATTGGATTGCCCAAGAAGGGTAGTTTTTCACCCACCAAAATGCTGAGCATATTGCTGATGCCAAAATTTGAACCTTCATATATTCTGGCATAATAGGTCTTTTTACCTACCTGAATATTATTCACCAAAAAGTTGTAAGGTGCTTGGCTGTCTTCTCCAATGATAGAATCACCCTCCATAAATTGAACCTTGGTAGCACTACCTGAGTTTAGGTTCAAGGAAAGCGTTAAACTTCCACCAGGATATACTTCTGTATACGCTGTGCTAAGCGTGCCACTGGCGTTAATGTCTTTGTTGGTTTTTAAACTTCTAGGAGCAACCGTAAAAGAAAAATTATCAGAGAATATTACCTGTAAGGGCGTATTGCCATAGTTTTGGGCCACATAGGTTTTAACCCCATTCTTAACAAATACAGCCGCCAAGGGATGGTTAGAAGTAATGCTATTGCTTACGTTACCTAGCACATTCATGGCATGCAACCAATGGTAGGTTTGGGCATCAGAAATGCCAAACTTTAGGTTTCTATTTGGAAAAGAATTATACAGGTTAATGGCTTTTTGTGGATTGATAAACGACAAATAAGACCAATACACATCATGCCATAAATTGTCATTTACCTGATTGCTTAAGATGCCTGTATTTTTCTCAATCTCGGTCCAAAGTGTTTTCACATAATTGGTATCCTGGCCCAAATACAAAGAGCCACCGTGAATAGGGTACATTTCTATGCCATAAGAAGCGGCAATGTCGGCGGTCCAAAAGGTGCCATTGTCATAGCTATTTCCCCAAACCCTAGAAACCAAGCTGTATTGTTGGTTCGCCGCAAAATTTCTATTGTAAATATCCAACCAATATTCTTCAATAGCCGTTTGCTCTGTGGTATATAAATAAATCCCTAAATCTCTAATGGCTTTATTGCCCGTAACCTCACCCCAATGAATAAGTGCTGAGTTAAACTGCATACTTTCAGAAGTTGATTCTTGGTCGTTGCCCTGCGGAAAAGTAGCAAAGCCATTGGCCCAGCAATGTCCGGCATAGGGACTAAAATTTCTCAAATGCGGATAATCGCTGCTTGTTCTGCTGTCATTGGCAGCATCTTTCACCAAGAGGTTTATCATGGCGCCCCACTTATCTTTCCAACCCGGTTCATATTGCTCTAAGAAAGCAGCAGCATGAATAAAATAGCCCCAATGAAAATGATGGTCATTTATGTTGCCATCTTGTCCGTGCCCTGCAGGATATCCAATGAGCGCAGACCAATTTTGATTATAATAAAACAAGAAAGCCACTTCACCCGGCTTAGCAATTAACCAATTTTCAAGTCGGTCTTTTACTGTTTTTAGCATGATATTTAGGGAAGCGGTATCCTTGGCAAGTTCTGCAATCCTAGCGGTTTGAATTAATCGGTTCATCACTTGCCCTTCATTGTAAGAATCGGTCCAAGTACTTAAACCATCATTTTTAATGGCATCCACTTTTTCACTGAGTTTCATGGCGCTAAACCCATTGCTTAAATTATCTACATAAGGTAGGGTTGGTAATATGCCATAAAATTTATTCTCAACCATAAATCGATTGCCGGCTAAGGTTTTAATTTGACCCCTCACATTGGCATATGTATAGCCAGATGGGGTAGGAGAGTTGCTAGCTAGGTGCGCCCATTGGTGCGGTAATAGCCCAATTAACATATTGGTATCACTGCCTTCTTTAATGTCTGTTTCTACTATAAATTCGGTTTGAACCAAAGCCGATGCTTCTGTATATTTCCAATTGGCGAGCGTGTTTTTGGGAAACACATACGCGTATTTTTTATACTCATTGGCTACAGCATTTACATTGCTTGCGGTAAGCGGAATAAAGGCCAAGGACCAATAATTTTTACCATTGAGGGTAGAAGTATAGGTTTTGCCAGATTGAATCCAAGTGCTTCCAGTTGGCGCATACACTACAAAATCAGCCCCATTGCGGGCATTTAAGATAATGAGTTTTTCATTGTCAATGCTTGCGGTACCCTCATTAACAGTTATGGAAGCAATGTCTGCGCTGTCTTTTGTAAAATATAAAAAGGGCATACCAATGCCAGTGGTGGCGGTGAAATTTTGTGTGGCACTTTTCCAATTAAGACTCACGGTCCAATCAGAAAAATCTGATACTTTGCAAGCGCTCGCATTTAAACTAGTCACCCCAACTACTACTGGTAAATAATTATCAATCACTCCCCAAGGAATATAGCTTACCACCAAGCCATTATTTACAGTTTTGAGGGTAAAGGGGTAATTAAATAGATTGTCTGAATGGTTATTTTTAACTTTGTTCGACCACCAATCATTGGTGGGTACAGGTTTGAGGGCAGCATTTCCGGTAGTTAGTGGAGCGCCCGAAGGGAAGGAATTTCTACCAGCTTGATCGGTTCCGGGGAAAGTAGTAGTATAACTACCACTGCCAACGGGAATAATTTGAGCAAAACTTGGATTTAAAAAGTGAATGAGCATTATATAGCTCGCGATATGTAAGCCTTTAAAAGGTAGACGAAGGTGTTGCATTAAAATGTATTATCCTCAAATGTAGCGAATGCACACCAGAAATTAATTTATGTATGATAAAGAAAAACGATAAAGTAAAAAGAAATTTGTATCTTTATTAGACAAATTAAAAAGTTTATGAAAGCATTATTAAGAATTTCTATCCTGGTTATGGTATCGGTAATTAGTTTATCGTTTACCACTAAAAACAAGGTAAGCCCCCTAGGTACTTATGGTGTTTCTGCCGATGATTTTTCCCAAATTCAATTAGTGATTTTACCGAATCAAACCTTTACTTATCAGGACTTTTCTGTTGCCAAACACAAAATTAAGATTTCGGGAACTTGGGTTCAAAAAGGAAACAAAATCATTTTGAAAAGTTCAGAATCGCAGTTGAGGTTTCATCATGTGTGGACTCTTTCTACCAATGGCAAACAAGTGAAATCTAGAAAAGGACTTTGCTATTACAGTTTGTGTAGGGTGGAATAGAGCTGTACTATTATAAAAACAAACCAAATTGTTTGTTATCATTGCCATGTATTTTCATTTATTTACTTAAAAATAAAGTTTATGGAATTAGATGTTATTAAGAGAAACAATGTAACCATTCATGGCGAAGGTACGCAGGTTATGTTGATGGCACCTGGTTATGGTTGCGACCAAAATATGTGGAGGTTTATTGCACCTGCATTTAGTAGCAAGTACAAAATTGTACTTTTTGACCATGGAAGTTAAAGGGCATTGCCCACACATGAGTGCACCCAAAGAAACAATAGAATTGGTGACTCAATTTTTAGCGAATATTTAGCCGATGAAATCTAATTTAGATTCAAAATATCCGACTTTCCAAGCGCATTTGGAAAGTTTTAAATAGGTACTCATACTCCAATGACAGAAATAATAGATTCCAATTTTGCAGAAGATTATCTAACAGCAGCTGATTTAGTCAAAATTGACCTGCTAAAATCAGGGAAAGAAGAAGATTTAAATAGCTTAGCGGAGCTATTAAATCAAATGCTTGCTAAAAAAGCAGCAAAAATTAGTCAAGAAAAAGACGAATTTTATAGCAAACAACTAGCCTCAAAAGAATTAGAATCAGACCTATTTTATAATCATTTACCTTGCGGTTATTTTTCAACGGAAGGGAATGGAACGATTAACAAAATCAATGATACTTTATTAGCTTGGCTTGGGTATACCAAAGAAGACATTATTGGGAAAGTTACTTGGCAGAGTTTGTTGAGTGTGGGGGGTAAAATGTACTTTGAAACACATTATTCCCCTTTGTTACAAATGCAAGGTTTTGTAAAAGAAATCAGTTTTGAAATGGTTAAGAAAGATAAAACACGATTGCCTATCTTAATCAACACGAAACAAATAAGAGATGAAAAGGGGAATGTGCAGATTAATTATTCCACCGTTTTTGAGGTGAGTCAACGCAAATCTTATGAAAAAGAGTTGCTCTTGGCAAAAAGAAATATAGAAAAGCAAAATAAGTTAATTGAATATACTTTTAGAAATAATTCTATACCTATTTATTACATTTTGGAAGATGCGAGCTTCTATGATTTTAACAACATTGCAGCAGAAAATTTGGGTTATACAAGAGAAGAATTTTTTACCTTAAAAGTTTATGATTTAGATAAAGATTATGACGAAAAAAAGTTGGCAAGTTTATGGGCTAAATTGAAAGTAAATAAAAAAATTTCCATAAAAACGCAACAAAAAAAGAAGGATGGTACCCTCATAGACGTAATTGTTACAGCTAACTATGTAAAATTTGGCGACTTAGAATTGAATTGTAGTTATGTGCTAGACATTACTGAGAAAAAAAAGCAGGAAGAAGAATTAAAATTGGTAGATTATACGTTCAATAATTCTGCAATGCCAATATTTCTGGTAAAAGAAGATTCTAGTATTTACAATATAAATCTAGCGGCAGCTAGGGATTTGGGGTACACACAAGAGGAATTAAAGGGTAAAAAGATAATTGAACTAAACGCTAACTTTGATAAAGAAAAATGGGCGCTGCATTGGGCAGATATAAAAGCCAAAGGGAGCAAAACGATAGAGACCACCCCTACTAAAAAAGATGGAACGTTAACCAATTTTATTATCATTTCCAATTACGTGAAGCATGGGGATTTGGAATTGATTTGTTCTTATTCTACTGACATTACCGAAAAGAAGATTGTATTAAATCAACTAAAACTTACTGATTTTGCCTTTAGGAATTCTGTAGTTCCTATTCACTTTATACAAAAAGATGGTAGCATTTATGATTTTAATGAAAGTGCATGTGCTTTATTAGGTTATACAAAAGAAGAGTACAAAAAATTAAAAGTATACCATATCAACAGGACCTTAAACGCTGAAAACTTTACTGAAACGTGGGAGAACATTTTTTTAAGAAATGATGCATTTGTTATAGAAACAACTTTAACTACAAAAGACAATCAAATAATTGATGTAGAAATAAGAACGAATGCTATAAAATTTGATAATATAGATTTGATATGTTCAACTTTTATTGATGTAACAGAAAAGAAAAGACTTGAGGAACAAATGAAGTTGGTGGATTATACATTTAGAAACTCAACCACACCTATAAATATAATTACTAAGGATGCCTCTATCTTCGATTTTAATGAAGCCGCCCCAAAATTATTGGGTTATACTAAAGAAGAGTACAAAGCAATAACTATTCCTGAAATAGACCCTGATTATCAATATGGAATTTGGCCAATTCATTGGGAGGAACTTAAAAAAGCAAAATCATTAAGTTTTGAAACTACGTTGAGAAAGAAAAATGGGGACATGATAAATGCTAACATAGAAGCAAACTTTATTCAATATGGAGATAAGGAGCTAAACTGTGTTTTCTTTACTGACATTACCGAAAAAAAGAAAGCAGAAGAAGATTTAAAACTTATGGACTTTGCATTTAAAAAGGCTGCCACGCCTATTTTATTGCTGTTGCCAAAAGGTGAATTTTATAATTTTAATGATTCTTTGCTCAATTTATTGGGTTATAGCCAAAAGGAATTTAGCGAAATGAATTTGCTGGATATTGCAACAGAAATGGATGAAGCAAGTTGTATTAAACAGTGGGATGAAATAAGAGAAAATAGAAGTTTAATTTTTAACTGTCATTTTAAGAGAAAGGATGGTGTTTTGTTGGATGTAGAAATAACCAGCAACCTTATTAACTACAATGAATACGAGGTGAACTTTTGCTATATAAATGACATCACCGAAAAAAAGAAAGCAGAAGAAGAGATAAAAAGAGCAGTAGAAAAAGCACAGGAAAGCGACGCTAAATTTAAAGTATATGCCCAAAAGTCACCAATTGCTATTTATACAACTGATATAAATGGAGATTGTATTTATGCTAATGAAACTTGGCTTGAAATGGCAGCAATGCAATTAGAAGACGTTCTAGGTAAAGGATGGATTAACGCTCTTCATCCTGAAGACTTGGAGTATGTAACTGAAAATTGGTACAAATCCGTTGAATCTAATGGTGATTGGAATTATGAATATCGCTTTTTAAATAGCAATAAAAATATCATTTGGGTCAATGGAACTGCAAAAAAACTATTTAACGATAAGAATGAACACATTGGTTATCTCGGATCTAATGTAAATATCACGGAACGTAAAAAAGCAGAAATCAAACTAATTGAAAGTGAAAACTATCTCCGTACCATTTTAAATACTGCACCCGAATGTGTAAAAATAGTGAACAGAAAAGGAGAATTTCTGTACATGAATCCTGCTGGTCTGGCTATTGTAGAAGCTGACAATGAGCAACAGGTATTGGGTGCCCAAATGATGGACATGGTGAATAAAGAATACCAGAAAGGATTTAACGATTTAATTAAAGAAGTTTTCAATGGCAACTCCGGAACCTTAGAGTTTGAAATAACGGGTTTAAAAGGTAGCCACTGCTTTATGGAAACACATGCAGTACCACTTAAAGATGCAACAGGAAAAATAGTGAATCTATTAGGAGTTACCCGTAATATTAGTAGACGTAAAAGAGATGAAAAAGAAAAAAAGCAACTTACCGAACGATTACAACTGGCAACAAAAAGTGCACAATTGGGAATATGGGATTGGGATATAAAAAATAATGTAGCCATCTGGGATGAGGGAATGTACAGGTTATGTGATATTGCTGAGAATGAATTTAATTCTGTATTTGAAGGATTTATTTCTAGAGTGCATCAGGAAGACAGGAAGCAGCTACTATACGAAATGGAACTTGGCATTGCTAATAAAAAGGAGTATGAGCCTGAATTTCGGGTTGTTTGGAAAGATTCATCTGTTCATTATCTAAACGCCTCATCAATTATTGAAAGAGACAATGAAGGAAATGCCATTAGAATGATAGTGGTTAATTGGGATGTTACTGCAGAAAAAGAGCGCATAAAGCATCTTAAACTGCTAGAATCTGTTATACTAAACACAAATGATTCTATTTTAATTACAGAAGCTGAACCCTACGATTTGCCTGGGCCTCGTATATTATTTGTAAATAAAGCATTTACAGAAATGACTGGGTATTCTGCTGAGGAAGTAATTGGAAAAACGCCAAGAATGCTGCAAAATGAAGATACAGACAGAAAAGAATTAGACAAATTACGAATAGCGTTGAGCAAATGGGAGCCATGTGAAATTACAGTATCTAACTCGAGGAAAAATGGCGAAAAGTTTTGGAATAAATTCAGCGTAGCTCCCGTAGCCAATGAAAAAGGATGGTATACCCATTGGATTGCGGTAGAGCGCGATGTAACGGAAGAAATAGAAGCTGCTATTGAAAAGGAAAAGTTACTGAAAGAATTGGTTGAAAACAACCTTGAGTTGAAGCAGTTTAGTTATATAACCTCTCATAATTTAAGGGCGCCACTCACAAATTTGGTTGGTATTTGCGATATTATTAAACCAGAACAAGGTACTGATGCATTTACCTTGCAACTGATTGATGCTTTTAAAACTTCTACCCAACATTTAAATGAAACATTGAATGATTTAATTGAGGTTTTGATTATAAAAGAGAATAGAAACATACATAAAGATCAATTAACCTTTGAAGAAATATTAATAAGAATAACTGAGTCACTTTCACTTATATTACTTGAAAAAAAGGTAATAATAAATGCAGACTTTTCTGCAGCTCCATCTGTAGATTTTGCCAATGCATACCTAGAAAGTATATTTTTAAATCTATTTACCAACGCAGTAAAGTATCGTCATCCAGATAGAGACCCAATCATCACCATAAAAACAAGCAAAGAACCTAATGGAAATACCCAGCTTACTTTTGCAGATAATGGTATTGGCATAAATATGGCCTTGGCAAAAGACAAAATATTTGGGTTATACAAAAGATTTCACAACAATGCAGATAGCAAAGGGATTGGATTATACCTTGTACATTCACAAATAACTGCACTTGGCGGTAAGATAGAAGTAGAAAGCGCGGTGAATATTGGTACAACTTTTACATTAACTTTTAAATAAACAACAATGATCAATACAGTTTTATTAATTGAAGATGATAATGTTACGCAAATGTTAAATAGAATTCAGTTGAACAAAAGTAAATTTTGTAATACAATATTTGAAGCCCACAATGGGGTAGAAGCAATAGATTTTTTCAAGAAACTAGATAACGGGGAAATTTCCTTGGAAAAAATTCCAGAAGTAATCTTTCTAGATTTAAATATGCCTGTGATGGATGGGTGGGATTTTTTTGATGCTTTTAAAAAAGTGTATGCGCACTTTGAAGAGAAAACAAAAATTTTTATACTTTCATCAAGCATAAATCCTACAGATTTAGAAAGAGCTAAAAATGAAAAGAGTATTGTAGCTTTTTTGGCAAAACCTCTAAATGCAGATAACCTAGAAAAGGTGTTAAATTTATTGGGCTTAAAAGAGAATAATTAAATTAATAATTTGGGTATCGAAATAGCAGTAGGGTACCTCTAGGGTTTTTGTGCTATCAGGAAGCAACAGGCTGAAAAGAATTATACATTCAAGTTTTTATGATTAAATTGCTATCCTAAATGGACTATACCACTTTACTTAATATACCGGAAGTAGACGGTATTTATTTTGAAAATGAATCTTCCTTAAAGGTGAAAGAAATTACCAATGAAATTGAAAAGAACTTAAGGACAAAAATAGACCTTGAGGTCTATGAAAAGTTTTGCAGGAATAAATTTAGAAGACCGGTTTACGATTTATATGCCTTGTTTGCTCCCTTTAATGAGGCCATTAGGGCATTTTATCCTTTTGTTCCCTATTTAAAGGAGCATTTTAAGGAGGGAGATATCATCGTGGATGTTTGGAATAGGACAGGTTGGAGTTCCATTTTGTTAGCATCCCTTTTCCCAGATCAAAAAATTATTAGCATTTGGGAAGGTGATACGGATGTTTTGGGGTATAATGGATTTGCATATTGGCTAGGTTCAACCCAAAATATTGAAATTCATTTTGTGAAGCCCGGTGCACCTTTGCCCTTCCAAAGCGAAACAATATCATTGGCCTTAGGTTTTGATACTTTGCATAGACAATTGAGAAGTAATTTGCTGCCTGAAATACTTAGAATTTTAAAGCCAGAAGGGTATGCTTTTTTCCCACATGTACATTTAGCAAATAAGCAACCTGTGCCTTATTTTAAGAGAGGGGGAGATTTAATTCATGGGGAAGCCTACCTAAAACTTTTTTCTACTTTAGTAGATGAAAAAAGTGCATTTGTTTTTTCGGAGCCTGATTTGTTTAGGAAAAGTTTGGAAGGTGAAATTGAAATCAAGGCAAATGCTTCTACAACTGATTATAATGGTTTAGTTGCCATTTCACCCAAAGATGTCAATTTAAATGAAGTTTTAAAGTTGTTTAATTATTTTGATTATTTTCATTTAAACAAAGGGTATTTGCTTGTAAATCCGCTATTAGAAATTACCACGCAAAGAAAGGTGATCCTTAGACAAGATTCACTAAAACCTGAGATCGAGTATTTGTTGCTTACACATCCGGTTTATCTGGGGCACCTTAACAAGTCTTTAGAATTTGAGTTAACAGAACTTGAGTGGCAAATTTACTTTTGGGCTTCAAAGTGCAAATCTTGTGCTTTTATCAAAGAGAAATTAGGCCTTGATGAGGAATTGTTTAAAGTCATTATTTTAAAACTGCAAGCAATCGACCTATGGCAGATATTGCCAATTGAAGAATCGCATGTGAGGTTGCAGCATTATTTTTCCTATCAAACTTTTATTACAAAAGAGGATGAGATGACTTTGGCCCACCTTTGGATGCGCGCCTTAAAGTCGTATCCGAGTCAGGATTATATAATCGATAGAAACGAGCAAGTTAATTATACCTATCAAGAATTTGAAGTTATTGTAGAAGCCTTAGCCTATACCTTACAAACGAATGGTTGTAGGAATGGAAATCGAATTATAGTGCATGCGGATGTATGCTTGGAATCAATCGCTCTATTTTGGGCTTGCATGCGTTTAGGTTTAGTATTTGTGCCTATAAAAAGTGATGAGATAGAAAGTAATGTTGAAAGCATTTTAACACAAAATCAGCCAAGCTTTATTTTTCTAAATAAAATTCAATCACTACAAGAAACATGGCAACACAAAACCATCATTTTTGATAGGGAAGAGCAAGTTCTTATTCCTTTTGGCTGTTTACTTTCGGAGTGGTTACAAGAACCTGTTTTAGGCTGGGTTGAACCAAAAGTTGAAGCGGATTTTATTGCAGCAGTTTTATATACCTCTGGTTCAAGTGGCAATTCAAAAGGAGTGGTACTTACCCATCGTCAATTGTTTCAAAGTGCAATAAGTTTTGTAGAGGCCTATCAATGGAATAGTGTTGATAGGTATTTGGCAATTGGGACACTCGATCAAATGAGTGCATTAAGAAATGCCTGTTTGATAACAGCAGAGTCTGGATCAGTTTGCGTAATTCCTGCCCCCCATGAAGCACAAATACCATCGGAATGTGTGAATGCACTTTATGAGTCGAAAATCACAAAATTAGTTGCTAGTCCTAGTTTGTTAGCTTTATTACTAACTGTTAAGGATGTTAAAAATAAATTAGCAAAAGTTCAATTGGTGTTAAGTACAGGAAGCGCTTTAACCCCATCATTAAAAGAACGCTTCTTTGAAAAAATGGGTTTAAAGATTCACAATTATTATGGATTGACAGAAACCAGTGGTTTTTGCATAGGAGAATGTATCGATAGTGCAAATGTTAATTCAAATTCAATAGGAAAAGCTTTTCATAGTTTAATTAAAATCGTAAATGATGAACATAAATCAGCTTTAATAGAAGAAAAAGGAGAATTGTATATTTATAACGGCAATATTTCAACTTCCTATTTGGGTAATTCTCCGTCAGTAAATATTGACCATTCTGGTTGGTTTAATACAGGAGATATTGCTGTAATGGGTATGGATGGTAGTATAGAACTTATAGGTAGAAAACTTGATTTCATTAAAAATGCAAGAAGTGAAATTGTTTACTTTAAAGAGATTGAAGAGTTGGTAAGAAAGGAGAATGAAGTGAAAGATTTAATTATTATACCTTTTTTTGAGAATGAATCTGAAAAGATTGCCTTATTAGTAGCATTTGAAAATCAAGAAAATGAATCAATTTTAGATAGGATTAGAGAAAATCTACAAAACTATTTAGGGGCTGGAAAAACACCTGTCATTATTAAAAGTGTAAACGCAATTCCTCGTAAGATAAATGGTAAAATTAGTAAAGAAGAGATTTTAAAATTAATATGAACATAGTTGAGTTATTTGAAAAGGCAAGGCTTTTAGGCGATAAGGAATTTGCCATACTCGAAAATGAGGAAAAAATAAGTTATGCTGAGGTTTTACTAAGCGCCAACAAATTGAGTAATTTTTTCTTCGATTTGGGTTTGGTAGAAGAAGATAATATTGTCTTGTCTTCAAAAAGTAAAAAGGTAATTGCAATCATATCTATTGCAGCATATCGCTATGGATTATCAGTAGTATTAATTGACAATCATTCAAAAAAGGAAAGAGTTAAGTCAATTTTGGATTCATCCTGCCCTAAAATTTCTATCATTGATGAAGAACTAGTTGATAATTGGGACTTAGCCAATTATAAACACCTTGTAATTAAACCAGAAGAAAAGCAAAAGAGCAGCACCTTTAAGAAGTTATTTTCAAAACCTCCTGCGAAGCCAGAAATGGAGGAGTCGACAATTTCTTACCCAACTTGTTTAAATAAATATGCTGGGTTTGAACCGAAGTTTCCTGAAATTATAAATGAAAACAGTATTGCTTATATACTATACACTTCTGGTTCAACTTCAGAACCCAAAGGCGTAATGATAACTTATGGTAACTTGTTTAGCCATCTTGAAACACTTCAAAAAGTGTATCAAATGAATGCTTCAACAAGAATCTTGAACGTGCTAAATTTATTTCATTCTGATGGAATTAACCAGGGGCCAATGTTGGCATTCTATTGCGGTGCAACTTGGGTAAGTCCGTTTAAGTTAGATACCACACAACTTGATAACTTTTACTATTCAATATACAAATATAGCATCACACATGCCTTTGTTGTGCCAACATTACTCGCGTTTTTCGAGAAACTGCACACTGGCTATGAAGACAGTTTTCATACTGCTGATTTTAAGTTTTTGATTTCGGTTGCAGCGCAATTAAACGAAAGGTTGTGGCAGTCTGTGATGGATATTTTTAAAGTTAGAATTGTTAATGTGTACGGTTTAACAGAAACAGTAACTGGAAGTTTGTATTGTGGTCCTGATGATGCGCTGTTTAAGGTGGGAACAATTGGAAAGCCAATTGATTGTGAATTAAAAATTATTAATGATGCTGGTGTTGAATTGGGAGAAAATGCAGCAGGAGAATTGTTGATTAAAGGTAGTCATGTTATGAAAGGGTATTATAATAATGCTCAAGCAACTACAGAAGTAATTCAGCAAGGATGGTTATATACTGGGGATATTGCGATAAAAGATTTTGAGGGTTTCTATAAAATTATTGGTCGAAAGAAAAGCATGATAAATTCAGGAGGATTTAGGATACAGCCTGAAGAAATTGAAGAAGTATTAATGCGAATGCCTGAAATTGAATTTTGCAAAGTTATTGGGGTTGAAGATTCAATTTTGATTGAAAAGATGCTTGCGTTTGTGCAGTTAAAGGACCATCAATCAATGGATGAAACTGATTGTTTTAAGTTTTTAAGATCAAACCTTGAACCAGAGAAAATCCCGAGTCAAATCTATTTTGTTTCTGATTTTGAGAGAGGTTTAAGTGGGAAAATTATGATTGACCCAATAAAGAAATTGGTAAGCCAAAATCAATTTTCAGATGTGAACAAATTTGGGTCAAACCTAGAAACTATCATTCAAATTGCCGCCCAAACATTTAAGGTGAAAAAGGAGGAGATAACTGCGTTAAGTTCCTCGTCAAATTTGGCTGGCTGGGATTCATTAAATAATTTCATATTCATTACTGGTTTGGAAGAGCAGTTTAAAATTCAGTTTACTACCGCAGAGATTATGAGCATGAAGAACATCCAAAATATTGATACTATTTTAAGTAAAAAACTTAGTAATGCATAAAGAGACAGTTCCAATAAAAGTTTGGATTTATGTTTTTGGAGTATTAGCTATAATAGTAGTAACTTTAATTGTATACACGCATTATATATCTTCAAAAAAGGGCCATATTTCCAATGCGTTTAAAACCTCTTTAGAAAGCAATTTAAAACAATTTAATCAGGTAAATGATAGTTGTTTAAAAGTGGTAATTTTTGGCTCTTCACCTAGCTTTTTTGCCATTCCTAACACACGGCAACTAGAAGAGGAGATAGAGACTAAAACTGGCCTTAAAATGCGTATTTTAAAGATAAATATTCTTTGGCTATCAATGGAAAAGTTATTGAATTCTAATTTTTTAAATGATATAATTAGTTATCCTCCAGATTTACTATTAATAGAAAATAATCGTTTATGGATTGATGATTCTTGGGGCGACGATATTCTTACACCAACCAATGCATACCTTGCATTGCGGGAGGGTGAAATCCCAAAAGAGTATGGGGAGGTGGTTGAAGAATTATTAATTGAAGTTAAAACCCTATTTGGATGGAAGCAAAAAATTGATACAGATTGTAACCCAATGAATCACCAGACCTTTTTCTTAAACGATTTTGATACATTGTCTTACAGAATTTTATGCGAAAAAATTAACCATGTAAGGAAGTTTGATGATAATGTCACTTTGAATCAATCTCTTATCGATTTAACTAACAAGGGAGTTAAAACCTACTTTTTCCAAGCACCCCTTTATGCTAAGTATGAGAAAATATATTTAACTAAGGAACAGCGCCTAGAATGGTATAAAATTAAAAATACTTATCAGGATAGTTTAGCAATTCCATGCTTTATTCCTGCAATTCATTTGAATGATTCAGATTATTTTGATGGTGGACATTTGAACTATAAAGGTGCCCAAAAATTTCAGCCTTGGTTAATTAACTTGTTAGATTCACTTTTATGAGTTTATTATTTGAATTAATCCTCCTTGTTATTCCTGTGATTATTTTATCATGGGTGATTCCAAGCAAATGGGTGTTAGGAATGCAAGTGTTTTTCTGTGGGCTTTTTCTATTATACAAGTCACCTTTGTCTTTTATAATTTTAGGTGCTATTAGTATTAGCAACTTTTATTGGTTACAACATCCAAAAATTCCTAAAAAAGTAAAGTTAATAGGAAGTGTTTTGATGCTTTTTGTTTCGCTTGTATTTGTAAAGCTATACCACAATTTTCAGGAAAATTGGCTCATACCTTTAGGAATGTCCTATTATATCTTTAAAAACATTCACTTTACCATTGAAACTTATCTTGGAAATATTAAAAAGGACTCGCTTTTACTTTATTTAGCTTATAACTTCTTTTTGCCTGTAATTATAATAGGTCCAATCAATCGTTATCCTGAATTTGTAAAGGACTGGCACCGCCGTAGGTTCAACACAAGTTATCTTTCTCAAGGATTTGAGCGAATTTTATTTGGCATAGCAAAAATATTTATTTTAGGAAATTATATCTTCACCTATAAAGTGGAAGTATATCTGTCATCATTGCCCGACAAATATATTTGGCTAAAAACCTATTTTGAATCCATTCGATTTGTGTTGAATGCCTATTTTCAATTTGCAGGATATTCAGATGTAGCAATTGGTTTGGCATTGTTAATGGGTTATAGAATCAATGAAAATTTTAATAATCCTTTTTGGGCATCTAATATGAGAGATTTTTGGTCTAGATATCACATGTCTTTATCTTCATTTTGCAAAGATTATATTTACAACCCAATTGCATCATACTATAGAAAGCCAACAATTGGTATAATTGCAACCATGCTAATTATTTCTTTATGGCATCAAATAGGTTTTCAATATTTAGTTTGGGGTATTTTTCAAGCAATTGGTATTTATGCGGTTGGATTGGTATCTATTCCTAAGGATAATAGATTTATAGCTATGTTTGGTAGGGTTTATGTTCTTAATTTTTTTGCTTTAAGCAGCATTCTTATTTCTGAAAATTCAATGGAGGAAGCGCTAACGAAATATGCTATTCTCATAAATTTTTTTTAAAGTATGTTTAGTTATTTACTAAAAATTTTCAACCGTAAAACAGCTACCATTCTAATCTTTGTTTGGTACTTGTTTCTATGTTTACTTATCATAAGATTGGCCTTAACAAAAATTCCAGCTGGGCAGTTTAGGTATATAGGGTGGTAATGAATCCTATCACTTTATAAAACCGCCAAATCAAACCTCTCTTTCATGTATGGAATTCTAACTTTCCCAAATCCTTTCTCAGCAAATCTTTGTTTCATGGCATCTAAAGAAGCGGTTTCGCCATGAACCAAAAAGATGGTATTTATTTTCTTTTTATTTTGGCAACTTAGCCATTCAAATATTTCATCATAATCTGCATGGGCCGAGTAATATTCTAAGGACCTTACTTGTGCATTTACCCCATATTCTTCGCCAAATATTCTCACCATCTTCTCCCCAGCTTTTAACCTTCCTCCTAAACTTTCTGGAGTACAATATCCCACCAACAAAATGGTGTTTTTCGGGTTTTCGATGTTATTTGCAATATGGTGCTTTACCCTCCCGGCCTCGGCCATGCCACTGGCACTTATAATGATGCAAGGTTCTTTGCTGCTGTTTAAAGCTTTGCTGGCTTCAACCTCGGCGACGTATTGTAGGTTCTTGAACCCAAAAGGCTCTGGGTCTTTGTGTGTATAGGCAATAAATTCTTCTCGGTAACACTCAGAATGCATGCGCATGGCTTGGGTGGCTTTTACAGAAAGCGGACTATCCACATACACTTTTACATTTGGCATTCTGCCCTCGTTTACTGCTTTATCTAAGATATAGATTATTTCTTGGGTACGGTCTACACTAAACGCCGGAATGATAAGTTTTCCTTTTTTGTCAATGCAAGTATCATGAATTATATCCAACAATTCAGCCTCAGCATCTGCTACCAATTGGTGCTTTTTATTGCCATAGGTGCTTTCACAAATCAAATAGTCACATTGTCTAAAAGGCTGAGGGTCGCGCAGGATAGGGTCATTATAACGCCCAATGTCTCCACTAAAGGTGATTTTAGTTTTTTGTCCTGTGCTAGTTTTAATGTCCAAATGAACTGCTGCACTTCCAAGTAAATGACCTGCGTCTGTAAAATGTAAGCTTATTTCATTGTCAATTTTTAGGGTTTGGTTATAATCTAATTCATTCATTAGTTTTAAGGCTGCTTCTACATCCCCTAATTCGTATAAAGGCTCAATTAATTCTATGCCTTTATTTTTTCTGCGTTTGTTGACCCATTTAAGGTCAGCAGTTTGAATATGGGCACTATCTGCGAGCATAATTTCGCACAATGTTTTGGTAGCTGGGGTGCAGAAAATAATGCCATTAAAGCCTTCTCTCACCAATCGAGGAATAAGGCCGCTATGGTCGATGTGCGCATGCGAAAGGATCAGGTAATCCACCTCGCTTGGTTCAAACCCAAACTTTCTATTTAAATCATCTCTATTTTGTATATAGCCTTGAACCAAGCCACAGTCAAATAAAATTTGAGTGCCTTTTGGAGTAGTAATTAAATGTTTACTACCTGTAACCATTTGGGCTGCGCCTAAAAATTGAATTTGCATGGGGCAAGATGAAAAAAAATTGTGGTTTAATCAAAAAAACTAACTCTCATTTGTTGGTGTCGGTTTAAAGTTGTTTTTTTACATGATATTTAGAGAGGAGAATATGCATTTAGCTATCGCAGGAAATATTGGGTCGGGCAAAACCACATTAACCACATTGCTTTCAAAGCATTATAAGTTTGAGCCACATTACGAGAATGTTGAGGATAATCCATACATCAGTGATTTTTATGAGGATATGCAACGCTGGAGTTTTAACCTTCAGATATTCTTTTTGAATGAGCGTTACAATACATTATTGCAATTACAAAAGTCAAAAAAGAATATTATTCAAGACCGCACGATATATGAGGATGCGCATATTTTCGCACCTAACTTGCATAGCATGGGTTTAATGAGCACACGTGATTTTGAAACCTATCAAAAAATGTTCGAATCGCTTAATCAAACTATAAAAGCGCCAGATTTATTAGTTTACCTTAGAGCCTCAATTCCATCTTTGGTTAATAATATTCAAAAGCGTGGCAGAGAGTATGAAGATAGTATTCGTTTAGATTACTTGCGCAGGCTTAATGAGCGTTACGAAGCTTGGATTAGCTCATACAAGCATAAACATCTTATAATAGAAGTTGATGAGTTAAATTTTGCTGAAAACTCTGAACATTTAGGTTTAATCATCAATAGAATACAAGCCGAAGTAAACGGCTTGTTCTAGTTGAATTATAAACTCCCAGTTCTACCGCCATCCACTGGCACATTAATACCTGTTATATAAGCAGCATACTCGCTTGCCAAAAATGCGGCTGTAAAGGCAATTTCTTCTGGCTTTGCAAACCTATTCATCGGAATTTCTGAAATCATTTCTTGGTTCACCGCTTCTACTTCTTCGTTTTGCTTGAGCGCTTTCCCTTCAATTATTTGTTTGAGTCGGTCTGTAGATGTAGCGCCTGGAAGAATATTATTTACGGTTATGCCCATTGGGGCCAATTCAGTAGCCATGGTTTTACTCCAACTAGCAACTGCACCTCTAATTGTATTGCTTACACCCAAGCCTTTCAAAGGGATTTTAACACTGGTAGATATGATATTAATAATTCTGCCGTATCCACTTTGCTTCATGCCATTTACAACACCTTGTACTAAAAAATGACTACTGAGTAAGTGCGCATTGAATGCACCTAAAAATTCTTCTTCTTTTGCGTTCAAAACTGGGCCCGGACTAGGTCCACCGCTATTATTAACTAAAATATGGTAACTGTAATAGGCTTGAATCTTTTCTTCAATAGCCTGTTTTACTTGTTCAGGTTTAGAAAAATCAGCAACTAAAATATCATGTTTCTGTCCATCTTCGCAAGGCAGGTCTCTCACCATTCTTTCTAGCAAGGCGCCATTGCGGCTCATCATGGTAACGTTTGCCCCTAAAGCTGCAAATTGTTTTGCAATTGCCAAGCCAATACCTTTTGTACTGCCACAAACCAAGGCGTTTTTCCCCTTCAAATCTATTTTCATATCACAAAGCTAAGTGCCTTTTGGCTTATTTTTGAATTTTAGTTCTCCAGAATTCCAACTTGTCTTGCAGGTCCTTTTGAATGAGCGGTTTGGAAAGAAAGTCATTCATTCCTGCCTCTATACATTTTTCCTGATCACCCTTCATAGCATTGGCAGTCATGGCAATGATAGGAATATCTTTATCACACAAACCGTGTTGTCCACTTCTAATTCTTAACGTAGTTTCATATCCATCTAATTCTGGCATTTGAAAATCCATAAAGAGTAAATCAAACACCTCCTCCTGCATCATTTGCAGCGCAATGACACCATTACCTGCAAGTTTAGATTTATATCCAAATTTGGCCAGCATTGCAGAAGCAACTTTTTGGTTAATCAAGTTATCTTCTACAATCAATATTCTTAATGCTTCAAATGCCATGGTTTCGTTTTGAACCAAAGGAATGGATGCAGAGGTATCAGGGAGAGATTTGATATTTAGCACAGAGCATAGCTCATGGAATAAATACGATAATTTAAGGGGTTTAAATATAATTGTATGAAAACCTGCAGCTTTAACTTTAGCAGTAACACTACTCTTTTTCTCTTTGCTCATCAGCATACTGTGCGCAAATTTTTCTGTGAGTAGGGGTAGATTATTTTGATTTAAAAATTCAATTTCATCAATTGGTCCCAAAAGCAAAATGCTATTTTCCTTTTTTGAGCTTAAGCTTATTTCCGCAAGGTCTCTTATGATGTTAACGTCTACTCCCCAATTATTCAAAGTTTCTGAAAGGGCGTTTCTTAGACCTATGCATTCTTCATATAGAAAAACTTCATTTCCATTCAACAAATTTGAACTTTGCCAGGCCTCCTTAGGTTGGTCTTTTTGTTTTAGGAAATTAGCGGTGAACCAGAAATTACTTCCATTCCCAGGGCTGCTAATTACACCAACTTCGCCTTGCATTAATTCTACTAGTTTTTTGCTAATAGATAAGCCTAAACCAGTTCCTCCAAATCGCCTATTAGTGCTAGCATCGGCCTGTGTAAATGGAGAGAATAGTTTTTTTATTTTTTCGCTAGGAATCCCTATGCCGCTATCTATTATTTCAAATTTTAGTTGACAACTTAAATCGTCATCTTTAACCATGCTGATATGGATTTTAACTTCCCCTTTTTCAGTAAACTTTACAGCATTGCTGGTTAAATTAATTAATATTTGTTTGAGTTTATTTGGATCACCAATTAAGGAAGTAGGGAGATTAGGCACTTCTGTAAAATAAAAATTCAAACGCTTTTCATTCACCCTAGCAGATAGTATGTCTAATACCTCAAAAATAGATTTATGTAGGTTAAAATCAATTTGTTCAATTTCTAGTTTACCCGCTTCAATTTTAGAAAAGTCTAAAATGTCATTAATAAGACTCAGTAAAATTTCACTACTTACTAAAATGGTATTAGAAAATTCTTTCTGGATATTGTTTAGGTTGGTATCATTCAGCAAGTTAATCATCCCGATTATACCATTGAGCGGGGTTCTTAACTCATGACTAATATTGGCAAAGAAGTCGCGTTTAGCAATATTGGCTTGTTGCGCTACCTCTAATGCTTCTTCTAATTCTAGGGTGCGCTTTTTTACCAATCTTTCTAGATTATCAGTTAAGATTTTTAAGCGTTCATTTTGTTCGTATAGCGCAAGACTTTTTTCTTCGAGAAGTTTTTCTGCCTGCACCCGTGCATTACGTTCCCTTATAATCCTTCTTTCCCATTTACTTTCAATTAAGTTATTTTCCATTTGCACTAATGGTAAACTTAACTCTTTTATCGGGTAATTGTTCTTTGCTAATAATTTCTCCAGATTTATAATAGGTAATTGCGCCTAAAATTAGCCCATGTGCCAAATCGCCATAATGGCGCTCACTTTGGTAATATAGTTCCAATGTATTTTCATCTAACAAAACAGACTGAAAACGCGGTAATTCGGCATCTGGATATAGCTTAAGTACTTCAATATGAATATAATTTTCAATACTCATTAAAAAATCGATGAGGCCATTTGCGTTTGTCAAAAATGTTGGATAAGATGTGGCTAAAGTTGTAAACAAATATTCACCAAAAGCCTGCAATAAATCAGGCAGAGGGATCCCTGTTTTTTCACTAAGTTTTCCAACTAGCATATTCATTTCTCTATGGTCATAAGTACCTACAGCGGTATAGGCTCCGCCACTTGAAAGTTTTTCACTTTCAATAATGTCATCAACCATATCCATGTTAAATTTCTTTTCAACCATCGTAAGAAATTCAGTAAATATTATTCCTTTCATATATTTTTAAATTGATGCTAAAATAATTTATTTTTTGAGAATTGTATGTAAAATACGCCTCATATACAACATTTATCAATTATTTTGCGCCATGCAGTTTTTGTATCCTAATTTTTTGTATGCGTTGGGCTTTATTGCCATTCCTATTCTCATTCACCTGTTTAATTTTAGGCGTTACAAGAAAATTGTGTTCAGTGATATTCGTTTTTTGAAGCAGTTTACTGAGCAAAATAAGAAACAGCAAACCTTAAAACATTTACTTATTCTCCTAACTCGGGCCCTGGCAATTGCCGCTTTGGTATTGGCATTTGCACAACCATTTATTCCTGGTGCTTTACAAAATTCTAAAACATTAATAAACCAAATAAGTATTTATATAGATAATAGTCCAAGCATGGAAGCCACTGAGCAAAATGGCACCTTGTTAAATACCGCCAAAGAAGAGGCTTTGAAATTGGTTAATGCATTTCCAGACCAAGATGAATTTAATTTACTAACAAATGATTTTGAAGGAAAGCACCAACGTTGGCTTAAAAAAAAGGATATTATCAAAGAAATTGAATTGGTTCAACCCTCCGCCACTTTTAAGAACGCCCAAGAGATTTATCAACGTCAGTTATCCTTAAATGCAGGAAATCCTTCCCGATTTAACTATTGGCTTAGCGATTTTCAAACCAATTTAAAGTTAGCTTCTCTTGGCAATCTTGATACCCTAAACGCTATTATTCCAATCTTGCTTTGCGCTAACCAAGCTCAAAATGTTTGGGTAGATTCAGTGTGGTTTCCAGCGCCAATGTTGCGGATTGGGGCTAATAATAAAGTTCGTGTTAAAATTAGAAATGATGGAGAAACGCCTTGGGATAATCAACCTGTTGTCTTAAAAATAGATGGCATCCAACGTGGATTGGTTAACCTTAGTTGTGCCGCGGGTGCCACAGAAACTGCCGAAATAAACTTTAACTTGAATGATTTCGATTGGCATGGATTTGAAATTTCTATCACAGATTTTCCGATTGTTTACGATGATGTTTATTACCTAAGTGCAGCGGCAAACAAAGCTTTAAATGTATTGCTTTTGCACAATGGAGAGGGAAATTCTTACATAGAAACTGTTTATGGGTTAGATTCTCTATACAACTTTAGTAGCATGTTAGCGAGTAATATCAGGGCAGAGGTATTTGCAACACAACAACTAATTATATTGCAAGCCCCACAGGCACTTAGCGAAACCATTTACCAAGAGTTAGAAAAGTTTGTGCGTAAAGGGGGCGTTTTACTTGCAGTGCCTTCTGTTAAAATGGATAATGCCTTCCTATCTTTTTTGCAAAAATTTGGGGTCGGTTTGAACCAACTCCAATTTAGTTCCCAAATGTTAGAAAAGCCTGCCCAGCAACATCCACTGATGGCAGGGGTATTTAGCAAACTTCCTAATTTATCGCTAATGCCTACTCAAGCTAATTGGTTTAACTATACCTTGAATAAAAGTAATAGAACCGTTATTTCCTTAGCCAATGGGCAAGCCTGGTTGAGTGAAATTAAAGTTTCTAAAGGAAGCCTTTATCTATTTGGTTCAAGCCTAAATCCTGGTGCTGGAAATTTTGTGCAAAATTCTCTTTTTGTTCCCATTATGCTTAATCTGCCTATGCAAGCCAAGCAGGCTGTTCCAGCTTCTTTTGTAGTGGGTAGGCAATTAAATTGGCCTTTACCCGCAGAAGCAGCTGGTAAAGTAGTACAATTAAAAAGTGATAAGGCAGAATACCGTGCCGAAACTCGTTTATTTAACAACCAAGTATTGGCATCATTTAATGAAATGTTGCCAAAGGCTAATCTTTATAATGTGTTGGCCGATGGGAAAGAAATTTCAAAAGTTGCGTTTAACTTTCCAAGGCAAGAATCTTTTTTAAAGTTTTATTCTCAAGCAGAAATTGAAGCCAAATTAGGTTCAACTTTGTCGGTTCAAACCATTGATGCGCATAGAAACGCTATTCAAACTTCTGCACAGGGCACCCCTTTGTGGCGTTATTGCTTAATATTTGCCTTGTTAATGATTCTTGTAGAGGTATTGTTATTGCGACTATGGAAATAGCGAATAATAGCTATATTTGTCCATTCAGTCTTTGTTGGCAATGAAATTAAGATTAAGTCAGGTTCTCATTTGTGATCCCGCATCTGGATTTAATGGAAAAGTTTGTGACCTTTTACTTCAAGAGGGCATTATTCAATCTATTGAGTTAAGCGAATCGGGCAAAATTAAAACTCCCAAAGGCTATAAGGAGTTATCATTAATAGGAAAGGTACTTTCACCAGCCTTTGCAGATTTAAGAGCAGATTTTTCAGATCCTGGGTTTGAATACAATGAAACCATTGAAACAGGATGTGTCGCGGCTCTAAAGGGAGGATTTACTACTGTTGCAATTTTACCGTCTACACAACCCCCACGCGATAATAAATCTGCAGTTGCATATGTTACGGGCAAATCGGCCCAACTTCCCATTCAAGTTCTTCCTTATGGCACCGCTACTCATGGTAGAGAAGGAAAAGAAATGGCAGAATTATACGATATGAAGTTGGCGGGCGCTGTTGGGTTTACGGATGGAAATAATGCCATTGGGAATGCAGGTTTAGTGCTTCGAATTTTGCAGTATAATAAAATTTTTAATGGTTTGTTATTGGTGTTGGCTAACGACCAAAACTTAAGTGATAACGGACAAATGCATGAAGGGAAAGTAAGCACATTGTTAGGGTTAAAAGGGATGCCTGCAATTGCCGAAGAGACCTTTATCAGCAGGGATTTAGAACTATTAAAATATGCTGAGGGTAAAATTCATTTTTCTTGCATTAGCACAAAAGGTGCCGTTGAATTGATTAGAAAAGCCAAACGCCAAGGGTTACAAGTTACCTGTGATGTGGCGATGGCAAATTTGTGTTTTACAGATGAGGCTTTAACCAGTTATGATTCTAATTATAAAGTGTTACCACCTTTACGCGGAAAGCAAGATCAAAAAGCACTTTGGGAGGGTATTGCAGATGGCACAATAGATGCAATTTGCAGCAACCATCAACCGCAGCGGATAGAAAACAAAGCGGTAGAATTTGAATATGCTTACCATGGCATGGCAACCTTAACACATACCTTTCAATTATTGTTAGAAACTAAGCCAACAACAGTTAGTTTAATGCAACTGGTGAATGCACTAAGTCATCAGCCTAGAAAAATTCTTCAACTAGATAGCCATAAAATTGAGGTTGGTGAAAAAGCAGATTTAGTTTGTTACCAATTAAATACACGCCATCAAATTTCAAGCTCTGGTTCCAAATCGGCTAATAGTCCATCACTTGGAAAAGAAGTAACCACTAAAATTGAATGGGTAATTCATTCACAACAATTACATATAATCGCATAAAATGCAAATAGATAAATCCAACCAAAAGGCAGTACTATCTAGCCTTAGCGCATTGTTAAATAAGTTTAATCCCTCAAACGCTGCTAAGGCAGAAAAAGAGGTTTCTGCTATTATTGAGGATAGTGAAGAAAACTTTTTGGTTCGAGCCAAACAAATAGAAAATTGGGTAGAAGCTAATCCTATTTTTGAACCTTTGGCAGATGTGTTATTTGACCTATTATTGGTACATTTTCTTTCAGCAGAGGTTCATAAAGAAGACTATTTTGATACCCCTGAGTGGGAGCATATTGAGCAAAAAACATTAGACATGGGCTCGGAAATGTTGAACCTATTTTTATATATAGGTGAGGCAAACGAAAATGAAGTTGAAATTGGTTTAGAGGATTTCTTAACCGAATTTTTGTTAGTGGAGGAAGACGAATTTCAACACGAGTACCGTATTTATGAAAGTTTAATAGTGAACCAAGATTTGATGGATGCAGATTTGGCAAGCATTAGACAACTTAAAGAAGACGTAAAAGAGGATACAGGATTAAAAGCTTATTTTGTTTCAATTGTGTTATTTTTCCAATACCTAGAAGCCGGAGAGGCTCCACAAAAAGAAAGCTTAATTGATGGCTTAGATGCCTTTGAACTTGCTATTTATCATTCATTAATCTCATATTATAAACCCTAATGGAACCTCAATTTAAAACCAATAAATGGCAAATTATTACCAAATTTGCGATTGTGTATTCCTTAATAGTTATAGGATTTGGATTAATCTTATATATTTTTAGCCTCACTATGAAAGCTGGCTGGGTAAGCGGTTTGGTTAGTTTAGCCGCCTTGTTTGGCTCTATAAATTATGGAATTTTGGCGCACCGAAATCAAAATTTGAATGGCTTTATAAGCTATGGACAAAGTTTGGGAATAGGCTTATTGATTTCTTTGGTAGCAGGGGTAATTTTAGCCCTTTATCAATTGGTTTTTAACTTATACATAGCACCAGAGATGGCTACTAATATGCTAAATGAAGCCAAGAGACAATTAATTGAGTCTAATGCCTCTGAGGAGGAAATGCAAACTACTATCAATATTTTTAAGAAAATGAGTGAACCACTATACATTGTTTTTGGTGGCATCGCTGGAAGTTTTGTGTTGGGATTAATTGCTTCTTTAATAATTTCAGCTTTTACTAAAAAAGAGGACCCAGATGCGGCCTATAAAAATTTATAAAAAATAGCATGAGTGCATATCCTTACCAAATATCGGTAGTTGTTCCTTTTTTAAATGAAGATGAGTCTATCCCTGAATTGATTCAATGGATAGAACGTGTAATGAGCGCCAGTAATTTTACATATGAAATTATTTTGGTTGATGATGGAAGTACGGATAATTCTTGGAAAATTGTAGAACAAGAAAGTATCAGAAATCCTAATATAAAGGCCATAAAGTTTAGAAGAAATTATGGCAAAAGTGCAGCCCTAAATGTTGGATTTCATGCCGTAAATGGAGAGGTTGTTATTACAATGGACGCAGATATGCAAGATAGTCCAGATGAAATTCCTGAACTCTACAGAATGGTGAGTGAAGAAAATTATGATATAGTAAGTGGTTGGAAAAAGAAGCGCTACGACCCCATTACAAAAACAATTCCAACCAAATTTTTTAATTATGTAACCAGAAGGATAAGTGGAATTGCTTTGCATGATTTTAACTGTGGACTTAAAGCCTACAAGCATGATGTGGTAAAATCAATAGAGGTATATAATGAAATGCATCGTTATATTCCTGTTATTGCAAAATGGGCAGGCTTTAAGAAGATTGGTGAGAAAGTAGTACAACATCGTGCGCGTAAATACGGCAGTACCAAATTTGGAGGCATTGCTCGCTTTATAAATGGCTTTTTAGACCTTCTTACCATTTTCTTTGTGGCAAAGTTTGGCAAGAAACCTATGCACTTTTTTGGTGTTTGGGGCACCATTATGTTTATCTTAGGTTTTATTGGTGCACTTACCATTGGTGTAGATAAATTGGTACATGTTTATAATGGTGATACACTCCCAAGAAATATTACAGATCAACCTGTGTTTTTCCTTTGTTTGGTAGCGTTGATTATTGGTGTTCAATTGTTCTTGGCAGGTTTTATTGGTGAAATGATTTCTAGAAATGCTACTGAAAGAAACATTTATGGTATCACCAAAAAGATTGGTATAAATGACTAAAAAAAAAGTCTTAATTGTTGGTCCAGCTTGGCCCTTGCGCGGTGGTTTGGCCACCTACAATGAAAGGCTTTGCAGAGCGTTTATTGCCAATGGTTTTGAATGTGAAATTTTAAGTTTTTCTCTGCAATATCCTAAATTGCTTTTTCCTGGTAAGACTCAATTTTCTAGTGATCCACCGCCCACAGATATTGTTATACATTCAGCTATAAATTCAATTAATCCATTTAATTGGTGGCAAGTTGCTAATACTTTTGCAAACAAGAAATATGATTTGGTTGTGTTTAGGTATTGGATGAGTTTTATGGCACCAAGCTTTGGATTTATTGCCAGAAAACTTGCAGCTTCAGGCGCAAGGGTGCTAGCCATAACAGACAATATAATACCGCATGAAAAACGTTTCTTTGATAAACCTTTCACCCATTATTTTCTAAATAGCTGTCATGGTTTTTTAGCGATGTCTAGAGAGGTGCAGCAGCAAGCAAAAGAATTGCAACCCAATAAGAAAGTTGCTTATGTGCCACATCCTATGTATGACATGTTTGGACCAAAGCAAGACAAGGCAGTGGCAAAAAGAGATATTGGCCTGCAGCCAGAGATGAATTATTTACTCTTCTTTGGGTTTATTAGAAAGTACAAAGGACTACAATTATTATTAAATAGCTTTCATCGGTTCAACCCGAAACAATATAATGTTAAACTGATTGTTGCCGGCGAGTTTTACGAGGATGCGAGTCCATATTTAACTCAAATAAAGCAATTGGGATTAGAAGATTGGGTAGAATTACGAACAGATTTTATTCCAAATGCAGAGGTAGGAAAATACTTTTCTGCTGCCGATATGGTGGTGCAAACCTATACCAGTGCAACCCAAAGCGGCGTTACTCAAATTGCCTATTATTATGATAAACCCATGTTAGTTACTAATGTGGGTGGCCTTGCAGAGTTGGTTCCAGCAGGTAAAGTTGGGTATGTATGTGCCCAAAACGAAGATGAAATTGCCGCTGCTTTAGCCGATTTTTACGACAACCAAAAAGAGAAAACTTTTACCTTAGGAGTGGCACAAGAAAAAGAAAAGTTTACTTGGGACTATTTATTAAAAGCCTTGTTAGAAATTTAGTTAGCCATGGAAAAAGAATATCTATCCTGTCATTTAAACCCATTTAAGTTAGTACCTTATTGGTTTTTGTTTTTGGCCTTGTTGTTATTGCCCTATGTAAGTTTTTTTCTAAGTTATTTTAGGATAGAAGATGATACTTCTTTTCTAGGGATTGTTCAAGAAAACATAGGTTGGCTTGCCTTTCTAACTTTTGTGGGGTATTGTTTTTTTTATTTTGAGATTATAAAGTTAAGCATTCGAGGTTTGTCTTTTAGAGGAGAAGGTTTAAAAACCAATATGAGTTTTGGGTCGTTTTTTGGGATGATAATTTTGGGAATTATTTTTACGGTATTGAGCATTGGTATTTATTTCCCATGGTTTATCCAAATGTTAATGAGTTATTTTACCAATGGAACAAGCTACAAGCAGCAAAATTTTGATTTTAAAGGGAGTGGAGGGCAATTGTTTATCATCTTTTTGAAATGGGTAATCGTGCCGTCGATAGGTTTGGGAGTTATGGTTGCATTATCTGGGGATTTATTAGTAGATGCGGCTAAAACAGGCGGCTCATTATGGGTAGGATTTCAGGTGATTATTCAGATTATTACCTACTTTCTATTTATACCCTTCTTTTATTTTAGTTATAAGTGGCGTGCAGACGTGGTTTTTGGTTATTATGATTTTGAAGTGAAATCTGAGTTTTGGCCATCGGTTAAGTTCATTGCCATCCAGCTGTTTTTAACTATAATTACTTTGGGTTTTTATTTTCCAATGGCATTTAGCAAAATGGCTGAGCGCTTTATAAGCGAAACTCTGGCAGATAGTGCAACGGGAATTTATACGTTTGAATATGAAGCAAACCACCCAAAAGATTATCCATTTTATTTGGTGCAAATGCTTCTAATTGTTGTGACATTAGGGTTTTATTACCCTTGGGCTATGAGCAAAATTGGGGCATATGTTGCAAGCAAAACTGCCTTAATTTACACGCCTGTGATTTATGGAGAACAGGTTTTACATGAAGAGGATACTGATAATAATTTGTTTTCTAATTAGAAAAAGATACCTTCGCAGCCCCCTAACAGGGAAAATCTAAAGGAAAGGAGGTGCACATAAAATGATCCATATTAGCGTTAAAGAAAATGAATCACTCGATAGAGCTTTGAAGAAATTCAAAAAGAAATTCGAGAAAACTGGCGTTGTTAAAGAACTTCGCGGTCGTCAGGCATTTACAAAAAATTGTATTGCCATGCGTCAGCAAAAGATCCGTGCAGCCTACAAACTTAAAATGCAACAACAATCACAAGCGTAATTGCTTTGGTTTTTTCAATAAAAAGAGACGCTCCCATAAAGGAGGGTCTCTTTTTTTTTGGTTTGACCCAAAATGTATTCTGTTGGGTTTGATTTACTATAGGTTAAGTAAACTCTTCCTACTTCCAACTATAATAATTGTTTGTTAAGTTAGAATTCTATAAATTGCCTTAAGCAATACAAGCTATGGAGGTAAAAGCAGCCATTCAACAATTTACGAGTTACGCACGTTTCGAGAAGAAACAATCTGCACATACCTTGCTTGCCCTAGAGAATGATTTAGGTCAATTTGAATCTTATTTAGTAGAAGTTTACCAATTGAAATTGTTGGAAGAGGTAAGTCATTTATATATCCGTTCATGGCTTGTGCAATTAATGGAAAATGGCATTGGAGCTAGGAGTGTAGCCCGCAAGGTTTCTAGCCTTAGGGCTTTTTATAAATTTATGTTGCGTGAAGAATTACTGAGTCAAAATCCTATGACACGCATACAAGCACCTAAGATTGAAAAGAAGTTGCCTGTATTTTTAGAGGAGCGAGTAATGAAGGAGTTATTTGCAGCAGATTTGGTTCAAACCGAAACCTTAAAAGAAATTGAAGTTATACAAGATGACTTAATTCTACTTACCTATTATACTACAGGCATGCGTTTATCAGAGTTGATTGGGTTGAAAGAGTCGGATGTTGATTTTTTTCGCATGCAGGTTAAAGTTTTAGGCAAAAGAAATAAAGAAAGAATTATTCCAATTACCCGCGAGTTGAGTGAAGCTTTGGCGGCATTTATAGCGGCTAAAAGGGTTGAAGGATTGGCCGCCAATTTTTTATTTTGTTTGCGCTCGGGCGAAGCGTTGTATCCAAAGAAAATTTATACCATGGTTAAGGCACGTTTATCTGAGGTTACCACCTTGCAAAAGCGGAGTCCACATGTATTGCGGCACACATTTGCAACGCATATGCTAAATAATGGTGCCGATTTAAACGCAATTAAAGAGTTATTAGGACATGCCAATTTGAGTGCCACCCAAGTTTACACGCACAATAGCATAGAAAGATTAAAACAGGTGTATAAAAATAAACATCCAAGGGCTTAACCTGCCATTCAATTAAAACCTGAGCAGGCGGTAGCGAGGCAGGTGTTACCAAATGCTCAACAAATGAAAAAAATATGAAGATAGAAATTCAATCCATTCATTTTAAAGCCGATCATAAGTTGCTCGACTTTGTAAAAGCAAAAATTGAAAAAACAAAAACCTTCTTTGAAGGCGTAAATCAAGCAGATGTTTACCTGAGGCTTGACAAAGATAGTTCTGGCGATAATAAGGTTGTGGAAGTAAAAATGAGTGTTGGCGGGCATCCAGTATTTGCCAAAGAACATAGCTCAACCTTTGAAGCGGCTACCGATATGGTCATGGATAAATTAGTAGCACAGATTAAAAAGCATAAAGAGAAATTGCAGGAGAAAATTTAACTACTGCGCTTCTAATCTATACACGGGCACTCTTTTAAATTCGGCTTCTTTGTAGGGAGAATGGTTATAAATAAAATTGAGAACTTCCCTTTGGTCATTTGCTTTAACTGGGTTTTCTTTTTTCCATGTTTCGAACCATTCCGCTAACTCTGGGAACTTTGCAAGTAGGTCTTTTGCTTCATCTTCAAATACGTAATCAGAATAACCTTCTTTTTGATTTAGGATTGGGTCGAAAAAATTCCATGCAAAGAAGCCGTCTTCTGCTTCTGGCTCTAGGCATTCCATTACATACTTCCAATTGCCTTGATTTAATGGAATCATAATATCGCCTGCCCGAACCAAAATTCGGTCCATTGTTTTTTGAACTTTTATGTTTCTGTGTGGGAAATGACCTTCATAGGGTTCTTTTGCATACTCTATGCTGGCAATGCGATATACGCCAAGGGTTAGGAAAGTATCCTCTGGAAATTCATTTATTTCGACACCAGCCAATTGCAACTTATATCTTGCCAATTGCCATTGTTTTGGGATAATATATGCTGCAGGTGTTTGTACCTCTAAATTAGGAGTACAACTATGAAAATAGGGGATTTTGGCAGTGATAGGTTTATTACGATTATAAAACATCCTTTGATAGTTTCCTATTTCGCTTGGTTTAGATTCATAGGAGAACCCTTTAAAATTCAGCATAATCGAATCGTTTCTATTAACTTTAAAATTGCTTTGATATGGAGATTCGAACATGCTATTTTGTTTGTCATATAGGCGTGCTTGTCGAATGAGAATTGTATTTGTAGCGGTATAAGAATAGAGCGATTTAAGTAAGGCGTAGGTTGAATTTACACGGTCGGCATAAGGTTTTAGCATATGAGTTTCCGCAACAAAACCGAGGGTATGGTGCAAAGCCGCAAAGCCTGTGGAGTATTTTGGAGATTCTACAAAAACTTCGTATCCATTTGGGATGGGTGATCTTCCAAAAACATTCACATAGGGTGCCATTTCCCAACCGCGTGTCTTCATATCATTGTAAAGGAATCGGTTAGCATCAGCATGCACTAATTCTGCCATTTTACCGCCAAGTTTTTCTTGTTGGGTAGAAATGAGTGTCATGGTATATTGGTAATCTGCGCCATTGGAAGTGTGTGTATCAATAAATACATCTGGGTTCCATACTTTAAAAAGGCTAATAAAGGTGGCAGTAATCCAACTATCCATTTTAATAAAATCTCGGTTTAAGTCGAGGTTCATTCCATCTGCCCTAAAGCCTTTCCTATCTGGGCCAAGTTGGCCGCAACGTGTATATTGTTTGCGGTTCAGGGCGCCTTCCAGGTTATAAACTGGGATAATAATAAGGGTAACATTGCTAGCAATTTTTTCTGGGTGGAGTAAAAGGTCTTGTGCCCACAGGTAGCTTGCATCAATTCCATCACTTTCGCCAGGGTGAATACCATTCATAACCATGAGAACAGATCTCGACTTATCCTCAGGGGCTGGAGGGGCTAGGTTTTTATTTTTATCAATAATCAAATAATAGAAATTTGGGGTAGGGGAGAGTAGGGTTGCATACTCACTTAATGCGTCTAGTTGTCTGTAGGCGGCAATAAGTTCTTCGTAGGTTGGGGTATAATTTCCTTTAAAAGGTTCTTCTTTTTTTTGTCCAAAAGAAAAAAGTGAAAATAATTGGAGGCTTAAAAATAGGAATATTTTATTCATGGTTCAACAATAGTGAAGGAATTTAGAAATTCAAAGCCCTGAAAAATAGGCTCGACACAAACTTTTCTTAATTTTTTTTGCATTTGTAAAATGGAATTTTACTTTTGCCCCACTGTTACGCTTCAAACTTCTCTTTAAATATTTTTTACTTCCTACTTGTAAACTTGCTGCAAAATACTACATTTGCAGTCCTTTTATCAAAGAAGGGTAGATGTAAAAAATGTTCTTTGCATGTTTTTCGCCTTAAAAGCTTAGCTTCTATTAAGCTTATAGGGAGATAACAAACGCGATTCATTGTTCAAAGGAATTGCCACTTTAGCTCAGCTGGTAGAGCAACTGATTTGTAATCAGTAGGTCGCTGGTTCGATTCCGGCAAGTGGCTCCATGGTCGAAGTACCAATGGGGAGGTTCCAGAGCGGTCAAATGGGACGGACTGTAAATCCGTTACTTCGGTTTCGAAGGTTCGAATCCTTCCCTCCCCACAATTAGAACAATGAATCAGAATAACGCGGGAGTAGCTCAGTTGGTAGAGCGACAGCCTTCCAAGCTGTAGGTCGCGGGTTCGAGCCTCGTCTCCCGCTCGTGAGCGTTTGGTTATTGTAGTGTAGCAGTTAAAGGTTTAATCTTAAACCGCTTACAAAACAGTTTCCAGCACAAAAAGTGTGAAAACACGACGATAAGGAGTCCAAAAGACTCCTTCTTGCCGTTGTAGCTCAGTGGTAGAGCACTTCCTTGGTAAGGAAGAGGTCGGCAGTTCAATCCTGCTCAACGGCTC
>JAIYCU010000005.1 GCA_027487835.1 Bacteroidota bacterium | reverse complement strand
TTATCAATGAACATCTATATTGGAAATTTAAACTGGAGCACAACTGAGGATGATTTACGTAGCCTCTTTCTCCAATTCGGCGAAGTAAGCTCTGCTAACATAGTTAGCGACAAATTCACTGGCCGCAGCAAAGGATTTGGTTTTGTGGAAATGCCTGATACAACATCAGGCCATAATGCCATCAACGCTCTTAATGGTCAAGCCTTTAAAGACCGCAACATTACTGTGAACGAAGCTCGTCCTCGCGAAGAGAGACCTGCTCGTAGCAGCAACGGTGGTGGCGAACGCAGATCATTCAATAAGAGATTCTAATCTCTTATGTTTATAAAAAACCGCTTCAAATGAAGCGGTTTTTTTATGCCCTAATCTTTAGCCCGTATCTTTTTCTTTTGTGATAGAGTCATACTATTAATCTTTTTATAGTAACCTAATTTGTTGCCTTCCACCCAAATAGTTAAGTTCTGACCATACTTTAAGGAATTCTTTTTGAGTTTGTTCCATGATTTTATATCAGAAGCAGGCACATCAAAACAATCTGCTAAGTCTCCAAGATTATCCCCCTTCTTAACTTTATAAATTAGTTTCTTTTTAGTAAACTTCTTCTCCGTGCTTGCATTTGTGCGACTATCAGCAACACTATCAACTATTTGTTCCTTCAGTTTTTGAACTGGATCCGCTTGTAAGTCAGAAACATTTATTGGTCTAAAAACTGAATCCTTTAAAAAGCTTAAATTCTTTGATTTGGAGCTTGGAACCTTAACTAAATACCCTTCAACTGAAAAAGGGATTACATCCTTTCTAAATATGGGGTTTAATTCTCGCAATTCATTTATTGGAGTACCTGTAACAGCAGAAATTTGCTCAAATGAAAGCCATTTATTTACGAACAAACTGTCTGTTTCTACCTCAAAAGTTGGTTCTGCTGTAGCTATTCCATGTTCTTTGTAAAAATTAAGAATGTAGGCAGTAGCCACTATTCTAGGATACAAATCTTTACAAAAAGCCGGCATATGCGGATAAATATCCCAAAAATAAAGGCTGTTTCCACTTATTCGAATACACTTATTTAGGGTAACTGGCGAGCAGCCATAACTTGCAATGGCTAGTGGCCAACTTTTATAAATACTATATAAATCTTTAAAGTGTTGTGCAGCAACCATACTAGATTTTACAGGATCTCTGCGTTCATCAATATAAGTATTAACCTTTAACTTGTACATTTTACTTACAGCATATGTCATCATCCAGATACCACTTGCACCATTAGAGGCAACAGTGGATGGATCTAAAGAGGAGGCAGTAGCTGCCAAATATTTTAACCCTGTTGGTAAACCTTTTGCTTTTAAACTTTTTTCTAGCAATGGAAAATAATACTTGCTTCTGCCAATAAGCGCCCTAACTTTATCTGGGTTATTTAGATAATCCTCAATAAAAGGCCTAACAGATGGGTGCCATGTCAACTCAATACTACTGCTCATTGAGGCAATTCTAGATTGAAGCAACTCGTCAGTTATTCCAGCTGTTTTTTTAGCTTCAACTAAATTAAAACAAAAAACAAAAAACAAAAAAAAACACAATCTTCCCATAGTGCGCAAGCTAAATTTTGATTTAGAAAAAATTTGAGAAACTAATTAAGATTTAAACACTTGTTCTCTCCATTTGCCACTTGCAAAGGACAATTGTTACAGGGTAGAAATAAGATTCAATAAAGCAGCGTCTTTTCCCAAAGGGGCCATTATTTGCAGACCTATTGGAAGCCCATTAGTATCATGTCCATTAGGAATGCTAATGGCAGGAATTCCAGCAATATTTGCATGAACAGTAAATATATCTGCTAAGTACATGGCTAGCGGATTATCCGACTTTTCACCAATTTTAAAGGCCGTCGTAGGAGAGGTTGGAGAAATAATAAAATCGTAATTTTTAAAGATTTCTTCTGTCTTATTTTTAACCAAACGTCTCACTTTTTGAGCTTTACTATAATATGCATCATAATAACCAGAAGATAATACAAAGGTACCTAACATAATTCTCCTCTTAACTTCCGGCCCAAATCCTTCTGATCTAGATTTCTTTATCGTGCTTTCTAAATCTACCGCATTTTGACTCCTAAAACCATAATGCATGCCTGCAAATCTAGCTAAATTAGATGAGGCCTCAGCTGTAGTTAATGTATAATATACCGGCACCATTACCGACAATAAATCAAAACTTATTGCATCTACTTGATGACCTTTACTAATAAGTTCCTTTAAAAACTTTTCGGTTTCTGCTTTTACAGCTGGCTCAACTCCTTCAGTTTCTAGTGTTTCTTTAATGTAGGCAAACTTTCTTTTAGATTCAGTCTCTTTGGGCAATTGCAGAAAACTTGGAATTGCTTGCTGAACAGACGTTGCATCATTTTCATCTGAACCTGCAATGGTTTCCATAACTAGTTTTAAATCTTCGATATTATGAGCAATTGGGCCTATTATATCAAAGGATGAAGCATAAGCAATTAACCCATATCTAGAGACATATCCATAGGTAGGTTTAAAACCATACAAACCACAAAAAGATGCCGGCTGCCTTATGCTGCCTCCTGTATCACTCCCTAAGCTTAAAAGGCACATTCCTGCTTGAACAGAAACTGCTGCACCTCCGCTTGATCCGCCTGAAACTCGACTTTCATCTAATGCATTTTTAACAGGTCCAAAGGCAGAATTTTCATTAGAAGCACCCATTGCAAACTCATCGCAATTTAATCTTCCAATGATAATTGCATCCTCAGCCAATAGTCTCTCCACAATTGTGGCAGAATACAATGATTCAAAACCAGCTAGTATTTTAGAAGATGCCGAGACCTTATGTCCCTTATAAACAATATTATCCTTTAGCCCAATTACCATTCCGGCTAACTTTCCTGCCACACCGGCCTCTATTTTTTTTTCAATTATAGCTGCCCTTTCTTTTGCCTCTATTTCATAAACTTCTAAAAATGCATTTAGATGCTGTTTTTCCTGAATAGTTTCAAGGTAATTATTAACCAACTTAGGCAGATTAATTTCACCAGATTCTAAGTCCGTGCGGATTTGGGCTAAACTAGTATACATGAAATGCTAAACTATTTTTTTTCCTGCTCTTTAGCCTTCATTCCTTCTTCAATCTGCTCTTTAACGTTCTTTTTTGCGTCGTTAAATTCTCTGATGCCCGTACCTAAACCACGCATTAATTCAGGTATTTTTTTACCGCCAAATAATAATAAAATTACAAGCAAAATAACGATCATTTCTGATCCACCTAGTCCAAACATATGATTAATATTTAAAGTTCAAAATTAGCTATTTTTTAGCTACCCAATTAAAAGATTTTAGATTATTTCAAATGCAACATACGTTTTATTTGTTTTAGCTCCTTTTCTGTTAACTCTCGCCACTCTCCTCTTTTGAGTTTCCCCTTATCCAAACCAGCATATAAAACCCTATCTAATTTATCTACCGTATAACCTAAATGTTCAAAAATTCTATGGATAATTCTGTTTTTTCCACTGTGTATTTCTACCCCAACAATTGATTTATCCTTAGGGTCTGATTGACCCAATGCATCAGGTTTTATAAAACCATCCTCGAGCTCAACACCATTGGCCAAAGTCCATAAATCCGTTGGCTTTATTGCTTTGTTTAATGTGGCTTTATATACTTTTTTTACCTCATACTTAGGGTGCATAAGTCTTTGCGACATTTCGCCATCATTTGTCAAAAGTAATACACCTGTTGTATTTCTATCTAACCTACCAACAGGGTAAATGCGCTCCCTCATTTTACCTTCAAATAAATCCATTACGGTGTTTCTGCCTTCTGGGTCATCTGAGGTGGTAATAGCGTCTTTAGGTTTATTTAATACAATGTAAACTTTTGCCTCTACATTTAATTTTTCACCATTAAACCTTACCACATCTCCAGCTTTTACCTTAAGTCCCATCTCGGTCACTACTTGGCCATTTACGGAAACCAACCCTGCCGTAATTAACTCATCTGCTTCTCTCCTACTGCAAACTCCAGCATTTGAAATATATCGGTTTATCCTAATCTCTTCTCCCTTTTTAAGCGCATTTTCGGTAACCCATTCCTTGGTATTACCTTTCAATTTGCCTTTTCCTAACTCCTGCTGCTCTTCAACAATAATTTGTTTTCCTCTAGACCCCGGCTTTTTAAACCTAAAGTCTTCCTCATTTTTTGCGCTAATTTTTGGATTAAAGCCTTTTAACTCATTCTTTTTTGTGAATTTACCTTTTCCTTTTGGTCCATCAAAATTTACATACGTTTTTTCTCTCGCTGTGCGCTCTCGCTTCGACTCCCTTTCAATATTCTCCTTAACTGGTTTTGACTCAGATAAACTCTTTAATTTTATCCTATCTTGATAAGAACTTGCCTTACCATAAGGTTTTTTAGTTGGGTCTTGCTCTTTTTTTGTTGCTCTGGTTTCACTAGTGTTTGTTCTAAATCTGCTAGTTGATTTCCGTGGCGTTGCACTTTTAGATTCAAATTTGAATTTTGAAGCCCCAGTGCGAGCTGGTCTTCCTTCTGCTTTTGACCCAGGGCTTTCTGACTTTGCGCTAAAACGCGAATTCACATTCTTTCTAGGGGCACCTCCCTTAGAATCAAACCGAGGTTTTGAAGATGAAGTGCGAGGTGTCCTGCTCTCAGATTTTATGGCTGCTCCCTCAGATTTTGGCTTATATGATTTTGTTTGGACTGCTCTTTTTCTACCTGTTGCGCTAGAACCACTTACTTTCCCTTTGCGTGCAGGTGCTTTTCCTGCTGTATTTTTTCGTATCATTAGCCTACAAAGATAGCTTTCTGTTGGTGTTTTTCAACATATTATACACAAAACGCTTGTTTTATTTTTCGGTTTGAACCAAAGATTATCAAAGCAATCGAATCGTGGTGGTTTTTTCATAAGTTTGGACTCATGAAGGCAAAAAGACTTTTAATAGCAACAATTATGTTGTTTGGTGTATTATCGATTTTGTATTTAATCAACCAATATGCAATCGCAAAAATTCCAGATGCATTGCTTCAGGTTCTAAAATGGTTGGGTTTGGGTCTAGCAACTTGGTTTGCCTGGGAAAGAAAAAATTTAACCGCTTGGATAATGGTTGCAATGTTTATTGGTGTTGCTTTGGGTAATGATTTCCCAGAAATTAGCAAACCATTAAAAGTGTTAAGTGACATATTTTTACGGTTGATAAAAACCATTATTGCACCTTTACTTTTTGCCACATTAGTTGTGGGAATTGCTGGGCATTCAAACATTAAACAAGTTGGAAGAATGGGCTTAAAATCGCTAATTTATTTCGAACTTGTAACTACTGTCGCACTCGTTATTGGTCTAATTGCAATAAACCTTACCCAAGCTGGAGTTGGCACAGTATTAGAAGCCGGAAGTTCCCAAATTGAAAAGGCAAATAAGCTTCTCGCTCAAAAACAAACACACGATGTTATTTTGGATGTGTTTCCTGAGAATATAGCTAAAGCAATCGCGGAGAATCAAATTCTTCAAATTGTGATTTTTAGTATCTTATTTGGTATAGGATTGGCCTTGGTTCAAAACGAAGAAAAAAAGAGCGTAATGCTACGATTTACAGAAAGTTTAAGCGAAGTAATGTTTAAGTTTACTCATATTGTAATGTTATTTGCACCTCTTGCTGTTGGGGGAGCCATGGCCTATTCAGTTGCTAGTATGGGGCTTGGAGTGCTGGGCAACTTATTAAAGCTAGTTGCAACGCTTTATGGGGCCTTAATTGCATTTGTCGCACTTGTTCTGTTGCCAATAGCCGTTCTAACTAAGCTGCCATTTAAACAATTTCTAAATGCCATATCTGAGCCTGTTTCTATAGCCTTTGCAACCGCAAGTTCTGAAGCGGCTTTACCAAAAGCCATGGAAAGATTAGAACAAATGGGTATTCCAAGAAAGGTTGTAGCTTTTGTTTTGCCAACGGGTTACAGCTTTAACCTGGATGGCACCACTCTTTATTTATCATTAGCATCGGTTTTTATTGCCCAGGCGTCTGGTTTAGATTTAACGGTGGGGCAACAAATACAAATGTGCTTAATTTTAATGCTTACAAGTAAGGGGGTTGCTGGAGTTAGGGGCGCCAGCTTTTTGATATTAGTCTCAACAATAAGTACTTTAAGCATGCCAGATGGTAGCACCTTAGACCCCACCAAAGCCTTTGCAATATTGGCTGTAGATGCGTTGATGGATATGGGTAGGACTACAGTAAATGTAATAGGAAATTGTCTTGCAACATGGGTAATAGCTAAATGGGAAGGTGAGGTATAAGTGAAACTATTCACATATTTAGGTTAAATCTTGTTAGTGATTTAGAATATGGATGTAAGGGTATTGGTTTAATTTTGGACTTTAATCCAAATTTTACTTGATACAGTACTCTGAATTTACGTTAAGCAATGGTTTACATGTAATCCATCATCAAGACGATGCCACTCAATTGTGCGCACTAAATATTTTATATAAAGTTGGTTCGAGAAATGAAAACCCTGAACACACAGGTTTTGCTCATTTATTTGAACATTTGATGTTTGGCGGATCTATAAACATTGAAGAATTTGACACTGAGCTGCAAAGAGCCGGCGGAGAAAGTAATGCTTTTACTAGTAATGACATTACAAATTACTATGTAACATTGCCAGCTAATAACATTGAAACTGGTTTTTGGTTAGAAAGCGACCGAATGCTTTCCTTAAATTTTAGCCAAAAGAGTTTAGATGTTCAAAAAGGTGTTGTTATTGAGGAGTTTAAAGAACGGTACTTAAACCAACCCTATGGTGACTTATGGTTAAAAATTCTTCCGCTTGCTTACCAAACTCACCCCTATAACTGGCCCACAATTGGTAAAAATATTGAGCATATTGAAAAAACACAGCTAAAAGATGTTAAAGCATTTTTTGATAATTTTTATGCACCCTCAAATGCAATATTAGTTGTTGCAGGTAACATAAATTTAGAAGAAACTAAAAGACTATGTGCCAAATGGTTTGAATCTATTCCTAATAGAAGTTCTGAAATACCATTATATGCAAAGGAGTTGGCTCAAACAGAAGCAAGAAAAATAAATGTAGAAGCTGATGTACCTGTAAACCTAATTCTAAAGGGATACAAGATGGGGGGAAGACTAGATAATGATTATTTCGCCTGTGATTTACTTTCGGACATTCTAGGTTCTGGCAAATCGGCTAGATTATACAACAAATTGGTAAAAGATAATGATGTATTTAGTGAAATTGATGCCTATATATCTGGAGATGTTGATCCTGGCCTATTTCTAATAGAAGGTAAGCTTCAAAAGGGAATTTCTTTCGAAACAGCAGAAAATGCTATAATAAATGTTTTAAATGACCTAATAATCAACGGTGTAAGCAATGATGAGGTAACAAAGGTTATCAATAAAACAGAAACTAATATTCATTTCGGCGATGTTAATATTTTAAACAGGGCAATGAAATTGGCATTTGCAAAATTTATTGGAGACACCTCTCTAGTAAATTCCGAAATAGAATCATACAGAAGTTTATCAGCAAAAGAACTACAAAAGTTTGCAGCTCTAACTTTTAAAGAAGAGAAATGTTCAACCATTTATTATAAAGCAAAAAATGACGCTGAATAGACAAATTGCCCCTGGATTTAATACCATCGAAAAACTAAATTTTCCAAAGTATGGAATACACCAAACTGCTAATGGACTTCCCTATTATACACTAATTGCAGGAAATGAGCCGGTAGTTAGAATTGAAGTTGTTTTTGATGCTGGTATTATTAAACAAAGCACCAAAGGTGAAGCGGGTTTTGTGGCCAGTATGCTTAGTGAAGGCACAAAAAGTAAAACCGCATTGGAGTTGGCTGATGCATTAGATTATTATGGCTCCTATTTCCAGCTAAGATGCAATGCAGAAGATTGTATTGCAACATTATACTGCTTAGACAAACATTTAGAAAGTTGCTTACCGCATTTTTTCGATGCTCTTACAAATTCAATATTTCCAGAAAAAGAACTATCAATTCAGAAAAAGAATGCAATTCAAAAGTTATTAGTATCAAAGAAAAAGAATAGTTATGTCTGCAGAAAAACATTTTATCAAACTCTATTTGGCGTAGAACATATTCTAGCATCATTTACTGAAAAGGAAGATATTCAAGGAATTAACAGGGAAACATTAACTAATTTTTATCAAAAAAACATACTAAATGGGTTCAAGTATGCAATAATCTCTGGTAACATATCCCACTTGGGTATAGCATCCTTTTCCAGGATGCTAGCTAGTTCAGATTTAAAAATGGCTAGTGGGGAATTTACAATCCCTCTAGGGAATAGGGGAAATAAAAACACACTTATAGCAAAAAATGAAAGCGTCCAGTCTAGTATCAGAATTGGAACAACAACAATTAATAGGAAACACAAAAATTTCAGAAAACTTCAGTTCTTAAATCTAATTTTTGGCGGATATTTTGGATCAAGACTAATGAAAAACATTAGAGAGGACAAAGGGCTAACCTATGGAATCTATTCTGTGATAGAACCATATAAAGATTTTAGCATTTGGTATCTTGATTGTGAAATAAATTATAAAAATAGAAATAAGGGGATTGAAGAAATCCTAAAAGAGATTAATAAAATTAAGGAGGAGCCTATTCCATTAGAAGAACTAGAAAACGCAAAAAACTATTATTTAGGGTCGTTTCTAAAATCATTAGATGGTCCATTTTCACTTGCAGATAGACTCAAAATCATTATAGACAATGAACTATCACCCGCCTACTACGCTGAATTCGTAGAATTACTGAACGCCATTAATAGCAAAGACTTGCAAGAGATAGCTCAAGAATATTTTGTAGAGAATAATATGATAGAAATTATCGTTGGAAAAGAGTGAAACAAATATTAGTAATTTTCTTTATATTCTTCTTAAATATAATTGGTTATTCTCAAAAGATTATACTTAGCAGGATATGTAATAATGGTCCAAATAACACGATATTTTGGCAAAGTGGAACAGATACCTGCCAGATAATACCCAGTATAAACTTATGGGCAAAAGAAAATACAAGCAGTAGCCTATATAAAGTTGATTCAAACATAAACATAGGAGATCAAACCTATATTCATTTAAACGCAAATATTCCAGCTATAAAAAACTGGGAGTATTGCATAGAATATAGGATAATATGCAATATCGATACAGTGATAAAATTCACGAAATTAGCCAAAATTGATGACAGCAAACCAGACTCAACAATTCTAGATTCAGCAAGCATTAATCCTTTTACGAACTCGGTAATTTTAGGATGGCAGTCAAATAAAACTCCAGATTTTGCCTCATACTACCTTTATAATATAGATAGAACTGACCCAAGGCTAGCAGAAAATTATAGAGATACTCAGTATATAGACTTAAATCCTATTAACCCTAAAACAAGGTCTTTAACATACGACATAACCTCTTCAGATAGTTGCGATAATAGAAGAGAGTATGGCAAATATTTTCACAAGACAATCTGGCTAAAAGCAGTAACAGATACTTGTAAGAATATAGTATCAATTGAGTGGACAAAATATATTGGATGGGAAGTAAAAGAATACTGGCTATTCAGACGAATCAATGGAAATCCATTTACACCAATTGCGCAGCTAAATTCAACAACATTAAATTATAATGACACAAATGTTTTTGGGAGTTTAAGTATAGAATATTTTGTTAGGGCTCATAGCGCAACAAATCAATCAAGCTCAAGTTCCAATCTTTCATATCCTCAAATCACAGGCAAATCACAAAACCCAAAAAATACAGAAATTGAGGCAGTAAGTTCAAATGAAAAAAATAATATAACTATAAAACCTAGGTTAAATAGCGTCAGCAACTACAGCGAAATACTCGTTCAAAAAAGAAATACAAATGGGGAATTTGAAGTTATTGGCATTATTACAAATGATAACATTTTTGAAGATACGAAGTCGAAAAACACTGAAATAAACTATTATAGATTAATTGCAAAAAACGTATGCGGACAAGCAATTGATACAAGCAATATATCTCATAACATTGTATTGGGTATAAACAAAGAGGAAACTCTAAATAAACTAATATGGTCAAACTATTCCACGTGGAACAATCCAATTGAAAAACATATAATATACAGATCTTCAGGTAATAACGAGTCAGAAGCAATCAATTTCACGGCAATCGGAAGCACAGGCATAGATACACAATATCAAGACATCAACAAACCAATTGAAGCGGTTAGCTGTTATTATATAGAGGCTATCGAACAGCTATTAAATACAATAAGTCAAAGCAATAGAATATGTCTTATAGAAACGAGCGATATCTATTATCCAAATGCAATTATAATTGGTGGGATTAATAGCGAGTTCACCTTCTTGGGAAAGGGGGTTAACCTTAACCAAAGTGAAGTAGAAATATATGATAGATGGGGAAATATGATATATAAAAAGAATGATATAAGTATACCATGGATTGGAGAGGATTCAATGAATAACATTGTTGATACTGGTATGTACTTCTTTAAAGCAAAAATAAAAAGGGGCAATGACTATGTTACTATTAAGGGAAATATAAATGTCATTAAATAAAATAGCATTTACTAATATTGAAGTACAACCTAAAATTAATAAGGGAAAGATTAGGTCTTGGTTAAAAGAAGCGGTTCATAAGTACGACAAAAAAATAGGACAGATAAACTACATCTTTTGTAGGGATGAATACTTGCTTAAAATAAATAATGACTTTCTAAATCACAATTATCTTACAGATATAATTACTTTTGATATGCGAGATGATAATATATCTAACACCTTAGAGGCCGATATATATATTAGCACTGAAAGAGTAGAGGATAATGCTAAAACTAACCAGGAAACAATTGAGAAAGAAACATTACGAGTAATAATACATGGTGTTTTACATTTGTGTGGACTAAATGATAAAAGCAAAAAGCAAAAAGAGCAAATGAGAAGATCGGAAAACGAATTAATTGAATTATACAATACCATGTTCCACGTGGAATAAAAGAAAATAATATGTTTGATCAATATGATGTGATAGTAGTCGGAGCCGGTCATGCCGGTTGTGAAGCAGCAGCAGCAGCAGCAAACCTTGGATCAAAGGTTTTGCTGATAACCATGGACATGACGAAAATGGCACAAATGAGTTGCAATCCAGCAATGGGAGGCATTGCAAAGGGCCAAATAGTAAGGGAGATTGATGCACTTGGGGGATATTCTGGAATTGTGAGCGACAAATCAACTATACAATTTAGAATGCTCAATAGGTCAAAAGGGCCAGCAATGTGGAGCCCTAGAAGTCAGAATGATAGAATGCTATTCACGCAATATTGGAGAGAATTGCTTGAAGAGACAATCAATATAGACTTTTGGCAAGACATGGTTAGCGAGATAATATTAGACAAAGAAACGGTAGTTGGCGTAAAAACTGGAATGGGTCAAACGATAAATGCTAAATCAGTTATTTTGACTAATGGAACATTCCTAAATGGAATAATCCACATTGGCACAAAACAATTTGGTGGCGGACGTATAGGTGAAAAGTCTGCAACTGGAATTACAGAACAACTAAGAAGCATTGGTTTGGAAACTGGACGAATGAAAACAGGCACACCTCCTCGCATTGATGGTAGAACCTTGAATTATGCAAAAATGGAAATTCAAGAGGGTGACACAAATCCAGAAAGATTCTCCTACTTAAAAGACGAAAGAAAGACAACTAAACAACTAAACTGCTGGATAACCTATACAAATCAAAATGTCCATGATATCCTAAAAGAGGGGTTTGAAGATTCGCCCATGTATGCAGGAAGAATCCAAGGATTAGGGCCCCGTTATTGCCCATCAATTGAAGATAAGATAAACCGCTTTGCAGAAAGAGAAAGACACCAAATATTTGTTGAACCAGAAGGATGGAATACGCATGAAATATATGTAAATGGATTCTCCACTTCATTACCTGAAAATATACAATACAAAGCGCTAAGGCATATACCAGGGTTTGAAAACGCAAAAATGTTTAGACCCGGATATGCTATAGAATATGACTATTTTCCACCTACTCAATTAAACTTAAACCTTGAAACAAAGAGCATAAAAAATCTATTCTTCGCTGGTCAAATTAATGGAACTACCGGCTATGAAGAAGCCGCTTGTCAGGGGTTAATGGCAGGAATTAATGCACATCAAAGTATAAATAATAAACAGCCATTCATACTTAATAGGTCGGAAGCATATATAGGCGTATTAATTGATGACCTAGTAAATAAAGGCACTGATGAGCCTTATAGAATGTTCACATCTAGGGCAGAATATAGGCTAATGCTAAGACAAGATAATGCAGATGTAAGATTAACAACTAAATCCTATGAACTAGGATTAGCCTCGGAAGAAAGGATAGAAGCTGTAACAGCTAAAATTAAGAAAACAAATCAAATTATCGAATACTTTAAGAAAACTTCTATTCAGCCAGAAATTGCCAATCCAATGCTAATAGATAATGGCTCGAGTGAAATAAAACAGAATTATAAATTATTTCAGATTCTTAGCAGGCCACAGATAAATATTGAAAACTTTAAAAATACATCATTGGAAATCGAGGCATTATTCAATACATGTGATAAGGATAGTTTATTATCTGCAGAAATATTAATGAAATATGAAGGCTATCTAGAGAAAGAACAACTCCTAGTAGAAAAAATGACAAGGTTAGAGAACATACAAATCAAAGAAACATTTGATTTTAGCGCAATAAAATCACTATCTCTTGAAGCGAAAGAAAAGCTAATAAAACAGAGGCCAAAAACTCTAGGACAAGCATCACGTATCAGTGGAATTGCTCCATCAGATATTTCAATACTAATGGTACATTTAGGAAGATAATTGTAATTTGCAAGCGTGGAAAAATTAACTAAATGTCCTTCATGTGAAGGTAACAATTTGCGAGAGGTTTTGACTTGCCAAGATTACGTATCAACCGGCGAAGAATTTAGCATCTATGAATGTTCAATATGTACACTAAAATTTACAAATCCTAGACCAACAGAAAAGGAAATCGGAAGGTACTACCAATCTGATAAATATATATCCCATGCAGGTAATGAAAAAAAGGATATGGGTTTTATGTATAAAGTATATGACATAGTAAGAAACTTTAGCATTGATAAAAAATTAAGAATCATCAAGAAATATCACTCTAATGGTAAGTTACTTGATTTAGGATGTGGTATGGGATACTTTATAAATGGGGTAAGACTTGATAATACCTTTACATATGATGCTGCAGATGTTTCAGAAGAGGCAATATCTTATGTCAAGAATAACTTCCAAATTAAAGTATTAAATGAAGTTGACTTACCTGCAATACCAGCAAATACCTATGATGTAATCACGCAATGGCATGTTTTAGAACACGTACATTTATTGTCGGAAAGAATGACTTTTCTAAAGAGAGTATTAAAGCCAAAAGGAACCATGTTTATAGCAGTACCAATTAGAGATTCATTTGATGCAAAATATTATGATAAATATTGGGACGGTTATGATGTACCAAGACATCTTCTGCACTTTAATAGGCAATCATTTGATTTACTTATGAAAAGGCATAATTTTAAAATTGTAGATGAACTACCTTTACTATTTGATTCACCTTACATTTCAATGAGAAGTGAAAATCACAAAAAAAATAAGAAACTAGCAATGCTTAGTGGAGCGATAATAGGTATTATATCAAATTTATCGGCAGTATTTTCAAAAAACTACTCGACAATTATGTTTATAGTAAAGCATGAAGAAAATACTAAATAAAAGTAACTCAATATATTCAATTGTATTATTTTTTATCCTCAGCTCATGTGCTCAGCAAATCCCGCCAGATGGAGGAAATAAAGACGAACAAGCACCAAAAGTTATAGGAGAAAAGCCAGCATCTGGTGCAAGAAATTTTGGTGCTAATAATATAACTATAAATTTTGATGAGTACATTCAAATTAAAGAAGCTAGAAATATAATAATTTCACCAAAACCTAAAAAGAAACCAATAATACAGGCAAATGGTAAAAAAGTATTAATTGATTTTATTCCAAACTCCCTTGACAGTAATACCACATATTCTATATCATTTACAAATGCAATTGCTGACATACACGAGGGAAAATTACTAAATACTCATAATTATGTTTTAAGTACAGGAAATAATCTAGATTCAAATTCAATTCAGGGCAAAGTTATTGACGCATTATCACAAAAAAACTTAATTGATGTAACAATTGGATTAACTGACAATACCCAATATAAAGATAGTTCCATCTATTCAAAATATATATCATATATAACGAAAAGTGACAGCAATGGTAATTTTTCATTAAACAATTTACCTAACAAAGAATTTGAAATATTTGCATTCATTGATATCAATAATAACAACGAAATTGATAAAGAAGAGAAAATAGGCTTTTTAAATGAAAATATAAAATTCCTTATTACAAGTAGTTCTATAGTTTTAAAAGTCTTCAAACCTTTAGAATATGAGCCAGATCACTTAATTGATACAATTAAACAAAATGAAAGAAAATATCAATTTGTAATTTACCAAAAGGAAAAAGCAAATATTAGCATACTAGATAGAAAAATAAGCTATACTACACAGGATATTAAAGGTAATAATGGATATGATACAGTGAATCTATACCTATCAAATTATCAAGACACAAGTAATCAAATATTCATTTACACATTAAATAATAAAACAGATACATTAAAAATTCATGGGAAAATAAAGGGTAAATCAAAACGTATTGAGGAAAATAAAATAAGTATAATTCCACAATCCAAACCAAATGATTCAATCATAATTAGAAGCACAAATCCTATACAAAATATTGATTACCAATTATTTACAATAAAAAAAGACACTTTACAAATTGATTCAATTACATGGATTAAAATTGATCCCTTCAATTATTACTTAAGGTATAAATTTGAACCAAAATATTCCTATCAGATTATTGTTCCAGATTCATCAATTACAAGCATTTATAATCAATATAATACAAGAATTGCCCAAATCATTACTCCATTAAAGCAGGAATCATTTGGAGGACTTAAAATAGAATTGCCTAGTAAAATCCCAGTAAATTTACTACTAGAAGTATTGGATCAAACAGAAACTAAGAATGTAATATACAGTGAACTCATTAATAGTAAATCCTACATCATTGAGAACATAACACCAGGAAAATACAAAATAAGATTGGTTAAAGATATCAATAACAATAAGAAATGGGATACAGGTGACTATGGTAAACAAATGCAACCTGAAAAAATTAAGTATATTGAACAAGAAATAAATATAAAAGCATACTGGGACATAGAAATAATACTAACCGAAAATGATTTACTAATTAATTAAATATCAGTAGTTTATAATAAATAGATAATGCGACATTTTCCACTTTTGATTATAAAAAGTGTTAATAAACTAGAGTAACATCCACAAATCAAAATTAATAGAAAACCAATGTGAATTACTGTTTACTACTTGGGGATAATATGGTCTCATATACACACAAATCAAGTGCGACATTTATCCCAAATCACGAAATAATATTCAAAAAAGTAATAAACATAAAAATATAAAATATTAATTTACAATAGCTTAATAAGTTAAGAAAATGTTAATTAAAACTTATAAGTCAATAAACAAATACCTCTAAAAATAATTATCAACCAAACTAACATCTCTATTACTATATAACATATATATAATTATTTAAATTAATACTTCTAATGTTGGTTGAAAACTATTGCGCGTACTAAGAATGAATAATACCTTTGACAAAAAGAAAATCAACTCATGAAAGAACGTCTAGAAGCTTTATTAAATAAAATAGAATCCTTTGAAATTAAAGCAATAGAGCAGACAGAGCAGTTTAGGCTACAGTTCTTATCTAAGAAAGGAGAGCTTAATGATTTGTTTGAAGAATTTAAATCTATTCCAAATGAATACAAAAGGGAAATTGGTCAAAAACTAAATGTTCTTAAAAATAAAGCGCAGGAAAAATTTGATGAGGCAAACAATAAATTTTCATCTGACAAATTAAAAAATACAAAATCAGAAATTGAATTAACCTTACCCTCAGAAGTTGACTTTGCAGGATCTCGACATCCATTAGCAATTGTAGAAAATGAGATTGTAGAAATTTTTAAGCGTTTAGGATTTGTATATGAAGATGGGCCAGAAATTGAAGACGATTGGCATAATTTTTCTGCTTTAAATTTCCCTGAAAACCATCCAGCAAGAGATATGCAAGATACTTTTTTCATTGCTGAGGAAATTGCATTAAGAACGCATACAAGCAGTGTACAAGTAAGATTAATGGAAAATCAAAACCCGCCAATTAGGGCAATTATGCCAGGTAGGGTTTATAGGAACGAAGCAATTTCTGCAAGAGCTAACTGTTTCTTCCATCAAATTGAAGGAATTTATATTGATGAGAAGGTAAGTTTTGCTGATTTAAAGCAAACACTTTTTTATTTTGTTCAACAACTATTTGGAAATGACATTAATGTTCGGTTCAGACCAAGTTATTTTCCATTTACTGAACCAAGCGCTGAAATGGATATTAGTTGCTTACTTTGCAAGGGAAAAGGATGTAATGTTTGCAAGTATACAGGTTGGTTAGAAATTTTAGGCTGCGGAATGATTGATCCAAACGTGTTAAAAGCTAGTAATATTGATCCTGAAAAATATACTGGTTTTGCTTTTGGGATGGGTATTGAAAGAATTGCAATGCTTAAATTTGAGGTGAAGGATTTAAGGACCTACTTTAGCAATGACACTAGATTTTTGAAACAATTTGAAAGCATATAAATTAAACAAAATGAATAAAGGACCAATTAGTAATTTTATTGAATCTCATTACAAACATTTTAATGCAGCTGCATTAGTTGATGCAGCAAAAGGATATGAGACACATCTTTTAGAGGGTGGTAAAATGATGGTGACTTTAGCTGGGGCAATGAGCACAGCTGAGTTAGGAAAATCACTGGCAGAAATGATTAGACAAGATAAAATTGCTATTATATCTTGTACTGGAGCTAATTTAGAAGAAGATATTATGAATTTAGTTGCTCATTCTCATTATAAAAGAGTGCCAAACTATAGAGATTTAAGTCCACAGGATGAATGGGATTTATTGGAAAACCATTTCAATAGAGTAACAGATACATGCATACCAGAAGAAGAAGCATTTAGGAGATTGCAAAAGCATATTCACAAAATTTGGAAAGATGCAGATGTTGCAGGTGAAAGATTTTTTCCGCACGAGTACATGTATAAAATTTTACTCAGTGGTGAATTAGAGCAATATTATGAAATTGATCCTAAAGATAGTTGGATGCTTGCAGCAGCCAAGAAGAACCTCCCAATGGTGGTTCCTGGTTGGGAAGATTCTACTATGGGAAATATCTTTGCATCTTATGTTATTAAGAACGAAATTAAGGCTAGCACAATGAAGTCTGGTATAGAGTACATGGCTTGGCTAGCAGATTGGTATGTTAAAAATTCAGCAGGAAAAGGCATTGGTTTTTTTCAAATAGGTGGTGGTATTGCAGGAGATTTTCCTATTTGTGTGGTGCCTATGTTGTACCAGGACATGGAAATGGAAAACATTCCATTTTGGAGTTATTTCTGTCAAATTAGCGATTCAACAACGTCTTATGGTTCTTATAGTGGTGCAGTTCCAAATGAAAAAATCACTTGGGGAAAGTTAGATATTCATACACCTAAGTTTATCGTAGAAAGCGATGCAACAATAGTTGCCCCGCTAATATTTGCTTGGATATTAGGCTGGTAAAAAATAAAAAAAAGCGCCACAGGCGCTTTTTTTATGTCTTATTTCTCAAAATAGAACAATGGATATTCTCCATTTTTGCCTGTATATTCCGGATGTTTTTCCTCCCAATTCCATATCAGCTTTAAAAGTTGTTTCCCAAATAAAAATGGATGTAAATAAACTTTCATGAAAGGAACGCTAACTACACGCCAAACAGCTAGTTTAAACGGCATTGGCATGTTGGCTTTGAAGTATTCATAAGGGTGTGCATGAAAATAAAGCATCTTTTGAGGTTTGCTTTGACCTGCAGCTTTAGCAAAAAGGGCCTTAATCCTGTGTCTAAAGAATTCAAACGCTCTAAAGGGTAAAAGGGTAACGTTCATTAAAATGGAGTGTTTATACCAGTCATAAACCACCACACCTTTTCCATTTTTTGCTAGCACTCGATACATTTCTGCAATTGCATTTATTTGTTCATCCTTGGGAATATGATAAACTACGTTTAAAGAAACAAATCCATCAGCAACTCCGTCTTTAATGGGTAATTTGGTTAAGTCGCATAGCAAGCAGATAGCCTTATCCCCTAATTTTCGTTTACATTCTTGTAATCCTTGAAAAGATAAATCAGCGCAAATTCTGTACTTATAGTTTTCGGAATATTGCAAATAATCAGTGTATTGAAGTGCGCCTGAGCCAGCATCTAACATGTAAGTTCCAGTATCATGCAAATACCTTTTTACTCTTTTATGGCAATCTTTTAGGTAATCGGCAGACATCGGCCTAAGGTCTTCAAAAATAATAGCGTCTTCATAGTCGCCTTCCTCTTCTTTAGACCAGCCTCTATCGTTGTAGAAGTTTTGTACCAGTTTTTTATCTGCAATTAGACTTTCTCCTAGAATTTTACTTTTGTCAGATACAATAGCTAAATCAGATAAAAGTACAACAATTCCTTTGATAATAGGGTAAACATAAGTACCATCTGAAGATATTAGGGCAGATTCAATTGGATAATCAACTAAGGTGCCGTTTACATGCCAAAGCGCTTGATTTTTGCTTAATTCATTAATTGACGAAATTTCATTTGCTGCAAGTACACGTAAATCATTTGCGGTAAGCGTGCACTTTAGGATTTTAACCCATTCCATAAGTTGAGTAGTTTGATATTTACGCAATTAATGGATAAATGTAGGAATTTCAAACAATCAAATGAAAGACAATCAAAAAATAGCCAGATAACTAAAAAGTTAGGCCAATAAGAAAGCCATTTCTTGTTGCATTTTGCTTGCTTCTTGGGCCGCTAGTTGTGCAAAATCATTTCTATTTGAGGCATAAATTATACTTCTTGAGGCGTTAATTAATAACCCTACATTTTGGTTCAAACCGTATTTTACTACTTCTTTTAAACTACCACCCTGCGCCCCAACTCCAGGCACTAAAAGGAAATGATTAGGTGCATGTTTTCTTATTAGTTCAAATTCTTCTGGTTTTGTTGCCCCAACAACAAACATTAGATTTTGGGTTGATCCTATTTTGCAGGTATTTTCCACCACATGTTCGAATAAGAATTTATCACCTACAATTTTTTGTTCATAATCTGCACTACCAGGATTTGAGGTTAAAGCCAAAACGATACCCCATTTGCCTTTATAATCGAAAAAGGGTGCAATTGAATCATTACCCATATAAGGTGCTAAGGTTACAGCATCTGCATTAAGCGTTTCAAAGAACGCTTTGGCATATTGGTTACTGGTATTACCAATATCACCTCTTTTAGCATCCGCAATTTTGAAACAATTATTAGGAATATAATCAAAAGTACGTTGCATGGATTCCCAACCAGCAGCGCCGCTTGCCTCGAAGAATGCGGTATTAATTTTATAAGAAACACAGAAAGGCTCAGTAGCATCTATAATTGCTTTATTAAAGGCAAAAATTGGGTCTGGTTCTGAGAGAAGATGGCTTGGTATTTTTGATAAATCTGTATCAAGACCTACGCATAAGAAGGATTGTTTTTTATTGATTTCAGCAACAAGCTTATCTAAAGTAAACATATTAAAATATCAGGTTAAATTCGAGGGCAAAGTTATGCATGCTACCTGATTTATTTGTTATATTTCCTGGCCAAGTTCCACCAAGGTTTAAATTTCTTAATCCGCCCTTTAGGGCAATTTGAAAGGCAATATATTCTAATTGGTATTGATATGCAGTAACAACTGCCCAATCGTTTTTATCTAATGGTACAAAACCTTCCGTAGGGAAAGAATTATTATCTTGAAAAACCAATCTATTTAAAGCATGGCTATATTGCATGCCAGCGCCAAACCTATGTAAGCTCTTAGGACCGGGCTTCAGCATTATAATGGCAGGAAAATCTAGATATAAAATTTTAATGGCCCCAATATCAGGACTATTCCCGCTAAAATTTGCGCCCCGAAAGGTGATTAAAAACTCATGTTGAAGGCTTACTAATTTTGAAAAATTAACACGACCAAAACCACCACCCAACACGCCCAGCATTAAACCCTTATCAATTGGATAGCTGCCATAAATTGAGGTGAAATTGAGGCCCATTTTAATTCCCAATCGGTATTTACCCTCTTCTGAGGCTTTAACCCAAGGTATAGGGCTTTCCTCCTCTTCTGTAGAGTCGGTTTGACCCGACACATTTGTTTGAATAAAAAGGCTAGCAAGAAATAGATATATTATTCGCATTCTCATTTGCACAAAACTATGCTATGCAAACGGTTAATCAGATATAATATTCTAAAAATAATCTTAAGGTTTTACTATTTTACGGTATATCGTTTTCTAACCACATCATAGGCTGCAAAATAGCCAACAGCTCCGTTTGTTAAATTGGTAGGTAAATTGGCTGGTGGCGACTGAAACGGTCCGGGAATATTGGGGTCGGCATTATTATAGGCATTAATAAAGTTGTACATGTTTTTATCAATTGACCTAAAAATGGCTAAGAATATTTTACCACTTTCAAACCTAGAAAAAGGAAGTTCGAAGGCATAAGGTTCATTAACAGGGGTTATACTATTATCGAAAGTAATTTTATCAACATTAAAAGAATCCTGTTGAAGGCTATCGCTATAAACGCCGCTTACAAAATAGGTGTATTTTATTTGTGGTCTATCATCAAAACCGGCATAACTAATAGACCAACCCGCAGGGATTGCACCTCCCAACTCTGGGCCTTTCCAAGTTTGAAAAATGGAGTCAACTCTAAACATCGGCTCTAAAGTGCTTTGGGCTGTGTATACCTTAGCATTATGAGTAATATTCAATTTGTAGACATTGTTTTTAACACCAATAAATCCATTTGCTGGTTTATAAACTTTAAGCGTTTCATTGTAAATAAAGGGCACATTGTTTACACTTACCACCGCATTTTTAACAATGGGATAGGCGCCTGAACCATAATAATTGCTACTTAGGCTAAGCTTTACAAAAGAGCTATCCATTTCTGTGGTTACTTCGCTCTCAACAACGAGTAATGGCTCGGCATTAGGAATTTCAATTGCAATTTTTTCTTTGCAAGAAACTATCAAAATCGAAAAAAGCGAGAATATAATTATACGAAATTTCATAAATATTAGAATTTAAAGTTATAAGTAACAGATGGAACGATTGTAAAAAGATACCACTTGTAAATAATTGGCACCCCTGTATCTAAGTCGTTAGCATAGCTGAGGGTATAGGCGTTTTTACGCCCGTATAAATTATAGATTGAAAAAACCCAATCACTTTCGTTTTTATAGGTTTTACCTGGTATTTTTTTACGCCCAAGAGTCAAGGAAACATCGGCTCTATGGTAATTAGGGAATCGTGCATTATTTCTTTCGCCATAAAAGATGGAAGGCTGTTCGCCACCAAAAATTGAATATCGTTGACTTGCCTGCGTAAAAGCTTCACCTGTGGCATAAATGAAATTCCCAGAAATGCTAACTCGCTCATTAATTTTCTGATTCAAGACAAAGGTAAAATAATGTGTTCTGTCGAATCTAAAGTTGTACCATTGACCTTGGTTTACATTATCAGCTCTGCGTTCAGATTTAGCAATTGTATACCCAAGCCAGCCTGTTGTATTACCGCTTTGTTTTCTGGCAAAAAACTCAACACCATAAGCCCTGCCTTGACCAGCAACTACTTGAGCTTCTATAGCCTCATTAAATTGAATATCTGCGCCCTCCCTAAGTTCTACTGTGTTTTTAAGGTTTTTATAATAGGTTTCGACAGAGAACTCAAGTTTATTTTCGAAGAAATTTCTAAAATATCCGATGGCATATTGGTCGGCCATTTGTGGTTTAATATAATTATCACTTGGTGTCCAAAACTCTTGTCCAATGCTTGCAGTAATGTTTTGAATAAGGTGCATGTATTGATACATTCTATTGTAGGAGCCTTTTACAGAGCTTTTATCATTTAGCATATAGGTAAAATTCAACCTTGGTTCAAAGCCAACATAAGTATTAAACACCTCGCCAGATGCATAATTATTATATGGATTTAGGGCATCAATAGCACTTTCTTTGATTTGGCCATTTTCTAAAAAGGTAGGGTTACCGCCAACATAGTTAATGGCGCGACCACCTGTATTAGAGAAAATAGAAATTCGTGCACCATAATCCAAGGAAATTCGTGCACCAATTTTAGTAGCGTGAGAGGCATATAAATCTTGCTCAAGCGCATTTTTCACAGGAAGCGATTGTGGGTCTACTATTGAGGCTGATTTAATTGGATCTATCTTTCCAGGAAGGAATTCGTACCTATTGGCCTTGACCCCAAATTTGATAATATTTTTATTATTAAGAAAATAACTGCCATCTACTTTAAGGTTGATATCGTCGATGTAGTTTGTTCTTGTAAAATTTAGATTTTCACTAATGTTAATATCAAAATTGTAGTTGTATCTAGAGTAAACTAAACTAGTATTTACAAATAATTTGCTGTTAAAAATATGGTTCCATCTGAGGGTACCAGTATAGTTACCCCATCCAAAGCCAAAAGCGCCACCAAAAGCAAGATCATCCCTTCCAAAATAGCCGCTTAAGTAGAGCTTGTCTTTATCACTCAACTCATAATTTAGCTTAACGTTAAGGTCGCCAAAGTATGCAGTAACTTGAGATAGTTGGTCGGAAAGTGGGAAGAAAAGATCGAAGTAACTTCTTCTGCCGCTTATTAAGAAAGAGGATTTATCTTTAATAATTGGAGCCTCTAGTGTAAGCCTGGAGGAAAGAATACCAATGCCACCGCTGGCGCCAAACTTTTTTGAGTTTCCATCTTTCATGTGAACATCTAAAACAGAAGCGAGTCTTCCGCCGTATTGAGCAGGAATCCCACCTTTATAAAGTTCAAAATCTTTAATTGCATCTCCATTAAAAGTTGAAAAGAAACCAAGTACGTGTGAAGGGTTATACACCACAGCTTCATCTAATTGAACAAGGTTGTGGTCTATATTGCCACCTCGCACAATAAAGTTGGTAGATCCATCGCCTGCGGCTTGCACACCAGGCAGTAATTGGATGGCTTTTATAATGTCTACCTCACCTAGTAAAATTGGAATTTTTTTAACTTGTTTCACATCAATTTTAACCACACTCATCTTGTTCTGAGTAACGTTGCTATTGCTAATCTTATCTGATTGGACAACGAGTTCTTTAAGCGCTTTTTGGCCTTCTTTTAATTCTAGATTTAATTTGATGTTTTGATTTAATTCGACCTCTTTAATAACGGTTTCGTAGCCAACATAACTTATTTCAACTTTGTAATTTCCAGGGGGTAAACTAAGCGAATAAAAGCCGTATGCGTTTGTAGATGTGCCTGTTTTTAGTGCAGGAATTGCAATGGAGGCACCGATGAGTTCTTCTCCGTTTTTGGCATCTGTAATATTACCACTTATGGTAAAGTTTTTGGTTTGACCCGATAGATTGTTTGATACAAGCAGCAAGCAAACAAACGAGATAGGTAACAATAATTTGTGTAACATATTGGTTTTAAAGCTGCGCAAAGCTACTTGCGCGCAAGTATAAATCAAGTTGAAAACGACAAAGTTTATAGAAGAGGTGTTGAGTGGTTAGATTTAGGAGATAAAGGGTTAGGTTCAAACCGAAACATTTAAATTGGACTTGAATTTACCATAGCTAAAGTAAATAACTAAGCCAACGGCTAGCCAAACGCTAAATCCTATCCAGTTGCTCAGGCCTAATTCTGTCATTAGGTAAAAATTACTGGTAAGGCCAAGCACCGGGATAAGGGAAAAATTTCTTTTAAAACTTAAGTAACTTACAACAATACAAATACTTAAAAAACCATAAACTGGAATTTTGTGCCACCATTCATTTGCTGAAAACAGGTTTGAAATAAAGTTTGGGTTAAAATACAGGGTAATAGTAGCGCCTAACAAGAAAAGAATTGGGACTATGTATTTTCCATTGATATATGGAACTCTAAAGCCAGTGTGGTATTCGCTTTTGTGGCTTTCCATCACAATAACTGCTGCGTTTACAAGTACAAAAGCAAACAAGGTACCAATACTAGAGAGGTCTGTTACTTCTTTTAAATTCATGAAAAGAGCTGGAACAGCTACCATAATTCCAGTAATTATGGTAGCAAACCAAGGTGTTTTATATTTGGGATGAATGGCGGAGAATTTTTTAGGAAGGAGTCCATCTCGGCTCATGGTCATCCAAATACGGGGTTGGCCGTTTTGAAACACCAACAGTACGCTTGCCATGGCGATAACGGCGCTTACGGCAACAATTCCTTGCATCCACGGCAGGTTTACTTTTTCAAAAACAAAGGCAAGTGGGTCGCCTACACCAAGTTCTGTATAATTTACCATCCCTGTTAACACGAGTGCAATTAAAATATAGAGCACGGTGCAAATAATGAGTGAGGCTATCATGCTTTTAGGGAGATCCTTTCTTGGGTCTTTGCATTCTTCGGCGGTTGTCGCAAGGGCGTCAAAACCTACGTAGGCAAAGAATACAGACGAAACACCTTTAAGTACACCAGCTAATCCATTTGGTGCAAATGGGCTCCAATTTTCTGGGTTAACATAAAACGCGCCCACTACAATAACCATAACTACCACTATTAATTTTAGGCCCACCATAATATTACTGGCGTTTTTAGTTTCTTTAACCCCTCTAAAAATTAACCAAGTAATTGCAATTACGATGGCTAGAGCGGGCAAATCTAGAATAATTTTGAATCCACCTAATTCGGGTGCAAGACTCCAAGCGTTGGCGGCTTCCAACAAGTTTGAGGGGATTATTTGATTAGAGGCTAACAATGAGGCGGCCTCTTTGCTGCCGTTGAAGGCGCTTAAATAATCCATACTTAGATAAGTTGGGATATTAATACCCAGTCCGGCTAGTAAGCCTGTAAAATAGTCGCTCCAGCTAATTGCAACAACTATATTTCCAATGGCATATTCTACAATTAAGGCCCAGCCAATTATCCAGGCTACGACTTCCCCAAAAGCAGCATAAGCATAAGTATAGGCTGAACCGCTGATAGGAATGACAGAGGCAAACTCTGCATAGCAAAGGGCAGAAAATCCACACGCAATAGCGGTAAAAATAAAAAGGGTTGTTACTGCTGGGCCACCGTGAAAGCTAGCATTTCCAATTGTTGAGAATATTCCAGCGCCAATAATAGCAGCAATTCCCATTGCTGTTAGGTCTTTAAAGCCTAAAGTTTTGTGAAGGGCTCCACCACTTTCAGCAAGTGCATCGTGGTCGCGCTGAATATCTGCAATGGTTTTTTTTCTGAAGAGGGATTTTAGGTTCACCAGGTTTGATTTAGAAAATCAAACCTAAAGGATAGAGATTGGATTTGCAAATATGCGCTTAGAAGAGGTGTTGTTCTATATAATCAATAAGGGCATGAATGCATTTGATATGAATTTCTTGCGCTCTATCTGCATAAGGTGTATGGGGTGCGCGTATCTCAACCTCGCAGTTGCCGGCCATTTTGCCACCATCTTTGCCCGTTAAGCCAATTACTTTTATATTAAGCTCTTTGGCAACTTCCATTGCTTTGAGAACATTTTTACTGTTGCCACTAGTAGAAATCGCTAGCAACACATCGCCTGGACGCCCTACGGCTTGAAGGTATCTGCTAAAGATATAATCGTAACCATAATCATTTCCTACACACGCAATATGACTTGCATCGCTCATTGAAATTGCACCAATTGCAGGTCTATCATTTCTGTATTTTCCAGTAAGCTCTTCGGCAAAATGCATGGCATCGCACATACTGCCGCCGTTGCCGCAGCTTAGGATTTTGCCTCCGTTTTTGAGGGAGTTTACCATGATTTCTCCCGCTGTTTCTATTTTTTCGAAATTGGATTCGTCGGATAAAAAACTTGTTAAAACACTTTGTGCTTCTATAAAATGTTGTTTAACGCTCATGGTTTGGTAGTTTTGAAGGCGGATTTACCAGCATCTAAAAAATTCACAAAGTTTTGAACCTCGAGGTCGTATGCCTTCGGTTCAACCAAAACCTTTTCATTTGCATCAATTAAAACATAGTAAGGTTGGGCGTTGGCATTGTATTTTGTGATTTGTAAATCAGCATTTTGTTTGCCAATGGTTTTCTTCTCTTTGTTATCTCTTAGGCTGGTGTACCATTCTGAGGCCGGCAATTCTGTTTTGTCATCTACGTATAATGCTAACATCACATAGTCTTCTTGCAATCTTTTTAGTACAGTAGGGTCGCTCCAAACGTTTTGTTCCATTTCGCGACAGTTTACGCAACCATGTCCTGTGAAATCAATGAAAATGGGCTTGTTAACTTTTTTTGCATATGCTAAGGCTTGTTTGTAGTCGTAGAAGCCATTAAGACTATGCGGCATACGTGGCAGGATATCTTTGTATTTTACCAAGCCTAAATCTTCAGTATTGTTTTGGTGTTGAGCCCTTGATTTGCTAAGGTCGAAATCGAGGGTTTCTTGTGGGGGCAGGTAGCCGCTTAATGCTTTAAGTGGTGCGCCAAATAAGCCGGGAAATAGGTATAGCACAAAGGTAAAAGTAGCAATTGCCATAAAAAGCCTAGGTACGCTTATGCTTTTTACTTCATCATCGTGGGCAAATCTTAGTTTGCCTAGTAGGTATAATCCAAGTAAAAAGAAAATAACAATCCAGATGGCGAGATAAACTTCTCTATCTAATAGTCCCCAGTGGTATGTTTGGTCTGGGATGGAGAGGAATTTAAACGCAAGTGCAAGTTCAAGAAAGCCAAGAACTACCTTTACAGAATTAAGCCAACCACCAGATTTTGGTAGGTTTTGAAGCCATGAAGGAAAGATGGCAAAAAAGGTAAAGGGAGCGGCTAGTCCGGCGCCGAAGGCGGCCATACCCAGTGCGGGCTTTAAAAACTTACCGCCAACAGCCTCAATCAGCAAGGAGCCAACAATAGGCCCTGTACAACTGAAAGAAACAAGCACAAGGGTAAATGCCATAAAGAAAACACCTAGAAAAGAGCCCATAGAACTTTTGCTGTCTACCTGGTTAACGAATTGATGTGGTAAAGTAATTTCGAACATGCCAAGAAAGCTGGCTGCAAACACTATAAAAACAACAAAGAAAAGAACATTAGGAATCCAGTGTGTGCTTAGGGCATTGCCAAAATCTTCACCCAAACCAAAAACGCCAAAAACTAGTCCTAGCGAGGCATAAATCCCCACAATGCTGAGACCAAATCCAAATGCTCGTTTTAGTGCTAGGCTTCTGGTCTCACTGCGCTTTGTGAAAAAGGTAACAGTCATGGGTAACATAGGAAACACACAGGGTGTAACCACCGCCACTAATCCTCCAAAGAAGGCGAACAATAAGAAAGCTAGCAATGATTCTTGGTCGCTGCCACTAACAGATTTTGCCTTGATTATGGTGCTATCTGAAGAAATAACCGCAGCTTTAAGATTGGTATCTGGTTTGTTTTCAATGCTAATTGACTGAGTGGTATCAATGGGTAAGGGGCTAGTGGTTTCGGTTTTGTGGTTATTACTATTGTCAATTACTTTAATGTTTTTAAACTGAAGTTCATCATCAAACAACACGCACATGCCCGTAATTTGAGAACATTCTTGAAACTCAAGTGCAACTTTAATAATAGGATTAGCTTTTAGGATTTTTACCTTTTGTCTAAACTCGGCCTTGTCTTTAAAAGTAGAGACTTCTCCTTCAAAAACTTCGTCGAAATATTTGTGATTGCCAACAGGTTTAATTTTCCCGATTAATTGGTAGCTAGGGTGTTTTTCAAAATCAAATCGAGCCACAACCGGGCCAACAGATTCGCTAAAATCTGAAGAATACATGTACCAATCTTTTTGGATTTTGCTGGTAAAAATGAGTTCGAGTTCATCACCAATTTTAACTTCTTGTTTAGAAGTTTTGAGTTCCCAAATTGGTTTTTTTTGCAGTTGTGCTTTTAAAATTAGCGGTGCAATACCCAACAAAAGGAAGGGTATTAATAAGAGTTTTATTCGCAACATAAGTTTTTAATCAGTAACGTAGAATGAAGGCTTAAAGAGATTTGATTCTCCTTTAAATTGTCATAAAATTATAAAGAACAAATTTATACAATAAAGGTGGTAAAGCAAAAATAAGGAATATATCAACTATTAATCTTAGGGCAAACAAAGTGATATCTATTGGAATGACGGGACAATTTGCGTTTTAAGTTTTATTAATGAATCTGTTTTATCTAATTTATAGACTACAATATAGCATTTGGTAGATTCAAGAGGTTTTTGAGGTTTCGGTTTGAACCAATAGTCGCCAATTTGTAAAGTACCTGGAGTTCCGTTGCAGAATTGGAGGAGCTGCTTTTGCTCCCAAAAGAGTTTTTCTTGAGTTATGGTATCAATCGCAAAAACAGCAATTTCACCTTTAAACTCATGCGGAAAATGGTGGCTTAAGGATAAGCGCATTTCGCCATTATTTTCCAAAGCCTTCCAATGAATGCCTTGCGTGGTTAGAATGGTATCTGCAAATAGCCCATTTGATTTATAATTGATTTCTTTATGAGGAGAATAATATTTGGTTTTGGGCTCACCCGATTTCTCTTTCCAAACCCAACCCATATATGGGTTTGAAGTTCGCAAAAACACCAGCCAATATTTTGATTTGTTCATTTGGTCCCAATGCAAAATATAATGCTGGTATTGCCAAGTTTGAAGCAGGTTTAAGCCTATGGTTAGCGTTAGAATAAGGCCTAATAAAAGACGATAAATTTGTTTCCCTTTATGTTGGATGAGTTTAATGGGGAGAATTAGTATGGGTAAATAATCCAAGAAAACCCTTTGCCCGTAAGAACTGCCATAAAACCAACTCCACCAAGCGCTAAATATATAAGAAATGGCTATGAAGTAAGAGATGAAATACAAGCTGAAAAAGGCATTTTTACTAAAATTTTGACTTAGGGTCAAAACAAAAAACAGCAATAATATAGGGGTATAAATAAACAAGCCCTTTTGATAACTAAACCAAATATTTACCAGTTGAGGATTTAGAAAATCAAAGAACTCATTCTGATAGCTATAAAGGATAAATTTGCCAGTTTGTATATACCAAAGAATGCTTTGTAATATCGCGGGCATTAACATTATAAACAGAGAAAGTAAAACCAATTTCCATTTTGTTTTTAGCATTTTTATACTAAAACCATTTAGGGTTGATTTTTCAATAAGCAAGGGAATAGCAAAAAGCACTAGCAAATTAATTGGCCTAAGAATTATAATTAAACCGAAGAACAGGGAGGCAGCGGTAAAGTATTTAAAGCTTGAACCCTTAAGAAAGGCACTTACAGAATAAACAAAGATTGAAATTGCAGCAAATGAAAAAACATGGCTATATCCAGCATCAAACCAAGCATAATGTGTAAAAGGTGTAGCGAATACAATAGCAAATTGGCAAAGGAAAATGCTAAGGCGGTCAATTGAATGGAGTAATAAGGTTTTCCGAATATAAAAAAGGCCTATTAGGAACCAAGTAAGGGCAGCAATTAGCACTATAACTTGATAAGGAAGTTCATAGCCAGAATCCACATAGCCTTGAAGCATTCGAAATTGTTGGAGTGGATAAAAGAATGGAAAAACAAAAATAGCAGTGCCACAAGTGTATTTATTTACCTTGAAGCCATCAATTTGGTTGTAATTATCAAATAAGGTTTCTATTCTATGGTATGTTTCGGGGAAATCTTGCGTAGATTTCGGGAAACGATCTAAATCTTTATGTAAAAAAGCAGAGGGAAGATAATCGTAGTATCCTTTTGCATCTGCGTTAATAAATTCTTGTCGATTGGAGAAGCCTAGCATCATTACCAATATAAAGGCGAATAGCAGAAAAACTTCTGTTGGTGCTTTTGATAGGTATTTTTTTGATATCTCCAATGTAAATAGCTAGTTGAAACCGTTTATAGATTGCTTATTAAAGTGTACATCGTAATAATATTGTGAGAAAATGCCTGTGGGCGGCCAAATTTACAATATTACTTTTGTGGGTGGTGATAAAAAACAAAGTCATAATTATTTTCAGCTGTCTAATGCCCCTGTTATTGTTGGGTCAAACCGATACAATTACAGTTAAGCCACCTGTTTTACCTAAACAAACAGTGGAGCAATATATTGAAAAGTATAGCGCTATTGCAGTGGATGAGATGTATAGGAGTAAAATTCCTGCGAGTATAACCTTGGCCCAAGGAATTTTGGAAAGTGGAAATGGAAACAGCAGATTGGCTATGGAGGCTAATAACCACTTTGGCATTAAGTGTAAAAAGACCTGGACAGGTAAAACCATTTATGAGGACGATGATGCGCCCCAAGAATGTTTTAGAAAATATGAGGCTGCCATTGATAGTTATAGAGACCATTCTGATTTTTTAATGAATAATCCGCGGTATGCTTTTTTATTTGATTTAGACCGAACAGATTATAAGGAATGGGCCTATGGTTTAAAAAAGGCTGGGTACGCTACTAATCCGCAGTATGCTGAATTGTTGATTACCTTTATAGATAGGCATAAGTTACATCGGTTTGATGGGGTAAAATTGAGTGAAGAGGAAGATAGGGAGTTAAAAGAAGACAAAGCAGAAATTGTAAAAGGCCATGGTAAAGAATTTACAAACAATGGAGTGCCAGGTGTTATAGCGAAGGCGAATGAGAGTTTTGCTCAAATTGCCTTGAATTATGATTTAAAGGTTTATCAACTTTACAGATTTAATGATTTGGAAAAGGACGCTGTTTGTAAGGAAGGAGATACTGTTTACTTAAAATCCAAGAAACAAAAATCGGATTCATCATTTCACACGGTTAGTGGCACAGAAACCATGTATTGGATTAGCCAGCGATATGCCATTAGACTAGATAAGCTGCTTGAAAGAAACCTGATAACTTTAGGGCAACAGCCTGCCTTAGGCGAGATAATAAATTTAAAGAATAAGCGTGAGGTTGCACCTAAATTGGTTACAGCGACTATTATAGAGGTGGTTATGCACAAAGATACGGCTCAAGTTTCTGAACCAGTAAAAATTGATACAACGTATAACAATAAAGTTTACGAGAATACCCAATTGAATATTGAGACGAGTAAGCCCGTTGAAGCTTTGAATTTGCAAGACAGCACGCATGATTTCAAGGAAAACCTAAGTTTTTTTCATACAGTTCAGAAAGGCGAAACACTTTATAGTATTGGTAAGAAGTATGGAATTAGGGTGGATGCAATCATGTATCTGAATTTATTGCCAACAGATGCTATTGAGGCTGGTCAGCGATTGATTATCAATCCTGCTATCACAAGTGCAGACACCAAGGAAGCGCAAAGTACCCCAGGTGTTCATATTGTGCGACAAGGCGAAACCCTCTTTCAAATCTCAAGAATTTATGGGTTGAGCACAGAAGATATAAGAGCAACCAATAATCTTGAAAATGACGTGGTTTATATTGGCCAGCGTTTGGTTATTGTTATCAAAGCAAAAAAATAATTAGGCAAAAGCTTGTTTTGCAACCTAATTGGATTTTTTTACATCAAATAAATTGTTAAACTTGTAATTCTGATTTTTGCGATTGATTCAAAATAAACTTGTATGAAAAAATTTATACTGATAGCTTCTGTAGTTATTCTTGCCTTTAGCGCGGATGCACAAACCAGGTTTGGTTTTGGCCAAGCAGATTATGATAATTGGAATGTAAATGACCCTAAGGCACATCTATTATTATTAGTGTGGCCAGAAAACAATGATACACTTGAATTTGGTGTAGGTGCTGATATTTTTGTTATCGATGGGTCTGCGAGGGCTGGTATAGATTTTAATATGAGCACCTCAAAGTGGATTTTCCCTGTAGGTACAAATATTTTTGATTCTTCTAATCGCAAGAAAATTAGTTACAATTTCACCCTTAATAGCACTTTTTGGGGAAAGAAGGAATTTGTAGTTAAGTTAGGAAACTTACAAGGTGTAACAAGTGCTAATTTAATTAATGGCCAAGACCTATTACGTGTTATCATTGATTATGATGGGTTGGGCATTGGATTGCCAAAGTTAAGTGTGCATGATTATCGTTTATATCCAATACCTACAAGCAGCGTTTTGTACATTGGAGGCGTAAACCCGACTGAATATAAAATTTATGATTTGAGCGGAAGATTAGCGCAAGAAGGCGGCATCTTGCAAAGTAGCATAGATGTTAGTAATTTAGGCAATGGTTTATATGTCCTTTATGCTCAAACAGACAAGGGCATGATCGTGCAAAAATTCCTAAAGAATTGATTTGAAGGAAACATGGTATGTATTTGACTTTGACAGCACCTTCACGCAAGTGGAGGCCATGGAAGAGTTAGCAGCCATTAGTTTAGAGAATGATCCAGAACGGGACAATTTAATTGAAAAAATAAAGCAATTAACAGACCTGGCAATGGAGGGCAAGATGCCTTTCGGCAAATCGCTTAAAGCACGAATTGCCTTATTATCTGCAAAGAAATATCACATTAATTTATTGGTAAATAAACTCAGGAAGCGAGTAAGTCCTTCTTTTGTTAAGAACAAGCCATTTTTTAAGGCACACAAAGGAAGGATATTAATTATTTCTGGGGGTTTTAAGGAGTTTATTGAACCGATTGTAAAGTCGTATCATATTGATGCAAGTTGTGTGTTTGCCAATACTTTTATTTATGACAAAAAGAACAATATTATAGGGGCAGACGAATCCAATTTTTTATCCCAAGAGAAAGGAAAAGTAAAGTTATTAAAACAACTTAAACTTAGTGGAAACGTGATAATGATTGGGGATGGTTTTACTGATTTTGAAGTGTTTGAATCGGGTATGGCCAATGACTTTTATGCCTATACAGAAAACATAAGTAGGCCAAGCGTAATTGCTAGAGCGGCTAAAGTGGCGCCTAGTTTAGATGAGATATTATTTAGGCAGCATTTACCCATGTCTATTTCGTATCCAAAATCGCGCATACGCGCTTCCCTAATAGGCTCCAACACTTGGCAGGCAGAAGCATTATTTAAGCGCGAAGGTTATCAGGTTGAGAAGTATGGCTCTTTTGGGCAATTAAAGCGGAGTGAGAATGCGGCAGCGGTAAATGTACTAATTTATGATCCTGCCTTTGAAAATGCCACCCATGCAAGTTTAAATAAATTTATTCTCGACCCTAAGAATAGGGTATTAGCAATTGGGGTTTGGGGCGAATCGGTTCAAACCGAAACCCACCAAAAATTTGCCAAGGCGGGGATAGCTGTCTTTGGCAGTAGTTATGCGCATACCCGAAGTGTAGCAGAATTGGCTTTATTGCATTTATTGCAGTTTACGCGCAGCAAAAGAGAGGAGTTGTTTGGCAAAAGGCTTGGGATAATTGGGTATGGGCACAGCGGATCTTTATTGTCTGTTTTGGCTGCACATTTAGGCTTAGAGGTCTTTTATTTTGATGTTGATGCAAAACCTTCCATTGGAAATGCGAAACAAGTTAGGACCTTAGCCGATTTATTGCGCAAGAGTGAGCTGCTTGTAAATGTGGCTGGGAAAAGGTTTGAAGGGCAACTAAATATCGGAGCAAAAGAACTTAACTTAATGCCTAAAGGAAGTATTTTTGTGCATTTGGGATATGATGAGCATCTTGATTTTGCAGCCATTGGAAAGGCAATGCAAGTTGGTAAACTGTCTGGTTTTTATGCAGATATTTTAGAAGAGGACAAACTTGAACTATTAAAAGAAAGTGCACACTTAAAGGTAGGATTTAGAGAAAGGCTTCAAACCCAACAGACGCAAAATAATATTGCAAGTTCTTTGTGTGAATCGATATTAAACTATATAAATACAGGCGAAACCAAAGGCAGTTTAAACCTGCCTTTGGTTCATTTGCCAGCCATGCAGCAGTTGCATAGGTTTATACATATACATGAGAATAAGCCTGGGGTTTTGGCACAAATAAATCGGATTTTGGCTTCTTATCATATAAACATTTTGGGTCAATATTTAAAAACCAATGAACTGATTGGTTACGTAATTACAGATGTAAGTAAGGCATATCCAGCCCAAGCCATAGAAGATTTAAAGGGAATAACTGAAACCCTAAGATTTAGGGTATTGTATTAAGTTCTTTGCATAAGTGCTTCGTACAAAATAATTCCGGCGGCTACCGAAACATTAAGTGAACTAACACCCATATTCATAGGAATTTGAGCGAGTGCAGAGCATTTTTTAAGCAATTCTGGGCTTATGCCTGTTTCTTCATTTCCCATTACAATGGCTAGGGGTCCGGTAAGGTCTGTCTGACTAATAGAGTCTTTGCCTTTCTCGGTGCAAGCAACGGTAGTAAACCCAGATTGGTTAAGGTATTCTAATGTGGTCTTAAGGTGCTTTTCTCGGCAAACGGGCAACTTGTGTAAGGCACCAGCCGAAGTTTTAACTGCATCTTCATTTACTGGTGCGGCATCCGTGAGCGGTACCACAAGGGCGTGGACTCCTGCACAAAGTGCGGTTCTAGCAATTGCTCCTAGATTTCTAACGTCTTTTATACTATCTAAAATTAAGATAAATGGTGTTTCACCTTGTTCAAATAGAGAAGGAACAATTTGTTCGAGGCTATGATAGGTAATGGGAGAGGCAAAGGCCATTACACCTTGGTGATTTTTATCCTTTAGGTTAAAGAATTTTTCCTTGGGTACGGTTTGAACCGGAACCTGCGCCCCACGAGCTGCTTTAAGCAATTCGTCGAGCGCAGGGTTAAAAATGCCTTTCATTACTTGGATTTTGATAAGTTCTTTACCAGCGTCCAAGGCTTCTTTAACGGCATGGGTTCCGTAAATAATACTATCCTTCATTCTTACAATCCAACTTGCAGCGTGTCGATACGTTTTCTAATGTCTGCCGCTAATTCGGTTTGTTTGTTAAAATCAACTACTTGCCAGATATAATTAAGTATTTGAACATTGTCTTCCACATCTTGACGTACAAGGTTCTTTTTAGCTTTAAAGGTGAGGAAATATTTAGCGTTTTCTTCATGAATTCTAAGTAATTCTTTGGCCAAGTTATTTGCTTTTTCTGTTGCACCAGCTTGGTAATAACCCTCTAGGATTCGCACAACAAAAACGTCATAAGCAACTTGTTTGTGAGGCATTACTTTTAGGCAGTAGTCCAAAACTTTTACTGCAGAATCTTTTCTACCTTCTAGGGTAAGCTGCTCACTTAATCTGTAGAAAATGTTTCTAAAGTTTTTAGATTGTCTTAGAATGGTTTCATCTAAATACACATCGTCTTCTGCCATATTACCCCATTTGAATTTCTCCATTAGGTTTTTGTATAGGATGTTTGTATTTATTCTACCTGTAGTACCATCTCTTTGCACTTCGCTTACAATAGGAACAAGTCTATAGGTTAAACCCTCTAATTGGAAATATTTGGTTAAGTTTAGATACACATCAGAGCCAGTTGTAATAGCCCAATAGATTGGTCTGGTATTAATATTTGAGGCAATGATATCTAATAAAATCAAATCTGCTTTTAAGAGATTATTGTTGCCAATTTCCCAACGAATGGTATCTACCATAAACTTGGCATCTTCTGGCTGAACTACCCCATTTTTTAAGCAAGCTTCGCGGTCTATAAGAAGGCTAAACTTCTTAGTAGGATAATACCTAAGCGCATCGCCACCATTTGAGGTCACGGTTCCCATTGGGTCGGCATCGTCATTGATAAAAGCAAGGATATTTTTCAATGGATAATGATCTTGTGCATTAATACCATATCTTCTGGCTAGTTCAGGGTTTTCAAAGAATGCAACATAATCGCGTGTACCTTGCTTGTATTTTTCTGGAGTCATGCTAAACTCTACTGGCTTGCTATCATAGGCTGGGCGCTTAAGTCCATCTGCGTACCAATCTGTATTGAGTAAGCTCATGTTCACTACGCGAACATCGCTTCTAATATTTTCTACATTTTGAGCATACCAAAGCGGGTAGGTATCATTATCTCCGTTGGTAAATAGGATGGCATCTTTGGCGCAAGAGTTAAGGTAATCTTCGGCAAAGGCAAGTGCAGTAAAACGATTGCTTCTGTTGTGATCGTCCCAATTTTGTTGTCCCATTAAAACAGGCACCGCCGCCAAGCTGAGCGCTGTTGCGCCAATTGCTGCAACGTTTCTATTCATTTTTTTGCTGAACCAATCCACTAGAGCAAGAACGCCTAGTCCAATCCAAATCATAAAGGTTTGGTATGAACCCACATACGCATAATCCCTTTCTCTTGGTTGGTGGGCAGGGAAGTTTAGGTAAAGAATGATAAAGAAACCTGTGAAAAGAAATAGGGTTGTAATGACTACAAAATCTTCCCTTGACTTTTTATAATGGTATATTAAACCAATGATACCTAGAATAATAGGCAAGAAGAAATAGGTGTTTTTTGCCTTATTATTTGCCATTGTTTCTGGCATATTCTTTTGAGGACCAAGGCGCCATTCATCAATAAAGTTAACACCACTAATCCAATTCCCGCGGGTTAATTCACCATAACCTTGTTCGTCGTTTTGGCGTCCTATAAAGTTCCAGAAGAAATATCTCCAGTACATAAAGCCTAATTGGTAACTTAACATAAAGTCTATGTTTTTACCAAAACTCACTTTGTTTTTGCCTTCTGGAATTTTTTCCCAATCTCTGTAAGCCCTTACATAATCAGCTCTATCTGCCCACATACGAGGTAGAATTGTGCAATCCTTCTTATCGTAAACAGCCTTCTTTTTTGTGCCTGCTTCTGCATATTTTCCATCAAAACCTTTTGCATATTGCATGTCACCATCATCGTATCTTATAGGTCTAGCATAGAAATACTGACCGTAAAGAAGAGGATTTTCACCATATTGTTCGCGGTTTAGGTAGCTTAACAAAGAGAAAGGTTGCTCAGGGTCGTTCATGTCAATTGGCGGATTGGCCAAAGAACGAATAATAATCATAGCATATGAAGAGTAGCCAACAATTACAAAACTGATTGAAAGCACTACTAGGTTAATAATGTCCATTGCCACTTTCTTTTTGAACACAAAGTAATAAATAGCAAAACTCATGATTCCCCAAAGAATTAAAGAGCTAACATGGAAGTTAACGGCCAAGTTGCTTAAAAACATTATACCGTAAGCTGCAATGGCTACAATTAAGCTTAGGTTATTTTTAGTATGTGTATAATGTAAGAAAGAGGCAAATAAGGTTACTAATAATAAAATCAGGAGTAATGCGCCAGAGTTGAAGCTTAACCCCAAAGAGTTAACCGTAAAGTAATCTAATTTAGTAGCAATACCCGGCAAGCCAGGGATTAAACCAAACTGCACAATACCAATGGCAAGAATGGCAACGGCAGATGCACCTAAGAAACCATTACGGGTATATTTGTATTTTTTGAAGTAATAAACATAAACAATTGCAGGTATTACAAGTAAGTTCAAGAGATGGACGCCAATGGCTAAACCAATAAGGTAGGCAATTAATACCAACCATTTGTTCGCATCCTTCTCATGCGCCACGTTTTCCCACTTAAGGATACACCAAAAGGTAAGGGTTGTAAAGAAACTTGAGGAAGCATACACCTCTGCTTCAACTGCTGAAAACCAGAAAGTATCAGAAAAGTTAAGGGTTAGTGCACCAACGGCACCTGCGCCCATAATTGAAATAGTATTCCAGAGTTCTAATTCTTTTCCATCTTTGGTCAAGATTTTTTTAGCAAGGTGGGTGATGGTCCAAAACATAAACATCACGGTAAGTGCGCTAGTTACAGCAGAAACCATGTTTACCCAGAAAGCAACCTTGCTTGGGTCTGAGGCCATCAAACTAAAAACCCTGCCAATCATGAGGAAGAGCGGGGCTCCTGGCGGGTGACAAATTTGCAAACGATAGGAAGCGGAGATAAACTCTCCACAATCCCAAAAACTAACAGTAGGCTCAAGAGTGAGCGTGTAGGTAACAAGAGATACTACAAAAAGCAGCCATCCGAGTACACTGTTTAACAGGTTATATTTGTTCATGCGTTCAAAATAATTATGCGCTATTAACGAAGAAAGGCAAACATAAATGATTTCTCCTAAATTTGTGGAGGTTTTGATAGGAGAAAAAGATTAGTGTCACATACAGTAGTAATTATCGGAGGAGGTGCAGCAGGTTATTTTGCTGCTATTCAATGCGCAGAAGCCAACAAGCAGGCTAAGGTTATCTTATTGGAAAAGAGCGCAAAAGTGTTGCAAAAGGTAAAAGTTTCTGGCGGGGGCAGGTGTAATGTTACACATGCCTGCTTTGACTTGAAACTATTAGCAAAAAATTATCCGCGCGGAGAAAAACATTTGAAATCTGCTTTTTCCCGGTTTTTTACCCAAGATACCGTGAATTGGTTTGAGGAAAGAAAAGTAAAATTGAAGACAGAGGCAGACGGAAGGATGTTTCCAGTGAGCGATGATTCTCAAACCATCATTGATTGTTTGGAAAAGGAAGTAAGTAAATTAAAAATCGAGATAAGAAAAGAAACAGGTGTTAAAAAAGTTGTACCAAGTTTCCATGGAGGATTTGATTTATACTTGTCTAACGACCAAAAGCTTTCTTGCCAACGTGTAATTATTGCAAGTGGCGGCTCACCAAAAATAGAAGGCTTAGAATGGATAAAAGAGTTAGGCCTGAGAATTGAGTCGCCAGTGCCCTCACTATTTACATTTAATATTCCAAATGCAGATTTATTGGCGCTTCAAGGAATTGCTGTCAATCCAGTAAGGGTTAGAATTCCGGAAGCAAAACTAGAGAATTGCGGTCCTATGCTCATTACCCATTGGGGCTTGAGCGGACCTGCAGTATTAAAGCTTTCTTCTTTGGGGGCAAGAATTTTAGCAGAAAAGGAATATAAGTTTGAAGTGCAGGTGAGTTGGTTAGAAAACAGACGCGAAGACTCGGTTCGACAAGAATTATTTAATTTAAAGGCTGCCAATCCCTCTAAACAAGTAGGCGGATTGTTTCCTTTTATCTTACCAAAGCGCCTCATCGTTTACATATTAGCAAAGGCCGGCATAGAAGAAAAATCAAACTGGGGCGAGGTAAGCAAAGAATCGGTAAACCTTTTAATCCAACATTTATTATATGATTCTTATGAAGTAGTTGGCAAAACCACCTTTAAGGAGGAGTTTGTTACCTGTGGTGGTGTGAACCTAGATGATATAGATTTTAAGACGATGGAATATAAACGCATGCGCGGTTTACATTTCGCCGGTGAAGTGCTAGATATTGATGGAATTACGGGTGGCTTTAATTTTCAAGCTGCTTGGACAACTGGTTTTATTGCAGGTCGGGCTGCTGCCACTGCGCTAGATTAAGCGTTTGAAGGTGGGCTATCATGGCTGCAGTTTTTTGGGTACCGATTAAAAACCGTTTCCCACTATTTAAAACTAGTTGAAGGCCTTCATTGCCTTTAATGGTATAGGCCTTGCCGCCCGAAAAACTAAAGCGTATGCCCCAACCGCCATATTCTCTAATGGCTTTGTATTTTCTAACTTGAATGGTTTGAATTTCTTCCCATTTCACATAATAATACACCCGTTGGAAAGGAAAAAATCTCAGGGTTATGCCGCGTTCGTCTATCCTTGTCTCAAGACTAGTAAAGTATAAAAGGGCAGAAATGATGGAAACTACTGTTAAGCTTATCAATAGTCCGTATCGCTCTGTTGGGTCAGCCTTGCCCGTTAAAATGCCATAGGCAATTGCCAAAATAGTAATGAGGAGCATGGTCCAAATCCACCACTGGTTAAATTTTTGTTTCTCGTAGAACATAAGTGGATGCAAAAGTGTAAAAAATGCATGAGAATAAATAAGGTTTATTGAGGCTTTGAGCATATAAAACAAAACTTATTCGAGTTAAATTGCTGTTATTTGTAGGTTTAAAATGAGAACGTAATTGGGTTAAATATATATGGAAGCAAATAAGAAAAGAATTTTAGTGACAGCCGCTTTGCCTTATGCCAACGGACCTGTGCATATTGGCCATTTGGCAGGATGTTATTTGCCAGCAGATATTTATGTGCGTTATTTAAAAGCAATTGGTAAAGAAGTTTTATTTATTTGTGGCAGCGACGAACATGGGGTGCCAATTACCATTAAAGCAAAGAAAGAAGGCATTACCCCGCAGCAAGTGGTTGATAAATATGATGGCATTATGAAGAATGCCTTTCAATCTTTTGGTATTGATTTTAGTTATTATGGCCGCACCAGCTCAAAGGTTCACCATAAAACAGCCCAAGAGTTTTTTAGGCATTTGTATGAGAAAGGCGTGTTTGAAGAAGAAGTTACCCAACAATATTTTGATACCGAAGCGCAGCAATTTTTAGCAGATAGATACATCACAGGAACTTGCCCTCGTTGTGGAAACCCAGGAGCTTATGGCGACCAATGCGAGAAATGTGGTACATCTTTGAGTCCAACCGACCTCATTAACCCAAAGTCTGCCTTGAGTGGCGCTGCCCCTGTTTTAAAAGAAACTAAAAACTGGTTTCTTCCAATGGGTAAGTTACAGCAAACAGATGCATTTCAAGATTACATTAAGCGTTTCGACCATTGGAAATCTAACATCAAAGGGCAATGTGCTAGTTGGTTAAACGAAGGTTTGCAAAGCAGGGCCATGACACGTGATTTAGACTGGGGTGTTCCAGTTCCTATTGAAGGTGCCGACGGGAAAGTATTGTATGTTTGGTTTGATGCCCCCATTGGATATATCAGCGCAACAAAAGAAGCAATTTCCGCCAAGAGCCAAGAGCCAACCGCCAGCAGCTTATCTTGGCAAGATTGGTGGCAAAATGAAGAAACAGAACTTGTTCATTTTATCGGCAAAGACAATATTGTATTTCATGCCATTATTTTCCCGATGATGCTGATGACACATGGGAAATATATTCTACCATCAAATATTCCAGCCAATGAGTTTTTAAACTTGGAGGGAGATAAAATATCTACTTCGCGCAATTGGGCGGTTTGGTTACACGAATATTTGATTGATTTTCCAAATAGAGAAGACGAATTGCGGTATGTTTTAACCAGCATTGCCCCAGAAACCAAAGACAGCGAGTTTACTTGGAAAGATTTTCAAACCAGAATCAACAGTGAATTGGTTAGCATCTTCGGAAATTTTGTGAACCGCGTGTTGGTATTGTGCGATAAATACTATGGAGGAATTGTACCAGAGGTAACAGAAGTAGAAACGCATAATGCCTTAGAAAAAGTAAAAGAACCTAGGCGAATTTGTTTTGAGCAAATTGCTACCAGTATAGCCGATATGGAGCAAAACCTTAAAGAGGTTAAACTTAGGGATGCGCAGGTAAATTTTATGAGCATTGCACGTGCAGGCAACAAATACCTAGCCGATACAGAGCCTTGGAAATTGTATAAAACGGATGAAGCAGCGGTTAAAGGGATTTTATTTGATGCACTTCAAATATGTGCCAAGCTTGCCATTGCTGCAGAGCCATTTTTGCCGCATACTTCTAAGAAATTAGTAGGTTTATTAGGGTTGAACCAAGTGAGTTGGCTGCAGTTAAGCTCGGAAGTAATTGTACCAGCAGGGTTGCAATTGAATAAGCCTGAGATTTTATACAAGCAGGTGGAAGACGAGGAGATTGCTAAACAACTTGATAGATTAGCACAAATTAAATTGGCAAATAGCCAAGTGACTCAAAGCAGCAATTTGGCCGAGCTAAAGCCAAACATCAATTGGGAAGATTTTGACAAGTTAGATTTACGCGTAGGCAAGGTAATAGAAGCCACTAAGGTTCCTAAAGCAGATAAACTTCTAAATTTAACAGTTGATTTAGGCTTTGAAAAACGCACCATTTTGAGCGGCATAGCAGAGTATTACCAGCCAGAAGAATTGGTAGGTAAATTGGTTACTGTTGTGGCCAACCTTGCCCCTAGAAAAATTAGAGGGATAGAGAGTCAAGGCATGCTGTTAATGGCTGGCAACGACTTTGGAAAACTTTTTAGCGTAAGCCCCGAACAAGACATTGAACCCGGAAGCGTGGTGAAGTAGGGTTTACTTTTATTTAATAGTTGCCTTAAACTATAATTTACGCGATAACTCAGATTGGCTTAAGGTAACATCAGCCTAAGAAATCAAAATCATCAAAATCATATAAATCTTGATGTTTTACTCCTTTAACCTTTGAAGACAATAAGGCAACTACTGGATAGGTGTTATTTATAGTGGTATTACCAATAATTTTAGCTTTAATAAAATAGCTTGTGTCATCGTCTGATTCTTCGTTTAGTTTTATTCTATAGAAGATAGAATAGTTATTTAGAAATAGTTTACGACTTACCTGTATTTCCGGCTCATTCTCAAACCAAGATGTGCGTTCAGATACAGCGCAAAGTAAATTGTTGGTGCCTAAAAATGAACCTAAATAGGTTTCTGTTTGGCCATGCCCTTTCACCACAATTTTTGTGGCAATGCCCACTCCTGAAAAATAGGTGATACTGGTAAAAGGCATCTCTAATGAAAATCCCATCCAATGGTTTTTTATAAGTGTAAAACGTGAAATTCTTTGGAAAACAATTAGTACAATAGGCAATGAAATTATAAAACTACTAAATAAGCTATTAAGTGCATGTTTGAGAGAAAATTGGAAGTATAGTAAGGTTGTTTTAATCAATAGCAGCGCGCAATACACCAGCATCATCCTTAAAAATATTGGGTCAGGGTAAATTAATTTTTTATAGGAGAATAAACTAGAATTATTGAGGGCATTATTTAAGGTTGTGCTAAAAATAGAGACCAATAAAAAGAAATATAACCCAAAAACTAATAGATGACCTGTAAAATCATAGCTAAGTAGAAAGTTGAACATGCCATGAAACAGGGCAGCAAGAAGCAAAAAAGAAAGGGCATATAATAGGACATGTTTTTGTGTTTTATATATGCCATATATTACGCCATAGGCAAAAACTGAACTATTAAAAATATGGCCGAAGGAAGAAAAAACAAATCGGAAATCTATGATGGCAGCCCCGTGATTGGTAAAATAAAGCACATTTTCAGTGGCAGAGAAACCTAAGGCGCAAAGGCATATATGAATTAAATAATCAAGGGGTTCATGTATTGTTTTTCGTATTAAACCAAAGGCACACAAAAAGGTAAATGCTTTTAAAAATTCTTCTAACAAACCAGCCATAATAAAATTCTCGATGAGTGTTTGAAGGAGGTAGTCATCTGAATGAAGACCCAAGTTTTCAATCACGGGATAAAGTGGGAATAGGATAAAAGGGGAGGCCAATCCAAAGGAAAACGAAACCAGTAAATGCAAGAATTTTTCTGGTTCAAATACATCAATGAGTTTAAAATAGTAAATCCACATGAAGGAACCTAGTAATGATACAAGGCAATAGACGATTAAATAAGTAGTAGAATCATTCATGCCTATAAAAATATAAATCTAAATTCGAAAACAAAGTTCATAAGTAGAAATACTATTAATTTCCTATTCAATCATAAGGGGCAAGGTAAACCCTAGGGTACCTTCACTTGAAATATATACATGGTACAAACCCTTGCTTAATGGCGGCAATTGAAGAATCGCTTCTTCTTTTGCTTGATTAAATAGATAGGTTTCTATTAACTTTCCATCAATGCTTCTTATTTGAACTTTAGTGAAGGATTGTTTAGGTAAGCTTTTTAGGGTAACTTGTTGTTTGGCTGGATTAGGAAATAAGCTAAAACCTGTTGCAGGATTTAATCGCTCCCCAACCCCTAATGTTGCCCAAGGTTTAATTTCGCTTTGGATGTAACTAACTTGGCAGTTGTTCATTAAACTAGCTCTGATGAAATACTCAAAGTTGTAACCTTGTCCCGAAATCGAATTATCTATAAGATTGAATTCATTTGAATCTAAGATTTTAATTAAACTAAATAAATTACCCGGTCTCCTTCTGTAAATTTCATATTCAAGCACAAGGCTGTTAAAATTTGGTTTTACCCAGGTAAGCATAGGGTAAAAACCACCATTTGGCGAGTTTCCTGTAGTAAGTGCTAATGGTTCAGCAATTTTGCTAAAGGATGAGGTTCTTCCGCAACTATCCACACTTATTAGCTTATATTTTCTCTCACTTAAATAGAACCAATCGCTAGAATCAATAAATTTTCC
>JAIYCU010000044.1 GCA_027487835.1 Bacteroidota bacterium | reverse complement strand
CTAAGGTCTGTAGTCGTAAGTCTTAATTTTATATCCTTACTTGTTTCCCATTTAAATCCCGCAGGAACTGAAATATCAGTCATTTTCTCTGCACTTACTTCTTTGCCATCAAAGGCTGACGGCGTTGCCGACTCATTGTTGCTAAACATATCTTTTTTGCATGAGCTAGCAAATAGAGATAGTGCGCTTAACATTAATACTAGTTTTTTCATTTGGTAGTTGATTTTGTAATTCATCAATTACAAACCAAAATCCAAAGACTTAACTAATTGAAAATCAAAATAAACTAGGATCGCCTATTTCCCATTTTGAACCAAAAACAACAATTCATTCCTAATTTGGCCCATAAAAAAACCCCGCTAACTTGCGTTAACGGGGCATAGCCATGAAAACCTACTGCCGCTAAAAGCGACAGAAACCTAATGCAATATTAAGGGAATTTTAAGACAATGCAAGTTTTTTGTTATTTTTTTACAGAATCTCAAATAAATTTCAATTTTGATGATTTAATAGGTTTTTATGTAGGTTTGCCTATGCAATTAATATTTCAATTACCAGCCTTATCTAATTATAAACCTAGTTTAAATTATAATGATAAAAGTGTTTGGCTCGGCTCTTGTTTTGCAGAAAATATTGGTAATAAACTTAATGACTATCAATTACCTACGCTTTTAAATCCCCAGGGTATTGTTTTTAACCCCCTTCTTATTTTCGAACAAATTAACCAAGCCCTATCCGGCTCAAAATTATTAGACAAATATTTATTTGAAAAAGATAATCTATGGTTCTCTTACCTTCATCATGGAAGTATATATGGCAGCAGTAAAGAAAACTTAATTGAACTAATAAGCCAAAATAACGAAGCATTAAAAGATGCTTTACAACAAGCAAAATGGCTTGTAATTTCTGCAGGCACCGCGTGGCTTTACCAATTAAAAGATTTCAATCTTCAAGTTGCCAATTGTCACAAACAGCCTTCCTCATTTTTTGCAAAAAATTTGGTTCAACCCGAAGAAATAATTAATGCTGCAAATACTACACTTGCACTTTTAAAACAACTTAATCCTCAACTTCAAATTTTAATAAGTGTAAGTCCTGTAAAATATTTAAAATGGGGTGCACATGAAAACAACTTAGGCAAAAGCAGTTTGCTATTAGCCTTTGCCCAATTAATACAATCACACAATAACCTTCATTATTTTCCATCCTTCGAAATAATGCAAGATGAATTAAGAGATTACCGCTTTTACGAGTCAGATTTTGCCCACCCAAACCCATTGGCCATCACTTATATTTGGGAAAAATTTAAGGCGAGTATGTTTGATATTGAAACCTTAAACTATTTTGACGAATATGATAAAATTCAAAATCAGATAAGGCATAAAACGCTGCATCCAGATTCAAATGCGCAGCAAAAGTTCAGAGAAAATCTATTGAAAACTATTTTACAATTTAAAGAGAAGTATCCACTGGTAGTTTTTGATAATATTTACACAAAGCGGTAAGTCCACAAGATTCGCATTTGGGAGTTCTAGCTAAACAAGTGTAACGGCCATGCAAAATTAACCAATGATGTGCAGTGGCCACATGTTCTTTAGGAATAAACTTCATAAGTTGAGTTTCTGCTTGTAAAGGATTTTTAGCATTGGTGGTTAGGCCAAGCCTTGCACTCACCCTGAAAACATGCGTATCTACCGCCATAGCTGGCTGATTAAACACAACACTTGCAATAACATTTGCTGTTTTTCTTCCAACACCTGGCAATTTTACAAGTTGTTCTATGGCAGCAGGAACTTCACCCTTAAAATCACTGATGAGCATATTTGCCATTCCAATTAAGTGCTTCGTTTTATTATTAGGATAAGAGATGCTCCTTATGTATGGAAAAAGAATATCAAAATTGGTAGCTGCTAATTTTTGGGCATCTGGAAAATCCCTAAACAATTCTTTTGTAACAATATTCACCCTTTTATCTGTGCATTGTGCACTCAAAATAACAGCCACTAACAATTCAAAAGGATTATTATAATGCAGTTCTGTTTCTGCATTTGGCGTATGTGCCAAGAAATACTCAATAACTGCTTGATATCTTTCTTTTTTATTCATTACAAGGTAAGTCGATAGGTGGTCCAACCGCTCATTGGCTTTGCACCTAAGCTCTCATAAAAATCGATAGCAGGCTTATTCCAATTTAAAACACTCCATTCTACCCTTCCATAATTTCTGATTTTGGCAAGTTCTACCAAAGCCATCAACAAGGCTTTACCGTAACCTTTGCCTCTAAAAGCTGGCTCAACAAATAAGTCTTCGAGGTAAATCCCCGGCTTGCACACAAAGGTTGAAAAGTTTCTGAAATATAACGCAAACCCAACACATACCTCACTTTCAAAGGCCAATAAACAAGAGGCTACTGCATTTTCACCGAACAGATTATTGATTACCCCATCCTCTGTAGCTAATACTTCATCGCTTAACAATTCATATTCTGCAATAGCATTTATAAAATATAAAATTTGTTTGGCATCACTTACCAAAGCTGGCCTAATCAGTAAAGACATCTTAATAAATTAATTTACCGGGATTAAAATATCCTTTAAAAGTTTTAGTAAATACGTCAGACTTTGCACCAGGTCTAGGTTCAATTATCAATTCAACCTCAAGTAACCATCTATTTTTGCCTACCCTTTTACCCTTAATGGTTCCGGTTTGAACCAAACGTGGCCCGCTATCTTTGCAAAAACAACTTCTTGAGTAAATGACCTTAGCCTTCTCAAAATCATCTTCATTTAATTCAAATTTATCACCCTTAACAGGCATCATTTGAAATAAAATTGTTTCTGAAAATTCATCATCTGCAATGGCAATTACCTCCTTTGCTTTATAATCAAATTTAAAAACCCAATAGTTACCCCCATTATAATCTATATCAAAATATAAACTATCATAGGGCTTCAAAACTATTTGCTGATTAGGTTCAAAAACAAACCTTTTAAATGCTGGGTTAGTTGGCATTTCATTTGTCTTTTGCTGACCCAAGCCAACAAAAGCAATTCCCATTAAAAGAATAAATAAGTTAAATTTCATATGCAAATAAATAATTTTCTTGTTTCTAGTACAGCTATTAGTCAATCTCAAAATAATTTAAATCCTTACTAAAGGAGTCTTTTATATAAAGTGTGGCAACAAAGGCCAACAACAAGCAAACTAGGCCAACCCAAAAGGCCGATATTATTACTCCAACAGAAATGCTTAAGCTAGCAAAACTTAGTGTAATAGGCACTACTGCACCACGCACAAAATTAGGAACTGTATTAGTTACGGTAGACCTTATATTGGTGCCAAATTGTTCACTTGCGATGGTTACAAATAAAGCCCAATACCCAGTGGCAAATCCTATCCCGAAGCACATCCATTTATAATATAAGACACTCACCTCTTTGTTAAACAAATAAACCAACATTAATAAAAATGAAAGTCCTAAATATAAAAACACTACTTTTTTACGACTGCGCATAAATTGGCTAAGCAAACCACTTAATAAATCACCCACTGATAAACCCAAATATGCAAACATAACGCTATCAGCCACGTCAACACCCCCTACTAATCCATTTGCTTCTGCAAACCTTGGAGATAAATTGACAAGTACACCAATGGCATACCAAATAGGTAAACCAATAAGAATACATGATACGTATTTTAAAAACAAACTGCTTTTCTTAAACAATGAAAAGAAATTCCCTCGTTTGATGTGGGAGTTTTGCAAAAGGTTTTGGTACATGCCACTTTCGTATGCACCAGCTCTTAGTAATAATAAACCCAAGCCCAAACATCCTCCTACTATATAAGTTGTTTGCCAACCAAAGCTTTTGCCTACTAAACTTGCTACAACTGCGCCTAATGCACCAAAGGTTACAATTATCATGGTGCCAAAGCCTCGTTTTTCTTTAGGCATATTTTCAGCTACTAGGGTAATGCCTGCACCTAATTCTCCGGCGAGCCCAATACCTGCAATAAACCTGACAAATGCATATTGATCAATTGTTGTAACAAAGGCATTGGCAATATTGGCAATAGAATATAAAAATATAGAACCGAATAAAACGGATACGCGTCCTTTTTTGTCACCCATTATTCCCCATAATAAACCTCCAACTAGCATGCCGGTCATCTGGAGGTTAAACAAATAAATTTCATACTTTTTAAGGTCGTTTCCAATAAAACCCAAATGCTTTAGGCTCTCATTTTTTACCACATTAAAAACTATCAAATCATAGATGTCTACAAAATAGCCCAAGGCAGCCACTACAATTAAAACAATCACGCGTTTATCCTGCTTCATAAATGAAATTTCAGGAAAAATAAGAAAAGTAAAGTAATAAAAGGCAAGTTTAACTTATAGAACTTTTTAATGACACCCCTAGAAGTGAAACAAAAGTGGAATCAATTGAGAAAGGTATTTCTCATCCACTTCATCGAAGTGATTAAGGTGCTCGCTGTCCACGTCCAAAACCCCAATACAATTTCCTTGGGCATCTAGTATAGGTAATACAATTTCTGATTGTGAAGCGGTAGAGCAAGCAATATGCCCTGTAAATTGGTGAACATCTTGAACAATAATTGCTTTTTGCGATTGCCAAGCTGCGCCGCAAACACCTTTACCAAAGGCAATTCTGGTGCAAGCAATCGGACCTTGAAATGGACCCAAAACTAATTCGTCTTCCTTTACAAAATAAAAGCCAACCCACCACCATTGAAAGGCTCCTTTTAAAGCAGCTACAAAGTTGGCCTGGTTGGCTATTGAATCAGTTTCACCGTCAAGCAAGGCGGAAATCTGCGGTAGCAATTGAAGGTAAATATCTTCTTTGCTAAGATTTTCGTCTTGGTGAAGGGTTTGCATATCGCTAATTACTTAACAGTAACAGCAGTATCTTTTAGGGCAGAAGCAGCAGTATCTGCGCTAGCTGGGCTTTCCTCAGGAATGGCTACATTAGCCTTATTCACAGAGTACTCACTTTTATCGTTTTTATATTCCTGGTTAGTTTCCAATGTTTTTTGGGCTTCTTCAGTACCATAATGACAAGCAGCAAAAGTAAGAGTCAATCCAAGTGAAAGTAATACGGCAATTTTTTTCATTTTTATGTGCTTTGTGTTCAAACCGAAACCTTAACGATTTGCGGCAACGAATATAAGATTTGCTTATTTTAATTCAAATTCTGTGTTACCAATTTTAAATCCTTCGCAAAACAACTCTGCTTTGTAGAGTCCTTTTGCAAACTCGGAGCCCTTTTCCCAGTAAATACTAACGTTCTGGGCTTCATTAGAAAAGTCAATTGTTTTCTTAGTACTGTATAAAGACTCTTCATTTTGGAACTTGAAGGTACCTGAACCAGCAATTTGATTGTAAACGGTTGAGCCATCTGGCCCAACAATTTTTAGAAATATATCTTTTGGCCCTTTGTCTGTTACAAAATTTTCATTTAGGAGAAAGCTAATCTTTAGCTGACTCAATTGAGTAACGCGAATGGTTTCCTTTTCTTTTCCATTGGTTCTTTGCTTAATGCCAGTAATATAAATGTTTTGCGTGGTTAACCTAGAGCCAGCCACCACTTTATTACTTAGGCGAGCCACATCCATATTTAGGTCTTCATTTTTACGCTTTTGCATTTTAATGTCCGACTTAAGGGTGGTATTTTCTTCACCAAGATTAAGTATCACTGCATTTAATGAGTCGATTTGCCCCAGATATTTCTTTTTATAATACCTTAGTAAGTCTAACTCATCATTGGCTTTATTAAGCTCTTCGCGAGTTAAGCTGCCTTTTTTCAATAATTTTTCAATTCTTTCAGCAAACTGTTGAAGGGAATCGTTTTTCTCTCGCAGAAATTGGTCGAGTTCTGTATTTTTTCCCTTATAAAGTGTAAGCATCGAATCTGTGTCTATTAATTCTGCTTCCAAAGCAACACGGGTGGAATCAGATTGAAAAAGTTCAACCTTTTTATCTGATAGACTTTTATCAGTTTTAAAATAAGTATAAGTAAAGAAGCCCAATAACAGTATTAAAATGATGTTTAATACAGATTGTGCTATGATGACAATTTTATACCGTTTTATTTTCTTATCGTATTCCATTTTGCAAAAATACATTTTGATTTGTAACGACAAACTAGGATTTTCTAATATTACTGATTTAAAATAGTTAGGTATTTGTTATAATTGTTGCAAATAATCTATTTTGAAGACAAGCAAGATATTCATAGACGGGCCTCTTATAATTGAGCCCAAGGTTTTTAATGACCCAAGGGGTTATTTCTATGAGAGTTACAATACAAATATGTTTAAGGAGGCGGGGATTGAGGCCGTTTTTGTGCAAGACAATCAAAGCATGTCGCATAAAGGGGCTACCCGTGGTTTACATTTTCAGGCACCACCATTTGAGCAAGGTAAATTGGTACGCGTGGTACAAGGGGCGGTTATGGATGTAATTGTTGACATCCGCAAAAACTCACCAAACTATGGAAAGAGCTATTCCTTAGAACTTTCTGAAAGCAATCACCTTATGTTTTGGATTCCACCTGGGTTTGCCCATGGATTTGAAACTTTAGAAGATAAAACAATCTTTTTATACAAATGCACAAATATGTATCATAGAGCTAGCGAAGGCGGCTTATTTTGGAACGACCCAGAAATTGGGATAAATTGGGTTTCTGAAAATCCGATTGTTTCTGAAAAAGACCAAGTGCTGCCGCTATTGAAGGATTTTACAAGTCCTTTTTAAACTAACCTAAACTAGATGGAAAATTCAAACATAGATCCTGAAGTTGTAACTTTAATAAACCTCTTAAAGGAAAAGTACGAGGTAAATGCGCAAGACTTTAAGGCATATTTGGAAGGTTTATTGTATCAAGAATATACAAATTACTGGGATTATATAATGGTTGATACGCTTTTGAGTTTACAAAAGCCAAAGACAAACATTCCTGATGAAGAAATCTTTATCATGTATCACCAAATAACGGAGCTTTATTTCAAATTGAGCTTACATGAAATCCACCAGCTGGCTGCAGAGAAAGGGAATCTTACAGCTGATTTTTTTTCAAATCGGGTAGCCAGAATTAATGCATATTTTAAGAACCTAACACATTCATTCGAAATAATGGTGAATGGGATGGAAAAAGAGCAATTCCTTAAATTTAGAATGAGTTTATTACCGGCAAGTGGTTTTCAAAGTGCTCAATATCGAAAAATTGAAATTTGTTGTACCCAATTTTTCAATCTATTAGATAAAGAAAGAAAGGATAGCTTTAATGTGGATTCTTCTATTGAAGACATGTTTCCTCATATTTATTGGAGAGCTGGTGCAACTGAGATAGCCACAGGTAAAAAAACCTTGACCCTAACCCAGTTTGAACATAAGTATAACAATGAGTTAGAGCGTTTAGCTTATGATTTTAAAGATAAAAATCTAAAAACATTATTTGATTCTCTTAGTAAGCTTGACAAAAATAACCCAATTCTAATAAATGAACTTCGAACTTTAGATCAAAATGTTAATATCAATTGGCCTTTGATGCATTATAAATCGGCTGTTAAATATTTGCAAAAACAACCAAGCGATATTCTGGCAACGGGCGGAACAAATTGGCAAAAGTATTTGCCACCAAGGTTTCAAAAGCGTATATTTTTTCCGGAATTATGGTCTGAGCAAGAAATGGAAGAATGGGGCAAAAGTGCCTTTATGTAATTAAGTAAGGCTAAATGAAAAAAAATAAATTGATGCTATTATTGGGATTTTTTGCCCTTGCAAATTTATCTAATGGTCAAGGTGCAATTAATTTGCAAGTAGGCGAATGGTTAACCATTGGAGAATGTAAGAAAGGCACTCAGAATTTTAATTATATTGATGAATATGCGCGAACTCTGCCGTTGGATACTAGTAAAATCGATAGGGTTACAGGAGTTGGACTAATGGAAGCATTTTTCAGCGATAAAAGTATTGATGCCCATCGATTGCCCTGTTTACATGCAGGAAAGCGCTACCAAATTGCAGCCTTTCACACTTTTGAGGTAGAAGATCCTTCCAATAAAACTAAGAAAATTGAGCAAAATGTAATGCTGCTTTACAGCGGATACGCACAAACTTTGTTTTGGGTAATGCTGGATGACGCAATTTCAGCGCAAGAAATTATATTTAGGTAAAATTCATTATTAATAAATTATTCTAGCATATGCATAGTTTAAATTTTAAGAGTATTCGACTTCATTCTTAAAATTGTTAATAATAATTTTACAAAAAGTTCACTCAAAAAGTTAAAATTGTGTCTAGTTAGTTTAAAATCCCGCTAACTTTCAACGAACTTGTTAACATTAACCCTTTGCACTTAGTGCAAGAGGCCAATAAATTTGACCTATTGATTAGAATATGAAAAAGCTCCTAATTATTATTTGCATCTTAATTCCAATGATTGGAAATTCTCAGAATGTTACTGACAATCCAATTAACCAAGAAATTCAGTCCTTGAAGCGCGAGTTAAAACGCACAAAATCTGCATTGGTGGAGGCAAATAGAAAAATCACCAGCTTAGAAAGCAGAGTACCTGAAATTGAACAACAGCTAACTTTGTCTATAGATACTTTAAATAAGATAAGTATAGAAACCCAAGAAGGGGTTATCAGAAATTTTGAAGTACAGGCGCAAAATGAGCGTGCAGTTAACCTAGCCTTAGATGGATTTCAAAAGAAATTTGAAGAACAAAATAAAACTATGGAAGGTGTAAAGGCCACTCTAGAGGAGCAATGGAATCAGCAACTTATTATTTATGTTGCTTTATTGGCCTTGGCTTCTTTAGGTGTAATTTTGGGAATCAGATTTAGTACACAAAAGTCTCTTGAAAAATATCAATCTACATGGGACAATTTCAATGAATTTATAATTAAGCGTAATAACTAGTCAAATGGCAAATAAATCTAAAGGAAAACTTAACCTAATCACCTTCTTTTATGGCTTTGGTGCGGCCGTGGTATTGGTAGGCTCTATGTTCAAATTTGTTGATTGGGATTTTGCGAATGAGCTATTCATTGCAGGCCTATCAATTGAAGTTTTAGTATTTTTGGTTTCGGCTTTTGAGAGAACGCCAGAAGATACCGAATATGAATGGGAAAGAGTATTCCCTCAACTTTCAAAAGAAGGCGAAGAAACAGCTGATATTGCTCATTATAATAGTGCAATGAATCAATTTGGTTCAACCCTAAATGCCTTAACTGACCAAATTAGCGGACTTAACAATGCAATTGGCAATATAAAAAATGAAATGACTCAAAATGCCAATGCAAGCAAGGAAATGCAAGATAAAATGCAAGGTTTTAATAAGCAGCTTGGTGAATACAATGAGCACATGGAAAAAATCAATTCCAAGTATCGTGATTTCTTATCGGGTACCAAATAAAGGCTATGGCCAGAGCATTATTAATTTCAAAATCAAAAGCATTAAATTTCAAGAGGCTAACCTTCTTGTATTTGATCTTTTTCATTTTCTTTTTCCAGTCATCTCCTGGTGAATTTGTGGTGCATTTCCAGCCACTATCCAAAACACAACTTGCACTAAATAGTCAGTTAAAGGATAGGCTTCAGGCCATAGAGCCAATGCTGCCAGAAGAAATATCTATTAAATCTAAAAGCATTGAAACTTTAAATTTTCTAGATAGTTTAGAAGATCATTTTTTAGCGTTTAGTAAAGATAAAGCAAATAAAAAATCGTGGCTTAAAGAACAAAAATATACCAAACAATATATCACTAGGGATAAAATTGGCAATGCAATTCATGGGAAATTATCCTCCTTAATTGATGCCTTTCCAGCTGGCTATAGAGAAAAACTCCGTTCTGATTTAGGGCTTACAAATGAGGAAAGAATTGGTGCAATTAAGTACCCTAATAAATTTTTAAAAGAAGCCCCTAACGGAACCATTGGCTCAATCATTGCACATTTAAAGATGGTTGTTTTAACACAGACCTTACAGTATTTTAAAAAGGAAGTATTTAACGCAAAATTAGTGAATGTTTCAGCAGCCTCTGACTCTGCCCTACTTCAAGGATATAAAAGTACTTATTATGTTGGCGAAGAAGTTGTTTTTGACTTTTTTTCTAGAGATTCTATTGAGCCGATTATTTCTATCAATGATGAACGAATTAAACCAATAGTTAATGGAAGGCATTTTTTAGTTATCTGGAACCCTACCTTACCAGGTGATTATGCACTCAAAGCTGCGGTTGATGAAGAAGGCATTACTCAATTATTAAGCGTTGTTAAACCAGCTCTTAGATTTCTAGAAACAGAGCAAGAAATAGCCGCTTACCTCAGCGAACCCTTAACCTTAACGCTAGACTTAAATGGATTAGAAAGAATTAAGGAACTTCGTTTTGTTTCAAAAGGGGCAACTGTCCAACGCAATGGAAATACATTAACTATCATTCCAGAGTTTGAAGGAAGATTTGAATTGGATATGATGGCAGGAAACATTCTATTAGATAAAAAATCTGTATTTGCATTAAAAGGAAATCCTCCAAGAGTAGCGCCAAAAGATATTGCGGGCAGAGAAACAGAAATAAAAACAGCGCATTGCTTAGAAAGCATGAATCCAAACTGGCAAGTATTAAATTTTAGCATGACCCTTTGTTACCCAAATGGGAAAAAGGTAGAGCTTCAAAGCAATACGCGCTTTTTAAGAAATGAGTTAAGAAGTTTGGAAAGGGCAGCACCAAAAGGTAGTACTCTTTTATTTCATCATATACGATTAATCAATAAAAATGGTATAAGTACCATCAGTGGGACACCAATTTTTATCAATAAATAATGGCTCAGTTTGAAAGAATAAAACATAGCACAAATTTGCGATTCAAGCTCATCAGTATGATGTACCTCATATTTTTTGTGCTTGCTGTAATGCAAATACCAACCTCATGGTTGGTGGTTACCCAATCTATGCACACCTACTTAAATAGGGCCAAAACTAGTTTAGAGGAACCCACCTTATCTGCCATCAACGCAAACATTGTTAATATAAATAATAACTTTAAAGATGCATTAGGGTTGAACCAAGCTAGCGCAAAAAAGCAAGAGTTAAAAGCCTATGTAATAACAGATGATTTCTTTATCAATAACGGAAATGGCATATTGCTATTTAATGAGATTGTTAAGGTTAAAAAATGGGTTAATGGCTTACCAGTCAATAGTGGCTCTAGAAAGCTCTTTGAGGATTTATTTAGTTATGACCTAAATATAGGATTACAAAAAGAACAAGCAGATGTTTGGGTTAAAAATAAATTTAAGCACGTTCCAGCTGAATTAGCCCTAACAATGATGGAAGAGATTCGTGTGAGAATTTTACTTTTAGCCCAACAAGGTAAAACTCCTGTAGATACCAAATCAGAACCTTCGCTAAGTTTAATGACAAAATACACAAGCATGCGCGTAGGCGATTCAGCAACATTATCTGTAAAGGGTGACAAATTAGAGAGCATAGAAATTACAAGAGAAAATAATGTAGTAAAAGATTATACCCAATTAACCAATGGGTTTATTTTTACACCAAAATATGCAGGCCAATACAGCATCTATGTAAAAGGAAAAAGAAAGACGGAAGCTATGGAAATTAACGTAATGCCAGCTGGCTTTCCAAAAAAACAATCCTTGCCTTTAAGGATATGTTATAAAGGTGTAAATTATACCCAGTCTCTTCCTTTCAAAGAACCAGGTATGGTTATAACTGCTAATGCAGACAAAAATGCTCAAATCAATGCTGAGATGGGCCTATTATCCTTCAGTCCAAACCGCGAAGGTTGGTGTGCTATTCAAATAAATGCTCAAAATGGAGCGGCCATATTTTTTGATTCCGTTTTTGTTAAACCATTGCCAGAACCAAAAATTTTGGTTCAAGGATTACCTTCTAATACTATTGGAAGAACAAGATTATCTCAACTTAGGGAGTTAAACTTAATCGCCAGACACCCTTCTTTTAAAGAAGGAGATGTATACCAAATTCTATCTTTTAATATAAAGAAAATTGGTTCAGAAAACACTACCTATCCTGTGAGTGGAAGCAGTATTTTAGTGAACGATAAAGAACAGGAAAATCTAAACTATATTTTAGTTTATGATATAATTATTAGAGCAGGAAAAGAAACCAAAAAACTGGATCAAACCCTAATGATTCAAATTAATTAGTTATGAAAAGAATTTTTACCATATTACTGACCTTATTTATTGGCATCTCTCAAAATGTCTCCGCACAAGATACACTAGTGATTGAGAAAGTGAAGAAAGTTAATAAAAACCAAACCCTTACCATCACGGCTGGAACAACCGTAGTTTTTAGGCCAGGGGCAATATTATGGGTGGAGGGAAGTTTAGCATTTGAAGGAAATAAAAGCAACCCCATCATTATAAAATCTCAATACCCAGAAAACCCTGGTATAGGAATTATAATAAATGGAAATGCTCCCGCAGCAACAATCTCTATAAAACATACTGAATTTGCAGGTATAGCAAGACCAATTAGTTTTGAACCCTTCTGGTCGCGCAAAAAAGTAATGTTAGAGCATCTCAAAATTCATGGATCTTCTTATAAGGAAGCTGTAATTTTTGTTGCAAATCCACTCTTTGATCAGAAATTAGAACCCATCCAATTTAAATTATTGAATAGTGAATTTTACAATAATCAGGCAGGTATTCTCATCGAAAACGCAGGTGTAAAAGGGATTCAGTATGAATTTAATAGCTTATTATTTCAGCAAAATAGCATTGCAGGAAATGACCCCTCACTTGGAATTTTGCATTTAAACATTGGACAGCCCTTTGCGCCAGATAACTTAAAAATTGGTAATTTGGCCTTTCATGAAAACAAAGCGGGCAATACACCAATTGGACTTTCACTTAGCGGCGATCGTGCAGAAATATCAGTAAAAGGATTGTATAATTCTAGCAGCGAAAGACCCGTGTATGATTATTTATCCGATCCTAGGTTACCTACTTTAAATACAAGCTATTTAGATTTAAAGGAATGGCCAGAAACCTTTTGTTATATAAATTACATCAAACATACGCCACAAACCATCCTTGCACTTGGTTCTAAAAGTTGCGCAATTGCTAAAATTTTAGACTCATTAGGCAACCCACTTACTTTTATACAAGCGTTTAAAATGGACTCATTATTCATTAATTATTCAGATGGCATAGCTAAAACATTGGTTATGAATAATGGCCTTTTAGTAGATATTCCCTCTCCCATTGAGAATAACAATGATAGCCTGTTTAAAAAGCGTTATATTGAAGATACATCGAAGCCAGATTCAATCACTTTGAAAGAGGATAAAAAAACTTTCCCTTCATATGAATTAGGTGCTTGGGGAGGTTTGGCCTTTTATGTAGGCGATATTGAGCATAAATTTGGATTACCAGGAACTTTTGAATGGTCTGGTGGGGGCTTTATACAATATAATCGGAACCCTAGCTGGTCATACAGAATGTCTTATTACAGAACCAACATTGGCATGCACGATCCAACTGCCCCTATTCAAATGTGGCAAAGTTCACCTACCTTTATCAATCAAAATGGCAACATAGAAATCCAGCAATCATGGGCTTTGAACTTCTTAACCAAAATGCATATTTTAGACTTTGAAGCCATTTATTATTTTGCTCCAAAATATAATTACAGTCATTCTTTGGATAAAAATGTAAAAGGCAAAATTATTCCTGGCTTTGGGTTTGGCGCAAGTTTTATGAAGTATGATCCTTATAAAAATTTAGTTTATAGTAAAAGTAAAGACACGGCTGTATTTGTGCCGCTAAGAGCCTTGGGAATGGAAGGCCAGAATTTCTTGCCAAATAAACGTGATTATGGAAAGTTTACAATGAATTTAAATGTTTCATTTCAATTGGCTTATCTCTATAAAAACTTCAGGTTTAGGTATGAAGTAAAAGCTTCCCTTTCTATGTCTGATTATTTAGATGATTATGGTCAAGGTTATACCTATGGAGGCAACTACAAAGAATGGCTAGAAACACTCCCTTCAGATCCTAATTTAGGATATGATAAAGTAAGTAACCGACCAATTACTGCAGAAAGTTATTTCCCAAATATCAATAGTTCATACAGAAGAACCACTAATCTTTTACCCGATATGTTTTTCTCACAGCATATTGGGGTGAGTTATGATATAGGTGTTTTAATTAATAAATTGAAGAAACTAAAGGCTCAATAAGCAAAGGAAAAAGGATATTTAATTTCTACAAAATTCTTTCAAATGTTTAACAATATAGGATTGTATCATTTCATCTAGTTGCGTGTGCATAGGAAAAGATATAACCTGATTTGATAACTGATTTGCTACTGGAAATTCATCCACATTTGAACACCAACTTTTATAAGCATTTTGCAAATGCAATGGCAAAGGGTAATAAACCATTGTAGGTATTCCATTTTCTTTTAAATATCCCCTCAATTGGTTTCGTTTTGAACCAAGACTGCCTTTAAGCTTAAGTGTATATTGATGATACACATGGGTAGACTGAACATCTTTGGCAGGACAAACAACTTCGTTGAGGTCTTTTAACAATTCATTATAATTTATTGCTGCGCTTTGTCTAGCTAAATTATACTCATCTAAGTAAGGTAATTTGACTAACAATATTGCTGCTTGTATAGAATCCAACCTTGAGTTTACGCCAATACAATCATGGTGATATTGCACTTTTTGCCCATGGTTACAAATCATTCTTATCTTCTCTGCTAATTCAGTATTGTCTGTTGTAATTGCCCCACCGTCGCCAAAACAACCTAAATTTTTACTTGGGAAAAAACTGGTTGTTCCAATATCTCCCATAGTACCAGTGTACTTTACAGCACCATAAGAAAATGTGTAACGTGCACCAATGGCTTGAGCATTATCCTCGATTACATACAAGTTAAACTTTTTAGCGAGTAGTAATATGGATTCCATGTCTGCCGATTGCCCAAATAAGTGAACTGGAATAATTGCCTTACTCCTACTTGATATTTTCGATTCAATTTGATTTACGTCTATGCAAAAAGTATCAGGATTTACGTCTACCAATATTGGCGTTAAACCTAATAAAGCAATCACTTCTGCGGTGGCAACATATGTAAAGGTAGGTATGATAACTTCGTCGCCTCTTTCTAATCCTAAGGCCATTAGAGCAATCTGCAATGCATCTGTTCCATTGCCGCATGCAACAACATGATTTACTTTTAAATAATTTGCCAAAGCCAATTCAAACTCTGTAACTTTAGGTCCTTTAATAAAAGTAGAAGAATCAATTACATTTTGCATAGCTGCATCAATTTCAGGCTTAATTTTTTGATACTGCCCTAACAAATCCACCATTTGAATTTTCATTTCGAATTTTCTATTAATTATTCTGGAAATAACGTTTTGGGTCAAACCGAAACCTAAGAAGTTTATTGGACCTTAACAACATGGTTGTGAATTAACTTATAAACTTGATTCGACTCTTTGCATGTTGCAAGGTTATTCGCATCAAACGCTAATTTATGACCATATTCAGAAACCCAACCCATTTGTCTCGCTGGATTTCCAACAATTAGCGCATAGGGCTTTACATCTTTTGTAACCACCGCACCAGCGCCAACCATCGCAAACTCCCCAATTGTAATCCCACAAATTATTGTTGCATTTGCACCAATACTTGCGCCCTTTTTTACCAATGTTTCTTTGTACTCAGCTTTTCTTATGATGGCACTCCGGGGATTTATCACATTTGTAAAAACCATTGATGGACCTAAGAAAACATCGTCTTCACAAATTACACCTGTATAAATGCTAACGTTGTTTTGCACTTTGACATTTTTGCCTAACATCACCTGTGGACTCACAACTACATTCTGACCAATATTGCAATTTTCACCTATAATTGAGTGTGCCATAATATGGGAAAAGTGCCAAACCTTAACTCCTACTCCAATTTGGCAAGGCTGATCTATAACGGCCGTTTCGTGACAAAAAAATGATTCCATTTATCGTACTAATTTAGGCCTCGAAACTGATAAATTCTTTCAATTATATCAACTACCATCAATCCTTCATTTGCATTGGCAGCAATTGGCTCTGAACCCTGCAATGCATTTACAACATTTTCAAACACAAAATTATGATTGGCAGCACTGCCACTAAAAGCACCATATTGATTAGCTTCTACATTGGTTTCAAAATCAGGCATGGTGTAGTTTGCCACATGACAATAATCAATGGTATTCATATACTGACCGCCAATTTTAAAGCTACCCTTTTCTCCAATCACAATCATGCTACTTTCAAGATTTTTATCCCAAACAGAGGTAGTATAATTGATAGATCCCATTCCACCTTTTACAAATTCAAAGTTCACTAAACCTGTGTCTTCAAATGAAATTTGTGTGCCATGAGATAGGTTAGAAAACTTTGCCTGAATATTTTTAATGTCACCAAAAACCCAATAAAGTATATCAATAAAATGAGAAAACTGGGTAAATAAGGTACCTCCATCCAATTCTAAAGTACCTCGCCAAGCACCTTCTTTGTAATATCGTTCATCTCTGTTCCAAAAACAGTTCATGCCTACATAAAGTATCTTTCCAATAGTTTCGGTTTCTACCATTTCCTTCATCCATTTAACGGAGGGAGAATACCTATTTTGCTTCACTACAAAAATTTGTCTATCGAATTCCTTGGCACACTTAATTAATCGCTCTCCATCTGCCCTTGAAAGGCACATTGGCTTTTCAATCAAAACATGCATTCTATTTTTCAAACATTCAATAGCTACTTGTGCATGCAATCCATTAGGTAAGCAAATAGAAGCCACAATGGGCTCAGAAATCATTATTAAAGCCTTAAAACAATCTTCAAGACTTAGCCAATGTTTTAGGTTTTCTGGTACCTTATTTTCAAGCTCCACCACTCCTAATAGTTCACAGTTTAGATTTTGCTGAATAAGTTCGGCATGCCTTGCGCCAATATGCCCAAAACCAATCACAATAAATTTTACCTTATTTTCTTTCACTCAGTTCCAATTATAAATAAAAAATCCCGAAACAGGAAAGTTTCGGGATATATGAGAAACATAATTATTACTATTTAAAGCAAGTTATAATTGCTTCTACAACTGATTCAAGATCCTTACTTTCTAAGTTAGACCCAGAAGGTAAACACAATCCATTTTCAAATAATTTTTCGGCTACCTTATTTCCATAAAAGGGTGAGTTTTCAAATATAGGTTGCATATGCATTGGCTTCCAAAGCGGCCTGCATTCTATATTTAGTTTCTCCAATGCAATTCTTATGTCTTCTCTTGTAAGCCCATTAGACTTGCTTGGGTCAACCAAAATACAACTCAACCATCTATTTGAGAAATATCCATTGGGCTCAGACAAAAAACTAATGCCCTTAATGTGAGAAAGTTGATCAACATAAAATGCGTAATTCTCTCTTCTCTTTTGAATGCGAGCAGGCAACACTTCCATTTGGCCTCGTCCAATACCTGCACAAACATTACTCATTCTATAATTATATCCAATATGGCTATGTTGGTAGTGTGGCGCATTATCTCTGGCTTGTGTGGCTAAAAACCTTGCCTTAACTACATGGGCTTCACTTTCTGAGATGAGTGCCCCACCACCAGAAGTAGTGATGATTTTATTTCCATTAAAAGATAGAATTCCAATTTCGCCAAAAGTTCCGCATTGCTTTTGGTCTATGCTTGAACCTAAAGCCTCTGCGGCATCTTCTATAATAGGAATTTGAAATTCATTTGCAACTGCCAAAATCTCATTCATTTTAGCAGGCATACCATATAGATGCACGGGAATAATTGCTTTAGGCTTTTTTCCTTGCTTAATTCTGTCTTCGATTGCTAGGCGCAATTGAACAGGACACATGTTCCAAGTATCTTCCTCAGAGTCAACAAAAATGGGTGTTGCCCCTTGGTAAACAATAGGATTAGCAGACGCACTAAAAGTAAAACTTTGGCAAATTACTTCATCACCTGCACCAACACCTAAAAGAATAATGGCCAAGTGAAGGGCCGAAGTGCCAGAGCTTAGTGCTGCCGCATATCCTGTTCGGGTAAACTCAACTAAGTCCTTTTCAAATCCATCTACATTTGGGCCCAAAGGAGCAATCCAATTGGTATCAAACGCCTCTTTTACAAATTCAAATTCTTTACTCCCCATATGTGGCGAGGAAAGCCAAATTTTTTTATAATTCATTCTGAAAAATTCTTGGTTTTTGACCTACGATAGTTGTATTATTTTCAACATTAAAGAACAAAGTAACTCCAGCCCCAATTTTATTATTATCTCCGATTTTGGTACTTGGGATAGTGATCACTCCTGTGCCAATTAAATTATTTTGGCCAATTAATGTATTCCCTGAAATACTTATGGCAGGACTTAAAAAATTAAATTCCCCAATTTGTGAATCGTGCCCAATTGTGCATCTAGAGTTAATTAAGGTATGTGCCCCAATTTTCACTTTTGGACCTAATGAAGAATTATGAGAAATTACCACACCCTTTGCAACTTCGGCAGAGGGTGAAATTTGTGCTAAAGGATGAATAAAACCGATAATATTTGCACCCTTTGTTTCAAAATCTAAAATAATTTCTCGTCTAAATTTCAAATTGGCAATTGCCATTAAATAATCAAAACTAGCATCAACAACATGTTCCTTAATAGTTCCTAAAAAGGGGGCCTCAAAATTATAATGGTTATATCCCTCAATACTATCATCAATATAACCTCTTATAACCATGGGATTATTAGGATTAACCTTGTTATAATAAAAAAGGTAATCCGTTAGCTCAGCAGCATGCCCGCCGCTACCAATAAAAATTATTTCTCGTTTCATAGATTATTTTGCTGTGTACCCACCATCTAAAATTAAATTAGTTCCAGTAACCCACCTAGCTGCATCTGATAGCAAATATATGCAGGCCCAAGAAATATCCTCAGGTTTTCCAACTCCTAAAGGATGTTTTTTGTTAAGCTCATCCATTGCTTCTTGATTTTTTGCATAATATTGATTTTCGGTCATAGGTGTTTGAACCCAACCTGGAGAAATCATATTTACTCTAATTTGCTTAGGGGCAAGTTCAACCGCTAAAGACTTTACACCTGCGAGCAAGGCTCCTTTAGTCATTGAATAAACAAATTTTCCACTCTCACCTACCAAACCCATAATTGAACCAATAAAGATTAATGAAAATTGCGTTGAACTTGAGTCTTTTTGGCTTTTAATCGCAAGTTTACTCACATTTACTGCAGAATAAATATTAGCTTGAAACAATTCATTAAGTTTAGAATCACTTGTATTTCTAAAAGGTAAAGTAAGTGAAATCCCAGCAAAATTAACTAAACCATGAAAATGGAACTTCTCATTAAGTGGCAAAAATATTTGTTTAAGTTTCTCAGTATCTAGTAAATCGCAGCAAATCAATTGATGGTTTTCTTGGTTCAAACATTCATTTAAGGTTTGAACCAAAGCGCTCATATTACGCCCTATCAAAAAGAGGTTTGCGCCCTGCTTGCTGCACTCAACAGCACAATTTCTTCCTAAACCAGAGGATGCTCCAGTGATTATAATATTTTTATTTACTAAACTAAATGGATTCAAGTTTATTAAATCTCAACAAGATTGGAAATCTGGCAATCTTCAAAACTTACAACTGCATTAGCCCAAGACATACCCACACCAAATCCAGACAAGAAAAGGGTTTTAGAACCTTCTAACTTATTTTTAAGTTCAGTTGCTATTGCCAAGGGTATAGAAACAGAGGAAGTATTTCCAAAAGCTTTAATGTTGGTTGGACATTTATCTTTTGGTAATTTCATTTTCTCAGCCAAATAATTATTCATAAAGGTGTTAGCCTGATGAAAAACAAAATAATCTATGCTACTTTCATCCCTTTCTGCTTGTTTCAGAAGGTTTTTAACACTACGAGGAATTTCCCTAATCACAAAATTAAAAACTTCTGGTCCATTCATATAACCATGCTCACCAGAACGCATGTTTCCATGTTCATCAATAACTTTTTCGGATAATGATTCCAACGTTGTTGGATTTCTATATCCACCATGGTCCATTTTTATCAAATCGCCTAAACTTCCATCTGAGTTTAAATCAAAGATAGACTTCCCAAATTTTTCATGTTTAGAAATCAAAACAGCAGTGCCTGCATCCCCAAATAAAAAAGCAGTTTTTCTATCTTTAGGTGAATAAACCCGGGAGCGGGTTTCGCCGTTAAGCAAAAGTGCGTTTCTAAACCCGCCTGCATTTATCAATGAATATACAATAGACAAGCCATAGACAAAACCAGAGCAACCCAAACCAATATCAAAAGCGGCTGTATGTTTGCCTAACTTAAGTTTATTTTGAAGCAAAATAGCGGTAGCAGGCATTCTATAATCCGCAGTTTGAGAGACAAATACGACTAGGTCGATTTCTGATTTCTCAATATTCAAATCGGTAATTAATTGTTCAGCAGCAGCATAACATAAATCAGAGGAGCACATTCCTTCTGGAGCAAAACGTCTTTCTTCTACTCCAATTTTATCAACAACCTCAGCAACATCTTCACTCGAAAAGTTTTGTGTATGTTTTAGGTTGTTAATTTTATTAAGCGGAACAGCTGCACAAAGACCAATAATCCCAATATGATTAAAAGATAGGGTAGCCATTATTTTGCCATTCTTAACTCAACTTCGGCAATTAGTTTTTCAACCGAATCAATTTTTTTAAAGGTTTCATCATCAATCTGTATCTCAAAAGCCTCGTCCATAAGCGCAATTAGAGAAAGGCGAGACAATGAGTCCCATTCTGGATATTCTTTAAAATTATCAGACAGATTAACCTCTTTATTTTCTATTTCAAGGGCTTCAATTAATACTTCAATTACTTTATTCATAAAACTTTAATTAATTCCCTGTAAAAGGGAGTGTTGTAGATTGGTTTTCGGCACTAATACCTTCTCTTCTAATTACTTTTGCAATGGTTAAAATTAATATTTTAACATCGAGGAAAAAAGATAAATTTTCAACATAAAACACATCCCATTCAAACTTTTTTTCCCAAGAAATAGTATTTCTTCCATTTACTTGCGCCAAACCAGTAATACCAGGCTTTACCAAATGTCGCTTGGTTTGCTCTTTTGAATATAATGGTAAATATCGCATAAGTAAAGGCCTTGGCCCAATAATACTCATGTCTCCTTTTAATACATTTATCATTTGGGGCAACTCGTCAATTGAAAAAGATCGAACCCTTTTTCCAACTGAAGTTAGCCTATCCTTATCAGACAATAGTTTACCTTCCTTATCTTTCTTATCATTCATCGTTTTAAATTTGATAATTTTAAAAGGAATGGCGTTCAAACCTGGTCTTTCTTGCAAGAAAAAAACTGCTTTATCATTCAAAAAGTAAAGCAAAACAATTGTAATCAATAAAATGGGTGAAGTTAAAAGCAATACCAATAAGGCAAATAAAAAATCAAAAACTCTTTTAAAAACTACTTTATAAATCATAAAAATCTATTTACGTTGTCGATTGTAAATAATTTGGAGGTGTTAAGTGAGTTTTCAGCATAGTATTTATACAGATTCACATCTTCTTGTAATTTCAGTATAAACCCAGTAATTTCTCCCATTTCATTTGGATCAAAACATCCTCCAATTTCATACTTCTGAATCAATTTACTTAACTCACTTTTAGAGGAGGAAATGCCTAAAACTGGAACTCCAACAGACATAAAATTAAAAGTTTTACTAGGAATACTCAAATTATTTGCCTGTGAACCACTTGTTACAATTGCGATATGTGCACTTGAAAAGGTATGAGAAAGAAGTGAAGGATCTTGCCAATCAAACATGCTAACATTAGAAATCCCTTCTGCTTTAATTCTATTTTCAAGAAGGAGTTTTTCGCTTCCTGATCCAATAATCACAAAATGTATTTCGCTATTATTTTTAAAACCTTTTGCCAACTCTAATATTATCTCTGGATGCTGAGTTTTACCTAAATTCCCAGAGTAAAGAATGATGAATTTTCCTTCGAATGGTTTTCCTTTTAAAAAAACATTGGTTTCCCGTGGAATTGAATAAATAAAATCGTTATTCGTCCAAAGTGGCACTACTTCAATCTTTTCAGAATCTACATACTGTTCAAGAGTTGTTTTTAAACCTTCTCCAATTGTATAAATTTTATCGGCCCGTTTAAATACGACTTTATTTAAAAAACTCCAACAAAAACCAATTGGAGTATATTTTAACCAAGGGATAGTATTTGTTAAAACATCAGGGTAAATATCAAAAATTAAAAGCTTAAACTTCCTTCTAAAAATTAGTGGAATAAAAACGGCAAAAGGAGGATTAGACACAATAAAAAGTTCTGAATTTCTATATTTAAATCCCACCAAATATAGGGTCTGAAAGAAACCAAGAAACCAAGAATAAAACTTACTAAATAATGAATTTCGTTTGTATTCAGTAATCCATTCTAATTTTACTTTTTCATTTAAAGAAGTTCCTCGCTCAATCAATTTTCCAGATACTAAAGTAGTTTCGTCATAACTTTTACAGATATGATTTACAATATCAATCATTAAATAGCCTGAATCTTGATTGATTAATACAATAGATTTTCTGAATTTCAAACTACTCAGCCTGCTTTAAAACTTTATGACCAGTTTTCATCAAATGCAGGTCTCTTATAAACAACTGCACATCAGATGCCACCATTTCCTTAACCAAAGCAGCCAAATCATACTTAGGTTTCCAATTCAATTTGGTTTGAGCTTTGGTTGGATCACCTAATAACAATTCCACTTCTGTTGGTCTAAAATAGCGTTCATCAACTTTAACAACCACAGTGCCAATCTTGGCCATTTTGTTTTCATGTTTAAAATCGCCTAAATGTGCATTTAACAATTCTTGCTTTATGCCAGTTATTGTACCAATTTCATTAGCACCTTCACCAGTAAAAGTAACTTCCACGCCTACTTCAGCAAATGCCATTCTAATAAATTCCCTAACTGGAGTAGTGATGCCAGTTGCAATCACATAATCTTCAGGTTTGTCTTGCTGCAGAATGCGCCACATGGCGTCTACATAATCTTTTGCATGTCCCCAATCTCTTTGCGCATCAAGATTTCCCATAAACATTGTTTTCTCCAAGCCTAAGGCAATTTTGGCAACAGATCTAGTAATCTTTCTAGTTACAAATGTTTCACCTCTTAGCGGAGATTCATGGTTAAACAATATCCCATTACAAGCATACATATTATAAGCTTCACGGTAATTTACCGTAATCCAATAAGCATACATTTTTGCAACCGCATAGGGAGAACGAGGATAAAATGGCGTAGTTTCAGACTGAGGTACGGCTTGAACCAATCCATATAGTTCAGAAGTAGATGCCTGGTAAATTTTAGTTCTTTTTTCCATCCCCAGTAAACGCACTGCTTCTAAAATTCGAAGGGTACCAATACCATCGGCATTTGCAGTATATTCAGGCGTATCAAAAGAAACCTTCACATGACTCATCGCTGCTAGGTTATAAATTTCATCAGGCTGTGTTTCTTGAATGATACGGGTAATATTCATAGAGTCTGTCATGTCTCCATAATGTAGTTTCAACCGTAAATCAGTATCGTGCGGATCTTGATATAAGTGGTCAATTCTATTTGTATTAAATAAAGAAGCACGGCGCTTAAGGCCGTGAACCATATAGCCCTTTTCAAGCAACAATTCTGCTAAATAAGCACCATCTTGTCCAGTAATTCCAGTGATGAGTGCAACTTTTCTTTTTTCTGAATTCATGAAATCTAATTTTAATTAACTAATAAATTATCCGTTAATGGCTACTTTTTTATACTTTTCGATATTTGATAAAAACCAATCATATGTATTGGCAATACCACTGCTTAAATCTACTTCTGGTTTCCATCCTAAATCCATAATTTTCGAATTGTCCATTAATTTTTTTGGTGTACCGTCTGGCTTAGATGCATCCCAAACAATTTCTCCTTTATGTCCAACAATTTGTTGAATTAATAAAGCCAACTCCTTAATACTAATATCTGCTCCATAACCAACATTATATAGGTTATCAGTAGTTTCACCTTCCATCATAAATACAACTGCTTTGGCAAGATCATCTACAAACAAGAACTCACGCATAGGACTTCCAGATCCCCATAATACTACAGAATCATTGGTTTGTTTTGCCTCGTGAAACTTTCTTATCATAGCTGGCATAACATGGGAAGTTTGCAAATCAAAATTATCATATGGGCCGTAAAGATTTGTTGGCATTAAACTTACAAAATCTTTTTGATATTGCTTTCTAATAGCTTCACAGGCTTTAACCCCGCTAATTTTAGCAATTGCATACCATTCATTAGTTTCCTCTAGTGCTCCACTTAACAAATAGGATTCTTTAATTGGTTGCTGTGCAAACTTAGGGTAAATGCAAGAACTACCTAAAAAGATAAATTTTTGAACATCAAATTTAACAGCACTATCAATTAGGTTATTCTGTATTTGCATGTTTTCCATTAGAAACTGATAAGGATACATGCTGTTAGCTAATATACCACCAACTCTTGCAGCAGCGTCAATAACAATTTGGGGCTTTTCTTGCAAAAAGAAATTTTGTACGGAAGCCTGATCACGCAAATCAAGTTCCTTACTCGACTTAACGATTATTTCATTATATCCATTAATTTGGAGTTGTCTAATTATGGCTGAACCAACCATCCCATTATGACCTGCAACAAAAATTCTCATGTTATTGATTAATTAAAGGTAGTTCTTTATAAAGGTTTATGTATTGTAGGAATTGTTTATTTTTATCATATTTATCTTCAGCTCTTTTTCTACATGCTTCTTTATAAAAAAGCTTATCCCTTTGGCAAATTTCCTGTATAGCCGCTAGCATTCCATTTAAATCACCTTTCTCTATAACAACTCCAGTACTAGCATCTATTGCTTCAGGACTTCCACCAGATCTATAGGTAATTATTGGGGTGCCACAAGCCAATGATTCTAAATTGGTGGTTGGAAAGGTATCCATATAAGTAGGGTTTACAAAAACATCTGCCAAGGCAAACCAATTAGCAAGTTCATATAAATCATAAATCTTTCCTATGGCTAAAATTTCTTTAGGCAGTTCAGCAACTTTTTCTTCTGATATTCCAACAATTATAAAACGAAAATCTGATTGAAGCTTTTTGGCGACACTTATTATATCCAAAATACCTTTAGCATTTGACCAATTGTAAGCTACAAAAAGTGCTACCTTTTTATCATGTAAGCTATACTTAGTTTTTAGTAATTCAACGCTTTCAATTCGCTCCTTAAATATATCCAAATCAACACCATTATTAATAGTTTTAACATTAAATTTAGAAAGGAAAGATTTCTTTACTTGCTCATTTAACCAATTTGAAGGAGTTATTATTTGCAATTTATTGATGCTATTGAAGCTTTCCTTTTTACTAATAAAATTAGATTCGGAATTATCCAATAGAATGCTTTTTGGATACTTCGATTTTTTTGGACATTGAAAACATTTTGTTTCCCATTTATTACACCCAACGTTTTCGTAATGCGAACAATGCCCTGTAAAACTCCAGCAATCGTGCAATGTCCAAACCACTTGAACATCCTTTTCATTTAAATAGTTAAACAATATAGGATAGTTTAAATAATACCCATGAAGGTTATGCAAATGAATAATTGATGGATTAATAGCATCAATTTTTTTAATTAGTCTTTTAGTTGCCAGCCTAGAACCTTTGCCATGAATATCAAACAACAAGGTTAATAAACCATGCCAAAGCTTATCTTGGATTGACCCAATTTTTATATAGGATAAATTAGTATTCCCAGGATTCCCCTTACTATATGCAATATGATTTTCTATTCCATTTTCTAACCCCATAGTTGCAATCTCCTCCACAATTCTGCCGCTACTACCAAAATTTACGCTAGAATTTATTTGAAGCACTCGCTTTTTTTTTTCGTTTTTTAAAATAGACATAAAAATCGAAGCTGCATTCTTTATTCTTAAATTATAGTCGCCAAAAAAGTCTTGAGAAAAATCTCTATTGCCATATTTTTTTATGGCATCTACTAATTGACTAGTCTTATTAGGATCAAAATAAATTCCCTTTTCCTGCAATTGTTCAACATTAACGTCAATATTTGAAGCAATTACTGGTACATTTAATGCCATGGCGTCTTCCACTACAGTGCTCCATCCCTCAAAAAAAGAGGGTTGAATAACCGCTTGAGCATTTTTCATCAAGAGCAATTGCTCATCCCTTGGCATTAGACCTAAAATAGTAATTTGACTTTTAAGATTATATTTCTCTATAATATCATGCAGCTCTAATACATGCTGAGCCTTAGTATCAAAAGGTAATTTTCCAGTGAATGCAACATGAATTTTTATTCCAATTTGATTTAACTCGTGAATTGCCTCAATTACTATTTTATGATTTTTATGTTTATGAAACTGATTTGATACAATGAAGAATTTATCAGGTAATTTATACTTTATCAGAAGTTCTTCAAAATTATCATTCTTAAATGATCCGATGATAGAAACGAAATGAAAAATGTTAGTTTTTAATGGGTCTATTTGATAGAAAAATTTAAAATCATTTTCTACAGATTCACTTGAAAGCACTAAATTATTACAATTCTTTTTCAAGAAATATAATCGTAATTCAGTAAATAGACGCTTACTTCTGCTGAAAAATATTGGATAATGCTTATGCTGTAAATCCGCAAACCAAGATACCAAATTTACATTTTTCTTTGAAGCCTTTTTTGATTTAACAGGGAAATCATGAATAGGAAAAACTGAATTCAGATGGTATTTATCAATTATTTCTTCTATAAATACATTTTCTTTTTTAATCCAGGAATAGACATATCTTTTCCATATTGGCAAGAAATTAAATTCTATTTTCTCAAGATACGGATAACTGATTTCATCAGCAAACTTTTTCAAACCTGGTCTATAAAATAAGGTTATTTGAGGCTTTTCACTATCCTCCAAGTACTCTAAAGTCCTAATTAAATTCTGTATATAAATGATTCCACCCATCCAAGAGGTATCAAAATAAAATAACACACCTAATTTATGTCTATTTGCCATTAATCGAAATAATTACCAATTATTAATTAAATCCGAAATCCCTTGGTCTATAGTCCATTTGGGCTCCCATCCTGTTTTTTCTTTTAATTTGGAAACATCAGCTAACAAATGCATCCTTTCTACCTTTCTAACACGCTCGGGGGCAACAATTATTTCGATATCTTCTCCCAAAATTCTTGAAAATGAATCAACAATTTCAGTTACAGCGTATTCTATTCCACGTCCTAAGTTAAAGGTTTCTAAACCAACATTATCTAAAGAAATTAACCTTAAAACTGCATTAGCCATATCATACGTATGTATGAAATCTCTTTTTGGGGTAAGATTTCCTAATTCAATTTTTCTAATACCCTCCTTAAGTTGGCGCTCAATTTCAGGAATTAAATGTGGATTTGTTTCATTTGGGCCAAAAGCATTGAAAAACCTACATATAATTGAATCAATTTTTGTTTCAAGGTAGAATTCGCGCAATAAACGCTCCCCGGCTAATTTGCTCAAACCATAAATATCTAAAGGTAGCAAAAGATGGGTTTCGGAAACGCTAGAATCTGAAATAGGGTATACAGCAGCTGTGGATGCAAAGAATACCTTTTTAAGATTTGGGATTTGCTTGGCAGCTTCTAATACATTTATTGTTCCGCGAATATTTATATCAGAGGACTCAAATGGATTTTGATTGCAATATGGTATAAAGTGAATTGCTGCCAAATGAATAACTATGTCTGGCGAAACTTGTTTGAATGCATCGGATAGTTGATTCGCTTCTCTAATATCTACATGAAAAAATTTTTCACTATCTATATTTATGAAATTTCTATTTCCAAAACTTAGATTATCAACTACATAAACATCATATCCTGAATCCTGTAATTTTGGAACTACTGCTGAGCCAATAAAGCCAGCACCGCCTGTAACGATTACTTTTTGCATTATTTCAAGTAAATTTTCAAATTTATTTAGGGCAAATATAAGTTTAGAACCTTATTTGATAACCTTTTATTTGGAGAAATTGGAAATTATTCCATTCTAATTCATTTATCTTCTTGCTACTGAAAGTTAATTAATCCTTTAGCCCTTATTTACCAAGTCTCCTAACTCCTCGGAGGTAATGAATTCCACCTCAGGCCATTTTGTTTTAACTTTATATAACAAATCATCTAAACTTTTTAAACTAATTTCTCTATTTTTAGGATTTAGCTGACCAATATAATTAACCCTATGTGAACTTATTACAGCGGGTTTATTCCATTTAAAGGCAATTTCGATATCAGATAAGCAAGCATCCACCCAATCAGTTCTTTGATTAGAACCAGGTTCAAAGATACAATTGCGTGTTAAATAAGTTTGCTTGAACCTATTCTTTTGCCCTATATAATGAAACCTCTTTTTTGTTTTGCCTTCGCCAAATGGCTCTTGTTGAATCTTAGATGCTGAAATATATTTTATCCCCCCTTTATAGGCAGCCTCCTCCAAACTGTTATTGAAAGGCCCATTAGGTGGCACAAAAAATGTTGCCTTATACCCAAACAACTGCTCAAACAATTGAAGTCCGCTTGAAATCGTTTCTGCTTGTTCCTTTACATCCTCAAAATACTCTAAATCAAATGCCGACTGAAAATAACAGCCATGCTTATGAACATTATTAAAACCCCACATCCCATAATCAAATGCAATTCTTGCATGTGAATCATTATTTCGAAGGGCCCTCATCCAAAAAGGAACATTTAAATGCTCCCTAGCATGGAATTGTGGAACAAAAAACTTTTTATCAATCCCTTCTTTCCAACAATTAAATGCTTCTGGATATCCATATCGCTCTAAGGTTTTATCAAATGTTTCGAAATAATATTCTTTAAAATCATTAGCCTTTATTTTCTCAAAATCTGGATTTGCAACAACCGAAACAGCCGTAAAAACAGCAGAATTCCCTTTGTTGTCTTTATGCTTATTTAGCACTTCAAACAACATTTCAAAATCTTTAGTACCAGCAAGCGTATCGTTATTATTATACCTAAATGAATCGCCGGATTCTAAATCAAGCCCCTTTTCTTTCAATTCCTTTAGCGAATTAAGGCTGGGCATCCTAATGCTACCCCAATCATCAGATTCTATGACCAATAACTTTCTATTGGTTTTCCATCCAGGAAGATTGGATAAATTTCTAATTACACTTTTAATATTTAGGCCCATATATTATAAATAGCTATTAAAATTAATTACTAATAATTTGTTCAAATTTTTGGAGAATATGGTTAGGTTCAAACTCCTTAATCTTAATCAGTGAATTTGATGCAAAACGTTCAGACAATTCATTATCATCGATAAGCCTCTGCAGGCGTTCTAAATACAGAACTTCATCATTTAATGGAATTAGGTAACCATTGTATCCATCCTCAATCAAATCTGATGGCCCAGCCACACAATCATAGGAAATAATTGGCAAACCAGCCGACATGGCCTCTCCAACAACATTTGGAAAACCTTCTGAGCTAGAGGTAAAGGCGAAAATTTTACTTCTTAAATAGTAAGATTCCACATCCTTTTGCTTCCCTGCAAACTCTACCCTTTCGCTAATCCTTAATTCTTTGGCCAGTGTTTCTAATTTCGCTTGATTCTGCTGTTTCAAATGATCATAGCCCACTATTATCAACTTCCACTTTTCAGCATTTTTTAGGTTAGCAAAGATACGTATCAAGGCATCGTGATTCTTAGATTTAATAAGCCTCCCTACTGATAATATGATATTTTCACGCGTGCTTTGATTGGGTAAAATAGCACGAATTGGATTTCCTATAATCTGAATATTCTTATGGTGGTACTTATTTTTAAAAATCTGAAGGGACTTTTGGGTTTGCGCTATAATTCCATAAGCATTAGGATACAATCTTTTTCTTAACCATTCTTGAAAAAAACCTAGGCTCTTATCTGGCTGAGACCTATCTGATAAAACAACTTGATGTTTAGTTCCCAACACTGATAACATCACAAAATTGTTCCATAACTCTCCAAAACTTAAAATCCGATATGGATTAAGTTGATTAAAGGTTTTTCTTAGAAAAGCCAATGTTTTGAAAGTGCTAATCAATCTTTTATCGTTATTAAAATTAAACTTTGGCTTTATCACCTCTACACGAGGGTCAAGGGTATAAAAGATTTCTCTGTTAATTCCATACAAAACTAGGGTCACACTATAATTCGGATTAGTAATGAGATAATTTGCAATCTCTGTCATAACCCTTTCCATGCCACCTGCTTGCAAAGAAGGAATAGCCAAAACTATTTTTTTTGTCACGTTTTTTTACTTAGCAACTAATTCTACCATCCATCCACAATGGTCAAAAGGACCAGAATACCAATTCAACTGGTTATCCCAAAAACCCTCGCACTGGTCATAGGCTGCTACTGCATACCCATAACTAATTTCAATTAATAATGGATTATTTTGGGCATCAATCACATAATCAAATGCCAAACATTGTGCATTTAACTTTTGGGTCAAACCGAAAGCTAATTGCACACAACGCTCATCAATTTGAGACTTATCATAGACAATTGAACCGCTACCAGATGCCCTAAAATCATTTTCCCTGACCATTCTTTTTATGCCAAAAGCATTCTCTCCAATCACAATAATCCGAATATCTGAATCATTATTTGGAATGAACTCTTGAAAATAAACATACCCATAATCTCTTCCTTTTACTTTTGTATATGGAGGCTTTTCATAAAGACGCAAAACACCTTTAAATACTTCATAAAATCCGACTAGACCTTTCCTATATTTCCGCCAACGCTCTTTTAAGCTGCCTAAAGCATCATAATTAGAAAAGCCTCTTCCGAATGCTTTATTGATTAGTTGTATACATTGAGATTCACTTTTTACCAAAACCACATTTTGAGCCCCTGCCCCTCCTTTTAATTTAAACACTTTGGGGAAGGAAGTTGTCTTTGCCCAAGTAGTGGCTTCTTTTTTATTATAGAAAACCCAGGTGGGCACAAAAGGTGTCCCAGACATTTCCAATAAATACTTTTGAGCTGCCTTATCATCAAAATGCCAAGATGTATTAAAATCTGGGAAAAACTTCAAGCCCAATTGATAGCAAGTAAAAACAAGAGATTTTGCAAGTAAAATATCTGTCGGAATATTCTGGCTAAAATGCCACATTAAGGCACTGCAACCTTTCAAATCCTTTATGATATCATTACTATAACAATTTATGAGCTTGAATGGAATACTATTTTTTTCACAATAGGCTATCCACCTATCACTAAATGAACCTTTTGTAGGATGTATTGCTATCATCTTTTAGTTTAAATATTGTGTTGCCCAAATTTCAAAAGAGGTCATCAACCAAATAAGTTCTGCAGCAGCAGGATCCCCTGTTTTCATTTGTTGAAATTTAATTGCTATTGCTTTAGATTCAAATATTCCTCTTTTGCTAATTCCAGGGAAAATTTCATCGTTCCATCTTTTTTCAAAAGCACTAGCTCCCATAAACCTTCTTATTGGAATTCCAAATCCCATCTTATCTCTAAATGCAAACGAGTTGTCAAATTTATCTGCACAAATTGCTTTAAGCGCAAACTTGCCTTCCAATCTGGTGTTGTGAGAACGTATCAAACTTTCCTGTGGTAAAGAAAGTCCTAACGAAACTAAATCGTTATCCAAAAACGGCACTCTATTTTCTATGCTGCTAGCCATACTCATTTTATCTTGGCGCATAAGCAAATCTGGGAGATAGGTGAGTAATTCATACTTTCTTTGCTTGTCAAAAAGATTGCCTTTAAGTCCATGCAAAATTTTACGTCGATTTTGTAAAGCCTTATCAACTGAGAATCCATTTTTAATTTCAAAGGCATTGCTAATAGAGCCAAAGGAATTTCCCATAATAATTCTTTCCTCCTCGCCCAAACTAGTATTTAAATAGGCTATCGGATGATGAATGTTCTGCTTTAATTTAGCCCAAAAGTTCTTAGTAGCCAAAGGATTTTTTGTCAAATTGGCAAAACGTTCATATCCGGCCAACAATTCATCAGCACCTTCCCCACTTAAAAGCACTGTTAAATGCTCTCTAGCAAATTTGCTGAGTAGGTAAATACCAATGGTATTGGGATGATTTACTGGCTGCTCAAAATGCCAAGAAGCTTTATCTAAGAGTTCAAAATACGTTTGCTCGTTTAAAATAAACTTGTGAGCCTTTAGGTTCAAATCAGAAGCAACCCTATCTATGTATTTTTCTTCGGAATAAGCCTTTTCCTCGAATATGATTGAAATAGTTTCTAGCTCAGCTCCGCCTTTTAATTGATTGGCATACCAAGTAACAAGAGAAGAATCAACACCTCCAGACAACTGACAACCAAGTTTAACATCGCTAATCAACTGACTTTTCACACTTGCTTCTAACGCTTTATCAATTCTCTCCTTGGCATCTGATCCATCAAGTTTCTGAATGCCTTCCTCATTTAAATCATAATATATTTTGGTTTGAACCGAACCATCCGGATTTACTATAAGATATGTACCTTGTTGAAGATTCTGTATGCCATCAAATAGCGTGTCATTGATTAAATTTCTAAATAATAAAAATTCATCCAAACCTTGTTGGTTCAATTCGAATTTAAATCCTGGAATTGCTTTAAAGCTTTTCATTTCTGAACCAAAAGCCAACATCCCGTTTTGTTTCGCTATATAAATAGGTTTGATTCCAAATCTATCTCTAGCTATAAAAAGTTTTCCAATTCTAGCATCATAAATGGCAATGGCAAACATGCCGTTTAGCTTCTCTAGCATTCCATCAATGCCATATTCCAGATATAAATTAAGCACAACTTCGGTATCTGTAGTACTTTTAAATTGATATCCTTTTTCTTGCAAAGCGGGTTTAAAATCAAAAGCATTATAGATTTCGCCATTCATCATTAATACCACTTTTCCTTCAGCGCCAAACATAGGTTGGTGGCCATTTTGGCTCAAATCTAAAATACTCAATCGATTGAAACCAAAAATTAAATTTGCATCAAAATCAAATTCAACGGGTGAATTTCCATGAAGTTCCTGCACTCTTTGCCCGATGGTATCAATGGCTGTTATACCAGAATCGTCTGGTCCACGGTGCTTTTGTATGGCAAGCATTTCAGCAATTTGGCGATTGCTCCTTTCCTTTTTCCCTTCAAACAAATAATATCCTGTAAAACCGCACATAATTATTCTTCTAATGCTTTAATTAATATGTCTCTATGAGATTCGCAACGTGTTAAATTTAGCAATAATCTACGTTTACTTTTGCTCATTAAAGATGGAATTAAACCTTTAACATGCAAACCAGCAAGTATTTTGCCTTGATATGGCTCTATCCAAGTATTGAATACCCTTGTTTTTTGCTTTAAGAATATTTCATAGGAAGCCTCAAGTTTTTCATCATCAGAAATTATCAAATTCAAAGCTTCTACCTTCTCTTCTAATTCCTTTTGCTCGTTAATAGGCAGCATTCGGGTTCCAATAAAATCGTCCATGTGATGGATATAAAATCGTTGGTCTTGTACAGGTAGTCCCTTTTCAAAGCTTAACCTTACCATCATTCCTTTATTCCAAGTACCATTTCTTAAGCCTTCCCAATCAAAGCAAAAATTGCCAAGACTGTAGTAAATGGGTGCATTTTTATAGTGTTCAAAACCAGAAATAATATGCGTGTGATGTGCAATTACAGCATCGGCACCTGCATCAACAAAAAACCTATATAACTTTTTGATTCTCGGACTAGGCAACTCGTAGTGTTCATGCCCTCCATGAGCCACTATTATAACAAAATCAACCTTTGAACGTATACTTTGTATAGCGTTAAATACCAAAACAGGATCTATAGGTGCACACCCAGGATTTGCACCTTGGGTGGTTGTCCACTCATTTTCTGTAGCATTAATAATCCCAAAACTCAAACCATTCTGTTCAAATACATAAGGTTTTATTGCATCTTGTAGGTTCAACCCTGACCCTACCCAATTAATATCGTGTTTTTTAAGTGCATCATAGGTGCTTTCAAGTCCAGCTATCCCATAATCCATCATATGGTTATTTGAAGTAACAACCAGTTTCGTATTTAAGTAGTTTAAAATTTTTGCAGATTCAGGCAATGCATTAATATGAGGGCCTGTTTTTTTGATTGGATTTATGGCACGTGTCAGCGGCGCTTCCAAATCAATTATATTAAAATCATTTTCAAGAAAAAATGGCTGCACTGTTTCCATTAAGGGTGTCCAATTACCCTCCTTAATAAACTGCTCCATTCTTAGCCACGGACAAAAATCGCCTGTAAATCCTATCTTCACCTTCATTGAACTTCTTTTATCTTATCTGTTGATATAAATTGAACATCTGGCCACTTTCTCAAAACTTTACTTAGTATTGATTCAAGAATCTTCAAACCATTGAACTTGTTTTTAGGATCAATATAACCAATATAATTAATCCTATGACTAGATATCACGGCAGGTTTGTTAAAGAGAAATGCCATTCGAATTTGCGCTAGACAAGAATCTACCCAATCTTTATTGGGGATGAGGCTAGGTTCCAAAAACGCATTCCTAATATTAAAAAACAACCCATTTTCGTTCACCTCTCCAAATGAATGTGGAATTCTATTGTAAACATCAAATTTGCCAGTAGGAGCTAATTGGCTCCTAAGTCCTTGAATTACTTCAACCCCATTTGATGCCAAGGTGGATTCAACTTCAGAATCCCAATTATAACAAGGAGCAATAAAGGATTTGGATTTGAAACCAAACAATTGATCAAACATTTTCAAACCATCCGCAATTACCTGCTTATGTTCTTCGATGTCGGTTTTGGCATCCCAATCATAAGCTTCCATAAAACTATAATCGCCCTCCCCCGAGTAAGTGGCACCTTGCTTAAAACATAACAATGCCCTTTCATTTCCCTCTTGAAGCACTTTAAACCATCTTTTGTAGTTAAGATGCTCTCTTCCATGAAACTGAGGGATAAACACGCCTAATTCTTTTCCTTTTAAATGTAAATTATGAACTTCTTTGTGTTCAGGATACCTTTCGATAGTTCTCGTATAAGGCTCAAAAAAATAATTTTTAAATCCACTTTCCTCAATTCTTTCAAAATCTGGGTTTGCAACTATTGTATTTGCAGTAAAACAAGGGTGATTTCCCTTAATATCCTTAAATTTTAACAGAACATTAAACAAATCTTCTAAGTCTGACATTGATTCCAATGCATCATTTTTATAAACGCTTCTACTTAGGTCTAAACCTGCTTTTTCGAATTGCTTAAGTGCATCTTTTGAAGGAGTTCTAATGGTTCCCCAATCATCAGACTCGATGATTAAATATTTACCATTTAAGCTACTGCCGCTTGAATTTAGTTTTGCAGCTCCAAGGTGACTTTTTAATGTATTTATAAATTTATTCAAGGCTATATATTCTATAAATTATTAGCCTAATAGCTAACTAAATAATTTTGTTATTAAAAAATTAACTCTTCCTATGTTTTTCATAACAAATGGGAAAAAAGCAGGAAAATACTTAATGCTTGAACCTAACAAATTAAATGGATATCTAACCCCATATAAGTTAAGATCCTGAGATTTAAAGTTGTAATTTTTCAGTGTATTTTCAAATGCTTTTCTATCTCCAGCTTGCAATTCATTTCGGAGATGCAATACCATGAATTTTATGATTACCTGGTTCAAATAAAGCCTTCTATCCTCTGGTAAAATTAAAGTTCCTACTAACTCCTTAAAACTAATTAAATGTTTGAACCCAATTTCAAAACCAATTCTCGATTTCTCTGAGTACATAAGATTTGAGTTGGTAGCAGAACCAACACGAATAGTTCTTTTATAAAACTCATTACTAATAAATGCAATTGAATTTGTATAACATAAATATTTTACCAAAAAAATTGCATCTTCAAGAAATGGCACTTTTAGTGGATAAGGCTCAACCATTTTAGATACAATCTCCCTCTTGTAAAGAATTGCCCAACTTCTATCTGGGTCGCTTAATACATTATTTTCACCTTTTGTTACAAAAAAACTATTTAATGTTGAATGAATAGTTTCTTCATAATTAGAAAAATCAGGTTCCCATATAACCTTCCCTGAATCCGTAATTTTTTCATATTTAAGAAAAACAATGTCAGCATTAAATTTCTCTACCTTTTCCAATATCCCTTTAAAACAATTCTCCTTAAGATAATCATCAGGATCTATAGGCAGAATATATTTACCTTTGGCTATGTTAATGGCATTGTTTCTCGCACCAGATACTCCTTGATTTGCCTGATTAATTAATATTAAGTTTGGAATTTTCTCTTGGTTCTTTTTTACTATCTCGGCTAAGTTGTCTGGGCTTCCATCATTGACTACAATTATTTCATAGTCTTCTTTTGGAATGTCTTGCATGTCCAAAGAAAGTAAACACCTTTCAATGTATAATTCTACATTGAATGCGGGTATAATTATACTAATTAACAATTTAAAAATAATTATTTATTTGCCTTTTACAAAAATCCTAATTACTAGCGCTACTTGAGGGATAAAAAAGAGCTAACCACATTCTCAATTTTATATTTTTCGATGTTGTCAATTTGGAATGCACTATCATATCGCTTACTTAAAAACTGCTTAACTAAATTTTCATTTAACTCACCAGTTTTTATTGATAAAATTGGTTTATCAATGATAGCATAATCAATCAGTTTACTAGGGGTTTGCTTGTTTCCTACATTTTCAAAATTCACCACAAAATCCATGGCCGATAAGGTGGTTAATAATTGCTCTCGCTTAATGGGCGTGTTAATCTTTATTTTGCCGTTTGATTTATTTGCAAATTCCTGAACAAACTGAGGTGTAGCAGTATAGATATGAAATTCATAATTCAAATCAGTTTGTTGCAACAAAAAATTTAAAAATTCAGAAGGGTCCCGTCTGCCAGGTATGAACATCCCACCGTAACCGAAAACTATCTTTTCGGCCTCACCATGGTAAGGTAAAACCTTAATATCTTCAAATTTAAACCCTTGGGGTATTACTTTTATTTTTTGGTGAAATTCTGGGTAATAGGCTTGTATTGCCCCTTCTGTAGGTACAGCTAAATAATCTGCCTTTTTGCAAAACCATTTTTCAACAAACTTGAAATAAAACATAGGCTTAAAAGTGTCATTTTCTTGCCCCATATAAGGGTCGCCACAATCTGCCACCCAAATTTTTGCTATATCTCCTTTTTTTCTTCTAAGTCTTGCTATACCCCAATGCACAGGATGAGGAACAGCAATGGAAATCAACAAATCATAACCACCTTCATCTTTCAATGCCTGTTTTAATAAAATAACTAATTCTACATTTGGATATTCAAAAAACCATAAAAGCATTCGAGACCAAAAACGCAACCATAACCTTATCAAACCAGAACCTTTAATTCCAATTGGCTTCCATTTATGGGCTCCTAAATCTTTAAACTCAATTCCAAATTCATTAGCGATATCCTTTTGCTCATCGGCTAAATGGGTTATAACTTTGACTTTGTGTCCTTGACGTGCAAATTCTTTTGCCAACTCTGTAGTTCTGAAGGACCTTGGCGAAACCTCTGGTGAAAATGCATTCGAAACTATTAATATTTTCATTTCTTTCAAATTGAGGCCAAAATTTCTACTATTCTCTCTGCTGCTTTACCATCCCACTTTTCTGGAATCTCTCCTTTCTTCCATTTACCTGCTAATAATCGTTCTAGGTAAGGTTGAATAGCTTTTGGATCATTGCCGATTAGTTCATTTGTGCCAACCTCAACTGTCTCTGGCCTTTCTGTAGTTGTGCGCAAGGTAATACAAGGGATTCCCAAAACTGTGGTTTCTTCTGTAATTCCTCCCGAGTCTGTAACAACACCTTTGGCGTGGTTTACCAAAAAGTTAAATTCTAAATAACCTAATGGTTCAATTAAATACAAGCGATCTGTATTTAATTCAATTTGTGCAAGCATTTTCCGAGTGCGCGGATGCACTGGAAAAACAAGTTTTAAATTACCTGAATGTGCAATAATTGCTTCCATCAACCCTTTTAATTGTTCCTTGTCATCTACATTTGAGGGCCTGTGCAAGGTTATCATTAAAAAATTACCATTCTGTAAAGTCGCTTCCTTCCAGATGTAAGGCTCGCGTAAGTTTGGTAAATTTTTATACAAGGTATCAATCATTACATTTCCTGTAAAATAGATTTTTTTTGCTGCCACCCCCACATTTAGAAGGTTTTGCCCCGCCCAAGAAGTGGTTGTAAAAAAATAATCAGTAATGCTATCTGTTACCATTCTGTTAATTTCTTCTGGCATACTCAAGTCAAAAGACCTTATGCCTGCCTCAACATGAGCAACCTGTATTTGTAATTTCTTAGCAACAATAGAACAGGCTAAGGTAGAAGTCACATCCCCAACGACCAAAACCAAATCACACGGATTTGCTAGCAAATATTTCTCGAATGCAACCATAATGGCTGCTGTTTGTTCGGCCTGCGTACCGCCACCTCCAGCCAAATTAACATCTGGATGCGGAATATTTAATTCTCTAAAAAAGGTCTCACTCATTTTTTCATCAAAATGCTGACCCGTATGAACCAAGGCATAATCTAACTTTTTAGAATTAGTTTGATTATGAGCTTGCAAAGCATGTATAAGTGGTGCAATTTTCATGAAATTAGGCCTTGCACCGGCTACTAATGTAAGTTTCATTAAGACCTTTCTATTTTGAATAGTTCTATCCATATCCCTAGTAAAATCAGGCGCCAATATAGATAATCAAATGGAATTTCATCTCTTTTTAATTTCAAATAGTATTTTTTAGCCTCAATTGGATTTACCAAATCACCTAAAATAGAAATACTTGCATTAAATAATTCCTCAAATTTTCCGTCCTTGTCCTCCTTTACCCACAACTCTTCAGCAGAAATAAATCCTACTTTATCCTTTCTATTATAAATTGCCTCTGGAAGCAACTCTTTCAATGATTCTACTAATAGCTTTTTTGAGGTATCAACTCCATCCAAAAAATCTAATGGCTGTCCCGCCGTAAAACTTACCAACTTCTTATTCAAAAATGGAACACGCGCTTCTACGGAATTCGCCATAGAATTGCGGTCTTCCCACCTCAAGTACCTTGGAAGTGGAGAACAAATCAATTGATATGTGATTAAATCTAAAAGATTTTTCCGTTTCGATAAATAATTTAAATAAGGATGTTTGAATTTATTTACAAATTTATTTGGCGGCATTATTCTCGAATATTGCCTAAACATTTCAGTTTTCGAATTGAAAAAATTAATCCAGCCTTTGGGAAATGAATAGGTAAAAAATCTTAAAATAATAGTGAAATAGTCTAAAGGTTTTATGCCCAAATTAAATTTAAATTCCTTGTATAATTTTAACCAAGCAAAGTTTTTAAACAACAAATACCATCTTAATATCCTAATTTCACCATATCCACTTAAATATTCATCTGCACCTTGTCCATTTAATAAAACTTTCACATTATTTTTTGCCGCAAGCTCAAAAACATGGTACCCCAAAAATGCGCTCTGCGATTGGTAAGGTTCATCCATGTGCCAAAGGATTTTATGGGTAAGTTTAAATACATCTTCAGAAGTTGGAGTAACAAAATATGCATCGACATTTGTATGCTCAGTTACCTTGTCTATCCACTTTTCTTCACTAAAATTAGGATTATCATTTATTGCGGAAAAAGTTTTTTGTAATTCCGACTTTCCCTGCGCCTTTAATATTTTATTAATTTCACAAACTATTGCACTTGAATCTAGACCCCCACTTAGGGCTGAACCAACTGGCACATCAGAACGTAAGTGCAAATCGACACTCTCTTCAAATCTTTCTTTAAATTTTTGCTTAGCGCTTTCAAAATTTTCTTCAGGAGCATCCGGCTTAAATTGAAAATAAGTTTTTGTTTGAATTGGTTTCCCTTGAACCCATGTAGGTGTTTCACCTAAATTTAAAACCAACAGGTTAGCTGGTTTTATTTGAAATACATTTTCGAAAAGGGTTTCCTCTGTATGGTCCGTTAGGCTGTAATATAAATATTCAAATACTCTTTGCTTATTCATTTGAGCCTTCCAACCTGGAAATTCGGTAAATTGTTTGATTTCGCTTGCAAAACAAAAATCGCCATTAGGACTTATCCAGTAGTACAAAGGTTTAATGCCAAATACATCTCTAGCCAAGAATACTTCATTCTTATTTAAATCTGCAATGGCAAAGGCAAACATGCCTTCAAACTTTTCAACACATTCAGTACCCCAAACAATATACGCTTGAAGTATTACCTCGGTATCGGACTCAGTTTTAAAATGACAGCCTAATTCAATTAGTTCCTTTCTTATTTCCAAATAATTATAAACTTCCCCATTATAAGTTATCCAATATTGGGATGATTTATCGCACATTGGCAAATGTCCAAATGGCGATAAATCTAAAATTGAAAGGCGACGATGCCCTAAACCTAAGTTTACAAGTTGATTGGAATTTTGAATATCGATAGATGGTTGATAACCAGTTAAGGTATTCCAAGAGTCTTGGGGTGTATCATTACCAGCTGCGCAAATAAAATTCTTGTTAGTTGAATCGATAAGCACATAACCTTCATCATCTGGACCACGGTGCTTAGCCAGATTATTCATATCCGCTAGCCTTTGACCAAGATTGATTTTGTCCTTACTTATTATTCCGCTAATTCCGCACATATGTTATTTCTTACAATCTCTAAAAACATTCCCGTTAAAATGGTTAACCTAAAAATTCAATTGTCTAATTTTTGGATACAAAACTGTATACATAGAAAGTAAATCAACTTTCTATTAAGATAATCATTAAGAGTAAATTTCATAGCTTTAATTTAATATTTAATTATTATCAATTATTGATTTAGTGCTTAAAATATTTAAATATATAAAGTTACCACGTCTAACTGAAATAATAAAAAAATTGCTAATTTTCAAATCAATCATTACTTCTATTATTTATAAAAATTTCTTTGGAATTTAAGTCAAGCATTTACCCTTATTGAATTTTAAACAAAGAAATACTTTTTAGAATTAATAACTCATTAAAATCAAGGCTTTAGTTAAATATTTTAAATGTTTATAGTCCAAAGGAACCCAGTTAATAAAGATTGATAGGGATGTCAGAATATGTTTGAAAATGAAATGTAAATTATTCTATTTCATTTGAAATTACTTTTAAATAAGTTAAAATTCTACTTTTACAATTAACTTATTAATTCTTTCTTACTGTTGCTACAAACATCCATGACCAATCGGTAGTATTGTCTCTTTTATTAAACCACAAACCTATTTTATGACATAACCAAATATAGGCGTCTAAAACTTTTAATTTTCTAATAATGCCTTTGTTGAATTTACCATTAATAATATAAATGTGTAATTGAAGAAAAGTGACAGCAAATCCCGACAAAGGTTTAATTTCAATAATTTCAAAACCAACCTTTTCAAATAAATATTTTAACCCATAAGAAGAATACCTAAAAAAATCTCTCGGAACTTCATGTTGATGCCAAATAAATGGAACAGAATAAATTGCTACACCTCCAGGTTTAAGAACACGATAACATTCCCTAATTGCCTGTTCTGGTTCCTCCAAGTGCTCGAGCACTGCCGTACATATGGCAGAGTCGAAAGTGTTATTATCTGTTGGTATGGAATAAGCTGTACCAAATAAATTGATTTCAGATTTATCATGTGAAGTTCCTTCATGATCTACTCCTATATGTTCCTCAACAATTGACGACAATTGTGTTTTATAAGGTTTGACTCCGCAACCAATATCAATTAGCTTGCCTTTTAAGTACTTTTTACATTGTGGGAAAAAGTAATTTTCGAAAATTTCGGAAATCATTAAATTAATAAACCTTTCGCGCTTTAAATCTGCCATTTATCGTATATTTAAAATCATTAAAAAAGACTTGCGGTTAAAAATCCAATTTATCCCTACAAATAGAAACAAAAACAAGGCAATAGTAAATAACGCTTCAATAAAATGTAGTTCGACACCGAAAAAGAAAAACAATAACCCTATCAAACCAGAAGGAACAATTGCAAGAATAAAACTCATAAACCATGCCTTAAAATAATCTAGTATTGAAACGTTAATCAACTTGCCTGTTACTATCCACTGAGGAATACCTACTACAAAAGAAGCCAAACTATATGCAATGGCAACACCATAAATTCCAAATTGAACGCCTATAATTGAAGCTAAAATAAAAACAATTCCAGAATACACATTGACTCTGAAATACAATTTCATTTCTCCTAAAGCCATATATATATTTCCTATCAAAGTACCAACCGATTGTAAGGCGCCCACAATAGTAAAAATCTTAAACAAAGGAATTATCGGTCGCCATTGCTCGCCTAAAACTAGTAAAACAAAAGGTTCAGCCAAAAGAAAAGCCAAACCCATCATTGGGAAAGTTACAAAACTTATTACTCTATTCATCTTTAAATAGATCTCCTTTATTCTCGGCTTATCATGTTGAATTTGAGCCAAGGATGGAAACATAACCTGCGAAATAACCCCACTAATTTGACTTACTGGAAAGACCATCAAAGAATAAGCGCGTGAATACAATCCCAAACTTTGGTTTCCTAAAAACTTTCCAATTAATAATTTATCCAAATTCCCCAAAATATATCCCAAAGCACTCGAACCCATTAAAGGTAAACTATATCCTAACATTGCTTTAATGCGTTCAAATGAAAACTCAAATGCTGGTCGCCATGTTGAAAAAAACCATAATGTAATAACACTTACTAAACTATTCATCAGCAGTTGAGCAATTAAACTATATACACCAAATCCATTATATGCCATTATTATTCCAGTTGAACCTCCGGCAAGTAAACTCATGAGTTCAACTAAAAATATAGTTTTAAAATCTAATTGTTTCCTAAACAAAGTTTGCTGAACATAGGTAAGTGCTTGCAAAATAAAGATAAGTGCAACCCATTGTACGATAGCTTCCAATTGCACATTGTCATAAAAAATAGCTATCCATTTTCCTAGAAAAAACAATATCAAAAAAAAAGTAATCCCAGTAAATAAATTGAACCAAAACACACTGTTTAGATCTTTATTATCCACCTTTTCTTTTTGAATTACTGCCGCTCCAAAACCAAAGTCATTAAACAATTGCATAAAGCCAGTAAAAACAGTTATCATTCCAAGCAATCCAAACTCTACTGGAGAAAGTAAACGTGCTAACCAGATGCCAATGCCAATATTAGCCACTTGTTTTATTACTTGACCAATACCAGACCATTTTAGCCCCTTAATGGTTTTTTCTTTATGCGAATTCGTCAATCCAGTTAATATTATAAACTTGTTTCCATTGTGTTTCCCAAACTTGTTTGCTATAATAATTTTTCAATAAACTAGAATTAGCAGAAATATTTCGGGTAGCTAAGTTATACTTTTCAGTTTGCAAAAGTGTATTATCAAATAGTTGGAAGCCACGTTTTTTAAAACTTTGGAATGAAGTAGTGCTGCTGTTTACATATACTTCTTTCCCCAAAGAAAGCAAAGTTAAAGTAACTCCCATAGCCTCTTGTCGTTTATGGTTAAAAACAGCTATGTCTATAGTTTCCAGAAATGCTTTATATTCTTCAAACTGCATAAAATGCTCAATAGCAATAAACCGCTCCCCAAATAACTCAAGCCCATTTTGCTTCACCTTTTCTTTGTGTGCATTGTAAGAACCATACGAAAGTGGACAATAAATTTGGATATTATCCATGCCCTTTAACCATTCAAATATTTCAAGGTGATGATTACTAGGGTCAGTTGAATGACCCAGTAATACATTTAATTTTTTTGAACTAATTTTATTATTTACAACTGGTTTATGTGGTAATTCAATAACATTGCTTAAATAGACAGGATGATAGATAAACTTTGCTTTTGATTGATAGAAATTATTTGCCAATTTAGAATCACCTTCTATGTGCGTAAGGTGAATTTTTACTCTTTTCAATATGAATTTCCTTAATCGGTTCAACCAAATAGTTTTACTATTTAGGGTATCCCCACTATACAAGTATAAGTCAGTTCCACCATAAATAATCCATGCCATTTTCTTTAGGGCAAATGGAAAAAGTATAAAATAATGTAAGACAGGCAATCCATGCATCACAATCAATTCTGCCTTATAAAATTGCTTTGCTACGGTTGTTAAATTCTGAAAAACATTGCTTCTAAATGGCGATTTTAAAAAAGAAACATTTTCATTTTGTGCCTTTGAATTATTAGCTTGACCCAAAACTAAAAAATGATGCTGTTGAGTTTTGAACAATTTATTCAATTCATCTATTAAAGGTAGGGTGAATTTATCACCCACCATTATATGAACAATATACGGATTGCTCATGTATTCAACATCTCTTTAAAATGATTCACAAAATTATCTGAACTACTTTGAGCCTCAATAAATAATTCTTGACCCCTTGAAGCTATAGCTTGCAAATCTGATTTTGGAGTAGTCACTAAATCATTAAATACTTCGCTTAAATCACTCATATCCCATTTCAATGGTATATATGTTTCATTGGGAAAATAATAATTGGGGTAGGTATCAAGGTGTTCCATATTTGGCTTAACAAGCACACTTCCAGATAAAAAAATTTCAAAGTCACGATAACAAACCTCCCCCCAACCAAAGGGACTAAAGGAAATTTGAGACAGACTCATTTCTTTCAAATAGGCCTCTTTTTTTATGTATTTACCTGCTTTAATCTTTGGGTTCGGACCAAACTTTTTAATAAACTCAATTATTGCAGCACGTTGAAAGGAATAGCGTGTATCGTTTGAGGTACTGCCGCGGTAAGAAGTAAGTAAATCTCTTTGAGAATTAGGGTTAGTGGTTTTTATGAAATTGAATTTTGAAGGAAACAATTTAGATGTACCAATTGGATAATACTTAGAAAGTGGAAAATATCGATAATCCACCATTCCAATATTCCAGGAAAGCTTGAACTTATGCAAATGCCCCTTTGTTGTGGTATAATACTTAATATTACTAGGGGTTGCATCATTTGGAATCCAACACATAAAACCTTTGTCGCCGCAATCAATGGTGTATTGATTCAAATCTTTGTACAATTGCTTTTTAAGATGCAAGTCAACAAATTGCGTTAAAATTAAACATTGACTGCCACTTCCATCAGAGGTATCAAATAATACTAAACTTCCAATTTTCGCTTTGGCCTGAACCAAAAAATCTATAACAGGTTTAATTTCTTTATTATGATCGGTAGTATCAAAAAATGAAGAAAAATAACGATAATCCACCCACAATTGATCGCATTGGAAAAGTTTTGGATGAGCCTGATTATAAAAATAGTCAAACCAAAAGCCAGCTTGGTTTAATGCTTTTTCCCATTTAAAAAGAGGAAAAAAATCATTGAATCCCCTTGCCCATTGGCCCTGATTTGTTAGAATATGAATTCTCAATTTTAATTAAAAAAACTGCTTATTTCATTTGAAATCATATCCACTTGCTCATTTGATAACTCAAAAAAGAGAGGCAATCGAAGTAAAGTATCAGTATAATAATCACTTTTAAGAAGCGCACGTCCATCATGTTTTTCCTCATAAAAGGCACTTTTATGCAAACTCAAATAATGAAATACTGATAAAACACCTTTGTCTTTTAAATGCGAAATTAAACCAGTTCTTGTGTCCAAGTCTGGTAATAAAATATAGAACATATGCGCATTATTTGAAGCAAAGCTTGGTAACGTAGGAAGTTTAAGTTTACCTTTCTCCTCAAGGGGCTTAAGATTTAAATTATACCTGTTCCATACTTCTTTACGTCGAGATTGAATTTCGCTTAAGTTTTCGAGTTGGGCAAACAAAAATGCAGCAATAATATCTGAGGGCAAAAAAGAGGAACCTAGGTCAACCCAATTGTACTTATCTACTTCTCCTCTAAAAAAAGCAGAACGATTGGTTCCTTTTTCTCTAATGATTTCAGCCCTATTGATGAAACGTTCATCATTAATAGCCAATAATCCCCCTTCGCCACTCATTATATTTTTGGTTTCATGAAAAGAAAATGCAGCCAAATGACCAATAGAACCAAGTGGTTTTTTAACACCATCCTTTCCTGTAAAATAAGCATCAATGGCTTGGGCTGCATCTTCTACCACAAACAAATTATGTTTAGCGGCTAAGTCCATGATTATATCCATATCGCAAGCTACACCTGCATAATGAACAGGTACAATGGCTTTTGTTTTAGAAGTAATTAGTGCTTCAATAGAATTTTCATCCATTCCTGGATGGTCTGCACGGCTTTCTGCAAAAACAATTTTTGCACCACGCAATACAAAAGCATTTGAGGTGGATACGAAGGTATATGATGGCATGATTACCTCATCTCCTGGCTGAATATCTATCAACAGGGCAGCCATCTCAAGGGCATCTGTACAAGACGTGGTAAGCAAAACCTTTTTAAAGCCATAGGTTTCTTCAAACCATTGGTGGCATTTTTTTGTAAATACGCCATCGCCACTGATTTTTCCTGACAATACTGCTTGATATATATAGTGGCCTTCTTTGCCAGTTAGGTAGGGTTTATTAAAGGGTATCATTTTGAAGGATTAGTATGGAACAAATTTTGCTTTTTCAGGTAACAGAAACTTCATAAATTTTATTTCTTCATCTGATTGTCTTTTGGTGTAAAGTCGATTTGAAACGTTGAAAAAAGAAACATTCTTATCTTCAAAATCAATCTCCCTATCAGATTTTACAATTCTAATAATATCTGTATTAACTTTAGACTGAATAATATAATTATTTAGTTTTTCTAATTTAGTTTCTAAGCTTAATTCAACAAATTGAAAACCTATTTTATCTGAAATTGATTTTGCAGGTGATCCGGCATAAATATGATTTTCTTCCATATCCTTTGTAACAACCGAACCAACCATTGCCATTGATTTGTCCTTAGCTTTAATTGGTGAAACTATACAATGACCAACAAACCAAACATCATTACCAATTTCAAGAGGCTTATCCATTAAAAATCTGCACCCTTCTAATGTGTCACCATATTTTATATGACTCCATAATTGGGAATGGGCTCCAATTCCACAATTATTGCCAATTGTAGTTCCTCCGATGGAATCAATTATAGTATATTGGCCAATCCAAGCATTGTGACCTATTGAGCAAGGTTTATATCCATGAATATTCGTAGAATGCTGGATCTTAGAGTAATCACCTATTTCAAAATCATCGCAAATAATTTGAACATTTGAACCAATAAAACAGTTGTCGCCAATTTTTATTTTCTTTGCCTTTCCATTAATGCCTCTAATAGAAGCACTTGGATCAATAAAAGTGTTGATTCCAATTTCTAAATTTTCAGCCTGAATATTTATCATACTTTTTAATTTAAGTATCTATTTAATGACATATATATATGCCTAAAGAATTTTTTTATAAATAAAAGATTCTTCGTTTTAGAATAATTTAGAATAAAAATGATTTTGAAATTTACTGCTTTCTTTTTAAAGAAGCTAAATTTCAATGGATTGCATCTTTAGTTATCTTGTCAATAATAAAAATTGGTCTATTCTTCACACCTTCAAAAGTTTTGCCCAAATATAAACCAATAATTCCTAAAAAGAAGATGATCATCCCAGATAAAAACCAAATGGAAAAAATAAGACTAGTATATCCAATAACTGTAATATGTCCTAAAAAATAATTAACTAATTGAAAAAGTGCAAAAACTATAGACAATAATGAAACAATAATTCCAGTTTTTACTGCCAATTTTAATGGCCTGTCTGAATAAGAAACAATAACATCTAAGGCCAAATTAATTAATTTCTTCCAACTATAAGACGATTTCCCTTCGAACCTTGCAGCGTGTTCAACAGGAATAGCAACACTTTTAAAGCCTACCCATTTCACCATAAAAAAAAATGCGCGTAATGGTTCTTTCATTTTTACGACCTCATCAATAACTTTTTTGTTGTAAACGCCAAAATTTGCAATGGAACCATCCTGAGGAACCCCAGCTAAATAAGAAAAAAAAGAATAAAATGCGGTTGAACTTAATTTCTTTAAAAAATTATCATTTCTATTGTGTCTTTGAGCCAAAACCATGTCATAACCTTCCATAGCCTTTTGGTACAATCTGGGTATTTCCTCTGGTTGATCTTGCAAATCACAATCCATTACAACAATCCAATCACCTTTAGCTAATTCTAAACCACATGTAATGGCATGATGTTGGCCAAAATTTCTACTTAGCTTTGCGCCAAGAACTCTAGTGTTTTCTTTTGCAATAGTTTCTATAATCTCCCAAGAATTATCTGGCCCGCAATCCTCTACCAATATAATTTCATAATTATCGGTAATAGAATTCATACTTTTTTCAATTCTATCTATTAAAATTGGAATTATTTTTTCTGCTTTATAAACAGGCGATACAATTGAGAATGTTGGAGAAAGCGTCATATAAATATTCTTCTGAATAGGAAACCAAAATCTAATTTAAACATATTTCTTAGGGGCGAAAAAACTGTAATGTCAAGCTATTTATTAGGGCTTATAAAACGTTTACTTAAAATCAACTCTGCCATTTCCCAATCTTCTATGTTATCAATATCTAAGCTATCTATGGCAGCCATTTCATAACCAATAATTTTTCCTCCAAAAATAGATTTTTCCAATTGCTGTCGTTTGGTAATATAAATTGCTGCACCATTTCTAGCAAAATAAGTTTTCTTATCTTGGCGTCGAAGTATAGGATTAACCTCCAAATAATTGACTAGGTAGTTACCCTCGATTTTCATCAAAGATTCCGGGTTAAAATTATGGGGAACCTTCACTACACTTACCAAAGAATCAGCTTCATGATTTTGTTTAAACAACTCTATAGCCTCTATGATGTGTTGTGAGGTTCTAAGCGGGGAAGTAGGTTGCAAGGTCATAACAGCATCGATATCAATGTTTGAATTTGAAATCACATGTTGTAAAACCGGCAATGTTGGAACTAAATCGCCACAAAGATGTTCTGGCCTAAATTGTACTTGCACATTTTGTGATAAACATAAGTCTGCAATATCTTGGTCATCCGTTGAAACTATTATCAACTTAAATTGGGAAGAAGCCAAGGCAGCATCTAGAGTGTATTGAATAAGGGGTTTACCAATTAATAACTTTTTATTTTTTCCTACTATTCCTTTGCTTCCGCCTCTAGCAGGGATAATTGCAACAATATTCATTACACAAATACTTTGGTAAAATTAATAACAGATAGTCTTTTGTATAGGTGGATCTTCAATTTCAGCTAATATTGAAGCTATACTTTTTCCTGCTGTTCCATCTCCATATATTCCATTACTTATATATTTGCCATTACTAATTTGCTTTTTTATTGCATCAACAATTTCTGTCCTATTGTAATCTACATTAATTACATTATCACCCATTTCTCTTTTATTTTGTCTTGATCCAATATTTACTACAGGTGTTCCTATAGTGGCCCCCTCCCTAACACCAGAGCTGCTATTTCCTATCAAACAAAGACAGTTTTTCATTAAATGAATATAGACAGGCGTAGGTAGGTTTTTAAACAAATGCAGCCAAGTAGGTTTAAACTTCTCTCTAAAAGACCTAATTCCTTTTGAAATATCATCACTTCCAGCATCAATATTTGGCCAAAGCATAATGGTATTTATTTTTAGTTCATTTAAAGCTGCTAGTGTTTCATTAATTTGATTTTTATTTTCACCAAATTCTGTTGTAACAGGATGTTGGGAAACAAGTAAAAAAGGCTCATTTAAATCAAACTCTTTTAAACCAACACCGCCGAAATTATCAAATAAATTATTTAAAACTGTGTTTGAATCAACTTTAATTTCATTCAAAACTAAATCCATTCTTGGGCACCCAACATTAAAAACATGTTTAGGATTCTCGCCTAATTTAATAATTCGATTTTTGGCATCTTCACTCGCTGCAAAGTGAACATGAGCAAATTTTGTAATGGCGTGCCTAATACTTTCATCAATAGTACCTGTAACTTCACCTCCCATTGTATGAGCTACCCGGATATTCATATAAGCAGCTGCAATTGTTACAGCCATCATTTCAAATCGATCTCCTACCACTACCAAATAGTCAGGATTTAGATTTCCAAAAATTAAAGCCGCTTCAATCAAACCCAAACCTGTTGATTTAGCCATTGTTACAGGAATTTCACCTTCTACGTTATTGTAAAAACTAAAATCAATTGAGAATCCATCTGCTTTAATTATATCTTCAACTTTACCAAACCTATCCAATACTGCAGAAGCACCAACTATAACTTGTAATTGCAAAGCTGGGTGGTTCTTAATAGAAGTCATTACTGACTTTATGCTACTGTAATTCGCTCTACTACCAACAAAAACACAAATTTTTTTCATCTTTAATTCTTTCACTATTATATAAGATACTATGCAAATTAAAATAAATTAAAAGTAATCAAACAAAATTTGTTCATTTTCATTTACATCTTGCTTCAAAACCTTACCAATCAATTCTTTATAATTGGCAGCAGGAATTCCATTCCCTGGTTTTTTAAAGGCCAAATCTCCCATCTCAATTTTTTCACCCTTAGTAAGATTTCTTGTAGTAACAATTGATTTTTCAAAAACAAGTTTCATATTGCCTAATCCTTTTAAAATATCATCTTTCTCAATTATAACTTGGCTTGAAATTTCTGCATCACGGATAGCCTTAACTAATTCTAAAAACTCATGTGGTTCAACAGAATTCTTGGCATCACTTCCATACATTTTTTTTGACAATGTAAAATGCTTTTCCACAACACTTGCACCCAACATTACTGCAGCCAGAGGAACCCCTATACCCAATGTATGGTCAGAAAATCCATACTTGCAATTATAGCGTTTTCCCATTTCTTGCATTAAATTTAATCCAGCATTTTCAGGTGGACATGGATACTGCGAGGTACACTGCAAAACAATGGTTTCATTTTTCCCTTTAAAGACTTCAACTGCCCTATCAAGTTCTAGCCAACTGCTCATTCCACTGGACAAAATAATACTTGCATTGGTATTTTCAGCTATAAATTCTAATAAAGGAATATTACTAATTTCTCCTGAAGGTATTTTTAGTGTGTTTAACCCTAAATCAATTAACATTTGGGCTGCCTTTATAGAAAAAGGTGAAGATAAGAACTCAACTCCACAATCTACTTCGGCAAAACTTTTTAGCTGTTGATATTGATCAATTGTGAAAGCTGTTCTTTCAAAATATGCTTTTCTCGATTCGTCTTTAAAATAGGGTGGATTTGGAGCAGATGGAAGACTTTCTTCCTCAAAAATGTGGGTTTGGAATTTAACAGCATCAACACCACAATTTGCAGCCTCCAAAATAAACTGTTTAGCTAACCCAACAGAACCTTCATGTGTATTTCCAATTTCGGCAATTATTTTAGTTCTTTTCATACGATTTAATAGATATTAAGCGATTCTTTTACCTCTTTTAATTTTTGTTGATACCATTTTTCAAGTGGTAGGATATATTCTTCATCAGAAGAATCCAAAAGCGATGTGTTTTCTTTAATCGAATTTATAGAGACTTTCGGATCAAAATAGGCCTTAGGTTTTACATGATGCAAGGGCCCTATTTCTAAAAAATTTTCAATGATAGCCTTGTATTGGTCATAGTTGGAAATTAAACCTTCAAAATCCAATTTTAAAAACTTAGAAGGTCCAAATCTTTTTTCCATTTCATCAATGCATAAAGCCCTCATATAAGTTGTTTCAATTAGGGCATGAAATAAGCGTCTATTTCCTTTATCCATTCCAAAAAGTGCATGGTATTTCCAATCGGTGTGTCTAAACATAACGCTTGACTTAAGAACTGTGGCTAACTGATCACGAGGTTCTCTAAATATCATGATAACTTTAAACGGATCAAATAAAGTTGGCCAAATATTCAAGTGTCTTTCATGGAAAATTGGTTTATGTTGCATAAATGGCTTATCCTTCCCAAAAATATTACGTAACTCCTCCAACCACCCTTTTGCAATTTTCATTCTTTCATCATAATCCTTGGTTTTAGACAATTCGTAGTTAATTGAAACCAAAGAATCATAATATTTTTGCTGTTCCCTCCATTCAGAAATTTTAATCTTAGCAAATTTTCTAGTAAACTTATTTTCTTTATACAAATTGTAAATCGCATCAGGTATAAAAAATCTGAAATACAAAGAGGATGGTACGATAGGCCTTTTATTTTCCTTTAACCATAATTCTAGGTTATTAGGATTTTCCAAATCTGAGAGTTCACTAAGTCTATCTCCAATCATTCCGGGTAACCTAAAATGATTTAACTCACCTGTAGACCAATCAATTTCCTCATACCTAAATTTCCCAATATTATCATATTCTAACAATAAATCTTGAATAGCACTTGAGCCACTATTCCCTAATCCAATTATTATAATATTTGACTTCAGCTTAACCATAAACTATAATGACTGCAATTCTACCATTTTTTTAAATTCTGGAATATTCTTTATCATATCATTAAAAGTTCCTTGCGCAATAATTTCACCATCACTTAGTAAAACTATTAAATCGGCACTTCTAACTGTTGATAACCTATGGGCAACCATTACCATTGTATATTTGCCTTTTAAGTTATTAATATTTGTTCTAATCATTTCCTCAGATTCTGAATCTAGCGCTGATGTTGCTTCATCTAATACCAAAATGCATGAATTTTTGTATAGCTCCCTAGCTATAGATATCCTTTGCCTTTGTCCTCCGCTCAAGTTAACACCATTAATACCTAATAACGAATGTTCATTATCTGGCAAACTATCAATAAGTTCAGCAATGTTAGCCAAACTTATCGCCTCTCTGAACTTAAGAATGTTTTCAGCCGAATAGTCATCCCAAAAAGTTATGTTGTTAAAAATTGTATCCTCAAAAATAACAGATTCTTGGGTAATATATCCTATTCCTTTTTGATAAACCAATTTATCGATGGTTGTAATGTCATTTCCATCTACGATTAGATTTCCACTATTGGGTTTAACCAAACCTACCAAAATATTTATCAGCGAAGTCTTTCCACTGCCACTAGGTCCTACAATTGCAACTGTTGTCTTATTTTTAATAACCAAATCAATTTGCTTTAAAACTTGCTTTTGCCCATAGAATAAACTCACCTTATTAAATTCTATACTTTTACTAAAAGGTAATGCTAACCCGCCATTTTCACTTTCTAAATTTGCAATCAACTCATTTTGAAAGTTTGACATATTTTCTAACGAACCAGATACTGACATAAACTGATTTAAACTAGTCTGGGCAGTAAACATAAAAGATAAGGACCTATAAAAAAACAATAAGCTAACCAATATTGAACCAATTGATGCCTCAAAATACTTAACCTGGATAATGATGGTTACTACAATTATTGCCACGAGAACAGGCTCTCTTGTGGCTGTAAGTATTGCTTTTAAGACCCCAATTTTTGTATTACTTTCTTCTATTGCCAATATGGTTTTGCGCAATTTATCACTATACTTATCAATTGAACCTGTTGCTTTTAAATACTTGTGATTTGAAACATGTTGGATAACTAAGCTTTGAAAACTATTACTTCGCTTGGTTAAAAATGCCGAATTGTTCATTGTAATTGTATACAAAGAACTAAAGGCAAATGAACTAAGAATTCCTCCAATTGTTACGAATAATGCAAATACTGCATTAGTTTGAAAAGCAAAAACACAATATACAATAACCAATAACATTTGTTGCAATACGGAAGTAAAAGAAGTAAAAGCCGAAACAACCCTTCCAACTTCTCCTGTCATCGTATTTTGAATTCGACCAATGTCAGATTTTACAAAATACTCGAAAGTAATATTATTCAAAAGGTTTAAAAGGCTGTTTCTCAATTTTCGAATAAATTTTTGCTCAATAGCAACTTTAATATATTCGTTAAATAGTGAAGCAAGGCCTTTTAAAATGAAAAACAAAAGCATGACTATTAAAATTGAATTTATAGTCGGGGAAATATGAAAAAAGCTAAAAGCTTCATTGAAAAAATTATCATTGCTCTGACCTTTTGAATTGCTTTCATCTGACATTTTTAAGATAGGCAAGAAAAGCGCTAAACCTAGTCCATCCAAAAAGCCTACCATTAGACTGCTAATTAGAAGTATCTGCATTTTAACACCTACAAATTCATAAAAAAACTTGTATGATTTCCAATAAAATTTAAGGTTTTTCAATTTTTTGAATATAATAATAGGAGTTTTCGAAGCACGTAAAAAGGGTTTAGGTAAAAATTAAAAAATTTATATAAGAGAGAATTCACCCTATTTTTTTTATTTAATCCGAAAAAATCAAATATATTTTGGATATAGTAACTGTAATACTCAGCACAAACGTCAAAACTAGCAATATGTTTAAAAACATATTGCTCCTTAACTTTAAAATTTCTTTTAAATGATACTTGAAACAAAGTTGAAATATTTGAATTGCTTAAAGATTTTGAATGAGCTCTATAACCAACAGTGATTTTGTCAAAAAAATATAATTTTTCGCCTGCATGCGTAAGCTTCAACCACATTGGATAATCTTCAATCAATCGATTCTCTTCATCGTAACCTCCTACTTTCAGTAAAGCATCCTTCTTAAAAAAATAGGAAGGCGTAAAACTGATTCTATCTGACTTCAAAAGCATTTGAAATTGGCCTTTTGCACTTACATTAGTACCCATAAATTCTGAGGGGAAATTAGAAGGAGATGTCTTTAAATAGTTTTCTTTCAAAAAAACATCCCGATATACCTCCACTCTACTGAATACAAAATTAGCTTCTGGGTTGTCATGTATAAATTTTACATTATCTACAATACAATTTTTAAATAAAATGTCGTCCCCAGCAATCATTTTAATATAATTGGAAGTACTTGCATTTAAAATTCTATTACAATTGGCCGATACACCAGTATTAACATCAACCCTAATTATTTGAATGCTTTTGAAACGTAACTTTACCCTTTCCAATTTTGTCCAATTAATTACAATATCTAATGTATCGTCTTGTGAACAATCATCTGAAATAATCAGTTCTAAATCAAAATATGCTTGATCAAAAACACTTTCCAGCGTTTCGAGCACATATTTCTCGGAATTATAGGTTGTAACTGCTACACTTACTAGCATTAATTCTTTATAAACGAGCTGAAAATTGATTCATAAATACTTCCCAATTTTAACTTTAACATATTAACTTTTCGTTGCTTTTCCTTTAATTCTGAAATTTTTGCTAACTCACCTTGAAAAAATGAATTATATCCAAATAAGGGCAACCTTTTTGCTTCATTAAAATCTTTTTCAAAAATACCTTCCAAAAACGATAACAAATTCCCCTTCCAATCAATTCTCATTTGTTCGGGAGTTAAACACGGGCGCATTAACATTTCAATGTATTTGTCATCATTTTTATCTAATTCTATAACTTTAGAAACAACTTCATCTATGTCACTCTCTTTTTTTAACCATATAAAAGACTCTTCATTGAAATCGTGATTTACATTAGGATTTCCATAGTAAATAGGAATGCTATTTACTACCATTGGTTCAAAAATTTTCTCCGTTGTATAACCATTTAGTTTTGAGCTTTCAAATGCAATGGTAAATTTATAATTTCTAATAAATTCTACCTTATCTGCCACAGCATACCCTAGGTTATTCATAAATTTACCTCCTGAATCAACCTTCTTATATTTTGAAAGTTCCTTAAAAAAAACTTCTCTTATAGGGTTAGCATACATATGATTTGAGTAAATAAAATTGCAAAAGTTTCTATTCAGGTACTTATCAGTGTCAAAAATTCGCTTGTTTCTTAAATTATCATAACCTCCATAAATAAAAAACAAAGGAAACCTAAGATACCTGTCTTCAAAAGCTAAATTTTGAAATCCCATTGCATAATCACATAAATTAAAATCCGGCACTTGATTTTCGCCAATGAATTGAATTTTTATGCAGTTTGAGAATTTTAAATTTTTATATCCATAGACAGAAAAAAAACAATAATCAGGGTCCTCGCTCAACTCAACATCAAAATTTTCCTTTAATAAATTATAAAAAAAATTGTTCTCAGCATTAAAATTAGCCCAAAAATCAACAAAACATATTTTTAATTTCTTCACATCTACCAGTTTTATTTATTTAATAAACAACAATATTAATATAATAATTAAACTTTCGCCAATCTCCAATCAAATAATTTCTATCATTATTGTCCGAAACAATTCGAAAATATGATAAAAAGATTTTGAGTGCATTGACTTTACCGGTTTTCTTTACTTTATCTAAAACCTGAGCACCGACAATTAACCAGAGTGCAGGTTTTACTCAGTTCATTTAAGCTCTTTTTTCCAATCTTTCTCTGAATTTTCTATAAACGAAATCAAATGGATGTAATTAAAAAGTTACAATTTTACTAAACTTACCATGTTTGAGCTAGCCCAATTTATGGATTTAATTTGTTGCTGAATGGTTATTAATAATAAATCGGAAATTAACAGTAGCTTCCTTTTCCATTAGGCCAAGTAAGGAAGCTAATTCCATTGGCTATAAACTTTATTAGCAATTCCATTTTATTTGGTCAGTTATTAATTAAGTGAATAAAGACCAAATAAAAAAAAAGTCTCAATGTCTAGAATCTAATTAAATAATTTTTATGATAATTTTATAGAATTATCATTGACTTCTCAGACATTTCTTTTTACAAACCTTTCTATAATATAAATGTGAACTTATAATCTTTAATAAATATTTTAATTATTTTTTATTATTAAGTTTCAATTCGTTTATACTCATTAAGCTTCCTGATTAACTTCCAATCTTTAGATAACCGTATAAAGTCCATTCCAGTTAAAACATAAATTGAAACTAAATCGCGTTTCAAGTCCCAACGTTTTATTATTTTAAGCGAAGTAAAAGGCAACTTTAATAGAACAGTCAGAATAATTTTACATTTTGCTAGTGACCCTATTTTATTGAATCTTACCAACTTTTGATAAAACTCAATTATATCTTTGTTGTCTTCAAAACCAGCAAATAAACGATCTCTATAATTCTCAGTTAGCCTTTCTTTAGGTATAAAATGGTTATACTTCAAATTTCGATTGTAATAAAGTTGATAGCCCATCAATAAAAAACGTAAACAAATTTCCGTATCCCCGCCTGAGTTAAGTTTGTTGCCCATCCTGTCTGAAAGAAGACTAGGCAAGTTTTCAAATGAGTGTAAAAATATGGCTTTTCTAAACACCATTCCTGCTCCCGTTAAATAGACACCTTCGGGCAAAATACCGCTTTTAAAACTATCGTCGCTAATGGCATACCCCCCCTTATACGATTCAAACCATTCTGGCAACTCAACCTCTGGTGCTGCTGCTCCATATCCGCCTAAAGCTGCTATAATTGCTTGACTATCCATAATGGATTTGGCCTCAACCAAATAATCCTCATCCAACCAATTGTCGTCATCACAAAAAACAATTAAATCAAAGTTTGCACTCTCAACGCCTGAATATCTTGCAAAACTTAAACCTTGTTTTGGTTCTGAAACAAGGATCATTGGGAATGGATGCATTAACTCTGTCCAAATTTTTTGGGCAAATTGAGCAGTATCATCTGTAGATTGGTTATCCACCAAAATGAGTTCAACTTGCATTCCTTTCCGCTTTAAACGGGCTAAATGCATTAAGGTTGGTTCAAGCCGAAACCTACTATTAAAACAACAAATTACAATTGAAAAGCCTTGGGTCAAACTTAAAGATCTAAGTATTTATTTATTCTATGCCTAATTCTATTCCATATCACTATTTCGAGTTTCCAAAGCAAACATTCCCAAAAATTAAGTTCGAGTTTATATTCACTTATAATCTCATTTCTAAGCGCAATGGTTGATATTTGTTCTTTAACCAAAGGCAACTTAAGAAATAAGGAATGGTGCATTTTATTTAGTGATATGATTTTCCTATCCAACAATTCCTCTAACAATAGCTTGTATTCTTTAAAATAAATTCCAGAATGATAAGATTTGCCAGACACATCCTTATCATGATTTCTGAAGTAATTAAGCATACTTCCAATGTACCCAACTTTGCCATTCTGAGCAATTAAAATCCAGAATAGCCAATCGCCGCAGAATTTAAACGATTTTATAACTTCAACCTCGTGAGTAATGTACTTTTTATTAAATACGGCCATGCTAGCATTATAAATGGAATTCTCCTGAATCATTTTTTCCTGAACAAATGTCAATCCATTCATTCTGACTACAGATTTTGTGGGAGGGGAAGTCCATAATGTTTTACCAGATGAATCAACAGCATTTGAGCCAGTATATACTAGTCCTAGGTCTATATCACTAACAAATACTTGCATGATATTTTGCAAAAAATCTGGTTCACAATAATCGTCACTTTCTGCAATCCAAATATAATCTCCTTTAGCTAAATCAATTCCTTTAAACCATTGTGAAAAGACTGAGCCACTATTATTGCTATTAAGCATAACGTGGCTAATCTTAGGATGTCCTGAATAAGAATTTATAATATCAATGCTATTATCATCAGAGGCATCATCTAAAATAATAACTTCAAAGTTTATATAAGTTTGACCCAAAACTGAGTCAATTCTTTGGTTCAAAAATTGCCCGTGATTGTAATTTGGGATAATGACACTAACTAAGTTCATCGATTTAAAGTTAAAGCAGTTTGCTCTAAGTACTTCCTACCCCATTTTCTACAAGGTTCTAGATGATTCCCTTCAGCCCATTCATTCCATGCATTGATGAAAATAAAGTTTTCCTCTTTTGAATACGGTTTGAACCTATTTATAATGGCTGTTAACCATTTACCGTATTTTTCTGGGGTGGCATTTTCAAAAATAATTGCACCCGATTTTCTTCTTGCCGAATTATCCCATGAAGGGGTTACACATGGATAAAATTTAAATTCAGGCCATAATGCATTACAACATTTCTCTACTAATTCATTGTAATCATAAACCCTATTTTCTGCGAGTTTATTTTTGTTCAAACCAAGCTTACCGGCAATTTTCTCTAACAAATTTGGCAATCTCTGAGAGTAAGTTTCCGAAAAATCTGGCTGAAAATCTACAATTGCATCAAAACCTATTGCCTCAGGGGTTGAATTTAATTGATTGATTCCTTTAACAGCAATTAAATATAACCCAGGCAAACCATTTTTTTCAGCTAGCTCATGCCACAACATGGCTGTTTTCTTGATATCAGGAAATAAAGAGGTTCTATAAATCATTAATACAGGTTTACCCATTACCCTTATGTACCTATCGTCTTTAAAAAAGCGGAGGAATTCCTCAAAATGAAGAATATCATCGGCTTCACTATATTTTTGTTCAAGGAGAACTTGATTATTTTGCCCATCCCAATTGCGCGTCCAATTTTCATTGGCCCAGCAAATCATAAAAGGCAAATCTTCTTTCTGATTGGCAAGTTTCCTGTCGAGGGGTTCATTTAAAATTTTCTTTCCTTGAAACCAATAATGATAGTAACAAAATCCTGATAATCCATAATTCTTAGCATACTCTTCTTGAGCCAAACGAGCCTCTTCAAGCCTTAAATCATAGAAACCTAGGTCGGCTGGTAGGTGCGGCTGGTAGTGGTTTGAAAACCTAGGCGATGCTAAAGTTACATTTGTCCATTCGGTAAACCCTTTTCCCCAAAATTCATTATTCTCTGGAATAGGATGAAATTGCGGCAAATGAAATGCAATGGCCCTAAGATTTTTATAGTTCAATTTTTCAAGCATTTGCGTTAAATAGCAATGATTTATAAGCTTCTATACAATGTGTCATTTCAAACTTTCTGAAAGCCTCAAAAGCCAATTTGCGTTTAAAAGACAAATAATTTTTGTCGATAATATACTTCTCAATTATAGCACTGAGCACTTCACTTTTTACAGGTATGCCCTTGGATGTTTCAATTAAATCTCCAGCGAGGTCATCATTTACTTTCAACATTTGAGCAATTGCTCCTATATTTGATGCAACCACTGGTATGCCAAAAGATAAGTATTCTACGATTGAGTTAGGTAGACTTTCACCATAAAAATAAGAAGGCAGTAGTCCAATATCCGCAGTTCGAATATGCTCAAACACATCATTTGAAAACCCTACAAATAGCAGGTCTGGATGAGAAAACTGCTCTTTCAAAGCCCCATATTGTTCACCAGTTCCTACCAAAGTTAACATAATGTTATACCCTTTTTTTTTAAGGATGAAAAAGGCTTCTATTGCCTCTTTCCATCCCTTTTCAGGAATTGCCCTTGAATGAATCATTAAAGACAATGGAGTATTGAAATTTTTATTAAAATCACTAGGCATTGAAACGCGCTTTTCAATTTCAAATCCATTCAAAATTCTAGTAGCCTTTTGAGTGTCGAATCCAGCTAGTTTAAAATTGTTCAGTTGTTCGTCGCTCAAATAAATAAGTTCATCAACAAAATTAACAACCTGTGTAACACTTGCCTTAAACAGTGTTAGATTTTCGGATTTTAATAGCTCATAGTGTCCATGTAGAGTTAACACAAATTTGAGAGAGGTTAATTTAGCTTTTAAAAGTCCAAATGTATAATTCTGTTTAATTGCATGGCTATTTATAACAAGTATTTCATGCTTCCTTAAATATCGGTCAATCAAAATTAACTTCAACCGAAAAGATAATGCAGAAAGTATTTTACTTAACCCAAATTGCTTTTGTAAAAAAAGCATGCTGACCATTAACCAATGTTTATCAGGAGAAAAAAAAGGAATTGATGGCTTTAATTTCTCAAGCAACTTTTTCTCTTGAGAAGCTCCGGCTTCAAACTCCATAAAATAGACATCGCAAATGTTGGCAAGTTGGTTTGCCAGCCTTATCGCAAACATTTCTGCCCCACCATCATGCAAGCTGTCAACAGAAATAATAACTTTTGGCCTAGACATTCTGAAAAAAACACCTTAGTTTAAATAGATTAGGCGAGGGCATCTATTTTTTCTTTTAATTCTAAAGCAATTGGATTCCAGTTTAAATATTTCTCAGCCAAGTGTCTTGTTTTAGACTGATAATTGGAACAATTTTGCATCCAATCAAATGCCAATTTTATTTTCATAACATGGTCTTTAGCATTATTGGGTTCAGCCAAAAATCGAATGGGTTCTAAAAGATAATCTGGAACGCCTCCTATATTAGTTGCCACCACAGGAAGTCCGCAAGCTAAAGCTTCATTCATTCCATTGTTTGCGGTAGAATCTATGAGGGGTAGAAAAAATAAATCATTGGTTTGGTAGGCTGTGCGTAATTCTTCTGCAGATAAATCTGCATAAAAATTAACATTAGAAAAAGCACCTAATCTAATTAAATCCATGTTATGCCTATCTTTTCTTGGGATAACACAATTCAATACAAAGTTGAAGTTTTCTAGGTTTAACAACTGAGTCACCTTAAGTAGCATTTCAAAATCTCTTAGCCAACTTCCTACAAATAAAATTTGCTTCGTCGTACTTTTATTTTGATTATTTTTTAAATTGAAGAATGACAAATCAACTCCATGCTTAATCAATAAAACTGGAATTACAGTTTGAGTTTGAAAAAACTTTTTATTTGATTCACTCAGGGTAACGATTGCAGCAAAATTATTTAAAACATCAAAGTCACGCCAGTTGAGTTTAAGCCAAGATGGAGGCTGATGAAAAAACAAAATTGACTTCTTTTTAAATTCTTTAGTGGAATTATAAAGGCCTTTACCAAATTGACTATCTGCAACCGAAAATATAATGAAATCGTAGGAGTCCTTTGCATATGCTTTTAACACGCGATTAAAAGTTAATTCGTGCACTAAATGGGTAGCGGTGCTAATACTAAAATTATTGTTTTGAAGGTTTTCATTGGATAATTTTCTTAAACGCAATAACTTTATCAATCTAATTGAAATTGAATTAACAATTCGTTTTAAAAATTTTAAAATCTTATTTGATTTTGATTCTGTAACATCTGTCTCATTAATATAAATAGAACTAATTGAAACACCTTCTATAGCAGCAAATGCATTGAAAAGAGGATCAAACCCACTTACATTGCTCATATGATTCCATTTCTCTCTAACAATTAATACTTTCATTTTGCTAATAGGAAATTCTATTATTTTTCTAATGATTGAAGCACTTTTATGGCTTCATAAAAACCGTAACGTCTTGCTTTTTCCATATCATATTCAAACCTATTTTTATGATATAAATTCATGAGTTGCCTTCTAGCATATTCCCTACGAGGAAGTGTATGAGGCCATTTTTTGAACCTAAAATATTCAAGTAAAAAATTTGACAAGACATTAAACTTTTGCAGTTTTATTAGATATTCCTTTGACACTCTATTTTTAGGAATAATGTGGGTCAAAACCAATTGAGGAAAAAGCCCATTCAAATAACCTAAATCTATAGAAGTATATGCCATATCGATATCACCAGCTGACATTAAGCTTTCGCCCTTTCTGTCAAGATTTAACCTAGAATTACTTTGGTTGAGTTGTGACACATAGTGATTTGCTACTTGCTTTCTAATAACCAAACCAGCACCAGCAGGAGTGTTTCGCCATTCATAAAAATTCCCAATTGCACTTGAATTAATTTTTCTAACAGCAATAATTTCAAGATAATGTAAAACTGAAGCATCAGGCGGTACTTCAAATTCCCCATTGGCAGTTCCACCGAAAGCACCTAATCTAGGGTTTTCACTGATAATATTATTTGCCGCCTCTAAAAAATCATAACTTAATACATTGTCATCATCCACAAAAATCAACCACTGTCCCTTTGCAAGGTTTATACCACTCACCCTTGCTCTGGTAAGCCCAACTTCTGCCTCTACTATAACTTTTGCATTTGGATGCCAACTTAGATTGACACAATTAATAATCGGATAAGAAGAGTTGTTATCAATTAACAAAAGCTCCCAAGAGTTTAAATTCAAGGTTTGTTTGTGCAAGGCATCTATCGCTCTATTTATATAATCCACCTTGGGATTATGAGAGCACATTATGACTGTAAAAATTAAGTTAGATGAATTCATGAAACATGCTTAAACTTTACTTTTGAGTTTAAGAATTTGTTTTTCTATTAGATGGTAAGAAATTATTGAGATAGTTAGTAAAACTAATCCATTTAAAAACAAGGTCCATTTTGCAGGATTAGCGTTTGTAACTTGATTTAATGTTGCTGGAGTAATCAACATCCAAATTTTGTTTAAATACTTTGCTGCATTAGTGTATGGAATGATAATGTGATAAATATAAATTCCATAGGAAATTTTGCCTAAGTAGGTTAATATTGGATTGCCTAAAACTTTTTTGTAAATAAAATTATTGCTATATTGATTTTGAACCACAAAAAAAACTAAGCTCATTGAAACAATTCCAGCAAGTGTTCTTCTAGGGATGATAAAAGGTAATGAGTAGCTAATGCTAACAAATAAAATTACGAATGAAAAAATAGCAGCCAAACTAAGAATTTTCTGAACAAGCGGGCTATCTTTATCATTATACTTTTTAAAATAAGCAAGCAGGCCACCTAATCCAAAGCAATCCAAACAAGTGATTGGCAATTTGTTAAAAAAACGGCTTGAATCATTAAAATAGAATTGGGAGATGGAACCAATTAAAATGAATGAAATTATTATTTGTAGTAAATACTTTCGTGGCGTAAATAAAATAACGAAAGGCCAAACTAAATAAAATTGCTCTTCAACAGATAATGACCAAAAGTGTCCATTAATGCCTTCCCAAGCGTTGATAATATAGTAATAAAAATTTATTGTATGTGTGATATAATACCATTTTGAGTTATCGAAATTGGGTATTGAAAAAGGAAAAAAATAAACTGAAATAATGATATATAGATAATAAATAGGTAAAATTCTTATGGCTCTTTTAAAATAGAATGCCATTAAAATGTCTTTATTAGTTTTCCCAGACTTTTCAATAGATTCTTTATTGCTTAACAAAATTGAGGTAATAAGAAAGCCGCTTAATACAAAGAAAAAATCAACCATTGAGCCCAAAGGAAATCTTGCTAATATACTGTTGGGATCAACCAATTTTGGACCTACTACCCAATGAGATAAAATAACACCTACAACAGCAAAAATCCTTAATGTATCAAGTTGTTTGATATAATTCAAAACTAAAAAAATTAACTGATTGATTGATTTAAATGAAACTCAATTAAGTTGTAAAATTCTAGAATTGGGTCCTTTTTTATCAATTTCCTAATTGTATGTTGAGCCTCTAAACCAATTGTTTCCCAATTATTTTTGTTGATCCAAGCCCTTTCTAAAGCTTCATCCAATGCTTCAACAGTTGGACTTTGGGCCAAATATCCATTTATGCCATCTTTTACAACTTCGGGATTGCCAGCTACATTTGTAACGATTGGCATTCTTTTACAAAGCATCGCCTCAATTAAGGCCAGTGGAAGCCCTTCATACCTTGAAGGTAAAACAAAGGCATGACATTCGCTCCAAATACCTTCAATATCATTGGTGAATCCTGAAAAAACTATTTTCTCTTCAACACCATACATCTTAACCAAATTGCGTAGGGAATTTTCAAAAACACCCTCACCATAAAAACAAATTTGAATATTTCTTTCTTTCCATTTGGGTAAACTCATTAACTTAATTAATAAGTCTTGACCTTTAGCGCCAGGATTAAGTCTTGCAACGCAAGCTAGTTTATAAACTGAATGATCCAATGGCCATTTCAAGTCATCTATATTCTTAATTTTTACAGGATTCCATATAACTTCTGCATTTTTTAGTCTTATTCCTAATTGTTCTTCAAATAAGTTCAAGTTTGCTTTTGAAACAAAGTAATTTTTAATAGCCCCATTAAAAAGTGATTGGAGTTCTATTTGGAGTTGGTCTTTAAACCACCACTGCTCAAAGTTTGATTGTGCTATGGTTATAAAAGGGATATTTGACTCAATACATTTTTTCATCCAAGCAATTCCACAAGTTACAGAACCACTTGAAATAATAATCAAATCTGGTCGAAACGAAGCTATATTTTTCCATTGCTTACGAAACTTTGTTTCAAGTGGATCCTTACCTAAAGCTCCATGTAAAATGATTTCAAATCGATTAGGTTCATTGTCTCTAAATGAAACTTGAGCAGAACTGGAGATTAAGTCTTTTATTGGATTAGGAATGTAATACCACTTTTTTACTGATACATAAACAGAATGACCTGTCTTAGCAAATTTCAAGGCGGTGTTAGACCACAAAATCTCGCTTCCACCCCAAGGCTCACCTTCCATTGCTGCAATAAATGCTATTCTACCTTTTTGCATTCTTTAGTTGATACAATTCCATAAAAATTTGGTTCAAACCGAAACAAAATAAATTATTGCGCTAAACATTTAAAATGGCTTAGCACCAAGCATCATTGAAATCTTTTCTTTCAAACCGCTATTCTTAAATATGAATTGCCAATTTTTTTTAACAGCATCCTTATCACCTATTCGATTGAATAAAGACAATTGTTTTTTCGCTAATTCATCAACCATTCCTAAGAATTTTTGAGGCTCAAAAGAATTATACCGAGAAAAATATTTGCTTAATCTCAAATAATCATTCAAATTCTCTGCTGATTTTGCAAGTTTGGAAGTATCATTACCTTCAAACATTCTATAACATGCTAAAATCTCAGGTAATATGAGCCCTCCATTTTCATTGATAACTCTAATCCACATTTCCCAATCGGCTGTATGTACCAATTCTAATCTAAAACCACCTAAGTTTTCATATGCAGCCCTTCTTACTGTAACGCCTGGAAACAACAATGGGTTCAACTCTAAAAATTGGCTAATATTTTTCGAAGGTTCTTTTTCAAATTCTAAAACACGGGGAAGTTCTTTGAAAACCACTCCAGCTTCATCTGTATAAAATACGCGAGTTGAGAATAAAGAAGTATGCGGAAAATTGGCTGCGTATTGTTCGATAGTGTTATAATAGCCTGGTAAAACCCAATCATCACCATGAAGAATATGCACTAATTCACCTTTACTTCTTTCAATACATGTATTGAAATTTGCAATGGCGCCTGCGTTTTTTGGTTTTCTATAAAATCCGACTCTACCTTTTCCAATTTCATTTACAACTGCTTCGGGATTATCTAGAGTTGAACAATCATCTACAACCTCAATTTGCATTAATTCTTCTCCAAAATCTTGGTTCAAAACCGACTCAAGTGTTTTTCTCAAAAAATCTGCGCAATTATATGTAGGAATCATTACAGACCATTTAGGCCTTTTTACTCCTTCAGGTACTTTTTCAATTATAGGAGCCGTAATAATTTTATCTTTTTTGAATAACATATTTTGAAAACTACTTATTCCATTTTTCAAATGGCCATGCATGCTTTTTTGAATTTGCATAATTTGGGTCAAACGCTGTTATTTCTTCATTTCCATTTACCAATCTTTCAGCAATTTCAACACCTTGCATAAATGAATGGTCTTGATTACTTACTTCATATTTCCACATTCCAAATCTCCCTCTAGAAAATATATCAGCTGCTTCAAAGAATGGAATAATTTCTTCCAGGGTTCTATCTCTATTCATTCCTGGTGTAGGGTATCCATACTTTGCATGATAATCCCAAACAGAAACAATATCATCCTTATTATCGAGCAATTTAGTATTTAAGCAACCTTGAATCACTTCTTCTACAAGCGTACTATGGTTTACTGGCTTATCTCTTGACTCAGAAACTTCACACATTAACGACCAAAATTCATCTGAATTTGGAACATTATTTGGCGAATAATTACTAAAAACAGTCACTCTATAAAATGGACAATTATCTTCCGGAAAATACATCCAACATTTAGATTTGAGCAAATCACTTGGCTTTCCCTTGATTCCCAATCCAATAATATTTGAACTAGAATAAAGCAAACCACTTTCCACAATTTCATCAAATTGTTTCTGATCTGAAAGCCTTACCAATTCTGTGAGTGGAATTGTAGATATAAGATTGGTATAGTGGTATTTGTTATTGTTATCGGTATAAACTATTTTATTTTCTGAATCTATTTTAATGATTTTTGAACCATAATGAATTTTTTCTTGTGGAAGTAATGCAGCACAGGCTTTCCAAATGGCACCAGTTCCGCCCTCTTTTGGGAATTGAAAGGTACTGTTTGGTCCCCAAGATATTTCATCTGAATTGTTTACCAAATTCTTAAGAACGTTTTTTAAGTTTACCACTGAGACACGCTCACCTACCCATTTGGCATTCATTTTTAAGGGAGAATATGCCCATACCTTAAAGTTATAGGGTACCATAAAAACTTTGGCTAGGCCAACACCAAAATAGGCCTCAATCCATTCTTGAAAATTATTGTAATCAAGTTGTTTACCTGTAATTTCAACCATCCCATTCAAACACTCCAATAAATCATCTTTCGGTAAACGGTGAATATTATTTTGAAGGGGGTATGGAATAAACCTATTTCTCATCCAAACCCATGACTCTCTCTGGTGTTTAAGCCATCCATCTGCACCGAGGAATTTAACCATGGCTGCATCAAAATATTCATAATGTGAAAATTGAACATGGCCTCCGATGTCCCAAAAGAAACCCATTTTATCTTTAAAGGAGCTTGCTAAACCTCCAGCAAATTGTTCACCTTCAATTAAAAGCCAGTCTGAAACATTTAACTCATAAAACCTATGTGCCGAACCTAAACCGGTTGGACCAGCACCTATTATTAAATTCTCAACTTTGAAAATGGTATTCATAATCCTTTTTATTCAAAAAAAATGTAAGCTACTGAATAAATAAACTTGCTTTAAACTTGGTTATTTTCTTCGATTCTCCAATTTGTTACAGGGTGCAAATAACCTTCATCAACCCCTAAATTCTCAGAAAACAACATGGTTGAGGCAACCACTTCAAAGTTTAGAATATCTCTTTGTTCAAAGATTGGCCTTACTCCATCCTCAAAAATCCCATGAATAAACAAGTCCACTCTATATTTACCTGTATTAAAGAAAAATGGATGCGTTTTCATAACCACGCGTCCTTCTCCCTGCTTATCAATTAGCAATTGGTTGTAGGAATCCATTGTGCAAATGTAATTGCCTTCAATGTCCTTATATTTGAATACTACAAAATTATTTTCAGCTACAGTTTTTTTGATGTAATTAAATTCAAAACGAATACTTTTATCTCTAGAGATTGGCTTATCAAAAGGAGGACACTCCCCATTTCTTATTCCAAAATTGATTATATCAAAGCTTTTTGATTGAAATTTAATTTCAACTAAATTGGTTTTATATTCAAACCCCTCATGATGCACGCGCATGTATGCATCGGCAACTAAATTGGTCTCATCAAACATTTTCAAACGCCCATTTTCAAGGAATAAAGATTTCTTACAAAATGTGCGTATCGCATCTATATTATGACTAACTAAAATTATGGTTTTACCTTCTGCGTTTTTCAACTCATTCATTTTATCAGTACATTTTTTCTGAAATTCAAAATCTCCAACTGATAAAACTTCATCTAAAATCAAAATTTCACTTTCCAGATGCGCCGCAACCGAAAATGCTAAACGAACATACATTCCGCTGCTATACCGCCTAACTGGTGTATCAATAAAACTACCGATTCCACTGAAATCAATAATACTATCCAATTTTCTAGCTATCTCTTTTTTCCTCATTCCAAGAATAGCACCATTTAAAAAAATGTTTTCTCTTCCTGTTAAATCTGGATGAAACCCGGTTCCAACTTCCAACAAACTTGTTACCCTACCCTTAATTTTCAAACTTCCAGTTGTTGGACTAGTTATTCTAGATAGGATTTTTAAAAGGGTACTTTTACCTGCGCCATTTCGTCCAATTATTCCAAGAGATTCTCCCTGCCTGATGGAAAATGAAATGTCATTTAGGCTGTAAAATACATCACCCTCTTCCATTATATTCCTATTATTCTCTTTACCTATCTTTAAATAGGGATCTTGTTGCTGTAAAATTGTTTTTTGAAACCATCTTTTTAAATCATTACCTAAGGTTCCTGTCCCAATTTCACCCAATCTGTAGAGTTTGGAAATATTATTTACTTCTAATATTGAATCCAATTGATTTCTGTTAAATTATTATAAAATACCTATTATATCGTATCAATAAAACTTTTTTCAGCCTTGTTAAAAACAAGTATGCCTAAAACTAAGCTGACTATACAAAAAACGATGGCATAAAGTAAATTTAAACCAACAACTTCTCCTGTGCCTAATAAATAAAATCGAATAGATTCAAAAATAGCAGATAAAGGATTATAGCTCATTATTTTTATTAAAGGTTTAGGTGTGGCACTTAAGGGGAAAATTACTGGAGAAGCAAACATTAACAATTGAACACCAAACAACAACAAATGAGACAAGTCTCTGTATTTTGTAGTTAATGCTGAAAACAATAATCCAATTCCTAATCCAAATATACCTAACAATAAAAATAAAAAGGGAAGAAAAAACAGTCCAATACTAAATTCAAATTTAAAACCTGCTGTTTGGTTAAAATATATCATAACCAAGAATAACAAGACTAGTTGAATTACCAATCGTATAAAACTACCAATGATATTACTAATAGGAACAATTATCCTTGGAAAATATACTTTTCCAAAAATTGGTGCATTGATGGTAAAAACATTTGCTGTTTTGGTTAAACTTTCTGAAAAAAACGACCATGCGATTATTCCTGTCAGATAAAACAGTGGTTTAGGAACATCACCTGTGCTCATTCCAGCCACACGACCAAAAATAAACAAAAAAACTAAAGTAGTTAATAAAGGTTGCAAAAACAACCATATTGGACCAAGAATCGTTTGTTTATAGATAAAAACAAAGTCTCTTCTAACTAACAGATAAAGTAAATCTTTATAATGCGTTAATTCCTTAAATTTAAGTGAAAAAAAAGAGGCATTTGCATCTACCACAATATCCCAATCCTTTTTTTCCAAGAACTTCGAGATGCTCATGATTTAAACTCCAAAATTATTCAAAACATTTATAACCAGCTCAACTTCAGCATCGGTTAAAACAGGACTAATTGGAAGGCTTAAAACCTCTTCATGAATAGCCTCGGTTAAAGGAAAGCTAAGATGATTATATTCTTTATAAGCCAATTGTTTATGTGGTGGGATAGGATAATGTATTAAGGTTTGAATTCCCTTTTCAGTCAAATAGGCTTGAAGTCTTTCTCTTTGTTTGGTTTTGATAACATATAAATGCCAAACATGCTCTCTTTGATCACTTGGAATAATTGGAAGCTGAACCAATGGATTTGAAATATTGCTTTGATACAAATTGGCAATCTCTTTCCTTCTATTATTTTCTTGATTAATGTAATCAATTTTAACTCCTAAAAACGCAGCCTGAATTTCATCTAATCTTGAATTTAGTCCTTTAAATTCGTTTTGATATTTAACTTTACTTCCATAATTACCAATACTTCTTACCAAACTTGCAAGGTTATCATCATTAGTGGTTACTGCGCCTCCATCTCCTAGTGCACCTAAGTTTTTACCAGGATAAAAGCTAAATCCAGCTGCATCACCTAAGTTACCAGTGGCGATTCCCTTCCATTGCGCGCCAATGGCCTGGGCATTGTCTTCAATAATTTTAAGCTTATACTTGTCCTTTAGGGTAACCAATTGTTCAGACCAACACACTCTACCATATAAATGAACCAATAAGATAGCTTTGGTTTTTTCAGTAATATGCTTTTCTATAAGGTCTATATCTAAATTAAAAGTATCGAGGTTTGGTTCGACCAAAACTGGCACCAAATGATTATCTGTAATAGCCAAAACACTTGCGATATAAGTGTTTGCTGGAACAATGACTTCATCTCCTGCTTGCATAAAACCCATTTCGATATAGGCCCTTAAAATAAGACGCAAAGCATCTAAACCATTCGCAACACCTATGCTGTGTTTTGCATCAGTAAGGGTGCATAATTTTTCTTCAAAAGCACTTAACTCCTTACCCATTAAGTACCAGCCAGAGTTTATTACCCTTTCGGCGGCAACTTTTAAAGCGTTTTGATGCAAGGCATTTATTTTTTCTAAATCTAAAAACTTAATCATTTTGATAATATTTCTTTTTCTAAATCAGTAAATGTTCTAATTAATTTTGCAGGAACACCGCCAATAATTGAAAAATCAGGGAATGAAGTATTAACAACAGAATTTGCATGAACAAAGCAAAAATCCCCCAAAGTAACTCCAGGTAAAATTATTGCGCTTGCACCAATCCAAGTGTGATTTCCAATATTAACTTCTCCTGTTTTGATTGGAAATATCCGCTGCATTCTTTCTGAAGCATTTGGCCCTGACCCAGACATAATGTTTACATTCTGGGCGCAACTCACAAAACTTCCAATTGAAACTGGTGCATTAAAACCTTCACAAATGCTATTCATTCCAAAGTAACTTCCTTCTCCAATTTTTAATGGAAAATCAGGATGACCAAAAATAGAACAACGCTTCGCAATTTTAGTATTTGAACCAACACTGGTATGGTTTACACTAGCGCTTTCGTTTATTTTAACATTGTCTCCTAATATATTGCCAACATTCTCCATATTAACTTATTATTTACAATTTTGATTTGACTCTAAAATGTCTTTTAGGTAAGTTTACTATTCAATAAAAATAGCAGCTAAGCCAGAAAAAAGAAAAAATAGGTAACCAACATTTTAACTTAAATGGCCTTTAAGAAACTTAATTTTGTAGAAATTTCACAACCTATACTTTCTTTGAATTCGCAAAGACCGAAATTGGGAATTCCACTTTCTGTGGAAGGGCCAATATCTATAAGCTCCACTCCCTCATTTTTATAATATGCAAAAACTGAATAGGACAAAAAATTCATGGTCTTTAGTTCTGCAAACTCTGGCAAATCACCCCAATAAATGACTTGAACAATTTTGGAAGCTACATGAAACACAATGGCCGAGGCAATTGCTTCTTCATTAATATTTGTAACAAGGAAAAAATCTGCTTGAACAATTTCAGCGGTTGACCAAACTTGTTCCCAAGTCATTCGTAAAGGAAAACCTCTACTTGCTCTGTTTCTTGCAACAATATTATACACATGCCTTTTACCCTCAATTGTTTCCTGCTTTTGAAATCTTAGTGTGCTTTTTATTGCTCGGTTGTAATTTTTTTTTGCATTATACCAAATTTCATTCAAGTAATTTTCGGTGAAATCCTTTGTAAAAAACTGGTAGTTCAAATCAATGTAAGGAGTTAAATAGGCGGATCGTTGTAAAGCATTTATTTGCTTTGAAATAAAACTGCGATGGTAACAATCTGGTGGCAAAACCATTTTAATATTAGTTAAGCCCTTTTCCTTTGCAAACTTCTCTAAGGCAATCAATGCCTCATCTAAATAGCCAATCTTCACGTCTTCCTTTAAAAAAGTAAAGCCACCAAATGGGGCTGAAAAAGGACTATTTAAGCAACCATTTCTAATGCCTGCAGTTAAACCTAAACGGGGTTTATTGTCTTTAAAAAAACCAAGAAACAGAACCTCTTCACATTTAGCTTCATTGTGCTTAGCAAATGCAGCAGAATTAAAAACGTGATAAAAAGCAGGAAAGGTATCCTGATATTTTTCGTATGTTAAGCTTTGAATTTCCAATCTAAATAGGTTTGGTAATCTCTTAAATAATCTTGTTCATCATAGGGTAAGGATGCTAAAACTAAACAAATGGAACCACTTGAGAAGTTATCTAGCTCGCGCCACAAACCGGGAGGCATTAATAATCCAACATTGGGTCTTGAAAGGCTAAAGGTGCGTTTAACTCTTCCATCATTAACAACTACATCAAAACTCCCACTAGCAGCAACAATTAACTGTTGTAAGGCTTTATGTCCATGCCCGCCCCTTGACTCTCCCCCGGGCACATCATATAAATAATAGACTCTTTTAATGGCAAATGGAACCTCACAATTCTCATTAATTGCAGTAATATTTCCTACCTCTCTATGGTTAATAGAAAACTGTAAAAGGGTACAATCAAATACGCTTGATTTATGCATTCTTCAATTGTATTAAAGATTCAAAATCATAAACATAATCATTACTATCATAGGCAACACTAGACAAATGTAAACCTAGTGCGTTGGTAGAAAAGTTCTCAAGATGACGCCAAGTTAATGGCGGCAATAACAATCCAAAGTAAGAACGATTTAAAGATAATCGCTCTTCTTCTCCTGAATCTAGTGTAACTACCACATCAAAACTACCACTTAGGGCAATAATTACCTCGGATTGAGTTTTATATGCATGCCCTCCTCTTTGCACACCACCTGGCACATCGTAAGTGTAGAAAACCCGTTTAATATCAAATGGTAAATGTAGCGGATATTCAATAAAGGTGAGGTTACCGCGAGGATCTAATATTTTAGGAAATTCTAATCTTTTAACTTCTGTCATTATCTTCCACCAAAAATAAATTGAAATAAAGTTATAGACTTATCAAACCATCCAACAGTAAATGGATTTCCAACCAATGTTGCAAGGGTTAAACTATCAAAACCTATTCTCAATTCAACTATACAAAATAAAAATACGAAGAGAACTGAAGCAAATTTATACCAATCTGGTCTTCGTTTAAATTTTAACAATTGAAAGAAAAGAAATAACATAACTGTTACAGACATAAAACCAATGTAAAAAAATCTTACCATCCCTGGTATGCTCTGATTTATGTTCGCAAATGACATGAATATTAATCCAATGCAAAAAAGTTTAAGCATCATTAAATTTTGCCTTATGAGTTTTTGCCTAGCAAAAAAAATCCAAAAATAACTTCCAGCGACCAATATTTTAATAAAATCATATCGGTACTTCATGTACCAATTCACACTCCCTTCTTGCTCAAAATATGACTCAGAATATTCCTCACTGAGGTAAGTGCTGGTTCTATTCTGTACTTTTTCAGAAGAGTATTTTTCAGTAAATGACTTTACCACTGTAATATCAACAAAAGAGAGAAACAAACTCAAAATATAAATTAAAAAATATAAATTAAGTCTATTACCAACTACAAAATAGAAAGCAAATAAAAAAAGACCTAACATATAGGTATAATGAACAAAAACTGAACTTATAATTGCAAGTAATCCCTTTTTATTACCTTCGAAATACTGAATTAGACCATAAAAAAAAATATGTGTTGCTGTCCAATACCTAAAACCATTTATACTCCATGGCGGAACTAAGATAGCAAACAAGACAAGAAAACCAAGTGCCTCAATTTTAACCTTTTCTTTTACTTTGTTTATTAGGTAATAAACATTCCTCGAGTAAAAGTAGCCAAACACCAAACCATAAACTCCAAAAAGTATAAACTCATTGGCTGTAAATCTTGAAACCAAAAAATTGATAAGAGGCTGCACAAAATCTATTGAATTAGATTCTTCTCCGAGGGTATAGTCTAAAAATTCGGCAAATGAATAATGTTGCTTTGCATGCAAATTTATCAAATTATTGCGGTACCTATTAGAATCACTTCCATCAGAAAATGAAAAACTTAACCCTATAAAAATGCTAAAAAACCATATAATATTTTTCGAGTTTTTAAATTTATAATGACGAATTGAAAGAAATAGTCCTAAAAGGGGCCAAATTAAAAAAACAAAAAAAGAGGCATATTTATCAGTACGGGAAGCCGCTGGTTTGTAGTCTTTAAATGTAATAGAGTTCAATTCCATTATACCTAAACTAAATTTTTGTAGTATGATATTGTATCAGATAAATACTCTTTTAAGTTTGAAGTAGGCTTGTAATTTAGGATAGAAGTGGCAGCATCAATGTCCGCTAAACTGCTTAAAATATCACCTGGCCTATTGGGTCCATATTGGGCAGGAATATTAACTCCGAGAATAGATTGTATCGTGTTCCAAATTGTGTTTAAGTCGGTGGTTTGTCCGCACGCAACATTAAAAACATAATGCTTTCCAACTTCTAAATTTGTGAACAAAGCCTTTTCATTTATTTGTACAACATTTGTTACTGGTGTAAAGTCTCTGGTAATGGTTCCATCTCCATTTATTATCGGAGGTTGGCCTTTCAATGCTGCTTTTATAAACAATGGAATTACAGCTGCATAAGGTCCAAATGGATCTTGATTCGGACCAAAAACATTGAAATACCGAAGTCCAATAAGGGTTATACCATAATTTTTTGAATAAGCCTCAGCATATAATTCATTGGTCATTTTGGTTGCAGCATATGGCGACAAAATTTTCCCAAGTCTACTTTCTACTTTAGGGGATTCATTTAAATCGCCATATACGGAAGAAGAGGATGCATATACAATTCTTTTTATGCCATTATGCTTGGCAGCTTCCAAAATATTTAGAAAGCCATTTACATTTACTTGGTGAGAATTTAAAGGCTCTTTTATGCTGCGAGGCACTGAACCAAGTGCTGCTTGATGAGAAATTAAATTAATCCCTTCGCAGGCCTTCTCACAAGTTTCTGGGTCTCTAATATCACCTTCAAAAAATTCAAATTTAGGATTTATGATAAAGGGTTCAATATTTAACATTTTACCAGTGGCAAGGTTATCCAAGACTCTAACCTTGGTTATTCCTTCAAGCTGTAAAAAATGGCGTACTAAGTTTGAACCGATAAAACCTGCACCTCCTGTAATTAGTATTTTCATAAACTATAACCTAGCATCCACAATTGTTCGCGGAAGAAAACCCTTCACATCAAAGATTACCCCATTGTCTACTAAAAGTTCTTCAACAGCTATTTCTTTGAATTCATTATGTGCTACGGCCAAAATAATAGATTCGTATTTACCGTCTGGTAATGAATTTACTACTTTGAGCCCATATTCATGTTCAACTTCAGCTGGATCAGCCCATGGGTCAAATACAACTGGCATTATATTAAAACTTTTAAGTTCTTTAATAATGTCTATCACTTTTGTATTGCGAACATCTGGACAGTTTTCTTTAAAAGTAAAACCTAATACCAAACATTTTGCGTTTTTTACTTGAACGTTCTTTTTGACCATCAATTTCACAACTTCTTCTGCCACATAAGCACCCATGCCATCATTTAATCGCCTTCCAGAGAGAATAATTTCGGGATGATAACCTACTTCTTGGGCCTTTTGAGCAAGGTAATATGGGTCAACACCGATACAATGACCTCCAACAAGTCCTGGTTTGAACTTTAGAAAATTCCATTTGGTTCCAGCAGCTTCTAAAACCTCATTTGTATCTATATTAAGCTTATAAAAAATTTTGGATAGCTCATTCACAAATGCAATATTTATATCGCGTTGTGAATTTTCAATAACTTTAGCTGCTTCTGCAACTTTTATACAACTTGCCTTATGAGTTCCTGCTACAATTATACTTTTATACAATTGATCGACAACCTCCGCTATTTCAGGAGTTGATCCACTGGTAACCTTTAATATTTTAGTAACTGTATGTTCTTTGTCGCCAGGATTAATCCTTTCAGGAGAATACCCAGCAAAAAAATCTTTATTAAAAACAAGTCCAGAGGTTTTTTCCAAAACTGGTACACATTCATCTTCGGTCACGCCTGGATAAACTGTACTTTCATAAACAACGATATCACCTTTCTTCAAAATTTTTCCAACAGTTTCACTTGCTTTAATTAAGGGTGTTAAAACTGGCCTATTATGCTTATCTGTAGGGGTTGGTACAGTAATAATGAAGACATTACAATCTCCAATTTCACTTAAATTTGAGGTGCAGAATAAACCATGCTTAGGGGAATTTAGATCTTTAATTAAAACCTTATTGAGCAAATTATCTTCAATCTCTAAGGTAAAATCTTTTCCTGAATTGAGTTGGTCAATTCTGTTTTGGTTAATGTCTAAACCTACAACAAAATATTTTTCCGCAAAAGCCACTGCTAATGGAAGGCCAACATAACCCAGCCCAATGACTGCAATTTTAGTATTTTTCATTTACAATTTATTACATTTAATTTAATCTTAAAAATTTCATATTACCATTGTTATGCAATTAAATAATTATTTAATTTAAGTCTTAAGATTTCTTTTCAAATATCCACTACTAAAAAGTTTAAAAATAAACTTTTACTTTTCCTAAAATCATTATAATCCCAATTAAAAAAATCTAGTCTCTAACTATCCAGGTTGTTTGTCAAAAAACCTGAAATTTTCTAATTATTGTTATAGAAACATAATTAACCTACACAGCTTCGCATCGTGAGTCACAATTTGCGACCTACATAACCATAAAAACTGTATCAAAAATAAATTAAACTTCAATGGAATCCTGAATTAAAATCCAAGTATGCGCTTCCAAAGAGGTTTTTCTGCTGAATCTTCACTTTCGCCATAACCATAACCATAACCATAACCATAGCCATAACCATAACCATAGCCATAACCATAACCACTGCCGTAGCCACTTGAGTAACCATAACCATAGCCATAAGCACCATAGCCGTATCCATAAACTGTTGCAAAGTTTACGTCATTGAAAACTAAACCAATATTTTTATTGGATTCATTTGAATAGATTTCATTGATCATTCCAAAGAAAGTTTTCTTGGAAACATTTTGTCTTGCCACGTAAAGAACCACATCTACATGTTTCATGATATCTAATCCATCAGCTACCAAGCCGATAGGAGGCGTATCTAAAATAACAAAATCAAACTTTTCTTTCAAGTTATTTATTGCATCATAAAAGCTATCTGACATAATTAACTCGGATGGGTTGGGAGGAGTTGGACCTGCTGTAATTACACTTAAATTTTCTAAACCTGTTGGCTGAATTATTTGTTCGATTGATGCTTTCCCGATTAAGTAATTACTTAAACCAAAACTGTTATCAAGTTTAAAATCCTGAAAAATCTTAGGCTTTCTTAAATCAACTCCAACTAAAATAGTTTTATATCCACCTATTGCCAATACAGAAGCTAAATTCATACTTACAAAGGTTTTTCCTTCCCCAGAAATTGTTGAGGTAACCATAATCGTACGCTTTCCCTTTTTCTCTCCAATATATGCAATATTGCTTCTGAGCGTTCTAAATGATTCAGAAATTTGGGACTTAGGATGATTGGCAATTACAAGCGCTGTGTTTTTGTCATTATGATTAATCGTTCCAACTAAAGGAATTCGAGTAAACTCTTGCAGGTGGCTGTGATTCTTAATATCCTGATTGAAAAATTCAAAAGTTAATATAAAAATAAGCGGTAAAACTAATCCAATACTAAAAGCAAGTATATAATTATTCGTAGGCTTTGGGAAAGTTTGATCTCGTATGGCTGCTTCCTCCACAACTTTGCTATCAGGTTCTACGCCCGCTCCAGCAATACCAGCTTCTGCTCTTTTTTCTAATAAGTATGTATATAATTTATCACTAAGTAAGAATTTCCTATTCATTCTTATCATTTTTTGTTCAGTTTCTGGTAATAAACTTATTTGATCATTAATTTTCAACATCTGATCATCAATAAATTTATTGTTAATTTTCAAACTGCTACGAAATCCTTTTATTGATTCTAAAACTGCTTCTGTAAGTCCTAATAGAGCTTGATTTGTTTCTATAAAAATAGGGTTTTTAGGGTGATAGCTGGCATCTAATGTCTTTTTCTTTACATAAAGTTCTATCATCTTATCTGTAATATTTTTAATTGAATTATCTTCAATTCCAGCAACTCCGGGTAATACCAATTCGTCTAGTGGTTTTGAATCTTTAATGTAGGATTCTAGGTAATCAAGGTAACGATTCTGCAGTTGCAATTTAACTTTGTCGCTTTCCAATTGCACCATTACCCTAACTAATTCTCCTGCTTTAGATTCAATCGACACTATTTTATTTAAGTTTCTAAAATTGCTTAACTCATTCTCTACAATTCCTAAGGTATCTGCAACAATACTTAACTGTTCGTCAATAAATGAAATAGTCCTTTTTGTTACTGCAGATTTTTCATTAAGATCCGTTTCTAAATAAGTATCGAATAGCTCATTGATGAATACTTGGGCCTTGGCTGGGTTTGGTGTTTCCATACTTATACTCAAAATGGAAGATTGCTTATTTAAAGGAAAAACTGAATATTGCCCATAAAAAAGACCCAGTTGCATTTCGTTGTTTAAAAACTTAATATGAAACTCAGTTGATGGCTTTATGGCTGTTTTATTCCAAACATTAATTTTAAACCCTAAATTTTCTGTAAAAACTCCCTTATCCAAATCAAATACTTTTTTCTCTAAAATTTGTTCCCCATTTAAATACTCGCCAGTCTTAATAATATATGGATATCCAGGTTCTTCCACCCATACTTCAACAGATTTATCATCAATAAACTTGCATTTAATATCTGTGCCCATTAGCTGAACATGGTTGCTATCAATTTCTATGATAAAGGGTGTGTTTCGAAACAAATCTTGGTCTAAAATTGAACCCTTTTGTTTAACTGAAATACCAAAATCAAGCTTTTTGATTGTTTCTAATACCATTTTCTTTGAACGCAAAATAGCAATCTCATTTTCAATGTTTCTATTTACAGAAAGCAACTCCATTCCTTCTATGAAATTTTCTAATCCTGCCGTGCTACCCCTTGCTTTTTCTTTAAGCAAAATGCTACCCGATACTGAAAACCTGCTTTCTGAATACCTAGTCACCGTCCAGGCAATCAGCATAGAAAATCCTATGGACAAAATGAAAATAGGCAAAAAGGAAAGGACCTTTCCTATTACTACTTTGAAATCTAAAGGAATTTCTGTGACCTTATTCTTTGGAACAAAATCCTCCTTATCGTCATTTTTGTTATGGTTTTTCATTATCTGATGGCTCTAAATAAAATGTATGCATTTACAACAAAAAAGAGACTGTTAATAATTGGTCCAATTGACCCCATTGAGGCCTGAAAACTAGAAAAGTCTCCAATTGCCCTTGATTTAAGTGGTATCACATACACTAAATCATTGGGTTGAATATACCAATAAGGAGAGTTCATAATTCTGCGATCGGTTAAATCAATTGTAATCATTTTCACCCCTTCTGGGTATTGTCTAAATAATTGTATTTCGTGACGGATAGCGTTATCTTTTAAATCACCTGCTTTCAATATGGCATCTAAAATACTAACTTTATTTTGTTGAAAAAAGAATTGGCCTGGTGAATTAACTGCCCCCATGATACTAAACCTAAATTCAGCCATTTTTACTTGTAAGAAAAAAACTTTAAAATATTTCGCTAACTCTGAAGATAGCATTGCCCGAGCACCATTCAAATCTAAGCCAGCAACCGATATTTTTCCTACATAAGGCAACTCAACCTTTCCTTCTGGATCCACTGTAAAACCTGTAAAATAAAAAGGAGACCCCATTCCTCCCCCAACTCCACCGCCTTGAGCTGTTTGAGCACTTGGGACAAATAATTTATTTATACGATCATCCTCAGACATTAAACTAATATACAAAATATCTCCATTCTGAATTTTATAATTATAGGGTTCTATTATAATATGTTGTGAGGAATCCATCTTAACATTTCCTTTATCTTGAATATAAACGAATCTCTTATTGGATACACAAGATGTTAAGAACATCAAGCCGAAAAGCATTGGTATGGTAACAAGCCTAAACATTTTTAAAAAATTATACTTCATTTTATGCTATTTTATTTTTAGGATTGTTCTTGGGGCGAATATAAGCTAAAGGCATAGATACGCAAACCACTTGTTGCATAGTCTTTAATTCAATTAAAACGCTTTGACTGCCCTTTTTATTTAGAAATTTACCTTCGCATCCCATCAAAGGACCTGCAACTATTTCGATGGCATCTCCCTCTTCGTGCTCCAAATAATCCGTAGAAGAGTTTAAGATGGTTAAATCAGACAGGTTACCTAAAAGTTTTTTGACAATGTTAATTTCTCGCTCATCAACCTCTGCGGCCCTACCATTAAATTGAACAAATCTTGAGGCTCCTGCCACTGATAAAACATGATAGATTGATTTCTCTAGGTCTATTTTGATGAAAACATAACTTTTAAACAAGGGCTCCTCAACCCATTTCTTTCTATCGCTCCACTGTTTGATGGTTCTTTGCAAAGGTAAAAAATACTCAAACCCCAATTGCTCATAGGATTTTGCCACTTTCTTCTCTGCACGCGGATTTGTATAAACAAGATACCATTTTTTTTCTGAAGTGGGGAGTATTTTCATCATAAAAGTTTCGCAAATTAAGATGATTTATGCACTTTTATGCAAATTATGTTTGGGTAAATTTTTATTTGGTTGGCATTTCAAGGATTTTTGGTAATTGGATAAATGAGAAAATTCAAAACAAACTGCAAACTTAATAATCAAAAAAAATCACCGCTCCAATTTCCATTACATTAAAAATGTAATCCCCTTATATATCTTGAAGGTTAGGAAAAACTAGATTAACAAATCTTTATAAATTTTAATTTGCAATTAAATTCCTTATTCAATTTCTACTCAAACCAATGTGTTAGCGAAAACTCCTTAAACCTCTAAGTTTTTCAAATAAAACTCTAAATCTAAATTTATCTTCAAAAATTACTGCAATATTTTTGGAAATTAATAGGTTAAGAAAAAGCACAAAAATTGTCAAAACTATTGCAGATAAATTATTGAGCGTGAAATATTTAATAAAAATAGCAAAGCAAAACATAGTTATAGGAAAATGTATAATATAAAGTGTATAAGAAAATGGCGCTATTTTTTTAAAAAAGTATTTGCCTGAGAACTTAAATCCGATTAAAACAAAAAATACTGAAATTAATATTTGAAAACAAGAATACCCTAAGCCATTACCCGACCTAACGTTTAGAACCTCTATACCAAAAAACTTTATCAATACAGCTATGAAAATTAGTGAAAGAAATACTAAAACATTGAATAACCTATTCTTATTGTGCAAATAAATGGTATAAATTCCTCCAAAATACCAAATTATTATATAAGGAACTACCCTTTTTCCTAAACCCACAGAACTTAAATACAATGAAAAAATAAATAGCAAAAAATATAAAAATTTAAACTGTCTACTTCCACCATTAGAAAAAAATAGAAACAAAAACATAGCACTAATGTACAACCACCATTCAATAAATAAACTCCACAAGGGCCCATTCAGGTTTAAAATATCCGAATTAATTAAAAATAGGGATTTAACAAAATCTAATGTGCCTGCACTAAAGTCATTTCTAGCCAAATTTTCAAGTCTGCCATTATCTATTTGAAAAGAATTCCCATTTAAAACAGTAAGAAAAATCATAAGAACAAGACAAATAATTAAGGCCAAATAATAGCTAGGAAAAATTCTTGTCATTCTATTGATTAGGAATTTTTTCCAGTCAAAAATATGGTTTATCGATAATTTTTGTGCACTAAAAAATATTAAAACGCCTGAAATAACAAAGAAAAAAACGACAGAAAGATTGGCTAATCCTGACATTAAAATGGCGAGTAAACCATTATTGCCATAAATAGGAAACCAAATAATTTGCGCTATGTGTGCACTAAAGACAAGAAATGATAAAAAACCTCTCCACCATTCAAGATTGCTTAATTCATCCTTTGTAAAATTCATTTTATTTAGATATTTGCAATAATACTAATTAATTAAGTTTAAACAATTTCATGCCACTTTAATGCGATATAACCAAATTTGACACATGCATCCCTCTTTAAAATTTTTGCTCAAATTTATTGTTGCTTACCTGCTTGGTAATATCGCCTATTGGCTTTCAACAGAACTTTTCAAGCCTGACCCCTTTACAGAATTGGCAGCATATTTATTAGATATCACTTTTCATTCAATAAAGACCACACTAAAACCTGATGCCTCTGGGTTTATCGTGTTTTTAAAACAAAAGCCTATGGTAAATATTGCCGAGGGCTGCAATGGCATGTCCATTTTTATCACCCTCCTTTCATTTTGCCTAGCCTTTGGAGGCAATGCAAATGCATTCCTCTGGTTTATTCCAAGTAGTTTTGCTGTGCTTCAACTTGGAAATATGTTACGGCTCTGGCTGTTGGTTTACATCAAATCGAACTATAATGCACAATTTCCCCTTTTTCATGAATATGTTTTTCCTGCGGTGCTTTATGGTTTTGCTTTTCTTATAATGGTTTTTTGGGTGAAATTTCAGAAAAATAAAAGTGCAGAAGTAAATACTGAGGTGAATGAAAAGTAAACAAATTGCCCTCCTGTTTGGATTAATTCTGCTAAACTTTGCCATTCAGTCACTCAACCCATTTGACTTTTCCTTTGAAAACTATTTTGAATGGACCAACCCAAACACCTCCATCATTGGATTGGTTTTCAATAAGTTAATCCGATTATGTCTAAATTTGATTGGATTAGCCATTTTAATCCCAAAATCATACTGGCAAAGAAAAAACCTAATCCTAATTTTATGTCTTCTTTTGACTTTGACATTTTTGTTTTTTTGCTCATACTTTCGAATTATCCCTGCTGAGATTAGCAAATTCGTAAACCCAATCTTGTTTTCACCATTGTTAGTAATCGGTAGTTTTGCCTTTAAAATCTCTATGTCAAAATCTAAATTTTCATGATTCTAAACCTGTTTTTCGGCTTAATTTTAGGCTGGATTGCTCATGCCTATGGATTGCTTCCTTTTGTGCTAACTAAAAAGAAACTTCCAGAAAATCCATTTTTCGTTATATTAATAGGAATAGCCCTTTTGGCACTTTTGAGTCAATGCATTTTACTTGGTGGTAAAATTGATTTTTTTTCTTTTCTAGTGCTGGCACTTGGAGCAGTAGTCATTAAATGGCGCTATGGCAACTTGGTTCAAACAGAAATAAAAAACAGCACCCAAAAATTTATTGGTCTTCCCAAATTTCTACTTTTTGCTTTATTCGGTTCAAGCCTTTTGATAGCTTACCATAGTGCCCAACTTACTAAAATTAATGATATGGGCATGTATTATTTACAAACTTTAAAATGGATACAAAGTTATGGATTGGTGAATGGCCTTGCCAATCTGCACCCAGCTTACGGTTTATACAGCAGTTGGCACAGCTTATTGTCTTTATTTTCAGGTGAAACCATTTTCAATGTTTTCTACCCAAACCAAGGAATCCAATACCTTGGCATAAATGGCTTTTTAATAATCATAGCGATTGGGTTTTTAACTTGGGAAAGTTACCACCAAGCTAATCCTTATATTTTTATCTATTCTATTTTATTTATCCCTATTGGTTTCCTATTTTTAAGCGCTCCTTCACCTGATTTACCCATTATATTCTACACAGGATTAATTATTTACATTGCTATAAGCAAAACAGAACAAAATTGGGTAGTATTCATTTTAGCCTGTTTTGGGTTTATGTTAAAACCACCTGCTTTGTTGCCAGTTATTGTTGGCATAATTGCATATAAGAACATTTGGAGTGCCTTCTTTAAAGATAAGGGATTAAACAGTCTCTCTAAAAAAGCCACCCGATTGGCCACTATTATACTTTTGCCTGTAGCATTATTAGTTCCAGGTTTATATAAAAACTATAGCTTATCTGGGCATTTATTGTATCCCATGGCAAATCAATCTATTCCATTATTAGGTAATGCATTGCCTAAACCAACCTGGCAGGTTCCATTAGATTGGAATCAAGCCTATAGAAATGGGATTGTTAATTGGGGTGTGAAAGATGATTTTAGCCCTAATGTGGTAAAGAAAAATATTGAAAATCACTCCATTTGGAACCAGTATTTAAGTTGGGCACAACGCTCAGGTTACAAGGGAATTATAAACAAATTCATGAGTTTAATTTGGTTAATTGGCTTCATTTTGTTGCTTTTAGAGGCCATTCGTAAACCTTTAGCTAGAGTTGCACTGGGTGGCACTCAATTGTTTTTTATCGGCTTGACCTTACTCTTGCTAGCTCTGGAATGGTTTATTTTGCGCCAATATAGACTGATGTTGCCAACTGCCATAGGCCTTGCTTCTTTATGTTTAGGGAATTACTGGAACAAGCAATTGTTAAAACAGAAATTTCTTGTTCCATATTTTACCTTAGTTTTTTTTATGATGCTTAGTTTTATTCCATTTCACATATTCAAGACTCAATCTAGAAATAAACAGATTACCACTTTTAATGGATTTGAACCTAAAAACATTTTTTTGCCTTATAGCCATTATTCAGATACCACGCGCTTTACCAGTTATTGCTGGAACCAGCCTTTGCCCTGTCAAAGCCCAAGTCATAGTGCATTTTTATTTCAATTTGGATATGAAATTCAAGCACTTGGAAATTCTCCAAAGGAAGGCTATCGATTAATTCAAGTGAAAAAATGAAATAATAATTATAAGAAAATATATAAAATTGCCTATAACTTTGCACCAAGTTGGTTATTAATCTTTTTTTAACCTCACTAATTAAAACTCAAACCTATGAAGCTAATTAGAGTAATTTTTTCAAAATCAAGTCAAGTACCCCGTTGGTTCATTTTGATTTTTGACATTGGATTGTGTGCCTTAGCCTATATATTGGCGATTGTTTCTAGGTATACCCTTGACTTCAATACCACAAATTTATACAACGCCCTTTCTGCTATTCCAATTCTTGTTTTAATAAAATCAGTTTCAATTAGCTATTATAGATTGCATGCGTTTGTAATTAGACATACTAGCATTCAAGACGGTGTAAGAATATTTTATGCCATGGGCACCTCACTTCTTTTTTTGTTTGTGATTGACGGTGTATACCTTTATTTTCCCAATAATAAGACACATATTTTCCCTTTAACACTCTTGATTGTTGACTTTATTTTGTCGACTTTCTTATTGGGTAGTTTTAGGTTATTTGTTCGTTTGATGTATATTAGAATCAGCACCAATTCAAAGGCATCCAAGGAGCCATATGCAATTTACGGTGCAGGCTCTTCTGGTATTATAGCTAAACGAAAGTTAGAATTAGAAAGTGACAATGCTATTAAAGTGGTTGCTTTTTTCCATAATGGATCTACCTCATTTGAAAAAATATTAGATGGGGTTACCATTTATAATGGCAGTCACGACCTAGAATCGGTTATTCGGAAATTGGAAATAAAGCAATTGGTAATAGCCGACCAAGACCTACCCATTAGTAAAAAACAAGATATTATTGAACGGTGCTTAAACCTAAACGTAATTGTAAGAACCGTACCACCTGTTGAAAAATGGATAAATGGAGAACTTAGCTTTAAGCAAATTAAACAGGTTAAAATTGAGGATTTGATTGAAAGGGATGTTATCAAACTAAACAAAGATGCCATAGGAAATCAGGTTAACAATAAAGTAGTTATGGTAACAGGAGCAGGTGGTTCAATTGGCTCCGAAATGGTAAGGCAACTTCTAAAATTTAAGCCCAAAAAACTTGTTTGTGTTGATAAAGATGAATTTAAATTATACGAACTTGATTCGGAAATTTCAGAAAATCACCCAGGCGCTTTAAATACTTTTGTAGACATAGTGGTGGCAGATATTACCAATAAACCGAGAATGAATAGGGTTTTTGAAGCGTTTCATCCTGAAATAATTTATCATGCAGCAGCTTATAAACATGTGCCGCTTATGGAGGAAAACCCAGGGGAAGCCGTTTGGACAAATATCAATGGCACAAAAACCGTCGCAGATCTTGCTGTTGAATTTAAGGCGAGTAAATTTGTGATGGTTAGCACAGACAAGGCAGTTAATCCAACCAATGTAATGGGTGCTAGCAAAAGAATTGCAGAAATCTATGTGCAAAGCCTTAATAATCATTTAATAAGAAATAATACAGGACAAACTAGATTCATAACTACAAGGTTTGGAAATGTATTAGGTTCTAGTGGCTCTGTTATTCCTAGGTTTAGAAAACAAATCGAAGAAGGCGGACCAATTACGGTTACGCACCCAGACATTACCCGTTACTTTATGACCATTCCTGAAGCATGTCAATTAGTACTGGAAGCGGGAAACATGGGAAAAGGTGGGGAGATTTTCATCTTTGATATGGGTAAAAGTACCAAAATTGTAGACTTAGCAAAAAAGATGGTTAAATTAAGTGGTCTGACCCTAGGGAAAGACATTCAAATCATTTATACTGGATTGAGACCTGGTGAAAAAATATTTGAAGAATTGTTAAACGACCAAGAGAACTCTTTACCAACCCATCATGATAAAATAATGATTGGAAAAGTAAGGGAATACCATTTTGAGGACACAAAAAATAGTATTGATGATCTTATCATCAGCTATTCTTCACAGGATAATATGTTGATAGTTGGAAAAATGAAAAAAATTGTATCAGAATTTAAAAGCAAGAATTCAATTTTTGAAAGTTTAGACAATGACGTAACCTTGCCTAACTCAAATGATTTGCAAAAAATGTTATTGCAATAATATAAAGTATGTCATTTTTTTAGACAAATTCTAAATAGTAAAATTTTCCACCAATTACGCGGGGTTAAAGATTAGTTTATATATTCGCGCTCGGTTTGTAAAAAGTGTGCTATCTTTTTTAATCATTAGAAAATACCAACTTATGAACCATGTTAATAACCCCTTAAAATTAGGCTTTAACAACCGAAAACCATTTCAATTCAATGAAGCTTTCAAAACTACTAACGTTAGCTGTTTCAATCTTACTGAGTTATCAGTTAGCGTTTGCCGATGCGGCAGAAGGTGAGCAGCTCTACAAAGCAAACTGTACAGCATGCCACGCAATCAATGAAAAAGTTGTGGGACCAGCCCTCAAAGACGTCCACAAACGAAGAGAATCTGCTTGGTTACTTAAGTGGATTAAAAATTCTCAGAAACTAATAGCCTCAGGTGATCCTGTTGCTGTTCAAGTTTACAAAGAGAATAATGAATCTCCAATGACAGCCTTTGAAAATCTTACAGATGCTCAAATAAGTTCTATTGTTGATTACATCAAAAAAGAAAGTGAAGCACCAGCTGCCCCGGCAGTAGCCGCTACCTCACCTACCGCAAAAGTTAGTGCAGACACAAACAGTTCAAACGGAGGTGGCTTTTACACTTCTGGTACTTACTATGCTTTACTTGTAATGTCATTGGTGCTTGCCATCATTGTTTTTGTATTATACAGAATACAAAAGGTGGTTGAAAGCTTATATGAACAAAAAGAACCAGCAGCGGCCGCTGCTGAAAAGGCAGAAAATGTAAGTTGGAAAAACAATAGGCTTTCGTTTAGATACAAGTTATTTAAAAAACATCCTGTAGTTGGTACCATATTGGTTTCTTTATTATTCATGGTCGTTTTTGGTCTATTAGGCTTTGATTATGGTAATAAAGAAATTGGCGTTCAAAAAGGTTATGCACCTGTACAACCTATAAATTACTCTCATGAATTACATGCTGGCACTTATAAAATAAACTGTTTATATTGCCATAGTGGAGCAGACAAAGGAAAACAGGCGTCAATTCCATCTGCAAGCACTTGCATGAATTGCCATATGCATGTACAAGCTAAAAAAGAAGATGGAAAGGTATCTCCAGAAATTCAAAAAATCTATAATGCAGTTGGTTGGGATGCCGAAAAACGCATGTATGACCCAAGCAAGCCTAAGACCCCAATAAAATGGGTAAGAATCCATAATTTACCTGACCACGCTTATTTTAACCATGCACAACATGTAAAAATTGGCAAGGTTGAATGCCAGGCTTGCCATGGACCAATTGAAACCATGAAAGTAGTTTCTCAACAAAGAAGCCTACAAATGGGATGGTGCATTAATTGCCATAGAGAAGCTAACGTAGACGTTGCCAACAACGATTACTATGAAAAACTCCATGCAAATCTTAAAACTGAAGGTCAAGCATCCATCACTGTCGCTCAAAACGGTGGATTAGAATGCGGAAAATGTCATTATTAATAACAAATCAGAACTAACTTATCAATGGAAAATAAGAATCAATACTGGAGAGGACTAGAGGAGTTAAATAATGACCCTAAGTTCTTGGCGGGCAAAAAACATGAGTTTGCAGAGGGTATTCCACTTGAAGAGGTATTCACCGAAGAAGATGGAGATTTAACCTCGAACAGAAGAGATTTTTTAAAATACTTCGGTTTTGGTATTTCTGCTGTAGCACTTGCAGCTTGCAATAAAACGCCTGTAAAGAATGCAATACCCTATATAGTAAAACCGGAAAATATTACGCCTGGCATCCCTAATTGGTATGCAAGTACTTGTAATGCTTGTGCTGCAAATTGCAGTATACTTGTTAAAACAAGAGAAGGTAGACCTATTAAAATAGAAGGCAATGCTGATTCACCTGTATTTAAAGGTGGTGTATGTGGAACTGGACATGCAAGTCTTTTAGGTCTATATGATAATGAGCGTTTACGTAAACCACGCATCAAAGGCGCTGATGCAACTTGGCAAGCAATTGACAAGGAAATCCCAACTGCTTTAGCAAGTTCGAAGAATGTAGCCTTGATAACCGGGACTGTAAATAGTCCGAGTACAAAAAAAGCAATTGCAGCCCTTATCGCTAAATATCCTCAGATTAAGCATATCTCATACGAGCCATTCTCTTATGGAGCCATTGCCAAAGCAAATAAAGAATCATTTGGAATGGAAGTTATTCCAGGATACAGATTTGATTTAGCTAAAGTGATTGTAAGTTTTGGTGCCGACTTTTTAGGTACTTGGATTAGTCCAGTTGAGTACACTAAGCAATGGGCTAAAAACCGCAGCGCTGAAGACAAAACAATGAGCCGTCACATTCAAATTGAATCTTACCTTTCAGTTACAGGTTCTAATGCAGATGTGCGTTACCCAATTAAACCATCGGCTGAAACAGCTTATTTGATTAGCCTTTACAATAAAATTGCAGTTTTAGCAGGTGCACCTTCCTTGGGTAGTTTGCCTGCTGTTGAATTACCGGTAAATGGTATTGAGAACACTGCAAAAGAATTATGGGCAAATAAAGGGCAATCAATCGTAGTTTCAGGTTCAAATTCAATTGGAGCCCAAGTGGTTGTAAATGCAATCAATAGTTTATTAGGTAATATTGGTAATACTGTCGATTTAGCTAACTATAGCAACCAACATTACAGCGATGACGCACAATTTGCAAGTTTTGTAAATGACTTATCTAGTGGTGCTGCTGATGGTGTAATTTTCTATAATGTAAACCCTGTTTACAGTTATAGCGAAAGTGCTAAATTAATGGAAGGCATTAAGAAAGCGAAAGTAAGTATTTCTTCAGGTAGCAACCTAGATGAAACTGCCAACCTTTGCATGTACAATACACCAGATTCTCATTATTTGGAAAGCTGGAATGACAATGAACCTAAAGCTGGTTATTTTACCTTTACACAACCAAGTATTAGCACAGTTTTTGAAACCCGCCAAATGCAAGAAAGTTTCTTACTTTGGGCAGGCTTAACTACAAACTTTTACGATTACATGGTTAGCAATTGGGCAAGCACATTAAACGGAGATAACTGGACAAAAGCCATTCATGATGGATTTTATCAAGCATCCGTAAGCCCAGTTAGTGCTAGCTTCAATGCAGCAGCTACAAATGGAGTTGAAGCCTCAGCTTATGAGTTGTATACTACTAACACTAAAAAGTTAGAACTTAAACTTTATACTAAGGTAGGTGTAGGTGCTGGGGAAGGTGCCCATAATCCTTGGCTCCAAGAAATGCCAGACCCTATCTCGAAAGTATGTTGGGATAACTATGCCGCCATTAGCCATGCAACAGCAAAGGAATTAAAAATAAAGGATGGCGATAAAATTAATATAACCTTTAAATCAGGGAAAATTGAATCAGTTCCGGTTTTGGTTCAACCCGGACAACCTAATAATGTTGTAGCAGTAGCTGTGGGATATGGAAGAACAGCAGGTGGAAAAACTGGTTTAAACGTTGGGGTAAATGCCTATACAGCAGCTAACTATTCTACTTCTCAAATGCATATGCAAGTTGATGTAAAAATTGACAAAGCAGAAGGAAGCTATGAGTTAGCGCATACACAAACTCACCACACAATAGAAGGTAGAGCAATTATTAAAGAGGCGTCCTTAGGAGAATATATTAAAGACACTAAGGCTGGTAATCATGACCACCACAAATCTTTAAGAGAAAATGGCAACTTAATTACGCTTTGGAGTGAAAGAGATATCAAAGGCCATAAATGGACCATGGCTATCGATTTAAATAAATGTACTGGATGCGGCTCTTGCGTAGTAAGTTGTAATGCTGAGAACAATGTGCCCGTAGTTGGTAGAAAAGAAGTGCTAAATCGTAGAGAAATGCACTGGATTCGTATTGACCGCTATTACCGTTTCCGCACGAAGGATAATAACTTCATTACCAAAGAGGATGATTACAATAATGAATCAACAGGTGTTGATTTTGAAAATGTAAGCGTAACCTATCAACCAGTAATGTGTCAACAATGTGGACACGCACCTTGTGAAACAGTTTGCCCTGTATTAGCTACTGTTCACAGCAGCGAAGGTTTAAACCATATGGCTTATAATCGTTGTGTAGGTACTCGTTATTGTGCAAATAACTGTCCATATAAAGTACGCAGATTCAATTGGTTTAAATACCGCGATAATGATCAGTTTGATTTCAACTTCAACAATGATTTAGGTCGTATGGTAATTAACCCAGATGTAACTGTTCGTTCTAGAGGGGTAATGGAAAAATGCTCTTTCTGTGTACAGAGAATTCAAGCTGGAAAATTAAAAGCGAAACTTGAAAACAGAACCCTTGTAGATGGAGATGTTAAAACTGCTTGCCAACAATCTTGCCCAGCTGATGCCATTATTTTCGGAGACATCAATGATGAGAAGAGCAAAGTAAGAGAGTACTTCAAGAAAGACAGAGCTTATTTTGTATTAGATGAGTTAAATGTTCAACCATCTGTTGCTTACATGACAAAAATTAGAAATGTAAACGAAGAATTGGTTCATGAGAAAGGCCATAGTGCTGCAAAGCATGAAGCTAAGCCTGAAGAACACAAAAAGGACGAAAAACACGCTGAACACCATTCATAAACCATAAACTAAAAGTATCACATGTCATACGAATCACCCATTAGAGATCAATTAGTTACCGGTGGAAAAACCTATAGTGATGTAACTAGAGACATCACTAGACCACTGGAGAATTCTCCATCTAAAGGTTGGTGGATAGGCTTTAGCCTTTCTACTGTAACTTTAGCATTATGGATAGGTGCCACCACCTATACAGTATTAGTTGGATTAGGCGCTTGGGGTCTAAACAAAACTGTAGGCTGGGCATTTGACATTACCAACTTCGTATTTTGGGTTGGTATTGGTCATGCAGGAACCCTAATTTCAGCAGTATTATTATTATTCCGTCAAAAATGGCGTATGTCAATCAATAGGTCTGCAGAGGCAATGACAATCTTCGCGGTAATCTGTGCTGCCTCATTTATCCTATCTCATATGGGTAGACCTTGGGTAGCTTACTGGCCAATTCCATTGCCAAATGCCTTTGGAACTTTATGGGTTAACTTTAACTCTCCATTGGTTTGGGACGTTTTTGCTATCTCAACTTATTTTAGTGTATCCTTGGTATTTTGGTATGTTGGGTTGATCCCAGATATAGCTACAGTAAGAGATAGAGCTACAACCAAAGCAAGAAAATTCTGGTATGGTTTCTTTGCAATGGGATGGACCGGTTCAACCCGCACATGGCACAGATATGAAGTTATCAGTTTAATTTTAGCTGGTATTTCTACACCACTTGTATTATCTGTACATTCAATTGTATCAATGGACTTTGCTACCTCATTGGTACCAGGATGGCACACTACCATTTTCCCTCCTTACTTTGTGGCTGGGGCAATCTTTTCTGGATTTGGTATGGTGCTAACACTATTGGTAATTGCACGTGAGGTAATGAATTACAAAGATTATATTACGGAAGCACATCTTGATGCAATGGCTAAAGTTGTTATGGTTACAGGAACCATGGTAGGTATGGCATACATCACAGAATTCTTTGTAGCGGCCTATTCGGGAGTAGAATATGAACAATATGCATTCTTGAATCGTGCATTTGGGCCTTATTGGTGGGCTTATTGGACCATGATGAGTTGCAACTTAATTGCACCTCAAGTATTTTGGAGCTCAAAAGCAAGAACCAATCCAACTGTATTATTTATTATGAGTATTATTGTAAACATAGGTATGTGGTTTGAACGTTTTGTAATTATCGTAACTTCTTTACATAGGGACTTTATCCCTGCCAATTGGGCGATGTACACCCCGACCATCACAGAGGTTACTATCTTAATTGGATCATTTGGATTATTCTTCTTCTTATTCTTCTTATTTATTAAGTTTTTACCATCTATCAATATGGCTGAGGTTAAAAGTATTATCCCAACCCATGCCCATGAAGATGAACATCAACATCATGGTCATAGCCATGAATTAGCAACAGAGAAAGGAGTTTTACATGGCAACTAAGGAAACTAGCAAACAACTTATACTTGGCGTTTATGATAACCCAGATAAAGTTTATTCAACAACCAAAAAACTAATCAAAGGTGGATATAAAATTGAGGATGTTTATTCTCCATTTGCAATTCACGGTTTAGACAGGGTAATGGGCATTAAACGTTCAAGACTTAGCATTGCAGCATTTTTGTTTGCAATGACAGGTTTGTCTTTAGCGGTAACCTTCCAAGTTTATGTTTCCTATATTGATTGGCAAATGAACATTGGTGGTAAACCAAGCCTTCACATTCCAACCTACATTCCAATTACTTTTGAATTGAGTATTCTATTTACGGCGTTTGGAATGGTAACTTGCTTCTTCATTGTAAATAAATTATTTTGGGGTAAGAATGCAGATATCATGGACCCGCGCGTTACAGATGATTTATTCATTATTGCTGTAGATGTTAAAGCTAGCAAGGCAGATATGGGAGCCTTAAATCAAAAATTAATTGATGGTGGAGCTATTGAAGTTAGAGAAAGGATTAAAGAACTATGAGAATTTCTATTTTATATACCGGACTAGTTATTGGTGCAATTGCCCTTTTAAGTGCATGCAGCGCTGGCGGAGATAATACAGGTTATGAATATGCACCAAACATGTATAATTCTTTTGCCTATGAGCCAATGACGCAACTGGAAGAAGAGCCTAATACAATTAACCCGCATGGCATGAACATGCGCGAACCTGTAAAAAATACAGTAGCAAGAGGTCAATTCGAATATGCAAAGTATGATATGAAAGTTAGCAATGAATCGTACGAGGCATCTGCTAATTTGAAAAATCCTTTGCCAACTAATGCAACAAACATTGCAGCAGGTAACAGATTATATAATATTAATTGTACACCTTGTCATGGAGAAAAAGGTGCGGGTGATGGTACTATCGTTGCAGCTGGGAAATTCCCTCCCCCACCAGATTATAATTCTGAAAGAATTAAGACAACCCCTGATGGGAAAATGTTTTATTCAATTAAATACGGAAAAAACTTAATGGGAGCCTATGGTACAGTATTAACACCAGAACAAATTTGGCAAGTGGTACAGTATATTCATTCGGTAAATGGCACTTCTCCTGCTGCCACTAGCTCAACAAAATAACCTTTAACTCAAGAAAAAGAACACAATGGAACACGCAGAAGTTCATATCAGAGAAGAAAAATATACCATTACCTCAGGCAACAAAAAATGGGCCTTTGGTTTAATGATTGTAGGTCTTATTTTAGCTGCTATTGGCTATTTTACCTACCACCCTCACATTGAAGGTTTATCTGAACACGATTTACACCATTTAATTCAAAAGAGATTTTGGGCCAATTTATTAGTAAATGGCTATTTCTTTTTTATCATTTCAATTTGTGCTGCAGCTTTTATTTCAATTAGTCAAATTGCTAATGCAGGTTGGTACATAGCTATTCGCAGGATTCCTGAAGCCATGAGTGAATACACCCTAATTGGTGGGCCAATCTTATTGATTATTAGCTTTTTTGCTTTACCAACTCTATATCATTGGGCACATGATGGCATCATGACGGAAGGCACAAGTAATTATGATGCGCTTCTTGCAAGCAAAAGTTGGTATTTAAACAAGCCATTTTTCTATATAAGAATGGTAGTTTTTATGGGATTTTGGATTTGGTGCGCGCACATGTTCAGAAAGTATAGCAGAAATGAAGATGAAATTGGTGGATTAGTAAATTATAAAAAGACCTATGCCTTATCAGCAGCTTTTACCGTAATTTTTGGTTTTACTTTCTCCATGTTTTCTTGGGATCAAATAATGAGTATTGATGCACATTGGTATTCAACAATCTTCTCAATTTACAATTTTGCAACAGGTTGGGTAAGTGCATTAACCATAATTTACCTATTTACACATTATCTACGTAGCAGAGGATACCTAAATATTGCGAGCGATGAACATCAACACGATTTAGGAAAATTCATGTTTGCGTTCTCAGTTTTCTGGACGTATATGTGGGTATCTCAATTCTTGTTAATTTGGTATGCCAATATACCAGAAGAAGTTGTTTACTATAAAGACCGTATTTTTGGTTCATATAAGGGGTGGATTTTCTTGATATTGTTCTTAAACTTTATCACACCTTTCTTCTTCTTTATGATGCGCGATTGGAAACGTAACAAAATTTCAGGTTATATTGTTGGTTCAATGATACTAATTGGACATTGGTTAGATGTTTGGGCAATGGTTATGCCTGGTGCTATGAACCTAGCAACAGATCCTAGTGATACGCACCCAGCTGGAATTATTAAAGTTGCCTCTCAAGGTATTGGTTTAATGGAAATTGGTTTCTTATGCTTATTCGCTGGTTTATTCTTATTGATGACTTTAAGAGCCTTAACCAAAGCAAACCTATACCCTACTAAGCATCCATATGTAATGGAAAGTGCTTTGCATGATGTAGGTATTTAATAATAAAATTTATCATAAAAAAACCGGCCAAGGCCGGTTTTTTTTATGATAAATTTTTAACGCTTATTCTAAAGTTATTTTGCGTGAATAGTAAACGCCAGCTGCATGAAAAAGCAAGGTATAATTGCCTTTTGCAAATTGAGTAGTTTCGATTTTGAATGTGTTTGAGTTCAAAATCTTACTATAAATGATTCTGCCTAAATTATCTATCAATTCAATACTATCAATCTGATGTGAAGCCTTTACAGACATAACAGCTTGCACTGGATTAGGATAAATAGTTGTTTCGGCATTTAATTTCTCAATTAAGCCCGATTGCAATCCAACAGGGCCATTAACTAGCCAAGTAAATGCTTCAGGGAATTCTCTCTTCCAAAACCATTCACTATGCGCACCATCCGACTTTACCACCAATTTTCTGTCTATCATTGCATAACCCTCTGTGGCCAAAAGTGAATCATACTTTTGCATATTTCGCACCATGGTTGCACTTTCATTTGCACCACTGATATGGTAAAACCGTATAGGTTCATTTATGGTTTGCTGTTTTATAAATTGCATTAAGGAGTCAGAAAACCAATATGCAGGAGAGAATAAACCTACCCTACTAAATACTTGTGGATACTTAATGGCTGCATAAAGGCTAATCAATGCTCCCATAGATGAACCTGCAATAATGGTGTTTGACCTATCTTTGAGTGTTCTATAATTGGCATCAATATAAGGTTTTAAGGTTTGAACCAAAAAAGCAGCGTACTCTTCACCTTGCCCGCCACCATAAGTCGTGTTTAGAAATGGAGAATACTCATTTAGACGTTGCGCACCGCCATTATCTATGCCTACCACGATGCATCCAGCATAACCTGCCTTTTCCCTAGTAAGCATGGCTTCATCAATTCCCCATTCGCCAGAAAAAGCAGTTAAATTATCAAAAAGATTTTGCCCATCGTGCATGTAAAGTACAGGATACATTTTAGATGCGCTGGCATAATCATTAGGTAAATAAATCCAAATACGACGTTTACGATTAAGTTGTGGGATATAAAAAGTATCACTGAGAATCTTAACATTGGATAAAGCTGTAGAACCAGATCCTCCACCACCAAGCTTTTTATCTTCCCATCCAGCAACGGTCAAATTGAGATTAAGGTTTGAGGAATAGGCAAATGTTCTGTTAGGCGTAAAACTGCCATTAGAAGTACCTTCAACAGTTTCCCAAGAACCACGTGTAAATTTAAACTGAGCAGTACCTGTACTTGCAGGCAGTGTAATTCTGTAAACTTCCCCAACTTTTTGGAGTTTATAGGCTGCAGCATTAGGGCTCCAAGCGTTAAATGACCCAGCAACATAAATACTATCTGTAGCCGGTGTATTGGCACTAACTGTGAGTTCAATATGAACTTGTGCTAACAAAGTTTGGTTCAAACCGAAACTTAAAAACAACAAAAGATATTTATACATATATGCGTATTTTAGACGAAAATAGTAAAGCATTTTTACATTTGTAGTAAATGATTATGTCGAGCAAGTCTATTCTTTGGATTCTTATCTTTAGTATGCTAAATTTTTGGCATGAGTTTAAATTTGACCTCCATAAAGAAAATGCAGAAGTGCAACCTAGGAAGATAAAGACGATGGCCTTGCAAAACACAGAAGGTAAATTTGAAGTTATCTCGAACCTAAAAAAAAATAATGCCTATGTAGTATTCTTTTTATCCCCTGAATGTCCGCTATGCCAAAGTTATACTTTAACGATAAAACAGTTATATGAAACTTACAAAACAAAGGGAGTTGAATTTATAGCCATTGTGCCAGGAACTGAATATAGCTTACTAAAAATTGTAAGTTATAGAAGCCAATATGGCTTAAAAGAAATTCCTTTTTATCTAGACCCCAATAAAGCATATACAATGCAGGTTAACGCGCGTATAACACCAGAAGTTTTTGTATTTAATTCTGCCAATCAAATTGTGTATAGCGGCCGCATTGATAATTGGGCATACGAACTTGGAAAAAAAAGGACTGTAATCACAGCGCATGATTTGGCCGATGTATTAGCAAATTTATACGAAGGAAAAAAGTTTAAACCCTATCAAACAAAAGCAGTGGGATGTTTTATCAATTGAATAATATTTTAATAAACAAAATTTACTGAAAATATATACAAATAAATTTATAGTTAAATTACTTTGGTTATGAAGAAAATTCAAAAGGACAATTGAAAATCATTTTGGGTTGGGAAATAATTATAGATAATTATATTGCAATTTTTTAAGTCAGTTTTTGGAGGTTTAATCACATAAAAATAAAAAATAGGCAAACACGATGCTATTTAACTCAATTAATTTTGCAATATTCTTACCAATAGTATTTATTCTATATTGGTTTGCATCCAATAAAAGTATTAAAATCCAAAATACTTTGATGATGCTTTCAAGCTATTTCTTTTATGCTTGTTGGGATTGGAGATTTATGTTTTTACTTTTATTTTCAACCTTTTTAGACTTTTTCACTGGCCTGAAAATGCAGAATTCTCTTAGTAAAAAAAATAAAAGATTTTGGTTTTGGCTGAGTGTGATTATTAATTTAGGCTTTCTTGGCATTTTCAAATATTACAACTTCTTTGCAGATTCCTTTGCCGTTGCTATTTCTTATTTGGGATTCAATGTAAATCCTTGGACTTTAAGTGTTATTTTACCGGTAGGAATTTCATTCTATACCTTTCACGGCTTATCATATATCATAGATATTTATAATGATAGAATTGAAGCAGAAAGGGACTTTATTGATTATGCAGTTTTTGTAAGCTTTTTCCCTTTACTTGTAGCTGGACCAATTGAGAGAGCAACACATTTGTTGCCACAAATAAAAAAGCAAAGAACTTTTGATTACGATAAAGCCATTGATGGTCTCAGACAAATTTTATGGGGATTATTCAAAAAAATAGTCATAGCTGATAATTGTGCAGACTTTGCCAACCAGGCTTTCAACAATTCGGCTGAAGCTAACAGCAGTACCTTGCTATTAGGAGCAATTTTCTTTACATTTCAAATTTATGGTGACTTCTCAGGATACTCAGACATCGCATTAGGTACTGCTAGGCTTTTTGGAATCGAATTACTGCGAAATTTTGCTTATCCATATTTTTCTAGAGATATTGCTGAATTTTGGAGACGTTGGCACATATCACTTTCTTCGTGGTTCAAAGATTACCTTTACATTCCTTTGGGTGGCAGCAAAGGTGGTAATTGGATGCGTGTTAGAAATACATTCATTATTTTCATTGTAAGTGGTTTTTGGCACGGAGCCAATTGGACATTTGTAGTTTGGGGTGCACTAAATGCGTTGTTTATTTTACCTTCCATAATTATGAAAACTAACAGAAACAATTTAGAAATTGTGGCTCAAGGAAAAATTTTTCCATCTATCCACGAGTTAATACAAATGGTTATTACCTTTATGCTTGCAGTTTTTGCTTGGATTTTTTTTAGAGCAAATAGTTTGAATCATGCATTTGAGTATATTTCAAATATCATCTCACCATCAATTTTTGAAATGCCTAAATTTATTGGAATAACCAATGCTGCAATAACATTGGTAATGATAGGTTTTCTAACTTTCTTTGAATGGTTAGGTAGAGAAAATCAATTTGCAATTCAAAAATTAGGCCTTAACTGGAATAGTGCTTTAAGGTGGAGTTTCTATTATATAATTATCACTATGATTTTTGTTTTCAATGGAAAAGAACAACAATTCATTTATTTTCAATTTTAAAAATCATGAAGAAATTCAGGATAAAACTAGTTAAATTTTGTATTCCAATAATATCATTATTAATCATTACTATAATTTTCTTTTTCTATACAAAATTTAAAACTAAGAAGAGAATATTAGAAATATCAAAAAATGAATGTTTTATTATGGGTGATTCGCAGGTTCAAAGAATCAATCCTCATTTAATAGGGCATAAGACTTATAATTTTGCCAGTTCTGGTGAGCATTTTTATTTTAGTTATTTTAAATTATTAGATATTATTGAAGCTGGGGGTGGAAAACCTAAAATGGTAATTTTAGGTGTTTCTATTCATAATTTTTCTCCAATTTATGATAGATTGTTTGATTTAAACTATGCAGAAGGTAAAAACAGTTTAAAAAGATATTTATATTTTACAAGAGTATTTGAAAATTATGATTTCATTTCAAGTTACAAACAACTCTTAAACTATGAAACTTTCTTAAATGTTTATAATGGACAAGATTGGGGAGGATTTTACGAGTCAAACAATTCAAATCCGAGTATAGATTTAATTAATAAAACATTTAAAATGCACTTTTCTAAAAGTAAAATTGAAGAAAAGTATAGTCAGACTCAAGTAAATTACCTAAATAAGATTGATAGTTTATGTATGGCAAATAATATTGAATTAGTATTACTTTCTACACCATACCACTTGAAATATAAAAATCAAATAGACACAGGGTACTTTGATTTTTTTACTCATGAGATTGAAAAAATCAAACATAGAAAACACTTAAATTTTTTGAATGATTCGATTGATTCGAGCTATATGTCAGATGCAAATCATCTTAATGTCAAAGGTGCAACATTTTACTCAAATCAGATACAAAATCAATTAAGGTTATCCATCCATTGAATTTGAAAGATAAACAAACATGAGAATTTACCATTTACTTAAATAAAAAGAAATGAAATTTTCATCGAAAAAATCAGATAAATAAGTCTTTTGATTAATTGAAAGTTACACCCTGTAAATAAAAAAGACAATCATTTAGATGCAACCTCAAATATATAAAACGCTATTTTTTTTTATATTAACGCTTATAATAATTGGTTGTGATAATGAACATTCTTCTATTACAACGCAATACGAACCCGTTTTATTTGCGGAACATATTGCCCCAATTATTAGAAAGAATTGCAGCAAATGCCATCATGAGGAAGGTGGCGCGCCTTTTAACCTCTATGATTATGAGCAGGTATCTTCTAAAGGGAAATTGATACAATATGTGACAGAAAATAGGATTATGCCACCCTGGCCAGCCGATCCAAACTACTCACATTTTGCAAATGAAACTTACCTTACAGAAACAGAAATTAACTTAATTGCAAGATGGGTTATTGATGGATGTAAACCAGGTGATACAGCTAATCTAATCCCTTATTTAAAACCTTCTCAAAAAAATTTAGGATTAATTTCTAAGGTAATTAAAATTCCAAAGCCATTTGAAATTAAGGGGGATAATCAAGATAGATTTTATGTGGTTAAATTCCCAATTGAACTAGGAGCAGATACCTTTTTAAAAGCAGTAGAGTTTGTGCCCCATCAAAAAAAATTAGTGCATCATATGAATGCGCATTTAATAAACTATGCAACTGACGCAAAAACAAGTTTGCATCAGGGAAATTACTATATCAGGCAGGACCAAAGTGAAAGTATAAGAATTCATAATGACTTAAATCTAGCCAATGACGATGGGACTTATCCAATCATGACACCTAGCGTTTGTAACTATTTACCAGGTTCTCAATTTAGTTTCTACCCTAATGGAATTGGGGGATATAAGATTCATAAGAAGGCGGCACTGTATTTAAACGATATACACTTTGGCCCCAGCGCAAAAGACGAGTTAGACTCTTCTTATTTTAGGTTATACTTTGATACCAAAGCCCCTACCCGACCAGTATCTGAATTTCAATTAGGCACACTAGGAATAAGCCCAGTTGTACCCGAACTAAGCATTCCACCCAATACCATAAAAACCTTTACAATTAATTTTACGGTACCCTTAGACATATCGGTTGTAAGTATTGTACCGCATATGCATTTAATTGGCAAACGATATTTGGCTTATGCCATAAAGCCAAGTGGTGACACTATAAGGCTGATTCACATACCGAATTGGGATTTTAGGTGGCAGTACTTTTATATGCCAAAAAAAATGCTGCCCATACCAAGGGGCAGCACCATTTATGTAGAAGGAGTGTTTGATAACACCTCCAATAATCCAAATAATCCATTCTCTCCACCTCGAAACATCTCTGAAAAGAACGGCAGCATGAAAACTACGGATGAGATGTTTCAACTTATTCTTAGTTATCTGCCTTACCAAAAAGGAGATGAAGAGATTGGGTTGGAGGAGTAATTAACTAACAAAACTCCTCGTAAGCTCCTTTAAGATTTTCAGCAATCATTGCAGCGCTTCTGCCTTCAATGTTGTGTCTTTCGATAAAATGAACTAATTCTCCATTTTTAAACAAGGCTATAGAAGGCGAAGAAGGAGGAAAAGGCAAAGTAAATTCTCTCGCTTTTGCTACAGCCTCAGCCTCTTGACCTGCAAAAACTGTTAACAGTTCTGAAGGTCTCTTACCCTCTCCTACCAAAGATTCCATAACTCCTGGACGGGCAGTTCCTGCTGCACAGCCACAAACACTATTAAAAACTAATAATTGAGTACCCTCTTTTTTACTTAAAGTTGCCTCTACCTCGGTACTATTCATTAAAGACGTAAAGCCTACTGATTCTAATTGTTGACGCATTGGCGCAACTAACATTTCTGGATATGCCATAATTATATTAATTCTAAATAAGAATACAATATTGGTATAAAAAAGTTTTAGAACCAACAATGCCTTCGCTTTAATTATTAATTTTAGTATGGTGTCGGGTTGAACCAACTTAATTATCAAATAATAATCTTTTGAACACAATTATTTAAGCAAAATTTGACATAGCGAGCGTGATATTCAGCTAAATTAACTTAATTTTGCCGTTCATAACGAAATAAAACATATTATATGTCAGACGCAAAAACCGCTCTTCCTTACAAGGTTAAGGACATTTCCCTCTCTGAGTGGGGAAGAAAAGAAATTAAATTGGCTGAAGCAGAAATGCCGGGCTTAATGACTATTCGTAAAGAATATGGCCCACAGCAACCTCTTAAAGGCGCCCGCATTGCTGGTTGTCTTCACATGACTATTCAAACTGCTGTATTAATTGAAACTTTAAAAGAATTAGGTGCAGAAGTTACATGGAGTTCTTGCAATATTTTCTCAACACAGGATCATGCCGCAGCTGCGATTGCTGATGCTGGTATCCCCGTTTATGCTTGGAAAGGTCAAAACGAAGAAGAGTTTGATTGGTGTATTGAACAAACCCTTTTTGCCTTTGAAGGCGGAAAGCCCTTGAATATGATTTTAGATGATGGTGGTGATTTAACCAATATGGTTTTTGACCGCTACCCTGAGTTAACTGCCGAAATCAAAGGATTATCAGAAGAAACAACTACAGGTGTTCACCGTTTATATGAGCGCATGAAAAAAGGCACTTTAGTGATGCCTGCCATCAATGTAAACGACTCAGTTACAAAATCTAAATTTGACAACAAATATGGTTGCAAAGAATCTTTAGTAGATGCTATACGCAGAGCTACTGATATTATGATGGCTGGTAAAGTTGCTGTTGTTGCTGGTTATGGCGATGTAGGTAAAGGATCTGCAGAATCATTGCGTGGTGCTGGTGCACGTGTTTTGATTACTGAAATTGATCCAATTTGCGCCTTACAAGCTGCTATGGATGGATTTGAAGTGGTAACTATGGAAGATGCTTGTACGAGAGCAAACATTTTTGTAACTGCCACTGGTAATTTAAAAATTATTACTGACCGTCATTTCTTGAAAATGCGCGATAAAGCTATTGTTTGTAATATCGGGCACTTTGATAATGAAATTGACATGGCTTGGTTAAACAAAAACCATGGGGATAGCAAATACACTTTAAAACCTCAAGTTGATATTTACAATATCAATGGTAACGAAATCATTGTATTAGCAGAAGGTCGTTTAGTTAACCTAGGTTGTGCAATGGGTCACCCAAGTTTTGTTATGAGTAATTCATTCTCGAACCAAACTTTGGCTCAAATTGAATTGTGGAACCACAGCGCAAACTATGAAAATAAAGTATATGTTTTACCTAAGCATTTAGATGAAAAGGTAGCGGCATTGCACTTAGAACACATTGGTGCTAAGTTGACCATTTTAGACAAAGAGCAAGCAGATTACATTGGCGTTGCAACAGAAGGTCCTTTCAAAGCTGAAATGTACCGTTACTAGTCGATATTCGAAATTCGATAGAAAAAACTGCCTTGGCGTAAAAGCTAGGGCAGTTTTTTTATTTAGGAGAACTAAAACACTGCAATAAAAAAATCAAAATTACTTAGCATCGTCAATTACCTTATCTAAAATCTGTAAAAAGGTGGCAGCATCGCGGTAGCCTGGGTCTATAAACACTGATTTCTTTTGTGGGTCTATAAAATACGTGGTTGGAAAACCTGTGATCTCTCCTCTGCTGAGTTGCATGTAGAAATCTCTAGCTGAATAAATTTGTCCGTCTATAGTATAGGTTGAATCGCGCAATTCTGGATTAAATTTGATTACAACAAAATGCTTATTGAGTTTTTTGATTACTTCTGGATTGGTGTAGGTATCCTTATCCATCTTTTTACACCAACCACACCAATCAGTATAAGCATCTACTAAAATAATTTTTTTTCCTTTTATTGCTAATGGGTATCCCTCATTCCATTGGTACCATTTTAAACTTTCATCTGTAGGATTTTTATAGGAAAAAAGTAAAAATAAACTGAACATCAAGGTTATTCTCTTCAACATATACATTGTATTATTTTTGGTTCAAACCGAAACAATAATTAGACCAAAATTACTTAAAAAATTCTTTGATTGCTGGCTGCAATAAGGCTAAGGAAACCCTTTCGAAAGGATGAGCAGTTTGAGGAAATACCATAAATGCGGCATTAGGTAATTTCTTAAAAGTTTCCAAGGTTTCAAAAACAGAACTGGTTTGGTCTCTATCACCAATGGCAAGTAGCACTGGCTGTGAAATGGCTTTCAATTCCTGCTCGGACAGGGTAACGGTTTCTGAAAGTTGTTTCATCATATCGCTAGTACTTTTAAGCAATGATTTCCAAAGGTGAAGTCCATGTATAACCATCAAGTTATTGGCAAATGAGGGCACCTTTTCAAGCATTTTTTCTGCATCTAATAAACCGGCCTCCTTGGCGGTGGAAATTGGGTCCCAATTAAACTTCACGTTTAGGGTAAAAATTTTAGAAACACGCTCTGGATGCAAATGTGCAAAATACAAAGCGGCATAGCCTCCCATGCTAAAACCAAATAGGTTTATTTTTTCAATTTGATGCTTGTTTAAATATTGCAAAATATTCTCTGCAAAAGTTTGAAATGTGAGTCCAGCAGTTGGTATTGATTCTCCTCCATGGCCAGCAAAATTAAGGGCATGGCATTCATAGTCGCTAGAAAGCGAATTAATAAGGGGCTGAAATTGCAATTTTGAACCCAAGGCCCCGTGTAAGAACAAGATTTTTTCCATGATGATAAAGGTTCAAGTTAGCAATTAAACACTATTTTCGCACTACAATTTTTAGATATGCTAAGTTTTAACCGCAAACAATACAGCGACGAATTACTAATTGCACTTTACAAGGCAATCGTAAAGCCGAGGATGATAGAGGAGAAAATGTTGATTTTATTAAGGCAAGGAAAGGTAAGTAAATGGTTTAGTGGAATAGGGCAAGAAGCTATATCTGTGGGTTTAACCGCAGCGTTGGATAAGGATGAATACATTTTACCCTTGCATAGAAACTTAGGTGTATTTACAGGTCGCGATATCCCATTTGCCAAATTATTTTCGCAATGGCAGGGAAAATTTGATGGATTCTCAAAAGGAAGAGAGCGCTCTTTTCACTTTGGCACGAATGAGCACCATATTGTGGGCATGATTTCGCACCTTGGTGCGATGTTGGGTGTTGCAGATGGAATAGCTTTAGCCAATTTATTGAAAGATGAAAAGAAACTCACCGTAGTTTTTAGTGGCGATGGTGGCGCAAGTGAAGGTGATTTTCACGAAGCCTTGAATACTGCTGCGGTATGGAATTTACCTGTAATTTTCTTGATTGAAAATAATGGTTATGGACTGTCTACCCCAAGCAATGAGCAGTTCAAATTTAAGAGCTTTACCGACAAAGGAATTGGGTATGGCATGGAAGCCTATCAAATAGATGGCAACAATTTACTGGAGGTGTATGACATTGTTAGAAACTTAGGAAACTCCATAAGAACCAAACCTCGACCAGTAATTTTAGAGTGTTTAACCTTTAGAATGCGAGGGCATGAAGAAGCCTCGGGCACCAAGTATGTACCTCAAGAACTTTTTGATATGTGGGGCAAAAAAGACCCTGTAAGTAATTATGAGAAGTACTTGTTAGAAGAAGGGATTATAAACCCAAGCCTAATTGATGAAATTAGGGCTGAGTTTAAAAAGGAAATTGATGAGGGAGTTGAATCTGTGTTAAATGAACCAGAGATTATACCCAATACAGAATTAGAACTCAATGATGTTTATGCAAATGCTAACTTTAAAGCAACTGCTAAGCAATATGGCAATTTGCAGGATGTGGTAGTTTTGCCTGCCACTGAAAATGTAACTAAAAAACGCTATGTTGACGCCATCAGCGATGGATTGAGACAATCAATGGAAAAGCATCCTGAGCTAGTTTTGATGGGCCAAGATATTGCTGAATACGGAGGTGTTTTTAAAATTACCCAAGGCTTTTTGGAGCAATTTGGTAAAGATAGGGTTAGAAATACCCCACTTTGCGAAAGTGCCATAATTGGAGCAGCCTATGGACTTTCAATCAAGGGGATGAAAGCGATGGTAGAGATGCAATTTGCAGATTTTGTAAGTGTTGGGTTCAACCAAATTGTAAATAATTTAGCTAAAAGTTATTACCGCTGGGGCCAACAAGCAGATGTAGTGGTGAGGATGCCAACTGGCGCAGGAGTAGGCGCAGGGCCCTTCCACTCACAAAGTAATGAAGCTTGGTTTTTTCATGTGCCTGGCCTAAAAGTAATTTATCCTTCTTGCCCTTCTGATGCCAAAGGTTTGTTAACCGCAGCCATTAATGACCCAAATCCGGTTTTGTTTTTTGAACATAAAGTATTGTATCGCATGACTGAATTAGAGGAAGAAGTTTATGATGATTATTACATGCTTGAAATTGGCAAAGCCAAAACAGTTAAATCTGGAGAAGATTTAAGTATAATTACCTATGGTGCTGCGGTTCATTGGGCTGTTCAGGCATGTAAGGAAATGCAAATAGAGGCCGACATTATAGATTTACGCACCCTATTGCCTTGGGACAAAGAGTCGGTTATTTCTAGCGTTAAAAAAACTGGAAAAGTATTGGTTTTGCATGAAGACACACTTACAGGGGGCATAGGTGCAGAAATTGCAGCCTATCTTTCAGAGCATTGCTTTGAAAATTTGGATGCCCCTGTTATGCGTGTAGGAAGTTTAGATTCGCCCGTTCCTTTTAATTTAGAGTTGGAAGAAAATTTCTTGCCAAAAGCCCGACTCAGACAAGCCTTATCAAAGCTAGTTTCTTATTAGATATTCGCAATGGTAAGGCGTAATTCTTTAACGCTTACTCTTTCTAATTGAGGGGTTAAACGAACTTCTTCTTTTACTATTAATTCGGTTTGACCCAATATTGGTTCTGCGTTTTCATTGAGGGCAAATGCCAATAATTTTACTTTCTTATTTTTGGGCAGGTCAACGTAATATCCTTTTTTATCGGGATAGGCATAAATAAATGCATTAATTTCTTTTACATAAAATGAAACTCGAGCATTTTGAGGTGCATTGATATATATTCTAGCCATTTGAGTAGGTGGAGTTCCGTTAAATCTATCACAATTATATAATCCGGTTTGACCCAAACTTGCGCTATAAATCATTGCAACATCCCTATTATCTAGCATTCCAGCAGCCTCCCTTAAATCAATTATTTCAGATTCTGCCTTCCTAAAAAGCTGTTTGAGTTCAATGTTTTGATCCATCATATCCACTGCAAAACTATTGGTATAATAATGGTTAAAATAGCGAATATTATAGTTAAGCTTTTTATCGTTTAAGCTGATTTGATTGCTTTTATCACCTGCCAATTTTATAACTTCAGCCATACTGCTATTTTTAAGTATTGAAATCTTATGAAGGTAGGCAGCTACAATTGCAAAATGTTTAGACATGGTTTTATTGGGTTTAGCGGCATTAAAGAAAACCGATTTTAAGTTCAAACCGGTAAGTTTCTTTAAACTACTTGCCTTACAAAAGCGTTCAATTCCTTGGTTAAAAAACTGCCGTTCATGGTCTTTAACATAGACATTTAATTGCTTTTCGGTATCCATTAACCAATTCATAAAAGTATCTCGAGTGGCAAACTCGAAAGCCGCAGAATCGAATTTATATTTCTCCATATTATACTCATAATCTCTGTATTTATTTTGCCATGATAGGAAGGCTCTATCATAACTCTTTTGTCGAGACCTATTAATTTCCATCAGCTCCTTTTCCATAAATGCTGAAGAATAGAAAACGCGTTCAGCAAAATTAAACAACTCATTTTTGGTAGCTAAAACAGGTTGTTTGGGAGCCTTTGGGCAATTGGGCCGAGCGGGCCAAGGGACAGAACCAAAAACTAAATTGGGCAAAGGATTCATGTCTAATTCACTTACCTTAAATTTTCTAAGGGCTGTAGTATCAAAATATACAAAAGGTAATTCTACTTTTTTAGCTGGAGTAAGTTCAAATGCATTAACAGTTGGTTTCCATTCCTTGATACCTGTTGAAGCATCTATTACAGGAAGAAAAACCTGCATACCATTTACCAAATTTGAAGATGGTAATTTCACTTCAATAGAAGCGCCTTCTTTAAGTTTTAATTTATTTGTTCCTTGTGAAGCCTCTATACTAAACATCCCTCCTGTTTCTAATATTTTTCCATTGCTCATGGTACTTAATTGTTGGGTGAATGCTTCGCGCGGACCAAAAAGTTCTTGCATGCTAATGCTAATATTGTTTGATGAAATGGCTTGATTATTTTGATTTACAAATGCATTTGCAGGAATTTCAATTTGCAAACCTCCCTTTCCTACAATTTTTATAGGCTTTGCAGCATTTACCCTAAACTCTTGGGCTAGATTTCCGCCAACCAAACTTAAAAACGTTTGGACATTTTGAGTAGAAAATGTTTCCAGTTCAATATCTACTCTTCGGTTTAAAGCCTTGGCTTTTTGCGACTTATCCTTTAATTTAGGTTTTAATTCCCCAAAACTTTGGGAAGTAATTCGCTTGGCATCGATTCCATTGCTTAATAGGAAGCCTCTTACAGCATTGCAACGTCTTTCAGAAAGTTGTTGATTGTAAGAAACATCAGATTCATAATCGGCATGCGCTTTTAAATTGATCTCTGCATAATTAGGGCCTTTGAGTTGTACCAGAATAGGCTGAAGAATTTCTATGTCGGAAGCATCTAACTTGTCTTCATCGGATTTAAAATAAACAGCATAATTGGTAAGCGAAGTTTGTGCAGCTAGATTTGTTGCCAAGGCTAACAAACCTAAAGTTAATGATAATACTAATTTCATGGTAGAGCTTATTAATGCCATGAAAACGAGCACTATGACTGAATGTTACATCTTAGTCTATTTATTTTTTTGGGGCAATAAAAGTAAAAATTCAAACGTTTTTAGCGTCTTATAAAATCCCCCATAATTTTCAAATATCTATCAAAACCTGTCAATACGGGCACCTCACCGTGGTCTGCATTTTCTATTCTATGTGCCTCTTTAAAGGCCCCATTATGGTTTTTGAAAACAATTTCTCCATGGGTTTTTATGTTTAAGAAATTATCATAAGTGCCATGTATCCAACAAAGTGGTTGAGTTACTTTTTTGATTTCTTCAGCATTGTCTATTTTTAGATTGGTAACAAAAGAACCTGGGACATTTAATCCACCACCATCAGCAGTCATTACCGCACTACTAGCAAAGGGCGCTTCTAAAATAAGTTTCAAAGGTTTTAACGTTCTAGGATTAGCAGTTAACTCAGTTGCAGGTGCAGTACCCATGCTAAATCCATAAAGAATAAATCTGTTTTCTGAAAGGCCTTTTCCTTGCAGCCATTGCATGGCTGTATTTACATCGGCATACAAACCATCCTCAGTAGGTTTGCCTTCCGACAAACCATAGCCGCGATAATCTAGCATTAGTAAACCATAAGTATGTTTACCATTAGTATGTGCTAATAGTTTTGCACGTTGCCAATAAAAATCCATGTGCCACTTATTGCCATGGCAATATAAAATGACCGTGTCAGTAGCAATCCTATTTATATCACCAATATAGGTGGCATAAATTTTATTTCCTTCCGAATTAAGGGTAAAGGTAGTATGCATAGTATCTGCGATATCATAAGCAGAACCAAGCTTAAAGTCTTGTACACCTACATAATTATCCCATTTGTATTCAGTGATTTTATCACTTAAATTATAGAAATTAGAGTCGAGTCGAAGGCATGCACTTAAAAGACTTAGCGCTATAAATAAAGTAACTATCTTTTTCATATTAAAACCTTTTCATGATTGAAAAATAAACACCTAAGGCACCCATTCCATTGATGCCTTTATAATCTGCAACATTGGGCTTATTTGGCAGGTTGGGTCCAACCCATTTGCTTTCTATGCCATAGTTCCATTTATGCTTGCCCCAGCGATATCCAAGTTGAGGGTGCATAAACCAAAACTTTTCTTGCGTTTCATTGTGCGGGCGCATCCGAGTAGGTTCAAACCAATTCCCTATGCCAGCATAAACAAAAGATTGGTTGGTAAAAGTTTTGTATAATTGACAATCGAGTTGTGGCCAAAAGCGAAAGTTCCAATCCCATCTATCGAGGGCAAGCTGCAAGGCTGGAGAAACTGAAAATCCTAAGGTTTTGGATTGGTTTGACCACAATTGGTTGCAGGTTCCCACCTCGGCCTGTAATACGCCAAACGCAAGGGAAGTAAGATGCAGGCCGCCATAAAGCGAAGTTTTTTGTGTAATCCCTTTAGCGTAAAAAGCAGCGGTATAAGGAATAGGAATGGGGGCACCAGCAAAGTCAATGATAGGTCCACCAAAATTACCTCCGATAGCCTTTTGACCTTTTTCTAAGGGTTTAATTAGACGAACGGGGGAGCAGGAAAATAAAAGCGTTACCGCTAATATCAAACTTAGATTGCGTTTCATAGTTTCAATATTTTTATGGATTACCTATATCAAATATATATATGTTTTTGTATTTGCAAAACCACATGGAATTTATCGCATCTTGGCAGCAGTACTTGCATGGGGTGCGAGGGGTAGCGAGTTTGAATCTCGCAATTCCGAGAAGAATAAACATTTTTTTTAAAACAAGTTTGCCTATAAGTTGCTTACTATTGTATGGGGTTTTATTAATAACCTTATTGTTAGTATGGCTTTAGTTACCATCCGCTCTTTTGAGTACCCATTGGAAGTTACCTTGTTAAAGGGAATGCTTGAAGAAGTTGGGATTCCTGTTTACATTAAAGATGAATTTACCATTCTTATGAACCCGCTATACTCAAATGCCATTGGGGGCATAAAAGTGCAGGTATTGGAGGAAGATGTAGAAAAAGCCATGCAGGTATTACAAGACTTTGAAGCCACTCAAAACAATCCAATTTAATTTTATGGACAAGCAAAAAATAGTCATTTTAGGCGCTGGCTTTGCAGGTTTATCACTAGCCAAAAACTTAGATGAAAAATTGTTTGATATTGTTTTAATTGACAAATTAAATCACCATCAATTTCAACCACTCTTTTATCAAGTTGCCGCTGCACAATTAGAACCTTCATCGATTTCATTTCCTATCCGAAATATTTTTAGAAATAAAAAACACATCTCGGTAAAAATGGGAACCGTCCTTCACATAAATACTGAGTCGCGTTTGGTTCAAACCGAAACCGAAGCGATATCTTATGATAAACTAGTTATTGCCACAGGATGTAAAACAAACTTTTTTAACAATGCACAAATAGAGCAACATGCATTAACCCTTAAATCTACCACTGAAGCCATCCAAGTAAGGAATCATCTACTAACCATCTTTGAAACTTTATCTTCACAACTACATCTTGCGGATGACCCTAGAAACAATATTGTTATAGTTGGAGGCGGACCAACAGGAGTAGAACTTGCTGGGGCCTTTAGTGAAATAATTAAACGTGTATTGCCTGAAGAATATCCGCAATTAGACCCAGCAAAAATGCGCGTGATATTGGTAGAAGGAAGCGCCAATACCTTAAACAATATGAGTGAATTGGCTAAACAAGCTTCACAATCCTATTTAAAAAGCATGGGCGTAGAGATTATCACTCAAACTTTTGTAAAGTCGTATGATGGCCTAGATGCCATTCTTAGTTCTGGTGAAAAACTGACAACTAAAACCTTAATTTGGGCCGCAGGCGTAAGCGGAAATATATTGCCTGGATTAAATCCTGATGCCTATTTGCCCAATGCCAGGTATAAAGTGGATAGATACAATACCATTTTGAATCATGATGACATATATGCCATTGGTGACATATCTTATATGGAAACATCTAGCTATCCAAAAGGTCATCCACAAGTGGCTAATGTTGCCATTAATCAGGCCAGCAACCTTGCAAAAAACCTAAAGCGAATGGTTCATAAGAAACCCATAAATGCCTATGAATACTTAGATTTAGGGTCGATGGCTACCATAGGAAAAAACAAAGCCGTGGTTGACTTACCCTTTATGAGATTTAAAGGATTTGTAGCTTGGTTGGTTTGGATGTTTTTACACCTCATGCTGATTTTAAGTGTAAGAAATAAGCTAATTATTTTAATCCACTGGAGTTGGGCCTATTTCTCAAGCGATAGTTCATTAAGGTTGATTTTTAAAGGAAAAACTAAAAAGGAAAATTGAAGAATTAGGTAATATTGAAATAAACTTTACTTTTGAGATTAAACATTTACCAATGAAGAACAATACATTTAATCTATTATTTTTAGTTCTTTTTACCATAATTATAAACCTTCTAAATGTTGTTAATTTAGGTGTATTTTGGGATGATTGGACCCTATTCAACATGTCGGATCAAGGAATCAAAGACCAATTTATTGGAAATGGCGGGTTTTATGGTGGCAGCTATCACATACATAGTTTTTTAAATAGCTTACCAAATCCAGTTTTAAGTTATCGAATTGTTTCTTTAATACTTACTATTTCGTCAGCATTATTGTTTCATAAAATATTAATAATTTCAAAACTTTTCACCCCGAAAAACTCATTTTTTATTGCTTTAATTTTTATTGCCTTGCCTTATAATCTAGCAAGAATAACTATGATATGCTTGCCATATACGGTTTCATTATTCATTTTTCTTTTGGCTTGCTTTATGTACTTCAAAAGTGATTTAATAAAGAGTGATTTATATAGGTATTTATCTCTACCACTATTCTATTTCTCCTTTTTCACTAACTCATTGTTGCTATTATATTCACTAATTTTACTGCATATATTGATCAAAAACAATCCACTATTTGACTTTAAAAAATGGATGATCATGTTAAAAACAAACTTTTTGTTCTTTTCAATTCCTGTACTTTTTTGGTTTATCCGTCAGAAATATTTTCATCCAATAAAACTTTATAGTGAATACAACGAAATCAAGTTAAGCAACATAATCGCACTTCCAATTGACATATTTAAAAGTATTAATGCCAATATTATTGGAATTATGCAACTATTATTTGAGCATCCATATAGTTGGTTGGTTATTATGGTTATTTTCTTGGCAATACTAATTTTTAGCAGTAGTTTTAAAAAGATGCAAGTTGTAAAAAGCATATCTTTCGATAGCATAAAAAAAGAATGGTTTTGGTTAAGTCTGCTAATGATTACTCTGTCATTAACTCCATACTTGCTTGTAGGTAAGGCCCCAAGTTTTGAAGATTATGATACAAGACACCAATTATTATTAAATTTTGGCGTTTCGATTTTGATATTTTTTGCAATCACCAGATTAGTGAAGTCAAAACATCATATGATGGTATTTTGCATTTTTTTATTTTTGCTAAGTTCAGTACATGTTAGTTTACAGTTTAAGCAAATGCGAAGATGGCTTTCACAAGAAATAATTATGCATTATATTAAAGAAAACAACAGTTTGAGTTCAAAAGTGATATACGTTGAATACAAGAAAGACAGAAGGGATGATTATTTTAGCAATTTTAGGTTTTATGAACTGAACGGTATGTATAAATTAATTAAAGGAAAAGAAGACAAACTTTTTATTGATGAAAATTTCGTTGCAGGTAAACTTGGAAAAAGTAATCTTAGTCAATTTGTAAAATTTCGAATAGAAAACCATGCCTTAACTAATTGTAACATGAAAGATTTTACACCGGATGGAACCTGTTCAACTATGATTATGCAATTTGAGTATAGGAACAACTACTTTAAAATTATGAGGGATGTACTGCATTATTATACTAACAGAAATTCTTTCTATTTGAATTCCGATGACTACGTAAAGATTAGCTTTGAAAGTAAAGCTCCAGAAGCCGTATTACCTTTAATGAATTAACATAGTTGAGAAGAAAATTTTACTCTGAAGTTTTTTAAAGGTATAATTTCGGACCCAGTTTCCTCATCATATACCTTTTTTAGTCGAATTAAACCCGACCCGCAAACTACAATAGGGAATTGATTTCTTACAAATATCACTTTCCCCTCTGAACGATTTTCTATTTTAACATCTGGCTCTAACTCAGCTTCAATTATTCTAACCTTTTGTTTCCCATTAATAAATGTGGATGCTCCTTTATATGGAAATGAAACCGCATTTATTAGTCTAAGGATTTCATTGGCATCTTTTTTCCAGTTAATTAAATAATCATCTTCATTAAGCCATAAACTGTAGGTAGCTAATTCCTCGTTTTGTTTTATAGGTGAAATTTCAAAACCATTAACAAAACCAGTGAAAATATTAATTATAACTTCTACATAGTTCTTAGTAATCAAGTCTATTGCCTCTGCAATTGTAATAGGGTATTCTATTTGGGTTGAAGATTGGGAAATTATTTCCCCAGTATCATATTCTTCTGAGGCAAAGATTGCTGAAACACCAATTTCTGTTTCCTTATTGATTAACATATTTACTAACGGTGCAAAGCCTCGATATTTAGGCAGAATTGAATCGTGTAACACTATCAATTTCGAAAGAGGTTTTGGCGAAATTAGCCAACGCCAAGAAATTGCAATTTCATAGTCAGATTCCGAAATAAATCCGCTGTTACGTTCATAAAATTTGATGTTATTTGATTTACAAATAGATATTAAATCATCAGCATAATCCTTTTGAATATGCTTATCTCTTCCAATAATAACCTCAGATACTAACTCAATAAATTTGTTTTGAATTAATGCCTTTAATACTTCATAACCTTTTTGGGTCATTAAATAAAGTGTTACTTTCATAAATAAAACAAATGTTTAGAAGAGAATATTGAATTAAATTCTAGTTGAGGCTGGGATTGGGTCTTCCATACAATTTTAGCAAGCTATCATTTTTCATCAATTTTTCCACCTGCAATAAATCTTGCAAAGTATCCACTGCTTTAGTTTTATAGCTTGTATGAATCATTTTGATACTTTGGCCATTTTCAATTATTCTCATCATATCAACAGACTCTATTATCTCTAACGGGGTTTGACTCCAATCGTTATATTCTAATAAAAAGTCCCTTTTAAAAGGGATAATACAAACTTGTTTTTTCATGGGAACATCAAGTACACCTTTTCTTCTGGATGGAATAGGTTCTCGGGAAAAGTAAAGTGCATTTGAGTTTTTATCTAGTACAACTTTTACTTCATTTGGGTCTTCAAATTCCTCTACAGTTTCAATATCTGCCACTAAATTAGTTATTTTAACATGTTTATCTTTTAATAACGGGGCAACAGCTTCATCAATCATTTCTGGATAGGTCATTGGTTCATCGCCTTGAATCATCACAACGACATCAACCTTTATACCGAGCTGTTTTTCTATTATCAACATAGCCTCTGCGGCTCTATCTGAGGCTCTTTCGTGGGTATTCGCTGTCATTATAGCCTTTCCTCCAATTGACGTTATATAATCAAAAATAATTTGATCGCAAGTTGCTACATAAACATCATTAATAATGCTACTCATTTTACTTCTAAAATAACAATGACCAATCATTGGAATGCCATGAATTAGCTTCATAGGCTTACCTGGAAAACGAGATGAATCCATACGAGCTGGAATAACAGCAATTATATTCATATTAAAATTTATTAACTTTTTGCATTTCACTTCTACACAATGAACCTAAGAAAAGGGTATCGATACTAAATGCTATAAAATTATACCCCTTACTTATTTTTTCATTTACTAATTCTGCATCAGGATTTATAACATGAAAGCCCATATATTTATCGGATAAGGAAGCAATAGATTCATATTTTAATAACATCATTTTTACATCATTATCATCATATTGCCCAGGCTTTCCTAAAGAACCTGAAAGGTCGTAAGGCCCAATAAAGGTTCCATCTAATCCTTCAACTTCAATAATTTGCTCTAATTCTTGTATTGCTTTATAATGTTCTATTTGTGCAATAATAATAACTTCTTTTGCCTTAGAGTCTTTGTAGGTTTCGAAACCATTATCCAAACCATAATTTTGGGCCCTAGCTAAACCAACACCTCTATTTCCATGAGGTGGATACTTAACATTGCTAACAAGTAACTTTGCTTCAATTGCATTGTTAATCATTGGACAAATAATTCCATCAGCACCTGCGTCCAAAACACGTTTTATTATGGTAGCATCATTTGCCCCTACCCGAACATAAGCCCTGCATTTTTTAAATTGAATTGAGGAAATCAAAACCTGTAATGCATAATAATCGATTACACTATGTTCTACATCAATACAAAGCCAATCGAAACCAGCCCCAGCCATCACCTCCGTTATTCCCATATGTCCTAGGGTAACCCACGAACCAATTTCAACTTTTCTTCTCATATCTTTTTATCTTACCCTGCCTCATTAAATTAAGCTTAAACAAATTATTCAAATATATGACTTGAATGAGTGTTTTTGACTTTATTTTTGTACTAAATTACACTATTAAACAAAATAATCAATAAACTAAATGAACAAATCCGATAGTATTAAATTATATAATATCTTAACAAGCATAGGTTTAAAAGAAATCACCCTTTATGATATAGGCGCTGAAGGTGGGCCTAACAGCATTTGGGATTATGATTTCATTCAAATAATTGGCTTTGAACCAGACAAGACTGAATACGAAAAACTAGTTTCAAGAAAAAAAAGCAATGAAAAATACTACAATACTGCTTTAAGCGGCAAAGAAGAAACAATTAAAATCAATGTTTGTCGCAAACAAAATTGTTCTTCAATTCTAAAACCTAATAGAAATTATCTAAACGAGTTTTTAAATCCTGAAAGATTTGATATTGTAGGAGAATACGAATGCACATCAACCACAATTGAAAATATTGCCAAAATAGATGGGAGGAAAATAGATATTCTAAAGGTTGACACACAAGGATCAGAATTAGACATTTTAATCGGAGCAAATCAATATATAAATGACGTTTTGTTTTTAGAAATTGAAACAGAATTCTATTACTTCTATGAAAACCAACCTACATTTTCAGAAATCCATTCATTTATGTTAAAAAATGGTTTTAGATTGTTTGACATGGAAATGATACATTATTTGAAAAAAGTGGATATTACATTTGAATTTACTAAAGCTGAAATTTCTTTTTGTAATACAATCTATTTCAAGGACATGAACACACTTGATTTCACTCAAGAAAAAAACCTAACAAGTTTATTAAAACAAATTTTTATATCCTTTAATACAGGTTTCATAAATTACAGTTATTACCTTTTTCAAAAGGCCCAAACATACTTAAGTAAAAATCAAATCGATGAGTTACAGCATTTTTATTTGAATTTTGAAAAAAGCAATAAGAAAGCAGTTGTGGTGGAGACATCAAAGCCTTTGAAATTAAAAAACCTACGAAAAATTAGAACCTTTCTTGGTAAGATAAAAAACAAGATTAGCTTTTAAAAAAACTTTCACTTTGATAAAATCGATTCAAAATCTACCCTTTCAAAAACTTCTAATTTCCCTCCACGCGTAGCATTTTTTATAACCAAGGCCCCAGATTGCTCACTAAACGCTTTTGCTGCTGCATAAGCGCATTTAGATGTCTCCATATCTGGGGCAAAGATTACTTCTGTTTCACTAAAGTAGTCTGGTACAAAATAGTTTGAGGCATTTATTTCTTTATCGGCCTTATAGCCTTTATAACCAGGGAAACCACTTACCTCATTTAATTCATTAGGTAATTTGTAATGAAAATCTACGCCCAAAAGAACAATTTCAGTAAAACCCATCCAAACAGCAATTTGCATCATTGAGTAGGTAACTGTACCTCCACAATTGATTCCTTCGAGTAAGTTTGTTGAAAAATTAGGCAATGTTGGAGGTTGAACTCTTTGAATTTGATGAAAAAAAATAGGGTTATTGGAGCCAACTAACCATTCTTTCAGATAATCCCCAGCAAATATTGGACAGGTAATTTGTTGCTTTATATCCTCTTTAGAAGATTTACAAACGCCTGTGTCTTCAATGGTATAATAATTTGGTCGCCAGCTGGTTTGAGGGAAAATTTTATATATTTTATTTGAGGCTATTGTAAAAAAACGACTATCCTTAATTTTATCCAAATCTTCAGGCTTCAAACTCGGACCATTTCCAATAATAAAAACACTTTCACCTTTGTGTATGTCCTTAAAAGCCAAAAAAGGATTTATTTCAGTTACTTCACTAAAATTCTGGCGTTTAACTAGCTCAGTCAAACTTTTGATTGTATTTTTAATATGCTTTAACATTTAAAATAAGTTTTCTATATCTAACTTCAAAAAATCTTCTACTCTATTAATATGGTTGCTTGGAAGGAAATTTAAAGCAGTGCCAACTCCAACAAAATTCACTGCAGTATCTAAAGCTGCTTTGTAGTCGGTAACTGCGTCTCCAAAAAAAACAACTTCATTTGGGAAAAGCTTATTTTCAAGTAAAATCTTATTGATTATTTGTGTCTTTTTGGTAGGTGAACCAAACATCCCATTAAAAAAACTCTGAATATTCTTTTCTCCTGTAATAAATATTATCTCATTTTCTGGAGTTCCAGTGCATATAAATTGCAAATACTTCGCACTATTTTTTTGTATAAATTCCAACGCTCCTGGCAGGTAAGGAGCATTTATAACCTTTTCCAAAACTAGGGATGAAAATCTCTCAGACAATTCTTGAATTTGACTTTCATCTAGCTCAATATCTAAAAAATGTTTGTGCCAATATTTAAACTTTTCAAATCTTGAAACACCTCCATGTTCTAAATGGTAAAGTACAACCTTTTCAACTATATCCTCTCCAAATTCTTGGTAGATTGATGCAAATGCCTCTGTTTTGACATTCACAGAATCACAAATTACACCATCAAAATCATAAATCAACGCTTTAACTTTTTTCATAAATCTGCTATTATAGTTATAGGTGCTCCATCTAAAGTTTCAACATGTAAAGGTAAGCAAATCAACTGATTTGGATTTTTCTTTAATTCACTTAGATTCATATCTTCGATTAGTAAAATTGAAGGTTCAGATAAAAATTCTTTATGTGCCAATCTTCCTAATTCACGATTTTGAAAAGAGGTAATAGAAATTATATCTAAACCAATTATCCTAAGCGATTTAAATCTTCCTTTCAACTTTGAGGCTAAATTTGGATGCAATCCCGGATTATTGTACCAATATACTTTTTCATTTCTATACTTGCCAAACCCTGTATTTATTATTAAAAATTCAATGTTCTCTGGAATTGTATTAAGTTCAGAATCCATAAAATCTATTAATTCATTCGACTTACATTCTTTAAAAATGGTATATACATAGTGAAAGAGCCAAAATTCTGCAGGATAATCACTAGAATTCTTTCCATTTTGAATAAAATGATTTGGGAAGTCAATGTGTGTTCCTGCGTGATTTGGGAAACTTAAAAAACTATTGTTTGAGGTATCTCCCCTTTCGATTTGTCTGATTTGATCAATTTTGATATCACTCGCGCCTCCATAAAGCGGTGTTTCAGAACTTAAAGGATAAGATAAATATTTATACATAGTTATAGCTTAATCGAAATATGAGATCCATTCTTTATTAATTCCTCATAATTATTGTAAATACACTCTAAAATTCCCTGCCCTAAGTCGTGATATTCCTTTGGAATAATTTTCAATGCAACCTCTGGTTTAAATGTATAAGGGGTAATCTTGTAATGCCCTTCTTTTGGTTCACCAAAATATTCAATTGATATTTGGTTTCTTAACATTTCGTTGATCATTTCTAGTAACTCTGAAACCCGCATCGTTTGGGGACCAGTTACCATAATATATTTATTTCGATATTCATCAGCAAGTATATCAACACTGCAGGTAGCAGCATCGATAACATTTATATAATCCCTAATCTCTTGACCATCTCCTTGCCTTTCGATTTTGCCATTAACCAATGCAGATGTAATTGCATTTTTTATAAAGTTAAATTCATTTGCTCTTGTACCATACAATGAACCATATCTCAAAATTGTAAAATCTAAATTATACTCCTTTTGGTAATTATCAATAAATAATTCACAGGCTTGTTTAGAACTCCTATAAAACGATCCATGATCACTATATACATAAATAGTACTCGCAAACACAAATCTCTTTACTTTAAATTCCTTGCAAGCATCTAAAATATGAAGGGAACCAATAATATTTTTTTGTGCAGACTCCACGGGATTCAATCTATTTTCAGCAATATCTGCGATAGAGGCACAATGGTAAACAATGTCATTTCCCGAAACGGCAGCCTTAACTGCTTCTCGATCCATTACATCACTTACAATCATTTTTTGAGAATCTTTTAAATACTGCGATTCAGTAACATCAAATATTGTCACAATATAGCCTAGATCAGTTAAGGAATCTGCAATATGGCTTCCTAAAAACCCAGAACCACCAAAAACTACAACCTTTTTCATTTAAATATATTTTAACAAATTTTCTACAGACATCTTTCCTTGCCTTTCAACGTTTTCATAAGTCCGAGATCCAATATGTGGTGTGATTACAATTTTAACATTACCTAAAAAAGGATGGTTAGGTACCATAGGTTCAACCTCTAAAACATCAGTCAAATAACCAGCTATAATACCCTTTTCTATTCCATTAAGAACAACATCTTGATCAATTAATCCAGCCCTTGCTGTATTTACAATTACCACTCCACTTTTTAATTGAGCCATATTATTATGGTTGATCAAACCGGTTGAGTCGTGATTTAATGAGGCATTAAGACTTATAACATCTGAATTTGCCATTAATTCTTCTACTGACTTTAAATAATCAATACCAAATTGCCTACCAAACTCTTCATCAATAATTTTATCAAATGCTACCACTTTCATCCCAAATGCTATAGCTCTTTTTGCCACTTCTTTTCCAACAGCTCCAAGTCCAATTATTCCAATAGTTTTTCCATAAATATCTCTACCTATTAAGCGAACCCATTCCCCATTTTGAATTATGCTGTTTTCATGGATAATATTTTTAAAATAAGAAAGTACCATTGCAAATACATGCTCCGCTACTGTTATCTGATTAACTCCAGGACAATTGGTTACGGGAATACCAAATTCATTTGCTGCTACTAAATCTATTTTGTCTAATCCAATACCATATTTAGAAATAACTTTAATATTTCCTTGCTTACATTTTTCAATTACCTCCCTGTTGACATCATCATCTCCACAAATAATGCCATCAAAGTCACCAATAATTGGCAATAATACCTCAGCTTTTAATGGACCTCTTAAATAATGAACTTCAAATCCTTGTGAATTTAAATAGATTTGATGTTCTCCTGGCGTATCTTGAAATGAGGTTGATGTTACAAGTACTTTTTTCATTTTAATAATTGATAAAAATCCATTTATGTTTTATAAATAATATCATCTTTAATGGAGTTTACATAATAATATTTTTCAACCCCTAACAAATTCATTGAAGAGAATTACCCAAGATGGGGATTTGTTCGATGAACTTTCTTTTATATAATTATTGAAAAATTTAGGGTATTGATTCGTATTAAAATCTAGGTTTAAAGAGCCATTAAACTCACTTAAATTTACAACTTGTACTGCTAAAATTGAAGCCTTTTGTTGAATCATTTTTCTAAACTTTTGATCATAATTAGTTGAATCTAAAAAAATCAAGCCCTTATTATGTAGGATTGCATAATGCATTGAATTTGAGGTGTGACCAATCACAAATTTTGCATTTTTTATTAATTCGTTTGAATTTCCATACATTACTTCCCTGTTCAAAAAAACATTCGAATCTTCGTAAGTTACCCGAGGATGGGAACTTATTATAACTTTAACTTTATACTTGGCTTCAACAAAATCTAAAAATGAATTTAATTCTTTATAATACACTTCTGTATCACATAATTTCATTGAATTAAATAATCCAAAACTTTTAAAATCAGGATGATTTACAACAGCCTCATCTAGAAATACACAATATTCATTAGTTTGTAAACTTCTAGGATTTCTTTGTTGGCTTAAATACAAATCATAATCCAAGGCATGTATTTTTATAATTTTATATGGATACTGAAATTCCTCAATTCTTAAATAGCCATACGATAAAAATCCTCCTAAAATAACACCATTGTATTTCTTTTGCCCTCGGTTTAATAAGAACATAGTCTTACCAATAAACCAAAATTGCAAAATTTGCAACCAACGTTTTTTTATTAAGGCATTCCAGAAATTATCGTCATTACTTGGCTTAAAATTTATAACTACTTTATATACATTCGTTGTGTTCGAAACATTACTTATACCATCCTTTAGGTATTGAGCATTAAAATCTATTAAAATGTCAGTTTTTGTGAGCTTTTTTAATTCAGAATTCAATTGCCCATAATCTTTAAATTCGGTATAATGCTCATAATCGATAGTATCAGGTGGGATATAAGTGTTATGATATTCGGCAAAAAGTAATTGTGAAATATTCCAAACCTCGATATTTATTCCCTTTTCTTTGAAAAAATCAACCCCAAATCTGAAATAGTCACGTTTGTTGAATTTAGCAATAGTTAAATAAATAATTCTCATAAAAGTTTCTAATACAAATTTGGTCTTCTCTATCGAATTATGCTAGCTGCAATTAAATTTAAATTGACAGAAATCTAAGTCTTTGAATTCTAGAAGGCTGACTTTCACAGATTAACAAATTTTTCGACCTCCATAGCAAACAAAAATATGCAAATTTTTAAGTAAAAAAAATAATCAACCCCAATCTATCCCTTTAATTTAAGTTTGCGATGGCTGACAAATTTCTAATAATGAAAAAATCAAAAATTGGCTGTTAGATTACAATTTACTTTAACAATAATCCTTCATTTGCAAAGTAACTTTAAGAATGTAAGATTTATTATTAAAAAAGATACTCCAGAAAAAAGATATCCTTAGTCCCAGTTTTCCAATTTCATCAAATAAAAAAATCTCTTAAACTCCTCTCCTAAAGAATAACCTTCAACCATATCATTTTGACAGGCAGGCTTTGCAATATAATCTAAGCCAGGGTTTGGAAAAGGAAATTTCTTTCGGTTTGAGCCTAACACTAGCCTAGTAAAGAAGTAATCACTTGTTCACAAATGTAATCAATATAAATTTTGTGTGAATTGATAAATTCTGTTTGCCAGATATAAGCATCATGAAATACCCAAGACACCAAGATTGAGCATTTTGGCGGCTTTAGGAATTACTTTTAATTGCATACAGCTTATATTTAACAGCATGTAAACTCTCAAGCCTTCGCTTTCTTTAATACTACACCAAATTCATCTTGATTCGCTTTCCTATTTCGTCGATATCTGCTTTAAACTTCTTGTCTGTTTCCATTAAATCATTTACGGTTTGGCAGGCGTGAATAACCGTAGAGTGGTCTCTACCTCCAAAATGCATTCCAATGGTTTTAAGACTCGACTTAGTTAAATCTTTGGCGTAATACATAGAAATTTGGCGAGCCTGCACTATTTCACGTTTACGTGTTTTAGACTTAACATGTTCAACTGGAATGGTGAAATAATCACAAACCAACTTCTGAATATATTCTATAGAAATTTCTCTTGTATTATTTTTAACGAAGTTCTTAAGAATTTGCTTGGCAAGTTCAAGGTTTACTTCCTTTCTATTTAAGCTAGCTTGAGCAAGCAAACTAACTAAAGCGCCTTGCAATTCTCTTACATTACTATTAATATTATGAGAAACATACTCTACCACTTCTTTATGCAAGGTAATTCCATCATTGTACATCATGTGTTCTAAGATGGCCATTCTGGTTTCAAAATCTGGAGTTTGTAAATCTGCAGATAAACCCCATTTAAACCTACTTAGTAAACGTTCGTCCATGCCTTTTAAATCTTTAGGGGCACGGTCACTGGTTAAGATAATTTGCTTTCCTTGTTGGTGCAGGTGATTAAAAATAGTAAAGAAAATTTCTTGTGTTTTTTGTTTGTTCTCTAAAAATTGAACATCATCTACAATTAGTACGTCTACCTGTTGGTAATAATTGATAAAATCTTGGTTGGAGTTGTTTCTAATTGCATCCACAAACTGATTTATAAACTTCTCTACTGGCACATACAAAACAACTTTATTCTTATTGTTTTGCTTTATCATATTTCCAATGGCATGCACAAGGTGCGTTTTACCTAATCCAGTTTCACTAAAAATCATCAATGGATTAAAAGAAGTACCACCTGGCTTATTTGCCACTGCCAAACCTGCACTTCTAGCCAATCTATTACAATCACCTTCAATAAAATTATCGAAACTACAATTTGGATTAAGGTTACTTTCTATATTCACCTTTTTAATACCAGGAATAATAAATGGATTTCTAATGCTTGGATTAAGATTGATACCTTGGTTAGCAGTTTGTTGCAAATCTGCACGCGAACTTGTGCTACCTGGAATATTTACAATGTAAGGACTAGAAGTACTTGTGCCATTTTCTACAATTATATTGTATTCTAAGCGCGCACCCATCCCTAATTCTTGTTTAAGGGTCTTTTTAAGCAAACTTACATAGTGCTCTTCTAACCATTCATAAAAAAACTGACTAGGTACCTGTATGGTAAGTACTTTGTTATCTAATTTAATCGGTCTAATTGGCTCAAACCAAGTTTTAAAACTTTGAGCAGGTACATTGTCTTGAATTAATTTTAGGATACTATTCCAAACAGATTCACAGGTTTTTTCAGTCATTTCTTTTCCTCCAATTGCGTTCGTGAAAATGACTAAAAAAGTTCACACTACAAAACATTTTCAACATTCAAAAAGGGAAAAGTTGGGGTTAAAACATTTTTCCCACTGATTTCTAACAGAAACAATTTTTGTTTGAAAAAAAATTTTTTTGATTGCTTAAAACCTTGTAGCGATTTAGATAAGAATTTGTTAATAAAGGCTGAAAACGCCAATAATAACAGGGAACTAGAGGCGAAACAATTATTTAACAAATCAAACTTTTTCAATGTTTATTGCAGGCTCTCCATTCATGTAAACAGCCCTATTGGTGTTAACAAACGGTTCAAAACTGATACGAATAGCGCCTAAACGCAATCCAGCCCAACCAACCTGATTTACCATTACATTTTTGTTGATAAGATTTTTTACTTGTACAGGTTCATTTAAAAAGGTATGAGTATGCCCTCCTAAAATGAGGTCAATATGTTCAGTTTTCTCCGCAAATACCAAATCACTTACTTTATTATTGTTGTATTTATACCCTAAATGAGAAAGGCAAATAATTACATCGCATTTCTCCACCAGTTTTAAATGAGCCGCAATATGGTTAGCAGATGCAATTGGATCATTGTAAATTATTTTACCATATAACTTTTCTGGCACTAAACCATACAATTCAATTCCAACCCCAAATACCCCAATTTTTAAGCCTTTTTTCTTAAAAATAGAATATGGCTTTACCACATTTTCCAATGCAGTATTTTTAAAATCATAATTTGCATTTACAAATTGAAAACGGGCATTGGGCAATTGGGAAATAATTCCTTCTATTCCATTGTCAAAATCATGATTACCTAGTGTGGCACAATCATAACCCATTGCCGACATTAACTTATATTCTAACTCGCCCCCATAAAAATTGAAATAGGGCGTACCTTGAAAAATATCACCTGAATCTAATAATAAAACTTCCCCTTCCCTTTCGCGGATAGATTTAATTAACGCCGCTCTATAGGCAGCACCTCCCATTCCACCATTTTGCTTATCAATTTCTGGGAAGGGCTCAATTCTACTATGCCAATCATTGGTATGTAATACCAACAAAGTGGTTTTTTCTGGCTCTTTGGCCATTATCCTTAAGGGAGAATTTGCCAAAGCACCAAAACCAACCAAATAAATGGTTTTTTTAATAAAATCTCTTCTTTTAGTTTTTTCTAATTCTACCATCTGTAATAGGAATTAAATGTGCACCGTCCGTATCCATTTTATCAAACATTTCTATAAGGGCATCACGAATAAGTTTTTTTAAATCTATTTTTTCAATTGGATTTTTCAATGCTTCATATTTGTCGCCACCGTTGGCTAAATAATCACTGGTAAGTACCCAATATGTTTTTGCTTCATCAAATGGTTTACCCTGAACCAACAGCGTTTGAATATTACTATCTTGAATAACCATTTCTATGCCTGCAACGGGCGCGCCGCCGGATGCTGCAATCATTTTCATTAACTCATAAAATTGCTTACCACTAATTTTAACCATGAGCAATTGATTCTCAAATGGCATTAGTTCATATACTGTTCTTACGCTTACTGGACCTTTATAAATAACAGGAATTCGCAAACCTCCGTTATTCAGCAAACACAAATCTGCTTGGTAATTTTTGTTTTTGGCAAATTGCATTAAAACATCACAAACCAAATTCCCCAAACTACCTTCTGGTTGTGCTTTTTTAAACTCTCCTTCCGATAAGATAAGCTCTACATTCATTAAACTATCTAATTTGGCTTTATAGGGCGCAATAGTTTGCAAAACATCTACATCTGGCTTAATGGAATCTTTATGAATCTTGTAATAGCTAGAGTCTACACTAGCCACCTGCAATTGTGAATGGCAAGCGGAGAATAGAATTAATAAACCAAAGAGTAACTTTTTCATAACAGTAAATTAGGCTCGGTATTCTCCAAAAACATTTCTAAAAACATCAGCTATCTCGCCAAGGGTTAACTTTCTTTCCACTGCTTCAATAATTATAGGCATTACATTTCTTCCCTCTTTGGCAGCGCTTTCTAATGATACAAATGAAGCAGCAACCAACTCAGCATCTCTTTCATTTCTTAGTTGCTTTAATTTTTCGGTTTGATCCAAACGTATGCTATCGTTTACTTTGAATAAGGGTGGCATTACTTCTTTTTCAAGTGCAAACTTATTGACACCCACAATAATTTTGTTACCATTCTCAATATCCTTTTGGTAACGATAAGAAGCATCTGCAATTTCTTTTTGCATATACCCTTGCTCGATAGCACTAACTGCGCCACCCATGGCCTCTATTTTATGGATATAATCCCAAGCAAGTTTCTCAATTGTATCTGTTAGTTCTTCCACAAAATAGGATCCTCCCATTGGGTCAACCGTATCCACTACTCCACTTTCGTATGCAATAATTTGTTGGGTACGCAAGGCCGTTCTTGCAGCAGCTTCTGTAGGCAAACTTAGGGCTTCATCAAACCCATTGGTATGCAAACTCTGAGTACCTCCCATCACCGCAGCCATTGCCTGCAGTGTTACACGCATGATATTATTTTCTGGTTGTTGCGCTTGTAAGGTGGCTCCCCCTGTTTGAGTATGAAATCTAAGCATCATGGCTTTCGGATTGGTAGCACCCATATCTTTTGTTATTTGGGCCCACATCCTCCTTGCCGCCCTAAATTTTGCAATCTCTTCAAAAAAATTATTATGGGCATTAAAAAAGAAGGACAAACGTTGACCAAATACATTTATATCCATTCCCTTTTCTATGGCTGCCTGCAAATATGCTTTCGCATTTGCCAAGGTAAAAGCAATTTCTTGCACAGCAGTAGAGCCTGCTTCCCTAATGTGATAACCACTTATAGAAATGGTATTCCATTTTGGCACTTCTATACTACAGTATTCAAAAATATCTGTAATAATACACATACTTGGCTTTGGGGGATAAATATAAGTACCCCTTGCAGCATATTCTTTCAATATATCATTTTGAATAGTGCCTGAAATTTTACGGATATCAGCACCTTGTTTTTTAGCCAAAGCGATATAAAATGCTAAAAGAGTAGAGGCTGTTGCATTGATGGTCATTGAGGTTGTTATTTTCTCCAAATCAATTCCATCAAAAAGCACTTCCATGTCTTTTATAGAATCTATGGCAACCCCAACTTTCCCAACCTCTCCCTCGCTCATGGAATGGTCCGAATCATATCCAATTTGAGTAGGCAAATCAAAAGCAACACTTAATCCCATGGTGCCATTGGCCAATAGGTATTTATATCTCTTATTACTTTCTTCTGCCGTGCTAAAACCTGCATATTGACGCATAGTCCAAAGCCTGCCGCGATACATATCTTTTTGAACGCCTCTAGTATAAGGAAACTCACCTGGCAATTCTTTCGAATCTTGGCCTGAATAAAGTTCCTTTATTTCAATACCAGCATCGGTTGTAAACTTCTTTTCACTCATTTTATTAGCTATTACCCAAATACTAAATCAAATTCCTTTTTCAGAAAGCTCAAGGCCTTGGTACTTGGAACTACTTCAATTTTTATCAGCTGCTCAAAAATAGCCTTACTTAAATCAAGGCCAACAGCAGCCGGACCTAAATCTGAATAGGCGGTATTAATTAAGTTAATGGTTTCTTCTTTCACCACTCTAATAACCTGCCAAGCTTGGGCAGAAACATATAATTGTTGTGATAAATTATGATTAAACTCAGAATTAATAGCGGCAATTAATTCAAGTTTTAATTGAGAGGCACTAATTCCAGGTTTATGAGTCCTCATAACTAAACTCTCTGGATTCATTCTTTCCATTAACAAAATACACCTTTCATAAGCTTGTAGGCGCAACGGCTGCATTGTTTTTAGGTGTTCAGATTTTAAATCCATTGCACGCTTCTGATACTCAGAATCGAAAAACGTTTTAAACTGATAGTATGTAATAATAAATACAATTAGGGCTGGAATGAGATACTTAGTAATCTCTAAAAATACAACTGCAACTTCGTTCATTTTAACTAAAAAATTTGCCCGAATATAAAGCAATTCGTTTGATTTGTTTCTTAAAATAGAACATTCTCATTTGAGTTGTGAATTGGTTCAAAAAAAAGACATGAGTTAACAAAATAAGGTCATAGTTTCGTTACTGATAGAAAATGGCAAAAAAGGTAAAAGAAAATAAACTCATTTTCGGTGAAATTGAGGAGTTTCCAGAAAAGGATAAGGTTGAGGAGCAGCGTCCGAAAAGGGAAAAGAAGGCGGCAGAAAAAGGCAAATACTTTCAATTTTTAATGGATGAAAGATTTCAAAAATCTACCGGGATTCTTTCTATATTCTTCTCATTGGTACTTTTCATCTCCTGCATTTCTTTTTTTAACAGTTGGGAAGCAGACCAAAGTTTGGTGCAAACCCTAACTTTTGGGACAATGCAAATTTATCAACCCAACTTAGCAGAAAATTTATTAGGAACCTTTGGGGCATGGTTAAGCTATGTTTTTATTTATAAGGGATTTGGAATTGCATCCTTTGCCTTTGTTCTGCACTTCTTTTTGTTGGGGATTTTATTACTTACAAAGCTTGAACCCATACCAATTTTTAAAGTATTAAGATACAGTTTTTTTGGAGGCATTTGGGCGTCGTTAATAATGGGATTTTTGTTGGGCGAAATTTACCCAGTTTCGGCAGGCTCTTTCGGATATTTTGGCAACCTCTTTTTAAATGGATTGCTAGGCACATTAGGAACTGGACTTTTATTGATAAGCTATCTTTTAATTTTCCTTGTGATTGTTTTCAATATCGAGTTTTACAGTCCGCAAATGGCTGCCCAGAAAGCCGAAAACAAACTAAACCAAATCCTAAAAAATACTGAAGCACCAGACTTGGGTCAAACCGAAAACATTGAAGAATTACCTATTGATTTGGAAGATTTGGTATTAAAACAAGAAAACATTGCTTCAAGTTTAGAAACCTCTTTGGAAGAAATTGAACCTTTAGAAACAAAAGCTACTTTAGAAATTATAACGCCAATAGAAGATGAAATAGATTTGGCTACAGAAAATACAACTGGATTGATACTAGATATTAATAATCCAGAAGAACTCATTTCAATGCTACCTACTCCTATGCCAGAAATCAGTGCATTAACCACAGATAGTGGCCTAGTGTTAGAGGTGCAGGATTTGCCAGAAGAAGAGCTTATAGAAGAAGATGCAACTGCCCATATTCCTGATTTAAATACACCTTATGATCCTACCTTAGATTTTAGCAGGTATCAGTTCCCAACCATTGATTTACTAAATGAATATGGAGACAATAAAGGGAAGGTTGAAAGTGCCGAATTATCTGAAAAAACCAGGATGATTGAGGACACTTTAAAGAATTATGGGATTGGCATAAAAAAAATATCTGCAACCATTGGCCCCACGGTTACCTTATATGAAATTATTCCACAAGATGGTGTTAGAATTGCCAAAATTAAAAACCTAGAAGATGACATTGCATTGAGTTTGGCAGCCTTGGGCATTAGGATTATTGCGCCAATTCCTGGGAGAGGTACCATTGGTATCGAAGTTCCTAACTCGGTTCCTGCAATGGTGAGCATGAAATCTGTTTTAGCTAGTCAGAAGTTTGTGAATGCCGACATGGATTTACCCATAGGATTTGGGAAAACTATCTCGAATGAAGTTTTTGTAGCTGACCTGGCAAAAATGCCACATTTACTCATGGCCGGCGCCACAGGTCAAGGAAAATCAGTAGGATTAAATGCCATATTGGTGTCCTTACTTTATAAAAAACATCCTTCTCAAATTAAGTTTGTATTGGTTGACCCAAAAAAGGTTGAATTAAATATTTATAAAACAATTGAAAGACACTTTTTAGCAAAAATTCCTGGCGACCAAGATGCAATAATCACAGACACAAAATTGGTAGTTCATACCTTAAACTCTTTGTGTAAGGAAATGGACGACAGATATGACTTACTAAAAGATGCCCAAGTAAGAAACCTGCGCGAGTACAATGCAAAGTTTATTAGCAGAAGATTGGCACCAACAGATAAAATACAACATCGCTTTTTGCCCTACATAGTAGTTGTTATTGATGAATTGGCAGATTTAATGATGACGGCTGGAAAAGAAGTGGAGCACCCAATTGCGCGACTTGCTCAATTAGCGAGGGCGATAGGCATCCATTTAATTTTAGCTACACAAAGACCGAGTGTAAATATCATTACGGGTACGATTAAAGCAAATTTCCCTGCAAGGGTAGCTTTTAGGGTTTCTCAAAAAATTGACTCGCGTACTATTTTGGATGCCAATGGTGCTGACCAATTGATAGGAAAAGGTGACATGTTATTTAGCAATGGTAATGATTTGATTAGACTTCAATGTGCTTTTGTAGATACACCTGAGGTAGAAAAAATTACTGAATTTATTGGCAATCAACCAGGAAGAGAGCCTTATCTACTTCCATTGGTTCAAACGGAGGGGGATGACAGCGGACTTTCGGGCGAAGGTTTTGACCACAGCAATAGAGATGACTTATTTGAAGAAGCCGCTAAAATTATTGTGGTTAACCAACAAGGATCTACCTCTTTATTACAAAGAAGGCTCAACCTAGGTTATAATAGGGCTGGCCGACTCATCGACCAACTTGAAAAAGCGGGTATCGTAGGTGCCTTTAAAGGCAGCAAAGCGCGGGAAGTAATGGTGCATACTGAGGCAGAATTAGAAGAATTGTTAAGAAATATGAAATAACTCATGTTGGCATGGTTTTTCTATTTGACTGAATTAATGAATATTTGCAGTGTGAAAAAAAGTATAATTCTAGTTTTAGTATGCATTAGTGCAACACTATCTTGGGGTCAAACCGCTAAACAAAACGAAGCTGAAAAACTGATGGATAAAATCAGTAAGCGCTATAAGGCCTTTAAGTCGATTAAAGCAGATTTTGTTTACACGATAGAAAACAAACAACAAAAAAGTCAAGAAAGGCAAAAAGGCAACCTTTTGGTAAAGGGAAATAAATTTAGGTTAGACATCGCTAACCAGGTTATTATCTGCGATAACAAAACCATTTGGACTTACAGCAGAGAGGTAAATGAGGTTCAGATAGACAACTACAATCCAAAAGAAGCAGGAATTAAGATTGATGATCTATTTACGATGTATGGCAAAGGATTTTTGTATAAAACCCTTGAGACCAAAAAGGAAGGCAATAAAGAGATTGTAACAATTGAACTTACCCCAAAAGATAAAAAGAAGAAATTCTTTAAGATAAAAGTAGTAGTTGATAAAACAAATCAAACTATTTTAAGCTCTCAAGTTTATGACAAAACCGGAACTATTCACACCTATACGGTAACCAACCAAGTTCCCAACTTCAAGTTTGACGATAACCAATTTTTATTTGATGTAAAAAAATACCCTGGCGTAGAGGTAATTGATTTGCGTTAATTAAAATCCGCCGCTTTGTTCAATTCTCACAGGTGAACTTGGCTCTTTAGGCATGTCTTCTGAAGTCCCTTTAATAATTAACTGCACGGCAGATTGCTCGGCATTAGAAACCACAGAGATACTTTTGCTGAAGGCACCTCTAAAAGTTCCGGCAGTATAAATGGCTTTGATTTTTCCTTTTTGTCCTGGCATGATGGGTTCCCTAGGCCATTCAGGTGTTGTGCAACCACAAGAAGGTTGTACATTAGTTAAAATCAAAGGTACTTTGCCTGTATTTACAAATACAAATTCATAGGAAACAGATTTACCATCATATACTTTGCCAAAGTCGTGACTTAATTTTTCGAAAGAAATAACAGGTTTGGGCGTATCATCTTTTTTAGTTTGGGCAATTGAACTAATACTTGCTATTAAAAAAAGAAAGGCAATTGTTAATTTTTTCATGGTTCAAACATAAAAAAAACCTGCATACTTTTATGGCATGCAGGTTTTAATTCTTAAAAAGTAATTACTTAGTTTCGGTTGGTTTAACATCTCCCTTTAAGTAAAGAATAACTTGAGAGTTTTTAGCATTACTATTTACAGTTACACTTTTGGTAAAAGGCCCAGAAGCAGCAGCATTGTAAGTAGCTTTTACATAGCCCGTTTTACCTGGCTTAATTGGTTCTTTTGTCCATTCTGGAGTAGTACAACCACAGCTGGCAGATGCGCTAGTGATAATTAGGTTGGTTTTTCCTGTATTTTTAAATACAAACTCATAAGTAGCAGGTGTGCCTTGGGGAATAGTTCCAAAATCATGTGTTTCTGAAGTAAACTTGATTTCTGGAGCTTTGTCGTTAGCAGGCTCTGCAGTTTGAGCTGAAGTTGTCATTACACCGCCGATGGCGATAAGTGCTGTTAAAATTAATTTTTTCATTTTTTCACTATTTGCTTTCTACGTATCAATATCTGTTCCAAAGTTAAGGATACAAATAAATAAATCAAGTCAAACCTGCTTAAAAAATAGTTAATTCATCTGGTCGAGTAATTTGGCAGACTTAAGGAAATTAGTTAGGTTTGGAAAAGAAAACTTGGATATTATGACCGATGGAACAAAGGCTACGGCCAATTCAAAACACAAGTCTGCAGTTTTAGAAGACTACAGAATTGCATACCAAAGCAGACAAGCCAGTTTAATTGGGCGCAAGGAAGTTTTAACTGGCAAGGCCAAATTTGGCATTTTTGGGGATGGTAAAGAGTTACCACAAATAGCCATGGCAAAAGCTTTTAAAAATGGCGATTTTAGAAGTGGATATTACAGAGATCAAACCTTTATGATGTCTGCAGGCCTATTGAGCGTTCAAGAATTTTTTGCTCAATTATATGCCCATACGGATGTCAATGCCGAGCCAGCTAGTGGCGGGAGAATGATGAATGGTCATTATGGCACACGTACATTGGATGACCAAGGAAATTGGAAAACATTAAAAGAACAAAAGAATTCATCGTCGGATATATCTCCAACCGCAGCTCAAATGCTTAGGTTGGTGGGATTGGCGCATGCCTCTAAATATTACAGGGCAAATGCTTCAATAATTGGAGAGAATAATTTTTCTAACAATGGCAATGAAGTAGCTTGGGGAACTATTGGAAATGCCAGTAGTAGTGAAGGCCATTTCTTTGAGGCCATTAATGCAGCAGGAGTATTGCAAATCCCGATGGTAGTTTCTGTTTGGGACGATTCCTATGGCATTTCTGTTCATGCTAAATATCAAACAACCAAAGAAAGCATTTCTGAGATTTTAAAAGGATTTCAAAGAGATGAAAAAGGGGAAGGTTTCGAAATCTTTGTTGTAAAGGGCTGGGATTATCCAGAACTCTGCAGGGTTTATGAAGAAGCAGGAAAAATTGCAAGAGAAAAGCATATTCCTTGTTTGGTTCATGTAACTGAATTAACACAGCCACAAGGTCATTCTACTTCTGGTTCTCATGAACGTTATAAAAGCAAAGAAAGATTAACTTGGGAAGCTGAGAATGATTGTTTAATAAAATTCAAAGATTGGATTTTGGCAAATGAGGTAGCCACAGTTGAGGAATTAGAAACCCTTGAAAACGAAGCTAAAATTCAGGTGAATGTTTCTAAGAAAAATGCTTGGGAAAGCTACTTAAAACCAATTAAAGAGGATGTGGCAGAGGCTTGCCAACTTCTTTCTCAATTGGCAATGGTTGCCACGCATGGTAGCGAAATAGCAAATTTATCCCAACAACTTCAAAATATCAATGAGCCGATAAGAAAGGAAGTTGCTGCTGCTGTTCATAAAGCATTACGTTTAAGCGCCTATGAAACTTCTCCTGCCCGCCAGCAATTATTAAATTGGCAAGCGCAATTCAAAGTTAAAAATCAGGATCGTTATAATTCCTTTTTGTTCAGTCAATCTAAGGAACAAGCCTTGCAGGTTTTAGCCACCCAACCTATATTTTCTGAAAACAGCAAAGTAGTAGATGGTAGAGAAGTTTTAGTTGCTTATTTCGACCAATTGCTAAGCAGAGACCCGAGGGTTTTTGCCTTTGGTGAAGATGTTGGCAAAATTGGCGATGTTAACCAAGGCTTTGCTGGGCTTCAAGAAACTCATGGCGAAAACAGGGTATTTGATACTGGTATCCGAGAACTAACTATTATCGGACAAGGCATTGGAGCTGCAATGAGGGGATTAAGACCCATTGCAGAAATACAGTACCTAGATTATTTATTATACGGCTTACAGCCATTAAGCGACGATTTAGCAACCTTGCAATACCGCACAAAAGGCGGACAAAAGGCACCATTGATAGTGAGAACTAGAGGACATCGCTTAGAAGGTATTTGGCATTCAGGCTCGCCAATTGGCATGATTATAAACTCATTAAGAGGCATGCACATTCTTACCCCACGCAATATGGTGCAAGCAGCAGGTTTATATGAAACCCTTATGAAAAGTGATGAGCCAGCCTTAATGATTGAGTGCTTAAATGGCTATCGTTTAAAGGAAAGACTTCCAGATAATATTGGCCATTATACCGTTCCCTTGGGTATGCCTGAGTTATTAGAAATGGGTGACGACCTCACCATTGTTTCTTATGGTTCAACTATACGCGTAGTGCAAGAGGCTCTCCAAATGTTAAAAGAAATTGGCATCACAGCAGATTTAATCGACCCGCAAACTCTATTGCCTTTTGATATTGGTCATACCATAGTTGAATCGGTGAAAAAAACTAATAAACTAGTGGTAATTGATGAAGACGTACCTGGCGGCGCGAGTGCATTTATTCTACAACAAATTTTGGAAGTGCAAAATGCTTATCAATGGTTAGATGCAAAACCTTTAACCATCACGGCACAACCTCATAGGCCAGCTTATGGAACTGATGGGGACTATTTTAGCAAACCCAATGCAGAGGATATTTATGATACAATTTTAGAGATGATGCAAGCTTATTCACCAGGTTTATATTAAAACTAAAAATCCTTAGCACCTAAATGTAATTTAGGTTCAAACCAGCATTAAGTTATTATTTACTGTTTTTACTTCAGCACATTTGTTTTATTTTGCAGGGCTATAATAGCAAAACAAAAACTACCTGATGAACAGAATTTTACATCTTCTGGCGATTATTTTTCTTCCAACAATGTTGCTGGCTCAAACCACCGCGAGTATTAGTGGAAAAATTATAGATAAAAAAGACCAATCAGAATTACCAGGTGTTACAGTTTTGATTAAAGGTACCTCATTTGGCACAGCCAGTGATGCCAATGGCAAGTTTATAATAAAAAATATTAAGCCTGGAGAATATGCAATTGAGATAAGTTATATTGGATATAAAAAAGTAATCCAAACAGGTGTTCGTTTAAAGGCAGGCGAAATCAAGGACCTAGGAACCTTTCAATTGATTGAATCTACAGCAAACATTGATGAAGTGGTTATTGTTGGGAAAAAACCCCTGATTGATATTGAAAAAGGTCAAAGCTTAAACACCATTAGCCAAGAAAACATCGAATTGGCGCCAGCCAGACAATTACAAAAAATAATCAATACACAGCCAGGGGTCATTCAATCGCCGGCGGGAGTAAGCATCAGAGGAAGTAGAACCTACGAAACAGGCACTTATATTGATGGCGTTTCGGTTACTGATCCAATGGCCGGCACTGGATTTGGCCTGGATATTGGTGCAAATGCCATTGGAGAAATTGAAATTACAACAGGTGGGGTAGGCGCAGAAATTGGAGATGCCACCGCAGGTGTGGTGAGCGCAAAAACCAAAACGGCTGGCAATAAATTAGACATAAGCGGTTCGTATAAAAGAGATAACCTTGGGTTCAACAATGATTGGATTAGCACCTGGAACAGTCAAGTGTTGGAATTAAACTTAGGCACACCCCTCTTCAAAAAAGCATTGGATGGCCGCTTAAAATTTAATACGGCTCTTAGGGCATCCTTTACCGACGAATTTTATAGAAACCCCGCCAACCAAATTCAATCTTCCATCTTAAATGAAAGAGGCATGAGTGACACCCGTTGGACCCCTTTTCAAGATAATCGATGGAGTGGTTTTGTAAAGTTTAGCTACGACTTTAAAAAAGGTAAAATGTTAACAGGTACTGTGCTTCGCAGTTTATCTATAAACCAAGATGTTAATATGTTAAGGATTTTTGGAAATGATGTTCCGTTTCAGCCAGGCTATCAATATAACTTTAGTCAGCAAATGGACAATGCCAATACCTTTACACATGAAGCTTTTATGCAAATGTTAAACTTTAAACATTCTGTAAATAAACGTTTAAGTTACAATGCAACTGTTTCGAGATTTTTGGTGCAATTAAGAGCAGATGCAAATGGCAGAGATTGGCGTCCAATGAATGTTGACCAAGTTTTTGACCCAAGTTCTATCAATCAATTTCCAATAGAAATATTCCCAAAAACAGCCAATGACAGTGTTGTTTTTATTAATCCAGCCTCGGGATTCTTCAATAACAATGGCATTGCAACCTTATGGCACCATCATTATTTAGAAGAATATGTGGCCAAGGCAACAGGGAATTATTTCAGCAAGAATTCCCTCAATAAGCTCACCTTTGGTTTTGAAATGAAGTTCCAAGAAATGCTTTGGATTGATATTGTGCGCCCCTGGATTGGCGCACCCATTCAATTGGCAGATGGCACCTCCTCACAAACCTTTCGATTAGGTCAACAAAGCGATGTTTGGCAAGTAAGCCCTAGGCGCGGTGGTTTCTTTATTACAGACCAAATTAAATATAAAGGTTTAATTGCAAGTATTGGTGGACGTTTTGAATATTGGGCACCTGGGAAGTATGTTGATGATGCAGTTGAAGACCCTAGAGCACCTATCCTTGATGCCATTAGAGAGGATTATAAGAATAGTTCTGTAAAAATTGGAAACCTAAGGTATAAATTTAGGTTCTTGCCTAAAATAAATGCGACCTTCCCAATAGCAGAAAACAAAATGCTTTATTTTAATTATGGTCATACCACCATATTGCCGCATCCAAGTTTTATTTATCCTGGTTTGAACCCAAATTACCAAGACCGTTCTACCCTTTCGAGAGTTGGGAATCCTAACCTAAACCCAGAGGTTGATATCAGTTATGAAATTGGATTAAAAAGCGCCTTGGGTTCAAACGATGCCCTAACTATTTCAGCATTTTTTAAAGATAAATATGATTTTGTAACTACAACTTCTGTAATTATCAAAGACATTACAGGCAGGGAAGTTTCAAGAACTATACGCATCAATAGCGATTATGCCCGCACAAGAGGTTTAGAGGTAAATTATATAAAGCGCTATAAAAATTGGTATCAGGGACAAGCAGCCTTCACGTATATGGTAAGCACGGGGCAAAGCGCTTCTGCAAATGAGGCATTAAAAGACATTCTAGCAACAGGTGCCGTAGAGGATACCAAGGAATATTATTTACCTTGGGATGTTCCTTTTGATTTTAAAACCAATCATGTTTTTAAAATTGAAAAAAAGGGAGGCCTTTTTAACCTGCCGTGGTTAAACAATATGAGTTTCTATTTTGAAACCGTATTTAGAACTGGGGTAAGATATACACCTTTTATTTTTGACAGAAATGATCCAAGCACTGGGCGTCCTATTTTTGTTGAAAACCCCGACCCAGATGCCCGTTGGAGCAAAATTGGCACCCCTTGGTTTTGGGCAGATTTTACCTTTAGTAAGTATTGGAAGGTAAAAAAATCAACTTTGGGTTTCAACCTGCAAATTACCAACTTGTTTAACAATCAAAATGCCGCCATTATTAATCCAGTAACAGGCAGAGCATACCGTATGGGAGATAATGTGCCAGATTCTTGGGTTGACCCTAGATATGTTGACCCCCGCTTGGGAGTTAGCGGCCCACCCCCAACCAATCCAGCAAGATTCTTAGAACAAAGACATATTATGCTTGGCTTAACTTTTAAATTTTAAATCTTCAATTTTTATATAATGAAAAAATTCAACCTAATGTTATTATTTGTAACATTTTTGGGCAATATAGCCTTTGCTCAATTTGCTTACAGATCGGTAGTTACTACTGGAAATTGGAACGCCATTGCTAGTTGGGAAAGATACAATGGCACGGCTTGGTCCGCCGCAACAACAGGGCAAATACCCGGGGCAAATGATACGGTTTACATTCAAACTGGACACCTAATTAACCTAATACAAAATGAAACTTGCTACACATTGAATTTACATAATGCGAGTTCAGCGAGGTTAAATTTGGCTGGTTTTATTCTTAATGTTAATGGAAATTTGGCTTGTTATGCTTCGGCAATTAATGTTTTTCCTGTAACCTATTCAACTTCCCTTCCTAATTTGGCCACTTGGATAAACACCTCAACTGCAGGGAGCGCAATAAGACTTGTAGGAAATACAAGAGCGGCTACACTTACAGGCCAATGGGGAAATAATCCTCCAGGATGGAACTTGGAGGTTGCTCTAAACCCTAACCAAATCGCTTCTTTTAATAGTGGGTTCAAAGCAAATAGAATTACTATTATTTCTGGAACACTGCAAACCAATAGTGGAAACGATATACGCCCAGATAATGGAGCTGCCAGTACCGGAGATTTGATTATCAATGCAGGTGCAAAACTTACTTTATCTGGATCAATAAGAAGAACAGCCACTGCAGGTGCACAATGTGATTCTATTGTTGTTAACGGAACCTTAGAATTGGCTGCAAGTGCTGCTAGAGGCTTAGATGCTTTAAACTTAGTTGTTGGCAATGGCGGAAAAGTTAGCATGACCAACTCAGCAGCCTATACTAGTGTTGTTACAAACTATGATTACAAAACTGGAAGTACTTTAGAATATGCGGGAACAACGGCACAAACCCTTGGAGGAGAATTTCCTGCAAATTTGATCATTAAAAAATTAGTAATTAATAATTCAAATGGTATCACCATTACAGGCACGCGCAGTATTTCAGACACCTTACAAATGATTGCAGGAAACCTTTCTATTCCAGCCACGGACAGTTTAATCTTAGGTACCCTAGCCAATGCAACATTGCTAAGAACCAGCGGCACCCTGGTTGGCAAGCTTAATCGTTTTGTAAGTAGCTCAACAACAGGTATAACTTTATTTCCAGTAGGTTCAAACAATTTTTATAGACCCGTAACGGTAAACTTTGTTTCAGCACCTATGGCAGGTGGTAATATTTCTGTAATGCACATAGATAGTGGAATAAGTGGCACTAGTATTAGTAATATCAGCGATGGTGCTTATACAGTAAATAGAAGATCAAATATGTATTGGACAGGTTCTGTAAATAATGGCTTAACAGCCTTAAATATAACCCTGAGTATAGATGCCAATGGAATAGCTGGTATAGCAAATGCGGCTGAGAATAGAATAATTGCCTCTGCTGATAATGGCATTACATTTGGTATGCCTGGTGGTGTGCATGCCAGTGGAAGTGGATCGTCTGCTACAAGAACAGCCTTTCAGGTAGTTCCTACTACCTTTAGATTATACATGGGTGGAAACGCCACTACCAACCCACTTCCTGTTACCTTGCGCAGCTTTACGGGATTTTATGATAATGGTATTTCGCGTTTAACTTGGGAAACTTCTAGTGAGACTAATAATAAAGGTTTTTATATTGAAAAGTCGACAGACGGAATCAAGTTTGAAACCATTGCTTTTGTTGCAGGGCAAGGCAATAGCCAAAAATTGAATCAATATGAGTTTATTGATGCCAATATTTTTGAAAATACCTATTACCGTTTGGTACAAATAGACTTTGATGGGATTACTGAAACAAGTAATATCATTAAAATCATCCGTAATTTTGACCATATTTCTATATCGCCCAATCCATTTGATGGGCAAATAAATGTGACTTCAAGCCTAGATACCAATCCAATTGAGATTGTAGTATATGATTTACAAGGCAAAGAAAAACTGACTGCCTTTGGTTTGGGAAGTATTTCAGTAGACGCCTCATCACTTGAGGCGGGTATCTATTTGTTAGAAATAAAAAATGGTGATGACAGGCAAATTAAGCGCATCATCAAAAACTAAAGAGCTTTCTTGTATTATATTAAAAGGGCGCGGCAAGATAAATCTTGCCGCGCCCTTTTGCCTTTAAAGCATTTTGAGTGTGGTTTTGAATGCCCTTCAAATTAGGCCACTTTGGGTAAAATACTTACTTTTGCCCTATGATAGCGAGTGAAACAAAAAGCAGCAGTTATTTTATCGAACTTGAAGACAAGTATGGTGCACACAATTACCATCCAATTCCGGTAGTAATCGAAAAAGGTGAAGGGATATTTGTTTGGGATGTAGAAGGCAAACAGTATTTCGACTTTCTTTCTGCTTACAGCGCGGTGAATCAAGGCCATGCCCATCCAAAAATAATTGAAGCGCTTACTACACAAGCTTCAAAAATAGCCTTAACCAGTCGTGCTTTTCACAACAACAGGTTAGGTGAATACGAAAAATTTATCACTAAGTACTTTGGATACGACAAAGTGCTTCCTATGAATACAGGCGTAGAAGGCGGCGAAACAGCCATAAAATTGGCCAGACGCTGGGGATATTCTGTTAAACAAATTCCAGAAAATCAAGCCAAAATTATTTTTGTAGAAGGAAACTTCTGGGGAAGAACAATGGCGGCCATTAGCTCTAGTAGCGACCCTAGCAGTTATGCCGGATTTGGACCATTCATGCCTGGATTTAGTTTAATCCCGTACAATGACATAACGGTATTAGAAAATACTTTGGCATCAGACCCTAACATTGCTGGATTTATGTTTGAACCCATTCAAGGTGAGGCAGGCGTAGTGGTTCCAGATGCAGGATATTTGCAAAAGGTGCGCGCACTTTGCACAAAATACAACGTGCTAATGATTGCAGACGAAGTGCAAACTGGACTTTGCAGAACAGGTAAAATGTTGGCATGCGATCATGAAGCGGTTAAACCTGATATTCTTATTTTAGGGAAAGCCCTCTCGGGAGGATTATTACCCATTTCTGCAGTTTTGGCAAACGATGAAATTATGTTAACCATTAAACCAGGTGAGCATGGCTCTACATATGGTGGTAATCCTTTGGCTTGCGCGGTGGCTACAACTGCCCTAAAAGTTTTAAAAGATGAAAATCTATCTGAAAATGCAGAGGCAATGGGTATTATTTTTAGGGCCCGAATGACAAACTTAATGGCCAAAACAAGCTTAATACTTGATGTGCGGGGAAAAGGTTTATTAAACGCAATTGTTATAGAACCTTTTAATGATCACTCTGGTTGGGAGATTTGCTTAATGTTAAAAGAAAATGGTTTGTTAGCCAAGCAAACTCATGGCAATATTATAAGGTTTGCTCCTCCCCTTACTATCAATGCCTCTCAAATGCATGAGGCTTGTGATATTATTGAAAGTACCTTGTTGGCTTTAAATAATTAAGACCCTATGAAATCTGATATAGAAATAGCCCACGAAGTAGCCCTAAAACCCATTAAAGAAATAGCTGCAAGCATTGGTATTTTAGAAGAGGCTTTAGAACCTTATGGCAGGTTTAAAGCAAAGGTTCGGTTTGAACCAAATGCTGATAAAATCAATCAAAGCAATTTGATATTGGTAACTGCTACCACACCCAATAAAAGTGGTTCTGGAAAAACCACCACGTCTGTTGCGCTTGCGCAGGGTTTAAATAAAATTGGCAAAAAAGCAATTGTTGCTTTAAGAGAACCTAGCTTGGGGCCGGTGTTTGGAATGAAAGGCGGGGCTGCCGGCGGCGGCTATTCGCAGGTTTTACCAATGGAAGATATAAACCTGCATTTTACTGGAGATTTTCATGCCATCACTTCTGCCAATAACACCTTGGCAGCACTATTAGATAACTACCAATATTATAACAAAAATAACCCAAATGGTTTAAAGCAAATAGTTTGGCGTAGGGTGCTAGATGTAAATGATAGAAGCTTGCGTTATATATTAAGTGGCTTAAATGGCAGCTGCAATGGCATCCCAACAGAAACAGGCTTTGACATTACACCTGCCAGTGAAATTATGGCCATTTTCTGTTTGGCAAATTCATTAGAGGATTTACGCAACAGAATAGAAAATATTTTGTTAGGATACAAATACAATGACGAAGCATTTTATGTAAGAGACCTTGGCGTGGCAGGCGCATTAGTGGCCTTGCTCAAAGACGCTTTCATGCCAAACTTGGTTCAAACCATAGAAGGCGGCGCTGCCTTTATACATGGCGGACCATTTGCCAATATTGCACATGGTTGCAATAGCATTATGGCAACCAAAGCAGCTTTGCAGCATTCAGAATATACGGTAACCGAATCTGGTTTTGGTTCTGATTTAGGTGGTGAAAAATTCTTGAATATTAAATGCAGAACAGCAGGTATTGCGCCAAAGGCTTGTGTATTGGTAACTACTACCCAAAGTATAAAACTACATGGAAAGGTAGATGAAAAGTTAATTAAGCAGCCCAATTTAGAAGGCTTAAAAGCAGGGATTAAGAATGTTCAACGTCATATAGAAAACTTGCAACAATTTGGACAAACAGTAATTCTTGCCCTTAACAAATTTGGCTTTGATACCGAAGAAGAAATTTCATTTATTGAAAATTGGTGTATGGAAATGGGTGCTCATTTTGCCATTAACGAAGGCTTTGCAAAAGGCGGCGACGGCGCGGTAAATCTCGCAAAAAAGGTGGTTGAAATTGTAGAAAAACAGGCCTCAAAACCAATTGTACATACCTATGAATTGAGTGATAGCATAGAAGACAAGATTTTTAAAATTGTAACCAAAGTTTATAAAGGTAAATCTGTTACGTTTGGCAAGAATGCAAAAACTGCACTAAAAAAAATAAACGCACTTGGATTAGCGCATTTACCTGTTTGCATTGCCAAAACCCAATTTAGCTTTACAGAAAATGCTTCCTTGGTGGGCGCAGAAGAAGGCTTTAACATTCATATAGACAATTTGGTTATCAATGCTGGCGCTGGATTTATTGTGGCAGTTGCTGGAGAAATTATGCGCATGCCAGGTTTGCCTAAAGAACCCGCGGCCTATGTGATTGATGTGGTAAATGGAGAGATAGTGAATTTGAGTTAAGGTTGAATTTGAATCCAGTTTTTTATAAAGGTTTCGTCTGCGGTTAAATTACCAGCAACCGTATAGTAGTTAATTTGCAATGCCATAGAAGTATCTGCACGTTCTTTTACAACAGCTCCAGGTTGCAACACAGAACTATGCAGAAACCAAACTTGGTGGTTTTCTACAATCACAAATCCCACATGGTTGTCTAACCCTACAATGTAAACATTGTCTGCTTCCTTTTGCTTTTCTTGAACAAAATTCTTAAGGTTAAATGGAACATACTTTTTAATAAATTCTGGTTTAATTAAAGTTTTAATGAGTCGCTCCGAATAGGTTTCTGCCATGGCTACCCTATCTATTTTTACGCCCATATCTCTTAAGATGGTTGTCACAAAATAGCCGCAAGCAATTTTACCTTTTTGAGGAATTTGGGTAGTACCGTAAAAGTCCCATTGCGTTCCATTCCAAATCGTAAAAAAATCCTTTTCAAGTAATTGTATAAATGAGGCTCGGGCCAATTTGACAACTTCAGCTTTATTTATTGATTGTTGGTATTGGGTTTTGTAAATTTTTCTTAAAGCAATTACACTATCCTTCAAGGCTTGGTAACGCGTTTCTATGGAGAAAATGCTGTCAGTTTTTGGCTGAACCAAGTTTTTAGAATTTGCATTATTTATTAAAGAATTATCTCTACAAGATATATTAGAAACAAACAGCAATGTTGCTAATCCAAGTAATTTAATCATAGAGCTAAAACGCAAATTATAGAAGCCAAAGTATTTGCCTGATTTACGGTTAATTATATTGTTTTACAATTTGGTTTGAAAACAGAATTTAACTCCACAAGCAACTTACATTTATCGTTAAAGGATTTTTTTTTGAACCAAAATTTGGAAATTAAAAAATGAAAGTTAGCTTTGCAACACAAAGTACTTTTAAAATGTCAAACCCAGAAGAACAATTAGAAGCCCTCAAAGACATTCGCAACATGATGGAACGCTCTTCGCGTTTTTTATCATTGAACGGACTTTCTGGAATTTTTGTAGGACTTATTGCCCTTGCAGGTGCCGCGGCTGCCTATTTATATCTTCAAACGAAGCATAGTAACCTCCCCTACTTTGAGTACGCAAAAAATGAAGAAGGAGAAATGAATATCTCTTTTCTTTCCTTCTTTTTAATTGATGCCTTAAGCGTATTATTTGCTTCTCTCTGTGTGGCTACCTGGTTAACTGTTAAAAAGGCAAAAAAAGAAGGCGAAAGCATGTGGACAAGCACCAGCAAACAACTGATGTTTAACATGGCCATCCCTTTAATGGCTGGCGGAATATTTTGTATCATCATGGTAGCTCAAGGTTTCACTGGAATGGTTGCACCTGCTACTTTGGTTTTCTACGGCCTCGCACTCGTAAACGCCAGTAAATTCACTTTTGAACATGTAAAGTTTTTAGGTTTGGTTCAAATTAGCTTGGGCCTATTGGCGGGCATTTTTATTAACCATGGACTCTTGTTTTGGGCCTTAGGATTTGGTATTGTTCATATTGCTTATGGTATAATTGCCTTTTTTACTTTCGAAAAAAATTAAGTTTAAAGCCTTGATCCAACAATTCGACATAGCGCATTTAAATAAAGCTTTTGAAAGCAGAATTAGACTCGGCATAATGTCGGTGCTCATGGTAAATGACACCGTTGATTTTAACACCATGAAGGAGCTACTAAAACTAACCGATGGAAATCTAGCCAGCCACATGAGTGCCTTAGAAAAACTAGACTTTGTATTGGTTAACAAACAGTTTATTGGCAAAAAACCCAATACCTATTTCGAAGCTACCAAACTGGGTAAAGCTGCTTTCAAAATACACCTAGATGCCCTTGAAAAACTCTTAAAACAATCTTGATATTTTTTTTACCCATTCACTTTGAAACTCAAAGAACTTTTAAATATGGAACCGATTATATTTTTCATTATCCCATTAGCACTTGCTCAAGTAGGAGGACTCACCTACCTGATCATTAAAATCAGCAAAGCAATTCATAAACCGCTTTCCAAAAACTTTAATAACCTTGAAAGCTGGTTTACCGATGCATTAGTGCTGCTTGTTTTACCCAGCATTGCCACTCAAATAAACAACTATGTAGAACCAAGCGGCGACCTTAATCCAGGTATGCACATACTATTACTACCTGAAGAAACGCTAACCCGCATACTCTTTTACTACTTCCTTGTTCTAATAGCATACTTCCTTAGCAAAACTTTATGGCTTAAATGGAATCATCCTGCCATTCTATTTGTGTTTGAAACCACTTGTATTATTTTAATAATCATAGCCATGGTTCCTTTTGTGATGCTTGCTATAAAGGGCTATATCTTATATGCAATCGTACCATTCTTTGGCATTTTTATTTGCGCACCCATTCTTATAAACCTGCTATTGCTTTACAGGATGCGCCAAGCACTCGCTTATCAAAACAAAACAAACTTAAATTAATATGATGCATACAAATAAAATCAGTCTGGTAGTGGCATTGACCTATACCTTTCTCCTTTACCAAGAAGGCATTGGCCTTAACATTCTCTTGTTAAACATCTTGCTAATCGGCACTCTCTTTTGGTTCAACCCGAAACAAATGAAAGAAAAAATTAACCTAGGCTTTAGCCTTGCAGCACTTTTTTCTTCGTGCTTTGCCGCGCTGCATGGGCACTTTCTCTCTGCCTTTGCAAATGTAATTTCATTGCTATTGCTGGCAGTAAGTTTAGCCTTGCCAAACCTATCCATTATGGGTTATTTAATCCAAGGCATTTACGCATTTATTACTACGCCCTTATTAAAAATAAGCAAGTACTTTAGTAAAGAAAACAATGACGAGATTCAAGAAGAATCTAACGAAAGTAATCCGCCATCTTCTGCAAATTACAAACTAATAACAACCTTAAGCACCCTTGTTTTCATCGTATTTTTTGGCATCTACAGAAACATGAGCGTAGGCTTTGATACATTTATTAAAGGGCTCAACTTTGACTTTATTTCTATTCCCGTATTGTTTCATTATTTGATTGGGTTTGTATTGCTAAGTACATTTTTTAAACCATTTATCCTAAAACATCTTGCAGAAAAGGAAAGTGCACTCAGCAGTTTATTAAGTTATAGCGATTATAAATCATATACCATTTTTGGAGTCTCAGTTAATGAATCTACAGAGCAGTTATTGGCTAAAGTTGTATTTTTCGGTTTGAACCTACTTTTGCTATTGGTAAATGTGATTGATACCTTTTACTTATCACAACACATAATGCCAGAAGGAATCTCCTTTTCTGAATATGTTCACCAAGGAGTTGATGCCCTTATTTGGTCTATCCTATTTGCAATAAGTATTATTCTATGGGTATTTAGAGGAAGTCAAAGTTTCAATAAAAATAAAACCAATAAAATTTTAAGTTATGTATGGATAGGCTTAAATGTTTGGTTGGTTTTTACAGCGGCTTATAGAAACCATATATACATTCAAGAAGAACATCTTTATACCTATAAAAGAATTGGTGTTTACTTTTTCCTTTGCTGCGCTAGCATTGGGCTAGGACTCACCTATATCAAAATAAAATACAAACTTAGCAACTATTTTTTGGTTCAAACCAACACCCTTGTTTGGTTTACGTTATTAATGGCTTCTACAAGTATTAATTGGGATCGCATTATTGCCAATCATCATGTTGCGAATGCAATTAACACCAATAAGGCAGCAGATATTGACTACTTATACAAACTTTCTTATGCTGCCTATCCTGCAATTGCATCGTACTCAGACTACACTATAAAAAAGGCTTATAGAGAAGTTATACCGCCAAATCAATTAGCTGATTACCCATTCGAATCGCGCATGTTGTATGATGCCATGCTGCAACACGTAAATAGCAGAACTTGGAAGTCATACAACCTATCCAACCAAAAAACATTAAACGAGTTACACGAAATCGCTAATTCAAAATAAAAACATGAAAGCAAAACTTATTAACCTTACCCTATTTAGCATTGCCATGGCCATGCTAGAAACAGCTGTTGTAATATATTTACGTGCTTTATTCTATCCAGAAGGATTCAAATTTCCGGTAGAGACAATTGGTTCAACCCTGCTGATCACAGAGTTATTTAGGGAACTTGCTACCATAATTATGCTAGGCAGTATTGGGTACATGAATGGTGAAACCAAAACAGAGCGCTTCACAGCCTTTCTGTTTAGCTTTGGTATTTGGGATATATTTTATTATGTATTCTTAAAAGTATTTCTAAACTGGCCTGCAAGCATTTTAGATTGGGATTTACTTTTCTTATTGCCTGTTCCATGGATTGGACCTGTACTGGCTCCTTGTTTAGTTTCTGCAAGTTTTATTGGATTACACTTGTTGGTGTTGCATAAAAAGAAACAAGGAAAAGCCATTGTGCTACACAGAACATTTTGGGCATTGAGCGCATTAGGATTTGCAGTAATGCTCTATACTTTTATGGCAGACTCAACAGCTATTCTAATTGAGATTTATAAAAAAGATATCAATTTTGATTTACTCTCTGGCATCAGAACTTTAATTCCAAAATCATATAATTGGCCAGTGTTCTTATTAGGGGAAATAGTGTTTTTAGGTGCAATAAGCACACTGAAAAAACAATAAAAAAGGTATTTACTCAGCCATCCAAATAACATTGTTAACTCGCTTTAATGCAACTAAACCTTTAGAAAAGGATAGATATAATTCTTTTAGTTCGCCGGATAATGCAGTAGAGCGTTTACTAATTTTCAAAGCATAAATGTCATTATAGTTTCTACCATATATAGTGGTATCGCCAATTTCAATAAAACCATTTTTAAAAGGCTCAGCATTATCAAAACCTCCTTCAATGAAGAGATTAGGATTGTGTAAATCTACTTTGATATAGCCATTAGAATAGTTTGGCTCGTATTGATTGACGCGAATTTCAAAAATACCAGGTTGGTTATCAGCTGACACTCTAAAGTTGATTGACTCATAAAAATTCGACCCATAAGTAGAGTAGTTAATCTCTCTGGCCTCATACATTCTATAAACCGGGCAGGGTCCATCTTTTAGGGTTGGACCCTGTTGCTCATAAAAATAATTATTGACACCATAAGGAGCAGTTTGACCAAAATTAGATTTAAAACTCAAGGTAGAATAACCATTGGGGAACTCGGCAAAAAAAGACTTTTGCTTAGGATTAAAATCAATCACTTTATTTTGCGTGTTTTCGCAATTACAATTACTAAAAATAATGGCGATACTAAAGGCGAAAATCAATAGGAAAAATGTTCTTTTCATAGTTTTAGTATTAGTCTTCCCAAATATTAAATTGTTTCAATTTTACTTTTTCTTCAAAAAATATTTTACTCGATTCTTCGAAGCTTTGCGTATAGTCGCTAACAAAAAATTGCTTGTCAGACTTACTTAAGCCAAATCTGCTTCCAGGATTTAGTAAATCATGTTTTTGAAGCACTAATTTTACATGGTTAGCTACAACTTCGCTGCTATCAATTACTGAAACCTTCTTGCCATAAAACTTTTGAATCTCATTCTTAATTAAAGGATAGTGGGTGCAACCTAAAATAAGGGCATCTATATCACCAAGTTTAGATTTAGATAAATAAGAATTGATAATGGTTTGGCTAATCTTATTATTATAAAAACCTTCTTCAATCATAGGTGCCAAAAGTGGTGTGGCCAACTGGGCAACATCTGCAACTGGATCTAAATGTGAAATGCGTTTACTATAAACATTGGAACTAACGGTACGTTTGGTAGCAATAACACCAATTTTCTTTCTATAATAATTCTTAACTACATAGTCTGCAGCAGGGTCAATTACATTCACAATTAAATCTTTCATACCGGTATGCCTTAACACGGCTTTATATCCAGCAGCAGAAGCAGTATTGCAGGCAATTACAATCATCTTACAGTTTTTAAACTTTAAGAATTCTGCAATCTTAATAGAATATTGTTTAATAGCTTCTGCACTCTTCTCGCCATATGGCATATGGGCTGTATCCCCAAAATAAATTATCTTTTCATTAGGGAGTAATTTGGTAATGGCGCGGGCAACGGTTAGACCTCCAATGCCAGAATCGAAAATACCAATGGGTTGAATAGGTTTTGGAGTTGTGTTCATGCTACTGCAAGGTATGAAAATAAAACAAAAAAGGCTGCCTGAAATCAGGCAGCCTTTTAAATTTGATGAATTAAAAAATTATAGTATACCCAATTTCTTTTTAACAGCTGCTAAAACATTAGTTTCTTCAGGCTTGTATAAGAAACCAGCCACGCTGCTATCCATGATATAAGTGTAACCGCTTTCTTTAGCTACTTGTGCAATTGCACCTTTGGCTTTTTCAATAATTGGCTTTAATAGTTCAGCTTCTTTTTTACGAATGTTTTCTTGTGCACTTTGCTGAAAATCTTGGATGCGAGTTTGCATATCTTGCAACTCTTGTTGCTTCACATTGCGAATTGCTTCAGGCATAGTCTTTTCGCCCTTTTGATAATCAGCAACTTTCTTTTGAAACTCATCACTCATTTTCTTCAACTCATCTTCTAAAGATTTTCCAAAAGCTTCCATATCGGTATTTGCCTTTTTGTATTCAGGCATTAGTTGCATAAGTTCTTGCAGGTCTACGTATCCGATTTTTTGTGCATTAACGTTGCTTCCTGCCAAAATCAGCATGGCAAAAAAAGCAACCAGGATTCTAAAATTGTTTTTCATTTGTGTAATTATTGGTTAAATTATTTCTTTCTAAAATCGTGCCAGCTACCTACCACCGGGCGCTGGTTTGCCCTGTTCGCTGCCTTGACCTTTGTTTTTGGTTACACTAACCCCCAACTCAGCCAAGACCTCGTCACTCTTATCATATTTGGCGTTGCTGTACATCATGATTACCTCTCCACCCTTGGCAAATATAAAGTCTAAGGCACTTTGTTTTGCAATTTTTTGACAGGCATCAAAAACTTTATCCTGGATAGGTTTTACCAATTCTTGACGCTTTTTAAAAAGTTCTCCCTCATAGCCAAACTTTTTATTCATAAAATCTTTTAGTTCTGCTTCTTTGGCTTTTATTTCGGCTTCTTTCTTTTTCTTTAATTCTTCAGTGAGTAAAACCTCCTCTGCTTGATACTCTTTCTGCATTTTATCAATTTCTTGCTTCATGGCTTCTGCTTCCTTTTGCCAATTTTCTGCAATTAAATCCAATTGCCTTTGTGCCGATTTATAATCTGGCAACATATCCATGATGTAATCAGTATCAACATACGCGAAGCGTTGTGCAGATACTTTGGCACTTCCTACCAAGAGAAAGAATACCAGAACCCCTATAAATTTCTTTAATTTCATACCTTTTAAAATTGTTGACCCAATAAAAAGTGAAAGTTACCGCCGTTAATTCTAGAAGGATTAGGATGATTTGGGGGTAAATCTATACCCCAACCATAATCTAAACCAATCATCCCAAACATTGGTAAAAATATCCTAACACCCAACCCATATGATCGATTTACCTCAAATGGATTAAATTTTCTTTCATTTAACCAAGTACCGCCTGCCTCTAAAAACAACAGTGGAAAAACCGTTGCCTGTGGATTTAAAGATATTGGATACCTTAATTCCATTGTATAACGATTATAAATGGTGGCACCTGTTTGTTGATACGCACCTGTTGTTGAATTAATTGTATAAGGTGTAAGTGAATTATCTTGATACCCTCTTAATGCCACTAACTCTCTGCCATCCAAACTAAAACCAGTTAAGCCTGAACCACCTACCCAAAAACGTTCAAATGGTGTAACACTCATCCTTGGATTATAAGAACCTAAAAATCCAAAATTTACTCGAGTCATTAATACCAAAGGACGCTTATTACCAGCAATTCTATTGAACCAAGTTGCATCAAATTTCCACTTATAAAACTCTAACCATTGTGTATTTGCGATTACATCTTGACCCGAATAATCCTTCCCATTGAGGTAAGAATAAGGTGGCGTAAATTGCAAACTTAAGGAAATGTTTGATCCATTTCTTGGATAAATAGGTTGGTCGGTTGAGTTTCTACCCAATATTACCCTAAAACTTAGGTTACTAGATTTGCCATTAGGTATGGTTCCAAAAAATATGTTCCCATTGGCATCTGGATCATTATTGTACAATTGATAACTTAATTGATACTGCACTGTAAAAAAGTCGTCTGGCCAGCGCAAACGTTTACCCAATCCAATGGAAGCGCCTGTGGTATACAAACCCGAACGCAACTCCCCTTGTCGACCATTAGACTGAATAGAGTGAAAAACAGAAGTGGTCAAAGAATTAGGGCGCTTACCACCGAGCCAAGGCTCAGTAAAGGATGCAGAATAAGATTGAAAAAAACTACCATTGGTTTGGGCCCTCAAAGAAACTCGCTGACCATCACCAGATGGAATTGGATTCCAATATTTGCTTTTGCCCGCCTTTCTTACCGAAAAATTATTTAGGGTCAAACCTAAGGTACCAACCACAAAACCTGCACCCCAGCCCCCACTTAATTCAATTTGATCATTGGCACGTTCCTCTACAATGTATTCAATATCCACCGTACCATTATTTGGATTTGGTACTGGATTTACATTTAAAGCCTCTGGGTTAAAATATCCGATTTGGGCTAATTCACGAATAGATCGGGTTACATCAGTTTTACTAAAAAGTTGGCCAGGTTTCGTTCTAAGTTCCCTTAGAACCACATGATCACTGGTTTTGGAATTTCCCCTTACGGTTATTTTATTTATGTAGGCTTGGTTACCCTCCATGATTCTAATTTCTAAATCAATAGAATCCTTTTCAATGGCAACCTCAACTGGATCAACTCTAAAGAACAAATACCCATCATCCATATAAAGTGTAGAGATATCGTTACCATCTGGGCTTCCATTAAGCCTTGAATCAAGGATTGATTGATCAAAGATATCACCGCGTTTAATTCTAAGAATTCTATTAAGTGTATCGCTTGAATATTTAGAATTACCTACATAAGTGATATTTCTAAAATAATATTTCTGACCTTCAAAAACATTCATTCTAATTCTAATGCCTTTGCTATCTCTCCAAATGCTATCATTAACAATGGTTGCATCCCTATAGCCTAGACTTAGGTATTTGTTCAAAATATTTTGTTTATCTTCTTGGTAGGTGTCCTCTATATATTTAGACTTAGTGAAAAAATACTTTTTCATTTTAGTATCTTTCATCGCCTTCCTCAATTTTTTGGCCTCAACCTCTTTATTGCCAACAAAATCTATATTAGAGATAATGATTTTATTCCCTTTAACTACATTGATGCGCAGTTTCACTGTATTTGTTTTTGCGGCATCTGGAATTTGCTCAAAGGTGGCGTATGCATCTAAGAAGCCCTTTTCTTCGTAGTACTTACGTATTTCGCGATTGGTACTATTTAGCACATTTTCTGTAATGATTTGACCTGCGCGCAAAGTAAGTTGTTCGCGTAATTCCTCGGCCTTGCCTTTTTTAAGACCTTTGATGGTGAATGAAGAGAGGCGAGGCTTTTCTTTCAAATGAATCTCAAACCATACTTTATCATCTTCAATTTTACTCACTATTATTTTTACATCTTCAAATAACTTCTGCTTCCAAAGGTTATTGATTGCCTTTGCAATATCTTCTGAAGGGATACGAATTTTTTGACCTAGGCTCAAACCAGAAATAACTGCAAGAACACTTTTATCGTAATATTCAGTGCCAATTACATTGATACCTTCAATTACATATTGTTTAGGATTATTATAATTAATATCCATGTAACGCGAGGTATCACCAGACAATTGTTGGGCATCTGCAAATCCAATTAGCGCCAAAAAGAAACAAAATACGATTAACTTACTTTTCATGCCTTGTTGCTTATTTGTTCGCTTGTTTTTCCAAATCGTCTTTCTCTTTGTTGGTAATCTAAAATGGCCTGGTATAAATCCTCTTCCGTAAAATCTGGCCATAACTTGTCCGAAAAGTATAATTCACTATAAGCGATTTCCCATAGCAAAAAGTTACTAATTCTTTTTTCGCCGCTCGTCCTTATCATTAGTTCTGGATGTGGCATGTTGCGGGTAGACAAATAAGAGTTAATTAACTTATCTGTAATCTCAGCCTCTGCTAATTTTCCGCCTTTAACATCCGTAGCAATATTTTTTATGGCTTGAACCAAATCCCATTTTGCACTATAACTTAATGCCAACACAAGATTCATACGTGTGTTTTGGGAAGTGGCCTCCATTGTTGCATTTAACTGTTGTTGACATTTTACAGGTAAATCATCAAAATTTCCTATGAAAGAGAGTTTAATATTGTTTTTCTGTAGCGTTGGCAACTCTTTGCGCATTGTATCTACCAATAACTCCATTAATGCTTTAACTTCAAATGCGGGTCTGTTCCAATTCTCTGTGGAAAAGGCGTACAGTGTAAGGTACTTAACACCCACTTTTGCACATGCCTCAGTGATTGTTTTTACAGTAGTAACTCCATTATGGTGCCCGAAAATTCTGAGTTTTCCTTTCCCCTTTGCCCAACGACCATTACCATCCATAATGATGGCTATGTGCTCTGGCAACTTTTTTTCATCTATCTTTTCCTTCAAACTCATTTTCTAACTAAGGTAAGGGTGCGAATTTAATAAAATCTTGCGCACTTTATTTTTGTATTTAAACGCATGGCAATAGAAATAGTAGCGCTCATATACCAATCATTATGATTTGAATTTCCTCTTTTATACCCTTTGGCATATTGTGGCGTTCCATAAGTTTCTATTGATCTATCTGTAAGGGTGGCACCTATTAGCCCACCATCATTTAAACGAGCTTGTACATCTGGGTAAACGGTACTCACATCGTCTAAGTAGTCTGTGAATGTCTTTCTAAAACCAAATTGCCCCTCTAAAGCAAATCTATTACTCAACATCCATTTAATTCCCATTCCAAAAGGAACTGCCATGGAAAATCTGCTATAGGCTTGCCCTTCTGTTTGAAAATCTCTTAAATCATACACCTTACCTTTTAAGGTAGCTTGCGGATTAAATGTGAAGCCGCCTAATCCTGCGTAGAAATAAGAGGTGAACTTTTTATCAAGGATAAAGGGGCCATATTTTGAATAGTTGTATTCAAAAATAATAGCACCTTCATTAATAGGACTTGAAAAACTTAGGTTTCGATTTTTATTAAATTCAAAATTTTGATCCGTGCCAGAGACTTGGTACCTATTAAATTCCCCTTTTATGGCCCAAGTATTATTTAAATTTACCCTCATGAATAATCCAGACGTGAAATGCGTCTCTTTTGCTATAACCTTGGGTGAAAGGTCGCCCCAATAATTGCATGCACCTGCTTGCAAGCCAAATTCTACCCTTTGGGCGCTGGCATTAATTGCAAAAGTTGCAAACAAACTTATCAGAACTAAATTATTCATGAACAATTAAAAGGTTGGGCAACCTTGACCTCTAAACCTTATCACATAAGAAATAGTTATGCCAGCCATGAAATATACATCATTCTTAAAGGTTTGTTTATCGCTTCTTTTCTGACTTTCTTGAAAAAGGAAATTCTCTGTCATTGGAAATTCATTCGATGGATTTGCATTAGGATCTCTTTCCCAACTTCTATCAGACATGAATAAACCTGTTCTGCCAGTAGCACCATATACAACCGAATTAGAAGCATACAAACCACCTACATCATCTAAATAATTGGTGGTAGTAAACCTCAAACCAGCTTCGAAGCCTACAAAAAAATCATCTCCAATTTTTTGTCTAAAGCCTAAACCCACAGGAAAACAAACTGAAGTTAGCGCATATTTTGGCTTGTCGTTATAGGTGGTAGAGCCTTGGCCTTCCGTTGCCAAGGGCTGTAGCTCAACCTCTTTACCTTGAAAGGTACTTTTTGGATTAAAGTGAAAAATCCCGATTCCACCAAAAACATATGGAATAAACGGTCGGGACTGATATCCATTTAGGTCCATTTTTAAAAGGTTATATTCTGCATGAACAGAAGCCTCATAAATATCTGAATAAAAATTTAAGTTACGATAATAATTAAATTTAAAATCGTCAACTCCAGCGTAACTTCTAGTCTCTGCAGCGAAATTATTATCGTCTCCGGCAATTTGTCCGTACCCAATAAATCCTTTCATTGAAAAGCGAGGCAGAAAATTATACCTGCCATAAATAGAAGCAGCAAATTTTGTTTCCTTCATTAAAAAGGTTTCATTGCTAAGGTCTCCAAGGTAATTAGAGGCCCCCAACATTAATCCCACCTCAACATTTTGAGATTTTAAACCTGAAACCAAAAGTAGGTTCAAGGCAATTAATATAGAGCTTTTTAAAATGCGCATAAAGGCAAAAATACTGAAAAACATCAAATCACAAAGTTAAACGTGTGGAAAGTGCAAATTGATATCAAATATTCTGCTTAAGCCTTAAAATTTCGGTTGTCATGACCCCAAAGTAGCTTTTCTCGGAGGGTACCCAAATAGTTGTTTCCATTAAACCTTAGCAAACAAAGTTCTATATCAGCCTTTTTAATGGCTAATTGCGTGTTATTATCTATGCTCTCCGACCGAGAATCAAGCGTTGCAAGAAAACTGCTGCTACGGCCTTCAATTTCAAAGGAAATTACATTTTGATCCGAAATAATGATAGGCCGAACATTTAAATTATGTGGGGCAATGGGCGTAATTACAAAACTCTGAGAACTAGGATATAAAATTGGACCTCCACAACTCAAATTATAACCGGTAGAACCTGTTGGAGTTGAAATAATCAAACCATCGCTCCAATATGAGTTAAGAAACTCTCCATTGATATAAGTATGGATGGTAATCATACTTGAACTATCTTTTTTGTGCAGCACAAAATCGTTCAAAGCATACCGAACGCCCCCAAACAAAGGCTTGTTAGAAGCCAATTCTAATAATGTCCTTTTATCTTGCGTAAACCTACCCTTTTCCAATTCACTTATAATGGAAGCCGAATCAGAGGCTGCAACGCCTGCTAAAAATCCAAGCCTACCCGTATTTATCCCAATAATAGGAATTGGATTTTCTCGCATTATTTCGATGCTATTCAAAATAGTTCCATCACCGCCAATACTAAATAGAAAGTCGAAATTACCTTCCAAAAAATCTTCATGCATATTAAAAAGAGGCAGGTTGCTTGGTAGGTTCAAGCCATTTCTAATGCAATCGTCATAATATTTTCTGTAAACAGCAAAATAGATTTTCCTTTCTAGTAGGGTTTCAAAAAACAATTGGATTGCAGTAAAGCGTTCTTCCTTAAAATATTTACCAAAAATAGCTAAGCGCATGGGTTATGTGTTAAGGTATTTTACCAGCCATCTGTATCTATCGTCTAAGGAATGATTAGGGTCTGTTTCTCCGCTACTAAACAAAACGTGGTATCCAAACCTCTCTAAACTAGCAATGGTATGCGACGGATAACTGGTATTTAATTTTATGGAAACATGCAATAAATTCTTTTCATTTTTGAGCGGCTCAATCATCAACTGAATGATTTTCGATTCATTTGCTTCGCAAATCCTTGCAATTTCTGCAAGCGAATATTGGATTGGTTCAACCTCTAGTACTAAAATAGCCCCATCCTGCATTAAAGCAGAATGTGAAAATGATTGTTGTGCTAAAACTTTAATCTGTATTTGACCAGCAAAAACGCCTTCATTAGTTTGCAAGCAAAGGGTACTAAATTTATTTGCAACCATGATTTTCCAAACATCCCAAATATGTAAATGACTTGCACCAGTAAAAAGAGTTGCAGCTTGCATAAATTCATCAACACGCTGCCCCTCATTAGCTTGTGCTTGCAAATAGGTAACCATGCCTACTATAAATCCAGCTTCAACAATTGGCAATTCTTTCACTTGCCAATCTTCCATAAAAAGCAAAGCATTTTCAGCTGAATCTGAGCGTTTTAGAGGAAAAAGCTCTTGCGACACAAATTGGATAGCAAACATAATTTACGCTTTTATTTGTTTAGCATAAAAAGTAGATGCTATTTCATTAAAAATTAAGGGCTGTTCCATCATCGGTGCGTGGCCGCATTTATCAATAAAGTGCTTTTCAGAATTTGGGAATAATGAATGAAATTCGTCACAAACTTCAGGTGGTGTAATAGTATCTTGTTGACCCCAAATTAAACAAACAGGCATATTAAAGTTAGGAATATCGTTACGCATATTATGTCTAATGGCGGATTTTGCCATGGTCAAAATACGAAGCAACTTCCCTTTATCCTGAATGGTCTCATACACCTCATCTACCAATTCATCAGTTGTAGAAGCTGGGTCATAAAAAGTCTGACTAATTTTTTCTTTTAAAAAGGATTTATCACCTTTTCTTGGATAGGAAGCTCCAAAAGCATTTTCATATAGGCCCGAACTGCCAGTTAACAATAAAGTCTTAACTTTAGAAGGATGTTTCTTAACATAGACCAATGCAACATGCCCGCCAAGTGAATTACCTAAAATATGTACTTTTTCAAAACCTTTGAATTCAATAAAATCATGAATAAAATTTGCCAATCCTTCCACACTAAGCTTTAGAATATTCATTTCAAAAATTGGCATTAATGGGATAACCACACGATGTCCCTTGCTGAAATGACCCAGCACATCTTTCCAATTGCTAAGCGCGCCAAATAATCCATGAAGCAAGATTAGCACATCGCCCTCGCCTTCATCTATGTAATTAAATTTGCCTTCTTTGCGAATATGATAATCCATTCACGCTGTTTTGTAGGCCAAATATAGACAATTTATTATTTGGGCAAATTTAATTTTAGGAATTTCCTTTATGTTGGGTTGAACCAAAAAATAAATAAGTTTGCAAACGGCACTTCGATTTAACTAAAAAAAATGACAAACAATTTTTCCCTTAAACTTTACCAATTAAAGCAAAACATACTCGGGTACCATAGAAAATCTTATGCCCAAGAAGGGGAAGACCTTATTCTTGCTAGATTCTTTGAAGGAACACAAAAAGGGTTTTATTTAGATATTGGTGCCCACCATCCCTATAGATTTTCAAATACCTATTTTTTTTATAAAAAGGGTTGGAACGGAATAAACATAGATGCCATGCCTGGTAGTATGGAGATATTTCGAAAAAAAAGGCCCAATGACATAAACTTAGAAGCGGCAATTTCTGACATGCCCCATACCCTAACGTATTATGCCTTTGAGGAGCCTGCCCTTAATACTTTAGACAAAACTGTTTGTGAATTTCACCTATCAAAAGGCAGCAAATTGGCTTTTGAAAAAGAGATTAAAACACAACGTTTAGACCATCTTTTAGAAAAACATTTACCCAATAATCAATCGATTAGTTTTATGACAGTTGATGTAGAGGGGCATGATTTACAAGTTTTACAATCAAATAATTGGAAGAAATACCGACCAAAATATGTTTTAGCGGAGGTACTATTGAAAAATATGGAATCCCTTATGAAAGATAAGGTGCATAATTTTCTAACTGAGCAAGATTATGAATTAGTGGCAAAATCTGTTAATACTTGTTTTTATTTAGATAAAACATCAAAATAACCCAATTAGACTGCCCTAAAACCAAGCTTCTCAAAAAGATGCAAAAAATGAAAATTCTTATAGATGATGAAATATTCATTCGCCAAAGATTTGGTGGGGTAAGCAGAATCTTTATTGAACTTATTAAAGCCGCAACTAACTTTCCAAACATCGATTTGCAATTTGCCAATAATTACAGCGAAAACGAATACCTCCAACAAGCTAAATTGAGCAAATTAAGACCATTTTTAAAGGAGTTAAACTTTCCTTTAAAGGGCAAATTAACTCGATTAATTGTTGGTGGCCTGAGTCATACACATACAAACGAATTGCTCAAAAAAGGAGACATTGAGATATTCCACCCTAGTTTTTATTCCGACTATTTTTTTGAATCGCTACCCAAACAAACTAAATTGGTTTTTACCCTGCACGACCTTACCCATGAAAAAAATAGCGACCTCTTATCAAAAGTAAAGGAGCGCAACCTTAAACGTGCCGATCATATAATTGTAGTTTCTGCACAAACCAAGGAAGAAATGGAGCATTATTACCCCTTTACTAAATCAAAATCTGTAAGTATTATACATCTCGCCCAAAACCTGCCTGTCCAATCACAAATCGTACCTCATTTACCTGCCAACTATTTATTATTTGTAGGTGAACGAGGCGCCTATAAAAATTTCGAGGTAGTATTGGCTGCTTATAAAATATTGGTTCAAAAAGAACCTAGTCTTTATTTGGTTTGCTGCGGAGGTCAAAATTTTAGCAAGACAGAAAAGTTAAAATTTAAGGGTGCAAATATCGCAAACAAAGTTCTACATTATAAGTTAAATGACGCACAACTAAAGTATGTGTATGAGAAGGCTTTAGTATTTATTTATCCTAGTTTAAGTGAAGGTTTTGGCATTCCCATTTTAGAAGCCATGAGCTGCCAAACGCCTACCCTGTTAAGTAACATCCCTGTTTTTAGAGAAGTGGCTGAAAAGGCTGCATTGTTTTTTGAACCACACAAGGCGCAGGAACTTGCCCAACAAATCGAAACTATTCGAGCAAACCTTTTGGTTCAAACCGAACTAAAAGAATTAGCAAGACAAAGGATAAAACTATTTAGTTGGGAAAAGCACATTGCAAAAACCTATCATGTTTATAATTCCTTGCTCGTATGAAAGTTCTATTAATTGATAATTTCGATTCATTTACTTTCATGTTAAAGGATTATTTGGAGCAATCAGGAGCAGATTGTGAAGTGATTAGAAATGATGTTAAAATCACAAACCAACAACTTCAAGCATATGATGCATTGGTAATCTCACCAGGGCCAGGGAGACCGGAAGAAGCAGGAAATCTAATGCAAATACTTTCAATGGCCATTCAGGAACTTCCTATTTTAGGGGTATGTTTAGGACACCAGGCAATTGGAGAATATTTTGGAGCAAGGTTAGAAAAAGGACTAAAACCAATGCATGGAAAAGTAAGTACAATCATCCATTATGATGACGAATTATTTTTAACAATTGAAAAGCAATTTAAGGCAACTCGATATCATTCTTTAGTATTAAGAAATCTTCCTGAAAGCCTAACTGCCATTGCACATAGCCAAGACGATGGTGAAATAATGGCCATAAAACATATTGAGCTTCCTATTTATGGAATTCAATTTCATCCAGAATCTTGTTTAACAAATTCAGGCTTAGATTTGATACAAAATTTTTTAGGATTGGCTAGCCTTAGCAAACAAATTTAATGGCATTGTGCAGCCTCAATTTGTGTTGAATTAATGGCAGGACTCAGATAAGGAATGCCTAAATTTAGGCCACGTAAAATAAATAACACGCCAATAATTAAAGCAAATACCGGACTTAATTTATTGAGGTTTGAGCGTACTTTTTGAGATAAAAATTGGCCTATTATAGAAACACCAAACATCATGGGTAAAGTTCCTAAGCCAAAAATTGCCATAAACAAAGCTGCATCTATTGGATGTTGTGTAACTGTTGAACCTACCAAAGCAAGATACACAAATCCACAGGGTAGGAGTCCGTTTAAGCAACCGATAGCGGCCAAGGACAGGAAAGAAGAATTGCTCATCAGTTTAGAAAATAGGCCTTTACCAAACATACTTAAAGGTTGAAATTTGACCAGCCTTAATCCAAAAAATTGAAACGCAGCCCAACCCAAAATAAAAAGGCCTGCGGCAATGCTTAGGCTTTGTTGTATGCCAGCTAGTTTAAGGCCTGAACCAAACAATCCCATTAATAAACCAAGAAATGAATAGGTAAGAATTCGACCTAAATTATAAATGAGCCTGCCTAAATAAAAATTAACCTTTCCAAGTTGTTGGGAAGGCAAAGCAAATGCAATTGGACCACACATTCCTGCACAATGGAAACTTCCAAGAATTCCAGTTAAAAATGCGGTAATAAATAACATTAGCGCGTGATAGGCTTTTCTATTTTATATTTCTGCCCGTCTCTTGTCCACGTAAACTTTAGCGTCCATTTACCTGGCTTTAACGTGTGCAAGGGGAACTCAAATACCTTCTTTGAAGGAATAGAGAGATTTGCTTCCGCATCTTGTGCAGCGTCTGAGGGGCGGTAAAAGACCAGTTTACCATCTGGAATATCTGCGCTTGAAATGTTTAAAATTACAAGGTGTTGATAGCCGCTGTCGTCATTAAATACGTTGAATTGCACCATAGAATCTGTGCGTGCGCTATTATCAATTTCCTGTTGGTAATTTAATCCTTTTTCGTAATAGTTTTCTTCTACCATTGGCATATCGGTGCGCATAATTCGAACCACCAGCACAACGATAAAAGTCATAAATAGCAAGGCAAAGAATACAAGTTTAGCTCCCCAGTTAAATTTCATTTTCATTTTGTTTTAAAAACAGGCCCATTGAATTTTGATTTCATTTCTTCGATAAGTTTACCATTACTTAAAACCTGAATACGAATGGGCGTATTTAAACGCTTTACATTTTCGGGCTTCATTGATAGAAAGAAACTCACCTTAGCAACACTTTCTTTATGAACCACCACAATATCGCCTTCCACTAGTTTTATTTCTGCTTCGGCAGGTTCCACTAGTTTAAGCGTAATAGGCAATTCATTAAAAGTCTTATTTACAAACTCAATAGAATACAAGTTACTTATTTTTCCATCTGCCTGCTTTTGATACAGCATTCCTGGCGTTCTTAGCAAGGTAGTTTCAACTTGTTTTCTTGTAGAAAGTAAAAAAACAAATACACTCAACAAGGCTAACAAAACTACACCATAAGCGCCATTTCTCAAATTCAATTTTAACTTTTTACCTTCTGTTATATTATTTAGTGAGGCAAAACGAATTAAGCCTTTTGGTTTTTCAATTTTCACCATCACCTCATCACAGGCGTCAATGCATGCAGTGCAGTTGATGCATTCTAATTGGGTGCCATTACGAATATCAATTCCGGTTGGGCATACATTCACACATAATTTACAGTCGATACAATCTCCTTTAGGTGTTTCTTCTTGTTTCTTTATTTTACCTCGCGGTTCACCCCTTACAAAGTCGTATGCAACAACCATAGAATTTTTATCAAGCATAAGGCCTTGTAACCTTCCATATGGACAGATAAAAATACAAACCAACTCGCGAAGCGAAGCAAAAACAAAATAAAAAACGGAGGTAAAAATGGCTAAAGATATAAACTTACCTATATGAGCAAGTGGGCCATCCGTTACCAATAATTTTAGTTCATCAATTCCAATAATATAGCCTAAAAAAGTATTGGCAATCACAAAAGATAAAATCCAAAAAAGGGTGTGTTTGAACACCCTTTTGGTAATTTTTTCAGTATTCCATTCTTGGCTTGCAAGCTTTTTTTGTTGGTTACTATCTCCATCAATAAAGTATTCTATTTTTCTAAATAGCATTTCCATAAAGATGGTTTGAGGGCAAGCCCAACCGCACCAAGCGCGTCCAAACAAAACAGTAAAAAGCACAATAAAGAGAATAAAAGAAAGCATGAGCAGTGCAAATAGGTTAAGGTCTTGCGGCCAAAACACCATTCCAAAAATGATAAACTTTCTTTCTAGGACATTTAAAAGCAACAAAGGCCGGCCATTAAGTTTAAGGAAAGGACCAATAAACATAAGGGCCATCAAAAACCAAGAGAACCAAGTGCGATAGTTATAAAAACGCCCATTGGGTTTCTTTGGATGTATCCAAAGGCGTTTTCCTTTTTTATCTACATTTGACAATTCATCTCTAAAGTGATTTTGATCGAGGGCCTCTGCGCTTTTCATTTTAAATAACTTATTTCAAAGCAGTAGCTTTACTTGTGGTAGAATCTGCAGGAGCAACAACTCCCCCTTCATTAAAAAGTTCTCCTTGTGGTTCTTTTGGTTTTGCAGGGGTTGTACCTTGTAAAGATTTAACAAAGCTTGCCAATTGTTGCATTTGTTTGCCATTAAATGAATTTTGCCAAGCAACCATCCCTTTAGCCGGCACACCATATTTTATTGTTTTGAAAATGGACTTTACATCTCCACCATGCAACCAATAAGGATCTGTAAGGTTTGGACCTACTGAGCCACCACCATCGTTAATATGACATACGGCACATTTTTCTTGGTAAATTTTAGCTCCGGCTTCAATCCCTTCCTTATCAGCTAGTAGAGTTACGTTGCTTTCATCAATTAGATTACCGGCTTTAGCCAAGTAGGCCGCAGTATTTGCTTTCGCTACATCCATTTCCTCAACATATTCTGCATCTTGCAAAGAGCCTGTTTTCAATATATGGTAGTTTAGGAGGTAAAGTATTCCAATTATAATTGTGGTATAGAAAATAAAGTTGAACCAAGGTGGCGTTGGATTATCTAACTCATAGATGCCATCAAAATCTTCATCTAACTTTAGTTCTTCTTCTGATTTTTCAGTTTTTAACGCGGCAAATCTCTCCCACCATGTTAAATGTACTTTCCCATTTTCACTGGCGCGAAGGCGTTGAACAGCGTTTGATAAAGTTAGAAGCAAGAAAATTGCTACCAACAATAATACTGCATTAACACCAATGAGAATGCTGGTTAATCCAGGACCGGTATTGGCTACCTCCGTAGTTTGGGCACCCAATGTGCTGGCAAAAAATAGCATTGCCAAACTGATTGATAATTTATTTCTCATGTGAATATTTTTATTAATTTTCAAATGGTTTCTCTTCCATGTCTTTTATATACTTCTTATCAGCGGTGAAAGTCCACCACAATACTCCCACAAAGAATAAAAAGAATACAATGAGGGAGAAAATGAGGTATCCATCTTGAATACCGCTCATATTTTGAATGTGTTGTTTAAACATGGCGTTACTTTTTTATTTACTTGCGGTATTACTTAATTTAATATCAGTTCCCATTCTTTGTAAGTAAGCAATCATGGCAATGATTTCTTTATTGGCTTCAACAGGATAACCTTCTTTGGTTAGGTTGCTTGCAATCTTTTCTGCTTGTTTTTGCAAATCAGCTTCAGCAATATCTTCAAATCCGGCTTCATAAGGAACACCTAAAGTGCGCATTGCCTTAATTTTATCGGCTGTGTTAGATGAGTTCAAATCATCTTCTGCCAACCAAGGATAAGCAGGCATAATAGAACCTGGTGACATAGAAGTTGGATCAATCATGTGATTGTAATGCCAGCTATCAGGATACTTTCCACCTATTCTCATCAAATCTGGCCCTGTACGTTTAGAGCCCCACAAAAATGGATGATCATATACATACTCGCCTGCTTTTGAGTATTCACCATAACGTTCAGTTTCGCTGCGGAAAGGACGAATCATTTGAGAATGGCAACCAACACATCCCTCACGGATGTAAATATCCCTTCCTTGCAATTCTAATGGCGTATAAGGCTTAACACTTGTAATGGTTTTTACATTAGATTTAATGGTTACCATTGGCACAATTTCTATTAAACCACCAATCAAGACAACCAAAACTGTTAGAACCGTGAAAGTAAATGGCTTTCTTTCAAATGCTTTATGCCAGTAATTGTGGCTACCGTGTGGTTTGTACTCTTTTTCTAAAGCTGGTGCAGAAGCTGGCTCGTTTGCAATCAATTTGCCGCTTGCAGCAGTTTTAACCAAGTTATAAATCATAACAAATACACCTGATAAAAACATGGTTCCACCAATAGAACGCATTACATGCATTGGAATCACTTGTAAAGTTGTCTCAAGGAAGTTAGGATATTTTAAAATCCCTTCTGGCAAGAACTCCTTCCACATCATACCTTGCGTAAAACCACTCCAATACATTGGGATTGCATAGAATAAAATACCCAAGGTTGAAATCCAGAAATGTGTATTTGCCAAAGATTTTGAATACAATTTAGTACCATAAATTTTTGGAACAATCCAATAAAACATACCAAAGGTCATTAAGCCATTCCAACCTAAAGCGCCTGTGTGAACGTGTGCAACAATCCAATCTGTAAAATGCGCAATGGCGTTGATATTTTTTAAACTTAACATGGGGCCTTCAAAGGTGGCCATACCATAAGCAGTAACACCAACCGCAAAAAACTTCAATACAGGTTCATCTCTTACTTTATCCCAAGCACCTCTTAAAGTTAATAAACCGTTGATCATACCACCCCAAGATGGAGCAATCAACATAATAGAAAATACTACTCCTAAAGATTGTGCCCAGTCTGGCAAAGATGAATACAATAAGTGATGTGGGCCAGCCCAGATGTATAAGAAGATTAAGGTCCAAAAGTGTAAAATAGATAACTTATAAGAATATACTGGACGATTAACAGCTTTAGGTAAGTAATAATACATCATCCCTAAATAAGGAGTTGTCAAGAAAAATGCAACCGCATTATGTCCATACCACCATTGTACAAGTGCATCCTGTACCCCAGCATATAACATATAACTTTTTGTCCAACTAATTGGCAATTCAAAGGAATTAACAATATGTAAAACAGCAATCGTAACAAACGTTGCGATGTAAAACCAAATTGCAACATACATATGGCGCTCTCTGCGCTTTACAATTGTACCAATCATATTTACACCAAAAGCTACCCAAACCAATGCAATGGCAATATCAATTGGCCACTCTAACTCTGCATACTCTTTAGAGGTTGTATAACCCAAGGGTAGTGTAACCGCTGCGGCAAGAATAATCAATTGCCATCCCCAAAAGTGGAAATTACTTAAGAAATCACTGAACAGCCTTGCCTTTGTTAATCTTTGCAATGAGTAATAAATACCAGCAAAAATGGCATTCCCTACAAAAGCAAAAATTACGGCATTTGTATGTAACGGCCTAATTCTACCAAAGGATGTATAGGGTAGGTTAAAATTAAAGGCTGGATAAAAGAGCTGAATAGCTGCAATTACCCCAACCAACATTCCAATTACCCCAAATATAACTGAGGCAATAATGAAATTCCGGACAATCCGGTTGTCGTAGTTAAAGTTTTCTATTTGCATAGTTTGAGTGTTAAAATTCTGAACCAAAATTATCTCTGTCTAACAGACAGAAAAATGACATAACTTATAGTGTGCGCTGATTTATATCAGCTATTGCAAAGGAGTGCCAGTGTTTAATTCCTTCTTTTCAGCAACTGGTGGAGTGTCTTCAAACAACATTCTAACTGAAGGTGTATAATCATCTTCCATTTGCCCACTTTTTACAGTCCAGATAAATGCTATTAAAAATCCAACAGCCAATACTAAACTGCAACCAATCAATAAAAATATAATGTTCATAAGAAAATAATTTAAAATAGACGCTTAAAATAATTCGCGCTTTCGAGCATAAATCCAAGTGGCAGCAGTGGTAAAACTAATTACACTTACACTACTTAAAGGCATTAATATTGCGGCAACTATGGGCGACATGGCGCCAGTAACTGCAAAACTTAATCCAATCAAATTATAGATAAGGGATACAACAAAACTCATCCTAATTACTTTTACGGTATCTTTTGAATACTGAAAAAAATCTGGCAATTTATTGAATACACTTGCATCCATAATCACATCACTTGAAGGTGAAAAATTAGCCGTGTCCTCAGTTACAGATATCCCAATATTAGCTGCTTTCAACGCACCTGCATCATTTAAACCGTCTCCAATCATAACCACTTGTTGTTGGTTTGCCTTTAATTGGTTTATAAAAAGCAATTTATCAGAAGGGCTTTGTTGAAAAAGCAATTGGCTACTTTTAGGAAAGTAAGATTTTAATCTTTGCTCCTCTGCATTGTTGTCACCCGAAATCAAACTCAAACTTCTTTGGTTAGCAAGTTGTTCAATTACTTCTTTTAATCCTTCGCGGTAAGAATGTGCAATCTTAAAAAAACCTTTGTACTCAGTGTTGATTGAAACACCTACATAAGAAGCCAACATATCTGCTTTGGCTTCAAAACTTTCTATACCTAAATGTTGGGTTGAACCAAGTTTGATTGTAAATGTATCAAAACTAGCTGTAACGCCTTTGCCGCTTGTCTCATTAAAGTTGCGTAAGCCAAGCTTACCTGTTTCATATGACTTAAGGAAGCTCGCAATTTTTTTACTTAAGGGGTGAACCGAATTATTGGCAATCGTAAAAATAGCCTCTTTTTCAGATGTGCTCAATTGCGCACCAATAAATTCAATATTGGCTTGTGCTGCATTAGTTATGGTTCCAGTTTTATCAAACACCATATGGTTGGTTCTGGCCATTTGCTCAATAACTTCAGGCGATTTTAAATAGAACTTTGCCCTCCCAAACATGCGCAAGGCGTTGCCCAAAGCAAATGGACTAGAAAGCGCCAATGCGCAAGGGCATGCAATAATTAATACGGCAGTAAAAGCGGCCAAACTTCGGCTTGGATCAAACAGTAACCAAAAAATAGCTGCAGTTAAGGCGATAGCTAATAAGGCATAGGTAAAATATCTACTTACTACACTTTGAAAGGTAATAATTTGACTAACCCTGTCTTTGGTAAAATGTTCACTGTTCCAAAGCTGTGTTAAATAACTTTGAGAAACCGGTTTGCAAACCTCCATTTCAATGGCTGCTCCGGTTTGTCTGCCACCTGCGTAAATCATTTCACCTAAAACTTTATCTATTGGTAAACTTTCACCTGTTACAAAACTAAAATCAACTTTAGCTTCTCCATACAATAAAATTGCATCTGCAGGTATGATCTCTTGGTTTCTAATTAACATGCGGTCTCCAACCTTCAGCTTAGTAACAGGAACTGTTTGCTCCTTGCCATCATTTAATACTGAAACCGCAACAGGGAAATAGGATTTATAATCACGTTCAAAAGACAGTGTGTCAAAGGTTCTTTGCTGAACCCATTTGCCAATTAAAAGAAAAAACACCAATCCAGCAAGGGTGTCAAAAAAGCCAATACCACTATGAGAAAGAACCTCATAACTACTTCTGAAAAACATAACCAAAATGCCTAAAGCCAATGGAAAATCTATGTTGATAATTCCCTTACGCAAGCTTTGATAAGCAGATTTAAAATAACCTTGCGCACTATATAAAAATACAGGCAAAGCCAAAACCATATTCAAATAACCAAACAAGCGCGAAAAGTTTTGATGGGAAAAACTATCTAAACCAAAATACTCAGGAAAACTAATGAGCATGATGTTCCCAAAACAAAAGCCTGCTACCCCAACCTGATAAAGCAATTGGTTATTATTACTTACTTTTTTTGTCTCCTCTAAATGACTTAAACTTAAAGAAGGTTCATACCCTAATGAACTTAATAAAGTAACAATATTCCTTAAACTGGTTTCTTGATGCGTGTAACTTATACTTAATTGCTTTTTCAAAAAATCTACCCTACAATGTCCTATTCCTTTGTCTAATTTATACAAGCTTTCTAGTAACCAAATGCAGCTGCTGCAATGCATGGTAGGAATATGAAAAGTAATTCTTGCTATTTTCTGATCCTTAAAATCAATTAATTGCTTCTGAATTTCTTCGTCATCTAAATATGCAAATTTTACTTTTGATACAGGGTTCTTTTGGGTCAATCCAGGTGTTGAATTAATGGCATAATAATCGCACAAATTACTTTGTGATAACAATTCATAAACGCCCTGACATCCTTGACAACAAAAGGATTTCTCCTCAAACAAAATGGGAGAAATAGCTATTTTATCACCACAATGAAAACACAGTGCTTTTGTGGCTTCAGCAGTTTTTACCATATTAATTATCCTAAAAAGATTGAACGTTGCCCATGCATAAAAAAAGACTGCTCTTTATTGAAGATTAAATCTTCCAAAATCTCATTTTTATTAACGCCGGTTACCAATAAGCATGAATTCATATTTCTAATCAAACCCCTGAGTTCTTCAAAATAATTATCTGGGTAAACCTTATGCACATAAAAATGCTGTTTATACATTTTTAAATATTCAATAACCGCTCTCTCATTATCTGAACTTGCTTCCGTAACTACAATGTTGATTGTAACCTTATTAATTTGCAATTGTTCACCCATCAGGTAGGTGAAGAGTTTGATGGCCTCAAATGAACGATTACTGCCATCATAAATAAGCACAATATTTTGAAATGAAATTTGCTCACAGCTAAGCAATAGTATTGGGCATTTTGTATTACGCAACAAAAAGTTAAGTGCTTCAAAAGATTGTGTATTGATATCTGGCCTACTGAATAAATCTTTACCAATTAAAAACAGGTCGTTAAATAAACTCTCATTTACTAACTCTTCATTAACCTCCTCCTCTGTTAAATACACCTTTGTTTTAAGGGCTAACTCTTCGCATTTACTTACAAATCTAGAGATATATTCACTGCTATTGTTTAGGTTAGTATGCAGTATTTTTTCTATAATTTCTGAACGGGTAAATTGCGTATTTAAATTATTGGGAAAATCAAAAACCTGATCTAAGTTTTTACCAATGATTCCATCTACAAATACACCTTTAAAGTGGTCTTCCTTGGTAGGAAAAATCTTTGTTGAGCAGTCGAGTAACTTTTCTGCATCCGCAGATTCGTCCATTAAAATTAGCATGTTTCGTACCACAGTATTTCTAATTATTTTACAAATCAAAAATATTGTGGCTTGGCCTTTTAAAACATGACCGAACTCAAGAGGGCCTATGATTTATATCAGTAAAATCTAAACTGATGCGTGTGAAATCTTTTCTAAGGAAGAGAAATTTACGATTCTAATTTTCTTGCCTTCCATGTCTATCAATTTATCTGCTCTAAACTCAGATAACAACCTAATGACTGTTTCGGTGGCAGTGCCCACAATATTTGCAATGTCTTCTCTTGGAAGTGTTACCGCTATCAATGAACTATCACCTGCACTATCTACATGAAAGGTTTTATGTAAAAACAATAATGTTTCGGCCAATCTTTCTCTTACACTTTTTTGGGCTAAACTCTGAATGCGTTCATCGGCCAATCCCAAATCATGGCAAAGCGATTTTAGCATTTGCTTATTTATTTGGCTATTCTTCTCTAACAAATCCATGAAAACAGCCTTTGGGATAAAGCAACAAATTGTATCTTCAATGCATGTTGCCGTTGCCACTAATGGTTCATCTGCAATTAATGCTCGATAACCCAAAAATTCACCTTCACGGGCAAAACGGATAATTTGCTCCTTCCCATCCTTATTGGAGCGCGTTAATTTTATAGCGCCTTTACTAATACAATAAATCCCAAGTGGCATATTGTCTTCATAAAAAATAGCCTGTCCTTTTTTATAATGACTGCAAGATTTTGCATTACTCACTATGTCAGCCTCATCCGTAGTACATGATGATAAAAAACTTACATTTTTGGCATCACAATGATTGCATTCAAGGTACATTTTTTGCATAGGAGATGGGGTTTGGTAGAAATTTGTCGAAATTTAATGGCTTTCGCGCCAAAAGTCAAATAATTGCGACTGCAAGTTGGTCGGATGAACGTATTTTTTAATTCTCCAAGCAGCAATCCCTGCTTCATCTAACTGTTTTTCAAGCGTTAAACCAATCTTTTCAAGACTATCAATTAAACTAATTTCTAAAAATCCTTTTCCCTCTATTAATTCAGAAAAATACTTTTCAAAAGAAATCCCTGACACTTCCTCCAAAATATTTCGATATAGTTCTTGGGTATAGCCTTTGCCTTGCTTCCAGGTCCTTTCGTATAAAATATTCATAACATGGTGAAGTCTTTTGCTACCATTACTGGCTTCAAGGACCATAATATCTGCGATAAATGCCGCCACTAAACCTTCTGTATAAATTGAAACTTTTCTTCCAGGTACACCAGGCACATAGCCATCTAACCAGGTATCAAAACTGCTTTCTGCCACGCTGTAGTAATGGCGACCTTCATTTGATAAATGCTTACTTAAATCTCCACTTAAACTTTCACAGTATTGCTCCCAACTCCAAACCCCAGATTGCCAAAGTGCTAAATCGCCATAATAAGTGGTGATGCCTTCATAAATATAACCTAATCTAGAATAATTTTCACGCGTAAAATCATACGGCAATAACTCAACTGGTCTTATTCGCTTCACATTCCACAAGTGAAATAATTCATGTGAACTAATGGCCAGTAAATCATTATACATTTCTTTAGTATCTAAATTATTGATAGGCCCCATGGCAATCACGGTTGAATCCATGTGTTCTACCCCATGCCTAAAGGCATTCGGAAGCAACAAATACATAAAGTGAAAATTTTCGCAAGGCAATTCACCATACAAGTCGGTTTGCCACTTTGCATACTTTTTTGTGTCCTCCTCCAAATTTTGCAACAAAGGAAAATCAGCGCCTAAAAACCAAAAATGAAATCGTGTTTGCTGGACTTTAAAGCTATGATGTTTTAGATTGGGTGATACAAAAATTGGACTGTCGGCCAAGGTGTCAAAATCCTTTGCCTGCAAAGTTTTACCTTCAAGTGGCAACTGACTTGCAATTTCCCAATTAGCGGGCACTTCAAAGTTTAACACATGCGCCTCGTTTATTCTATCAGAAACATACATAAAACAATGCACCGGGTTTAAAAAAATCATGTCCTCCGCAACAAAGCATGCGCCAGCATCGGCTTGCTGTGCATAATAATAGTATTGGATATGAAACGACGCAATGCCATTTGTTTCAATTTCCCAGCAATCCTTAGAAACTTTTTTATAGGAAATGGGATGTTGTAAAGCATCAAAGACCTCAAAACGTTTAAGGTTCTTAGCAAAATTACCCAACTCATACCTACCTGGTCGCCAAGCAGGCAATTGCATTAAGATTCGGTTTGAACCAAGTGTTGAAATTTCTGAAATTATTTTTATAAACTTAGGCTCAGCAGGATCTTGCTTTATGGTATGTTTTATCATGGGGTAATAACTAATTTGTAGAAGGATTTTGCGTTTGAATTTATTGAACTAACTTCAATAACGTATAAGCCAGACTCTTTAAAAACTAAATCTTCTTGGTGAGTTGTTGTTGGCAATAATGTTTCGCCATTACTTTTGTGTATTTTTATTTGGTTCAAACCGAAACCTTTAATGCTTACTGGAACGCCAAGTTTAGCCGGATTTGGAAAGATAGATACAGGATCAATATCTAATTCACTTAAAGCCATACCATCATTTTGATAAATAACCCCTATTGCGTCAAAGTCGAAGCCTGCACTTGGAAATGGGGTTGGCCAAGGATCATTAATAAAATTGCCGTTTACATCCTTTGAGCCCAAGTCTGAAATAGCTCCCTTAACATCTATAATTTTAACGTAATTGATGTTATTGATATCTATACCAGTGCTATCCTTGATATCATCTAAATTAAAAGGTGTCCCATAATTGTATACATACTTACCTGCCAAGTTGTGATACTGACGGGCATCGGCTCCAGTGAATGCGCCTATCTGAATAGATGATCCAAGATACTGCGAAGGAAATCTAACATATTTCTGCCCATTAGTGCTCACCTCCACAAATGCCATTTCTAAAAAGGCAAGTGAATCGTTTACCATAAATCCATTTTCAAAAACAGTAAAATCAGGCCCTGCACCATTTCTAATGCCATAGGGAAAAGTTAATATAATTGTACCTCCATCGCCAAGGCTAATTACGCCATTGCCAGCCTTACCGGTTATGCTCCACTCCTCTCCTGCTGTAACCTTGCCCAGGGTAGTATCTGAGATATTTTGCCAAGAACGTTCAATTGTATAACCACTTGCCCAATTTACAATGATATTACTGTCAGCAAAAATGGCGCTAGTGCCCATCATACCTGCTTGCGGGGCAAACTGAGCCCATAAAACCTGCGGCCATAATGTGATACAAAGTAAAGTGCGAAAGGTAAAATGCATATTAACAAAACTAAGCAGCAAAGGAGATATCGCCAAAATTTAAAATTATCTATTCCCATAAACCCAATTGGCAAGCGTACTAAAAGCTTAGCTTTGTAGTGATAAAATGCAAACTGAAACTTCATTAATAGACATAAAAGAATTCTTAGACGAGAAGGTCTATGAATTTAATCAGGCTTTTTTTATTGCGCATGACCCAATTTCAATTCCACATAGATATAGCAAAAAAGAGGACATAGAAATTGCGGGATTTATTGCCGCAACCATTGCATGGGGAAATAGAAAAAGCATTATTCAGAACGCCAATAAACTAATGGATAAATTGGGTGACAGTCCATTTGACTTTGTAATGACAGCCTCCGCAAAACAAATAAAAGCGATTGAATTTGTCCATCGCACTTTTAATAGCCAGGATCTACATTGTTTTATCTTTTGTTTAAGGAATCTTTACAAAAACCACGGAGGAATGCAAGACATTTTTGAAGAGTTTGCAAAACCAGAAAGCCTGCAAGTAACCATCTCAATATTTAAAACTATTTTCTTTGAAATTGATCATTTACAACGAACAGAAAAACACGTAAGCGACCCCCTAAAAGGAAGTTCAGCCAAAAGGATGAACATGCTGTTAAGATGGTTTGTAAGAAAAGATAATAAGGGTGTTGACTTTGGCATTTGGAATGGCAAGTTACAAGCCCATCAATTGAGTTTACCCTTAGATGTGCATACAGGCAACATTGCTAGAAAATTGGGCTTATTAAAACGCAAACAAGACGATGCAAAAGCGGTGCTTGAAATAGACACAATTTTAAGAAGTTTTGACCCAATTGATCCTGTAAAGTATGATTTTGCATTGTTTGGATTAGGGGCTTTTGATAAGTTTTGAAAACATTTTCAATGCAAATAATTATTGTTCATACGATTATTTATGTCTTTCTAATTGGGTCTGTTATATTTGCCTAATTAACTCTCAAAAAATGAACTTAAAAAAAGTGATGATGTACGGCGTAATTAGCGCAGTTACCTGCTTTGCAGCCTGCAATACCGACAAAAAAGGTGGTTCTGAAAGTGAAACTTCTTTTGAAGTAAACTGTGATCAATTTGCAGACTTACAAGTTTTGCGTTACCAAATTCCAGGATTTGAAGAATTGAATGCCCAACAAAAAGAATTGGCCTATTATCTTTATGAGGCAGCAAATTGCGGCAGAGACATTTATTACGACCAAAAATACAAGCACAACCTGAAGATTCGCAAAACAATCGAAGCCATTTTAACTGGTTATACTGGCGACAAAGAAAGTGCAGATTGGAAAAAATTTGAAAGCTATGCAAAGCGTGTGTTTTTCTCAAATGGCATTCATCACCATTATTCTAATATCAAGTTTGCACCAGATTTTGGCTTTGCGTATTTCAGCGAGTTAATCAATGGAATTGATGCAGGCAGCCTTCCACTTGATAACTTGAGCAAGGAAGATTTCTTAAAAATGATGCAGCCTATTTTGTTTGATCCAACTGTTGATGCAAAAATTGTAAACCTTGCTTCTGGCATTGACAATGTAAAAGGTTCTGCAAACAATTTTTATGAAGGCGTGAGCCAAACAGAAGTTGAGGCCTATTATGCAGCCAGAATCAATCAAAATGATACCACCCCAATTAGCTGGGGATTAAACTCCAAAATGATAAAAGAAAATGGGGTAGTTAAAGAAAAAGTTTGGAAATCAGGCGGCATGTATGGCGCTGCGATAGACCGTATTGTCTATTGGTTAGAAAAGGCTGTTACCGTTGCAGAAAATGAGAAACAAAAAAAGGCATTAAGTTTATTGGTTGAATATTACAAAACCGGCAATCTTAAAAAGTTTGATGAATACAGCATTGCTTGGGTAGAAGATACAGAAAGCAGATTGGATGTAGTAAATGGATTTATAGAAGTATATGAAGATGCCATAGGAAAAAGAGCTTCATTTGAATCAGTAGTAAGTTTAAAAGATATGGAGGCAACAAAACGCATTGCTGCAATTGCTAAAGAAGCACAATGGTTTGAAGACAACTCCCCCCTTGTTCCTGAACATAAAAAGAAAAGTGTTAAAGGTATTACAGCAAAAGTAATTACTGTGATTCAAGAAGCAGGCGCTTCTAATCCTTCCACCCCTATTGGCATCAACCTACCAAACGCCAATTGGATAAGACAACAACATGGTTCTAAATCTGTTTCTTTAGGCAATATTGTGCATTCTTATAACATAGTTGGCGCCAAAAGCCCGATGATGAAAGAGTTTGCCCTAACTGAAGAAGAGATAAAGCGCAATGCAGAACATGGCGCACTGGCTAGCGATTTACATACAGATATGCATGAAGTTATTGGGCATGCTTCTGGACAAATTAATCCAGGCATTGGCGACCCAGACCAAACCCTAAAAAATTACGCTAGCACTTTAGAAGAAGCAAGAGCTGATTTAGTTGCCTTGTATTATGTTATGGATCCTAAATTGGTTGAAATGGGTGTAATGCCAAGCTTAGAAGTTGGAAAATGCGAATATGATAATTACATCAGAAATGCATTAATCACCCAGTTAACGCGTCTTCAAATTGGCGAAAACTTAGAAGAAGCCCACATGCGCAATCGTCAATTAAATGCAAGCTGGGCCTTTGAGAAAGGGAAAGCTGAAAATGTAATTGAGTTTGTAAAGAAAGATGGCAAGACTTATGTTAAGGTTAACGATTACGAAAAATTAAGAGGTATTTTTGGACAGCTATTGAGAGAAATCCAAAGAATAAAATCGGAAGGTGATTTTGCAGCTGGACAAGCATTGGTTGAAAACTATGGGGTAAAAGTTGACCAAGAACTTTTAAAAGAAGTTAAGGCAAGATTTGAAAAACTAAATATTGCTGCCTACAAAGGTTTTATACAACCCAAACTAATACCAGTAATGGAAGGGGATAAAATAATAGATGTGAAAGTTGAATACCCTAACAATTGGTTAGAAGACCAGCTATGGAGAAGTAAAAACTATAGTTTCTTACCAATAAATAATTAAAAAACAAAAAGCCGGCAAATGCCGGCTTTTTGTTTTAACAGAACTTCTTACCTTTGAAAAAATCGAAAGCATGAAAAAGTTATATTTTATTGTATTTCTATTTAGCCTTACAGCAAATAACATAAAGGCTCAAGAATTAGAATTTGGCATTAAAGGCGGGCTTAGTGGCAGTAAATTAAGCTTGAGCCAACCCCAAGGAAGCCTTCCAACCTATACTTTTGAATCCAACAACACCATCAATGTAGGTGCCTATGGCAGATTTGTATTCCCCTTTGCAGGAATATACATTCAGCCAGAATTTATTTTTAACAGCAGGGCAAGTAATTTTAAAGTCTTTACAGAGCCTGCTTTTTACCATAAGGCCAATTATATCGATGTACCCGTTTTACTTGGCTTTAGATTCTTGAAAATTGTTAGAGTTTATGGTGGACCCAACTTTCAAATACTCACCAAACAAGTTACTGAAATACCAAGCAATAACTTAGACTACGTTAAAAAGGACCTAAGTAAGCAATCTACAGGTTACCAATTAGGCGTTGGTGCTGATTTGGCTAGGTTACGTTTAGATTTAAAATGGGATTTTAACAATGGGTCAATGGGCACACCTTTTACCTACAAAGGGGATACCCCAACCTTAACCTCTAGGCTAATTACCATCCAATTAGGCTTTAAACTTTTCAGTCTTTTAGATTAATAATCACAAACTAAAAGCGAATTTTACAAAAAGTTTCTTTTTTTAGGGGCAGTTTTATTTACTTGCCACCTAATAATGGTAATCTACCAAAACATATCACTTAAACCCTACAACACTTTTGGACTTGAAGCCAAGGCGGCTGAATTTGTAGAATGTAATACACTTGAAGAAGTACAAGTATTATGTGCCACTTTTAATCTAAGTGAAAGACCTTTGCTCATCCTTGGCGGCGGTAGTAATATTTTGCTTACGCAAGATTTTAAAGGAATGGTTGTAAAAATGAACCTTAAGGGTATTGAAAAGGTATATGAAAACGAAGATAATGTATGGTTGAAAACCAACAGTGGCGAAATATGGCATGACTTTGTTATACACTGTGTGGCTGAAAACTTAGGAGGCGTTGAAAATTTATCTTTAATTCCAGGCTGTATTGGCGCTGCACCTATGCAAAATATAGGCGCCTACGGCGCTGAGATAAAAGATACGGTAGACGAGGTAATGGCCGTTGAAATAAATACAGGTAAATTGGTTAAGTTTTCAAACGCCGAATGTGAATTTGGATACAGAGAAAGTGTTTTTAAACAAAAGTTCAAAGGTAAATACATCATTGTATCTGTTACCTTCAAATTAAATAAAAACCCTGTAATTAACGCACAATATGGTGCCATTAGTGAGGTATTGCAACAAAAAGGAATCAATAACCCGAGTATAAAAGATATTAGTAATGCGGTAATTGAAATAAGGCAATCAAAATTACCAGATCCAAAAATCTTAGGGAACTCAGGAAGCTTTTTTAAAAACCCAGAAATTCCATTGGCCTTGTTTCAACAATTAAAATTAAACTACCCTTCGATGCCCGGATATCCCGTAAATGAAGAAAATATAAAGGTTCCGGCTGGCTGGTTAATTGAACAATGTGGCTATAAAGGCAAGGTAATTGGAAATACTGGTGCTCATAAAAATCAAGCCTTAGTGCTTGTTAACTATGGGAATGCAAGTGGCTACGAAATTTACAGAGTAGCTATGGAAATTCAGAATTCGGTAAGGGATAAATTCGGCGTTTTCATTATCCCTGAAGTGAACATAATATAAAATGTCAAAAAAAAGAAAAGTATTTAACGAATACACCGCGCTAAGTATCGAAAATGCTGGCAGCGAGGGAAAATGTATTGCACGCCATGAAGGTAAGGTAATTATGGTTGATTATGCCGTTCCTGGCGATATTGTAGATGCGAAAGTTTACGAAATCAAAAAGCGATTTGAATTTGCCCGAATCACCAACATCCTTAAACCGTCTGAAGATAGAATTGAAACTTTTTGCACGCATTTTGGCACCTGTGGTGGTTGCAAATGGCAGCAAATGAGTTACCCAGCGCAACTCAAATATAAGCAGCAACAAGTTATTGATGCATTTGAAAGATTAGGAAAATTCCCCTTCCCACCGCTAGAACCCATCATCGGATCGGTTCAAACCGAACACTATAGAAATAAAGTTGAATTTAGCTTTACAGATAGAAAATGGCTAAGCAACAAAGAAGAAATAGGAACCTTAGACAAAGCAACAAATGCTGGACTAGGATTTCATATCCCAGGAAGATTTGATAAAGTTTTTGAAGTAGAAACCTGCTATTTAATGCATCCACTTCAAAATGATATAAGAAACCGCATTGGAGAATTTTGCAGAAAAAACGACTTCGATTTCTTTAACCTTTATGGCAAAACTGGCCTCATGCGAAACCTTATGTTGCGCAATAATAGCAAAGGTGAATGGATGTTATTGGTGAGCTTTGGCGCAGACGATGAAGAAAAGAGAAACTTATTACTCAATTTTATCAAAACTGAATTCCCCCAAATAACTTCCTTATTGTATGTTATCAATGATAAACTAAATGATACCATTCATGATTTGGATGTAAAGGTTTTTGAAGGTAATAACCATCTATTAGAAACCTTAGAAGATTTGCAGTTTAAAATTGGTGCTAAATCTTTCTTTCAAACAAACACCCTTCAAACCCTTAACTTATATAGCGAAGCTAGAAAAATGGCAGGTTTAACAGGCAAAGAATTGGTATATGATTTATATACAGGCGTGGGCACCATTGCTTTGTTTGTGGCTAAAATGGCGGCAAAAGTGGTAGGAATAGAATATGTACCACAAGCAATAGAAGATGCAAAGGAAAATGCCGCCTTGAACCAAATAACCCATACACATTTTTATGCTGGAGATATGAAAGATTTACTTACTTCAGCATTTATTGAAGCCAATGGAAAGCCAGACGTGGTAATTACAGACCCACCAAGAGCAGGTATGCACGAAGATGTAATTAATCAATTGTTATTGGTTGAACCTAAAAAGATAGTGTATGTTAGTTGCAACCCTGCCACCCAAGCTAGAGACATTGCCTTAATGATGGATAAGTACATTGTAAGTAAAGTGCAAGCGGTAGATATGTTTCCGCATACACATCATGTAGAAAATATTGCCTTACTCGAATTACGATAATGGAAAATAAAGCAATCCTTGAAAAACTATTGGAGGTTTTAAAAGACGACCTTAAATTTTATGGGCCCATGATTAAAGAGGTTTCTACCGACATGATTAAAGAAGGCTTTACTAGTTACCCAATTTTTATTGCCCACCAGCATGAACTTAAACTAGGAGAGCCTATTTTACTAAAAGAAGATTATGCTAGAGATTTTAGTGTTCATGCCACAACCTTAGAAGAACTATTAGAAAAAAAACTGGTGCTGCCAGAAAGAGAAGAGGAGTTTAAAAAGAACTATAAAAATCCAAAAGAATTCATGTGCATTTTACTAATTACTGCCGCAGGGGCAAGCTTTGTTTATGCACCTTATATAAAGAAAAAAGATTAAAATGAATTTACCCAAGGTAGCAGTAGTAATCATTCACTGGAACAATCTTCATCTTTTAGCGCAATTTCTTCCGTCTGTTTGCGAAAGCAGTTACCAAAACCTTGAAATTATTGTGGCAGATAATGCCTCAACAGACGCTTCAATAGCATGGCTAAGCCAACATTATCCAAACATTAGGATAATAAAATTAGATAAAAATTACGGTTATGCGGGTGGCTATAACAGGGCCTTGCAACAAGTGAAAGCAGATTATTTTGTTTTACTTAACAATGATGTAGAGGTAACTCAAAATTGGATTGAACCCATTATAAGTTTATTTGAATCGGATAAAGATATTGGCGCAATTCAACCCAAACTGTTGCAATACAAACAGAAGGACACTTTTGAATATGCAGGTGCAGCTGGAGGTTATATAGATACATTAGGTTATGTATGTTGCAGAGGTCGTTTGTTCGAATCCATTGAAAAAGACCTACAACAATACGATGATTCAAAAGAAATTTTTTGGGCAAGCGGGGCATGTTTATTTGTAAGAGCGGAAGCATTTTTTAAAGCAGGTGGATTTGATGAACATTTTTTTGCCCACATGGAAGAAATAGATTTGTGTTGGAGGATGCAACAAGCAGGTTATTCTATTTGGTATGTTGCAGAAAGTAAAGTGTATCATTTAGGGGGAAGCACCTTACAGAAAGGAAACCCGCAAAAAACCTATTTAAATTTTAGAAACTCATTATTGATGTTGTTAAAGAATATGCCAGCTTCAAAACTTTGGTGGATTATTCCTTGGCGCTCTTTCTTAGACTTATTAAGCTCCTTCTTCTTTTTAATGCGGTCTGAACCAAAACACAGTTGGGCTGTGCATCGCGCACATGCTGATTTTTTCTTTAAACTAGGCTTTTGGATCAAACTAAGAAAAAATGGATTACCAAAAAAAGAATGGAAAGACCTAAAGGGGGTGCATCATAAAAGTCTAATTTGGGAGCATTTTATAGAAAAGAAAGAACGATTTTCTGATTTATAATGGGTTGAACCCATGAACTTTTTATGGCAAAATTCGTTATAAAGAGCAAAGTCATTGCCTTGAAACCTCTACAAAAATTACCTTTTCTTGTTTGCATTTTCATAATTTTTGAAGCCTGCACACCAATTATTAGCAGTATGTATGGCTTTAAAAAACATAAATACCTAAAGGATGTCGATATTGAAAAAATTGCCGCAAAAAATCAAATTCCATTAAACGATTTACTTGTTTTGGATAGCACTTACAAAGGATTTTTGAGACAATTCGATACCTTGTTACATGCAGCAACCATACAAAATCATTATCAGCCCCTTCAGGTACTCTATTTCAATAAAAAAGGAGAATTGCTTTCCTTTCATGCCAATTGTTTTGCTGGCGGATTTCCAAACTTAAATTGGACTCGAGACAATCACTTTCAACATTTTCCACCCCAAACAGCAGCGCCGTTAGACAGCATATTTCCGCTAGAAAAATTATTAAATTTCACAAGAAAAACAAGGGATGATGCGGCCAAAATAAACCTGAATAATTCCAACTTTTACGTGCTGGTTTATTGGAACAGATTTTTAGGCAGACAAAGCAAAAGATTAATCAAGTTGGTGCAACAAAATGCAAAACTACATCCACAAGAAAAAGTGCAAATCATATATATCAACAATGACAATTTCTTCCTAGAACAAGGAATTAATTAAGTAAACTTTGAATCGCTATTTGGTACGCATTTAATCCAAAACCTGCAATAATTCCTTTGGCATATGGGGCAATAAACGAAACATGCCGAAAGGATTCTCGTGAAAAAACATTCGAAATATGCACTTCAATGACAGGAGTTTTAATAGCTGCTACAGCATCCCCAATAGCAATTGATGTATGCGTATAGGCACCAGCATTTAATAGAATTCCATCATAAGAAAAACCAACTTCATGAATTTTATTAATGATTTCGCCCTCAATATTACTTTGAAAATAAGCGATTTCAATCGCAGGAAAGTGCTGCCTCAAAGTAATCAAATATTCCTCAAAGCTAGATTGGCCATATATTTCAGGCTCGCGCACTCCTAACAAATTAAGATTTGGGCCATTTATAATAATGATTTTCATAAAGTTTTTGCGCAATTTTTGGAATAATAATATATTTTTGTTGCAAGTAAATAGAAATTAGTCAAACTATATTTACCTGAAACCTACTTACAATGAAAAAAATTCTACTTTCAATTTTTGCACTTGCGGCCTTCCAAATCGGATTTGCCCAAGATATTTCGATGAATCCAAAACTATCTAAGGGGCAAGGTTCAAGCGGAAACTTTATGCTAGAAGCAAAATCAATTTTCACTAACAATAGCAATGATTCTGTTTTTGAATGGCATATTTTAGAAATACAAATGACTGCAGGTTGGGAATATGGTATGTGTGACCCATTTAATTGTTTAACCAACCTAAGCGTTGGAAACAAGGGTACTTTTACAGTTGTAAAAGGAAAAAGTGGCGAATTTAAAGGTGATTTTGTACCAAATAGCATAGTGGGCTCTGGAAGAGCAAAAGTTCATATCTACTCTAAAAACAATCCAAGTGTTGATGATACTGTTGAGTTTCAGATTTCAGGCTGGGCAACTGGTTTAAAAGAAAATGCTAGCAATAGAGATTTTTCTTTCTATCCTAATCCAGTTAAAGACCGTTTAAGCATAAAATTCAATGCACGTGAGTCCATCACCATTGATATTTACAATGTACTAGGCACTAAAGTAAAATCATTTGTTCACAGCGGATTAGAAAGTGATGTTAATGTTAGCGACCTGCAAAATGGCATTTACTTTATTCGCTATAAAAATGGTAGCCAAACCATTTCTAAGACCTTCACTAAATCTGAATAAAACTTTTTTCCAATAAAAAAGGGGGTTGAATTAACATTCAACCCCCTTTTTTATTTATACATTTCCTAGAATCTTACGCCTGTTCCAAACATAAAGTTTAGGGCTAAACTTTCATTTGTTGCAGAGCTAGGAATTCCACCATATGGTGTGATATAGTTCTTACCAATTAAACCTTGAACCGCAAAATCAAAAAAGTAAGTATCATCTAATAACCACCCAAAACCACCTGTAATTAAATGTCTTTGACCATCACTTTTTGAAACAACTTGCTCTTGGTATGGACTTCCTAAAGAAGCATACCCTAAACGCCATCTGCTAAATCCAGTAGCTATTTCTAAGCCAGTTCTTATATTACTTGCCACACCATAGGTTGCTTTCATTGCATCATTTGAGTTTGAAAAGTCTGCTAAGCCTTCGGTATCGTTTAACTTGCCCATTGAAAAATCAACTCTTTCATAATCAGCAGACAAAACCATAAATTTTCCAATCACTACAGCAGCACTTGCAGTTAACCTGCCTGGCGTTATGACTTGGTAATTATATTCATCCATTCTATTTGCATCTTGGGTGTAGGTTAGTCCGTCATAAGTAGCCTTTGTTACAATTTGATATTGTTTATTCAATCGCATACGAACAGGTGTATGGTATGATATTCCAACTCGGAATGCATCAATAGGCCTTAAAATAGCGCCAAATTTACCACCAAGCCCTGCACCTGTTGTAGTAGAATATTGGTTAATGCTTGAACCATTATATTGATTATTGGGAACGCTCGAGCTAATCAATGTTTCTCTATAGGTATTATCTTGTGTAAACCTTAAGCCTTGCACTACCAATGAAGCACCAAGATACAATGTATTACTAATATTAATACCACTAGAGGCATGCCACTCATTGATCCTCCCTCTTGAACTTACTTGGCCTGATTGTCGCATAGTATAATTTGAGTCGCCAGAAATATCTTGCCAAGAGCCATACTTTCGAGGGGAATTATCATTATAAATCATACTAAGACGCCAAGCTTGTGCCACAGGGTCGTTATCCCATTCACTCGATAAAAAAGTATTGCTATCTAAACCATTTGCTTTAGCGGCCAAATAATTACCAATAGAGGTATTAGAACCTTTACCATTGAAAACTTCATTGTTTTGAAAATTGGCCAATCTATTCATTCCAAAGGCAAAGGTTAAGGAAGAAACCCCACTGCCTGTATAGCCTAAATCTACATAAAATGCAGCCCCAAAATTGGGTACATTAAAATTAGTGCGACGGTCGGAGGCTGTATTTCCATTATATTTTGCCTCATTAGAAATGCTACTAATGGCAATAGCTCCCATCATTTCATTTCTTTTATAAAGTCCTAAACCAGCTGGATTAATTGCAGCAGCGCCAAGGTCGGCACCAACAGCTCCCCAAGCGCCTGCGGCGCCTAAAGAACGCACGGATCCTTGGGTTTGGGTGAGGGTGTACCTAAACACCTCCTCTTGATTTTGGGCAATTGCATTCCCTGCAATTGCCGATAAAAGTACAAATGCTATCTTTTTCATATTGCGTGATATTAAAAATTATGGACGTCTAAACGAACCGCCTGAAGGTGCTGCGCCACCGCCTGATGGCCTGCTAGGTGCGGGTGGTGATGCGGAGGGTCTACTTGGTGCTGGCGCCGAAGGCGCTGGTCTACTATATGAAGGTGCAGGAGCCGAGGGCCTGCTAGGTGCCGGTTGACTTGGTGTACTTGGTCTAGATGGCGCTGCACTTGGGGCAGAAGGACGTCCATTTGAATTATTATTCCTTGGTCTTTCTGGTGCAGGACTTCCATAAGAAGGTCTCACCTCGCCTGTTCCATTATAGGTTGGGGCAGAAGGACGTGGAGATTCTCCTGTATTTCCTCCCCTATCTCTCCTAGGTGGAACATAAGTGGGACGACCCTGATTGTCATAAATTAAATCCCCTCCAGGTTTATTAGTATAAGCTGGACGTGGAGATTCTGCTTGTGGTGCTTGTGGCCTGTTTGGATTGTATGCAGGACGAGTAATTTGTTGAGGCTTATCTGGCCCCTGTTGGTTAACAGCGGGAGAAGGCGCATTAGGTCGAACACTTCTACCACCTGGAACTGGTACTGCTGGTCTTGAATTTCCTGAAGGTAATGCCGAACCAATTCCATTCATTGGGCGCATAAATGGTCTGTTTGAAACGATATCATTGCCCCAACGGTTATTATAACAGCCGCCGCCCCATCCCCAATTTCTTTGCCATGGATTATAACCCCAACCCATGCCTCCATATGGATGATATGGATTATAACCCCAGCCCATGACTCCATATGGGTTCCATGGATTGTATCCCCAGCCCATGCCTCCATATGGATAATATGGATTAAAGAATGGGTCATTCCAACCAAAACCAGCATAAGGGTTCCAAGGATTATATCCCCAGCCTGAATTAAACCCAAATCCAGTATTCCAACCAAAATTATTATTCCAACCTAAGCCAATATTAAACCCAGGTGCATATCCATAATACCCAGGAAAAACAGTTACGGGATTATAAAAACTTGTCCATCCCCAATTTTGACTTAAGACATCATAGTAAGGGTCATCGTAATATCGAGAACGAGAAGTACCCATTCTCCTAGATTCTCTATCATCTTCTCTTTCTTCTTGATAAACTAAATTGGATTCGTAAACTGGACTGTCATTAGCAGTAAGCATATTGCGTCTTTGAGACCATAAACGACTTGCTTCTGCAGCCCGTTCTGCTTCATAGGGATCGGGTGTATAAACAGGTGCTGCTGCTGCTGAAACACTTGAAGTTTCGCTTGTGGCATTTTGATTTAGGTTAGCCTGTGGCCCCTTTTTCTTATTGTTCCAAGGTTCAATCTCGCCAACCGACTTTGGCTTGGCATTAGATTCTCTTCTTTTAGCATACACATCATCATTAACACCATTCACTGGATTAATAATAGAACTGCAAGAAGCAATGATGCCTGTAAAGGCAAAAAAGGCTATGATTTTAATTGGTTTCATAAATCCTAAATTTACTGTTATACAAAGTAACGACTAAAAACTACTTTTGTGACCATTAATAGGTTTCAAATATTATTCCAATAAAAATCATGGACGTAAAAAAAATAAAAAGAAGCGAAGATTACAGCGGCTGGTACAATAATTTAGTTAAGAATGCAGATTTAGCGGAACATTCAGACGTTAAAGGTTGCATGATTATAAAACCCTATGGATATGCTATCTGGGAAAAAATGCAGGCAGAACTAGACAGAAGGTTCAAAGAAACAGGACACCAAAACGCATATTTCCCTCTATTTATTCCAAAGTCATTCTTTAGTAAGGAAGCTTCACATGTAGATGGCTTTGCAAAAGAGTGCGCCGTTGTGACACATTATAGATTAAAAAATGATCCTGAAACTGGTCAAATTGTGGTTGACCCAGATGCTAAACTTGAGGAAGAGTTAATTGTAAGACCTACCAGTGAAACCATTATTTGGAGTACCTATAGAAACTGGATTCAAAGCTACCGCGATTTGCCTATCTTAATAAACCAATGGGCAAATGTGGTTAGATGGGAAATGAGAACAAGGTTATTCTTAAGAACAACAGAGTTTTTATGGCAAGAAGGACACACCGCCCATGCCACGGCTGAAGAAGCCATTGCAGAGACAAAACAAATGCTGGAAATATATGCAGATTTTGCTGAAAAAATTATGGCCGTACCCGTAATTAAAGGAGTAAAATCTGCCAACGAACGATTTGCTGGTGCTTTAGACACCTTTTGCATTGAAGGTTTAATGCAAGATGGAAAGGCCTTACAAATGGGCACTTCACACTTTTTGGGTCAAAACTTTGCCAAAGCGTTTGATGTAAAATATGTAACAAGAGAAAACAAGTCGGAATATGTTTGGGCTACCTCTTGGGGGGTTTCTACTAGATTAATGGGCGCACTCATCATGAGCCATAGCGATGATGAAGGCTTGGTTTTACCCCCAAATTTGGCTCCAATTCAAGTAGTAATTATCCCAATTTTTAGAAAGGAAGGCGAACGCGAATTAGTGATGGAAAAAGCAGATGCCTATTTTGCAGCACTAAAGAAATTGGGCATTTCTGTAAAAGTTGACGACCGTGATAACATGACGCCAGGGTTCAAATATGCAGAATATGAATTAAAAGGTGTGCCAGTTAGAATTGCCATCGGACCAAGGGATGTGCAAAATGGAACCATTGAGGTAGCACGCAGAGATACCAAAGAAAAAATGGTGCTTCAGGCCGCAGATTTAGAACATAAAATTCCACACCTTTTAGAACAGATTCAACAAAACATTTATCAAAAAGCCCTTGATTACAGAACCGAGCACATTCATGCAGTGAATACATGGGATGAGTTTATTGATGCTTTAGACAATAAAACAGGTTTTGTGAGCTCCCATTGGGATGGCAGCAGCGAAACTGAAGAAAAAATAAAAGAATTATCTAAAGCTACCATTCGTTGCATACCCTTAAATAACCCACAAGAAGATGGCAAATGTGTATTAACAGGCAATCCATCGAAAGAACGGGTGTTGTTTGCAAGAGCTTACTAAACAAAAATGCTTAGGAATTTGTTGAACCTAAAAAATTAGGATGGAAAACAAGTTTGAAAAAATAACGCAGCTGTTATTGCAAAAGTCTGCTACCAAGCAATTGGTTTATAGAAATACCCTTGTTTCTTTTACGCAGTTAAAAGAAGTTATTAAAGAAATAGCCTCGCATTTAAATGAGTCGGTTCAGCCAATTGACAAAAGTGTGGAAGTTAAATATTTTGAGAAAAGTGAATTTGAAGTACATCTTAAATTTAGTGGTGATACGCTGGTGTTTATGATGCATACCAATATTTTCGATTTCGACCAACACCATTATATACATAATATGCCTTATGTAAAAGAAGACCCTTTAAGGGAATTCTGCGGCATGATTCAGATTTATAATTTCCTTGCAGATTCTATTAAATACAACCGAGAGGGAGACATTGGTTATTTGGTGGGCAGACTATTCATTAACAAAGACAATCACTTTTTTATTGAAGGTAAAAGACCACTTGCTTTTCAATTTAATGATTTTGGTTCGAACCAAATTAATGCAACCAACTTTGAGCAAATTGTACTTGAATCTATTCAATATTGTATAAATTTCGATTTGTTGGCGCCACCACTAGAAAACATGAGCTTTATTACCTTAGAGCAAAAAAATATAATGAGCCACAGCAGCGGGATGCCCACAGGAAAGCGCCTTGGTTTTAGAAATCAAATAGACAAGGAAGGCGATTAATTATTGGAAATAATCGCTGTACAAATTCTGACAAAAACTCCTAAGTAGCCAAAACTACGCTGTTTCTATGTTTTTTCATGGCTGAACCAAACAATTGGCTGTCAAATTGTCAAACAATTGCCTTGGATTAATTTATGCTGTTGTAAAAAATAAACTTATTTTTACGGCCCTTTGCTCCCTAAAGGAGCATAACCGACGAGACAACACATTATGATTGGAAGTATTTTTAAAGGCCTAACCAAAATTTTCGGAAGTAAATCAGACCGAGATCTTAAAGAAATATACCCTTTGGTTAGCAAAATTAACGAGCAGTTTGCTAAGTTAAACTCGTATTCTGACCAAGAATTACGCGATGAAAGTAACAGGATTAAAGTTGTTATTGCCGATGCACTGAAAAGCATTGATGATGAAATTGAAAAGTTAAAATCAGATGCAAATGCAGAAGGTTTGGACTTGCATGACCAAGACGACCTATTCAAAGAAATTGACAAATTAAAGAAAAACAGAGACGAGCAATTAGAAGTTGTTTTGCTAGAAATTCTTCCAGATGCTTTTGCTGTTATGAAAGAAACTGCAAGGCGCTTGAGCGAAAACAAACAGCTAGTGGTTGCCGCTACTGAATGGGATAAAACCATGAGTGCCCGCACAAAGCCTAAAAAACCAGTGAATATTGAGGGCGATAAAGCAATTTGGGGAAATACTTGGGAAGCTGCTGGAAATTCTATTACTTGGAATATGGTCCATTATGATGTGCAGCTAATTGGTGGTATCGTATTGCATAAGGGCAAAATTTCAGAAATGGCAACAGGAGAAGGTAAAACCCTTGTATCTACTTTGCCAGCCTATTTAAATGCATTGGCAGGTCAAGGTGTTCATATTGTTACAGTGAATGATTATTTAGCACGAAGAGACTGCGAATGGAATGCTCCTTTGTTTGAATTCCATGGCTTGAGTGTAGATTGTATAGATTATCATCAACCCAATTCGCCCGAAAGAAGAAAGGCATACCTTGCAGATATTACCTATGGCACCAATAATGAATTTGGCTTTGATTATCTAAGGGATAATATGGCCAATAGCATTGAAGAATTGGTTCAAAGAAAACATCATTTTGCGATGGTGGATGAGGTTGACTCGGTATTAATTGATGATGCTAGAACACCTTTAATTATTTCTGGCCCCGTACCAAAAGGAGATGACCAACAATTTTATGCACTTAAACCTAGAATTGAAAAATTGGTAAATACCCAAAAAGCATACTTAAACACCGCTTTAGTTGATGCCAAACGCTTAATCACTGCTGGAAACGACAAAGAAGGTGGATTTAAGTTATTACAAGCACAGCGTGGTTTACCTAAAAATAGCGCACTCATCAAATATTTGGGAGAGCAAGGGGTTAGACAAATTCTAACCAAAACAGAAAACTATTATATGCAAGACCAACAAAAGGAAATGCATAAAATTGACAGCGATTTATTTTTTGTGATTGATGAAAAACTTAATTCTGTAGACCTTACAGAAAAGGGAATTGAATTAATTACTTCATCTGGTGAAGACCCTAACTTTTTTATCATTCCAGATGTTGGAACTGCTATTGCTGAGATAGAAAAAATGGGATTGAGCGAGGAAGAATCACTCAAAAGAAAAGAGCAGTTAATGCTTGATTTTACTATTAAAACAGAGCGTATACATACCATTAACCAATTGTTGAAAGCGTATTGCATGTTCGAAAAAGATGTTGAATACATCATTCAGGATAGCAAAGTTAAAATCGTAGATGAACAAACTGGCCGTGTGTTAGATGGAAGAAGATACAGTGATGGTTTACATCAAGCAATTGAAGCCAAAGAAAATGTAAAGGTTGAAGCGGCTACACAAACTTATGCAACCGTAACCCTACAAAATTTCTTTAGAATGTACCACAAGCTTTGTGGTATGACAGGTACAGCGGTTACCGAGGCAGGTGAATTCTGGGAGATTTATAAATTAGATGTAGTTGAAATTCCTACCAATAGAGCCATCTCTAGAAAGGATGACGAAGATGTTATTTATAAAACCAAACGCGAAAAATATAATGCGGTAATTGATGAAGTGGTTAAACTTACAGAAGCAGGAAGACCCATCCTTGTTGGTACAACCTCAGTTGAAATTAGTGAGTTATTGAGCAGAATGCTCACCATGCGCAAAATTAAACACAATGTACTAAATGCCAAGCAACATCAACGCGAAGCAGATATTGTTGCAGAAGCCGGTCATAAAAGTGCTGTTACCATTGCCACCAACATGGCAGGAAGGGGAACAGACATTAAACTTGCTGAAGGCGTAAAAGAGGTTGGAGGATTAGCAATTATAGGCACAGAGCGCCATGAAAGTCGTCGTGTAGACAGACAGCTTCGTGGTAGAGCAGGCCGTCAAGGAGACCCTGGATCTTCTAAATTTTATGTTTCTTTAGAAGATGATTTAATGCGCTTGTTTGGTTCTGAAAGAATTGCAGGTATTATGGATCGCTTGGGTATGAAAGAAGGCGAAAACATAGAGCATTCTATGATTACCAAAAATATTGAACGTGCGCAAAAACGTGTTGAGCAAAATAACTTTGGCATTCGTAAGCGTTTGTTAGAATATGATGATGTTATGAACTCGCAACGCGAGGTAGTTTATGCAAAAAGAAGAAATGCTTTGCATGGTGATAAGCTATCTTTAGACATCAATAATATGTTAGCAGACACCTGCGATGAATTAGTAGATACCTATAAAGACCAGAAAAACTTCAATGAGTTCAAATTTGAGGTGATGCGCATCTTTGCCTTTGAACCTAAAATGGACGATGATTACTTTATGGCTAATAAGCCAGAAGTAGTTGCAGATAAACTTTTTGCAGACTTACAACTGCACTACCAAACACGATCAAAAGAGCTTGCACAAATAGCTTGGCCAGTGATTGAAGATGTTTACCTTAACAAAGGTGGACAATTTGAAATGATTGGTGTGCCTGTAACAGATGGCATTCATAATATGCAAATACCGGTAAATCTTAAAAAGGCCTTCGAATCAGAAGCTAGAGAAATTACTAAAATATATGAGAAGTTTGCCTCTCTTTATGTAATTGACAATGATTGGAAAGAGCATTTGCGTGAAATGGATGAGTTAAAACAATCTTCTCAAAATGCAGTGTTTGAACAAAAAGACCCATTGTTAATCTATAAACTTGAGTCGTTTAATTTGTTTAAAGCAATGGTTTCTAGAATTAACAAACAAGTATTAGGCATGTTATTCAAAGCGCATATCCCGCAAGATAGCAGCAAAGATGTGAAGGCAGCAGAACAACCCAAACGCCAAGATACCTCCAAACTTAAAACCTCAAGAACTGATGATTTAGCAGAATCGCAACAACAAAATCGTCAGGCGATGCAGCAAACGCAAGAGGTTCAAAAACCTGCCCAAGTTAAAGGGGTAGTTAAAATTGGACGTAATGATGCCTGCCCATGTGGAAGCGGAAAAAAATATAAATCTTGCCACGGCAAAGATGAACTAAACTAATCTTTAACATGAACCTTGCACCCTACATCGAGCATACCAATTTAAAAGCAGATTGCACTGCAGCAGATATTCTTAGCCTTTGTAAAGAAGCTGAAGCATATGGATTTTGTGGGGTTTGTGTACCGCCTTATTTTGTTCAATTGGCAAAAAAAACAATTAAAAATCCTGACATTAAAATTATTACAGTGGTGGGATTTCCATTTGGATATGGAGCGGTTAGTAGCAAGGTAGAAGAAACAAAAAAAGCCATCAACTCTGGGGCCAATGAAGTTGATATGGTTGTTAATATTTCTGCCTTCAAAAGTGGAGATTTAACTGCCGTGCAAAATGATATACAATCTGTGGTTACAGCTTGTCATTTGCAAAATAAAAAAATTAAAGTAATCCTAGAAACAGCCTATTTATCTGCTGAAGAAATTAAAATATTATGTAAGATTTGCGCCGACTGTGAGGTTGATTTTGTTAAAACCAGTACAGGATTTGCACCAGAAGGTGCAACGGTAGAAAAAGTTAAATTACTTAGAAAGCACTTACCGCAAAAAATTCAAATTAAAGCCTCGGGTGGTATCAAAAACAAGGCATTTGCAATGGAATTACTAGCAGCAGGAGCCAATAGAATTGGAAGTTCTGCTGGTGTTGCCATGATGTTAGATAATAGTGAGGAGGTTATAAAATGAAAGCAATAATAACAACTTCCATTTTAATAATTGTTGGATTTACGGCTTTGGGTCAAACCAAAAATAACATTAAAACGCCCCCCTATTTAGACTCCTTGGTTCAAAAAAACATAGAAAAACATAAGGCTGAACAAACGAGAGATGGCTATCGGGTTCAATTGTTTTCAGGCACAGAAAGAATAAATGCTAATAACCTTAGAAATAAATTTAAAATAGATTATCCAGAAGTCCCCATCTATCTAATCTACCAACAACCCTATTATAAACTCAGGGTTGGCGATTTTAGAAACAAAATTGAGGCACAACAATTTTATTTAAAATTGGCGCCAGACTATGAACAACTCTTAATTGTTCCAGATAAAGTAAATTTACCATCCTTATAATACTTCAATAATGAAATTAGTAAGCTACATAGTTAACAATACTACAGATTTAGGCATATACCATAAAGGCAATATTTGGTCTTTACAAGGGTTGAACCCATCCTTGCCCAATAATATGCGTGATTTTTTGAATGGCGGTGCTAGCTTTATGGAAGCAGCAAAAGTAGTTAATGAAACAGTTATTGCTGGAAATGCCAAGCTATCTCCTGTAGCAGAATCATCCGTTAAACTAGAAGCACCTGTTCCAAATCCAACCTCTTGTAGAGATGGGTATGCTTTTAGACAGCATGTGGCCGCAGCAAGAAGAAACCGCGGTGTACCTATGATTCCTGAGTTTGACCAATACCCAATTTTTTATTTTACAAACCATAATGCCATTCAAGGCCCTGGTGATATTCCTTGCATGCCAGACCACTTTAACAAATTGGATTTTGAACTTGAAGCTGCCATTGTTATTGGTAAAAAAGGAAGAAACATTAAAGCCGCAGAAGCGGATGAATATATTGCAGGCTATATGATTATGAATGACATGAGTGCCCGCACCTTGCAAATGGAAGAAATGCTTTTGAACCTTGGGCCTGCCAAAGGCAAAGATTTTTCAACAGTTATTGGGCCTTATTTTGTAACACCAGATGAATTAGAACCTTATAAAATACCAGCGAAACCTGGTCATGTAGGCAATAGCCACGACCTATCTATGAAGTGTTGGGTTAATGGCGTTTTGGTAAGCCAAGGAAGTGTGGGAGATATGGATTGGACTTTCGCAGAAATCATTGAACGTTGTGCATATGGCGTAGATGTTTTACCTGGCGATGTAATTGGCTCAGGAACCGTTGGCACAGGCTGCTTCCTAGAACTTAATGGCACTGGCTTATTAAATGATTCTAATTTTAAACCGCAATGGCTTCAAGATGGAGATGTAGTAGAAATGGAAATTACGGGCCTAGGTAGATTAAGCAATACCATTCGTGCTGAACAAACAGGCTTTAGTATTCTTAAGTTAAAGAAAATGTAAATTTGGGTTGACCCAAATCTAACATAAAGCTATCGTGATTAACATGCGAAACAGGTCTTATGATGCGGAGCTTTTAGATGCAGAAAACATTCCCACATCTGACCTGCACAGAAACCTTTTTGAGCTTAATGTTATTAATACTTTATTGGGTGGGCACGAGATTACTATAGCAGGCATTAAGGCATTTAAGTTAAGCAAAAATAAAACCTATAGAATACTTGATATTGGCTGCGGTGGCGGCGATAACTTGCGGGTATTGGCCATTTGGGCAAGAAAACATCAATTAACGTTAGAGCTAGTTGGGGTAGATTTAAAGGAAGATTGCATTGGTTATGCAAAATCTCAATGTCAGGCATTTCCTGAAATCTCCTTTATTGAAAGTGACTACAGAAACTTGGCAAGCACGCAGTTGAACTTTGACATTATTTTTTCGGCCTTGTGCTGCCATCATTTTACAGACCAAGGATTAAAAGAGCTATTGGCTTTTAAGGAAAGACATTCCCGTTTAGGCTTTTTCATAAATGATTTACATAGGCATTCATTGGCCTACTATAGCATTAAATGGCTAACTACACTTTTTTCTAAAAGCTATTTGGTTAAAAACGACGCGCCACTTTCTGTCAAAAGAGGCTTTGTTAAACAAGATTGGATTACTCTATTAAAACCATTTAGGCAGGCAAAGGTTAGTTGGAAATGGGCGTTTAGGTGGTTAGTAGTAGTTAAAAACAATGCAGCCTAATTTTTCACATTTTGATATTGCCATAATTGGAGGTGGCCTAGGTGGCTTAACCCTAGCCATACAGCTTGCTAAACAAGGTCGGAAAGTGTTGTTGATGGAAAAGGAAAGCTATCCATATCATAAAGTTTGCGGAGAATACATTGCCATGGAAAGCTACGATTATTTAGAAAGATGCGGCATTCCACTTTCTGCTATGAACCTTCCTCGCATTCAAAAATTACAAATTAGTGCGCCCAATGGCAATTCATTTAAACATACATTAAGCCCCGGCGGGTTTGGCATTTCGAGGTTTACCTTAGATCATTTACTAGCAGAACAAGCCAAAGTCGAAGGAGTAAGCTTACTTGAAAATTGCAGGGTGGATGAAGTTAAATTTGAAAATAATCAATTTACAATTATCACCCAAAAAGGCCTATTTACCGCAGATTTTGCCTTTGGAGCCTATGGTAAAAAAAGCAATTTAGATGTAAAACTAAAACGCGACTTTACACTTGAAAAACACCAAGGCGCCAAAAATTATATTGGTGTAAAATACCATATTCAATATCCGCATGCAGAGGATTTAATTGCGTTGCACAACTTTGAAGATGGCTATTGCGGCATCTCAAAAGTTGACAATGAGCGCTGGTGTTTATGTTACTTAACAAGCGCCGCAAACCTAAAAGCCAATGGTTCGATAGCTGCGATGGAAGAAAATGTTTTAAAGAAGAACCCCCATTTAAAACATATTTGGGATAATGCTAAGTTCTTATATCAATCACCTCTAACCATTTCTCAGATTCGGTTTGAACCGAAAACGCAAATCGAAAATCATTTGGTTTTATTGGGAGATGCAGCAGGTCTCATCACACCTTTATGTGGCAACGGAATGAGTATGTCTATGCAAGCAGCGGCTATCATTGCCTCTTTATTGCCTGATAATATTCAGCAAAGAGCCACATTTGAGAGGGCCTATCAAAAAGAATGGAAAAAGACCTTTAGCCTAAGAATTAAGGCAGGTAGAACTTTTCAATCCTTATTTGGTTCGAGCCAAATTACCAATGGGGTGGTGGCAAGCCTCAAGGCTATGCCGATATTGGTAAATCCTTTAGTGAAGCTAACCCACGGCAAAAATTTTTAAACAATTCAAACGATACTGCGTTTGGATTTAATGAGTACATTTATGGTAGTAGGAACAGGAGGTATTGGAAGCGCGGTTGCAGAACAACTTTCAAATGAGGGTCATATTATACACGTGTTAAGCAGGCAGACAGCGTTTGGTTCAAACCGAAACATACAATTGCATACCATTGCAGACATTGCAATTGAAAGCACTGAATTGCCTTTAATTGATGGACCCATACATGGCTTAATATATTGCCCAGGCACCATTAATCTTAGACCATTTAAGGCCCTTAAGCAAGCTGATTTCATAAACGACCTACAGGTTAATTATTTGGGTGCTATCCGATGCATTCAAAAATACCTACCCAACTTATTGCAGCAGGAAGGTGCATCCATCACTCTATTTAGCACAGTTGCAGTAAATAAAGGAATGCCATTTCATGCGAGCATTGCAGGCGCAAAAGGAGCTATAGAAGGCCTAACCAGAAGTTTGGCAGCGGAATTTGCACCCAAAATTAGAGTGAATGCCATTGCTCCATCTTTAACCCAAACACCTTTGGCTGATAAACTTTTAAATGCTGAAGCCAAACTAAAAGCAGCAGAAGAAAGACATCCTTTAAAAAAGGTTGGGTCGACCCTAGACATGGTAAAGGCGGTAAAATTTCTAATTGAAAGCAGCTGGGTTACCGGTCAGGTTATTGCAGTAGATGGAGGAATGTCAACACTTAGCAACGGATAAAATGATAGCACTTGATGCCATAGAAATTGCAACGCTCGACAAACAACAAAGAACCAATTTAATCAATGGGTTAAGTGGATTTAAATCTGCTTTGTTACTTGGCACAACAAATGATAATAATCAGCACAACCTTGCCTTGTATTCTAATGTTGTTCATATTGGGGCAAACCCGCCTTTAATGGGGATTATTCAAAGGCCAGTAAGTGTAGAAAAACACACATATGAAAACATCAAGGCCAATGGGCATTTTACAATTAATCATATCCCAATAAAACTCTATAAAAATGGCCATCAAACTTCTGCAAGGTATGATAGAGCCACGAGCGAATTTGAGGCGTGTGGATTTACCCCAGTGTTTAAAGGAAATATAATTGCACCTTTTGTAGGTGAAAGCCCCATTCAAATTGGACTCACCTTAGAAGAAGAAGTAAAAATAACTTCCAATGATACTTTATTGCTAGTGGGTAGGATTAAAGAAATATACCTTGCCCCAGGAATTATAGATGAAGAAGGTTTTATAGAAATAGCAAAGGCCAATACCATTTTAGTGCAAGGTTTAGAATCTTATTATTCTGCCAACTTTGTAGATAGATTGCCCTATGCAAAGCCACATAACGGCTAAATAAACAGGCATGAAAACATTGCGATTACTATTAGGAGACCAGCTCAATTTAAAGCACAGTTGGTTTAACGAATGTCAAGATAATGTTTGCTATTGCCTTTTTGAAATGCGTCAAGAGACTGATTATGCGCAGCATCATGTTCAAAAAATAGTTGGCTTTTTCGCGGCTACGCGAAGCATGGCGGCAAGCTTAAAAGCCCATGGACACCAGGTAATCTATTTACGTATTAATGATGCAGCCAATACACAAGATTTAGGTTCGAACCTAACAGAGTTAATCGAAAAGCAGTCATTTACACAATTTGAATACCAAGAACCAGATGAGTATCGATTGGCAGAACAATTAAAAGAAATTTGCGGCAAACTTCCGATTAGTAGTCAAGTATATGGGTCGGAACATTTCTTAGTTGAACAAAACTATTTAAAGCAATTGTTTGAGGGTAAAAAGCAGGTGCTAATGGAAAGCTTTTACCGCAAGGTGCGCAAGCAATATGGCTTTTTAATGGCAGGCGATGAGCCCTTGGGTGGCAAGTGGAATTTTGACCACGACAACAGAAAGAAATGGAATGGCACACCGGCTACCCTAAAAGATTTTCCTGTAATAAATAATGTTAGCGAAATATATCAAGAGGTTTTAGCATGTGGGTGCCATTTTATTGGCAGCATTGAAGAAAAGGAATTTGTATGGCCTATTAATAGACAACAAAGTCTAGCAGTACTCGAATATTTTTACAAGACATCTCTCCCCTATTTTGGAAGCTTTCAAGACGCCATGGACCCAAAAGAACCTTGGCTATTTCATTCACGCCTGTCGTTTGCCTTAAACACTAAAATGCTGCACCCTAAAGAAGTAATTGAGGCAGCAATTGAAGCATTTTATAAATTTCCAGATTTGATTAGTCTTGCGCAGGTAGAAGGTTTTATTAGGCAAATTGCTGGCTGGCGTGAATATATGCGTGGGATTTATTGGTGGAAGATGCCTGGCTTTGCCAAGCTAAATTACTTTGGTCATGAGCGTACTTTACCAAAGTGGTATTGGACTGGAAAAACCAAAATGAATTGCCTCGCTAAAAGCATCGAACAATCGCTATCTTATGCTTATGCGCATCACATTCAACGCTTAATGGTAACTGGGAATTTTGCCTTACTTGCTGGGATTCATCCAGATGAAATAGATGCATGGTATCTAGGCATATATATTGATGCCATAGAATGGGTAGAAATCACCAATACACGTGGCATGAGCCAGTTTGCAGACGGCGGAATTGTTGGCTCGAAGCCTTATGTGAGCTCTGCAAACTATATTCACAAAATGAGTAATTATTGTGGCAGTTGTTTTTATGAAGCCGCAAAAAAAACAGGAGAAAAATCTTGTCCATTTAATAGTTTGTATTGGCGATTTTACGAAGTTAACCGACCCCTACTCGAGAAAAATCCACGTATAGGAATGATGTACGTTACGCTCAACAAAATGAGTGATAACAACAAAAAAGAATTGATGGAACAAGCAGAAAAATATTTGTCAGGAATAGAAGCTTTATAGCACCAATGAAATAGACAATCAGCACAACATGAAAAAAATATTAATTTTATTGGCAGGATTTGCCTTTGCAATGAGTTCTTGTGAGGCTCAAACCAAACAGAAAACACAAACAAACGAACAAGAAACTAAAGAACAAAAAAACATGGATAGTACAGTAAACATTGAACAAGCCATTTTTGGCGCGGGTTGTTTTTGGTGCGTAGAAGCCGTTTTTCAAAGGGTACCAGGTGTTATAAAAGTAGAATCTGGATACAGTGGTGGAAGTATCAAAAACCCAACTTACAGAGAAATTTGCAGTGGGTTAACCGGTCATGCAGAAGTTTGCAAAATTAGTTTTGACCCAAATAAAGTGAGCTATGAAACCTTATTATCTGTTTTTTGGCAAACACATGACCCAACAACTTTAAATAGGCAAGGTGCCGATGCAGGTACGCAATATCGTTCAGCTATTTTTTATACCAGTGAAGGGCAGAAAACCAGTGCAGAAAAATTAAAAGCCGACTTAGATAAAAGTGGCGCATTTGGCAATCCAATTGTTACAGAAATTACTGCCTTACAGAACTATTATCCGGCAGAGGATTATCACCAAAATTATTATAACCAAAACAGCGGTCAAAGCTATTGCCAATTTGTAATTGCACCTAAGTTAGAGAAGTTTGAAAAGGTATTTGGCGAACAATTTAGAAAGAAGTAGGCGATAGTTCCTACTTCTTTCTATGTTAAGTTTCTCTTACAAGAGATAATAAAGAGCGGCTTTGCAGGATAGGATATTATTATATCCATTTTTCCTGATTGCATATTTCTTAGCTATTTTCTCGATGTCGTCATCGGCCATAAGCATAGAGCCAATTAAACGTATGTGTAAATTCAAGTCTACACCTAAGTCTAGCATAAATTTATCTTTATATACCCTTCTAACACCTCCAGTAAATCCAATTGAAGCATCATAAACTGGCGAGAAATATTTCTCCTCCTTTTGTGTATTTAAGTAAGAGTTATTGTATTGGTGTAAACCAAATGATAGACCTTTATAGGCACCAATAGGTGCGCAAAACTGAACCGAATTTTGTACTTTCACCTTAAGGCCAATTGCAGTGCTTCTTGCATACAAAAAGTCAAGAGGATCATAGGAACCTCGTATTTCAGAAGCCGTATTATCTAAGAGTCCAAGTCTTTGATAATCCAAATCAACTATCAAAGATTTATCATTGTTTAAGGCATATCCAACACTCAATCCATATTTTAAAGAATTGAGCATGTAAAATTTACTGATATTTCTGTAATCAATACCAGCTGAAGAATTACCAAAGCGAAAGACATTTGGGATATATACAATTGAAGTTCCAACAAAAGTGCGCTTTCCTAAATAACCTGAAACCCGCTGCGCGTTAGCAACTGCATAGCAGTATGTAATAAATAGAAAAGTTAGTAAAATTTTATCAGTTAATTTCATTTCCGAATGGTATTAAAAATAGAATAAAATTCAGCCTTCATAAAATCAGAATGATCTGGCACATCGTATTCAAAGGCAAAGTCGCTTACCAATTTACCCGTCATAATATCATAAATTGGCATTTGTAGGGCGCTATATCTTCTATTTCTAAAAACAGCAACCATTGCCACTACAAATAATGGAGGGTTATAGGCAGTGTAAAGCATATTTAGAAAATAGTATGACTGATTTTCTGGAATAATGATGGTTTGCGTATTTATAAAAGTAACATAGCGTGTTCCATACTTTTCACAGATATCTGAAACCTCTAGATAGTTGGAAGGTAGCATTTCATTTAAATTATTAGCTACACAAGTACCTTTCCAATTCTCTAAAACACTTCTATCATTAAAGAAAGCAGTATCATTTTCAGCCAAATCCCCTGGATTAAAAACCACCAATTCAATACCATTCATTTTCGCACAGGTTTGAATGGTATTAACTAATTCCTTTTGCTTGTTCTTAATAGCGAAAAACTTAACTGGATTGCCCGATGATAAGTCGAGGTTTATATTGCTAATTTCAATAACAAGTAATTTATCTAATTGCACTACTGGCTTTCCTTCATTCACTAACTTCTTTGAAGATTTCTTTTTCTTAGCCTTTCGAGTGGTTGAACTTCCACTTGATGCTCCGTTTTCATTTTCTAAAAGTTCTGATTCTTCCTCTTCAAGCATTACAGCTTCGTTTTCAACTTCTTTCACTAATTCATTGAAAACTGACTTAAACTCTTGGTTCTCGATTAAATCAGGAATTGCATACTTCACAAAAAAGTCTTTCCCAACCTTTTGAGTCTTTTTAACCACTGCGCTAGAGCTATTTTTGGTACTTGCCCTTTTCACTTGTTTATCTAATTCAACTTTTAATGAATAAACAGAATCAATTAGATATTGGTTATAAGCTTCTCTTTTTTCAAAAATACTGAGGTCTTTGCCCACTGAAATAATAAAGTGCTTGGTAACCTTTTTAGTAAATTCTTTTATGATTACATCCGATGGGTATTTTAAATAAATATCCCAAACCAACCTTAAAGCAAGCGTATTTGCTTCTTTTTTACTCAAGTTCTTAAAGAGTTGATGAAACTTTTTTATTTCGCCTTGAATCTTCTGAGGTCTTCTAATGACTGAACTTTTAGAACCAAAATTAATATTGGCAACTAGAAAATATAAGGCTTGAACTTTTTGCTCTAATAGCGTTTCATTTGCAGGATACTTTAGTAAAAGTCGTTCGGTATTATACAAGGAACTAATAAAATCTCTCTCATTGATATAAATCTCACTTAAAGCAAATTGAGAAGCAAGTTTTAGTTCATAAAACATTTGTTCATTCACTAAAAATTTTCCAGTTGGTGCGGCAGGTGTTGCCGCAATTTGCGCCCTTAAAGCCTCTTGGCGTTTTACACTGCTAGGATGTGTAAGGGAAGTATCATTCTCATTAAAAACCGCTTGGTAGCTAGAGTCGGAATAAAAGCCTTGAGGGATTTTTAAAAACTGCCCTTCAAACACATTCTTTTCAATTCTTAAATTTTCAACTGGATATTCAGCAAACTTTAAAATCTCAAATGTCTGAACCGATTCGTTTAAATAATATCCTGAGTTTTTATAAATCTCAAAACCAATCTTGTCAGCTTCAAACTCTTGGTCTTTAGAGAACTTACTTAACACCACTTCCAGAAACTCCTCTTCGTCTATTTCCTTCACTTCCGACTCTGTTCTAAACTTATAACGTTCAAAGGCATGCTTCTTTTTATAATGAGCTATTTCATGGGCCATTATAAATGCCAATTGGGCTTCATTATCTAAGCGAGCCAAAAGTCCAATGTTCACAAAAATCATCCCATTGGTAAACGTAAAAGCATTCACCTCAGTTGTATATACAAAGTAAAACTTAACTTTTGCCCTAAGGGCTGGGTCGTTTTGCAACAACTTATCGGCTACCCTATCTAAGTAAAGATTGGCTTTACTGTAGGCAATTACTTTTCCCGAATTTAGGAAGCGATCAATAAAGTAATCATTAGATTCTTTAAAAACTTTGTAATCAACCTTGGTGCTTTTTATTGGCTTTTCAACCTCTATGTTTTCTAAAATACTAGCTCTATTTGTAAACTCATTTCCTAAAGGGTAAGTTGCCTTAAAATAATGCTTATATGTTTGTGCATTCAGTAAGAATGGGATGAGACAAAGCCAAGCCAGGCTTAATAAATTAGTTTTCAATCTCGATTCTATTTAGGTAAAACACTTTACGCTTCTTTTTATCGTCTTCATTTTTCTTAGCAGCTTTTTTATCGGCCGTAATGGTTTGAATGCCGAAAGCTAGGTAATAATTATCATACCAATAATCTGTGCCGCTCATTTCAGTAACCCTCGATCCGTAGTTAACTACTTTTTTATCCGTCGTCTTAGTTGAAACTTTAGTTAATTCTACTTCGTCAGCTACTTTGTCGTTGTAAATTATTTTTGAGTAAATTTTACCCATTGCATTGTAAACAATTTTAAATCCATCGTCTTCCACTTCATAATAATCGAATTTGCATTTAGTAGAGAAAGAAAGTGGGCCATTAGCAATTTTGAACCCATTCTCCCATTTAAAATTCCCTTCTAAATCATAGGCAATTACCACAACACCTAAAAATCTATATCCATCAAAAACAGTTACAGCTTGTGTAGTGGGTTTACCATTAACATATACAACACGGTACTCTGTATGATAAGTTGGGTAATAAGGCTCTGCAACAATTATAATTTCATCATCTCTAACAATTACATTATGAAAGGCAAAAGAGAGAATGGATTGAAGCATTCTATCTCTTTTTGCTTTTGTTTTTGATTTCCCTTTAGATTCTTTCTTTGATTTACTAGCACTTGGGATGCTCATGGTAAAATTTTTAAAGGTGCTAAATGGAGTAAGTTTAGTGAAAGTCTGTTTATCATTTTCAACAATTGTAATAAAAAAGCCTCCAGGGGCTTGGGTTTTTGCAGCCTTTCTTTCTTTGCTACTTTTCCCTTTTGTATTTACTTTAAATTGACCGAAAACTAATTTTTCTGTTGCAGACAAACTAAATACCCTTCCGCTGTAAACATCTTTTCCATTGGGCAGCTTAATTACTTTCTCCTTACTTGCATTTCCTTTGTTTATTTCACGGATAACTACACGTTTATCTTCAACTTTATTACTTGAAATGCTATACATAACGTCAAAAACGCCTAGTGAATCATTTTTAGTGAAATCAAGATAATTCAATCTTAATTTTTTACCCCCAGCTAAAGTAAGTTCCTTTTTTGTAGCTGTTTTTTTATTAAAATCAACAGCGTGTACGTTTAAATAAAATTTTGGCTTGTACAACAAATAGGGTATAAAACATAGGGGCATAGAAATACATCCAATAAGCATTTCAGTAGTAGGATTTGGCACAAGTTTAACACTTAAATTTACCTGACCATTCAGCGTTTCCATTGCATCAAATTGCATGTACTTTTCATTATTCTCGCGATAAACAGTAGTTTTAAGAGTAGCTTTATCAATTTTAACTATTGAGTAATGCTTCGTAATACCACTCATAAATAGTGCATATACATTTGCATTATCTGTTACTACCTCTGCTAATCGCTCCCCTGCTTGCGGAATAATAACACCCTTCCCAGTTTGCTTAAAATTAACATCAATTTTTTTCATGTTATAGCTAGGAACTGCTTTCTTATCTTCACCTTTTGCGTAATAAATAACTATCGCCCCATCTGAACCAATTGGCACCAACTTAAATTCAGCATAAGTTATATTATCAATATCAAACTCTATTCGGTCTTGATCTTGCGCCTGTAATTTTATAAAGGAAAAGGAGATAACAATTAGTAAAAGTAATTTTTTCATGCTTTGGTTTTAAATGTAATTATATTGCAAAATATGATTATTAGATTTTTTTCTAAATTAATTTTTGTTAACATAGTTTTAATTGGCTTTCCATGGATTGGTTTGAGCCAAGCGATTACGCTCAAAAGCAATTTAATTCACTTGCCTAATAAATCGGTTCAATTCCAAAATACATACAGCGGTCTTCATGGATTCTACAAAAGATATGTTTCATCTCAAGATGGGTCTTCCTGCCAATTTGCGCCTTCTTGTTCGCATTATGCTAAACTAGCCATTATAAAACATCATCTATTTCTTGGAATAATTCTCACTACTGACAGACTTATTAGGTGCAATGGACACTTTGAAGACCATTTTTTTAATGCACAAGGAAAAGCAATTGACCTTCCATGAGAAAAATCCTTTTTCCATTTTTACTAATATTCTCCTTTATGCCAGCGATGGCACAAGATATTTTTGACAAAATACACTCCTATCAATTTGCCAAACAACTAATTTGTGAGCATGAATATGCATTGGCAATTGAAGCCCTTGAACCGCACTTAAGCAATAACCATTTTGATTCTATTTTGCCATTATACCTGCATTGTCTTTATGCCATTAATAATAATGAATTACTATTTACCACTATCACTTCTCTTCTGGAAAAGCAAACTATTTCCACTGTTCTTTTAGAACAAGTAGCAGCCATTTGTTTAACACAAGATTCTGCTCATTTATTAATCCCTAAAATGGAACTTCTAGATGCAGATTTAAAAATTCGAACCCTCCTATTATTAGAAAAATATGACTCTTGTTATGGCATCATTCAAAGTTTAGGTTCAAGCATAGATAGCAATTATTATTTAGGAGTGTTAAAAAACATGCAACAAGCCGCAGATATTAATCCTACTAAATACATGACAGCAGCAGCTATTTTGCCAGGTAGTGGCAAACTTCTTCTTAGAGAATATATGCAAGGCTTCAGCCAATTATTTGTTGTGAGTGCACACACCTATCTTAGTTTTTATGCATTTAATCAATATGGGATTCGCTCTGTATTTGCTTGGACAAATGCTGTGATGGGTACTGCCTTTTATTTAGGAAACATTATCGGCACAAAAAACCTCATAAAAAGAAAAAAGAATTTTAAAATTCAATTCTACAAAAATGAACTTAAGAAAAATCTTTATACAAGTTACTTTTCTGTTGCTTGTTAATTTTATAGGGAAGCTTAATGCCCAAGATTTAACTTCGTTTTTACAAAAAGGTGATAGTTTGTTTGAAGCAAAGCAGTATGCAGAAGCAACTAAGATTTACCATCGTATTTGGTTCTTTGGTGACAGCGAAATAAAACAAAAAATGGCAAGTAAGTATATTCTAGCCATGTTTGAAACCAAACAATTTTACCCCTTAAAACAAATAATTTTTTACCCAAAAGAAAATGCTGAAATAAGCCTTTCAACAGAAGAATTGCTCATAGGAATTGCTGCTATTTTCAACTTGGAACAATGGGAGACTTGCATAGATAAAACAGAAGAACTTATAATAGATACTTTTAATACCAATCAACAAATTCAAGCTAATTTAATTTATTTCAAACTCCTATCAGAAATACAATTAGAACGAAAACAAGATGCCATAAATACAGCCAATGAATTAATAAAATTTACACAAACTGAAAAGGCAAGTGCTGTTATAGATAGTCTCATTAAGTCATATCAAAACCATTCACCCTATAAATTAAATTCTATCAAAACACTAAGTTCAATCCTACCAGGTTTAGGACAATTATATATGAAAGACTTTAGCAATGCAGGCAATGCCATCCTATTGAACGGTGGGCTCATTACAGCAACTGTTGTTACGGCACATTTTTACAATTGGCCGCAAGCAGCGCTTTTTTGGGTATATTATGTACCTCACTTTTATTTTGGCAATGCAAAAAGCGCTGTTGAAATTGCTAAGGCCAAAAACGAAGCCCAAAACAACCTGTACTTTGAGGCGTTTAAATCTATTAAACTAGAATAATACAAAAGGAATAAGCATTTTCACATGAAAGCAATTATAAGTCAACAACAAGTCTTTTTCGAAACAGGTAAAACTAAGTCAATCGACTTTAGAATTTCCCAACTAATAACCCTGCGAAAAGCGCTTAAAGAGGAAGAGGAAAACCTGGCACGTGCCATTTACCAAGACTTTAAAAAGTCTGCTTTCGATAACTTAAGCAATGAACTGGCTTTGTTATTCATAGAAATTGACACTTGTATTGCAAAACTTTCCAAATGGGCCAGTCCACAAAAAGTAGCCACCAACCTAATTAATTTTCCCGGCAGAAGCTATATTTTAACTGAACCTTTAGGCGTTTGTTTAATCATAGGCGCCTGGAATTACCCCTTTCAACTTTGTTTTGCGCCAGCCATAGCAGCCATGGCAGCTGGCAATACTGTTATCATCAAACCCAGCGAACTTGCCTTAAACAGCAGCAAAGCCATTAAGAAATTGGCAGAAACGTATTTTGAACCAAATTATCTTACAGTGGTAGAAGGTGGCGTGCCAGAAACAAGTGCTTTATTGGCTGAAAAATTCGATAAAATCTTTTTTACTGGAAGCACAGGCGTGGGCAGAATTGTGTATGAAGCTGCTGCTAAACATTTAACACCTGTTACCCTAGAATTAGGAGGTAAGAGTCCGGCAATTGTGAGCCAACATTGCAATTTAGCCTTAAGCGCCAAAAGAATTGTATGGTCTAAGTTTTTAAACGCAGGCCAAACCTGCGTTGCACCAGATTATGTTTTGGTTCAAACCGCAATAAAAGAAGCATTTGTGAAGGCATTAATTTATGAAATTGAAGCCCAACAAATAAAAATAGAAAATGGCAATTATGTGCAAATTGTAAACCATCGTAATTTTGAACGTTTAATAGCCTTACTTGACCCCAAAAAAGTGGTCTATGGAGGCAAGCACAATAGAGAAGAACGTTGGATTGAACCCACCCTCATGACTGATGTTAGCAAGATGGACAAAATAATGGAAGAAGAGATTTTTGGACCCATTTTGCCCATTCTTAGCTACCAAAATTTAGAAGAAGCAATTGGTCTAATTAAGCAATTACCTAAGCCCTTGGCTTGCTATGTATTTTCTGAAAATACAACAGAAACTGAAAAAATAAGCAGCGAAATTTCATTTGGTGGAGGCACCATTAATGAAGGAATTATGCATTTAACAAACCATCATTTACCTTTTGGAGGCGTGGGCAATAGTGGTTTTGGTAGCTACCATGGAGAGTATGGTTTTAAAGCCTTTTCGCATTTTAAAAGCATCCTTAAAAAACCAAGTTGGTTTGAACCAAACTTAAAATACTACCCACACAGCAATTGGAAAGTAAAACTATTGAGGTGGGTAAGCAAAATTTAAACTTTTGAAACACCTATCAAAATTGGCAAAAGTTGTTTGTTATAACCATTAGATTTAATTCCTTTGCAATATGATACAAAGAATTCAATCTGTTTTTTTAGTAATGATTATTGCCATTGTGGCGGTGCTCTGTAGTATTAAGGTTTTGCATTTTGTTACGGTTGAAACCAATATAAAAACTACAGAATATGTGTTGAACCTATTTTACTTTAACAAACTTGAAAACGGCGTTTTGATTGAAAGTCATTTGCAAATTGGTTTAATCCTAATTGCAAGTATTGTAATTGGTTTGAGCCTATATACTCTTTTTAGCTACACAAATAGGGTAAAACAAATGAAATTCACCCTGATTAATATGTTAGCCTTGGTGTCGCTTTTGGCAACTTTTTTTACCAAAGCCTATTTATATGCTCCCAATTTTAGCGGCGAAAAATTAATGACCTCGTCCATCATTGGCATCGCACTCATTCTATTTGTTTTATACCTCAATATCAGGGTATTTTACTTGATTAAAAAAGATGAAGCCCTTGTAAAAAGCGCCGACAGGCTGAGATAAGTCTTTTTGACTATATTCGCAAGCTGTAATGGCAGCAAAACCCACAATACCACAAGGCACGCGCGACTTTGACGCGTTGATGGTTAGAAGACGCAAACATATTCTTCAAACCATTGAACAAGTATTTGTTAAATATGGCTATATGCCTCTAGAAACGCCTACCATGGAGTACCTCCAAACCCTCACTGGAAAATATGGGGATGAAGGAGATCAACTACTATTTAAGGTACTTAATTCTGGCGACTATTTCAAAAAACTGAGAGAATACCAAGACCAAGCAGAAGGGCATGAAGAGTTGGATCAAACCTATTTGCCCTCCATTAACGGAAAGGTAAATGCTTTAGATAGCAAAAACTCACTTCCGTTTATTGCTGAAAAAGGCTTGCGTTACGACCTTACCGTACCCTTTGCGCGTTATGTTGTAATGAACAGAAATGACATTACTTTTCCTTTTAAACGCTTTCAAATGCAGCCTGTGTGGCGCGCCGACAGACCTCAAAAGGGACGCTACCGCGAGTTTTGGCAATGTGACGCAGATGTGATTGGTTCAAAAAGTCTAATTAATGAGGCAGAATTGCTAAAGATGTATGATGAAGCCTTTAGTTACCTAAATATTCCTGTTATAATTCGCATCAATAATAGAAAGTTGTTAGCTGCCTTAGCTACTAAAATACATGCAGAAGATAAATTTATTGCCCTTACCGTAGCGCTTGATAAACTAGATAAAACGGGTGAAAGCGGCCTACTCACAGATTTAGAAAAAGCTGGTTTTAACCAAACACAATCTACCTTGGTATTGGAATTTTTGAGCATTAGTAAATCAGAAAACATATTACCTATTCTAAAGCAGTTTTTTGCTGAAATACCAGAAGGCTTAACAGGCGTTCAAGAACTCGAAGAAATCTTTACCTATACCCAAATACTTGGGCGTAATAATCCCATTCAAATTGATGTAACCCTAGCAAGAGGTTTAACCTACTATACAGGTGCCATTGTGGAAGTGGTAGCCAATGCAGGCACATTTAAACCTAGCATTGGCGGCGGTGGCAGGTATGATAACCTAACAGGCATCTTTGGGCTACCCGACGTTTCGGGTGTGGGTATTTCATTTGGCTTGGATAGGATATATGATGTAATGGATGAGTTAAAACTATTTCCAGAAAACCTGAAAAAGAAAGAAACCATATTACTCTTTTGTCACTTTGATGAAGCTACCCGCTTGCACGCCATTAAGCTTTGTGCAGAAGCAAGGAAACAAAATATCGCAGCAGAAGTATATCCTGATATTACCAAGAAAATTGCCAAGCAATTAGAATATGCCGATAAAAATCAAATTCAATTTGCTGTAATTATTGGCAGCAATGAAATGGAAAGTGGCAAGTATGTAAGAAAAGACTTAAACAGCGGCACCCAAATAGAATTGAGTGCTGCCGAATTATACCATCAATTATAATTTATCCCATGGAAATATATTTTGAAATAGGCAACCCAGAAAATGGATACAATGACCTTACGCACGCTGTATTGCAAGATTTACCTATCAAATTACACCCAGAAGCCAAAGCAAACATAATAAAGGGTAGAAATTACCTCGATCAAAAACTAAAGAACAGCAACGAAGCTTTTTATGGCATCAATACTGGCTTTGGCTCCTTATGTGATACTGTAGTTTCTAAAGATGAATTAAGTAAACTGCAAGAAAACTTATTACTCTCTCACGCATGTGGCACTGGTGCACAGGTGCCGCATAAACTTATTAAGTTGATGCTTTTATTAAAAGTGCAAGGACTTAGTTTTGGACTTAGTGGGGTGCAATTGCAAACTGTTGAACGCTTAATTGATTTTCATAATAATAATATATTACCTGTTGTATTTGAACAAGGCTCTCTTGGTGCCAGCGGCGATTTAGCGCCATTAGCGCATTTATGTTTGCCATTAATTGGCAAAGGAAAAGTTTGGGTAAAAGAGAACGATAATTTTGTTATAAAAGATGCAGCGATTGTGCTCAAAGAAAATGGCTGGGAACCCATTGTGTTGCAAGCAAAAGAAGGACTTGCACTCATCAATGGCACACAGTTTATGACGGCATATGCCCTGTTCTTAATTATAGAAGTAGCCAATCTTTCAGCTTGGGCCAATGTAATTGCCAGTGCTTCTATTGATGCGTTTAATTGCAGGTTAGAACCTTTTACCGACCTTGTCCATAAAGCCCGCGGTCATGATGGACAAATTGTAGTAGCCAATAATATTCGCAGAATTTTACAAGACAGCCAATTGGCGATAGCGCCTAAAACCAGTGTTCAAGATCCCTATTCATTTAGGTGCATTCCACAAGTACATGGCGCCTCAAGGGATGCAGTTGCCTTTGCAAAGATTACCGTGATTACAGAGTTTGAGGCTGTAACAGATAATCCTTTAGTTTTCCCCGACGAGGATAAAATTATTTCGGGTGGTAATTTTCATGGACAACCCCTTGCCTTGGCCTTAGACTTTTTAGCCATTGCCATGGCAGAATGGGGAAACATCAGCGAAAGAAGAACCTATCAATTAATTTCTGGCCAACGTGGACTCCCTCCTTTTCTCACTGCAAACCCTGGACTCAACAGCGGCTTTATGATTCCACAATATACCGCAGCAGGTATTGTGAGTCAGAATAAACAACTTTGCACGCCAGCTGTTGTTGATAGTATTGTAAGCAGTAATGGACAAGAAGATCATGTGAGCATGGGCGCCAACGCTGCTACCAAAGCCCTAAGGGTATTAGACAATGTATTTACTATTCTCGGCATCGAGTGGATGTGCGCTACCCAAGCCTTAGAATTTAGAAAGCCGTTAATGAGTTCAACACTTATTAGCACTTTGATGGAAGAATACAGAGAAATTGTACCTAAATTAGAAGAAGATAGACTTTTGCATGATGACATCATTGCTTCTGTGAATTTTATAAGAAACAAAAGGCTACCCGCCAATTAAGAAAAAATGGAATTATTACAACAACAAGATATAAAAGAACTGGTTGAAATTGCAATCAGAGAAGATATTGGCAATGGCGACCATAGCTCACTAGCCTGCATCCCAGGAGATAAAATGGGCCATGCTTACTGCATTGCAAAAGAAGATGGCGTGATTGCGGGAATTGATTTGGCAGGTTATATTTTCAAGAGAATAGATCCGGGGCTTCGGTTTGAACCTAAAGTAAAGGATGGTGAAAATATTAAGAAAGGCGACCTCATTTTTGACATCTTTGGCTCTGATATTAGCATCCTAACAGCGGAAAGATTGGTTCTTAACTTTATGCAACGCTTGAGTGGTATTGCAACACAAAGCAGAAAAATAAGTGATTTGCTAAAAGATTATCATACCACTGTTTTAGATACACGTAAAACTACCCCAGGTATGCGACTTTTAGAAAAATGGGCCGTGCGCTTAGGAGGTTCATCTAACCATAGAATTGGATTGTATGATATGATTATGATTAAAGATAACCATATTGATTTTGCAGGTGGTATCGCACAAGCCATAGAAAAAACACACCAATATTTAAAATTTAAGGGGCTCGACCTTAAAATTGAAATTGAGACCCGCAACCTTGAAGAAGTTAAAGAAGTGCTAAGTTTGGGGGGTATCCACCGCATTATGCTTGACAACTTTACCCCAAATCAATTAAAAGATGCCATTGCGCTTATCGACAAAAAATACGAAACAGAGGCCTCTGGCGGCATTACATTAGAAAGCATTCAAGACTATGCAGCTAGTGGTGTCGACTTTATCTCTGTTGGGGCACTCACCCATTCCTCTAAAAGTATCGACCTCAGTTTGAGAGTTTCAAAATAGGAAATTAACTTTATTTAGGAATATTTAACATTTTACTTGTTTATATGCAACTTTTGTTAAAATTTGAAGGTCTAAATATTTTAAATAAAACCCAATAAACTAAAAATATGAAAAAGTTTTTCAAAACCTCAATGGCCATTTTAGTTGGTCTTTCTCTTACGCTAACTGCATGTAAAAAAGATGACAGCAGCGAAGAAAACAAAAACAATGGTGGTAATGCTGGAACCGTTGTTCCTCAAGAACAAAAATCAACAGTAATTTATTTTGGTGGTACTTGGTGCCCTCCATGTGGTGCTTATGGCAAACCAGCTAAAGAGCAAATCAAAGCACAAACTGCTGGAAAAGCAGTTATCATCTCTGCACAAGTTGGAAATGATCCAATGACTAACGCTGATGCAAACTCTTTAATCGGTATATTTAACCCATCTGGTGTACCTGCAATGTACATTGGTGCTAACGAAGATCCATTTGTAGCAATGATTGGTGGTAGCACTTCAACTGGTACAACTGCAATTGGCCATGTAAATACACAAGCTGCTAAGAAAGCTAAAGTTAATGCTGTACTTTCTGTTAAAGAAGTAGATGGTATTTTAGTTTGTACTGCAGAAGGTAAATTCTTTGAAGATGTAACTGGTGAATACTTTATCTCTGGTTATTTGTTAGAAGATAAATTGGATTACGCTCAATCAAGTGATGCAAGTGTTGAAAAGAACATTCACTACAATGTATTGCGCGCTAAATTTGGAACTTCAATCACTGGCGAAACTTTAGGTTCAGACCTTAAGAAAGATGCTACTTTCAAGAAAGAATTGAACTTCTTTATTCAACCAACTTTCAAAAAAGAAAATCTTGCTGTTGTAGCTTGTATCTGGAAAAAAGGTGCTTCTGGTTTTACTATGAGCAACTCTTCTTATATCCACTTCAAATAAGCAATCGCTTTAAAGAAATAGAAAGTCCCGGCAAATTTGTCGGGACTTTTTTTATGTTTAACCCATGAGTTGGACCCTCTACCAAAAAGGCTTTAAAGCCTATCTTCAATTAGAAAAATCATTGTCGGCTAATACCATTGACAGCTACTTGCGCGATGTATCTAAACTCGAGCAATACCTATCCACAGTGAATGAATTGGGTCAACCCAAAACCATACAGCTTAAGCAGTTAAGAGATTTTGTTAAATACATCTCAGAGCTTGGGCTTGAACCTAGCTCCCAAGCCCGCATTGTGAGCGGCATCAAAGCATTCTTTAACTACTTATTGCAAGAAGATGAAATCCAAAAAAGCCCGGCCGAGTTATTAGAATCTCCTAGACTAAAGCGTGCCTTACCTGCTGTATTAGACGTGCACGAAATTGATGCCATGGCTGCCCAAATAAACATGAGCAAGGAAGAAGGCCTGCGAAACCGCACCATTTTAGAAACCATGTTTAGCTGCGGCCTGCGCGTGAGCGAAGCCGTTGGATTAGAACAAACCCATATTTATGAAGAAGAAGAATATATAAAAGTAAAAGGCAAAGGCAATAAAGAACGCCTAGTACCTATAAGCAAAACTGCCCTTTATTGGATAAATCTTTACCGCAAAGAACAACGTAACCACATGACACCAAAACCGGGTTGCAATGATATTTTATTCTTGAACCGAAGGGGCGGAAAACTCACTCGAGTAATGATATTTTATATCCTAAAAGACCTTGCCCAAAAAGCAGGCATCACTAAAAATATTAGTCCGCATACCTTGCGCCATAGCTTTGCCACAGCTTTGGTAGAAGCGGGTGCCGACCTGCGCGCGGTGCAACAAATGCTAGGCCATGAAAGCATCACCACCACCGAAATTTATACGCATTTAGACAGAGAATATTTGAGAGAAGTGGTGCAAACATTTCATCCAAGGAGTAAATCTTCTACATCAAATCCCTAACCACTTGCTCTGCCATCCAAAAGCCAAGTAACCGTTGGTCTGCAATGATGTCAGACGACTTTAACTTTCGTTTAAGGGTTAAGCCTTCAAGGCTGCGGCAGCGACTCAAAGCTGTATACACTTGACCGTTTACAAAAGCCCCACTACCCAGATCTATGGCCACTTTGTCAAAGCTCAAACCCTGACTTTTATGAATGGTTAAGGCCCAAGCCAACTTTAAAGGATATTGCATAAAGGTACCAACCACCTCCGATACAATCTTTCGGGTATCCTTATTATACGCATACTTGCGGTGCTCCCAAGTGGCTGGCTCCAACTTGTGAATACTGCCATCCTGCAATCGAATTTCAATATAATTTTCGCTGATAAAATCTACTTTAGCTAAAGTGCCATTTACCCATCGCATGTTGGGTTCGTTTTTTAACAAAATCACTTGGGCATGTTGCTTTAATTCTAAACGCAAAGCCGTTGGATACTTATCCTCTTTATAATCGCCTGTTATCTTAGCTTCAAATACATGTGAGTTACTTGGTAAAGCCTCCAATTGCCTTCTATTTTCAGTGTCTGCAATGTGATTACTGGTGCAGAGGTTCATTTCAAAATCGTCGCCAGAAGATTGATAATTGGGTTTTACCCGCTCATTAAGTTCTTCAATTAAATGATAATCTACATTGCAGGTTCTAACTTTGTCTAACAATTGCACAAAATATAAATCATTGGCTTGTCGGTAACTTTTCTGAAACTCAACGGTAGTGGGTGCTGCCACTTTATAAGCAGGCGCATCAAAAAAGTACATACTCTTATACTCTTCAGAAAAAAGAAAACGCTCCGCTTCACTGTTTTGATTAACCACTGGAGGCAACTGAAAAATATCACCCACAAAGAGCAATTGCTTTCCCCCAAAAGGCAAAAACCTATCGCCTCCATTAATGCGCAAAGAATAATCAATGGCCTCTAAAATATCGGCCCGCAGCATGCTCACCTCATCTATGATGAAGGTATCTGTTTGAAAGATAATTTTATACTTCTCTGAAGTCTTTGCAAAACGCGTAATCTCTTCATCTTGGGGCAACATAGGTTTAAACGGAAACCTAAAAAAAGAATGAATGGTTTGGCCCCCAACGTTAATGGCTGCAATGCCTGTAAATGCTAACTTAACAACCTTCTTTTTAGAAGCTGCCCCAAAGTAATGGATAAAGGTAGATTTACCCGTACCTGCTTTTCCTGTAATAAAAAAAGACTCCTGAGAATACTCTATCCTTTCAAACAATTGCTTTACAATAGGATTCTCGGCATAACCAAGTGGTAGCTGACTTAATTTGTTGTAAAAATCGGGCAATTTAGGTTCATCAAAAATATCAAATTGCTTGGGTAAGCTGCCTTCATTCAAAGCCACCTCAGCCAAATACTTGACATACTCTTCTACCGCTAAAAAAGGTTTAAACACATCAAAATCGGCACCTGCATGGGCAAGCGTTTTAAGGATAAAATAAGCACTTCTAAAAAATTTCTCTACTTGGTGTGGTTGTGCTTGAAAATAGTCGGATAGCTTTTTATAATTGACTTTAATGCCAATAAAATCTAAATAAACCAAGGTTTCTTCTATTGCCCTTTGCCCACGATTACTTCTTTCTAGATACACAAATTGAAAATCGGATGGAAAAGCTTTCAATTCATAGCTGCTGCCAGAACCATAAAACAGGTGGTGGGCAAGCGTCTTATTTAACAAGCCTTCTTCTCTATTTATAAGAGGAGAAGCCATAAAGTTTTGAACCCAAGTTCGCACTAATTTTGAAACGGTATCAGACATTAGGTTATGGAAAAAAAGCCAAGCAAAATAAGTCTTATTTAGGTTTGCATTACAGTAGCTTAATAATGTTTATAAAATTCTTTGGGTTTCGGGTTGAACCAAAATTTTGAAGATTGTGATATATTTGATAAAATCAAATGGATTAAAACATCTAATAAATTTCTTATGAAAAAAATACTTTACAACCTTTTTGTATTTATCATATTGCTTCAATTAAACGCTTGTAATCAAAAGCAATTTGGCCATTTGAGTAAAGTAAGGGTAAAACAAGCACCTGCCGAAAAGCAAGCCAAAATAAATCATAAGCCTGCACCCTCAGAAATGCTTTTAACTTCAGATTCCCTACCAGAGTTAGTAAGCGCGCAGGTTGGAGCGCCAGAAATCATACTTGGTTCAAACCGAAACCTAATTGGCAGCAAACCCAATAAAAAAGCAGAAGCAAAAGAAACCCAAGTCAAAAAAAGTAAGTCAAAAAAGAAAGCATCAGCAGCAGACCCGGCCCCCTTTAAACCCAATATTCCTGCATATTTAGGATTAGGATTAAGCGCGCTGAGTGCCTTTACTATCTTTATGGATATTACCATTTTAGATGAAGGCTATTTAGCGCTAATAGGCCTTTTACTTGCCATACCTATTCTTATTTTAGGAATTGTTGGCTTTTCAAATTACAGGCGAGAAAGAGCCAGTGATGGCTATGCGGCCTCACTAATAGCTATAATTTTCAGCAGTCTACTTATTCTATTGGCCATCGTTATCTTTATAGTTATTTTACTATTTCTTTTAACTGGAGGTTATTATTAATTGTCAATTCCCCTTAATTTTATGAAGAAATTTATCTGTTCAATTCTGCTGGTAGCAAGCTTACAATGCTTTGCCCAAACGAGCTATCAATTGCCTCCTAAAGAAATTATGGAACTGGCAGATGTTGCCGCACCCGCCCAATCAATGGTAAGCAAAAGCAATACCTATTTGCTGTTAATGGAGCGACCCCTTTATAAAAGTTTAGAAGAATTAGCTGAACCAGAATTGCGTTTGGCTGGGCTTCGCATTAACCCAGAAACCTTTGATGCCGCTAGAGGTAGTTATTATACCAAGTTAAGCTTACAAACCTTACAAGGGGGCAAAAACATTCCTTTGTACAATTTACCGTATCCGCTTAAAGCAAAAAACATAAGCTTCTCGCCCAAAGAAAACTACCTCAGTTTTATACAAGTAAACCCACAGGGATTATCTCTTTGGATTGTTAACCTAAAAACGGGTGAGGCCAGAGAATACTTAAGAAATGAGTTGAATAATGTACTTGGAAATCCTTATACCTGGGCCAATGATGAATCGGGTGTTTATGCTCAAAGCAAAAAAGGTAAACTTCCTTATAAAACTAGTAAGGTCTTGCCAACTGGGCCTTCCACCCAAGATGCATCTGGGTCTAAATCTGCTGCTAGAACTTACCAAGACTTATTAAAAAACAAGCAAGACGAGGCACAATTTAAATACTACGCTGCTTCAGAAATTGTGTTTGCAAGTTTTGATGGAAGCACAATCTCCCTACTTCCAGAGGCGATTTATAAACGGTACAGTCTTTCTCCAGACGAAAACTTTCTATTATATGAAATTATCAATGAGCCCTATAGCTACCAATTTCCTTATTCCTTTTTTGCCAGTCAAACCTATATTTTTAATACAAAAAGCAAGACAAATGAGTTGTTCCATAGCAGACCTTTACAAGACCAAATGCCAATTAGCTTTGATGCAGTGGAAGCTGGTAAACGAAACATCTTTTGGCATCAAGCAAAACCATCCACTTTGATTTGGTTTGAAGCACCTGATGGCGGTAATCCTGCGCAAAAGGCAGACAACAGAGATGACGTTTATACAAGCGATGCCCCATTTAATCAAACAATATTATTGGGCTCCTTACAAAATAGGATTAGAAGTATTACCACTTCTGAAGTAGGGATCTATATTATCAGTGATTTTTGGTATAAAACACGCAACACCAAAACCTATTATATTAATGAAAGAATTCCTGGCTCTCAGAAAATCATATTTAACAGAAGTACAGAAGATGTTTACAGCGATCCAGGTAGTTTTGTTACTGAGAGCAATCAGTTTAATAAAGAGTCGCTAAAAATAAGTAAAGATGGCCTTAAATGTTATCTTACAGGAGAAGGCTACTCACCAGAAGGCAATAAACCATTTATAGACGAATACGACCTAAACTTGATGCAAAGCAAACGCGTTTGGCAAGCCGACGGAAAAACTACTTATGAGCGCTTGCTGCGCATAACAGATTGGAATAAAATGATAGCCCTTACCAGTATTGAAAGTCCAAAGGTGTATCCAAATCTATACCTAAGGAACTTAAAAAGCAATGGCAAGCCTACCCAAATTACCTTTAAAGAAAACCCGTACAAGGCCTTGTTGCAAGTAAGCAAGCAAAAGATATTTTATACCAGAAAAGATGGGGTTAAACTCTCTGCAACGCTGTACTTACCTGCTGGCTATAGCAAAGAAAAAATGGGACGTTTGCCAATGTTAATGGAAGCGTATCCAACCGAGTTTAAAGACGACAAAGCAGCTTCTCAAGTGAAAGAATCACCGCATGCATTTATTTCTATTAATTGGGCCTCACCTATTTATTGGGTAACTAGAGGCTATGCTGTTTTAGAAGATGCCCAATTTCCAATTATTGGCAAAGGAGAGCAAGAACCAAATGATACCTATATTGAACAATTAGTGGCTGATGCAGAAGCTGCCATCAAAGCAGTAGATAGCATGGGGGTGGTTGACCCAAAACGCTGTGCTGTGATGGGCCATTCTTATGGTGCATTTATGACAGCTAATTTATTAACGCACTCTAAACTATTTGCAGCAGGCATTGCCCGCAGTGGCGCATACAATAGAACCTTAACACCTTTTGGGTTCCAAGCAGAAGAACGAAGTTTTTGGCAAGCCCGCGAGGTTTACCAACGCATGTCGCCATTTACTTATGCCGATCAATTGAAAACACCCATTTTGTTTATTCATGGCGAAGCTGATAATAACCCAGGTACATTCACCTTACAAAGCGAAAGATTGTTTCAGGCTGTAAAAGGAAATGGTGGAACTGCGCGCTTGGTTTTGCTTCCTTATGAAAGCCATGGATATGCCGCAAGAGAAAACATCCTGCACATGCTTTGGGAGATGGATACTTGGCTTAACCGTTACCTAAGCAAGTAAATTTTTCCTGTATTTTGAATGAAGTATTGCGACTCATCTTTGGCGCGGGTAGTTCTGTGCTCTATGGATTGCCCATTGATTTGCGTAAATACTTGGTACAAATAAACCCCATTGGCTAACCTATCGCCATACATATCTGTGCCATCCCAAGCAAACTCACTAATGTTATTTCCAATTCGGATTGAACCAAACTCCTCTTTTCGAATTTCTCTTACCACCTTTCCATTTACAGTTAAAATCCTAACCAACAATTGTTCAGGAACCACCGCACCCGTTAAGGTAAAAATAAAGCGCATTTGCGTAGTAAACGGATTTGGATAAGGATAAAAATGAGTGATGCTACTTTTGCTTATTACATTAAAATCTATTTCATAATCATTGGCTCCTGCCAAGTTACCACTGGCATCCTTGGCATTTATTTTTAAAGTATATATACCATCCTTTTTAAAGCTGGGTTTATACTCCAAAACTGCGCGGTTTGTTGCATCAGATGCAGGGATAAAATTAAGTTCACCATTGCCAACAAATATCCTTTGAAACTCAAACTCACCCGGCACTTTTAAATACACACTAAAATTACCTGTATCTTGTTGCAAGAGAAATGGATTTTTATCGGTAGCACTCATGCGGATATAAGGCGTGGGCGAAACAATGTCTCCATTAAAAATTCGCTGCCCATCAAAAGTAACCTCCATGTATGGATTTTGTTGGTCGCGCAATACCTCAAAAGATTGCTGTAGGAAATTGTTGTTATAACTAAGTTCTTGAACAATTTTGTTGGGATTAATTTGCATACTTAAGTTATGCTTACCCTGCAAGTTTCGGGTGGGCAAACTTACACTGATTCGCTGGCTACCTTTGGCATCAATGCCGGCCACCTTCCAACTTGCACTCCAAGCGTTGAGTCGGTTGGCATCTGTGGCCTGTGCGTACACCCAAACGCTATCAGCCGCTTTATTGCTAAGATTTTTGGCACTTAATACCAAACGCAATGAATCGCCTTGCGCCAGTTGCCCCTTATAAAATTGATAGTTATCATTGGCATCAAAAGTTAATTCACTCACAGGTGTATATACTACCTGCGCAAAATTAATGACATGTGGTGTTCTAAACTGACTATCTACAAAATGAAACTTGAGTTTTAGGTAAGGATATCTTGTGGCATCAATTGTATTAATCGCGAGCTCATTTTGGTTCAAACCAACAAAAAATAGGGTGTCTTTGCCTTGCTGGTTAACGGCAATTACATCAAACCACCATCTGCCTTTACCTTGTGTTTCTGTTTCTGATAAACTAACTTTTACCTTGTCGTAGGCCAAAGCTGGACCCACAGGTGCCGAAGTAAAATCACCTTCGAACCACCGTAACACAAAGTTCTTGCGAATGGCCAACTTTAAGTTGTCTTGAGGGTCTTCTGGTCTTGGCGGTAAAACAGGATAAATGCCATCATTGTAAACGGTATCTTCTGAGGCAGTACCAATGGCATCTCCCTTTCTGCCAATAACAGCCCAAGCCGTATTGTTACTGCTTACTTGTTGAACCTTTTGTGCACCAATTTTAGTAAAAGCATTTTTGGTGGCCGGCTCCCAATTTTGAATGCTGCTTTGGTATCTACTAAATATTGCTACCATATAGCCATCCGGAATTGAATCTATAAAGGTTCTAAAATCTTGCTCGCCCTGCAGGGTATTAGTATTAAACGGATAATAGCGATTGCTTTGTTTAAATTTATTGGCCTGAATATAGGCACAGTTAAAAGGATAATTGGGAAGCTCATAAGGCCAATCTACCTGAAAGGGTTCAAACACCAATGCCACCACTCCCTGTCCTATACAATTAAAAACACCTTCGTTTAGGAGATACGGCGTGGTAACCCCCATATTTCGGTGGTCCCAACGGCGATTTTCCATGCCCAACACTAACTCATTATTACTAAAAGATACCCTTTGCAAGCTATCTTCAAACACAATAAAACGCGAAGCACTGGCCTGTTTAAATTGGGCAAACTTATCTTGATGCCAACCTTCAACCTTAGCTTTTATATAGGTAAAGCTTTGTGTGCTCCATATACCGCCCTCCGCTTCTGGCAAATCTTGCTTCACACGCCAAAACCAAGTTAAAGAATCTATGCTTGGCAATACCAGTTTCCATTGCACTAAGTTCTTTGCCTTTATAATTCCTGAGCTAAGATGAAATAAACCTTTGGAACTAAAATCAGAGGCGGTATCTAACTCCATTAAATAGGATGTTTCTGTTGCAAACAAATTATTATTTTGGGCAATAAGCTCAACCGTATCGCTGTTTACAATGGCGAATTTGGCGGGCAACAAAGCTTGCACGCCGCTGCCCGGCAAAAAGTAACTAAGGCTAGCTTGGTTGTTTTGATAATTACTCTCTGCCAAAACTTGCCCCAAATTGATACTAACCTTGAAGGTATTAGTACCAATTTCTGCACTGCTTAATCCCTTAATCCAGTAGTAAAAAGTATCTTGGTTTAGAGGACCCATCACTTTAATGGGCGCAAAGCTTTGCAGTTTATTATTGGGTAAGGTTCTTTCTACCTGAATTAATAAAGTATCAGCGGCATTTGCCTTGGCCAGGTTGCTCACAATTATTCCAATGGCAAGTGAATCGTTCTGTACCGTGGCATTTTCTGGAAATACAAATAAGTTATTAGCCTTAATGGCATAATCTGCTAAGGCAGGTGCATATAGAACTAAGGCAGGATCTGCTTGTAAAAGCAATTGCAAGGCATGAGAACGTGTAAAGGGCTCATTGCCCGCAGAGCTTTGCTGCAATACAAGTTTTAAATTTTCTCCAATGGATTTTCCATACCCGTTGCCACTTAGTTGTTGGTATAACAAGCGCATTTGCTGCTCTAAATAACTGGTAAAAGTTAGGTTGGAATGTGCCAACCAACCAATGGCTCCTTTATTGGGTGCACAAATAAAATCTTTGCCATATACCAAGCCAGTACCTAATGGGTCAACCTCATTTGCATTGCCAATATTACAGCCATTAAAATAATAAAAAGCTGGCTTATTACTGGCACTAAGGTCTTGAATACCGCCAAAATCCATATCTAATACGGTAAGCGAACCATGCCCATAAAAAGTAAGTAGGTTCAAGCCATTATTTTGGTGTCCAATAAGAGTTTCTTTGAGTTTATTTTCGGTGGGCTCTGTGCTAGATTTAAAATAGGAAAGCACATTTGCCCCTATAGGAGCCTTTACTACCTCGCTGCCTAAACTGCCCAATTGGCTTCTAAAAGAGGACTGTTGTCCCGCGTTTTCTCCGCCACTTAAATGCAAGTAATTTTTGCGCCAGGCGGCAATGCTATCGGGTTGTGTTTCGTAAGCAATGAGTTTATCTAAATAGTTTTTTGCTTCGGCATTGGTAGCGGCGGGAATTCTGCCGGTGGCAATGGCAGGTGCCCCATCATTGCCTACAAAGCCATTGGTAAATAAATTATCCGAAGAAGGAACGCCAAGGGCAGGCACTAAATTGGCCGCATAGTTAGCGGCATTGCTTCTAATTAAATTATTTTGGTAACCCCTGCCAAGCAATAGCAAATAGCTTGGTTTTTGTGTTTGTTTATCATAAAAATGTGCCGCAAATCTTTTTACGGCCAAGGGATGCGCGTAGCCATAACTATAGTAATTGTATAAGTCGGGCGTATAGGCCAACAAAGTTTGAAAGCGCTTTGCCCGATAGTTCGCATAGGCATTTGCCGCCACTGCCAAAGATGGGTGCGATACCAAAAGATAAGAAACATTGCTTGGCACAAATGCCACAAAATTAATTTTCTCTATGCTAACAGGGTTTAAATAATCCGCAGCATCTTGCAAATAGAGTTTGCGTTGGCCAGCCATATAAGGCAACAAAACTTGGGCAGTGGTGCCTAACTTTTGTCCCACACTTCTAAAGCCGCTTTTAACATCCCAAACTACCGGACTTGTACCTGTATAATTAGAGAATTGCAAGCGGGTTTTGGCAGCATTAATTGAATTTTGCAGCCCTAGATTGGCAAAGGAGCCTGTCCATTCTGTGCCTCTGGTATAACTTAATTGCACATAAGAAATCCCAATATAATCGGTGCCCAAAGAAAGGTCGTTTACCACTTCAAACCTAAAGCGCAAAGTATTGCCAGCCATGTTAGCTGGAATTTGTTTTTGAATTAAACGTGGTCCGTAACCTCTAAACGTGGTATCGCAAAGCAAAAACTCTTGGTTGCTAGCGGATACTGCATAAACTCTTAAATGGTGGTTAGGTGCATTGGGGTCTTCCAAAAAGAAATCGGATGAGCCAATGATTTTAATTTCGGCAGTGGCAGTTTGCCCGCTCAGCCAGTGAGGGCTTGCAAAGCTTTGGGTTCTGGTTTGACCCAAGCCCAATAAAAAGCTCATCATGCCTTCGGCAGCGCCATAATCACTTAGGTAATATTTATTACTAGCAGGTAAAAAACTTCCATAATAATAATCTTCCATTGGTACCCAAAAATCGCTGTGTAAAAACTGTGTTTCTGGCGTATAGGAAGCATAATCATTTGCATTATATGCTGCAAATCTTAAGGGTTGAACCAATGAGCTATCTGGCAGTAGGGTTAAAAAATAAACTGCTGTATCGGTAAACTGACTCCTTAAAGCATGGGCTTGTTCTTGTTTAGAAACATACAAACCTTCATCTAGGTTGCCATTATTAGGTTCGCCATAAAAGGCAATAAAATCATTTGCGTGCAATACATTGTCGCTGGCCCCTTCCACAAAAATAGGCAATTCCACGCCCGCGCTAAAGAGTTGCAAACGGTTTGGGTTCAACCCGAAAACATTGAAACCTGCGGCTTGCAAGGCAGCTGAATCTAAGCGGTAAATGCCCTTTTCTGTAAGCTTTATTTTTAGATAAGGCATATAAGGTCGTATCCACTCAAAGCCATAAACCTTTTGAGCTTGCAAAGTGGGCGCCACCGCCAAGGCAAGTAGTATAAAAAATAATGAAATTAAATTGCAGGTCTTTTTCATGCAGAGGGCAATTTAATAGAATTTACAAAATTTTGGCACAGCGTATTTTAATTTAACACTAAACCAACAATACCCAATAAAATTGTGGCGTGCCTATTATTTCTCGGCAAACTTCTCAAAGAAATAAGGAATGGTTTCGATGCCTTTGTAGAAGTTAAACAAGCCATAATGTTCGTTTGGCGAGTGAAGCGCATCGCTGTCTAAGCCAAATCCCATTAACACAGATTTTAACCCAAGCTCTCTTTCAAACAATGCCACAATTGGAATGCTGCCGCCACCACGAGTGGGAACAGGCATTTTGCCAAAGGTTTTTTCCATGGCAAATTCTGCTGCTTTGTAGGCTTTAGAATCTATTGGGGTAAGCACCGGCTCGCCGCCGTGGTGCGGCCTCACTTCTACTTTTACCCCTGCAGGTGCAATGCTTTCAAAATGACGCTTAAACAAATCTGTAATTTCATCAGACGTTTGGTTGGGTACCAAGCGCATGCTAATTTTTGCAAAGGCTTTTGAAGGCAATACTGTTTTTGCACCTTCGCCAATATAGCCTCCCCAAATGCCATTGCAATCTAAGGTTGGTCTGATGCCTGTGCGCTCTAATACATTAAAACCCGCTTCGCCCCAAATATCATTAATGTCTAAGTCTTTTTTATAGGCTTCCAAATCAAAAGGTGCTTGGTTTAATAAGGTTCTTTCTTGGTTGCTTAGCTCCAAAACTTTGTCGTAAAACCCAGGAATGGTAATTTGATTGTTTTCATCGTGCATGCTGGCAATCATTTTGGCCAAAATATTAATGGGATTGGCCACTGCGCCGCCATAAACGCCGCTGTGCAAATCGCGGTTTGGACCCGTAACTTCTACTTCAACATACGATAAACCACGCAAGCCACAGTCGATGCTTGGAATGTCGTTGGCAATGATAGAAGTATCAGAAATAAGTACCACATCTGCTTTGAGTCGCTCTTTATTAGCAATGCAAAAATCGCCAAGGTGGCTTGAACCAACCTCTTCTTCGCCCTCAATCATAAACTTTACATTGCAAGGAAGGGTGTTTTCAGCCATCATCATTTCAAAGGCTTTTAGGTGCATGTATACTTGACCTTTATCATCGCAAGCACCACGCGCAAAAATGGCGCCGTCTGGGTGAATGGCCGTTTTTCTTACTTGAGGTTCAAAAGGCGGGGTATCCCATAATTCTAATGGAACAGCAGGTTGCACATCATAATGCCCATACACCAATACCGTTGGCAAAGATGGGTCAATTAGCTTCTCGCCATATACAATGGGATGTCCGGCAGTTGGACAAATCTCAACTGCATCTGCACCCGCAGCAATTAATTTTTCTTTGATATAAATAGCGGCCTTTTCAACCTCTCCTTTAAAGGCAGAATCTGCACTGATAGAAGGAATGCGTAATAATTCAAACAACTCGTTTAAGAAACGGTCTTTATGTTGGTTTAAGTAAGTGGCTGACATATATTAAAATTTTGTCAAAGCTATATATTTTATCAGAAATTGGAAGGGTGTTGAAATTTTAAGCACAAGCACAAAGGGAGAAGAGTTACTTTCGTAGGGTGGAGTATTTAGCAACTTTAAATCCGGCGCAGCGCGCTGCCGTAGAACAAATAAAAGGACCTGTGATGATTATAGCTGGCGCGGGCTCGGGCAAAACACGTGTACTTACTTATAGAATTGTACACATGCTGCGCAGTGGCGCCGATTCGTTTCAAATTTTAGCCTTAACTTTTACCAATAAAGCTGCCAAAGAAATGCGGCACCGCATCATGGAAGCCGCAGGTTCTGAAGGCAGAAATGTTTGGATGGGAACTTTCCATAGCATTTTTGCACGCATTCTGCGCTCAGAAAGCGAACGCCTTGGCTACCCAAAAAACTTTACCATTTATGATACCGATGATTGCAAAAGTTTAATCAAATCTATCTTAAACGATAGCAAATTAGATGATAAAGTATATAAGCCTTCTAGCATCTTATCAAGAATTTCTTCTGCCAAAAACAACCTAATTACAGCAGATGAATACCTGCAAAATGGCGAACTCACCGAGCAAGACATTAGCAGCGGCAAACCCAAGTTCTCGCATATTTTTAAAGTGTACCAAGAACGTTGTTTTAGGGCCGGGGCCATGGATTTTGACGATTTATTGGTAAATACCTTCCGCTTGTTTCACTTTCATCCAGCGGTATTGCATCGCTATCAGCATCAGTTTAAGTACATCATGGTGGATGAGTTTCAGGATACCAACCATGCCCAATACATGATTTTGAAAAAACTGGCTGCAGTGCATGAAAATATTGCCGTGGTGGGCGATGATGCGCAAAGTATTTACGCTTTTAGAGGAGCTAACATTAGAAACATCTTAGGCTTTCAAAAAGACTATGCCGACGTTAAAATCTTTAAACTAGAACAAAACTACCGCAGTACGCAAAACATTGTGAATGCGGCCAGTTCTATCATCGAAAAAAACAAAGATCAAATTGCCAAGCAAGTTTGGACCGACAATGAAACGGGGGAGAAAATTCGCGTTTTGCGCGCACTTACCGATAATGAAGAAGGCAAAATGGTGGCCTCCTCTATCTTTCAAGATAAAATGAACGACCAGTTGCACCATAAAGATTTTGCCATTTTGTATCGAACCAATGCCCAAAGTAGATCGATGGAAGAAGCTTTGCGCAAAATTAATATTCCGTATAAAATATATGGTGGACTCTCCTTCTACCAACGCAAAGAGGTAAAAGACCTTTTGGCCTATTACCGCATGGTGATTAATCCGCACGACGAGGAAGCCCTTAAACGCATTATCAATTACCCCACCCGTGGCATTGGTAAAACTACCTTAGAAAAAATGATGCTTGAGGCAAATGAGCGCCAGCAGAGTTTATGGACTTTCATGGACACCGCGCGCGAAAAGGGCATCAAGCTGCAAGGCCCTGTTGAAGATTTTGTGCTCATGATAAAGAGCTTTCAAACCTTGCTCAACCGCAATGCCTATGATGTGGCCATGCACATTGCCAAGCAAAGTGGCTTGCTAAAAGCACTCTATGAAGACAAAACCATTGAAGGTATTGCCCGGTACGAAAACACCGAGGAACTATTAAATGGTATCAAAGAATTTAGCATAGAGGATTTGGTAGATGAAGACGGGGTGGTAAAAACCCGCACCTTGGATGAGTTTATGGCAGACGTGGCCTTGCTCACCAATGATGATAAGGATAAAAACCAAGACCAAGACCATGTAAGCCTTATGACCATTCACTCGGCCAAGGGCTTAGAATATAAATATGTTTATGTGGTGGGTTTAGAAGAAAATCTTTTCCCTTCGCAACTTTCGCTTAACAGCAGGCAAGAACTAGAAGAAGAACGCAGGTTGTTTTATGTGGCCATTACCCGTGCCATGAAAAAACTAACAATAAGTTTTGCCACCAGCAGGTTTAAGTTTGGCAATATCATCAACAGCGAACCAAGCAGGTTCTTACAAGAAATAGACCCTAAATACTTACAGTTTGATAGTTTGTTTGGCAGCCGTGGCAGTCAACAAAGTTATGGAAGAGATGAAATACCACGCAGTGGCACCATGACAGGCTTGCCTAAAAAGGTATTGACCCTTCAAAAAACAGCACCAAAACCTGCAATGCCCATCAATCCAGATTTTGTGGCAGATGATACTTCTGGCTTAAAGGTGGGCGACAATGTGATGCACCAAAGATTTGGTGGCGGGGCGGTAGCCTTGTTAGAAGGCATTGGCGACAATAAGAAAGCCACCATCGACTTTATAGAACATGGCAGAAAAGTATTGGTACTTAAGTTCGCCAAGCTTCAAATAAAGTAACTAAGGCTTTAAGAATTGTTGGTGCAAGTTCATTACTTGCGGAATAAGCAGTTGCGATTCATCATTATTTATGAGAAAATCTGCCCTTGCCATTTTTTCTGCTTGCGGCATTTGTTTTTGCAAACGTTCTACTACGGCTTCGCGCGTGCTTTGGTCTCTTTGCATGGTGCGCTGTATGCGCAGTTCATCTGAGCAATGCACCACCATAATTTTATCCAATTGCTTGTAAGACTCGCTCTCATACAACAAGGCAGCTTCTTTTACTACATAAGGGGCGGTTTGAACCAAAACCCAATCTTCATAATCTTTATAAACAGCGGGGTGCACAAGGGCATTTAAGCCGTTTAACAAATCTTGGTTTTTAAACACCTTAGCCGCAATAAATGCCCTGTCTAAACTGCCATTGGCAAGATAGGCCTGCTCGCTTAGCAATTGAATAAGCGCTTCCTTTAAAGTCGGGTTGTCAGTCATCACTAGTTTAGCCCGTGCATCGGCATCATAAATAGGAATGCCTAAAGTAGCAAAAATCTTTGCAACCGTACTTTTTCCTGAACCAATATTGCCAGTAATACCGATTTGTTTCATAGGGCGAAGGTATGGAAAATTGGTGGTTGGTGGTTGGCTTCTGGCGGTTGGCAAAGCTAAAGACTAAAAGCCAATTGCTAAAAGCTTGCGGAAGTTCTAAGAAACGGTCCCTGATTCGCTAAGTAAAGGTCGCCATGTCTTATTGAAGGCAAATTTTGTCTTATTGATGACAAATTTTGTCTTATTGATGACTCTCCGAGCCTTATTGATGACAAATTTCACCTTATTTATGATCCGCTGAGCCTTATTGATGACAAATTTTGTCTTATTGATGATTCGCCGTGCCTTATGGAAGGCAAATTTTGTCTTATTGATGATTCGCCGTGCCTTATGAAAGGCAAATTTTGTCTTATTGATGATCCGCCGAGCCTTATTGATGATAAATTTTGTCTTATTGATGATTCGCCGTGCCTTATGGAAGGCAAATTTTGCCTTATTGATGACTTACCGAGCCTTATCGGTCTGCGAGCGGTAGCCGAGGCGGAGCGTTTAAAAGATAATTATTGTCTTTATGGGCATCCTTTTCATTCTTAAAAATGAACATAAATGCCTCATTTGTCCAATTTATTTAAAAAAATGAACATATCTCTTGTCTCTTCTCTATCTACGCGCATTGTGATTGGATGAAGAAGTAAAAGAAAAACCCCAGCATACTTTTCATTGAAGTATGCTGGGGTGATTTATGATAAGAAAGTTATTTCTTACTTCTTTTCTTCCACTGGCTTATTCAAGGCCTGAGAAGCTTCCATGGAAACCGCTGTTTTGTCGATTCTCAATTTAGTGCCTTCGCTTTCAATTAAAAAAGTAGTATCTGCTACTTCAATAATCTTAGCGTGAACACCACCAATGGTAATAATTTTCTGGCCTTTGCCCAATTCTTCTCTAAATTTCTTTTGGGCTTTGTTTTTCTTCATTTGCGGGTAAATCATAAAGAAGTAAAACACCACAAAGATTAAAATCAAAGGTAAAAACTGCATAATTGGGTTTCCACCTTGTGCACCAGCTGCTGGTGGTGCCATCAATAAAATTTGATTCAACATATTTCTGTTATATTATTTTTTTTCTACTACTACACCTTTAATGGCCAATATCGTTTGATTTGGAATTGTATTGGCAACTATGGTTACATCTTTACCAAAAGTGCCCACCTTTCCACTGCTATTAAATTGCACATCAATCGCACCTTCTTCGCCTGGGGCAATGGGTTGCTTTGGATAACTTGGCACCGTGCATCCGCAACTTGCCGAGGCATTTGAAATAAGAAGTGGACTATTCCCTGTATTTTTAAATTTGAATTTATAGGTTACTATTTCCCCATCTACAAGTTTCCCAAAATCATGAATATTATCTTCAAAGGTAAATGAAGGCGCATCCTTTGAATTAATCGCTGTATCTGAGGCTGTAACTGGGTTGCTAATCATGCTGGCATCTGCCTTTTTGGGTTGAGTTTCACCGCAAGCACTTAGCAAAATACAACCATAAATAATTACAATTACTTTTTTCATTTTTTGACAGTTTAATCGACTAATCCTCTTCCTAATTTTTCAATTTTGTTTTGCATTTTTAACTCGCCTTGAACCTTGTCTAAAATACCATTAATAAATCCATGACTTTGAGGGGTACTATACAATTTTGCAAGCTCTAAGTACTCATTAATGGTAACCTTAACAGGTATGTAAGGAAAATACATTAATTCACACAAGGCCATTTTCATTAATATCATATCCACCAAAGCTATGCGCTCTTCGTCCCAATTTTTAGTACGGGCAGTTACTAACTCGCTTAAGTTATCTTGGTGTTGCAAGTATAAATCAAATAAATCTTTTACAAATTTCAAATCTTCTTGTTCGTCTTTATGCTTTTGGGGTAAAAAACCTGAAGCGTTCTCTTTTAAGTCTTTTAGCAAACGCTGCATAGAGGTAAGCATCAGCACTTGGTCGTCGTCCCAGTTCAAATAACGGTCTTCAAAATAAGCACAAAACACGTCTTCGTCAGACATGATCATTTCAAACAAGGTAGCTGCAAAATCTTTATCTGCAAAGTAAGTCTTGGTGGGCAATGCAGCATAGGTTTTAACCCATTCTGCTTCTTTAATATCATTCCAAAAGCTTCTTAAAACATCCGTACTTTGATGCCATTGAATCTTTTTCTTATCCTTTAAATCTCTTAAAGATAAATCCTTACTTAGTTGAAGCAATACTTTATTTGAAAGCACCGCTTCTAACAAGGTAATTTGCTCCTTAGCGGGAATATATTTGGCTTTTTGTGTCTCTAAATCCGCTTCCAAAAAGTCGAAAAATGCTTCCGGAAAAGAAAGCAAGAAGATAAACAATTCGTAAGTTTTGTCTAAGCCTTCGAACAATCTTTTCCGATACACAGCAGCATTGGGCTGTTCTTCACGCGATAAAGCGTAAAGCATTTGAAATGCCTTTATTCTTAAAAACCTTCTATTTAACATTAATATGTAGCCCTAACTTTAGCGATATCTTGAATGCGTTTTTCGGCTAAATTGGTAGCTGCCTTTTGCGTATGAATTTTCTCATCGGCAGATACCTTTAATATTTCAAGGGTTACATCATAAATATGCTCTGCCTTGCGGTAAGCAGTTTCTCTATTGTAACCAATATGTTCTTGGTAAACATTAATTAAACCACCTGCATTAATTAAAAAATCTGGCGCATAGGTAATTCCTTTTTGAATTAACAAAGGACCATGCACATCTTCTTCTGCCAATTGATTGTTGGCTGCACCAGCAATTACAGCACATTTTAGTTGTGCGATATTGGCATCATTAAGAATAGCACCTAAAGCACAAGGGGCAAAAATATCTACCGCTTGCGAATAAATGTCGTTTCCAGCTACCACCTTAGCACCTAAGGTTGAAGCATAATGACTTAACACATTTTCATTGATATCTGCAATCACCAATTCTGCACCTTCTTTGTGCAAGAATTCTAATAAATGACCGCCAACTTTACCAATTCCTTGCACGGCAATTTTCTTACCTGCTAGGCTATCGGTTCCAAAAACATTTTTTGCACTGGCTTTCATGCCCATGTAAACGCCGTAGGCAGTAACCGGACTAGGATCTCCGCCGCCGCCCATGCTTTCTGGTAAACCAACAACATGGCTAGTTTCCATTTGCACATATTCCATGTCGCGCGTGGTAGTATTCACATCCTCTGCAGTAATGTATTTACCATTTAGGTTTTCTACAAACCTTCCAAACTTGCGCATTAAGGCTTCAGTCTTAATTTTAGTGGCATCACCAATGATAACTGCCTTAGCACCGCCGAGGTTCAAGCCAGAAATCGCCGCTTTGTAGGTCATGCCCCTAGACAATCGCATGACGTCATTGATGGCCTCGGCATCGTTTTTATAATTCCAAATGCGGGTTCCTCCAAGACCAGGGCCAAGCACAGTGTTGTGAATGGCAATGATGGCCTTTAGACCTGTGGCATTGTCGTTGCAAAATACAATCTGTTCGTGATCGTAAGTAGCTAACATGCTGAAAATCTCTTGATTCTCCATGAGTTGATGATTAATGGGTTTCTAAAATTCGTGGCGCAAAAGTAGTTTTATTTTTGGTATTTCAAGGTGCATTTTCCCCAGGCCCCAATTTGTTCATATAAAAGAGTTTATTTGCAGTCGCATTAACACCGTGAAGCCACTTAGACACCTCAGAAAATACTTTTATAAATACCGGGTACGCCTGTTACTAGGTATTGTATTTGTTGCGAGCTCCAACCTATTTGCCATCTTCCCTGCACAAAGCGTAAGGGATGCCATCGACTTAATCAAGGATAAATTAACAGGTATACAAGCGGCAAATGGCCTTGGAAAGCAGGAATTAATAGACGCACTTGGAAAAGATGTCCTTTATTTTACCTTTTTGGTGATTGCCTTTGCCATCATCCGAGGGATTTTCATGTACCTCATGCGCCAAACCATTATAGTAATGAGCAGGCATATTGAGTACGACCTTAAAAATGAAATTTATGCCCATTACCAGAAACTCGACCAGAGCTTTTACCGCGCCAACAGAACCGGTGATTTAATGGCGCGCATCAGCGAAGACGTAAGCAGGGTAAGAATGTATGTTGGCCCTGCCATTATGTATGCCATTAATTTGGTGGTTACGATAGTATTGGTATTAAGTGTAATGTTTAGTGTGAATGCCAAACTTACGTGGCTGGTTATATTGCCTTTGCCCTTTTTGAGCTATTTGATATTTAGGGTAAATAGTTTAATCCATCAAAAAAGCGATGCCATTCAAGCGCAACTATCTACCCTAACCTCCTTTACCCAAGAAGCTTTCGCAGGAATTAGGGTAATCAAATCATTTGCGGCAGAAAAGCGCAATTACTTTTGGTTCAAACAGGAAACAGAAAAATACAAAGACAAGCAAATGGACTTGGCAAAACTGGATGCTGTTTTCTTTCCATTGATGGTTTTCTTAACCGGTTTAAGTGCCTTAATAACTGTATATGCAGGCGGATTAGAAGTATTAAATGGCACGGCTACTTTAGGAAATATTGCGGAATTTATCATGTATGTGCATTTACTCACATGGCCCGTAACCAGCTTGGGGTATACCACCAGCTTAATACAGAGGGCAGCCGCCTCGCAGGCTAGGATTAACGAGTTTTTAAGCATTGAACCCACGCTAAATGATAATCCAAATGGCTATGCAGAATTTAAAGATAGCATTGTTTGCAAGAACCTAAGTTATACCTATCCTGGCAAAGAGATTCCGGCCCTTCATCAATTGAACTTCACCATCAAAAAAGGGACAAAATTTGCGATATTAGGCAGCACGGGCTCGGGCAAAACTACCTTGGTGCAATTGCTACTGCGCATTATGGACCCAAGTGAAGGAGACCTTTTAATAGATGGGCATAACTTGGCAAATTGCCATGTAAAGCAATGGAAAGATAGAATTGGTTATGTTCCACAAGATGTATTTTTATTTAGTGATACCATAGCCGCCAATATTTCTTTCGGTTTGAACCAAAAAGAGGAAGTATTTGCCATTGAAGAAGCAGCAAAAATGGCTGCAGTGCATGATAATATTATAAATTTTTCAGAAGCCTATCAAACTAAGGTGGGTGAGCGAGGTATTACCTTAAGTGGTGGACAAAAGCAGAGAATTGCCATGGCTAGGGCCTTTGTAAAAAAACCGGAAATATTAATACTAGACGATTGCCTGAGTGCATTAGATACGCGCACTGAAGCAGAAATATTAGAGAATTTAGCACGCATTCCTTTTGGAAAAACAAGTATCATTGTGAGCCATAGAGCCTCTTCGGTAAAAGAAGCCGAGCACATTATTGTATTAGACAAAGGGGCAATTATAGAGCAAGGCACTCATGAAGAATTACTGAAAATGAATGGGATGTATAAAGAAATTTTTGAAAAACAATCTAACGAAGATTTAGTTTCGTAAACCCTTATTAAATTACACAATTAAAATGGGCAAAAAAAGTGTTTTGAAAAGCAATAGCTAACTTATATTTTGCCACCATATTTTGAAAATCTGCATGGAAGATTACCATAAAAACGACAGCCAAGAAATCTTTTCAAAAAAAATTAGGGCCGGAAAACGCACTTATTTTTTTGATGTAAAATCTACCCGAGGGAAAGATTATTTTATCACCATTACCGAAAGCAAAAAAAGTTTTGAAGAAGGCAATTACGTAAAACACAAAATTTTCTTGTACAAAGAAGATTTTAATAAATTTATGGAAGCCCTCAATGAAACAGTTAATCACATTAAGACAGACTTAATGCCAGATTACAATTTCGATGAATTTAGACACGACTCCTTTGAATCCAATGAAACTGAATCAAATGGCGTCAATCTATAATTAAGAAAAAGTTTAATAAACAAACCTATATTTGCAAACCTTTAAATAAGAATTGATATGAAAAAGTTGTTTAAATCAATGTTCATGCTTGCTGTAGTAAGCAGCTCATTGTTATTGTCATCTTGTGGTGATGATACAGAAGACCCAACGACAGAGCCAAAAGCTCCAACAGTTACCCTTAATGGAGGTGCAACTGCAGCCTTTGCTTCCCTTTCAGTTGACACCATTAAATTAAACGTATTAGCGCAAGCAGATACAGATTTAAAAATCAAAAAAGTAACAATTACCCGCGCTATTACTGGCCAAAGTACCAAAACTATTTTTGATAAAACTTACAATGCAAGAGACGTTATCGAAAATGCGTATGATTTAATCGCAGGTGATGTAATTATAGATGATGGTGATATCATTACCTATAGTGTTACAGTTACAGATAATAAGGATAAAACTGGAACTGCCAGCTACAAGGTAACAATTGCGAGCATGGCAGCATCTGGACAAATTTTATTAGGTGCACCTGGAAATACTACAAACGAATACAGATTCTTCGGTGTTTCTGATAACTTCCGCAGATACCGTGCAGGTGCAGCAGGTGCTGACTTAGCAAAGGACAACACAGGAAAAATCGACTTCTTATTTTTCTATAACTCTGCTGGTTCTGTAGGTAATGCAATGTACTCTCCTGATTATGCATTTGGTGCAGGTTCTGGCTGGAACGCAGAAACTACAACTTGGCCTAGTAAAAACAAAACCAAGTTTAAGGTTGCAGATATCACTTCTGCTGCGTTTGATGCCTTAACAGGTTCTCAATTCATAACAGAAATAAACTTAATTGATTTCTCAGCTGGATCTTTAGATAGAATTCCAAACCTTGCCGCCAATACAGTTTTGGCTTTCCAAAAATCTGACGGTAAAAGAGGTTTGATAAAAGTAATTGCTATCTCATTAAACAACTCGGGAACTATTACCTTAGTATGTAAAGCTGAATTATAAAATTTAGCACATTCTTAACAAAAGAGGCTGTCCAAATTACTTGAGACAGCCTCTTTTTTTTTGTATCTTTCGCCCATGAAAAAAATAGCCGTATTTACATCTGGAGGGGACGCTCCAGGCATGAATGCTTGTATAAGGGCAGTAGTAAGAACTGCCATTTACCATAATGTAGCCATAATGGGTATTTTACAAGGCTATAAAGGCATGATTGAGGGTGGCGAAAATTTCATAGAACTCAATTCACGTTCGGTTGGTAACATTATACAAAGAGGTGGAACCATACTAAAATCTTCGAGAAGCAAAGAATTTATGACTCCCGAAGGGCGCAAAAAAGCATATGAAAACTTAAAAGCAAATGGTATTGAAGGCATTGTTTGCATTGGCGGAAATGGAACCTTTACAGGGGCAGAAATTTTTTATAATGAATATGGCATTCCTTCTATTGGGGCGCCTGGCACCATTGATAATGATTTATTTGGCACCGACCTTACCATTGGTTTTGATACTGCTATCAATACAGCCGTTGAAGCAATAGATAAAATTAGAGATACTGCAGATAGCCATGGCCGTGCTTTCTTTATTGAATTAATGGGCAGAGATGCAGGCTTTATTTCTTTAGCCGCTACCATAGCTGGCGGCGCAGAAATTGCTATGTTGCCAGAAATAAAAGAAGACCACAGCAAAGTGGTTGAATTCTTTAAAGGTAGGGCCCAAAGCAAAAAATCATTCTCAATTATCATTGTTGCTGAAGGAAATTTTGAAGGTGGTGCAACCGCTATTTCGAAAATGTTAAATCAAGAAATTCCGGGGTTCGAATCAAGGGTGGTTGTATTAGGCCATATCCAAAGAGGTGGCTCACCTACCGCTTATGATAGAGTGCTTGCCTCAAAACTTGGCTATGGTGCCGTGAATGCATTGTTAGCCGGTGAAAAAAATAAAATGGCTGGACTCATTAATAACAAAATATGCCTTACCCCTTTTATTGATTCCATACAACAAAAAAAGCCACTAAATAGTGACTTACTTGCAATGATTGATATTTTTAACACCTAAAAAAGCTGCTTATAAGGCTGCTTTTCCATTCACAATTTTGCCAGTTTTTTGAGCCAATGCCAGTTTAAATCGCTTCCATTTTATTTTTAGGAAATCAGACGTACTATAAGCTTCTTGAATTGACAGCTTTTCTTTGTATGCTTCAATTTTATGCAAATTAGATTTGCTATTATTATGCACCCTATAACTGGCTATCTCACGGTTTAAAAACAATACACTTTTATTTTGGGCAACAGACAAAATAAGGTCATAGTCAAATGCATAATTATAACTTTCATTCACAAAATCTTCTCTTTGCAAATAAACTCTATTAAAAAAACAAGTAGGTTGGTACATATAAGGTAACATACCTTTCCCTGCTAAATCAGTAAAGCGAGTTTGGTCGCCCTTTAAGCCTTCAAGCTCATTTCCATGGGCATCTATAGTTCGGCACAAGCCGTAGTAAATGCCAAACTCTTGGTTCACCTCATATGCATTTATTATACCTTCCACGGCTTTGGTATCAAAGGCATCATCGGCATTTAAATAGGCAATAAGCTCCCCCTTGCAATGTTTAAAACCAATATTTAAGGCATTGGCTTGGCCCCCATCTGGCTTACTTTGCCAATAGGTAAGTTGGTTGGCGTATTTCTCAATAATTTCTTTTGAACCGTCCGTAGATCCACCATCAATAATAATGTACTCAATGCTGGCATAGGTTTGACCCAAAACAGATTTGATTGCCTGCTCTAGCCAAACTCCTTGATTAAAAGAAGGGGTTATAATAGAAACTAAAGGCTTTTTCATTGCCCTACAAATATACTATTACTTATACCAAAAGGTCAACTTTACAAATTTTTATATTTGGGATTAAAACTTGGGTGCCAATGGTGCAGAAGCCCCTTGCAACGATTGCGCAAAACAATCTTTTTTGCTGCATGACAGCGCACCCAAAACTCCTCATCCTCGCCACCCCAGCTTTTAAAGGATTCATTTAATCCTTTCATTTCTAGGAAACTATTTTTATGAATGGCCAAAAGACCTTTCCCACCCCATTGCATCCATTCGCCATTTCCGCGGGCAACTTTTGCAGATTTATCTTTGTATAAATAATATACAATCGGAAACCAAACACGCCCGCCAAGGGTGTAATGATAACAATATTTTAACAATTGCTTTGGCAATGAAAAGTCGGCATCTGCAATAAAAACTAAATCACCAGTTGCTGCTCCAACTGCAACATTAATTGCCCTAGCACGCGTAAACGGTTCTTCTATCACTACAATTTTCAAGGCACCTTGCCATTCGTTCTCCAGTCTATCTTTTAATACCAAAAAATTTGCGCTCCCAAAGTCTACTAATACCAATTCTATTTGTGCTGTGTTAGCCAATTGCTTTAGACTTGGTAGAAAATATTGCAAGAGCATTTCATTTCTATTGAAATTCCCTACGCATATACTTAATTTTACTTGTTTAGGAACAGGAATAGGTTGAACCCAAACATACTGAAACAAACCATATATATCGAGTAGCAGACTGCCTTTATAGATACCCCGCTGCGGTGCTTTAAAAATATACCATAAAGGAAACTTTAGCCAATTAGGTAAAAATCGCTTCATGAGGCTAATTAAACTTAATGGTTTTAGCGGGTTGTATTCTCGCAATGATGCTTATAGGCAATAATAAAAGACTTAAACAAATAAAAAGGGCTAGCAGGTTTATCCAAAGAAGGTCGGTAATATTCAAAGCAATTGGCACTTTATTAAGGTAATAGGCATTTGAATCGAGTTTGAGGATTCCAAAATACTTTTGGATCAAACCGAGACCCAAGCCTACCAAATTACCCCACAGTAAGCCTCTCCCAATAATTCTGGCAGCCATCCACAAAAATATGCTTGCAATTTGCTGATGTGTTCCACCCATGGCCTTCAATAAACCAATCATTTGAAGTCGCTCCAATATTAAAATCAGTAAAGCTGTTATCATGTTTATAGCGGCAACAGCCACCATTAAACCTAAAATAATTAAAACGTTTAAGTCTAATAATGAAAGCCAATCAAACAAAGAGGGATATAATTCAATAATGGTGCTTAAGCCCATACTATATGGTGTAATGGCTGCTACTTCCTCTCTAATTACTTCAACATTTGCCAAGTTTTTGAGGCCAATTTCATAGCCAGATATTTGATTTGTTCCCCAGCCATTCAGTTTTTGAACATGTCTAATATCTGTAAAAGCATAAAGCTGATCTAGGTCGCCCAAGCCTGTATCAAAAATCCCACACACCTTTAATTTCCGCACCCTAGGTGGGTCTTGAATAAAATATACCAACACTTCAGTACCTACTGTAACTTGTAACTTTTTGGCTGTTTCTAAAGAAAGAAATAATTCATTTTTCAAACTATCCCTTTTCCAATCTAAAACTTTTCCAGCAAATAGGTTCAAGGTAAAAAAATCCCAGTGATAAGAATCATCTACCCCTTTTAAAACAATGCCCTCAAAAGCCTGCTCTGTTTTAATAATTCCAGCCTTGGTGGCATACCTTTGCATTGAGGTAACTTCAGATAATAAAGGCGCCTCTATTTCTAATAGGCTATCCCGCGAAATTGGATAGCTTTCAAAACTATTATTCACAGCCAGATGCGAAAGCTGCAATGGCGCATGAAATCCAATAATCTTATCTTTAACTTCCTTTTGATATCCCTTAACAATGGCCACCGCCAAAATCATAACCGCTATGCTAACCGCCACTGCACTCAAGGCCAGATTTACAATCATTTTTGAAAATCCGCTTGCCTTTCCTTTACTTTGGACCGAGGCTTGGCGCATAAGGCGACCTGCTATAAAATTACCAATATTCATGAATTCAATGCTCAAATATACATACCTATTTCTTCTTTTTATGTTTTGTTACCTTGGCAGTAATAGTCAGATAATTACAGGTGCAGCCCAAACAGAAGCCTATTTGCCCCTTTTAAAAGGAAAGAAAATTGGAATGGTTGTGAATCAAACCTCTACCATCGAAGGTGTGCATTTGGTAGATTATCTAGGCTTACAAAACCAAAATATCGTAGCCATTTTTGCCCCAGAACATGGGTTTAGAGGCGACCATAGTGCCGGTGAAAAAGTAAAATCAGGGGTAGATGCAAAAAGTGGTATTAAAGTAATTTCATTATATGGCAATCAAAAAAAGCCTAGCAAAGAAATGTTGCAAAATATCGACTTACTTGTGTTCGACATTCAAGATGTTGGCGCAAGGTTTTATACTTATATTTCTACTTTACACTATGTAATGGAGGCCTGCGCAGAAAACAACAAACCTTTACTTATTTTAGACAGACCCAACCCAAATGGCCACTATATTGATGGACCTATATTAGATACCAATTTCAAATCATTTGTGGGTATGCATCCTGTGCCAGTAGTGCATGGATGCACCATCGCAGAATATGCACAAATGATTAATGGAGAGGCTTGGCTCAAAAATAAAGTACAGTGTCAATTAACCATTATTAAAGTTAAGAACTACACGCACCAAGATGCTTATGCATTGCCTATTAAGCCCTCGCCTAACCTTCCTAATATGGGTAGCATTTATTTGTATCCGAGTTTATGTTTTTTTGAAGGAACATCCTATAGTATTGGACGAGGCACTCACATGCCTTTTGAATGCATTGGCAAACCGGGAATTAGCATGGGCTCCGACACATTTACCCCAAAACATTTAGCGGGCATTGCCGATCATCCGCCGCACGAGGGTAAACTTTGCAGAGGGTTTAACCTTCAATCTTATGGAATTAACTTGGCGAGATATCAAGCAAAAATAAACCTTTATTGGATGATAGAGTTGTACAAACACGACCCAGATTCTGTCAAATTTTTCAACCCGTTTTTTGATAAACTTGCTGGTACAGATAAACTAAGAAAGCAAATAATAACAGGAAAAACCGAGGAAGAGATTAGGCAAAGTTGGCAAGTAGATTTAGGAAAATACCGTGCAATTAGGTCTAAATACCTTTTGTATTCAGACAAATAACGACTATTTATTCGTCGGCAAGCGTTTTTAAAACCCTTTCTAAATCTTGTGGAGTGTCTATGCAATGGCTTTCGTATTCGGTTTGAACCAAGCGTATTTTGAAACCATTTTGAAGCCAACGCAATTGTTCTAAACTTTCTGCCTTTTCTAAAGAAGAAGGTATTAACTTGGTTAAGGTTTCTAATACATCTGAGCGGTAAGCGTACATTCCCACGTGTCTGTAGTAATTGTGATGCAAATGCCACTGGCTTTGGTCTACACCTTTAAGATATGGAATTACCATTCGGCTAAAATAGAGCGCTTCTTGGTTTTCATTTAACACAATTTTTACCTCACCTGGATCAAACAAGGATTCTTCATTACTTACCTTAATCATTTGGGTAACCAATTCTGAAGAACCATCGCACACCATTGCCAATTCATCAATTTGAGCAGGGACAATAAAAGGTTCGTCGCCTTGAATATTAATAACATAATCAAAAGGTTCTCCCAATAATTGAAGGGCCTCAAAGCAGCGATCGGTGCCGCTGGGATGAGAAGGAGCGGTTATTACACAGGTTCCACCGAACTCCTCAACATGCGTTGCAATGCGTTCATCGTCTGTAGCAACCACTACTTTTGAAAGCAATTTAGATTCGCAAGCACGCTCATAAACCCTTTGAATCATAGATTTGCCTAGGATAGAAATCAAGGGTTTACCAGGATAACGGGTGCTGGCATACCTTGCAGGAATAATTCCAACTATTTTCATTTCGGTACTCAATTGTTAGGCAAATATACTAATAATATTAAGCCACGTTAATATCCTTTTGATGAAGATGTATACACTCTTTTTTTGTAAACTTGTACCATGCTAAAACTTAGGATTCTTCTGGCAATTTTGCTACTTACCTTCAAACTACAGGCAACCGAAGTTTGGGAAAATAATATCATTGACCCAAAGGTGCATTCTGTAATGTTTGGAAAAGTTGGCACAGACGACCGGTATGCGGTTATCAATTTAAATGGACAAGAAGTTCTTAAACTTAGTTTTGATATGTTAGCAGATCAATCAGAAAATTTACAGTATACACTTGTTCATTGTGATGCTAATTGGAAGCCCACCAAGCTGAACTCAAATGAATACCTCATTGGGATGAATTTTGACAATGTGAATGATTTTAGGTTCTCTACCAATGTATATGTAAAATATGTTCATTATAATATTTTCTTACCCAATGAAAATATGAAACCCAAAATAGCGGGAAATTACATTGTAAAAGTCTATAGAAATTTTGATGAGGAAGATTTAATTCTGACCCGTAGAATGATGGTAATAAACAATGCTACTTCTATCGAAGCATTAGCCAGGCCTGCCTCTCTGGCTGAATACAGGTATACTAGGCAAGAAGTTCAATTTACAGTGGGAATAAATCCTTCCCAAGTTATTAATCCCTTGGAGGATATAAAAGTGGTGGTGATGCAAAATGCCCGTTGGGATAATGCTATTACTGGATTAAAGCCACAATTTATGAGTAACAATAAACTTAGTTATGAATATCTTGACCAATGTTTGTTTAATGGAGGCAATGAATTTCGTTGGTTTGATACAAGAAACCTGCGTCAATTCAGCCCAAATGTGCGTAGCAAAAGGACAGACTCTGTAGTGCACGCTTTGTTAAATATGGATGAAAGCAGAGGAGCTACGCAATATTTTAATTACTTAGACTACAATGGAAGGCGAATTCTTCAAAACAAAGAAGGCACCAATAGCGATTTGGATGGAGACTATGCCTATATGACCTTCCAGCTTTCTGCCGTAATGGGAGTGCCTCCGGGTGCAGAAGTTTATGTAATTGGGGAGTTTACGGATTGGAGACTTTTGCCTCAATTTAAAATGTATTATAATAAAAACAGACAAAGGTACGACCTTGATGTTCCTTTAAAACAAGGCAGATATGAATATTGCTATGCCATTAAAAATGAACAGGGCAAACCCGATGAAACCAGTTTAGAAGGCAACCATTTTCAAACAGAAAACGAATATGTGATCCTTGTTTATACCCGAAATCTTATTTATAATTACGATGAATTGATTGGGATTAGGCGCTTTTCTTCGAGCAACCCGTAAAATTATTTTAGTTACCCTCCCTGTTTTATGTAATTTCGCATCCTTGTATGAATGAAGTAAACACCATCGATTTCGATAAATATGAAGCCGTAATAGGCTTAGAAGTGCATGCCCAAATGCTTACGAAGAGTAAGGCCTATTGTTCAGACCCTTACACCTATGGCGGAGAGCCAAATACACAAGTAAGCCCAATAAGTTTAGGTCATCCCGGCACCTTACCTAAACACAATAAAGCAGTTATTGAGAATGCAATTAAAATGGGTATTGCTTGCAATTGCAGCATTGCCTCGCACCAATACTATGCGCGTAAAAATTATTTTTATGCAGATTTACCAAAAGGGTATCAAATTACTCAGGATAAAACGCCAATTTGTACAGATGGCAAGGTTAGCATTCGGATGAAGGACGGAAGCGAAAGGCATATTGGTATTACCCGCATTCACATGGAAGAAGATGCAGGTAAGAGTATGCACGACCAAGATGTTTACCATAGTTTAATTGACTTAAACAGAGCAGGTGTGCCACTTATAGAAATTGTGTCTGAACCAGATATCAGAGCAGGAGAAGAAGCCTATCAATACCTCAGTGAAATTAGGAAACTTGTGAGATACCTCGACATTTGCGATGGAAATATGGAGGAAGGAAGTTTACGTTGTGATGCCAATATATCTGTTCGAATTAAGGGTGCTGAAGCCTTTGGTACCAAGGTAGAGGTTAAAAACATGAACTCGATGCGCAATGTGCAAAGAGCCATAGATTTTGAAATTGAAAGACAAATCACAGCGCTTGAAAAAGGAGAAAAAATATATCAAGAAACGCGCAATTTTGATGCAATAAAAGGAAGAACGCTCACCATGCGTACCAAAGAAGGGGCAAGTGATTACCGCTATTTTCCAGAACCAGACCTTCCACCTTTGCATATTACCGAAACCTTTTTGGAATCAGTAAAAATGCAAATGCCAGAATTACCTGCCGCCTTGTATGAAAAATTTACCAAGGCCATTGGTCTAAGTGAATATGATGCGCAAGTTTTAACTGAGAATAAAGATATTGCTGCCTACTTTGAAGGTATTTTAAAACATACCCACAATGCAAAGGCAGCCGCCAATTGGTTAATGGTAAATATTAAAGGGTATCTAAATGAACAGGCATTAGAAATAAATGATTTTGCATTACAACCTGCAAAAATTGCCGAAATTATCTCACTCATTGATGAAAACAAGATAAGCAATAGTGCGGCCTCCCAAAGATTATTTCCTGCCATGCTAGAAGAACATCATTTGTCGGCTTTGCAGTTAGCAGAAAAATTAAACCTACTACAAGAAAGTAACTCAGATGAGCTCAATAAATGGATTGCCGATGCTTTGGGAAAATTTCCAGAAAAGGTAGAAGAATATAAGGCTGGCAAAAAAAGCTTAACGGGTTTGTTTATGGGTGAAGTGATGAAAGCTAGTAAAGGAAAAGCAGACCCTAAAGCAGCTACTAAATTATTAATTGAAGCACTAGAAAAAGCATAAGAATGAAAAAGTTATTTGTTATTTATACATTGTTATTGATTTTAGTATTAAGCCTAGTGGCATGTGGACCAGCAAATGACAATGCAAAAAGAGGATTCTATATTCAAGGCAAACTAAAAAATGCTGGGCAAATTTCTAGCTTGGCTTTGCATGAACTTACTCCAACCGGACTAATTTTATTAGATACAGCGGCTGTTGGAGCAGATGGAAGTTTTACCATGCAAGGGGTTTTACCAGAGAGGACTTTTTGTATCATACGCTTCGAAAACAATGGAGATATCGCTTTGGTAGTGGATACCAATGCAAATTTCAATTTGGAGATTGATGCCAATAATACTGCTGACTATAGTGTGAGTGGGCCTGAAGAAAACAAACAACTAAAGAGCTTATTTAACCTCAATACCTCTTTTTTTAAATCGGGTCAAACCGTAGAAAAAAGATTTGAAAAATACACCCCAGAAACTATGACGCAAGAGGTTGAAGCCGAGATTAGAAAAGCCTTTGATAGTTTACAAACTGCCCATCAAGATGCGTTAATGAGTATGACAGAAACAATGGCTAGCTCATTTACGGCATTGTTTGCGACTAATTTTCTGCTTCCTGATGCACCCTTATCCTTTTTAAAATTAGTGGACGAAAAAGCACAAAAGAATTTTCCAAATTCTAAGTACAGCAATTTATTGCATTCCAAGGTAGAAACCCTAAAGAAAACAGACATTGGAGCCGCAGCACCTGAGATTTCTTTAAGTGATCCATTTGGAAAAACTGTAAGTTTATCCTCTTTTGCGGGTAAAATTGTACTTATTGATTTTTGGGCAAGTTGGTGCGCCCCTTGTCGTGAAGACAATCCTAAAAATGTAGCGCTTTATAATAAATACAAAAGCAAAGGTTTTGAAATTTTTGGGGTAAGCTTGGATGATAACAGAGATGCTTGGGTAGGTGCCATCAATAAAGATAAATTATTGTGGACACATGGTTCTGACCTTCAAAAATGGAACTCATCTTTAGTAGGTAAATATGGAATTGATGCCATTCCTCACACAGTATTGGTTGACAAAGATGGGAAGATTATTGCTACCAAGCTGAGAGATGAGGCATTGGAGAATAAATTAAAAGAGATTTTTGGCTTCTAGGCCTAGTAAATAGAAGGTGGTAACAATTAATTAACCATTAGTTCACATTGATGTAAGTTGGAAGGCGGAATCTTACCAAAAAATTAACCCATGGAAAACAACGGAAAAATCCTGGTAGTGGATGATGAAGCAGATATCTGCGAATTTATAAGCTACAACCTAAAAAAAGAGGGATACCAAGTTTGGGTAGCCAATAATGGTAAAGAAGCCATTCCGATAGCCTTAAAAGTAAAACCAGATTTGATTTTATTAGATGTGATGATGCCTGTAATGGACGGTTTAGAAACTTGTCGAATTATTAAGGCTGAGCCAGAATTTAGTAAAACATTTGTAGTATTTTTAACAGCAAGGGCAGAAGAATACTCAGAAATCGAAGGTTTTAATGCTGGAGCAGATGATTATATCGCAAAACCCATTAAACCAAAAGTATTATTGACTAGGCTCAACGCCATTTTAAGAAGAAAAATTAAAGAAGAGGCCTCCCCTTCTATCAGGGTTAAAGATATTCTAATTGATAGAGAATCATTCTTAATTTATCGCGGCGATCAAAAAATTCAATTGGCAAGAAAAGAGTTTGAGTTACTATTTTTATTAGCCACTAAACCAGGCAAGGTATTTACAAGAGAATATATCTTAGAAAAAGTTTGGGGTGAAGAGGTTTTAGTTGTAGATAGAACAATTGACGTGCATATTAGAAAAATCAGAGAGAAATTAGGTGATGATTATATAGGCACAGTTAAAGGGGTTGGGTACAAATTTGAAGCATGACAAGAAACCCTAAACCCATATATATCGCATTTTTAATCTCCTTGATTATCTCTGCCATCTTGGGTATGGTCAGTTTCTTTTTGTCTGAATGGGAATTTATCAACTCAGTAATTATTTTCACCCTTAGTTTTGGACTTAGTTTCTTTTTATTCTTTTATACTTTAGAGTTTTTCATTTACAGAAAAATTAAACTCATTTACAAAACAATTCATAGTCTTAAAACCCAGAAATACGATGCCATACTTCAAAACTTTGATTGGGATAAAGACCCCATCGGAGAAATGAATAAAGAAGTAATAAAATGGGCAAGAGATAACAGGATGGAAATAGACCAACTAAAACGATTAGCAGATTTTAGGAAGGAGTTTTTAGGCAATGTTTCGCATGAGTTAAAAACGCCAATTTTTAATATCCAAGGTTATTTGCATACCCTCATAGACGGCGCTATGGAAGACCCTGCTGTTAACTCTAGATTTTTGGAAAAGGCAGCAAAAAGTGCAGATCGTTTAAGTGATTTAGTTGCAGATTTATTAGCAATCTCACAATTAGAAAGTGGGGAACTCACCATGGAAATGGAGCGGTTTGACATTAATCTTTTGGTAAAAGATGTTTACGAACAACTGCACAATAAAAAGGTACAATTAATTATTAAAGATGGTTGTAATCAACCTTTTTATGTATTTGCAGATAAATACAGAATACGCCAGGTCTTAGTTAATCTTATTTACAACTCTATTAAATACGGAAAAGAACACGGCACCACCACGGCAGGCTATTATGATATGGACGAAAATATTTTAATAGAAATTGCCGATAATGGCCCCGGCATGGAGCAAGAACACCTAATTAGAATTTTTGAGAGATTTTATAGAATTGATAAAAGCAGGAGTCGTGAATCCCAAGAAGGAGGTACTGGGTTGGGGTTAGCCATTGTTAAGCATATAATTGAAGCACACAGACAAAGCGTAAATGTACGCAGCAATATTGGGGTTGGAACTACCTTTGGTTTTACCTTAACTAAAAGTCATTCTTAAAAAAATAATTTATTTCGGTTTGAACCAAAAAAAGTTTGCAGTCTCGCCTAAAAATATATATTTGCTCTAAACCTAAAAGACTAAGTAATGGTTAAAAGTGCGAAGAAGAAGATTAGAATGGAGTTTGAAATCAAAGCATCCCCTGCTATGCTATTTAACTACATTAGCTCTCCATCAGGTCTTTCTCAATGGTTTTGCAACGACGTTGATATTTACAATAACTTCTACAAGTTTAAATGGGATGGAGACGAAAATATTGCCGAACTATTAAAGAAACAACCGAATAAGGGCATTCGTTTCAGGTGGAAAGATTCACCTGTAGAAGAGTATTTTGAGTTTGAAATACAACAAGACGAACTCACTGACGATGTTGCCCTAGTGGTTACAGACTTTGTTGAACCCGCAGAAGAGAAAAACACAATTTTGCTTTGGGAAAACCAAGTGCATGAATTACGCACTTTATTAGGTGGTTAGTTTTTAACTCCCCTATATTTCTTTGAGCCCACTCCTCTGATTAGGCTATCTTTGTGCCATCTTTTGGCACTTATATTGCGTATTTTCAGAATCTATACTAATTCAAAATCAAGTGAAGAAATTTAATCTGTTGATTATAAATAGTTTTTTGAGGGCCTTTTTTCCGACCTTTCTTATTGTAATGCTCATTCTACTCATGCAAGTAGTTTGGCTATACGTGGATGAATTAATAGGCAAAGGTCTTGATTGGCTAGTTATTGTTGAGCTGCTCTTTTATTTCTCTGCCAGTCTTATTCCACAAGCACTTCCTTTATCAGTATTATTAGCTTCTATTATGACTTTTGGTGCACTGGGCGAAAGCTACGAATTAGTTGCAGCAAAGGCCTCTGGCATTTCTATTTGGAAAATGTTTAAACCCATGTTAGGCATCATGGTGTTGATTTCCTTGTTTGGATTTTTTGTTTCGAATATCCTTATTCCTCAAGCCAATTTAAAAAGAGGTTCATTGCTTTATGATGTTCGTCAGCAAAAACCATCTCTTGCAATTAAAGAAGGAGTGTTTAGTCAAGATATTCCTGGCATTACCATTCGGGTTGGCAAAAAAGATAGAAATACCCAAGAGCTTCAAGATATTATTATTTACGATCAAAGGCAAAGTCAACTTCACCCTGTAATTCTGTATGCCAAACGCGGCAATATGACCATGAGCGAAGATGGCAGATATTTATTTTTAAATCTCTCTGAAGGTGGCAGGTACGAAGAGCTTGAAAAAGTGAAAGGCTATTATTATAGCCAACCGCATACCACCACAACTTTTAATGAAGAACGAGTAGCCTTTGACCTAAACAGTTTTAAGTTTAGCCGTACAGATGAAAACATGTTTAAACAACATTGGGAAATGCTAAATGTAATTGAATTGCAAGACGCAAGCGACTCCTTAACGGAGGTACGTAAACAAAAGCATAAGGAATTAACTGCCTTTGTCCAACCATATTATTATTTTTCTAGGCTTAGTGCCGATAGTTTATTACAGGTTGCTCAGTATAATAAAATAAAGGTTGGCTCAAAAGAACCAGACATAACCAGCCATTTCCCAGAAATTAATACCCAAACCTTATATGGAAACGCTACTAATTCTACGCGAAGCGTTAAGAATATTATAGAATATAGTATTAATGAATACAAAGATTTATACCGTTTACAGGTAAGACATAAAATTGAATGGCATAGGAAATTTATTCTTTCTATTGCCTGTTTGGTTATGTTTTTTATTGGTGCGCCATTGGGTTCAATCATTAGAAAAGGAGGATTTGGTTTACCCATTGTAGTTTCAGTTTTATTCTATGTATGCTACCATATTGTATCTTTATCAGGCGAAAAAGCAGCAAAAACATTGGCATGGACACCCTTGCAAGGCATGTGGTTAGGAATTGCTGTATTTGTCCCCATCGGATTTTTTATCACTTGGAAAGCTTCTAACGATTCAAAACTTTTTAATATAGATTTGGGCTTTTTACTCGATAAAATCATAAACAAATTTAAACCCCAAAAAACTAAGGGGCAATGAAGATCCTTCAAATCTTTCCTCGTTTTCCTTGGCCCATTAAAGATGGTGGCGCATTGGCATTCTACGCGCATCTAAAAGGATTAAAAGATAATCAACATGAAGTGGTGGCAGTTGTTCTAAATACCAGTAAGCATCGCGTTAATTGGAATGATGTACCAACCCATATTAAAGAGTTAGCAGAATTTCATCTCTTTGATATAGACAATACCATCTCAGCCAAAGGGGCCTTTATAAATCTGTTTCAACAAAAATCTTATATCCTAAGCAGGTTTTATGTTAAGGCATTTGAAAATGTTTTGGGCGATTTGATCCAAACCTTTAAGCCCGAAGTTATCATTTTTGAAAGTTTACAAACCGCCGCCTATTTGCCATTTGTCAAAACCTGCACTCCTGTCCCTTGCTTGCTTAGAAGCCATAACATTGAGTTTAGTATTTGGCAAGCCCAGGCACGTTTAGAGAAAAACGCAATTAAGGCAGCCTATCTTAAATTGCAAGCAGCCCGATTAAAGCAAGAAGAAATTTTACTCACCCAATCATTTGACGGAATATTGGCCATAACCCAGTCAGACGCTTTGCAGTATAAGCAGCTGGGTATCCAGCTCCCCTCATTATATTATCCAGTTGGGTTTTATCCAAGAGATGCCAGCCAATTACCTATTTCACATCAAGCCAAAGTATTTCATTTAGGAAGTATGGATTGGATGCCAAATCAAGCAGCAGTAAACTACTTTTTGGCAGAAATTTGGCCTTTGGTTCAAACCGAAAACAAAAAATTATGTTTTGAAATTGCTGGAAGAAACATGCCCGAAAGCTTCCTTACCCTCAATTTGCCAGGCGTAAAAGTGATAGGTGAAGTAGAAAATGCCGATGCCTATATGCAGCATAATGGCGTATTAGTTATTCCCTTGTTAAGTGGCAGTGGCATGCGGGTAAAAGTAATGGAAGGCATGGCTTTAGGTAAATGTATCATTAGTACAAGCAAAGGAATGGAAGGGATTGAAGCCGTACCTGGCAAACAATTTATTTTAGCCAATACACCAACTGAATTTAAAACAGCAATCCTATATTATACTACAAATCTTGCAGAAGCAGATAAAATTGGAGCAGAAGCGCGTAAATTTGCACTCGAAGCATTTCAAAATCAAAAAATAGTGTCACAGCTTAACGATTTTGTAAATAGCTTAATCAAAAAATAATAATGGGTTGGATTAAAAATATAAAAGATGCCATTGGCAATTATCTGCTGAAAGGGATGGTTATAAAAAAGGTTAGGCCTTCTAAACCGATGCCTAGTTTTAATACTATCAATGAGATTGGAATTGTGTATGATGCTAACTCAGAAAACCAAGAAGAGCAGGTAACCCAAATTGCGAATTACCTAAGGCAAGAAGGGAAAAAAGTATTTACACTTGGCTATATAGATGCTAAGCAATTACCTGCTAAAGCAAAGTTTAATATGAGCGCTAGTTATTATTGGCATGAAAGCCTTACTAAGTTTAATCTTCCCGACAAACAAAAATTAAGCAGTTTTTTGAATACGGAATTTGACTTATTAATGAATTTATTCTTTGTGAAAGAATTACCACTTCAAGCGATAGCTGGGTTAAGTAAATCAAAATTTATTATGGGAGCAAATATTCAAGGGGCATTGCCTTATAATGATTTTTTGATTGACACAGGCGATAAAAAAGAACTAAGCAATTTGGGTTTGCAAATGATTCACTATTTAAAAGTAATTCAAACCAAATGAGTGAGAAATTACCATTAATGGAGCATTTTTATACGCTACAAGGTGAGGGTGCACATAGCGGTAAAGCAGCTTATTTTATTAGGCTTGGTGGCTGCGATGTTGGATGTGTTTGGTGTGATGTAAAAGAAAGTTGGGATGCCAGTAAACATCCACAAGTTGCCGTTACAGATATATGTAATTATGTTGGTTTGACCCAAGCACCCATTGCTGTAATTACAGGCGGGGAACCATTGTTACATCAACTAGATTTACTAACGCAAGGTTTAAAGGCAAAACAAATTCAAACACATATAGAAACGTCAGGTTCGAGTCCATTGAGCGGGACTTGGGATTGGATAACAGTTTCGCCTAAAAAATTTAAAGCCCCTTTAGTTGAGGTATTGACAAAGGCTAATGAGTTAAAAGTGGTTATATTTAATAAATCAGATTTTGATTGGGCAGAAAAACATGCTGCCTTAGTAGGATCTCATTGTAAATTATATTTGCAACCGGAGTGGGATCAACAAGATAAAATGTTAGCCCAAATAATAGAATACATAAAGCAACATCCTAAATGGGGCATCAGTTTACAAACCCATAAATTTATGCAAATTCCTTAAGCTGCTCAACAATCTTGGCAACGGCAGGACAAATAAGGGAATTTTCAAAGGTGATTTTTAGTTTTTGCAATTGGTCGCGCTGCTGTGTGTGAGGGTATTCTCTGCAAGCATTTGGCCGAGCTTCATAAACAGCACAATAATGATCTGTTCCTAAAAATGGGCAAGGCATGCTTTTAAATACGTCGTCGCCGTCCTCATCGCGTTTAAGGTAAGTTTCGGCAAAAATTGCAGGACGCATTTTTAAAGCTGCGGCTAATCTGTCAATGTCTTTACTCAAGAGCAAAGGCCCAATAGTTTTACAGCAGTTGGCACATTGGAGACAGTCGATACTTTCAAAAGCTTCCTCATGCAGACGATGCATATGTTGGTCGAGCCCGGGCTTTCTTTGCTTTTTTATTTGCTCGAGCAGCTTTTTATTGGTAAGCTTATTTTTATGCGCAATGATTAAATATTTCTTATAGGCTTCAAGCATCTGATTTTAATTCATGGCCCATTTTATCTCTTTTGGTATCGAGGTATTTTTTATTGTGGGGATTTGGTTTAACGGCAAGGTTCACATTGTCTACAATTTCTAATCCGTATCCGATAAGTCCAGCCCGTTTAGTTGGATTATTAGTCATTAAGCGCATTTTGGTAACGCCCATGTCTCTTAGAATTTGTGCGCCTACACCATAATCTCTTTCATCCATTTTGAACCCAAGTTGCAAGTTAGCCTCCACGGTATCTAGCCCTTGTTCTTGTAGTTTATAGGCTTTTAATTTATTGAACAAACCAATTCCTCTTCCTTCTTGGTTAATGTAGAGTACCATTCCTTTACCTTCGTTTTCAATGAGTTCCATTGCTTTATGAAGTTGGTCGCCACAGTCGCAGCGCATCGAATGAAAAATATCTCCAGTGATGCAGGAGCTATGGACGCGCACAAGAATTGGTTCATCTGGCTCCCAAGTACCTTTTTGTAAAACAATATGCTCCTGTTGATTATCTAGTTGTTTATAGGCAGTTAAGATAAAATCACCATAACTGGTAGGCATGTTTACTGAAATAAGGCGTTTAATCAACGATTCTTTTTCGAGTCGGTATGCTATCAAATCTTTAATGGTAACCAACTTCATATTAAACTTTTGTGCTAGGAGGATAAGATCTGGCACACGTGCCATTGTACCATCTTCATTTAGGATCTCAACGATACAACCAGCAGGTTCAAAACCAGCAAGACGGGCAAAATCAATGGCAGCTTCGGTGTGGCCAGCGCGTCTAAGCACGCCCTCTGGTCGTGCTTTTAGCGGAAAAATATGACCTGGTTTACCAAAATCTTCGGGTTTGCTATTAGGGTCTATTAATGCTTGCACAGTTTTAGCGCGGTCTTGGGCAGAAATGCCAGTAGTGCACCCTTTACCCAGTAAATCTACCGAAACGGTAAATGGAGTTTCGTGGAGTGTGGTATTATCATTTACCATCAAATCGAGTCCTAGCTCAAAGCAGCGACTTTCTATAAGTGGTGCACAAATAAGACCACGACCTTCCCTGGCCATAAAATTTATGACTTCTGGAGTAACATTTCGGGCAGCGGTTAAGAAATCGCCTTCATTTTCGCGATCCTCATCGTCTACTACGATAATCATTTTACCGTTTTTAATGTCTTCTATGGCTTCTTCTATGGTATTAAATGCGCTCATGTTATAAATATAGGGTTGCAAATATCGGTATATTCCTGAGGAAAGGAAGAATCCCTTACCTTTGCACCTTGTTTTAAATTGATATGGGAAATATTGTAGCTATTGTTGGGAGACCAAATGTTGGAAAATCCACCTTGTTTAATCGTCTAATTGGGGAGTTTAAGGCCATTGTAGACGACTTTAGTGGCGTAACGCGCGACAGACATTATGGGAAAGCGGTGTGGCTCGACCGTGAATTTACTATTATTGATACAGGCGGTTATGTGTACAATAGTGCTGATATTTTTGAAAAAGCGATTGCCGACCAGGTTAAAATTGCCATTGAAGAGGCGGATGTATTACTTTTTATGGTAGATGTACAAGTTGGAATAACCGATTTGGACATGGCCTTTGCTAATTTAATTAGACGTACCAAAAAACCTGTGTTGCTTGTGGCAAACAAGGTAGATACTTTTGAAAAGCAGCATGATGCATATGAATTTTACAAACTAGGATTAGATAATTTATTTTGTATTTCTTCGTCGAGTGGCAGCGGCAGCGGGGAATTATTAGACGAAGTGATTAAACTATTGCCAAACAGTGAACCAGAAGAAGACAATCCTGCAGGCGAATTACCAAAGATTGCAGTGGTTGGGCGTCCAAATGTAGGAAAATCATCATTGGTAAATGCCTTACTAGGAGAAGATAGAAATATTGTTACTGAAATTGCAGGAACTACCAGAGATACCATTCACTCACATTACAAGTATTATGGGAATGAATTTTTATTAGTAGATACAGCAGGGATTAGAAGAAAAACCAAAGTAAGTGAGGATATTGAGTTTTACTCAGTAATGCGTTCTTTACGTGCCTTAGAAAACTGTGATATTGCCATATTGGTAATAGATGCCACAATAGGCTTAGACTCACAAGATTTAAACTTAGTGGGACTCGCTGTTAAAAATGGAAAAGGATTGGTATTATTGGTTAATAAATGGGATTTAGTACCTAATAAAAATACCAATACGGCAAGAGATTTCGAAAAAGATATAAAACATAAGCTTCAACCCTTTGATGATATTCCTGTAGTTTTTACATCAGCCCTTGAAAAACAAAGAATACACAGAGCAGTTGAAGTGGCGATGGAAGTTTACACCAATCGATCAAGAAGAATTACGACCAGTCAATTAAATGAATTTTTGCAGAATGCAATTACAGCCTATCCACCACCAAGTGTAAAAGGGAAGTTTATCAAAATAAAATATGGCACTCAATTGCCAGGAAGGAACCCCAAATTTGCCTTATTCTGCAACTTGCCGCAATACATTAGCGATAGCTATAAACGCTATTTAGAAAATAAAATGAGAGAAAGTTGGGATTTTAAAGGAGTGCCGATTACAATTTATTTTAGAAAAAAATAAGCTATTTGTTTGGATATTAAAAAAATAGGGCATACTTTTGCCCCGTATTCAAAAATAAACCAAGTAAAATGAAAAAAGTATTAACAATCCTTGCCGCTACTGCTATGTTAGCTATCGTAGCTTGCGGTCCTTCTGCTGAAGAAAAGAAGAAAGCTGAAGAAAAAAGAATTCAAGATTCAATCGAAGCTGCTACTCGCAACGCTGATTCTTTACAAGCTTTAGAAGAGTCAATGATGCCAGCTGATTCAACTGTAGTTGATTCTACAGCTGCTGCTGCAACAACTGAAACTGCTAAGTAATCTTAGATTGATTCAATGGAAAATAGTCTCACCAAATGGTGAGACTATTTTTTTTGTACAAAAAATTAAAAAACATTTGGCTTAAGTGGAAAAAAACCTATTTTCGCAGTCCTAAAAATTTTTGAACTATGGCATCACCTACATTCAATCCTTCTATAAGAAAGCGTAAAAACAAACATGGCTTCCGTGATCGTATGAATTCAGAGTCTGGAAGAAAAGTATTGAATGCCCGTCGTGCACGTGGTCGTAAGAAACTTTCTGTTTCAGACGAAAAGCGTCACAAACACTAGTTTACACTTTATCTTGTGTAAAGTGTCTAGGGTATTGTATTCAAGACATTGATAATCCGGCTCGTCCGGATTTTTTTTATTCTATGATTAGCAACACACGCAAATTCACCCTTTCAAAAGCAGAGAGAGTAAATGTTACCTTTATCTTGGACAAGCTTTTTGCCCGAGAGGCTAGCTATTTATTTGCGTATGGCTTTAGGTTTACTTATTTATTTTTGCCTCTGCCTCAGCCTGCACCTTGTCAAATTGTGTGCATAGCATCTAAAAAGAAACTTAAAAAGGCGGTTGACCGTAACTATAGAAAGCGATTACTAAAAGAATTTTACCGACTCAACAAAACTAGCTTACTTGATTATTTGGTTCAAACCGAAACTTACTTGGCCTTATCTATAAACTACGTGGGAAAGGAACCATTGGAATTTAAGGGCTTTGAACCTAAATTTGGTTTGGCATTAGCACAACTTATCCTTGAACTTAAAAAAAATACTAATCAGTCCATTCCTGCTGTTAATTAAAATTTACCAGCTATTAATTTCTCCCTTGCTTCCAATGGCATGCAGGTATACACCCACTTGCAGTCAATATGCGGTGGAAGCATTCCAAAAACATGGGCTTTTGAAAGGCAGTTGGCTTGCAATAAAAAGAATTTCATCTTGCCATCCGTGGGGTGGGCATGGGCATGACCCAGTTCCTTAGTGCTTATTTGATGAGCGGCAGAAACTTTGAAAATTAATTTAAGGCTTGTTCCGTTAGGTAGTTTATTATTACATTCGATGCTATGAAAAAATTGCTGAAAACACTTCGTTGGTACCACTTATTACTCGTTTTTACAGCCCTTACCTTCTCCTTTAAGGTTGCCGATAATTATTTTGAACTTTCTAAGAACTTAGAATTATATGCCTCTGTTTTCAGGGAAATAAACACCTATTATGTTGATGAGATTGATGCCGGTAAATTAAATAAGAGGGCCATTGATGAAATGCTAAAGACGCTCGACCCTTACACAAATTTCATTAGTGAGGCCGAGGCAGAAGATTTTCGTTATCAGATGACGGGGCAATACGGCGGCGTAGGTGCACAAATAGGACAAAAAGAAAATTATGTTGTAGTTACCGACCCTTACGAAGGATTTCCTGCCCAGAAGTCAGATTTAAGAGCAGGCGATTTGATTGTTCGAATAGAAGGAAAAGACATAAAGGGAAAAAACACTTCTGATGTAAGCAAACTACTAAAAGGACAGCCTGGAACTCCCGTTAATCTAGTAATTAATCGCAATGGGCAAGAGATGCCAAAACTGTTAACGCGAGAAGAAATAAAGATAAAAAATGTTCCTTATGCGGGATTAATTGATGCTCAAACTGGGTATATAAAATTGGGTGGATTTACCCAAGAAGCTGGAAAAGAAGTAAGAGAAGCCTTGAATGACTTAAAGAAAAAAGGAATTAAGCAAGTTATTTTAGATTTAAGAGGCAATCCTGGTGGTTTGTTAAATGAGGCAGTAAATGTGGTAAATGTTTTTGTTTCAGCTGGCTTAGAGGTTGTTTCTACAAAAGGCAAGGTAAGCGAATGGAATAAAACTTATAACACCCCTTCTGGTGCTACTGATGCCAATATTCCAGTAATTATTTTGGTGAACCGAGGATCTGCCTCTGCATCCGAAATTGTTTCTGGAACTTTGCAGGATTATGACCGAGGTGTAGTGATTGGTCAGCGTAGCTTTGGAAAAGGGTTGGTGCAATCTACTAGGCCGCTTAACTATAATACCCAAATTAAAATTACTACGGCTAAATATTATACGCCAAGTGGCAGGTGCATTCAGGCTTTAGATTATAGCCATAGAAATGAAGACGGAAGTGTTGGGGCCTTGCCCGACTCATTGCGCAAGGCCTTTAAAACAAAATCAGGGAGAATTGTATATGATGGAGGTGGCATCGACCCAGACATCAAGGTGAGTCCAAAGCCCTATTCTCCAATTGCCCTAACACTCATAAGCAAACAAGTGATATTTGACTTTGCCACTCAATTCCGTAATACACATGAAAGTATTGGAGAAGCTAGAAAATTTACCTTAAGTAAGGAGGATTTTGAGGCCTTTAAAAAGTTTGTTTCAGAAAAAGACATTGACTACAGCACCAACACAGAAAAGGAATTAGAAGACTTAAAAAAACGCGCAGAGGAAGAAAAATATTTTGAGGCGATTAAGGCTGCATATGAAACGATGAAACAAAGTCTTAAAAGGGATAAGCAGGCAGACATTGAGAAGAACAGCGTTGAAATTATTAGTCTATTAGAAGAAGAAATTGTAAAAAGATATTTTTACCAAAGAGGTCGCACCGAGGCCTCCTTTAACCATGATGAAGATATTTTGGAGGCAATGAAACTATTTGCAGATCCAAATCAGTATCAAAAGATTTTACAAGGAGGCATCCAGAAAAAATAATTAATAGTTGGAATACTACGATTACCTTTTGATACTTCTATTTGGGTCTTTAGGGGCTTTCATGTCAGGATTTCTTGGGGTTGGCGGTGGCATGGTGTATATTCCAGTAGCTGATTACTTTCTATCTCGAGCGGGCATGAGTGGTGACATGTTAGTAAAAGGAATTTTAGCCAACTCCTTATTTACCATTTTTTTCTCAGGGAGCATGAGTAGTTATCAGCAATATAAAATGGGGAATTTTTATCCCAAACAAATCTTACATACGGCATTGCCAGGCATGGCAACTGCCCTAATAACAGCATGGCTAATTAAGAACGGAACTTGGTATGCAAAGCCACAATTTAATTATGTTTTTGCGACAATGCTTTTAATTATTGTCGTGCGCATGTTTGGTAAAAAACCTGTCAATAAACCTAATGAATCTGAATCAAAACCCATGTATTATAGCCTAACAGGATTGGCAGCCGGTATCATAACCTCGCTTTCTGGCTTGGGGGGCGGTGTGGTAATGACACCTGTTTTTACCGACCTAATGCACCTAAATATCAGAAAAGCAACTTCCATTGCCAATGGAGTAATTCCTTTATTTGCCTTGGTTTTGGGTATTTATAATCTCTTAGATCAACCTAAAACCTATATTAGCCAATGGCAATTAGGTTATATTGTTTTTCCGGTAGTATTGCCATTAATAGCCGCCACATTCTTATTTGCCCCATTTGGTGTTAAGGTAGCACAAAAAACCTCTCCTACGATTATCAGATTTGTATTTGCTACTTTTGCAAGCCTCATGTTAATTAAACTTTTGTATGAAATTTTTACGCATTAATTTTTCTTTAGCCTTACTATTTTCTATTCAACTGCTATCTGCCCAAAACCTGCCTAAGTCCGATGAGGAAATTTTACGTTCGCTAGAACATAATTTATCCTATTTGGCAGATGACCACTTGGAAGGAAGATTAATTGGGAGTCGCGGCGAAAAGTTAGCCTATGATTTTATCATAGAGAATTTTCAGTCGTTAAACATTTTACCAAAAGGTGAGCAAGGTTTTTTGCAAGCATTTACCATTCATAAAGTGGCAATTAAACAGTCTTTATTAAGCCTAGAAAGCAAGGCCGGCACCTTTGTTTTTGATAAAGTTAATGCGGCAAAAAACTACCCACTATCGATGTCTGCACCTACCGCTGTTACCGATAGATGTGTGTGGGTTGGATATGGTATTGAAGCAGCAGAACTCAATCATAATGACTACGCAAACCTTAAAAGCATTAATGGAAAAATTTTGGTGATTAAAATGGGACATCCAGAAAGTGGCAATCCTCATTCTAAATTTGGGGCGTATGCCACGATAGATAAAAAAATTGAAGTGGCCATTGAAAAAGGAGCTGCAGGCATTATAATTATCAATACCAATAAGGATTTACTTGAACCCGATTTTAAACCTATTGTAAAAGCTCCTTTTAAGTCTATCCCGATTTATTTTTTAGGGCATGAAGCAAAATTAGATTCTGTACATTTTATTAATGCCAAAGCAAAAATGTCAATAGACACAACTACACTGGCTTTGCAAGGACACAATGTGATTGGCATAATAAATAACAAGGCAAAAAACACCATTGTAATAGGTGCTCATTATGACCATCTTGGGTATAACGAATTAGGCGGTTCTACCTACCGTAAATTGCAAAACGAGAAACCACAAATTCACAATGGCGCAGACGACAATGCCAGTGGTACCTCGGCATTAATTGAAATGGCTGAGTTGCTTCAAAAGTCGCCCTATCGCAATCAAAATTACCTATTTATTGCCTTTAGTGGAGAGGAAGAAGGATTGCTTGGCTCACGCTATTTTGTAGAGCATCCCACTATCCCTTTGGCTCAAGTAAATTATATGCTCAACATGGATATGGTGGGAAGAATTGATACCACTAAAAATATGATTAGCATTAGCGGCTCTGGCACTTCACCAAAATGGGACAGTATTTTACCCGGTATAGACATTAACGGTTTAAAAGCTAAGTTTGACCCAAGTGGTACAGGAGCAAGCGACCACACCAGTTTCTATAACCTAGGAATACCAGTTTTACATTTCTTTTCGGGTCAACACAGCGATTACCATAAACCGAGTGACGATTGGGAATTAATTAACTTCCCGGGTACTTTAAAAATTATTAAATACATGTATAGCTTGGTTGGTAAATTAGATAAAGAACCAAAACTTACATTTACCAAAACCAAAGAAGTGCAATCTCGCAATACAAGCTTTAAAGTAACAATGGGCATAATGCCTGATTATTTGTACGAGGGAAAAGGCGTTAAAGTTGATGGCACCACCGATGGCAAGCCCGCAGCAGTTGCAGGTGTTAAGCGAGGAGACATTTTGGTTCAACTAGACCAATATCCATTGAACAGCATGGAAGATTATATGCAAACATTGGGTAAGCTAGATAAAGGTTTAAAAACCAAACTGAAAATTATTAGAGACGGCAAGGAACAAGAATTAGAGGTTCAATTTTAAGCCTTGGCAATTTCTGCCATGGCATGTACCCGGTATTTGTGAAGTCCATCTAAGCTTTCACACAAAATATAAGTTCTTAGTTTTTTAAGTCGGCGCATAATTGCTGGATGTTGTTTGAGCTTGAACGTTTCACCATCCTCTAATTGAGAGAGGGTGAGCAAATGTGATTTTCTGCTATCGTATTTTTTGAGCACTTCCAACAATTTCACATCGGCACTTTGTGAGTATTTAGGGTTGTTCATGTGCTTGGCTAAGGCAGCCTTTAAATCATACGGAAACAAATCGAGTTCAAAAAACGGGCGCATACAATTTTTAAATTCCTGCTTCCATTCAGCACCATGCGGCTCATGCCGGCCACCATATTTTAGAAATGCGGTATGGTGCGCAAGTTCATGCACAAAAGTAATGAGAAACTCATACGGACTTAAATTGTGGTTGATAGAAATGCGGGACCCTTTACCCGAATGTGGGGTATAATCGCCATAGCGGCCTTTGCGCTCCACTTCAATGTGAAGATGGAGTTTGTAAAACATGATTAATTCTGCACACAATGACAAGGCTGCGCTAGGTAAATAGGCAGTTAAGGCTTGAACCAACTTGTCTTTGTGTGCAATTTGGGCAGGCGTTAAAGAATCCGGTTTGAACACTACCCTATTTTTTGATTAATTTTATCCGTTGGCTTTAGCATGGTCTGCTAAAAACTGCGCTAAGCCCTTGTCAGTTAATGGATGACTAAGCAGGGCCAAAATAGGAGGCAATGGACTTGTAATAACGTGTGCGCCCATTTCGGCAGATTTAATAATATGAATTGGGTTTCTAATTGAAGCCGCTAAAATTTGCGTTGGATAAGCTTGAACTGCAAAAATGTGCGCAATTTGGGCAATCAATTCCATGCCATCAAAGCTAATATCATCTAAACGCCCTACAAATGGAGAAATGTAGGTGGCACCTGCTTTGGCAGCAAGAATGGCTTGACCTGCAGAGAATATCAAAGTGCAATTTGTTTTGATACCTTTTGAAGAAAAATATTTAATGGCTTTGATACCATCTTTAATCATGGGAACTTTAACTACAATATTTTCGTGAAGTGCGGCTAATTTTTCTCCTTCGGCAATCATCCCTTCATAATCGGTGCTGATAACTTCTGCACTTACATCTCCATCTGCAATATTACAGATGTCGACATAATGTTTAAGGATGGCGGCTTCGCCAGTTATGCCTTCTTTGGCCATTAGAGAAGGATTGGTGGTAACACCATCTAAAATGCCTAGGTCATAGGCTTCTTTAATTTGTGCAAGATTTGCAGTATCTATAAAAAATTTCATTGCTTGGTTTATTTTGCACAAATATAATTACCCAAATCACAAACAAATTAACAGCATGCCCACATTAAACGAAATATATTGGGAAAACCGTTACCATAAAGGGGAAACCGGCTGGGATACTGGCAACGCCAGCCCGGCCATAGCAGAGTATGCCGCTCAAAATACAAATAAATCTATTAGTGTATTGATACCAGGCTGCGGTAATGCGCATGAGGCGAAGGCCTTATTAGATCTTGGTTTTACAAATATTACTTTGTTAGACATAGCCGCCAGCCCTTTGGAAGCAGCTAAAGTAACCTACCATTCTGCGGTGGAAGCGGGCCATTTAAAGTTGGTGCATGATGATTTTTTTTCACATATAAACGCATATAATCTTATTTTAGAGCAAACCTTTTTTTGTGCCATACACCCTTCGCAACGCAATGATTATGCAAAAAAGATGCATAGTTTATTGCATCAGGGAGGGAAACTTGCCGGACTCTTATTTGATTTTCCGCTAACAGAAGAAGGGCCGCCTTTCGGCGGCCATACCAACGCCTATTTGGCGCATTTCGAGCCTTGGTTCAAACCGAAAACTTTAGAAAAATGTTATAACTCCATAAAACCCCGTGAGGGAAGAGAATTGTTTTTTATTTTAGAAAAACGCGAAGCTTAAGTTAATTTCGCAAGTCAAATTTTAACTATGTCAGATCACAAGATTATATTTTCGATGGCGGGTGTTACCAAAACCTTCCCCCCACAAAAACAAGTTTTAAAAAATATTTACCTAGGCTTTTACTATGGCGCTAAAATTGGCGTGCTGGGTTTAAATGGCTCGGGTAAATCTAGCTTGTTAAAAATTATTGCCGGAATTGATAAAGAATTTCAAGGTGAAGTAGTTTTTGATAGCAAAAATTATAAGATTGGTTTTTTAGAACAAGAGCCCAATTTGGATGAAACCAAAACCGTGGTAGAATGCGTGCGCGAAGGCGTTAAGCATGTTACGGATATGCTGGATGAATTTGAAGTGATAAACAACAAGTTAGCCGACCCAGAATTAGATGGTGATGAGATGATGAAAATCTTGGATAGGCAAGCCGTGGTGATGGAAGAGTTGGATCGCCTTGAGGCTTGGGAGCTTGACACCAAACTTGAAAAAGCCATGGATGCATTGCGTTGTCCAGAGCCAGACCAACCAGTGAATGTTTTATCTGGTGGAGAGAAAAGACGTGTGGCCTTGTGCAGGTTGATATTGAGTCAGCCCGACATTCTACTACTGGATGAACCTACCAACCACTTAGACGCAGAGAGTGTAGACTGGTTAGAACAATATTTAAAGAACTTCCCAGGAACTGTTATAGCCGTAACCCACGATAGGTATTTCTTAGATAATGTGGCAGGTTGGATTTTGGAACTTGACCGTGGAGAAGGTATTCCTTGGAAAGGGAACTATAGCAGTTGGTTGGATCAAAAAGCCAATCGCTTGCAGGCCGAAGACAAGGCAGATAGCAAACGTGCAAAAGCCTTAGAAAGGGAATTGGATTGGGTGCGTCAAGGTGCAAAGGGCAGACAAGCTAAGCAGAAAGCACGTTTGAACAATTACGATAAAATGCTTAATGAGGAGCAAAAAGAAAAAGAACAACAATTGGAGTTGTTTATTCCACCTGGACCAAGATTGGGAGATATAGTAATAGAAGCGAAAAATGTAAGCAAACAATATGGCCATAAATTATTGTATGAAAACTTAAACTTCTCGTTGCCAAGAGGCGGTATTGTTGGAATTATTGGTCCGAATGGTGTGGGTAAAACTACTTTGTTTAGGCTTATTATGGGCTTAGAACAAGCAAATGCTGGCGACTTTAAAGTAGGTGAAACGGTGGCAATTTCTTATGTGGATCAAAGTCATAAAGATTTATTGCCAGACAAAAGTGTGTTTGAAGTAATTAGTGGTGGCACAGAAACCATGATTGTAGGTGGTAAGCAGGTGAATGCGCGTGCTTATATTTCTAAGTTTAACTTTAGCGGTACCGACCAAAGCAAGAAAGTTGGTGTATTATCGGGTGGAGAAAGAAACCGTGTGCATTTGGCCATGGCTTTGAAACAAGGTGGTAATGTATTGTTACTGGATGAACCTACGAATGATATTGACGTAAACACGTTGAGATCATTAGAAGAGGCTTTAGAGAACTTTGCAGGTTGTGTGGTAGTAATTTCCCATGATAGGTGGTTTATAGATAGAATTGCCACCCATATTTTGGCCTTTGAAGGCAATAGTCAGGTTCACTTTTTTGAAGGCAATTACAGCGATTACGAAGAGAACAAGAAACAGCGCATGGGAGATGTAGCGCCGCACAGGGTGAGGTTTAAGAATATTTAATGTTTGAAGACCATGGTTTATAGACGATAGACCATGGTTTTCATATTTATAGGAGACCATCAACTCTGAATTTCAGGAAGCGTCTCATTAAATGTGTAAAATCACAAAAGTTTTTTGGCCTTCTATTTATGAATAGACTTAAAATAGAATTAGAAGAAAGTACTTATTACGTAAGTTCTTATTTGCTTTGCAAAGGGAATTTGTTTTTGCATTTAGTAAATAAAGCAAAAGAACCATTTAAAGGAAATGTTGTTTGTGTAAATAATCGTTTTGAAATTTTACATTGGTTCAGTGAAAATACAGCAACGGGTATTTGGACAAACCAAGAATCTCTAATTATAGATTCCTCTGGGTATAAATTTTATTATGACCCAACAAATTTTACTAAACAAACTACTCAATGGGGAAAATAAAAACGACTAAAAAAACCAGCGTTCTAAATCTTTAATAAATACTGACCCTCGGCCCAACAACCATTTTTTGACATTAGTCTGCTAGTCTCTATTAAACACTGCTTAAAATCGTATTCCAAGTGGGAGTGGGTTTGCAATTGTCGTTATAATGTTAAAATTTCTATAAATTTGAATTATGAATTTTACAGAATATATTGTTTCTGACTATAAGGTCATGCTTGGCAAACCAATTATTAAAGGAACAAGGATTACGGTTGAGCTTGTTTTGAAAAAACTTTCAGAAGGAGCATCAACTTTGGACCTTATTGAAATGTACCCAAACCTTTCAGAAAACCAAATAAGGGCTTGTTTGGAGTATGCTTCATTAGTTGTTTCTCAAGAATTGGTTTTACCAGAATAATGGTCATCATTGCAGATGAAAATATCCCTCTATTATTACAAGAGAGGCTGACCTTAAATGGGTTTGAAGTCTTATCCATTTTCAATGATTTTAGAGGGGTCAATGATTTAAGAATTATAGAATTGGCACAAAGTAATATTGATGCCATTATACTTACAGAGGACAAAGACTTTGGCGAGTGGGTTTTTGCTCACCATATCAAAAATTTAAGTGTTGTTTTTCTGAGGTATCATTTTAAAGAAAGTAATCTAATTTTTGAAAAGGTTTTGCAGCTTTTCTTAACAAATAAAACTAATCTGTTAAATAGTTTCACCACGGTTACAGTGAATAAGGTAAGAACAAGGGATCTACTTTAAAATTGCTTTTTGGTTTGTCATTAGTCCGCTCGTCTATAGAATTAAGAATAAGTTCAAATATTTGGATACTTGTTAAAACCATTGTTTCATGAATATTGAGGCAACAAGTTATGGACAACAATCTAATATTAGCTACCTTAATTGACCTTAACTAGTTATATAGTAGACCTTAACTAGGTATATGAGCAACCTTAGTTGGCTAGGTACGTGACCTTAGTTGGGTATGAAAAAAACCATAAATGGCTATATAAGTGACCTTAGTTGGGTATATAAAAAACATAGCAGCTATATGGGTGACCTTAGTTGGGTATATAAAAAATATAGCTGGCTAGGTACGTGACCTTAGTTGGGTATGTGAAAAATAAAGCTGCTATATGGGTGACCTTAGCTGGGTAAGAAGAAAACATAGCTGGCTACCTAAACAACCATAGTTGGGTGTGACCTTGACCCTAGCTGGATATATAAAAAACATAGCTGGGTATATGCGTGACCTTATATGGGTATGAAAAAAACATAACTGAGTATCTGTATGACAGCTACCTCATTAATCTGCTTTTATAATATCTTGAATCTTTTAGTGAGAGTTTCTTGCGTTTCCGAAAGCTAGGTTCTAATAATAGTGCCGAAGCTCATTCATTTCTTAAGTTTATCATCCCTTATTTAGCCATGTCAGGTTTAAACCCAATTGATTTCCTTTCTCTTTGTGCACTTTCCTCAGTTTCTTTTTTAAGGAGAAAACTAATTGCATCAAAAAGGTTCTCATAATTTGAATACTCATTTGTATTGCCGTATTACTATTTATTACACTAGAAACCATTGCAACCCCTGCTCAGTGAAGGCAAAGGGTAGGTATTTGCTATATTTCCCTCTACCATTTTCTAAGGACGCAAATTGCGTCCTTAGAAAATGGTATTCTTCTTTGGTAAGTTCAAACATGAAATCATCCGGGAATCGTGATACATTTCTTCTTACCGATTCTTTTAATCGTTTAGTTTCTATTCCATATAAAAGTGCTAAATCACAATCTAATATTATCTGTTTACCTCTTAATTCAAAAATCATTGATGAAATAAAATGTATTTCAATTTGTTTGCCTTCTGTCATTATTCAAAGCTATAAAATACATGCTTTTTAAACGTTTTTAAGCAAAAACAAAATCCGATAAATATGATTACGGAAAGAAAAACAAGATTGCCCAAGAAGATAATTAGAAAGAAAAATCCGAAAGCGTGTTTTCCTACCTTCTACCGCCCCAATGCCTTTTGGGCTTGTGCTCTGGCTTAGAAGCCGCCGGCCTATTGTGTGGAGGCAATTGCTTTTTAGGCTTTGCCTTATGGTTAGAAGAGCCACTATCCATATAAGCAGGATCCAAAACAAAAGGATGGGTATCAATCACTGGAATGTTTTTACCAATTAATTTTTGAATGTCTTTTAACTCGCCAAACTCTTCTTCTTCGCAGAAAGAGAATGAGATACCACTAGCGCCTGCCCTTCCTGTTCTACCTATCCGGTGAACATACGTTTCGGGGATATTGGGAAGTTCATAATTTATCACATGGGATAGGTCGTCAATGTCGATGCCGCGAGAAGCGATATCCGTTGCCAAAAGCACTTTTATCTTCCCAGATTTAAAATCATTTAAGGCATTCTGACGGGCATTTTGAGATTTATTGCCATGAATGGCCGCGGCTTTAATGCCTGCTTTATCTAAATCCTTCACTACCCTATCAGCACCATGTTTGGTGCGCGTAAACACCAATACACTGTGCATTTTTTCTGTTTCAAGTAAATGAATGAGCAAGCGTTTTTTATCCGTTTTGCTTACATAATATAGAAACTGCTGAATGGTATCGGCGGTTGAAGAGACAGGTGTAACTTCTACCTTTGAAGGGTGAATTAAAATCGTATCGGCTAAACTTTGAATCACTGGCGGCATGGTAGCCGAGAAGAAAAGTGATTGGCGCTTTTTAGGAATTTTGGCAATTACCTTTTTTACATCATTTACAAAGCCCATATCCAACATCCTATCGGCTTCATCTAACACAAAGAATTGAATGTGTTGCAGGTGTACAAAGCCTTGTTGAATTAAATCGAGCAAACGGCCAGGAGTGGCAATTAAAATATCAATGCCTCGGTTCAACCTATCTACCTGACTATGTTGCGAAACGCCACCAAAAATTACAGTATGCTTTAGCCCAAGGTTTTTGCCATAGGCTGCAAAGCTGTCATCAATTTGAATGGCCAATTCACGCGTAGGCGTAAGTACCAAGGCTTTTATTTTTCGTTTTGAACCAACTTCTTTTCCAGCATTTTGATATAACAATTGCAAGATAGGAATGGCAAAAGAAGCGGTTTTACCAGTACCTGTTTGGGCACAACCCAACACATCTTTTCCTTGTAATAAAAGGGGGATGGTTTGTTCTTGAATAGGTGTGGGATGGGTGTAGCCTTCGTGTTTTAAGGCTGCTAAGATGGGCTCAATGATATTGAGCTCGCTAAACATTTTTTTCATAAGAAATGAGAGCAGAAAACGGCTCTCAATTTCAAAAAACTCAGGTGACCAATTCCGCGGTGATTCAAAATAATTAGCTGAATCACGGCAACGAAGGTAAGTAAAGTAGCTGATATGCCCAAATGTGAATGAACTTTGATATTTTTGGCTAGGCCTTTTAATTGCTTTTATATACTGATGTCAAACTTTATTACAAAACAAAAGATAACCTTAAGCCAATTATTGAGTAAAGGGGCCAATTCAGATTTTGGAAGAACCTATCAATTTTCTAAGATAAAATCGGTAGACGATTTTCAGCAAATGGTTCCCATTGGAGATTACCAATCCCATAAACAATATTGGGGCGATTTTGAACATTCCTATCAATCAACTTGGCCAGGTAAAATTGTCCTATTGGGTAAAACTTCTGGCACCGACAAAAATGGATCTAAGCATATTCCCATCATGCAAGAATTTATGAAAAGCAATCGGAATAGCTTTATCAAATACATGAATGTTCTAAGAAAAAATGGATTAATTAACTTCCAAGATATTCTATTTAAAAAGGCCTTCTTTATTGGGTCTCAATCCGACTATCAACTAACTGCGGGTTTAGTAGCCGATAACATGTCCTTTTATGCATTAAACATGGCACCATCCTATATTAAAAACAGGATTGTACCCAATCTATCGAAAACCAATAACCTAAACTTAAATGAATTATTAAATTATATCTCTGATCATGCTACAAGTTGGGATGTATATGGTATTTCGGGCTTTCCCAATTGGATTATGCAGGTTTCGGAAAGTATGAAAAAAGTGCATGGCCATGACTTAAAATCCATTTGGCCCAATAGTAAATTTTATATGTATTCTGGAATGGACATTACACCTTATTTAACAGGGCTTAGAAGTTCCTTGGGAGATATTCCATTTCTCGAGACCTTTGTTGCCACTGAAGGGTTTTATGGTTACCAATTACCAAATGAACCTGGAATGAGGTTAAATTTTAAATCAGGATTATTCTTTGAATTATTATCTACCAACCCAGATGAAACATTGGTCAATAATCCAATTCCTGGCATTAGATACCAATTAGTAGTTTCTACAAACACTGGGTTATGGAGATACAAAACTGGAGATTGTATTTCTTTTATAAATGAAAATCATTTTAAATTTAGTGGAAGGGTATCAGACACTATAAATATTATGGGAGAGTTAGTTACTGCTGAACAAATCCAATTGATTGTACTACAATTATCTGCTGAAGTAAATTCAGATATAAAATTTATTACCATATTGCCCTATAAAAACGGTAACGAGTGCAGGCATTATTGGTTTATTTGTACCAGTAAAGGCATAGAAATTAGCCATTCCAAATTAGATGAAATAATTGCCAACAATAACGTTACTTATAAAGATTATAGATTAAACACTAGTGGCATGCTGTGTGCAAAATTGATTCCTCTTAATGAATCAACCTTTATGCAATATTTAGCCAACAAAAACAAACTGCATGCCCAGTCTAAAATACCTTTAGTACTTCCTGTAAATGAGCCCTATTTCATGAATCTAATTCACCCTGCCCATGCAAATTAATTCGTTTAATAACGCGAGAGTAATTGGCAATTATATGCGGTGTTGCATTCATTGTTTGGTGCCATATATGGTATACAACCATGGCATGTGGTTCTTTCAATCAGAGCCAAATGCAAAAGTTTTTGATTATACCATTTTTGTTTTACATGCCTTTGTAATGGAAGCTTTCATGTTTCTATCAGGATACTTTACTTCGGATAAATCAAACAGTTTAAAAGGTGTTTACCAAAGGGTTAAATCACGGTTGTTTTTTCCGAGTTTACTTTCAGCCATTTTTACAATTCCATTACTCTACCTGTTAAAAGCATGTTATGCCTTCCCAAATGAGGCTGCTATTGGAAAGGCTGCTGTCATGTTTGCTCAAGACTTACAAATCCATGGCTTACCATTGGCACATTATTGGTTTATCTTTTACTTAATCCTATTCTCCTTTTTGGCTCACTTTATTCCTGTAAAGAATTCATTTATTGCCATTGCATGCCTCGTATTTGGTTTAAGCATAAATTCAGAAGCCATGATTCGAAATCCAATTTATTTGAGTATAAATCTACCTAGCTTCTTCTATTATTTTGGATACTATTTATTAGGAATGGTATGGCGCAATAAAACTAACTTCAGCAACCTTGGGAAATGGTGGATTTGGGCTTTGGTTTTCTTGCTGAACCTATCAATTTCTGGCCTTTATATTTTGGCTTATCAACAACACGAAAAAGCCTTTTTGGACTTCTTGCTTCAACCCTTCTTTTTTGGAACTTGTGCCTTTACAGGTTGTATCGTTTTTATTCGTTTAATGGAAACTGTCAAACTGAAATTTTCAAGCTATCAAATAGAATCTACCTATTTTATATATCTGTTTCACTTACCAATAGCCATTGCCTTTCAATTGTTTTTTAAACTTAATGGATTTGTAGCGTTTTGGGTACCCATAGCGGTTATAATATTATCCATTAGCTTGGTGCATGGCTTAAATAAATTATTTGGGAAACATTTCTTTGAGATTTCAAAAAGAATTAGCAGCACTCTACCTCTTTAAACGTTATAACAATTCTAAAAACATTCAACCATCATGCAAAAAATTCTTATACTTATATTATTACTTACTTCAATTCTCTCTTGCCATAAAGAGGAGGCAAAGACTAGCAATACTCCAGAAAAGCCAGAGGCCTTTGTCGGAGTAAAGTCAATAAGCTATAACCAAGTTAAGGTAGATTTGGTAATTGATAAACCTGCACTTGAGGAAGTTGATGTTTTAATTTTGTTTCACGGCACTGTAATTTTTGACAGTTTAATTCTTGATGCTTCAACTTCCTTATTAGAAAAGGCAAAATCGCTATTAGACCGAAAAGACATGATGCTAGTAAGTGTGGCATATCCAGAAGAAGATCTGCTCATGGGCGACAATATTCGTGAAGCAGAAGCTGCTTTACTTTGGGTTAAGAATGAGGCCAGCAATGCCTTAGGAGTAAAAGTTAAAAAGATATTTTTATGTGGCCATTCACAAGGTGGCTATTTGGTGACAAGGCTTAATACCATACACCAAACCAATGGCGTTATTGCCAATGGTCCTGGGCCACTAAACTTAGTGTATCGTTGTCAATTGGAAGAAAATGGAAATATCCCTAAAGGTATTACCTGCACACAACTAAAAAACACCTATGGCAGCACCAGCACTAATCCTAGTGCCTATATGCAACGTTCATTGCTAAACTTCACCAAAGGTTTCAAATCTGATATACTATTTGTACAAGGACTAAACGACACTCCGATTCAGATGTATTCCTGGCCAACATTTAAAGCAGAAGTTTTAGCATGTACCAACTGTAAAAATGCACAGTTTTTAGAACTGGAAGGCGTTGGCCATGCCGCTCTGTTTGTAGATTCGATGGCCAAAGAAGCTTTTAATAGTTTTATTAATAGCAGGTAACCCAAACTAATTGATACTATCTTAAATGCAAAGAGACTATCTTTTAAGATAGCCTCTTTTGCTAAGCTTTAAGTAGGTTCAAACCTGAACTTATATTTTCAATATCAGTTGTGTTGAACCTATAAAGAATGTATTCAACTAATAAGCATTATTGAGAGATAATGATAAATTCAGTATTTCGTTGGGCCTTGTATTCCTCATCCGTGCAATTTGTGATATTATTGTTTTCGCAAGGACAATTAATAGATAATTTGGTTTCACCATAACCCTTGCCACTTATACGCGAAGGTTTTGAAATATTTTTCTTGATATACTTTAAGGTTGTTTGAGCCCTGCGATCTGAAAGCAATTGATTATATCCCTCACTTGCCCTGCAATCTGTATAAGAATGTACTTCAACCACCATTTTTGGATATTGGTTCATAATTTCTGCCAAATTGAGCCGGATATAATAATTCTATATCATATGGCAATAAACTAAGATAGTTGTAAACAGCAGTTAAGTCGGAGGCTGCTGTACTTGTTGAGGCATCGGGAATTGGATGAATTGTACCAGTAACTAAAAGGGGATTAAAGCCTGTTGTTAATCCGAGGTTTGTGCCAACATCTCCTACAACTGTAGAGGTTCCTGTATTTGTAACAGGACCAATACCAGATAAGAAGGTATAAACAGCGGTACTTGCTAAATTAGGAGCAATCGGGCCTGTTAAATAAGGACTTCCGCAACCAATAGGCGTATAAACCATAACGCCACTTACTGCAATAGCACCAGAGGTAGATAGTATTCTTCCTTCAAGGGTATCGCCTGTTGCCATGCTAATGGCCGCATTATTTGCAATAACAGTTCCCCTCATATACGTTCCAGAAGCCATGGTTACAGCACCATCTATTTTCCAAAATACCTTACAGGCTTGAGCACCATTAATCAAGCGAACCTTAGCATTGGCATTTGTAGCAAAGGTGCCCCCTATTTTAAAAATAAAAACAGCATTAGGATTGCCTTGTGCATTTAGATATAAAGTTGAACTTAGCGTTGCTGCTGCTGCAATTGAATATACGCCAGCTGTTAAAGTATCGCCATTACCTAAGGAGGAAGAAGGAAAAAAGGTATTAGTTGCACTGGTAATCTGACTTGCAGCGGTCAATAAATCTGCAGCACAAGCTGCAGTTGTTGCATTTTGCGAGTGCATAACCCCGTTAACATTTCCAAAATTGGTGCCTGCACCTACATTAGAGCCAACGTGCCCTGTAATTTGCGAAATACCAACATTTGTTACCGCTCCAGAACCAGTGAATATTGCAAAATTGGAGGTGGTGCCAAGGCTAGGTGCTTGTCCGTAGTTTAATTTATAGGAACAAACCAAGGCCGATAAAAATATAAACTGAAGAAATATTTTTTTCATGTGAAAGGAATTAATTGTGAATGTATTTTCACGCCTCAAAATTCTCAATCTACAAGAGTTATAGCATTACATACTATCCTGAATAGTTTGCATAAATCACACAATCTCGATAAAATAAAATCAATTTTGGTATGCCAATTAAATTATTATTGGTATGTTTATTGAAACCTATTAAACGCTTAATTTTACAAAATGAATGGAAAAAGTCAACTGGCTTTTGCGCTTATATCCTTCCTAATGCTTTCTTGTATTGCGGCTTGCAAACAAGAAGAATCCAAGGTACCTGATAAAGTAAAAATTGACACTAGCGAAATACCTAGTAAAATAAAGGGCACTGCAGACATTGCCTTTAGCGAATATGCACCTTTAAAGGACAAGCCCATTCAACTTTTTTACCATATTCCAGCCAATGCAACTAATTTAACACCAATATTATTTGTACTTCATGGAACCGATAGAGATGCGAAATTTAGCAGGGACGCGATGATAGCCAATGCAAATAAATTTGGTTTTATAATAATTGCCCCACAGTTTAGTGAACAATTTTTTCCAACAGCGGATAGTTACAATTTAGGAAATGTATTTGTAGATGGTGACAACCCAAGTGCAAGCAGCCTTAATGCAGAAAGTATTTGGACCTTCTCGGTGATAGAGCCAATATTCGACTTCATGAAGCTTAAAATAGGCAGTTCTCTCAATACTTATGATGTATTTGGACATTCTGCAGGCGGACAATTTGCACACCGTTTTTTGCTTTACAAGCCATTGGCGCGGGTTAATAGACTAGTTTCAGCAGCAGCAGGTTGGTATACGATGTTCGATCCTTCAATAGATTTCCCCTACGGAACCAAAAAAAGCCCTGTTGAATTTTCTTCCTACAAAAACCTATTCAATAAAAAGGTGTTTATACTTATTGGTTCAAAAGATATAGATCCAAATTCTGCCGACCTAAGGCACAATGAAATTGTAGATAAACAAGGTTTGAACCGATTGGAGCGAGCACAATATTTTTACACGCAGTCACGCTTAGCCGCAACTCAACAGGGTGCTGCTTTTAATTGGAGGTACTATTCGCTGCAAGGCATAGCCCATGATTTTATAGGCACCTCAAATGCGGCGGCTATTTATTTATATCAATAAATTAAATTTAAAAAAACGTATATGAAAAGAATTATTTTACCTTTTATTTTACTAGTGCTTTCAATGAATTTGAACGCACAAATGACCATTGAAAACTTTGACTATGGCGCTATTTCTGGCACAAGTGCAGACACGCTTACCAATCCTGCTCGTGGTGGCAATGTTTGGAGAAGACATAGCGGAACTACTGGACCAGTTACTTACAAAGGAACTTCCTTGAGTTATGCAGGATATTCATCTTCTGGCATTGGAGGTTCAGCCGGATTTACATTTGCTACCGGATTTGCAGAAGATGTTAATAGAGTTACAACCTCATTTAATACAGGTAGTGTTTATATCTCCTATTTACTAAATATTTCAAACGCAGGTGGCGCAGGAAGTTCTGATGCATATTTCTTTCACTTATTAGATACAAGTTTTATGACTGCATTTAGAGGCAGACAATTTATTAGAAATGGATCTGTTGCTAATACTTTTAACATTGGCTTAGGCAAATCAGCTACCTCTACGCCGGCCTATTCAAGCGTAGATTACCCTTTAAATACACCAATTCTTGTTGTGATGAAATACACCTTTGACCCGTTAGCGCAAGATTCTGTTAGATGCTATATTTTCACAAGTGGTGTTCCTTCAACTGAACCTACTACTGCACAAGTAATTGCTGTAGACGTCACTGCCGGTGATTTAGCTAGAATAAACGCAGTTGCCATTAGGCAACATCCAACTGGAAGCACCATGGTTGGAACAATTGACGGAATCCGCGTTTCTAACTCATGGGCCAACTCAGCATTGCCAGTAAATTTAACCTCTTTTGAAGGTCAAATAACAGAGCATCAAACCACCCTATTAACTTGGACAACCGCTTCCGAAATCAACAACAAAGGATTTGAAATCGAAAGTAGCCAAGACGGAATTAATTTTGAAACCATTGGATTTGCAGAAGGTGTTGGGAATTCAAAAACAACTCAAAAGTATCACTTTGAACATCACAGTAATGCAAACGCATTCTATAGATTAAATCAAATAGATTTTGATGGCAAATCAACTTACTCGCATGTTGTTTCAGTTAATAACACCAATACAGAAACTAATTTAACGCCTAATCCTTTTAATGATTATATCGAAATTACAACCAATGCCACAATCACTCGTGCAGAGGTAGTGGATATTCAAGGTAAGATTGTGTTAAGCGAAAACTTACAAAGCAATGTTGCTAAAATAGATGCAAAAGAATTATTAAATGGTATCTATTTTATTAAAATTTACCAAGGTGATGCAGTTATCACTAAGCGTATAATAAAAACGAATTAACATTTGGTTCAAACCAAAATAAAAACGACTAATCTGAAAAGATTAGTCGTTTTTTTATACGTTAGAAATTAGTAGATCTAGCCGACTACCTCTTTAAAAGTTTGTTCATCAAACTCATTTTCGTTTTTAGCAATTACAAGGGTTGCCACTGCATTTCCAATTAAGTTGGTAATCGACCTTCCTTCGCTCATAAACTTATCTACACCCCACAAAAAGCCCAATCCTTCTAATGGAATAGTTCCCATTGAAGCGAGTGTAGAAGCAAGCACCACAAAACCACTTCCCGTAACGCCTGCCGCGCCTTTAGAGGTAATCATAAGGATGCCTAACATCATTAAAATTTCTCCCAAACTAAGTGGCACATTATAGATTTGAGCCAAAAAAATGGTTGCCATTGAAAGGTAAATTGAAGTACCATCAAGGTTAAAGGAATATCCTACTGGAATAACCAATCCTACAATAGTTTTTTTACATCCTGCTTGTTCCAATTTATGCATAATACTAGGCAAAGCAGATTCAGAAGAAGAAGTTCCTAATACCACCAATATTTCTTCTTTAATGTATTTAAGAAACTTCCAATTACTTAGGCCGTAGTACTTCATGATGGCACCCAATACCAAAAAGATAAATATGGCCATGGTGAGATAAACACTCAACATGAGTTTACCCAAAGGAATTAAAGTATGCAAACCAAATTTTGCAACCGTAAAAGCCATGGCGCCAAAGGCTGCAACAGGCGCAAAATACATCACAAACTTTAGCAATAAAAAAACCTTCTTTGAGGTATAGGTAAATGCTTTGATGATTGGGTCTTTGCGAGAGAATAGGTTCAAAACGATACCAACAACAATAGCAACTAATAAAATTTGAATAGTAATATTGGATTGTAAAAAATTTAACCAACTAAAAGGCACTTTGCCTTGCGCTGTAAACTTTGAAACATCGCCAATTGGAATCTTGGTTCTATCAATGTTTCCTGGCTTCATGATTAATGCTACTGCAATCCCAATGGCCAAAGAAAAGGTAGAAATAATCTCAAAATAAATTAAGGCTTTTAATCCAATCTTACCTACCTTTTTTAAATCGCCCATGTAACAAATTCCCAAAACGATGGTAAAGAAAATAATGGGTGGAATAAATAGCTTAATGACTTTGATGAAATAGCTACCAATAAACTCTAATTGCAATCCTTGTTGCGGGTAGTAATGCCCAAGCAAAACACCCGAAACTATTGCAATTACCACATAAAAAGTAAGGTGGCTAAATAAGCCTTTTATTTTGTTTAGCATGTCAAAAACTTAAAACACCAATTGCACAAACAAGGCTCCAAGTAAGGTACGGTTTGAACCAACTGTTAAATGAGTTAATGAAGCATTGATTTTAAGATGGTTTGCTTGCACATATTTGGTAATGCCATAAGTTAGTTCTTGCTGGTCTTTTATGACAGAATTTTCATTTGCACTAAACTCTCTTGTGGTTGTAGCATACCGAACATCAATGCCATATTTTTTACGAAACACATAACTTGCATGAGTATTAAAACCTCTTCCCAAGGCCAAATACTCACTGATTTGTGTTTGTTCAAGTCGGTTTAATCCTGCTGTATTTGAATACGCTATTTCGGGCATTTTAGCTGTGGCAATGGCATACTCTGCTAACAAAGAAAAACCTTTAAATTTAAACAAAACATCGTAATATAATTTTCTATAATCTGGCAATTGGTTTTTACCAAGGTTATTATACAACAAGAAATTTCCGTGGCCTTCACCAGTTACATGTGAAGCGCCTGT
>JAIYCU010000040.1 GCA_027487835.1 Bacteroidota bacterium | reverse complement strand
TTTATTTTAAACTATTTTTAAACCTAAACTCTTCCGCTGTCCAATTCCCTTTCTTTAAGGGGATGCAAAGGTAACCTTCTTTCTTTTACTTCCAAATTTATTTTTCAAAATTCTTCGCACTCCCTCATCCTTTCAATCCCCCCTACCACTCACTTCCTCTCTCTCAATGGGGGTGCAAAACTATGAATCTCATCCTTACTCGCAAATCTATTTTCTTAACTATTACCTAACATCCTATTCCTCTGTTACTAAAATTTAAAAAATACTTTTGGCTGCTGGCTTTTGGCCATTATGCACTACGCTTCTTTACTCCTATTAACTAGTTGTAAATTGCGCTTGGGTCAAACACAAGAAAGAGAAAGTGTAAGAGAAAAGAACCTACAGTAAAAACCTAAATTGTATTTATAAGTTAGTGTTCTATCTTCGCAAGGCTAAATAAACAACATGAATACTGCAAAGAATTTATTTGAAAAGCATCAATCTTTATTAAATGATGCAATTGAAGCTTTAAGTAAAAGAGCTTATTATTCTCCTTATCCAGAAAGTCCAAAGGCTTATGCAGAAGACGGGGATGCTAAAGCGAAAGCATGGATAAGTGCTATAATGAATAATAACTATGAAGGCTTGGATCAAACCGGCTCTTCTGAATTTATTGGAGAAGAGATTTCTCCTTTCTTACAAATGGGGATTGGCGTTAGGTATCCTTATTTTTCTGAACAAACCTTAATAGAAAAAGCCGAAGCCGCCCAACAAGCATGGGGAAATACTAGTCCGGAAACCAGAGCAGGTTTATTAATTGAGGCTTTAGAGCAGGTTAAACATAGGTTTTTTGATATTGCTTACGCAACTATGCATACTACTGGCCAGGCGTATATGATGAGTTTTCAAGCAAGTGGACCACATGCAAATGATAGGGCTTTAGAGGCTGTTGCCATGGGTTACAAGGAATTAAAAAGTGTACCTGAAAGTGCTGAGTGGGTAAAGAACTTGGGCAAGTTTGATTTAAAAATGAACAAAACCTGGAAGGCTGTTCCAAAGGGAATTTCACTGGGAATTGGTTGTTCTACCTTTCCGGTTTGGAATACAGTACCTGGTTTGTTTGCTTCTTTAATCACAGGGAATGTTACAATAGTAAAACCACATCCTAAGGCCATTTTGGCTATTGCGATTGTGGTTGAAGAATTGCAAAAGGTTTTGGCTGCTAATGGATTTAGCAAAGCGGTTGTTCAATTGGCGCCAGATACTCAAAATGCACCAATTACCAAAAAGTTGGCAGAACACAAGTCTGTGAAAATGGTTGATTTTACTGGGGGAAGCGAATTTGGCAACTATATAGAACAATTACCAAAAACAACTTTTACCGAAAAGGCTGGCGTAAATTCGATTATCCTAGACTCTGTTAATGATTTAAAATCTGTTTTAGGAAATATTGCTTTTAGTGCAAGTTTATATAGTGGGCAAATGTGTACTGCTCCGCAAAATATTTTTATCAGTAAAGACGGTGTAAAAACTGCAGAAGGAACTGTATCATTTGACGAAGTAGTAGCAGGATTAGGTGCCGCAATCACTGGATTGGTGGATAATCCAAAGGCTGGACCAGGCACTTTGGGAGCTATACAAGCAGATGTAACCTATAATAGAGTAAATGAAGCAATAAATTTAGGCGGTAAAGTAATATTGCCAAGTAAATCTATTGTGAATGAAGAGTTTAAAGATGCAAGAATTGCCACTCCGGTAGTTATAGAATTGGATAAGTCGCAAGGAAACATCTATAATAAGGAATGTTTTGGGCCAATTGTATTTGTAATAAAAACCGATTCAGTTGAAGATTCAATTTCATTAGCTAAAGCTTTAGCTGAAGATAAAGGGGCTTTAACCTGCGGTGCATACACAACATCAGACGAAAGCAAAGCAGTGATAGCGGATGCAATGAACAGTGTATTTGTACCAGTGAGTTTTAACTTTACGGGTGCTGGCTTTATTAATAGCCATGCGGCGTTTAGTGATTTTCACTTAAGTGGTGGTAATCCGGCGGGAAATGCCTCATTTGCAAATAGTGAATTTGTAAGCAAACGATTTGTATGGGTAGGCAATCGCTTTATGTAATCTTGGTTCAAACCGAAACAAAAAAGGGAAGCGCTTTACAGTGGCTTCCCTTTTTTTATCTATTTACCATTTCAAAGGCATCGTCTGGGATGCCAGCAATATCTACAATAAGGAAACCATCTAAGGAATCGTTAAAATTTGGATCGACATTAAACGAAACAATTTTGCCATTAAGTTTTAGGTACTTTTTTACCAGAACTGGGATTTTTAGCTTTTGATTGCCCTCTATATCACCAATAAAGTTATCAAGTCGTTTAATATCTTCTGAATGGGTTTGAAGCAAAAGGTTTTTACCCTCTGCTTTGGAGGTATAGGAAAATCGCTTTTTAGGTTCAATCCATTTAGAAATTTTGCTATCCCAATGGTTGTGCCTAATATAGGCTACAAGCAAATCTTTTGAAAGATTAGAGAAGCTGCTGCTAATGCTTACTGGGCCTATCATGTACCTAAATCGATGAGGTTGCTTTTTAATATAGAGGTTAATACCTTTCCAAAGCAACATAAGACTTGCGGGTTTCTTTTGGTATTCGATGGGAACAAAAGATCTACCAAGTTCAATGGATTGATAAATCATTGGATACATTTCTTTGCTCATTTTAAAAAGCTGATTTAGGTAAAAACCATTTACACCAAACCTTTTAAAAAGCTCATCTCCTTCACCAATTCTGTATGAGCCGGCAATTGCGTTGGCTTCTTTATCCCATACAAAAAGATGTTTATAATATTTATCAAAATCGTCTAAATCGATGCTGCGATTGGTCCCTTCACCCACATCTCTAAAAGTAATTTCACGCAAACGACCAATTTCATGCATCAAATTGGGGATACTTTTATAATCGGAAATGTAAACCTCAAAATTATCGTACTTAAAAAGCTTGCACTCGGTAGGTAAAGTTTCTATTTCTTTCGCTAATATTTCTTTTGAAATTGCATTTACAATTTTTTGCGGACGAGCAAGTTTCTTTAAATCAAGCTTAAACTTAGTTTTTTGTTCTTCGCTAGCGCCAAGTGCGTAGGTTTTGGCCCTTAAAAAATTCATGAGTCTGGGTTGATCCAAATCTTGAAGTTCTTTAAATGGTATAGGTTTACCAATTCTCAGTTTAATTTTCTGTTTAGATTTATTAAACATTTCGGAAGGCAACTTAATGGTTCGCAGACCAGGATGCACCAAACCAAGTAAATTAAAGGCAAGACTATTATGGCCAGAGAAATAAACTGGAACAACTTTTAATCCTGCTTTTGCGATAATTTTACCCACACCAGGTTCCCATTTTTTATCTGTTATTTTCAAGTTATTTAGCTTGAGAGAACTCACTTCACCGGCAGGGAAAATGGCTATAGGGCTTGTTTTTAATTGTTCTAAAATATCTTTTATTCCTTTTATGTTCATGGCTTTATCGCCAATATCATCAAAGGGATTGACAGGAATAATATAATCTCTAAAGGGCTTTATTTGTTTGAGTAAGAAATTAGCTATAAACTTAATATCGGGCCTTAATTTAACCAAAACAGCCGTTAAAATAATGGCATCAATGCCCCCATATGGATGATTTGCAATTAAAATAAAAGGTCCTGTTTTTGGAATATTAGCTAAATCATTTTCGCTAACTTCATATTCAACGCCCAAGCGTTCAAGCATTTTTTCGGCAAAGTCTGCGCCGGTAAACTCAGAATTTTCTGAATAAATTTCATTAACCTCATCAAGTTTTAGCAGGCGCATGAGCGCCGGGGCTAAAAGGTTAAGTTTTACCTTTTCGAGTTTAAGTGCTTTGGCAAAATCTTCTTCGCTTATTAAATCGGTCATGACTAACTATAATATTGTAAATATATCAAAAGAAAATTAATGAGACAAATTTTGTAATTAGTTTTCGGTATCACCCGTTTCGTCAATGGCTTTATCTATCATTTCGTCAATGGCCTTTTTCTCGGCTTCACTTAAAGTAGCCCTAGCTTTTGCATTTTGCTTGATTCGTTTATAAATTTCCTTTTTACGCGCCTCTACGGCCACCCAAACTTGATAAGACTTATCAGGTTTCATAAAAACTTTTTCGTCGAAAGTGCGCATACCATTAATACTGGTGCTCATTACTTCGCGGGTAAGTTGTTGAAATCGCTCTCCATAATCACCCAATTGGTTTCCATCTTTTCTTTCATTTAGGTAATTCTCTGTTACATTTTTTATTTCGGTTTGAACCGAGGAGGCGATGCGTTGGTTGGCTGTGAGCAAGGCTTTGCTGCGCGCAGTTTCGAGGTTTATACTTTCACCGCTTGCCACACTTCTAAAGTATCTTTTGTTCGACTCATAGGCATTTCCTTTGAAAGGAATTTTGACTTGTTCCATGCCATTAAAGGAACTTTTGCAGGCAATAATGGAAATTAAAATCATACCTACAGACATTATCATTAGCTTTTTCATTTGGATAATTGTTTAAAATTAGAAAGAAATTTTCGTGCCACAATTCTATCAATTGGAAAAGTTAAATCTTGTTCGGGGCTAATCTCATTAATATTTTTCCAAAAGAAGCGCAATGTTTCAGCCTTTCCACCTGCATAAATTGTATTTTCTTCTAGCGATAGTGTTTGATTTGTATTCTGTAAAAGAACTTGATAATAAATAGCCATGAGTTGGTCGCCTTGCTTGAAAGCACTTGGTTGAAAAAAGTCGGTTGTATAAATATGGTCGCCAATTTCTACCTCCAAGCCTGTTTCTTCCATAAACTCTCGTTTTAAGCAATCGCGGGTTCCTTCGCCAAACTCCATGCCTCCTCCTGGGAATTTTGTAAAATGCAGGTGTGGCATTTTTTCATGAACCAATAGTAATTCCTGATTTTCATTTAGAAGCAGGCCATAAACCCTGATAGTGAATCTATTGATTTCCATTATTTTTTAGAGGCTGAAAAAACGGCACCAAATTGAAGGGAGATCATCCAAGGAACAGATTTTAAATCTGAATTGGTTATTGAATGCGGGTAAACAATGGCCATTGGTTGTATAAAATACGATTTACCATCCTCATCTTTCTTTTGTAATCTAAATCCTGCGCTAAAATTTAGGGCAATCGGACGAGCTTTAAAGCCTGTTGAATCAAATACGAATTTATCCTTTTCATCTATCAAAAATCCATCGCCAAGGTCTGCAATCATTTTATGGTTCAGCAAAATATTAAGTCCAGCGCCTGGCACAAAGCTATAAGTCCATTTAAAGTTGCCGGATCTTCCTGTATTAAGCATCATTTGAAAAGGGATGTTTAAATAAGAAAAGCGATATGTATATTGGATGTTTCTTTCTAGGTTCGACAATTCTTCAATTTTTCCAATTCCAATTCCAGGATAGGTATAATTATTAAAGTTTAAATTGCTTTGAATTCTACCAAATGCTGCCTCTTGGTAACCAATTCCAAAAAGAAGGTCTACCTTTTTATTATAGCTGTACATTAACCAAACATTTGCCGCTTTTGTAAGCACATTATTGGTTTCTGATTGCATGGAGTCCATATACTTTTGGTATTTTTCGTCTCCAATTTTGGCAGAACCTAATCCAAAATTTAGCGAGCCAGCAATTGCTAATTTTGATTTTGATTGTGCACTCACCTGAAAGTAATTGAATGCTAAAATTGCCAAAATTAAAAGGCACTTATTCTGTTTCAAATTCAAGTTCATCTGGGTTATCATTATTGGTTTCAACATTTTTAAGACTAGTATCTTTTTTTACCTGAAATTCTTGTTTCAAAATTTCCTTGATATTATCTTTTTCCTTTTTTACTTCTTCTTTAAGGTTTTGGCTAGCACCTTTTCTATCAAATGTATATTTTAAATTTGAAAGTGGCCCTTCAATATTCACATAAATAATCCAATTTTTAGAAACAGGATCTTCTTCCCCAAATTCATTGGGTTGAATTTTTCTCTTTTTCTTAATGAGTTGTGATAGGGCCAATTTTATTCTGTAATTAACTTTATTTTCAAAAGTGTGTTTGCCACTAAAACCCAAATTGAATGCATTGCTTCGAATGTCCATTTCTGGAATCGTGATAACATTATTTTTAATGGTAAGGGTATTTTGCAATTCAGAAAACTTAAGGTGTTTTAACTCCTCAACATCTGCAAACTTAGACAAGCCAAGTAAAGGCTTATAATCAATTAGTTCACCTTGTTTAATATTCATGGCTGTCACTAATAGTAATTTATTCAAATCAACCTTTAGTTTAGGGTCAACATAAATAATCATATCTGTTTGGGCAGAAAGAAAACCTTTTAGGTGTGTTGCTGTAATTTCTGTTTGACCAAAATTGTCAAATGAAGTTAGCAATTGTGAAAGGTTAATATGGGTAGCTTGATGATTAGCTTTTAGCAAATAGCCATCAGGTGTCATTTGCCAAGAGGCCTCACCAGAAAAACTGCCTTCACAGGTTTGCAAACTAAAATAAGGTATTTCTGTCTTGCTTGGTGTTAAGCGTGTTTTACAAGCAAGGTTATTGGCAGAAAAATTTCCAGATTTAAACTTCTTTGCTAATAAATTTAAGGCGATTTTATACTCAAAGGTTTCATCCCCCGCTTCTTTAGGATCTTTAGAATTGTATAACAATAAATCATCACTTGATAAAAATTCACAAACAAGATTTACATTTCCATTCAGCACGTGATTAGCATTATCAAGTATGTTTGGGAAATCACCTTGTAGTCTAAAATCACTTTCACCTATTAAAAATTTCAAATTATCTATGGTTAGATTATTGCCATTAAGGGCAGCGGTAAGTTCAATGTCTTTAAAGGGTTTAGAAAGGTAGCTTATTCCTAAAGCAGGTATATAAAGCTTAAAAATTCCTTTAGAAAAATTCGGGTCCCATTTCCAAGTAGAATCTACTTTGTTCCCTTTAATGGTTAAAGTAAAATCAAGGTTACCCGAAAGTAAATTAACATCTTCAAACTTAAAGAATTCATGCAAAGTAGCCAGATCGGCAATACCCGTTAATTCTGCAAAAAGTTGGGGATTTTCAAGGTTTTCTAGGCTTAAGCTACCTGTAAGTGTTGAGCCTGGAAGTTGGGCAGTTAGGGAGGAAAGGTATAACTTAGCCTTTCTTATATCACTATTTCCGCTATACTTGCCTGTAAGGTTAATTTTATCAATCTCCAAACCTGAATCAGGATCAATTAGTTTGCCTTCTTCGATACCAAAATCAATCAAAAGTTCTGGACTTAATTGCTGTGATTGTTTACCTAAGTATTTCCCTTTAAAAAAAACTTTCCCTTGTGATGCAGCAGCTTTTATTTTTTCGGGCACTTCAATTGGCATGATAGAGATTAGGTCTTGAATAGTAATTTTATCTGCAGAAAATGAAAGATTATAATCAGATGATTTTTTATTAAACTTCATATCTCCAATAAGGTGTAAGAAAAGTGTATTTACAGAGAATTCCCCCTTTTTAATTACATAAGAATTGGTTTGGTTATTAACTTGAAATGCCAAGTTTAGGTTTAAATTTTTATCTTTAAACATATTAACAGAACCAAAACGCATTTCATTTGACAAGCCACTTAACTTAAGGGACATTTCAAATTCTTTATCCGTAAACTGACCTCCAATTTCAGCAGATTGTGCAAATACATTAATATAAGTTTGCGTAGATAAATCATCATAACTTAAATTCATTCGGTTCAAACCGACCCTATTTAATTGAAAAGAAAAGGGCGTAGCAACCGATTTGGCCTGTGTGGATTCCGATTTAAGTATATTAAAATTTTGATTTCCCTTAGCATCAAGCCTTAAATTTAAACTGCCACTATCCAATTGAATCAACTGTACCTTGTAGTTTTTGTTAATTACATCGAATAGGTTAAAACCCAAAAAGAGACGTTGCGCTTCAATTAATTTTTTATTTTTAAAAAGTGGATCAGCCATGCTCACTTCTTTTAACTCGAGGCTTACTAGCGGGAAAGTGCTCAACACTGAAACTGATATTTCTGAGGTAGTAAGCGGCGATTTAAGGTGTTTGTTCAATTCCTCAAGCGCATATTTCTTAAGTGTTTCAACATTTTGATAAATAAGCACAAAGGCAATTCCAAGGATGCCTAAAAGGCTTAAAATACTTATTAAAAATATTTTGAAATACTTATTCATCATAGCCATGCAAGGTATTTGTACATAACGATAATACAAGCAGAATAATACACAATATATGGCGGAAAACTTTTTAAATAGTTAAAAAAATAGGCAGAAAATAAAGTAGCTACTAAAATATATAATTATGTTAATCAATGTTTTAATTCAAATCAAAGTACATAAAGTTGTTTATAATATAAACTACTCTATATATTTGTTGAACAATAATGAAACAAATGAAAAATAAACTCCCCAAACCGCAAAGCCTTATGATAGTTATAAGCTTATTGTTAGGATTTAAGATTAGTGCGCAACAATTACCCAATATTGGATTTGAGAATTGGGAATCAAAAACCTTTAATAATATCACATTTCAGCAGCCACAAGGCTGGTTCACGCTTAATCAGCTAAAAGCTTTTGGTTATGAAGAAACAACTTTTGAAAGCAGCGAAGCAAAGGTTGGTAATAAAGCTGTAATGTTAGAAACAATAGTTGGCCCATTTAACACATTACCAGGCCTACTTTTAATTCAAAACATTTTGGGTCAAGATGGAATGCCAGACCTAGAAAAAAACAAAGTGCCGTTTCAAGGTTTACCCGGAGGCTTCTCCTTCTACTATAAATCTGGACCAGAAGTTGGTGATGCCAATGTAATTTTAATGGTATTAACCAAATGGAAAAATGGCAAACGAGATACCATTGGGATTGCAAGTTTTGAGACGGATTCAACCGTTGATAATTATACTTATGCCATTGTACCTGTAATTTATCAAATAGAGAATGAGTTACCAGATTCAATGTCATTTATTGCTAGTTCTAGTAAAAATGGATTTAGCCCCGTAGCTGGAAGTTGGTTTTTAATTGACCAATTGCAATTGTTTTACACAGATGCATTAAAAGAACAAAATGCTTCAAAACTAAAAATTTATCCTAATCCCGTAAACGAAATGGTTTGAATTAATGGTTTAAAAAACGATTTGAATTTTAAAATCTATAACGCCCAAGGTTCTTTGGTAATGAGCGGAAAAACAAAAGATTCAAAGGTTTTCGGTTTGAACCAATTAATCAATGGAAATTATTTTCTTCAATTATCAGATGAAACTACAAATTCAATACATCAACTAATCATTAATCATTTGCAAGATGGAAACTAAAGAAGCACTTACTCTTATTGAGAATATGATATTAACTGCGAAAAGAGAAATTAAAGACAATGGGTTTTACTATATGTTTTGGGGTTATTTAGTATTTTTATCAGCTTTAACTGATTATTTTTTACTAATGGGCAATAATAATAATCATGCGTTGGTTTGGGCCATTGCCATGCCAATGGGTGGAATTGTTAGTATAGTTAAAGGCTTAAAAGATAAAAAGAAACAAGAAGTGGAAACCTATGTTGATGAAATGTTTAAGCAATTAATGATTGCTTTTACCATTAGCCTGATTATAGTTTGCTTTATCATGCCCATGACACAAAACAATTGGCGCTCGTTTTTTCCAACCCTAATGGTAATTTATGCGTTTGCATTATATGTTTCAGGTGGCATAATTAGGTTTAAAGCGCTTCAATTTGGGGCTATAGCTGTTTGGATTCTAGGAGCAATTGCGTTCATGCTCCCTTACCAGCACCAACTTTTATTATTAGCAGCAGGCGTATTGTTAGGTTTTGTGATACCTGGGCATTTACTAAACTTAAAATTTAATAGGAATGTATAAGGACCTAGATCCCCTATTACATTCTCAGCTTAGGCTAGCTATCATTTCTATACTTATTTCAGTAAATGAGGCTGAATTCAACTACATTAAAGAAAAAACTGGGGCGAGTGCTGGCAACTTAAGCGTGCAATTACAAAAACTTAAAGAAGCAGGTTATATTGAAATTGAGAAGTCATTTAAATCTAATTTCCCTTTAACTACTTGTAAAATTAATGTGGCAGGAATTAAAGCATTTGAGGCATATGTTAAAAATTTGAAGCAGTATATCAGTGTAAAAAAAGAAAATTAAGCGCTTGATTTTGAATAATTAGAAAACTAAAAGGGGAAATTTATCAAATAAATTCAAAAAAGACTTGCATTTACGAGGCCTAAATTTATCTTTGCACTCCCCTTAAGGGAATATAAATGGAGGCTTAGCTCAGTTGGTTTAGAGCATCTGCCTTACAAGCAGAGGGTCATAGGTTCGAATCCTATAGCCTCCACAAAAGACTCAGCATAGCTGAGTCTTTTTTTTTCCCTCAAAATATCATTTAAATATTTTTTATCATTTTTTTCATCCTCAAAAATGTTGTAATTACCCATCCAATAATTACTACTCGATGAAAACAAAATTACTCACGCTATTCTTTTTGGCACTGGTAATTCAACCTTTATTTGCACAAACCACAGAAATCAAAGGAAAAGTTTCTGATGCCTCTGATCAAGGGGCTTTACCTGGTGTGCGGGTTACCTTAAAAGGTACAAAAACTGAAACAGCAACAAATGCAGAAGGCAAGTTTGTGTTAAAGATTGATAAAACAGAAAATGCCATTCTCGTTTTCACCTTCATAGGATATGAAAAACAAGAAATTTCAATTGCCAATAAAACTGAAATTGATGTTAAACTTAAGCCATCCGTTACCAATTTAAATGATGTTGTGGTGATTGGTTATGGTACTGCAAAGCGGAAAGAACTTACAGGTGTTAGCTCTCGAATTGAGGCTAAAGAAATCATTTCTCTTCCAACGTTAACGGCCACTCAGGCCATACAAGGAAAAGCGGCTGGTGTGCAAATTGTAGCTTCAGGAGAACCTGGTGGTAAACCAAATGTAAGGATTAGAGGAACCGGGTCTATTTTAGGTGGTGTTGATCCATTGTATGTGGTAGATGGAATTTTGACCAATGATATTAGCAATATTAATCCAGCAGATATAGTTTCAATTGATGTGCTTAAAGATGCTGCTTCTACGGCCATTTATGGCGTGCGTGCTGCCAATGGAGTTATTTTGGTAACAACCAAAAGTGGCGGTAAGGGAAAAGTGAAAGTAAATTATGATGCTTATTATGGGATCAAGCAATTGGTGAATAAAGTTGAAATGGCAGGCCCAAATTTATTTGCCGTTTATTCTAATGAGGCAGCAGGAACCCAAGCCATCAAAAAGGAAGATATTACAGGTTCTACCGATTGGATGGATGCCATTACGCGCACTGGGCAAATTCAGAGCCATAGCTTATCCTTTAATGGAGGTGGTGAAAGCAATAGTTATTATTTTTCTTTAGGCTATTTTAAAGAGGAAGGGATATTGAAGGGAAATGATTTTGAGCGTATTTCTATTCGCTCCAATAATGATATTCAAATCAATAAAAAATTAAAGGTGGGTCAAACCCTCAGCTATGCATACAGTTTTGGAAATAATAAACCATTTTCTTTATTTACAGATGCATATAATGCCGCGCCTATTTATGATGCAAAAAACCCTGATGGTTCATATGGTTCAACCCAAACTAGCAATGTTGGAAACCCATTGGCTAAATTGGATTATACCAATGATCAAAGTTGGGCTAACCGTATTCAAGGAACAGTATGGGGAGAATACAATATTTGGAAAAACATTACCTTTAAGAGTTCATTTGGAGTAGATGGAAACTTCACTCATTCGCGCAATTACACACCGGTTTATTTTGTAACCATTGCTCAAAGAAATGACAGAAGCCAATTAAACTTATATCGCTCTAATAGCTACCGTTGGGTATGGGACAATTATTTTAACTATACAAAAAGTTTCAACGGTAAGCATGATGTTAATTTAAGTGTGGGCCATACCGCAGAACGCCAAGATGGAAGGTGGTTGAGTGGTTCTAAAAAAGATATACCTGCCCAGCGACAATATTGGGATTTTAGTTTTGGCGACCCAAGTTCAGTAATCTTAAATAGTGGCAATGATGGCATTTATGGCAGAAGAGAGTCTTATTTTGGAAGGGCTATTTATACCTATAATGGTAAGTACAATTTAAACGCAACAATTAGAAGAGACGGCGCCTCTAAATTCCCTGCTCAAAATCGTTGGGGAACTTTTCCATCTGTAGGATTTGGATGGTCTATTCATAAAGAGAATTTTATGTCGAAACAAGAAACCATTAATGTGCTTAGATTGAGGGCAAGTTGGGGTTTAATTGGAAATGATAATATTTCACCAGGTCAATTTGTAACACAATTTGGCACAGGCCTTTCAGCAGCCTTTGGCGCAAACCTAGCACCAGGTGCAATTCCAGACCAAATTATTGATCCCAATTTAAAGTGGGAAACCACAACACAATCAAATATTGGTTTAGAAATTGGAATGTTAAACAATCGTTTAACAGGTGAAATTGACTTATACAAAAAGACAACAGCAGACGCCTTGTACCTAGTTGCTTTGCCTGGAGTAGCCGGAGATAGGGATAATGTTTATACCACAAATGCAGCTACCATTTCAAACAGTGGATTAGAAATTGCCATTGGCTGGAATCAAAGTATCAAGAAAGACATTAATTACACCATCAGGGGTAATATTACCTTCAATAAAAATGAGGTAACAGATGTAGGTGCTGGAAAAGCATTGGATTATGGAAGTTTAGATAATGGGTACACCGCCACCAGAGTGGTAAATGGACAGCCAATTGGCGTATTTTGGGTGTTTGAGACCAATGGAGTTTATCAAACCCAAGAAGAGGTTGACAAGGCTGCAACGCTTACTGGTACCCAAGTTGGAGATTTTAGAATTGTTGACCAAAATGGAGATGGTAAAATAGACAATAAGGATAGAATTTATAAAGGCTCTTACCAACCCAAGTTTTATTTTGGATTGAACCATAACTTTTATTACAAAAACTGGGATTTAGCTGCGATTATCCAAGGAAATGCAGGTAATGTGGTTTTTAATGGCAAAAAAACTGTTAGGTATGGCGGTAATTACAATATAGAATATGATGTTGCCATGGAAAGATGGACATCAGCCAATCCATCTAATACTAATCCAAGGGCTTATAATGGTGTGCCAGTACCAAGTGATTACTTCATAGAATCTGGCACCTATATTAGGTTAAATACATTAGCATTAGGATATACCCTACCAAGCAAACTTACAGACAGATGGAAAATTGGCAGATTTAGAGCTTATGTATCTGCACAAAACATGTATACATGGATGCGTTTTAGCGGCTATTCGCCAGAGCTTCCAGGCGCACCGTATGAGTCGGGAATAGAGAAAAACATCTATCCTACTTCAGCTACTTATATGTTTGGTGTAAATGTTCAATTTTAAAAAAAATAATATGAAACGTATAAATCGTAAATTTTCATTTTCAGCCATCCTGCTAATAATCGGTTTGGTAGGAATTAGCGCTTGTAAAAAGTCATTTTTAAATGAACTTGTTCGGAATCAAACGCCAGAAGATTTTTTTGCAAACCCAGATGCCCCTGAACAATTGGTAACGGCTGTTTACAATGAATTGTATGAATGGCAACAACACTCATTTAGTTGGATAGGAATTACCAGCATTGCAGATGATGATGCAGAAAAAGGATCTGACCCTGGGGATACAGGAACCGATAAAGATCAATTGGATAAATTCACCTTTACCTCTTCTAGTTTATCATTTAATGATATTTGGGAATCCAATTTTAAAGGAATTGCTCGCGCCAATCAGGCGTTATTTTACCTGCCTCAATTTAACAATTTGCCAGCAGAAAAGAAAGCTAGGTATATTGGTGAAGTGAAGTTTTTAAGGGCGTATTACTATTGGAATTTAGTAAGAACATTTGGAGGAGTTCCTAAATCGGATAGGCTTATTCAAACACAAGAAGAAATTATTCAAGCCAATATTCGTGTAAGTGCAGAAGAAATTTATGCATTTATCAAGCAAGATTTAAATGAGGCGTTAGTAGCTTTACCAAGCAGTTACGATGCCGACAATGCAGGCAGAGCTACTCGTGGAGCATGTATTGGGCTTTTGGCAAAGGTTGCTTTGTATCAAAAAGATTGGGCCATGGCTAAAAATTATTCAGAGCAATTAATTGGTTCAAGCACCTACTCATTAACGCCTAACTATGCTAATATTTGGAAAGAATCAGGCGAATTTAACAGTGAATCTATTTGGGAGATTAATGGAAAGGGCACCGACCCCAACAAAGGCCTTATTGGCTATTTTGTAGTTCAAGCGCCTAGAGGCGCTGGTGGTTTAGGTTGGGGTTTTAACACCCCATCTCAAAAATTAGTAGATGCCTACGAACCTGGAGATGTGAGGAAAGACGCCACCATTATTTTTGCAGGGCAAACACTATGGGACGGATTTCCTGTAAATCCTGGAGCACCTAATCCAAGATATAATTATAAAGCCTATATTAGCAAAACTTTAGAGACCTTTAATGGCAACGACAACGAAACAAATAAAAACCTACGCGTGCTAAGGTTAGGAGAAATGTACCTGATACATGCAGAGGCTTGCACAGAACTTGGCGATACTGCCAAAGCAAGGGTTTCATTAAACACTTTAAGAAACAGGGCCGGTTTGAACCCAACGCTAGCGATAGGTGTGGACGAAATGAGAGAAGCTGTTTACAAAGAAAGACGCGTAGAAATGGCCTTTGAACATGATAGGTTATTTGACTTAAGAAGAACTGGTCGTGCAGGCAAAGTATTAAGAGCAGCTGGAATTCCATTTGTTGACGGCAAGCATGAGCTCTACCCTATTCCACAACGTCAAATAGATTTAAGTGGCGGATTATTAATACAAAACCTTGGATACTAAAACCCTAAATAAAAACAATAAAACAACTTTTACAAAATGAAAAAGTTCAATTTAACAATCAAATCGATGGCAATGTTAGCAATGGTTGCTGGCGTTGTAACTTTACAATCATGCAAAGAAGACAAAAAAGAAGATGTAACACTTCCTTCAATCGGTGGTTACAACAATGCAGATGAAGTTGGAGCTTCTAGTTTAGTGGCTAAATGGTCATTTGATGAGAACTACAATGAGGCTAAACAAAACTTATCTGGAACCAACAATGGTGGTTCTTTGGTAGCTGGTAAAAAAGGTAAAGCTTACAAAGGTGGCACGGGTGCATTTGTAGGATTTAACAGTGCAGGTACTGCGCTTCCAGCATTAAAGAGCTTTACAGCTGCTTTCTGGATGAACACTGAGAAACACGAAGGTGGCGCTCAATCAGTGTTTATGTTATCAAAAGACTCAGCTTTCTGGGGTAATTTCTTCTTCTTAATTGAAGGTGGTACATCAGATTCTATGTTTTGCAAAGTTCATTTCGAAAAGAATGATGCACCAGCTTGGAAAGAGCAATGGGTTGAGTTTAATGGTACAAACAGAATTCCAAATGCTTTTGGAAAATGGAACCACATTACTTTCTCTTATGATGCAGCTTCTTCAAAATTTGCAATGTATGTGAATGGTGCTAAATTAACTTTAGCTGCTGGTACATCTGACCGTTATGGTGATGATCCTGCTGCAGGCGGTGCGCCACTTGGTAACTTAAATTTTATCAAGGCTAACAAATTTGTAATTGGTGGATTACAAAATAACTTAGGTGCTCCATGGAGTGCTCCTGAAACTTGGATGCTTAACTACACAGGTATGTTAGATGAATTCCGTGTGTATAGCAAAGCACTTGCTGATGCAGACGTTAAAGCATTGTATGATTTAGAAACTGCTGGAAGATAATTCCACGGCATTTTTAACAAAAGAGGCTGTCATCCTAACGGAGACAGCCTCTTTTGTTTTATTTTTTATATATTGCTTACTTATCTACTAATTAATTTTAATGCACAAATTCATACTTGTTTTTATAATGCTTTTGGTTCTTTCAGCTTGCAAGAAAAATGAAGAGACAACAAAAGAAACCCCCTTATTGCCTGTTAAAACTTTTACCATTTATAAAGTTGAAATTGATGGGGTCATGAACAATCCTTATCGTGAAATTTCAATACAGCCTAGCATTAAAATTTTTTTGAATGCAAAGCCTGATAGCAATTCGTTTTTAAAATCTTTGTTTGTATTTGATGAAAACTCTAATAAACTTAACTACTCTTGGAACTTTATACAGGCCGATACCGTTTTAGAAATTAAATTAGGCAAAACGCTTAATCAGTTTGCGCGACACACCTTAAGTATTAACTATTTATTGGCCAATACCAATGGTACTAGTTTAGGTAGCAATTATAATTATGCTTTTATTACTAAGCTAGATACCTCAGATAAGTTTCCAAGAATAAGTGATGATCAATTATTGGATGAGGTTCAAAAAACAACCTTTAAATACTTTTGGGATTTTGGGCATCCCGTTTCTGGATTGGCTAGAGAACGTAATACATCTGGCGAAACGGTTACCATTGGTGGTAGTGGCTTTGGAGTTATGTCTATTGTGGTGGCCAGTTCAAGAAACTTTATTACCCGCCAACAAGCAGCAGATAGGGTAGAAAAAATAGTTGACTTTTTAGATACAAAAGCCCAAAAATATCACGGAGCATTTTCGCATTGGCTCAATGGAACAAGCGGTGTTGTGGTGCCATTTAGCAGCAAAGATAATGGCGCAGATTTGGTAGAAACTTCTTTCTTAATGCAAGGGTTACTAATTGCACGACAATACTTTGATGGTAACTCGGTTCAAGAAGAAAAAATAAGAACAACCATTAATAAATTATACCATGGGGTTGAGTGGAATTGGTTCAGAAAAAACAATGAACAAACCCTTTACTGGCATTGGAGCCCCAATCAATCTTGGGCAATAAACATGCAAGTAAAGGGTTGGAACGAGGCTTTAATTACCTATGTAATGGCTATTTCTGACGATGGCGACTCAATTCCAGCCAGTGTTTATCACAATGGGTGGGCAAGCAATGGCAATTTTAAAAATGGGAAAAGTTTCTACGGCTATCCTTTGCCTTTGGGTGAGAATTTAGGCGGACCATTATTCTTTACACATTATTCTTTTATGGGCATTAATCCCAATCAGTTAACAGATGGATATGCAGATTATTGGGTGCAAAACAAGCACCATTCGCTTATCAATTATAATTATTGTGTAGCAAACCCAAGAAACCATGCAGGATACAATAATCAGTGTTGGGGACTTACCGCTTCGGATAATAATATTAGCGGATACAACGCCCATTCACCCACCAATGATTTGGGAATTATTAGTCCAACCGCTGCCCTCAGTTCAATGCCCTACACACCTGTAGAATCTATGCGTGCACTTAGGTATTTTTATTATAAACTTGGTGATAAAATTTACAAGGAATATGGTTTTGTAGATGCCATGAACTTTAACACGCCTTGGTTTGCCAATTCATTTTTGGCCATTGACCAAGGTCCTATTATTGTGATGATAGAAAATTACCGAAGTGGGCTTTGTTGGAATTTATTTATGAGTTGCCCCGAAGTAAAAGCAGGCATGAAAAAATGTGGTTTTACAAGTCCTTTCCTTAACTAATTATGCATACAAAAAGTTATCTTTTCCAACTTCTTTTTCTATTGATTTTTGCTTGCGCTACCCTTCAAGCCCAGCAAGTTTCAATGTACCATGCGCCCATTAATACAAGTCTTCAATCAGACTCACTTTTATTGGATGAGGTACAAAAACAAACCTTTAAATATTTTAGAGAATTTGCTCACCCAGTTAGCGGCATGGCGCGTGAGCGTAGCAATGTGGCCTACGATTATGGCAACGAAGTGGTTACAACAGGCGGCACCGGTTTTGGCATTATGGCCATTGTTGCCGCAGTAAATAGAGGTTGGTATGATAGAGATTCTGCAGTAAATCATTTGCTTAAAATGGTGAAGTTTTTAGAGAAAGCCAATCATTATCATGGTATTTTCCCTCATTGGCTGCATGGCGAAACGGGTAAAACTATTCCCTTTAGCAGAAAAGATGATGGAGGAGATATTGTAGAATCGGCATTTCTATTTACAGGATTGCTAAGTGCTAGGAGTTATTTTAACTTGGATCAACCCAAAGAAAAGGAGTTAAGAAATAGAATTACTTGGTTATGGGAAGCGGCAGAATGGAATTGGTATACACAAAATCAAGAAGTGCTGTATTGGCACTGGAGTCCTAATAACGGTTGGAGCATGAACTTTGCCATACATGGTTGGAATGAATGTTTAATTGCTTATGTATTGGCAGCAAGTTCGCCAAGGTATGCCATTAAACCATCGGTATATCATAAAGGCTGGGCAACAGGTTGGTTTTTTAAAAATGGTAAGAGTTATTATGACATTCCTTTGCAACTTGGATTTCCGTATGGTGGACCATTGTTCTTTTCCCATTACTCTTTTCTTGGATTAGACCCACGTGGGTTAAAAGATAAATACGCAGATTATTGGACTCAGAATTTAAACCATACGCGCATCAATTATCAGCATTGTGTAAACAATCCAAAGGGATTTAAAGGATATGGTAAAAATTGCTGGGGACTTACCGCTAGCGATAACCATGAAGGATACAATGCCCATTCGCCAGACAATGATTTGGGGGTAATCTCCCCTACTGCGGCCCTTTCTGCTTTTCCATATACACCTAAAGAAAGTATGGCTGCCTTGCGTCACTTTTATTTTGAAAAAGGCAATCAAATATGGGGTGAATATGGTTTTGTGGATGCCTTTAACGAAAGTAAAGATTGGACCGCAAGCTCGTATTTGGCTATTGATCAAGGGCCAATTGTGGTAATGATAGAAAACTATAGAAGTGGCCTATTGTGGCAATGCTTTATGCAAAATAAAGAAATTATTGAAGGGCTAAAAAAACTAGGATTTACAAGTCCTGCAATTACTAAATAATATGAAAAAGCTATATATAATTTTCGGTTTGAACCTAATGATAATAGGTATGAGTATGGCACAAAAACCAGCAAAAAATGTATCAAAAGACGTATTTATCAGCGAGCTAATAAGCAAAATGACCTTAGAAGAAAAGCTAGGTCAGTTAACTTTATATACGAGTGATATGTCGGTTACAGGCCCTGTAATGCGAGATACCTATAAACAAGACATAGCTACTGGAAAATGTGGCAATATTTTCAATGCCTATACTCCAGAATATACAAGAAAACTCCAAGACTTGGCTATGCAAAGCAGGTTAAAGATTCCATTGTTATTTGGGTATGATGTGATACATGGCCATAAAACCATTTTCCCAATTCCATTAGGTGAATCTTGCAGTTGGGATACCTTAATGATGGAAGAATCTGCGCGTATTGCAGCAAAGGAAGCAAGTGCAGACGGTTTACATTGGACCTATAGCCCCATGGTAGATATATCGCGCGACGCTCGCTGGGGAAGAGTTTCTGAAGGAGCAGGTGAAGATCCAACCCTGGGTGCAGCCATTGCAAGGGCAAAGGTAAAAGGATATCAAGGCAGTAGCTTAAAAAGTAAAGAAACTGTTTTGAGTTGTGTGAAGCATTTTGCTTTATATGGCGCTCCCTTATCGGGCAGAGATTACAACACTGTTGACATGAGCATGAGCCAGATGTTTAATGTGTATTTGCCTACTTACAAAGCGGCCGTAGATGCTGGGGCAGGAAGTGTGATGAGTTCGTTTAATGACATTAATGGCGTGCCTGCCACTGCTAATCGTTGGTTAATGAATGACTTGTTGCGCAAGCAATGGGGATTTAAAGGTTTTATTGTAACCGATTATACCTCAATTAACGAATTGGTGCTTCATGGGGTTGCAGCCAATGAATATGAAGCTGGCGTTTTGGCTTTAAAGGCAGGAATTGATATGGATATGCAAGGCTCTGTTTATTACTCCTTCCTAACAAAAGCCCTAGAAAAAGGCGAAGTTAAGATAGAAGAAATTAATGATGCTGTTACTAGAATATTGGCTGCTAAATGGGATTTAGGATTGTTTGAAAATCCGTATTTATACTGCGATGTTAAAAGAGCGAAAAGCGAAATAATGACACCCGCACATTTGCAAACTTCAGAAGAAATTGCCAAAGCATCGGTGGTATTGTTAAAAAACAAAGACAATATATTGCCTTTAAAAGCCGGAAGTAAAATTGCCTTTATTGGACCACATGTTAAGAACCAACGCGATTTAATTGGCAATTGGAGCGGTGCTGGAGATTATACCAAGGCCTTAAGTTTATGGGATGCTTTGGTTCAAACCGGAAACGCTAGCAATTATAGTTATGCAATGGGTGCAAATGTAACAGAGGATACTACGCTAATTAAGAAAATGTATATCCAAGAGTTTATAGACAAACGTAGTAAAGAGGTGTTACTTCAAGAGGCGATTGCAGTGGCTAAAAATGCTGAAATTATTGTTTTGGCTTTAGGCGAGTCGCAAGGGATGAGTGGCGAAGCTTCTAGCCGCACAGACATTAGAATTCCAGAAAATCAACGCGCCCTTATGGCTGAAATCCTTAAATTAGGCAAGCCAGTGGTATTAATGGTAAGCAGTGGTCGCCCCTTGGATTTAAGTTGGGAGGATACTCATGCACAGGCTATTTTGGCCAATTGGTTTTTGGGTACACGCTCTGGCAAAGCTTTAACTGATATTTTGTTTGGCAATACAAATCCATCTGGTAAACTCACCATGTGCTTTCCACGAAACGTTGGCCAGGTGCCCATATTTTATGCCGAAAAATCCACGGGAAGACCATTTGATGAAAACATTAAATACACCACAAAATATTTAGATGTGGCCAATACACCTTTGTATCCATTTGGTTATGGCTTAAGTTATACCAATTATGCGTATAGTAACTTAACACTAAGCAACAATCAACTTAAAACAGGTGATAAACTAAAAGTGAGTATAAGTGTACAAAACACAGGAAAAATGGCTGGATATGAAATTGTGCAGTTATATGTGCAAGATATTGTTGGCTCTAATACTAGACCTGCAAAGGAGTTGAAGCGATTTGCAAAAATTTATTTGAATCCAGGTGAGACTAAAACTATTCAATTTGAATTACATACAGACGATTTAAAATACTACAATGAGCAATTGGAGCATTTGCTTGAACCTGGCATGTTTAAAATATTTGTAGGAAGAAATAGTGCGGATTTGTTAGAAGCTGGCTTTGAACTTAAGTAACATAACAATGAAGATTAAACCACTATTCATACTTGCCTTATTGTTTTTGTTCGGTTTGAACCAAAAGCTTATGGGGAATCAAATTCAATCTTCCGATACCATCCCCAAAACTGTGCTAAGTATTGTGCAAGGAAAAGATAGCTTGGTAATTACAGATCAAACTAAAGAACTTGTACTATTTGCAGATTCATTTCGGTTATACTTTACTACACAAAATGCGGACTGTGTATTTTTAAATTGCAGTTTTGATTCAATGGCTTACTATTATGCCTTACGCAATCAATTGGAGAAAATTGATGTATTTACACCGCCACAAACCTTTGCTGAAGATAGAAAAAACAAAGACCACGATTTAACAGTGGTTAATAATGCTTCTGATGGTTACCATTGTTTGTTTGCATTTTCCGAGGATGAAGAATTTATCCGTTTTAACCAAGTTTGGGGAACTACAAAAGAGAATTGGGTAGGTTTAAGAAGCGTTGGAAGTTTGTTTGAACCAGGAAAAAACAACATTGCCCTAAAAGAATTGAAAGGGAGAACCATTTATCTTATTTATAGCCCTGGCATTGAAAATCGAGCCTTAGGATTAAAAATTACCTTTAAATAAAAAATTTAAATTAATGGGTTACTACCAATTTTTGGGTGAAAACAGTTTGTTTATTCTCAGAAATTACTTGAAGAAAATAAATGCCATCTTTTAGTTCGGCTACATTAATTTTGTTTTGAGCCAAGTTCTGTTGCATTACAATTCTACCATTGATATCGAGGATTTGGCAAACATCAGTTGAGTTTAACATCGAACTTTCAATAGTTACAAACTCGTTGGCGGGATTAGGGTAAACCAATACTTGACTTTGGCTTTGCAGCTTATCGATTGCAGTTGGAGGTGCATTGAGCACATGTTTGTGCAAAGCAGGAATGACAACACTTAGCAGAAAATCGTTACCCAAACTATCTTGGTTTGTTAAAACAGAAATAGTAACACCAGAAAGCGTATCTACTGCATTCTCGTTAATAAAACCAATGAAAGTGCCTCCATGGCAATAAATGGTGCGGTTGTTAATTTCTCTATTGTATCTAAAGATACCTAAGCCATAAGAAACTAAATTATTTAGCCTTACCGTAGTGGTCATTTCTTGAAGTGAAGCCTTAGTAAGCAAATTACCTTTGATGAGTTTGTGCCAAAATTGAACATTCTCCTCTGCTGTTACCATCATGGCCCCTGCGGGGCCAGCAGCACTAAACAACTGGTTAATAATGTTAATGGGATAGGTATTCATTTCTACCATGCTAGTTCCAGTAAGGTTCATCGTCCATTGACTAGGAATAGGCGCTGGATTTGGTTCTCCAAAAAAGAAAGTGCTATTCCAATTGTTAGGTTCAAGTACATAAACACTCATGGCATTGGCAAAAGACATTTTAGCTACTTCTTCAATAATAATTCCCGCAATAACAAAATTTGTATTAGAATATCCCCATGAGGCACCAGGTACAAAGTTTGGTGTCCCAACTGTGCTTAACACCTCTTGCATTGTCCAAATTTTAGAAGGGTTTAAAAGCAAGCTATCATTAAAACTAGCATTCAAATATTCTTTGTTTCCAGAGGTATGGTTAAGGCATTGTCTGATGCTTGCGCGGGTATTGATATTGGGATAACCTTGAATCCATTTTCCTATCGAATCATCTAAATCTACCAAGCCCTTTTCTTGTAATTTTAGCAGAAGTGTAGCAATATAGGTTTTGGTATTGCTGCCCATGCCCAAAGCCATTTGAGGCGTTAAAGGTACACCAGGTTTAGAGATGCCACTGGTCCCTGTCCATGTGCCAACATTAGGCAAAAGCAAAGCGGCAGAAGCGCCTTTCACTTTATATTTTGTACAAATACTATCTAAAGTGTTTTGCAATCGGCCCGCCAAATCAGGTGAAATTTGAGCAGAAGCAAAAGTGGCATAGATAGAAAATAGGGCAATTAGGTAAAATTTCTGTTTCATGTTTATTTGATTTGTTATGGCTAAGGAAATGCAATCTAGTATCAAAAATATAAATTTAGCAATAGGTTTAAGTGCAGGGTTCAAAATAATCTTTCGTTTTTTACCGACTTGGCTATTAATAATAAGTTATATTTGACGTAGATAATTTGACAGGCTAAAGATTACACTATGAAAAAGTTAAGTTTCTTTTTACTGCTACTTGCGATAACCAAAATAGGATTTTCCGATGGTACCAACCCTTCCTATAATAACGGCAAGGGAATTCTCAAACATCAATTTAACAATTATATTGTTGGAGCGGATATAAAATCTATAGAGGTCTTTCAACTATCTACAACTAAATCTTATAGGGCAGCCAAAACAACTCGTTTTCAGCAAACTGTTTTATTTATCCAATGCTTTGATGAACTTCTTAATCCAGATAGTAGTTTTGGCATAAATGGTGAATTATACCTCTCATTCCCTCAAAACTTTATTTTCTCAAAAGTCTGCATCGGTTCAAACCAAACCATATTGGTGGCAGGTTCGGATAGCAGTGTAACTTTAAGAGATGTTTACTTGGCAAAATATTTCTCCAATGGCACCATAGATAGCAGTTTTGGTAATGGTGGAATCTTAAAAAAACCCTTTACTTATTTAAACGATTATGTGCAGGATATTGCTTTGCAATCAGATGGCAAAATTGCAATGCTTACCAATGATGCTTTAGGAGAAAATTTCAAAGTATATCGTTTTAATGCAAATGGAGAAACAGACTCAAGTTTTAATACCAATGGAGTAAGCTCCATAGATTTTGGTTCGGCCGACCTAGCACAGAAATTATACATTTTGCCAAATAATCATATTTGGGTTGTGGGGAAGGTATTTTTAAATGGAAAAGCAAAAATTGGAATTTCAAAATTATTGTCAAATGGAATCTTAGACTCATCTTTTGCACAAAATGGAAAATCGATAGAGGTTATTGGTACAAAAGACGACCTATTGTTAGACCTAGTAGTATTGCCAAATGGAAATGTATTAGCCATTACACAAATAGAAATTGTGAGCACCACCAATGCGGCCATTCAATGGAAAGTTGATGGCAGAAGAGAAGATAATTTTGGCATCAATGGTGTACTCAATTTACAATGGAACAGTTTTAAAGGCGCTGAGTCAGACACCTCTGGGAACCTTTATGTTTACAATCGATTTAGCATCAGAAAATACCAACCTAATGGAAGTATTGATACCACTTTTTTCATTGATTATTATAAGGCCTATAATGGTACAGATGTAGATTTAGTGTGTATCCATAAGCAACAATTATTGGTTTTAGGACTTAAACCAAACAACTTAATAAAATATGATTATAATAATGAACTAAGCTATCATGCCTTTGATTTAGCTGGAAATCAGAATTTCAATGCCTTTAAAGGAGGAGGTTTTATTAAGTTTATTGGCAACGTAATTGCTAATAAATCTAAAATTGTTTTGCTGGCCACGGCATCTAATAACCAAGGCGAAATGATTTGCTTGGCCAATAGTATCATCAACCCCTTGCAATTGTTTTTGGTTAAGTTTATGTCAGATGGCAAGAGAGATTCTAGTTTTGGCCAGAATGGTTTAATCTATTTAAATATCAATCAGTTTAGAGACAATGCCTTTAGCCTAAGGTTTATAAACGACAATAAATTTTTGTTGGCTTATGCAGAAAGTAATATGCAAGCCCAATTGCATGGCTACCTTGCCAATGGGACATTGGATAGCAGTTTTGCCACGAATGGAAAGTCTATATTTTCTTTGGCCAATGCCGGGTTTATTAAACTGTTCACCGATGAACAAGACAGAATTGTATTGGCAGGAAATAGATTCTTAAGGTTTTTAGCAAACGGACAATTAGATCCTAGCCTAAACTTCCAAGTTTTGGGAGGCCTTAAAGCAGCCATGGTTTTAAAGGATGGTAAGTTTTTAGTAGGGGGCAATTTTGGTATTAAGAAAATAGAAAGCAATGGGGATTTAGATGTGACCTTTGGAATAAATGGCTACTTTACCGATACGATAATAAATTTTAGGAATCAAAAGCTTAGTTTTGTTTGTACAGATTTATCTTATGATTACAGAGGATTAATGGTATTGGCTTCAGGTACCTATTATTCTTACGTAAATAGTCCAAGATATGATATTGGAACATTTCTTTTATCCGAAGATGGCAAGGTAAATAAAAATATATTTAGAAATCCAGCAAACCTTAATAGCAGCGCCCTTCATTTGGCCTTGCCCAACAATGCAGGCTTGGTTTCACCCACAAAGCGCATAGAGGATTTTACTTACTCGACTTCAGGCATTGTACAATTTAAGAACCACCTCCTAAATGATTCATTTAATGTAACAGGAAAAATTGAATTGGTTCAAGACATTTTTGCCAACGGCAGTTATTATAATAATGTAAAGTCCTGCGCATTTGGCGCTTACCATAACAATAACGTATTGCTGTTAAGGGTTACAGACAGTGCCTTTTTTATCTCTGAAATAACTGTGACACCAGACAATAAGTTCCCCTATAATCAAATGAGCATTTATGCTAGCAATACCAATATTGCTGTCAATCAAGAGATATACCTTACCTTAAACAACAGCATCTTTCCGCATCAGAAAAGATGGATTTTGCCAGATAGCATTGGCACTTTTGTTCGAGGAACCAACACCCAATCTGATACTTGTTATGTGAGGTTTAATAAGCCTGGTATTTATGATATTTATTTGGATTATATCTTAAGCGATACCACAGTAAAGTTGCAGGCTCTTCAATTTATCAGGGTGATGAGTGTTGGACTTAGCGAGGAGGCCCTAAATCAGATTCAAATCTATCCTAATCCGAGTAATGGCGAGGTGATGTTAAACTTGGGCGGCTCTGAAATTAAGCGTTACCAGATTTTGGATTTATTAGGCAAAACATACAGAACAGAAGAATTAAGCATGGATTTCAATCATCTTATCAAGTTGCCGGAGCCATCTGGCATGTATATCTTACAACTAGTTGATCTTAACGGGCAGTTATACAATTACAAGGTCTTACGTGATTAGATTGGGATCAAACTAAATAGAAAAATTGCTGATAAGGCAGAAGCCTATTAACTTGAATGAAAATAGAAAAAGTTGCTAGCTAATATTGATTAAAAAGCTTTTCAGCTAATATTTGTCCCCCTATTGCATTCAGATGATCTGCATCTTTAAAATAATCATCATTTTGAGAAAAAACATGTTTATAATTTAGCACTGGAAAACCACTACAAATAAGGATTGAATCTGCCCCATAATTAGTATTCCCAATTGCGGCAATTAGATTTCTAGAAAGTGGAAACTTAACACCAACCAATTTTATATTTCTTTTTTTACATATATTTATTATTTCCAAAAAGGTTTTTGTTAATTCCTCATGCCGGTTATTTTCAGTAAAGGAATTTTCTTTAAGCTTTTCAGATAAAGTGTTCTTCTCAAACTCTGTAAGTTGATCCCATTTATTTGTATTATCTAAATTTTTAATATGAAAGAAAAAAAATAAAAAGCGGGAAATCAAAAACTTTGATGCCAGAATACGAATTTTTTTATTAACTATAGGCAAATAGTAATGCAAATATTTAGCATAAAAATATTCAGGATAATTATCAACTTCAGATAATTCTAAATAGTAAACACTTCTTTTTAGATTGTTATTTATAAACCTATTATGACCTAGCATATGATCATCAACAGAAAGGAAAACACGATCAACTTTATAATTATTTTTAATCAAGTATTTTAATTTCCTACTGATATCCAAATAGGAATCACTGCTAGCTGAAAAGTTATAGCAATTAGAGAGTTCACCGTAATTATACAAACAATTTCCGTGAGAATCTGCAAATATAAATGAATTAAACTTTTTACTTGGTTGTACCTGATATGTTTTAAAGTAAATTTCTTTCGCCAAATAAAATACAACAAAATTAAATAGTAGAATTATGAAGAAGAAGCCAAGTATATTCGAAAGGAACTTTTTCATTAATGGAAATTGAACATTAAAAATTCACTCTATTTAAAAAATCTATTTATTAAAAAACAATTTATGTGACAAAACGATACCACCATAAGAATTCAAATGGTCTGCGTCATAAAAGTACTCATCTTTATTTACAAAATCTAATTTATGGTCTAACACTGGAAAACCGTTTGCTTTAAGGATTGAATCTGCGCCATAAGTTGAATTGCCAAGCACTTTAATTAAATTTCTAGACAATGGGAATTTAACTCCAATTAAACTGATGTTTCTGGCTTTGCAGATATTAATAATCTCTAAAAATGAAGCAGTTAGTTCTTCACTTGAATTCTTATAAGAAAACTGAATTTTGAACCTTTTCAATGCTTGCTTCTTTCGATCACTATCCAAAAGGTAAATCCATTCCTTTGTTTTAAATTCATCCTTAACATCAAATAACAAGCTTTTTACTTTTAAAATAAGCAACGATTTGATGACCAATCGGACTTTAGTATGAAAAATTGGCAAATAATATTTAATGAACCTATTTACCAAATACTGATAATAACTTTTAAATTCAGAAACATTAGAATAATATATACTCCTATCTAAATTACTGTATTTTATTCTATGTGGACTTAAAATATGATCATCTACTGAGAAATAAATTGTTTCAATTTCAAAATCATTGGCAATGAGATATTTCAATTTTCTATTCATATCCAAAACAGACTCACTTCCTGCAGAAAAATTATAGATTAAAAAAGGCTCACCGTAATTCTTTAAGCATTTACCATGCGAATCAGAAAGTATAAATGATTTAAACTTTCTGGTTGGCTTAAACCGATATTCTTTATAGTAAACTAGTTGAGCAACAAAGAAAATAGCAATATTAAATGCCACCAAAACCAGGGTGAAGACAATTATATTTAAGAGGAATTTTCTCATTTCAATTACTCCCAATTTTCGTAGTTATTGAAAAGAGCTTTTTGGCAAATTCCTTTCCTCCTGTATTATTCAAATGATCAACATCTCTAAAATAGCAATCATCATTTACAAAATCTAATTTATGGTCTAACACTGGAAATCCGTTTGCTTTAAGGATGGAATCTGCACCATAATTTGAATTGCCAAGCACTTCAATTAGATTTCTAGACAATGGGAATTTAACCCCAATTAAATTGATATTTTTGGACTTACAAATATTGATAATATCCAAAAATGAAGCAGTAAGTTCTTTACTTCGTTGATAATAAGGATAAGAAACTGAATATGTTGATTTAGCGAATCTAATTCTATCTTGTTCAGAAAATTTAATCCACGCATTTTGGTTTAACTGACTATTTTTATTGAAAAGATAAAAATCAGCTTGAGATTTGAGAAATTTCTTGAGCACCACCCTAAACCTAAAATTAAAAATTGGCAGGTAATAGTTTATATATTTAAGGAAAAAATATTCAAAATAATGATCAAATTCTAGAGCTGTTGAATAGTGAATACTTCTATCTAAATTATTGTTTTTACATCTAATAGGACTTAATAAGTGGTCGTCAACCGATATGTAAATGGTATCAATTACATAATTATGTTGAATTAAGTATTTTAATTTCCTATTCATATCAAAATAAGACTCGTAACCAGCAGATAGATTGCAAATGCCTTTGCTTTCGCCGTAGATATTTAAACACTTTCCATGGGAATCAGCAAAAATAAATGAGTGAAATTTCCTGGATTCTTTAAACTTATATTTATTAAAATAAATCTCATTGGCAATAAAAAATAGCATGCAGTTGAAAAACACCAAAATCAAACCAATACCAAAAATATTTAAAGTAAATTTCCTCATTTCAACCTTTTTAGAATTGAAAATAAATAAATTCTATGGCCTCACCCTGATATCCATACAAGTAAATTATCAATAGTAGAAAGCAGTAAAAAACCCATCGCATCCATTTCTGTTTAAGCTTCATTACGAAAGAAAATCCGTATTTACCTTCCCTTCCTAACCATTCAAAAACAATAAAAACAAGGATTAAAAACATAACCAAATAGGTATGCCTTACATCCATTAACTGGGGGTTAGAAAAGAGTGAAGCCGAAAAGATTCTATTTAGAATTTCAATGGCTTGATGCATGCTTTGCGACCTAAAGAATATCCAAGCAATAACAGTTAATATAAATGTAAAAAGCATGGCTATAAAATCCTTAAACTTAGGAATCAATTTGCCTTGAGCAATACCATCAAGGTTGATTCTATTTCTTTGGGTTAACAATAATGGTAAAAAATATAGTGCATTTAAAGCACCCCAGGTAATGAAAGTCCAATTTGCTCCGTGCCAAAATCCGCTTACTATGAATATGATAAAAGTATTTCTAATTTTCATCCACAAACTACCCTTGCTCCCGCCGAGTGGAATGTATAAATAATCTCTGAACCAAGTAGAAAGCGAAATATGCCAACGTCTCCAAAACTCAGCTATGTCTCTAGAGAAATAAGGGAAATTAAAATTCTGCATGAGGTCAAATCCAAACAAACGTGCGCAACCAATTGCAATATCTGAATAGCCAGAAAAATCACCATAAATTTGAAAAGTAAAAAATAGGGCTCCTAAAAACAGAGCACTGCCTGGATATTCTGTATAATTATCAAAAATCTGATTTGCTAGGTTAGCACAATTGTCTGCAATTACAATTTTCTTAAAAAACCCCCAAAGCATTTGTCTAAGACCATCAGATGCGAGTTCATAATTAAAAGTCCTTTTCTTATAAAATTGGGGTAATAAATGGGTTGCTCGTTCGATGGGCCCTGCTACCAATTGGGGAAAAAAACTTACAAAGGCAGAAAAATCAATAAAGCTTTTAGTAGGAATCAATTTTTTCTTGTACACATCAAAACCATAACTAAGGGTTTGAAAGGTATAAAAACTTATACCAACAGGTAAAATGATGTTTATGGATCTAATCTCTATTTCTTTTCCAAAAAATGAAAAAGCATCTACAAAATTTTGAACAAAGAAATTATAGTATTTAAATACACCTAAAATACCAAGATTAATAAAAATACTAGCCCAAAGTAGTAGTTTTCGTTTCCGCCAATCTTCTTGGTTTAAGAGAGCAAGTCCAACAGTGAAATCAACCAATGAACTGAATAATATCAAAAATAGAAACCGCCAATCCCACATCCCATAAAAGAAGTAACTAGCTATAACAATCAATAAATTTTGATACTTAACATTATTAGGGCTAATAAACCAATATAAAACAAAAACAATGGGTAAGAAAAAAGCAAAATCAATTGAATTGAAAAGCATGATATGGGTTAGAATGAATAAAGATGGTAAAATATAAAATATCTACTTAATTTCATTGAGAAATTATAGAATTAAAATGTATGCTAAAATTGGGAGAATTTTAGTTGCCAATTACCAAAAAAAAAGCCTTTGATTTCTCAAAGGCTTATGTGATCCGGCTGGGATTCGAACCCAGGACCCCTACATTAAAAGTGTAATGCTCTACCAGCTGAGCTACCGAATCATGCTACATTGTTTATGTGTAACGGGGTGCAAAGATATAGGTATATTGAGATTCCACAAGCCTTTTTGGATTTTTTTTCATTATTCCAATTAACCTACTGATTACCATAGTTTCTTATTTTAGCCCCCTCTTTAATTTCAATTTTTTCGCCAAAGTATTCTGCGATTTCTTGCAAGGTAAATGCGTTTTTAAGGTCATAGTCCCCTATTTTAGTCCTTTGTAAGCTTCCTAAATATGAGCCACTCCCTAAAATTGCACCAAAATCTCTAGCAATTGAGCGTATATATGTTCCCTTACTGCACCTAATCCTAAAATAAACTTCTGGCCCTTCTGCCTTCACTATTTCAAACTCATTAATGCAAACTTGCCGTGTTTTTAACTCGAGTTCCTCTCCTGCCCTTGCACTTTTATAGGCTCTCCTCCCATCTACCTTAATAGCAGAAAAAGCTGGAGGTACTTGCGCAATTTCCCCACTTAGTTCTTTAGCCGCTGCTAAAATACCTTCAAAGGTAATATGTTCGATAGGATAAGTTTGACTAATTGGGGTTTCTCTGTCGAAACTAGGGGTACTTGCCCCTAGCACAAAAGTACCTGTGTACTCCTTTTCCAAACCCATATAACTTTCTATGTTTTTGGTTTCCTTACCAATGCATACAATCAATAAACCACTAGCCAATGGGTCTAAAGTGCCAGCATGACCCACTTTAACCTTCTTTTTCTTAGCGATTGCCTCTGGTAAATGTTTTCGCCATCGTTTATGAATAAGGCGTTTAATTTTATAAGTAACATCAAAGCTTGTTAAGCCTAATGGTTTGTGCACCAAAAGCACTGTTCCAAGATCTTCATTAATATCTAAAATCAAAATCCAATAATTACATAATTTGCAATTGGTAACCCAAGCTATACAACAAAAGAATTGCAGCACCCAGTATTATTCTATACCAACCAAATACCTTGAATCCGTGTTTAGTAAGATAAGAAATAAATGCTTTAATAGCTATCATAGCTACCACAAAAGCAACTACATTTCCAACTATTAAAATGGGAACATTATCCATTGTAAAACCAAAATCTTGTTGAAATTTCAACATTTTATAGGCGGTTGCAGCAAACATGGTTGGAACGGCCAAAAAGAAAGAAAACTCTGCCGCAGCAGTTCTAGTAAGGTTCTGAGTTAATCCACCAATAATTGTAGCAGCAGAGCGTGAAACACCTGGTATCATTGCAATTACTTGAAAACACCCAATTATAAAAGATTTTCCATAGGTAAGTTCACTTGGATCTTCTTCTGTATGTTTGAACCAATCATCAATAAAAAGTAAGACGGCCCCACCAACCATTAAACTAGTAGCTACCACAATTACATTTTCGAGCATGGCATCTATATAATCATTAAGCAAAAAGCCCAAAATTGCTGCAGGTAAAAAGCCCACAAATAGTTTGAAATAAAAGTCGAGGCTTTGGAAAAACCTTTTCCAATACAATACAACTACCGACAAAATAGCACCGAATTGTATCGCAATGGTAAACAATTTAACAAACTCATCTGCCTGAATACCCATGATGGAAGAGGCAATAATCATGTGTCCAGTTGAGCTAACTGGCAGGTATTCTGTTAATCCCTCAATAATGGCAAGTATTATTGCCTCAAAATAATTCATAGCGCTAAAATCTAAATTAGAAAATGCTATTTCTTCATGATAGCATAGATTTCAATCACAAATCCAACCAATACTAGAATTGGGGCAAGGGTAAGTTTTTGAAAATTAAAAATGTCTTCGGTGCCAGCCATTAAAAAAAAGCCAACTATTATGACCAAAATGCCAACAATCATTAGCATGTAATTTTGTTTTCCAAATACGAAGCTAGCCTCATTTGCCACTTCTACTTTTTTAGCGCTCAACTTTTCTTTACTCATGGGTGCAATATCTAAAAATTTAATGATTTTACAATTAATACAAATCGTCTAAACGGGTATTTAAGAATTTTCTTGTGCTTAAAAGACTACTGATCAAACTAATGAGCAAACCTACAAGGAGCAGCGCTCCAAATAAACTTATATTAAAAAGTTCACCAAAAAAGTTTTCCCATTCAGGAATCCAAATAGGCAAGCTTCTTTGGATAAGCCATAATAAAACAACGGCAATGAGCCAACCCCAAATTCCATTTATTAAACCTCTAATTAAAAATGGCTTAATTATAAAAGAGGGAGTTGCTCCTACTAATTGCATGCTTTTAATGGTAAACCTTCGTGCATATAAATTAAGTCGTACCGTATTATGAATTAATACCACTGCTATGGCCCCAAAAATCAAGGATAATCCTATAAACAATATACCAATGCGTTGAATATTTGCTTGTGCATTGCCATAGGCAGCTTTGGGATAATTAACTTCTGTAATACCTGCCCATTTGGTGAGTTGGGTTTCAATATCTTTTAATTGATTAGGTTGGTTAAACCCCTCTTTAAGTTTTATTTGAAAACTGCCCATTAAAGGATTAAACCCAAGAAAGCCAGTGAAGTCTTGACCCAATTCATTGCTAAACTCAATGGCGGCGCGTTCTTTACTAATAAAAACTACCGATGCAGCATAGGGTTCCTGTTTCAATGCTCCATCGTACTTTGAAATTAAACTATCCGAAAGATTTGGGTCTAAAAAAACTTGAACGGTCAAATTTTCGCGGATATAATTCTCCGCTGCTTTGCTTCCTAAATATAAATAGCCAAATAGTCCTAACATTAATAGGACCATAGAGATACTGAGGATAGCAGAAAAGTAGCTAAACTTTCTACGTTTTTTAAGAGTGGTAGTCAAAATTTTCAATATTTGGTTCAGCAAAAATAAAAATCAAAACGTGCCTACAAAGATTATTTAACCCACACTTTGGAAAAGGAGGCTGCTCCGTCTATTTTTGCAGACTTTTATTGTAACACCCTGCGAGATGATTAACGAATATAAACCAAACGAAATTGAGGCTAAATGGCAATCTTTTTGGAAGCATGAAAAAATTTACCAAGTAAATGAAGACGCACAAAAACCTAAATTCTATGTATTGGATATGTTTCCTTACCCTAGCGGAGCAGGCTTACATGTAGGTCACCCGCTTGGCTACATTGCCTCTGATATTTACAGCCGATATAAACGTCTTAAAGGTTTTAATGTATTGCATCCTATGGGGTATGATGCCTTTGGTTTGCCTGCGGAACAATATGCCATTCAAACAGGTCAGCACCCTGCTATAACTACCGAAAATAATATCAAGCGCTATAGAGAACAACTAGACCAATTAGGATTTTGTTATGATTGGGATAGAGAGGTTAGAACTTCTGATCCTTCTTATTATAAATGGACCCAATGGATATTTATTCAATTATTTAACAGTTGGTTCAACCCGAATACCCAAAAAGCCGAGCCCATTGCAACTTTACTTTCTAAATTTGAAACAGAAGGATTTAAAGGCAGTGATGACAGTATTTTAACTGGCGGAATTGAGTTTGACTACCCGGCATTTACGGTAGAACAATGGAATAAATTTGAAGAGAAAACCAAACAGAAAATATTACTTGGTTTTAGATTAGCCTATTTAAGCGAAGCCTATGTGAATTGGTGCCCAGAACTTGGTACCGTTTTAAGTAACGATGAGGTAAAGGATGGAGTAAGTGAAAGGGGTGGATATCCAGTTGAGCGTAAGTTAATGAACCAATGGAGCCTTAGAATCACCGCTTACGCCGAGCGGTTACTATCAGGTTTAGAGGATTTAAATTGGTCGGAAAGTATAAAAGAAAGTCAGAAAAATTGGATTGGAAAATCTCAAGGAGCCAGTGTATTATTTGAGGTACAAGATAATAAATTTGCCATTGAAGTTTTCACTACGCGTCCGGATACAATCTTTGGTGTTAGCTTTTTAGCCATTGCGCCAGAACATGAAATGCTTGACCAATTGGTTGACCCAAGTCATTTGGACGAAGTATTAGAATATGTAAGCGCAGCAAAAAATAGAAGTGAAAGAGAGCGTCAAAGTGATGTAAAAAGGATAAGTGGCGTTTTTACAGGAACTTATGCCATTCATCCATTTACCCAAAAAGAGGTGCCGATTTGGGTTGCAGATTATGTTTTAGGCGGGTATGGAACTGGCGCTGTAATGGGCGTGCCGGCTCATGATACGAGAGATTTCGCCTTTGCCAAACATTTTAACTTGCCAATTATAAAAGTTATTGAAAGCACACAGGAACATAACTTTGATGAAGGCAGTTATGATGGTAAAGAGGGAAATTGTGTTAATTCTTCTTTCTTGAATGGCCTTGGAGTTAAAAAGGCCATCAAAAGAGCCATACAAGAAATTGAATCGCGTGATATTGGAAAAGGAAAAACTAATTACCGACTAAGAGATGCAATTTTTGGTCGTCAGCGGTATTGGGGCGAGCCGATTCCTATTTATTATAAAGAAGGAATGCCTTATCCTGTTGCCGAGGAGGACTTGCCAATTATATTGCCTGAAGTTGATAAATTTTTGCCTACAGAATCAGGAGAACCTCCCTTGGGTAGGGCAGAGAATTGGAAGTACAAGGGAACGTTCGACTTTGAACTTAGTACCATGCCAGGTTGGGCAGGCAGCAGTTGGTATTTTCTTAGGTACATGGACAATAAGAATCAAAACGTATTTGTGGCAAAAGAAGCTGCTGATTACTGGCAGCAAGTAGATTTATATCTTGGCGGTAGTGAACATGCAACTGGGCATTTATTGTATGTGCGTTTTTGGACACATTTTTTGTTTGACTTAGGTTTAATTCCAAAGAATGAACCCGCAAAAAAGCTTATCAATCAAGGAATGATACAAGGAAGAAGTAACTTTGTATTTAGAATTGATTGCTTTATTGAGGATAAAAAAGAACTAAGCTTTTTTGCCTCCAAAGGCTTTATCGATGAAAATGAAAAAATTAAAAACATTCCAATTTTATTTGAACAATTCAACACACAAAATCATCGGAATAGTCGCATAGATTTCACAAAAATTATGGTTGTAAAACTCAATGTAGACGTAAACATTGTGAAGGATGATGTGCTTGATTTGGACGCTTTTAAAAACTGGAGAGCTGATTTTAAAGATGCTAAATTTGTTTTAGAAAATAACCAATACCATTGCACTTGGGAAGTTGAAAAAATGAGCAAGAATAAGTGGAATGTTGTAACACCAGATGCGATAGTAGCCCAATATGGTGCAGACACCCTGCGCTTATACGAAATGTTCTTAGGACCAATTGAGCAAAGTAAACCTTGGAATACGCAAGGCATAGAAGGGGTTCACAGGTTTTTGAAAAAATTATGGCGTCTATTTTATGATAAAGATGGCAACTTAATTGTGTCAGAGGAAGCGCCCACTAAACCTGAGTTAAAATCACTCCACAAAACCATTAAAAAGGTGGGTGAAGACATTGAGAATTTCTCCTTTAATACTTCTGTAAGTACGTTTATGATTTGCGTAAATGAACTCAGTGAATTAAAGTGCAGCAAAAAGCTAATTCTAAAAGATTTACTCCTATGCTTAAGTGCATATGCGCCTCATATTACCGAAGAACTTTGGCATACAATAGGTGAAAAAGGCAGCATTGTAATGGCCCAGTTCCCAACCTTTATGGCAGAATACTTGGTAGAAGATTCCTTTAGTTATCCAATTTCTATCAATGGAAAACATAGAACTAATATAGCGTTTTCTATGAGTGCCACTCAAGATGAGGTTAGCAAAACGGTTTTAGAAGATGAAATTGTGAAAAAGTGGTTAGAAGGCAATACCCCTAAAAAAGTAATTTTTGTTAAAGGGAAAATTGTAAATATTGTGATTTAAGAATTGGCCGTTTTATTGGTATGTTCTTCAATCCATTTTTGAACCAATTTATAGCCAATACTTAACACAATTGCTCCCGCAAATAGACCAATAAATCCGGAAAGCAAAAACCCTCCTACTACTCCAATAAATATTACAGGCATGGGCACTTCGGCGCCCTTGCCAAGTAAAAATGGCTTCATTATATTATCAGAAATAGAAACTAACAAAAAGTAAACTGTCCACAAGGAAGCAAACAACATGCTTTGGGTTAAAAACAAATAAATTGCTGCACCTGCCATTACAATGGAGGGTCCAATTTGTATAATCGAAAAGATTAAAGCAATGAGGGTCCAAATGGGAGCATGTGGAATTCCCGCCAAGTTTAATCCTAAACCTGCAAGCAATGCCTGTATTACTGCTACTCCTAAAACACCTTTTACCACACTTCTGATGGTTCGAGCGCTAAGCTCTGCATAAGTATATCCTTCCTTACCAATAATTCTATTAAATAGCTTGTCCGTCCAATCTTCTAAGCCCTCATAAGCAAGGAGCACACCAGCAATGATGATGGCCACAATCAGTAAAAATAAATTAATACCTGTATCTAATAATAAGGTAGCAAATTTGCGCAGTAAGGTTAATATCTCTGATTGATAATCGACCAATAATTGTGAAAAATTAGATTGTAAGTTATCTAAAAACTTAGCAATTGTTTCGCCTACGATAGGTAAATTTTTAATTTCCTCTGGTAAGGCTGGTATAGGAATATTACCTGCTTCAAAGCTAGCCTTTGTCTCAATTATTAGTTCTGTAATGGTTGCAAAAAAACCGTAGGCCGGAATAAAAACACCTAAAATGAGAATAGTACTTAATAAAAATGCAACTAACTTTCGGTTCAAACCAAACCTAATAACGAGCCATTGATGGGTTGGAAAAAGAGCAACTGCAATGATTGTTCCCCATATAAATGGTTCTAAAAAGGGCTTTAAAATTAGAAAGCACCAAAATAAAAGACCCAAGAGCAAAGCAATTCGAATAATTAAATCTACAGATTGTTGGGTTTGTTTAGACTCATTCATCGCGGCAAGTTAATAATTTTACCTCACTAAAATAAGTAACGTGCCTCCATTTTTCCTGTATGAATAATAGGAATATTACCACTTTTTCTCGCTTCATAATTAAAGTTAATTTGAAGATTCTGCCCAATTCTTTGTTGTAAATTAAAAGTCGCTAATTGATTATTACCTGCGCTTAAGCCTTGTAGCATATCATAGGCCAAAGGACTATTTATACTTCCTTTAAAGTTAACTTCATAAAAGTTATAACTGATTGTTAACACGCCCAACTTGGGCATGGCATACCTAACTTCTGTACCGGCTTGATTAACCAAAGCTTGCTCTCCACCAAGATCTTGCCTATTATTTGATTGGGAATGCATGTAATTTATACTGATGCGCCAAGTTTGATTGTATTGATAACTTAGTTTAGGCTTTGCTTCTATAAATCTATATTGATAATTATTCTCTGAGAAAAAGTCGGAGCTAAATGCCTTTATACCTTGTAAAATTCCGTTGTTAAAGGTCCAGCTTTGATTAAAATTATAGCGAAAGTTAAACCCATTTTCTTCCTTAGTCCTAAGTTCAAATCCATTAGTAAGTAATGCTTTTGAGGATTGTCTATTCCAACTAAAATCCATGCCCCAAACAGCGGCGCTTCTATTAAAGAATAAAGTGCTTCTTAGCAAAGAATTTAAAGTTAATAGGTTGGTATCGCTTGGATTGAAAGTGGTAAATCTGTTGAGTTGCAGGCGTTCGGCTGCACCTGTTTTTTTCTCGTACCGCAAGCCAGATTGATTGCTAAATCTTTTGAGGAAGTTTTTAAAACTGTGTTGCTTATTGGAAGGATTTCCAAAACTAAGGTTCAAGGTTTGACTTATTTGCGTGGTATAGGTACTAATTAATGAAGTGGTTGGAAGGAAAACTTTGATATAATCGGCAAGATTTTTATCGGCGAATGAGGCCAACTGAAATTCGTTTAATTGCTGAATCCCATCTGAATTAAAATCCTTCCAAACATAAATGCCTTGCCCTACCGGTACCTGTAAATATTGAAAATCTCGTCTTAACTCATTTCCAGAACCCAACTGCAAATAAGAGTTTGCAGTAATTTTTCGCTTAAAAAAACTATAATCATAAGTAAGTCTGCTCAAAAAAGTAAGCTCTGGCTTTAAGCCTGCAAAGGCTGTATCTAAAACTTTAAAATCTCGCAAAGCGATGTCGGCATTGAGTCGGTTAAAATTTTTCTGAACCCAATTTATGCCTGCCTTATAATCATTTGCCACAGTATGCATTTTAAAGGCGTAATTTATGGGCAATTGGTCTACCCTATTTTTATAATCAATATAATAAGAGAATTTAATTGAGTCTTGTGGTTGTATGCCAAAACCATATTCTCTATACGCATAAGAGCCACTTAATAGGCTATCACTATTGGTTGAAAATTTACTTTCATCCCACATCAATCTTGCACTGATTAATTGTTTATAAACTAAACGCGTAAATTGCCCTTGAAGCACTTTTACATTATTATTAAACCCCTTTAAAAATGTTAGTTCTTCCTGTTTACCTTTTAATAATTCTGCATTTAAATTAAAGGTATTAACTTCATCCTTATAACGCAATCCGCTTTGGTGGCGGTTTCCTATATAGCTGTTCAATCCTCTGTTGTAGTATCCCAACTGATAGTACATTAGCCATTTATCTTTATTTACAAATGTGGTTCTCCAATTTAAAATATGCTCTTGATTGCCGGTATCTTTATTGGCAAAATTTTGCAATTGCCTGTTCCAAGTTCTATCAAACTCAACTGGGCGATATCGTTCAATATTTCTAAAAGTAGCACTAATTACCTCATAAAAAACTTGGCTCTCTACCCTGCTGTTGGTGTCTGAAAAATAGAATTTGTGTGCCGATTCCATCTTTAATCCATAGCCAACATTATCTTGTTTATCTATCTCACTAAATAAGTTTTTATTATTATCACTTAGGGCAAGTTCTAACTTTAATAAATGATTTTTGTGTGCTTGCAAAATTGCACCTGTACTAATCATTTGTCTACGGTTGGGCGCTACCAAAAAAGTAAGTGGCTCAAAGTCGCCTTGAGGCACGCCATTTATGGGACTAACCCAAGAAAAAACCCGCCCATTACTTGCCGAAGCTGCTTGCTTATAATTTCCTTTATTGGGTCCAACATAGGTAAAACGCAATTCGTAATAAACCGCATCATTGCCAGCAATTGGCGTATGTACATAAATATTTTCAAACCCAATGCTATCTACTTTTCTATATAAAATTCTTTTAGGGTCAAACGGAAACACAGGGATTGCACTGCTTGTAAATGCTTGGTCTAATTGATCACCCACCTTAGATAAAAGTAGTTTATTGCTATCAGATAATAGCTGTTGAAAGGGTTGATTTTTATTATCTGTTTCTGTGAAATAATTTAAATAGGTTTTGAAATTAGTGCCTTGATATTGCAGATGGGTCCCTAATGCGGTGCGTGCATAATACCTATCTGCGTATTGAAATTCGATTACAATGCGCGAGTAACCCGTAATTAAGCGCTTAGGCATAAAGGTTATTTCTCCTGTATTATAGTCTACAATATAGTCATTTTGCTCCCCACGAGTAAGGCGCTCGCCATCTAAATAAACTACCTCTGTACCTGATACAATTATTATAAAAAGTTCACCATTGGGTCCACTTAACCTATATGGCCCTTGATTACCTTCTAAGCCTTGAAGCGTATTTCTAACAAACCGTCCTCTAGACAATGCAGCTTCTGTTTCTATGCTTAGGCTTTGTTTATTCTTAAATTGTTGGGTTGATCCAAATTGAATTCCACGTAGTTTTTTCTGGTAATTTAAAAAGTAAGAATCTTTGGGTCGGTTCAATAAATAATCTCCAACCACCACACGATTATTGCCCTTGCTTAACTGCACAAAGACTTGGTCAAAATCTTGGATATCTTGCGTATTTCCTTCTGGTTGAATGGGATTATTATCATCACTAATGGCTGCTAAAATATCTACTTCATTGTTTATCCGTCCACTCAATTGAAGGTTAAGATTTGCATTCACAATGGCATTTTGGTTATTGCCAAGGCTAAGCCCACGCATGATACTTCCATTCACCAATACCCCTTCTTTTCCCAGGCCCAAATCAAAGTTTTTATTGCCAGGTACATATTGATATGGGTTTGGATTTGCTTGAATAGCTGGAAGCAATAAATTAACATCTTTATTTTTATATACCCTCATTAAACCAGGGTTTACAGGCTGGTAGCTTATTAGAAGCAAAGTGCCTTTAGGTATTTTTATATTCTTAAATGTGCTGGTATAATAATTAAAATCATAATCGATGGCTGCGCTGTAATCCTTAACGTATACGCTTCCTTTTAAAATCAACTGACTATCTAATAAGAAAGAATCGCTAACTAAAACAAGACTCTTGGTTTTAATGGGAACTTTATATTGCGCTTGTATTTCCGCACCGGAAAACAAAAAGATAAAACCAAAAACTATCCGCAAGGCGAATTTCATTCTTCCCTACTTAACGGCAATAAAATATGGAATGTTGTGCCTTTATTAACTTCGGTTTCGAACCAAATTTTACCGCCTCCACTTTCTATCATGCTTTTAACAATTGGCAAACCTAGACCCATCCCAATAACCTTGGTGCTGAAATAAGGCATAAATATTTTTTCTTGCTGTGCAAGCGGAATTCCTGTTCCATTGTCAATTACTTGAATATGTAAATTCAAGGCCTCTTCTTCAGCTAATACCTTAATAATGCCTGCTCTATCTTCAGGTATAGCCTGGATTGCATTTTTAACCAAATTGGTTAAGGTTCTATTTAAGTAACCATAATCAAAATTAATGGTAAGTAGACGAGTGGGTTCAAAAATCAACTGACCATCAAATGTTTGTTCTTGCAAATGAAGCACTTGTTCAATCATTTCATTCAATTGAATTTCTTGACATTCTGGAACAGGCATTTTAGCAAAACTGCTAAACTCTGTAGCCAATTCGCTCAATATATCTATTTGTGCAATCAGGGTTTTGGTAACGCGTTTAAAGGTTTCTGGTAACTTAGGAGATTGGTCGTTCCAAGCCCGCTCAAGGTGCTGTACACTAAGTTTCATGGGCGTAAGCGGATTTTTAATTTCATGGGCAATCTGCCTTGCAATATCTCGCCAAGCCCCTTCTCTTTCACTTCTACCGAGTTTCTCTGCACTTTCTTGCAACTCATCTATCATTCGGTTATAAGCCTTCACCAGCTCACCAATCTCATCATTGCGTTCCCAATCAATTGGCTCATTTTTCTTTCCTATGCTAGTTTGTGCCATTTGTTTTTGAATTAAACGCAGCGGATATGAAATATTTCTAGATACCAACCAAGCCATTGCACCAATTACAAAAAACATTAAAGCATACAGGTTGATAAAACCAACCATGATAGAGGAAATTTCTGCATTTAAATCAGAGGTTTGATAAAAATCGGGAAGCTGCACAAAGCCCAATAACTCTTTATTTCTAGAGAAAATAGGCGCATAAGCACCCGTGTAAGTAAAGGTGGCAATGGCTTCCTTTTGAATAAACTGAGATTCTCTCAAGTTATTTAAATGGAAAAACGCCTCTGGGTTCATTAATGGTGCTATAATATCTGCTTCATAAACTTTCTTAATGGTAGAAGCAACAAGGTTTCCACTTGGATTAAAAAAACTAATATCTGTATTATAAAAATCAGCAATCTGATTAAGGCTTGCCTCTGTATCACTAATGCGGCCTTTAAAATTCACTTCCTGACTTTCATTCTCTAACGCATTGGTGACACTTCTTAATTTTCTTACCAACTTATCATTCTGCTTTAAGAGGTTTTGATTGGTAATAAAACTAATGGTAAAATAAGCCGTAATGGCTAAGGTAAAAAATACAATTAAGATAATGCCCAGTTGTATTTGTGTGCGTATAAACTTTAAATCACCTTCCTTAAAAAACAATAATTTATTGATGATAACTTGTAGATTCTGTATGTAAGGTTTCGGTTTGAACCAATTTGTTTTTACCCAATTATTATTGAATAAAATATACAAACCAATGAGGGCAATTAATAAAATATTGAAAAAGGTAAACGACAAAGAAAATAAGCCAAAAGGCTCATACCATTCTGGCGTTTTCTCGCTCACCACCACTAATAATTGTTCGTTCTCTTTAAATATTAAATGGTTAAATCCATTCTCTTCTAAAAGCTCCGATTTTTGGCTAATCCCCTTCCAAGTATAGGTAGTGCGGTAGGCATAATGGCCGCTCTGACTCAATAATTGTAAGTCTTTAAAAATCGCATAGGAGTACTCGGTTCTTTTGTTTTTTGTATTTCTAAACCCATCAATCAACAATTCGTCAAAGCGAGTCACATCTTGTTGCAATTTTGGTTGTAAATGAATAAAAATACTACCTTCTAATTTACCTTTTATGCGAATGTTAAATTTACCTAAATACCCTTTTAAATAAGCATTATTCTTAAGAAACCTAAAATGCCTATTAATAGTTGGGGCACCCAATTGCTTATAAATAAAATCTACTTGTCTAAAGGAATAGGGATTGCGAGAATGATAATGGTTGTAGGCCGAATCATAATCATAAATTGACACACTGTACTTACTTAAATAACCAGAGAAATAGAGCTGTTGCAGGTGCTTTACCAATTGAGATTTTAAGGCAATGGGATTGGTAAAATATGATTTAACCAATATGCTTTTTGAAATCTCATTTTCAATATCTTTTAAGAAATATTCTGCATTTACATCATTCTGAGAAACGATATTTCCTGCAAAGGTTATTCTACTTTCATACTCCTTGTCTTTACTAAAATAATAAAGCGACATAGAGGTAAAAACAGAAATTAACAATACCAGAATAAAATAACCTTGAAACCTATTTAATCGTGGCTTTACCCAATGATAAAAAACAAAGAAAGCAAGCAATAAAGAACTGCTAACATTGACATAATTAACAGGTCGTTCAAATAAATTTTCTACCAAATAGGGCTCAATAAAAAAGAAAACCAAGCCCACTAAAATTAATTTTTCATAGTGGTTTATGGTACCAACACTTATTAACTTATAGAGTCTTATAAATATTTGATAACAACATAACAGAATTATAAATGCCAATAAAAGTGCTAAAAATGTAAATACATTAAGGGAATAAATATTCTTTACATCAAAGGAAATTTGAGAATCAAATACCAAACTTTTAATGGCATCAAACGCGCCATCTGCAAGAATCATCGCCAAAAGAGAGGCAAAAATTAAATGTAAATAATAGTAAACTCTCGACTTACTAATGCGCCATTCTGTATCCCTAATCAACAATAAATACCAAAATAAACTTAAGGCAGCAATTAAGAAATCACCTAGGGATGGGTTAAAGGTGGAGGAACCATATATTTCTGGACTAAACAACTGGTGTGCATACACAAAAACTGGAATTTTATAATTTAAAAATAACCAGCGCGCGGTTTGGGTCAAACCGATAAAAAATAAAGTACCTAAACCAAAATGCTGATGGATAAATTGTAAACTTAGTAAATGAAAATACCAAGCAACCAATAGGGTTGTAAGAATAATTAGAAATTTAAGCCACCAAGGCGTTGTTTTAGGAGAGCCAAACAGTTGAATGGAACATATATAATTGCCCTTTCTATCTTTCAAATCAACAAAATCTTGAATAGGCGAAGGACTAAACAAGGCCGATCCTATAAAATTTAACTCTTCATTAAAGTGATTTTGAATGTATTGATTTTGAAATTTATAATTGGTTTTTAATTGATAAAATACGGCAATTTTAAAATTGCCTTTACTCAAAGAAGATACCCAATACGCCCCATTATTAGTGTTTATATAAAAAAACCCATCCTTTAAACCACCTACTAATTTACCTGCATTTATCAATTGATCCGACCAACCAATCAATGTATCATTCCTAAAAACACTTAAAATAAAATGTTGGTTGCGAGCCTGAGCAAGATAATCCATCCAGTGTTTATTTAACTGGGATGTATCTTGTAAAACGGCATAAATTAAATCCTTACTTTCAGCCTCCTTTTCGTTCATTAGAAACTGAACCTGTTCTAAATTCTGGGCTTCTTGTTGTTTAGTATTTTTTAAAATCCCAATCTCGGTAGCCAATAAAATCAGTAGCAGAAACAATCCGCCGAGGAGCCAAAGGAGATATTTTACAGATTTAGATACCAAGGTGTTTAATAATATTTTCCTGTTTCAAGATAATTTGTAACGTAGTCTTTTACCCCATCTTCAATGGCAGTAAAAGGTTTTTGATAGCCAATTTCTATAAGCTTTTGCATATTCGCTTCGGTAAAATATTGGTAGGTATCACGAATATCGGCAGGAATTGGAATATAATTGATGTTTACAGGTAACTGCAAAGCCGCAAAAATTGCTGAGGCAAGGTCGTTCCAAGTTCTAGCTTTACCCGTTCCTAGATTATATAAACCAGAATTTTTGCGGGTTTTCATCAGAAAAAGGCACACTTCACACAGGTCTTTCACATAAATAAAATCACGCATTTGCTCTCCATGCTGGTAATCTGGGCGGTGACTCTCAAATAAATTTACCCCACCGGTATTTTTAATTTGATGGTAGGCATGCATAATTACACTGCCCATTCTCCCTTTGTGTAACTCATTTGGCCCATAAACATTAAAAAATTTTAGTCCGGCCCAAAAATAAGGTTTTTCGGTTTGAACCAAGGCCCATTTATCGAAGTCGTTTTTTGACCTTCCATAAGGATTCATAGGCGATAATTGGTCTAAAATATCTTCGCTATCTTCATATCCAAACTCGCCATTGCCATAAGTAGCCGCACTGCTGGCATATACCAAAGGAATGCCTTCTTGGGCACAAATTTTAAAAAGCGCCTTGCTATAATCTAGGTTTAAGGTCTTAAAAATGGCTTCATCTTTCTCTGTGGTATCTGTTCTAGCACCAATATGAAATACAAATTGCACTAAATTGGCATGTTCAGAAAGCCATTCGATAAATATTTTCCGTTCAATTTTTAAAGAATATTTTTTTCCTTCCAGGTTCATTTCTCGCCCTGCAACATGCCCAAAATCATCGACTAAGACCAAATCATTAAAATGATTATGGTTTAAATGAGCCACTAAACAGCTTCCAATAAATCCTTCAGCGCCTGTAATTACTATCATAAGTTTTGACAATTGCACGAAAGTATGAATATTTGTGACCTCATTTCAATGGCAACAAAAGAAAAAATAGTTTATATCACCCGTCGAGAACGTTTTAACGCGGCGCACAAACTGTATAACCCCAAATGGACCGAGGCCGAAAACGAAGCTTTTTTTGGCAAATGCTCCAATAAATACTACCACGGACACAATTTTGAGCTCTTGGTTACCATCAAAGGAATTGCCAACCCAGAAACAGGGATGGTAATGGATTTAAAGAAGTTAAAGAAAATTATTCAGGAGCTCATCACCGAAAAGTTAGACCACCGCAACTTGAATGAAGACGTGGATTTTTTGAAAGACATGATGCCTTCCATTGAAAATATTGTTGTTGCCATTTGGGATATTTTGGCCCCACACATAGAAAACGGCAAACTCCATTGCGTTAAGCTCATCGAAACTGAGAACAATTACGTAGAGTACTTTGGGGAGTAGGCGGTTTTAAAAATCCAAGATAAAACTTCCAATAATTTAAGCCTAAAGCCAACCTAAATGGGTTGTGGGAGTTTTTTTATGTGCTTATAAATGAGTTAGGTGTAATTGTAACAAAAAACACGATAAGAGAAACAGAACATAAATGGAACCAGCTTTTAGATGTGGAACAAGGAAAGCAATTGATGAGTTATCCGTAGAATTAAATTTACCTAACGAGAATTGGATGCAAGACTGGCCAATTGAAGTAATGGTTCCTTCTGACATTCAGATTTATATTGACCATTACGACAAGCTTACTGACGATGATAAGAAGTTTGTATTAATGGAAGGCATATTGGACACAACAGAATATCAACCAACAGAAGAGCTCTTTTTAAAATATTGGAATATAGTAAGACAAATTTTAAATAGAGACTTTGCGTTACATGAATATACGATACATACTTATGCTTGCCTTGACCTAAAAACAGATAAGGAATGTTATAAGTTAACTCCATGTATGCAAGATATTTGGACAACCAAAACAACGAACCGCTAACAGCTAGCGTTTCATACTGGCTGCAAGCCAAGCCATGAAATTAAGAGGCAAATGCTTGTAATTTTCAATGATTTTTGGGGGACGTTCAATGGTTTTGGTTGAACGTATTAGGTAAAACATAATGCTTTCAATGATTTTAGTTGAACGTTCAATGATATTAGTTGAAAGTATTACTTAAAACATAATGCTTTCAATGATTTTGGTTGAACGTTTAATGGTTTTGGTTGAAAGTATTACTTAAAACATAATGCTTTCAATGATTTTAGTTGAACGTTCAATGGTTTTGGTTGAAAGTATTACTTAAAACATAATGCTTTCAATGATTTTGGTTAAACGTTCAATGATTTTAGTTGAAAGTATTACTTAAAACATAATGCTTTCAATGATTTTGGTTGAACGTATTGAGAAAATCATCAGGAGAGTGTAAACTAGATTGTGTAAACTCTTTTTTAAAGCATGCCAATAGTACTTGTAGTTTCACTCAAAAACCAATAATTCAGCTGAACCAAGAGCTTATGAAAATTAATTACCCTACGAATAAAAAAAATAAACCGCATAATTTATGCGCAAAGCCAACCAATTTGGCTTGCTCTGATAATGCTTTATGTACCAATAAATGAGTTAGTGTCATGTTAAAATCTTGGTAAAAAATTAAGTATTTAATTATATTTGGAAATGACCAAGACACAAATAAAATCAGAAATTCAAAAGGTACTCGAAAGTGTTCCTGAGACTATTTTACAAGACGTCCTTGACTTTTTGAAGGCACTTCAAGATCAGCCAGCCGACAAGGTTAGATTGACGAATAACTTGCGGCAAATACTATCTGAAGATAAGGAACTTCTCGAGAAACTTGCTCAATGATTGAACTACAAGACGTTCTAAATATTCACAACATTCTTATTGTTAAGTTTGGAGGAAGTAAGGGAGTTCGTGACCATGGCTCACTAGAAGAGGCATAACACACGTTTGGCGGTCATAAGTGCCTTAGAATACAATGAAAAAGAAACGGCAGAAAAGTTTATTTTTGGGGTAAAGTGTTGAGGCGAAAAAGCGCTAACCATATCCTCACTGCGCCAAGCGCCCAAACGTTAGTGGTATTTTTAAATGCGACATATCATATATATAATTATATTAGTTTTTGTAGCCTGTTCAACTGAATCACAAATAAATTCAGTAGACTTTAACACTATTGTTTTTAATTTAGACAATTTTCAAGACTCAATTAACTTTGGTCATTGGAAAAAGACACATTTACATAATAATGTTCGCAATATAGAAAACAAAAATATTGACTTCTTATATTCAAAGGATAAAAAGATAATAGGTTTTTTACTCTACGAAGATTCTAAATTTTTAGTTTATGGATATTGTTGGGGAGAATATGGCGGGGCGGTTATGTTTCAAGACATAATTTATAAGGACTCCATTTATTACCTTATTAGCACTTGCCCAGTAATGATAGACAAAAGAAATGATGGCTTTTACATTACAGAGTCTTTAGCTCATTCAGCTGGATTTGGGAAAGTGAGATTTTTAAAATCGCCCAAAGAATTGGTAAAAGTACATTCTGATAGTCTTGAAACAGAATGGAAATTCAAAAAATTTCCTAACCTAACTGAAGATAGTATTTATAGATTACTTAATAATCAAGGCAAAATATTAGTTGACACCTTTGGTTTGACATTCAGCGTGTTTTTTGGTTATAACAATTCAAATTACTTAATTTTTTCTGACAGAAAGTATACTTATTTAGGATTATTAACAAATAAAGAATTGAGAACTATAGATACATTAATAAATATACCAACTTGGAGTTATGATTTTGAAATAAACAATAAAATAAATGGATATCTTCATTATAATTTCCATCAAACTAGAAGCAACTGTAATTCAATAGGGGATATTTATGTCAAAGGGGATTCGATTGTAATTGCATTTTCACATGAAAAGAAAGTTGAAAACTAATAAAACTACCGGTAACAGCTAGTATTTCTTGGTATCTGCAAGCCATGCCAGTAAGTTAAAATGAAAAACTACTGGCAACAGCCGATTTGCAAAAGCGAGGGTTTAGTACTTAAAATCCCCGCCTTCGCCATTCGCCCAAAGGTTAGTGATAAGCATAGAGAACCGACACTAACAGGAATGACAATATTAAATTTAATATTAATGAAGAGGCTAATTTTAATAAATTTGATACTTACCAATAACTTTCTTATCACCATTAACAACAAAAAATAAGGATAATAAAATGAAAAAAGTAACAGGAATTGGGGGTGTATTTTTCAAATGCAAAGACCCAAAAGCAACAACTGAATGGTATCAAAAACACCTTGGACTTGAAACAAATCCATATGGTGCAACATTTGAATGGTATGAAAGTCCAGACAGCACAACAAAAGCTCAAACTCAATGGACACCATTTGCAGAAGATTCAAAATACTTCAACAAGGACTTCATGATAAATTACCGAGTTGAAAATCTGGAAGCCCTCGTAGAAGAATTATTGAAAGAAGGTGTAACAATTGTTGACAAAATTGAAACATATGATTACGGAAAATTTGTTCACATACTTGATGAAGAGGGCAACAAAATTCAATTATGGGAACCAATTGGCTGCTGATATTATATCCTATTTGAAAAACGATTTTACAAAACGTTAGCGGTAATTGTACAACCAACCCAAACAGAACAACCTAGAAAGAAATAAATGGAACAAATTAGACAAGTAATGAAACAGATGATTAACGTTTCGGAAGACGAACTAAACGACTTCCTAAATAATGCTGTTATCAAAACTTTTAAACGACAAGAAATATTAAGCCGACCTAATGTTGTTCCAAACGAAATATTTTTCATCAACAAAGGACTTATTAGAGTTTTAGTAACCGACAACGAAGGAGCTGAACACACCATACATTTTGCATTAGAAAACCAATTTATTGCTGACTATTCCAACTTTATTCAAGGGCAACCTTCAATTTATAGCTTACAGACTTTGGAAGAAACTGAAGTAGTTATTTTACCTCGTGCTGCTATTGAATGGGGTTATAAAAACTTGACGGACGGACAAAAAATGGGACGACTGATTGCAGAGTATTATTTTATATACCAAGACGATAGAATTAAAAATTTGTATGTAAGAACACCTAAACAGCGATATGACAGCATAACGGACGTTTTTCCAAACATTCATAATCGAGTTCCTCAGCATATGATAGCTTCTTATTTAGGAATTAC
>JAIYCU010000002.1 GCA_027487835.1 Bacteroidota bacterium | reverse complement strand
CTTGTAAGTATAACTAGGTTTTTGCCTGTTTGAATAGAAAAATAATCCAATACACTGGCACTTAAGGCCACAGAATCAAAGCCCTTTACATACATTTCATTCCAAGCAAAGGGGTATGGGCAGGGATGTAGAACATCATATTCTTTAAACTGACATTGGTTAAAATAAAGCAACAGAATAACAGGGTTGACGCTATTGTTCACAAAGTAAAACTTCTCATTTGTTAAAGGTAATATTTGATTAAAACTACCTCTGAGTTCCTTTTGCAAATAAGTGCCAGTTTTTAGCGAGTTTACAGAATCAAGTTTAAATTTATAACCAGCCAATTGAACCATTTTTCCCCCTTCGGCATGCGGAATAATGCTGTCAACTGAGTTTGTATAATTGAATTGAATGCGGCTCTTAGCAACCGCTCTGTTTGCATATATTTGTTGGGTTGCTTGTCGTTGTTCTAGAAAGTCGGTTGGCATTGTATAAGGCTTAGGCAGACTAGGTTTAAATGTGGCTATCATATAAACGATGGGTCCAAATACAATACTAAAAATCACCAGTAAGGCAATCACCATCACCTTGTAACTTCCACCTGCATTCATGGTGGTTGACATAATGTTCAAACTCAATCGGATATCATTTCTATCGTATTCGTTTAAGTGCAGTAGCAATGAATCGGCAAAATCCATTCCCTTGGTATATGAACTGTTGTAGTTGTAGAAATCCAATAACTCATGCACCAAGCCTGTTAATTCGTCGTCTTTGTAATAACTCAGTGTTTTATAAAAATACTTGTTCTTGGCATATGAAATTCGCTTTTTGAGCACTGAAGAATCTGGCTTTTGTTTAAGCGTTTCAATAACATAGGCTAATTTTGTTTTTAACACTGTAGCCAATTTTTGTTTAAATGTGGCTGAGAATATTTGCGAAGTTAAATGCCATTTGAATAGCTCAATAATTTGATTGGTTTGAAATGTTTTTTGAACTTTATCTAAAAAATCATCTGCCAAACATTCATCAAAAAACAACCGTACTTTATCTAAATCTGATTTGTCATTAGGATAAAATCCAATGAATTTATCTTCCTTAAATTTTTTACCTTGAGATAAGTGATATAACATATCATCTGTATAAAAGCATACAATGGCGCTATGGTGTTTTTTAATGGCTAATAATAGGTTTTCATTGGATTGATTTTCATAGGCCCCTGCTATTTTACTGCGTGCTTTTAATTTCTTTTCAATTCTAATAATTCCCCTTTCATCAAGGTCTTGTATATTGTTTTTGTTGATGCCAAGTTCTTCTAGTACCCTAAAAAAATTAGGAACAAGAGGCTCGTGTTTAGATAACTTAAGCAATAGCCTTTTTAAAAAAAGCATGATTTTTAGAAACATCTTAGGTAAATTGATGAATAAAATTTCTCTTTGAAACTATAAAAATGCAACATACAATTAATTTTGGTATTGATTTAGGTACAACCAATTCTGCCATTGGATGTTATTCCCAAGGGAAAGTTATTATCCTCAAAAATCCTAAAGGATTCAGGGAATTATTGCCTTCGGCTGTTGGTTACAAAAATGGTAGAATTATGGTAGGAGAAAAGGCTTTAGACTTACTACAGACCTTGCCAGAAAATGTTTTTACCAGTTTTAAGAGGAGTATGGGAACAGATGCATCGTATCAGGTTCCGCATACAGAAATTAGAACCAATCCACTGCTTTTATCAGCAGAAATTCTTAAAGCCTTGCTCGCTTTTGAACAAGAAGAAAAAATTCATTCTTGCGTAATTACCATACCTGCCTCATTTGATACCGTGCAATCAAATGCCACTAAAAAGGCTGGAGAAATAGCGGGTTTAACAGAAGTGGTATTGTTACAAGAACCTATTGCAGCCTGTTTGGCTTATGCCAATGAAAATTCTCTAGATTTAGAAACAGCACAAAGGTGGTTGGTTTATGATTTTGGTGGAGGAACTTTTGATAGTGCTTTGGTAGAAATAAACCAACGCGAGCTGAAAGTGAAAAATCATCTTGGAAACAATTTTTTGGGTGGTTTTGATATTGATTTGAATGTGTTTAAAAAGGTGGTGTTGCCAAAAATCCCTCAATATCATTCCAAGGATATTTTACCAGAATTGAAGAAAGCATTTGAAGAGTATGTCTTGCATGAATTGGAAGAAGCAAAAAAAGAACTTTCCCTTAAACAAGAAGCCGTTATTGAATTGACTTTTGAGGCACTAGAAATTGAGGTAGAAATCAACTTAAGTAGGTCGGTTTTTGATGAAATAGTTCAACCATTTTTTGAAGAAACCATTCAATTAATGGAGGAAATGTTACATGCTTCTTCGTGTACTTATGCCGACTTAGATAGGATTATTTTAGTAGGAGGTACAACCTATATTCCATACATCAGAGAGCAGCTAAAAGCCAAAACAGGTTTGGTAATTGATAGTAGTATTGATCCAACAACTGCTGTGGTAAAAGGGGCTGCCTACTATGCCGGCAGCAAACCTATTAGCATAGGTTCAACAGAAAATGACCAAACTAAGCAGGTTGAATTGCAATTGTTTTATGAAACCAGTACCCGAGATGATGAAGAACTCATCACCCTTAAATCTAAAACAGATTTTGATGGATTTTTTGAAGTAATCAGGCTAAATGATTCAACAAGTTTTGGTTTGCATGTTTTTAAGAATGAGGCTGAAATATTTGTTCCTATCTTAAGCACACAGCTCAATCAATTTAGGGTAATTGTTTATACCAAACAGAAGCAAAAATGTAACAGCTATGAACTGAATATTTCTCATGGATT
>JAIYCU010000032.1 GCA_027487835.1 Bacteroidota bacterium | reverse complement strand
TTTTGCTAAAGGATGAGGTTCTTCCGCAACTATCCACACTTATTAGCTTATATTTTCTCTCACTTAAATAGAACCAATCGCTAGAATCAATAAATTTTCCAGAAGCGAATGCTGGGATGATTTTCTCTAATAAAAATTGCGCGGTATCATTGGCTGATACCCAAATTTGATAGCTGGCAATGCGTTTGTTAGGCGACTTAAACCAGGTAATTTCAATGCCTGGAAGGGCGTTTGTTGGGCTAAGACGATGCAAGAAATTAATGGCACAAATTTCTTCGGTAAAAACATAGTTGGATAAGGGCACAAAAGCAGTATCATTTTTTACACAAGCCTTTTGGTCGGTAACCCGCAAGTAATAGTAGCCTTGGCTCAATTTATCTAGTTCGGTTTGACCCGATTGCTTGTAATTAATCCAGTTTAAATAGTATGGCATGGTTCCACCAGAAATGTTGCAACTTATCTTACCAGAAGCGGGATTTGTGCAAGAATCGGCTTGTGTGGTAAATTGAATTTGAATAGGGTCTGGTTGCGTGAGTTTAACCGTGTCAACTACCATACAATTATTATTGTCAAGTGCTTTTATAAGGTATTCTCCTGCGGCAAGATTTTCGAATAAAGGATTGGTGTTGAGGTTGCTTTGGTTCAACCCGAACTTTAAGGGTGCAATTCCTCCCGAAGCAGATATTTGCAAGGAGCCTGTATTTTGTCCATGGCAATTTGGGTTTTGGCTGCTGATAGATTTGATAACAAGTTCGCTGTCTGGCTGGGTAATCGTAAATAGAATGCTATCTTTTTGCCCCAAGCTATCGTTTGCATATAAAAGGTAATTTCCTGCAACAAGGTTTTCAAACAGGGCAGTGTCTTGTAGGGGTCCATTGTTGAGTTTATATTGAACCTTTCCAATAGCGTTATTGACCAATGCCATTACCCTAGCGGAGGCTTTGTTTTTGCATAATACTTGCTCAAGAATGCTGTCTTTTACACTAAAGCTTTCTACTTTAAGAATATGTGTGAGTGTGGCAGTGCAGCTTGTTCCAGATACGATGGTTCTTAACTTGTAAATGCCAGGGCCTGGAAATAGATAGAGGCAAGAGTCGCCTGTGGCAATGGTAGTATATTGTTGGGAGTTTGGTGCTGTTTCAATTTGCCAAATGGTACTTGCTTTATTGATGGGGATATTGTTTAGGGCTTCGAGTGTTAGTATCCTGTTGAAGCTTCCAATAGAGCGGGCACGTAGCAGTTGCGAAGGTTTGCTAAACTTATTAATGATAATGGTTCTTCCTCTTTGCGCAAGGGTAGGGCAAGTTGCTTCTTTGGCAAAAAGGTTTAAAGTAATTGGGTTTACACTGCTGCTTATGGCTTGGCTGCTTAAGCAAACTTTTAAACTGTCGTTTCCTAATTGTGTTATGGTAAAATATGCGTTGCTATCTGCTTTTAAAGTTGTGGCGGCAGGTATGGTGTTTATGCTTTTAGATTTGATGGTAAAGCATACTGGTTCAAGTGCTTCCACACAAACGTCCCAAATGACTTTTCCCCCTTGTTCAAGTGTTTCTTGGTAGTAAACGTCAATAGCGGGTTGGTTTGAGGTGCATACTTGTGAAACGAGCAGAAAGTCGTAACGGGTTAACCCTGCTAAGGTGTTTACACCATTAACTTTACGCCATTCTAAAGCTTCTATAATGATAGATTCTTTAAAAGCGCCAAGGGGTGTAAACCTTATATAGCCATTTTTCCCATCAATGCTGTTAGACAATGATGGAAAGGGAGGGCCATAATTGCCAAGATATGGAAAAGGGGCATTGATTGAATAGGGCGAGACATAAACAGCATTAACGCCAGGTGCCTGTCTTATTGAGCCCAAACGAAAGCTAAGCGAATCTCCATCTGGGTCTGTACATTTAAATGGCAAATAGGTTTCTTGGCCTGCACAAATTGCAAACCGATGGTCGAATTGTAATACAGCGCTGTTATTGGATGTAGGCAGGCAGCGGTTAACAAAAGTTTCGGTAACAAAGGGCGTATTTGCAACCACTGCGTTGGAAGTGCTTGGTCTGGTGCCGATGCTTGAACTCATAGATATCCAGCAAGCATCAGAGGGAATGACACCTGTTTGCAAACTTATTGGCCCATCAAATTTAAATTCTTCTATGCCTGGATTTAATGTGCCAGCCGTTCTGGTATTGCAATTGTCGCAGATACTTTTGTTGCATAAGTCTTTATCTGAAATGGCCAAGCCACTTAGGCTTGAAATAACTTGAAGGTTTGAGCTAAAAAAGCTTGTATTGACATAATTAGCGCTGTTTGCAGAAATATTATGAGGAATTCCTGTTGGCAATACGCCACCTCTGATGTTAACATTAATTATACAATTGCCAGGGCTAGTTCCAGAAACACAACCTGGGCAAATTTCTAAGCCAGCACAATCTCTATGTAAGCTAAGTTGTAAATTATAATTATTCTGCCCTGTGCTGGTATAAGAAGTATAAGAGCCAACTTGGGCAAATATATAATTGCTGCTTATTGAAAAGAAAAGCATAAAGGCAAGTAACCTAGTAAATGGTTTTTTCATAAGCTATGCAAAATCATATGGCAATTTACAAAGCGGGTAATATTATATTTTCTTAAAAATGATATTTAATTGGTTCAAGACTAACAGATTTATGCTAGTCTTCCTTCCACAAAGTACATTTCAATTTCTCCTTTACCTTTTGCATGAATTTTGCCTCTTGCTGAGCATTTAAAAGCGTCTTTTACCAATTCATAGGTAGCCTGACTAATATTTATTTTACCTGCTTCACTATTGCTTTCCATTCGGCTAGCCATGTTAACAGTATCACCCCAAATATCGTATGCAAACTTTTTTACACCAACAATACCAGCCACAACAGGACCAGTGTTTATGCCAATGCGAATTTGAAATTTTCCATTATTTATTTCCATAAATTCTTGGATATCCAGTGCAGCTTCGATAATTCTTTTAGCATGGTCAGCAACCTCATTAGGTAAACCGCAAACCGCTAAGTAAGCATCCCCAATTGTCTTTATCTTTTCTATCCCATGCTTTTCCATAATAGCATCAAAAGTTTTAAAGTTTTGATGTATTTCTTGAACCAAATCGCTTGGTGACATTTGTTCACTTATACCGGTAAAATTTACAAAGTCGGTAAACAGTACAGAAACATTGTTGTATTGGCGCGCGGTTGATTGACCGCTTAGTTTGAGTTCTTCAGCAACTTCCGCAGGAAGGATATTTAATAAGAGGTCATCAGATTTTTGTTTTTCGCCCTTTAAAGCGATGTTTAATTTTTCTTTTTTCTTATTTTGGAAATAGAAGGTAATCGCGACACTCAAAATTCCTAATAGAGCACCCCCCAAACCAAAGTTAATACCTAAACTGCGTGATGCCTTTACTTTTGCCAATTCACTTTCCTTTTGCAATAAATTAATTTCAGCTATTTTTTTTTCAGCTTCATACTTTTGCTCCATTTCAGCAAATGCTTTTATTTTGTTTAAGTTATAAAGTGAGTCTTTTAAAATCAAGGATTCAAATAAATCGTCATATCCTTTTTTATAGCGCCCAATGCTAGCATTAAACAAAGCACTGTTTTGATAAGCTGTTTGTAAATCTTCCAAATCGCCTTTAATAACTGCATAATATTTTGCAGAATCTAAGTAAAGCTCAACCTCTTCGGAACTTGAGGATAAACCAGCCAAGTTATTATACAAAGCGCTAATCAGCTGGAGGGAGTTGTTTTTTAATGCAGCGGCTAATGACCCTTTAAAATGAATGATAGCTTTTTTATTTTCTCCTGCATTTGCATAAATACAGCCTAGATTATTAAGTGCTTTTGCTTGAATTTCAAGATCATTATCCTCCAAGGCAATTTCATATCCTTTTTTAGTATATAATATCTGATCTTTTAAATTCTCACAAGCATCCCCTTTGCTGCAGAACAACTCGGCGAGAACTCTTTTATTTTTGAAGGTAGGCTGCCAAGCCTCAATTCCCTTCTGCGCATATAGATTTGCCTTTTTATACTCGTTTTGACTATAGTAGATAAAGCTAAATTCAAGGTATAATTTGGGCAATAAGCTCAACGCTAAACAAGACTTATTTGTAAATAAATTTTGACAATCATTTACTAAAAGAATGGCATCTTTATTTTTGCCTAATAGAGAAAGATACCTGCTTTTAAGGATGGCGGTTTCAATCCATTTGCAACTGTTTTGTTTGGCATGATAAATATCAAGAAGGGTATCTGTTTTTAAATTCTTAACGCTCAATGAAATGTTTCTGTCTATTTCAAGGTGAGTTAGAATGCTATCCTCCCATGTTAAATTATGCTGTGCACATAATTTAAAGGAAATCAATAAAAAGCCAATAAACCAACTGAGGTATTGTTTACACCTCATTTTATTACCTTGTGCCGCCTTTACTAGTAACTTTAGTATATTTCCATTTGGATTTTGGAGTACTTGATAAACTTAATAGGCCATTTTCAGCGATAACAGCATATAGACGGGTTGTTCCGTCGTTAATAAGTTGAATTGAACCATCTGCTTCAATTTTCCAATTTGAATAGCTATTAAGCGTTAAATCTGCGCCAATATAACTACCCTCATTAGCGTCAGATGATGCTAAATACAACAAGTTACCCCCAGGAAATTGACAAGTAATGGTTGTGTTATTTATATCATCTCCTAATATCCAAATTTGACCCGGTGCATTGGAATCGCCTTCAGGTAAAATTGGTTCAAAATATATTGTGCCACCTAATTCAGTGGCAGAAATGTAAGTGGCAGGCTCGCTACCAGCTAAGCTGATATTGTTGTTTGTCATAATTTTTTAATTAAGATGTTTCGACAATAATGATGTTTTGAAGTTGCTTGTTTCTTTGATTTTTAAAAGTAACAGCAAAACAATGATACAACATCTTTCTTGTAATTCATATACTCATCTCATTATCATTATTTTCCAGTATTTCAGTCTCTCTCTTATTTTTTTTCCAATGTTAAATTCTATTAATGTCTTTCTGAGTATGGGCTTGAAGGTGTTTCTATCTTTCAACTTTATGGATTATCATTAACTACCAATGGCAAGGTACGGATGATATTGTTTTCTGAAAGAATTTGCACTTGATAAACACCATTGGCAAATCCATAAATATCTAAACTCTTTTCATAACTTGGATTTTGCAAATTGTGTATCAGCAGCAATTGTCCTTGCATAGAGAATACCTTAATCTGATTAAAGGATTGTTTGTATATACTCCTAACCTCTACCCAGTTTTCTGCAGGGTTGGGGAACAAAAGAAAGTCTAAATTTTTGAAATTTATATCGCCTACACCATTGGCTATATTTTGTACAAGGTTACTTTTTATTTTAAAATTAGCACCACAGTTTAAACTCCCAATAGCCTCAAGGTAATACTTTAAACTGCCAGTACTTGTAAGGCTATCTGTATAGGTATTCTGAGGTAGTGCCACTGAGGATAATAATGAAAAAGGATTATTATTAATACCCTTGTAAATTTGGAAGCCTGTTATTTCAGGAGCTAAATTTTGGCTGTTCCAGCTTAGATTAATTAAGTTTCCGCTTTTATTAATAGAAAGTAGCGGAGTTGCTATTGGATTACTCATTGCAGATGGGTTTCCGCACGTATCAATTGCACTAATTCGATAAAACACTACGCCATCTTTATTTGAAACAGAGTCTATGATGGAACTTGTTGCTGTAATTGGAACACTGGCCAATTCGGTTGCGGTTCCATTTACATCATATTGATAAAATAGTTTGTAGGCACCCGTAGTTTTACCTAAAGTTTTGTTCCAAACAATACTTACTTTTTTGGTATCCTCTATAAAGCTAGTTCCACAAATTACTTCCCCAGCGTAAGGAGGATTAAAGTTGATATTGAAAGAGTCAGTTTTTGAACAGTTTAATGAATCTGTAACTTGTAAATAATATTTACCATTACCTAGGCCTGTTGCTTTATTTCCGTTTATTGGCGGATTTGTTTGCCATATAATTGAATAAGGGGAAACTCCACCCGAAATATTTGTGGTGGCAGTGCCATCTTTCGCACCTAAGCAAGATTCGTTTGAGGTGCTTATTGTATTTAGAATAGGAGTTCTTGAGGTAATAATTGTTTGGGCATTTTGAACACAAGCACCAGAATCTCTTAAAGATAAAGTGTAGGTACCACTTCCCAAGTTTAAGAAGATAGAATCTGATTGATAAGCCTTGTTATTGATTTTATATTGATATGGTTTTGTACCTCCAGTTGGGATAAATGTGATGCTGCCATTTGTGTCGGCATTGCAGTTTATATCTGTCTTTTTATGCTGAAAAGATAAAGCTGGCGGGTTATTGATGGTAATATTAAAGCTAAGCAAACACTGGTTACTATCCCTAGCATAGATTATTTTATTCCCAGCAGAAATAGCATTAAAAATGGAACTGTTATCTGGCGAATTCCCAGAAAGCCAATATTGATAAGGAGCCGTTCCGCCGCTCACAAATACCTGTGCATTGCCAGGCTGTAAATGGCATAGCGGTTGAACAAGCTCAACATTACCTGCAAACTTAGTATTGGGTTCAGACACTATAGCATTTATTGGTTTTAAACAGCCCTTATTGTCTCTAACTGTTATTTGGTAGTTGTTGGCTTTTAAATTGCTAAAGGTAAAAGTAGAGGCATAATTGCCTTGTTCAAATTTAGCTTGGTAAGGCCAGCTTCCGCCAGTTGTCTGAATTAAAACGGTTGCATTTGAATCGCCTTTACATTTAATGGGTTGCACCACAAATGAATTTACTACCAATTGCGGAGATTGGTTTATAGAAAGATTTTGACTGCCTCTGCAGTTGGATGAATCTTTTACAAGGAATCTATAAGCACCCGCAGTTAACTTAGTAAACACATTGCTCAATTGCCAATTTAAACTGTCGTAGCTATAATAACGCAATCCTAGAGAATCACCTCCTGTGAAATTAAGAACAGCTGATCCAGTAGAGTCGCCAAAGCAGTTTATATGAACCAAACTAGCTGCATTTGCAATATAAGGGGTTGAGTTTCTATTGATGGTTACTTGAATGCTGTCTCTATTATTTAGCGAATCAACTATTCTAATCAAATAATTATCCTTAGGAAGGCGATTAAAGGTATCTACCTCAGCCAATGGAATAAAAAAGGGTGTGCCTGGTGTTGTTTTTTGCAGGCTCACGCGGGTTGAACCAACTCCGCCCAAACGTCTTAAAATAACCTGACCATTTGAGTCGCCCAAACATTTTTCAGGGTTTATTTTTAACACATCTATCATCATGAATTTCCCAAAAACCGAGTCTGATATCGTAACCCTTTCGCAGGTAGTTGAATATAAACTTGCCCTTATTTTATGCCAACCTCCCTGATTAAGAGTATAGGTATTATTTAAAGTATCTGAACCTGCTCCAGCAAAAATAAAATTGTTAGAACCCGGACTCGATTCAACAAACCATTGTGTGCTGTCTTTAATGAATCCTGTATTGCCATTTAAGTTAATGCGGGCATAAATAGGTAATCCATAGAATTTGGATTGTTTTACCATGCTAATATTAGACGAAAGTGATAATTTATTTATCACTATGCTTCTTATGATTGAGGTGTTTATTGGGCAAAGCCTGTTTTTAGCTTTGATATGAAGTAGATAGGGTTTGTTTGCAAAGTTTGTATTGTTGTTTAAGCCACTAATACATATGCTTAGGGTATCATATTTAGGTCCGTTGATGCTTCTGGTACTCGTATTATAGGGTCGAGTAATGGTGGCGGTGGCATTGTTTGAACCAAAGCTAATTTCTAGGTCTGTGGTATCATTGCCAGTCCAGCCGCTGCTAGGTGAAATTACATTAAAGCAAACTTGATTTTCGTTACAGACATTTATTGTATTTGCATTGGTAATACTTCCATTATAATACACTCTTATGCCAGGCTTATTGGTGTTATTAATAAATTGGGAGTACAACTGCAGATCTCTTTTTGTAATGCCTATGAGGGTTGTAACATTGTTAATTTTTCTCCACTCTAGCACCTCAATGGATAGAACAGCAGCAAACAGTCCCATTGGCCTAAATCTAATGAGTCCAGAAACTGGATCTAAGTTTATTCCTTGTGGAGGCAATAAAGGTGGTGATGTACCTGGAATTCCTAAATAGGGGAAGGGTGCTCCTTGTGAATAAGGCACTGAAAATGGTACGCTCACCCCTCTAGAGGCTTCAATAGATCCCAACCTAAAACTTATGGAATCGCCATCTGGATCATAAGCACCCAAATTCACAAAAGCATCTGCACCAGATGGAATAATGGGTTCAGATTCATTCATAAAAACCGGACTCTCATTAGCTGTACTCAAACAAATATTTAGTTTTGCATCTGCAAAAATCCCAGTAGCGCTTGGATTTGCTATAGTTGTAATGGCTGAATTTCTGCAGCAAAGACTATTAGCGGTACCAATAGAAACCCAGCAGCATGAGGCGGGTATGAAACTTAGGTTAAGGGTGCCTTTAAAGTTATACACTTCTATGCCAGGCGCAAAAGTTCCTGCGGCTCTGGTATTACAATTGGTGCAGGTGCTTTTTGTGAGGTTGCAAAGTTGCATCACATCAAAGGCATTAACGCCAGTAGCAATTGGCAGACTAAAGGTTCCAAAATTTGTAGTATTGCAGGTTTGACTTGGCAGATTATGAGGTAAACCAGTTGGGGCTGCCACACCGGCTACTGTAATATCTTGTGCACAACCTGTTGGCGTAGGGCCAGCACTGCAGGCACCACACATTTGAATGCCAGAACATTCTCTATACATTTTAAGAGAAACCTCGTACTGCCTTATACCAACACTTTTATACCTTATTTCCATCCCAACAATATGGTTGGCAATAGCATTATTGAAACAAAATAGGGTAGCAAATAAGATTAATACTTTGGCAATTAAGTGTTTCATAAGGCTCAGTTTAAAACGAATATATAATTAACAGTTTACACAATCTACTTTACACTCTCAATTTATGATTAATTTAACTTCAAATTACAAGAATGGAGAACCCAAATACGAGGATAGAGAACCCAATTTGTGAGGTAATAGAACCAAAATACATCTCATTAGAACCAAAATGCTTCTTATTAGAACCAAATTGGCAGGTGATAGAAGCAAAATACATCTAATTAGAACTAAAATACTTCTTATTAGAACCAATTTGGGAGGTGATAGAACCAAAATACGTCTAATTAGAACTAAAATGCTTCTTATTAGAACCAAATTGGGAGGTAATAGAAGCAAAATACATCTAATTAGAACCAAAATGCTTCTTATTAGAACCATTTTGTCTAATTATTAACCTTACAGGGGTCTAAGTTGAGCCAAGTTGTCAGGTGAGCGCCTCATTTTTGTTGGTTATTAATCCAATTGGCAAACTGCCAGCGGCCAGAAGCAAGGCTTGGTATGCTATTTTAAATTGTGCATGATTTAGCGTTCAGATTTTCCTTTTCTTACTGGTTCGGCTTTCCAAGGATCTTCTGGCCAGGCATGTTTGGGGTAACGGCGTTTGAGTTCTTTTTTAACCTCGTGGTAGGTATTGTCCCAAAAGCTGCGGAGGTCTGATGTTACCTGCACGGGTTTATAACCGGGTGAAAGTAGGTGTAATACCAATTTGGTTTTTCCTTGGTTAATAACAGGCGTATCGGCAATGCCAAAAACCTCTTGCAAGCGCACTGCTAAAACAGGGGTTTCGCCTTGTTCAAAGTAGGCTATTTTTATGGCAGAACCTGTGGGCACCACATATTTTTCTGGGCAATGTTTTTGCAGCAATTGCTGTTTCTCCCAGCTTAAGCTGCTCATTAAAGCTTCTTTGAGGTTAATCTTTTTAAAGTCCTCATTCTTTTTAATATCACCTAAAAAAGGAAGCAACCAATCGGGTTGTTGCAACAAACCAGATAAGCTGATGGCTGGCCATTCTTCCTCAGGATTCCAAAGGTGTAAACTGGCCAAGCGATAAATGAGTTGTTCAAAGGATTCTTGAATCTCTAATAGGCTCAAACCTTCTTTTTTAATCGCCTCTAACAAGGCGCGCTGCACCTTTTCTTGATTTGGATTGGCAAGGGGTTTAGATTGAAGCACAATGCTTCCAATTCTTAAGTCTTTGCTGGCTACAATGCCTCCCTTTCGGGTATCCCAAAGAATGGTTTCTTTTTCTTTTACCAAGGGCAATAAATCTTTTGGGTTCAGGGGAGCGGCCAAGAATATTTTCCCAAGTCCATCTCGTGTATCCATGTGGGCAACGGCCAACCAACTTTCATTGGCAAGGTCGTCTTTATGGCCAGCTGCGGCAATTTTTCCATTGGCCAATTGAAACTGGGCATTGTTGCCTGTTCTGGCGCAAGCAATGCGTTCTGGGTAGGCGTATGCAAGTAAAAGGCCGGTTTCATATTTATCAACCGGATTATTGTCTTCGGGTACTTCAAGCAAGTTTCTATAGTAAGCCGCTAACTTAGCAATGCGGTTCATTTTATGGCCAGCTCCTTTGTGGCTTCTATAACGTCTCAGTGCTTCAATGCGCAAGCTAAGGTCGATGCCAGCTTCTTTTCCCAAGGGGTCTCTTTCGTCTAGCAAGGCAGCAATATCGCAGGCCAATTGTTGCGCGCTGGTATCGGCTGCCAGTAAAAGCATGTGTGCCATGCGCGGGTGGCAAGCCATGTCTTGGAGTTTTTTGCCATGGGGCGTAATGTGCCTATTGTCTATGGCCCCCAATTGTTCAAGGGTTTCTAAGGCCATTTGCAAAGCGCCGTCTGGCGGGGGAGTGAGCCAACTAAGCTTTTTAATATCGGCAACACCCCAAGCCAATAAATCAAGACAAACACCTGTTAAATCAGTTTCAAGAATTTCTGGAATGCGGTGTGGTGCAAGTCGGTCTTGGGTGGCGTTGGTCCACATGCGGTAGCACACGCCTGGTGATAACCTTCCTGCACGCCCTGCCCTTTGGTCGGCTGCATCTTTAGAAAGCAATACCGTCTCTAATCGGCTTAAACCAGATTTCGGGTCAAACCGAGAAATGCGGCTAAAGCCTGAATCTACCACTATTTTAACCCCTTCTATGGTTAAACTGGTTTCGGCAATAGAAGTGGCTAAGACAATTTTTCTTTTGCCTTTTTTATTGGGCCAAATGGCCGCCATTTGCTCGGCTGCAGAAAGTTGGCCATAAAGTGGATGTATGTTAAAATCTGGCAAATATTTTCTGAGCAGTTCTTCACATTTTCTAATTTCTGCTTCACCGGGTAAAAAGGCCAAGGCATCGCCTTCGTTTTCTTTTACGGCTTGAACCAACACGCGTGAAAGGGTTTCGGGGAGTAGGAGTAAATCATTCTGACCCGTATAAATGAGCTGAACAGGGAACAGTTTGCCATCACTTTTGATGGCAGGCGCTTGAAGCATGGCTTGAAGTTTTGGCATGTCTAGCGTGGCACTCATAACCAAGATGCGTAAATCTGGACGAAGAATTTGTTGCACTTCGCGGCATAAGGCAAGGGCTACGTCGGCATGGATGCTTCTTTCATGAAACTCATCAAAAATAACAAGTCCTACATTTTCGAGGGCAGTATCATGTTGCATCATCTTGGTGAGGATGCCCTCTGTAATTACTTCAATTTGGGTATCTTTAGAAACCACATTTTCTAACCTCACGCGGAAGCCGATGGTTTTGCCAATGGGAGATTCTAGCATATCGCTCATGCGGTAGGCAATGGTTTTGGCGGCCAATCTGCGCGGCTCTAGCATTAAGATTTTTTTGCCCTTGAGCCAAGGTTCATCAAGCAGGGCTAGTGGGAGCAAGGTGCTTTTACCAGCCCCCGGAGGAGCGTTTACAATAAGGGTATTTTCTTGGGCCAGTTTTTGTTTGGTCTCTTCAAGAATGGCAGTTATGGGGAGGGAAAAGTTGTAAGGGTTAAACATTTTGCGCTGCTAAAATAGCAATGTAATTGCAAAAGGGTACAGCTTATTTCTTCTCAAACGCGCAATCGTGTAGTACTATTCTAGCGTAGCCATCCTTTAATTTTCAACAAATCCTTCTCTTTTGCGCCAAGATTTGTATTATGCAATATGAATGCGATTAAAAATCATACTTGGAGTTTCTCTACCATTGGCGGCATCAAGCGCGTTAACCTTGAAACAGGTGCCGATTTATTGGCCTTGAATAGCCTCGACCAAAAGCTATGGACTGCCCTCAGTTGCCCTGTTGAGGGCTTAGAAATTGACCCCAAAACATTGGCGCTTATAGATACTGATGACGATGGAAAAATTAGAGCCCCAGAAGTGATGGCTGCTGTGGCTTGGATTTTATCTTTGCTCAAAAACCCGGATGAGCTGCTTAAACAAGCTGATACCCTTGCTCTCGATGCCCTCAATGATTCTGATGAAGCCCAATATTTATTGTTGAGTGCTAAACTTGTTCTTAAAAACATTGGTAAAGAAGATGCTTTAAGCATCTCTTCGCTAGATACTGCTGACCTTGAAATGGTTTTTGCCAATACAGCTTTCAATGGGGATGGCATTATTACCCTAACTTCTGCTGATACGGATAGCCTCAAAAGTTTGGTTCAAACCATTATAAACCTATTTGGTGCAAGCCAAGACAGAAGTGGCCAAGAAGGGATTGGCCTGCCGCAAATAGAAAGTTTTTATGCAGCCCTCACCGCTTTTCAAAATTGGCAAACACAAGCCCAAAATGGCGGGCAAACAATTTTACCTTTTGGCGCTCATACTGCCGCAGCCTATGCAGCCTATCAAGCGCTTTGTGATAAAATTGAAGACTATTTTTTGCGTTGCAAATTGGCCAACTTCGACCAAGATAGCCTCTCTGCACTTAACCTTAGTAGTAGCCGAGTGGAGGAAATTTCTGCCGCCAATTTGCTGGCAAAAATCAATGATATTTCTAATTACCCTCTTAGTAAAATTGGGTTTGAACCAACGCTTAAGTTAAGCCAAAACCTTAACCCTGCCTGGGAAACCGCAGTGGCAAATTTCCTTGCAGAAGTAGTAACAAAAATATTCCCTGGTAAAACCGAAATTTCTTTACAAGATTGGGAACACATTAAAGCACTTTTTGAACCTTACCAAATCTGGTTGGCTGCTAAAGAAGGTGAGGTTGTTGAAGGCCTTAGTGCCGCCGAAATTGAATTTGCCTTGTTGCCAGATACACGCCTTGCCTTGGAAACACTTATTGCAAAAGATGTAGCTTTAACGGCAGAAGCAGAAGGAATGATTTTAGTAGATAAGTTGCTTAGGTTTCATAAAGACTTGTTTGGCTTGCTTAGAAACTTTGTTACGTTCTACGACTTTTACGCACCTGATCAAAAGGCTATTTTTCAAGTAGGTACGCTGTTTATAGACCAACGCAGTTGTGATTTATGCATCAAAGTAAATGATATGGATAGGCACAATGCCATGGCTTCGTTAAGTGGATTGTATTTGCTGTATTGCGATTGTGTTTCTAAATCTACTGGCGAAAGCATGACCATTGTTGCGGCCTTAACCAATGGCGATATCGACAATTTAATAGAAGGGCGAAAAGCCGTTTTTTATGATAGAAAAGGCAATGATTATGATGCCACTGTAGTTAAGATTATTGAGAATCCAATTAGCATTAGACAAGCGTTTTGGACCCCTTACCGCCGTGTGGCACGTTTTATCGAAACACAAGTAAATAAATTTGCTTCGGATCAAGACGGAAAAATAGAGCAATCTTCTAGTTCAAAAGTAAGCGATATGGCCGCTACGGCAGAAACCCATGCGGGCAATGCCTTAGCCGATGCGGAGCCAGAAAAAGCAGCTACTCCCAGCGCCTTTGACATTGGTAAATTTGTGGGAATTTTTGCTGCCATTGGTTTGGCTATTGCCGCTATTGGAACTTTATTGTCTAGTTTGGTGAGTGGATTTTTGGCCTTACCTTATTGGAAAATGCCTTTGGCCTTAGCAGGAATTTTATTGCTCATTAGTGGTCCTTCCATGATTATTGCTTGGCTTAAACTTAGAAAGCGAAACCTTGCACCAGTCTTGGATGCCAATGGTTGGGCTATAAATGCAAAAGCTACCGTTAATATTTCTTTTGGCGATACCTTAACCCACTTGGCAGAAATCCCTAAAGATGCTAGCGTAAACTATAAGGACCCTTTTAAGAAAAAAGGAATGCCATTTTGGATTCGGTTTTTAATTGGCTTTATCGCTGGTGTAATCATTTATCAAGTAATGAAGCATTATGGCATATTCGGCTTATAAGAATATTAGGCATCTGACTTTTTATATATCGATTGAAGTGGGTTAACGCACATTACAGGAATCTGTTCTGAGTTATTAATAACCATTTGTTCAACTGGGCCCAACATAGCATCAAACAATCCCTTTTCAGCGGTGGTTAAAATAATGATTAAATCAGCACGGTTATCCTTGGCATACTTTAGAAATGATTTAGCAAAATCATTTGTTTTATTTTCCTGATTTGCAATTATATATGCTATGTCATGGTCTTCAAGAAATCGTATAAAATAATTTAGGTTCACCAACATTTTATCTTCTTCTTTTGGGTCATTTTCATACATTTTAAAAAGGTGAACTTGTGCCCCAAAAATATGAGCCATAGAGAGTGTTTGAACAGCTTTTTGGCGATTGTCTGCACTGCTATCAATAGGAACAAGAATTGTATGATATAAATTTCCTACTGGATGTTTGTGCTGCACAATGATTATTGGAACCTTACTGCTTGCAATAACTTTAATGGCATAAGCCCCGGTGATGTGTTGCATTCCTTTTACACCATGTGTTCCCATAACAATTAAAGACGCTTTCTTCTCAGAGGCCAATTCTCCTATATCGCTAAATATACTGCCATTTTTTATGAACCAATTTATTTCAACTTCAAATTTATTTCCGTATTCGGTGCACAAGGTTTCAAGCGCATTAGAGATATTTTCTATGCTTTTTTTACCCTTTTGGATGTCTAGATTTATTTCCTTGGTAAGGATATGAACAAGCAAGATTTTCTGCTTATTTTTTTTTGCAATAACACCTGCGTGCACAATAGCACTTAAAGCAACACTGGAAAAATCGATTGGAACTAGAATAACATTTTCAGACATTGGCAATATGTTCTTTTGAAAGTCAGGTAAATTAAAGAATACCTTTAGAATAGCAAATTATTAAAATTCTACAAACTGCTTATATTCGCCTTATGACCTCTTGGATTATCATTATTACCTTAATTAATTTGCTTTCGCTTGCCATAGTTTTATATTTATTATGGTTACGTAAAAAACAACAACGATTAATAAAACAACTAGAATTAGTAAGACTTAGGATTGCCCGTGATTTGCATGATGATATTGGCGCAACCCTTAGCAGTATTTCATTCTATTCAGATGCTGTTAAGCAAAGAATTGAGGCCGATAAATTAGATGCTGCCTTACAAATAATTGATAAAATGGGTAATCAATCCAAGCGGATGATTGATGCAATGAATGACATTGTTTGGATGGTAAACCCTAAAAATGATGGTACAGAAAAACTACTTGAGCGGCTTGAAGATTATGGAAAAGGATTATTTTCTAGCAAAGAGATAAAATTTATCTGTCAATTTGATTCAGAAGTGTTACAATCAAAATTCTGGTTAGATTGGAGGCGAGATTTTTACCTTATTTGTAAAGAGGGAATGAACAATGCTGCAAAGTATTCTGAAAGTAAAACAGTTGAGTTTTTAGTAAACAAAAAAGGGCAGAATTTAGAAGTGGTTTTACGCGACAATGGAATTGGTTTTAATGTGGCAGATAAACTTAAAACTAGCAATGGTTTACTTAACATGAAAGTTAGAGCAGAACGAATAGGTGCTAACTTTTCAATTAAATCAGAGCTCGATAAGGGAACCTGCATTCAATTAAACATGTCTTATCCCCCTAATTGGGTATGAATTGTTTTAAAAGTCTATTTAACTTAGCAAGATGAAAACTAGGATATGTCTATTTGATGATAACAAGGAAATTAGAAACTCTATGTCTCTGATATTTGAAATGGACAAGGAGATTGAATTAGTTGATGCATTTGAGAACTGCGAGGAGGTTGTTAGAAAAATAAAAGCTTGCGACGCCAAGGTTGTCATCATGGATATAGAAATACCGCCTAAAAGTGGCATTGAGGCAGTGAAAGAAATTAGAAAAGAACTCAAGGATGTCATTGTGATCATGTTCACTGTATTTGATGATGATGAGCGCCTATTTGAATCAATTTGTGCGGGAGCCGATGGATATTTAATAAAAAGCATCTCTTCTAATGGGATGAAAATGGCAATTAAGGAAGCAATAACTGGAGGTGCCCCTATGTCGCCTCCAATTGCAAGAAGGGTTTTAAAGTTGTTTCAAGAAAAAAATCAAATCATTAAAGCACCAAATTATGAGCTTACTCCTAGGGAATTGGAAATACTTAAACATTTAACACAGGGATTAAGCTATAAAATGATTGCAGATGTTTGCCATATTAGTTTTGAAACCACCCGCTCCCATATCAAAAATGTTTATGGTAAATTGCAGGTGGCAAGTATGACAGAGGCGGTTATCAAAGCTATTAACGAGAAAATTGTTTAGCCACCTGAATTAATTCATTCTTATTTAATGAATATTCTATACCCCTATACCTTATGCCATCTAAATACAATGGCATTCCTATAATTGGGCTAATTGGCATTGTAATTTCTGGTATCTTTGAAGTGCTTTTGTAACTTTAAATAATTAAAAAAGGAAATATTAACCCCCCCAATTATGGATACCAATCAAATGAAAGACCAAATGAAAGACTTTGTAAGCAGCTGGCAACAAAGATTAGAAGAAATGCAAATGCAATTTTCTTTAGGTAAAATGGATGCTTCAGAATCTTTTGAAAAGCAAAAAGACCAATTAAGAGGTATGTTGGTTTCTATGAAAGAAAACATTGATAAGGCCAATGACCTTGCAGAAGACAAAGCCACAGAAATGCGCACCAAGCTCGAAGAATTGCGTTTACAATTGGCACTTGGAAAAGCAGATGGCATGGAAGCATTTGAATTGCAACGCAAGAAAATTGAATTGGCCATGCATGAGTTTTACCAAGCCGGTAAACAACAATTTTCTGGAAACTATGAAAAAGGTTTAGAAATGTTCGACCGCCAATCAGAAGCCTTCAAAACAGGGTTGGATATTGTTAAAATTCAATACAACTTGGCAAAAATGGATGCGAAGGAAGAGGTGGAAGAAAAGAAGAAAGAGCTGAACGAGAAGATAGTAGAGTTAAACAATCAATTTAAATCTATGCAATCTACGGCAATGGAAAACATGGAAGACATGAACAGACAACTGCGCGAGAACTTTGAGAAAATGAAGGTGTATGCCGAAGGTTGGTTCAAGAAGTAAACCTTTCTGTTTTTGAAATCAAAATTAGATAGCCTAATATCGGGCAATGGCCCTAGAAAACGAAAATCACTATTTTAACCTTGCCTCCGAAGTTGTAAATTTTACAGCTTGCAACCTTTTCCTTACCGGGAAAGCAGGTACGGGTAAAACCACGTTTTTAAAGTTCATCAAAGAACAAACGCAAAAAAATACAATAGTTGTAGCACCCACGGGTGTTGCAGCTATTAATGCGGGTGGTGTTACCATGCATTCTTTTTTTCAACTTCCTTTTGTGCCTTTTTCGCCAAAAGAAATTCCCTTGTTCGATCAAACCAATCGAATTGATAAACATGGTTTGCTCAAGAACCTTCGGTTCAACAAACAAAAGCTTGAGCTCCTACGCAACCTTGAGCTCCTTATTATAGACGAGGCCAGCATGCTCCGTGCAGATATGTTAGACGCCATTGATGCTATTTTGCGTTATACCCGAAACAGGCAAAAGCTGCCTTTTGGAGGGGTTCAGGTTTTGTTTATTGGCGACCTCTTTCAATTGCCACCCGTGGTGAGCGACGAAGAATGGTCTATGCTTAAAGAATGGTACCATAGTCCGTTTTTCTTTAGCGCCCATGTATTAGAAACACATCCGCCATTATTTATAGAATTAAAGAAAATTTATAGACAAAGCGAAGCCAGTTTTATCAGTTTGCTTAATCATATTAGACATAACCAGCTAGACCCTGTCGATTTGCAATTACTGCACAGTTTATACAAACCCAATGCCGAGGCAAATTCAGATAAAACCATTACGCTAACCACACACAATTTTCAGGCAGATAGAATTAACAAACAGGCATTAGAGAGCTTGCCAGGTAAAACCTATAGGTATAGCGGTCAAATTGAAGGCGATTTTTCTGAAAAAGCTTTGCCAACCGAAATGGAGCTTACCTTAAAAGTAGGTGCGCAGGTGATGTTTATTAAGAATGATCCTGAGCTAGAAAAGCGATACTTTAATGGCAAGTTGGCAACTGTTAAGGCGCTTAGTGCAACTAGCATTAGCCTTGTATTAGCAGATAGTAACTTAGAACTAAATTTATCCTTAGAAAAATGGAGCAATGTGCGCTATGTACTTAACCAAGAAAGCAGTAAAATAGAGGAGGAAGAACTGGGTAGTTTTAGTCAATATCCCATCCGTTTGGCTTGGGCCATCACGATTCATAAAAGTCAAGGATTAACCTTTGACAAAGCCATAATAGATTCAGGTGCTTCTTTTGCAGCCGGGCAGGTATATGTTGCTTTAAGTAGATGCAGAACCTTAGAAGGATTGGTATTAAGCTCGCCCATTACCGCACAAAGCATAAAAAGTGATGCGCGCATCATTGAATTTTCTAAAAAGGAAAATAGCCAAGAAGAGCTAGCTACCATACTGGCCAGCGAAAAACCAAAATTTGCTGCACAAGTTTTAATTAACCTGTTTGACTGGGCTAACCTTAGTTTGGCAGTGCAAGATTTTGATACACTTACCCAAGAGAAGGAGTTGCCACAAAAGGAGCTCATTAGAAAAATTAGTACTGATATAACGAACCATGCGCTACAACAACAAGAAGTGGCAGATAAGTTTATTGTTCAATTGCAACAGATTTTATCCATGCAGCCCATTGATACGGAATTGTTGAATACAAGGGTTCAAAAAGCCAAACAGTTTTTTGCATCTGCCATTCATGCACAACTGCTTGAGCCTTTAGAAGAAATAAAAACCCAATTGAAGGGAAAATCTAAGGTGAAACAATACCTTACTGCCTTAAAAAATTTTGAAGCCACTTTATGGAAAAAACTTGAGGCCGTTCAGCGCGCTGCTTATGGAGAATTTAGGTTTGAAGTACCCGAAATAAAAAGGGTGGGAACAGGTGATAAAAATGCGAAACCAAGTACCTCAAAAGGAAGCACGCAAAAAGAAACCCTGGCACTTTATCATGAAGGTTTAACACCCGAAGAAATTGCCAAGCAAAGGGAGCTTGCTTTAAGCACCATAAAAGGTCATTTGGCAAGTTTTGTTGGCAGTGGAGAATTAAATGTTTTTGATTTTATCGACGAAAAACTATTGGTTCAAACCGAAGAAATGATAGGCTTGTTAGGCACAGATAAGTTAACCGAGTTAAAGGCGAAAATGGGAGAAGAAGTATCTTTTGCCGATTTAAGGTATGCTGTAAATTACTTGCAAGCCAAGCGGGAGAATACCTCAAAAGGGTGATTTACCGCGCATGGCCATGTACCAACTTAAGAAGGCAACTAAAGCATAAACTGCTGCGAGGCCAAAAGTAGCCTTGGTGTTTTTTAACACATAAAAAGCCAAAATCGGGATAAGTTGCAGGGCATGCATGCCCAAGAAATGCGCAATTCTTAAATCGCCCGCAGAGATGCTCCAATTTAAAAAAGGAATGCCTTTTCCACCATCTGCAGCACCAATGGTATGCGTAAGTCTTGAGCCCATGGCAAAACCTTGAAATGAAAAGATCACAAAAAGCACCATTCCTAGTCGGATGCCCCAAACATAATAATCGGGCAATTGCGCGAGTGGCTCCTTAAAAAACAAATAAGCAATATATCCTGTGTAAATAGAAACCAGGCTTGCCGCAAGTGCCATAAGAGAATACATAAATGCATAAAAGGGCGTGCTAAGGTTAAAATGAGAAGCTTGTCCTTTGGTGGCTTGAACCAAAATATAGACAATCTCGAAGCCAAGTAAAATGATGGTTGACCAATTAAAAAACTTTACATTAAAGTTAGGCAAGTAAAAGCAAAACCAGGCCATAGACCATGCAAAGAACGTGGTAGAAAGACAAAACTTAATGGGCTTATAAAAGGCAGAAATGCCAAGAAACTGGGTAGGAATAACTTTGGAAAGAACGCCCAATACAAGGGCTAAAATGAGGCAGATGAGGCCAAACCAAAATAGTTCTGGATTTCTTGTTTTAAGTTCGAGTAGAAAAGACATGGTTTAAAGAATTGAAATACAAAGAAAGGTTTCGGTTTGAACCGAAGCGAATTGTTTCCGATAAAGTAGCAGAAATTGTGGATGAAGTGGTAAGGTTAAATCTCATAAAACTCAATTGGCAAATCATCGGGATCAGCTATAAACGTAAAGCGCTTGCCAGTAAATTCATCTGTTCTTATGGGTTCGGCAATAACGCCCTGCTTTTCTAAGTTAGCTATTACATTTTCTAAATTAGCTACAGAAAAAGCTAAATGTCGCAATCCGCTGGCTTCTGGTCGAGATGGGCGTGAAGGTGGTAATGGGAAAGAAAAAAGCTCGATAATATATTGCCCATTTATGGCCAAATCTAATTTATAAGATTGACGCTCTTCTCTGTAAACTTCTCTAATAACTTCTAATTTCAACACCTCACTATAAAAGTATTTCGACCGCTGATAATTGGAACAAATTATGGCAATGTGGTGAATAGATTGAAGCATGTGGTTCAAACTTACTTTTTTAGAAGATAATTTTATCTGCGGTTCAAAATATTTTTCCCTTTTCAAATCCTATCTTCGCGCTCTTATGTCGTTAAAAGAAGAAATAGAAAAGCGTAAAACCTTTGCCATTATCTCCCATCCGGATGCCGGAAAAACCACGCTTACCGAGAAGTTACTCCTTTTTGGAGGTGCCATTCAAGTAGCGGGCGCTGTTAAAAGTAATAAAATAAAGAAAAGCTCTACCTCAGATTTTATGGAGATAGAGAAACAACGTGGTATCTCGGTAGCCACCTCAGTAATGACTTTTGAATACATGGGGAAACGCGTCAACATCCTTGATACACCTGGTCACAAGGATTTTGCCGAAGATACCTATAGAACCCTTACTGCAGTAGATAGTGTTATCCTAGTTGTAGATAGCGTAAAGGGTGTAGAAGAGCAAACCGAACGCCTAATGGCTGTTTGCAGAATGCGCAATACTCCCGTGATTGTGTTCATTAATAAGTTAGACCGTGAAGGCCGCGACCCTTATGACTTGCTCGAAGAAATTGAAAAGAAACTGAGCATCTCTACCCGCCCACTTTCTTGGCCAATTAACCAAGGCTCCGATTTTAAAGGCGTTTATAACTTATACCGCAAACAACTCAACCTATTTGAGTCGAGTAAGCAAACCTTAACAGACCAAATGCTCAATATTCAAGATATTGATAGCAGCGAGATTGATGGATTACTCCCAGCAAAGGATGTAAAAAAACTACGCGAGGATGTTAGTTTAATTGAAGGCCTTTATGAGCCTTTCGACCTTGATTTGTACAGAAGCGGCTTGCTTGCACCTGTGTTTTTTGGTTCGGCTGTAAATAATTTTGGGGTACAAGAAGTACTAGAAACATTCTTAGAAATTGCGCCTTCGCCTTTGCCTCGACTCGCAAGTGGGCGATTGGTTCAACCCGAAGAAGAAAAATTAAGCGGCTTTGTGTTTAAAATACATGCTAACCTAGACCCTAACCACCGCGATAGAATTGCCTTTTTTAGAATATGCTCTGGCAAGTTTGAAAGAAACAAGTTTTACGCACATACCCGTTTGCAAAAAAACCTCCGATTTGCCAATCCAACTACCTTTATGGCCAATGAGAAAATACTCACAAGCGAGGCTTATCCTGGCGATGTAATTGGCCTATACGATAGCGGAAATTTTAAAATTGGAGATACCCTCACAGAAGGGGAGAGCCTTCAATTTAAAGGCATTCCTAGCTTCTCGCCTGAGATTTTTAAAGAGCTAGAAAACCGCGATCCGATGAAGACAAAGCAATTGGAAAAAGGCATTCGCCAATTGAGCGAAGAAGGCGTTGCGCAGTTGTTTATTCAGAATCCAGGAAATAGAAAAATTGTGGGCACCGTGGGCGACCTACAATTTGAAGTAATCAAGTTTAGACTAGAGCACGAGTATGGCGCTAAGTGTACGTTTAGTCCGCTAAGGTATTACAAAGCCTTTTGGGTTACCAGCGATAATAAAGCAGAATTTCAGCAGTTTTTGCAGCGCAAAGCGCACGCCATTGCTTATGATAAAGATGAGCATGCCGTATTTTTAGCAGAAAGCGAATGGAATGTTACACTATCAAAAAACGATTTCCCATCGGTGCAGTTTCATACCATTTCTGAGTACGAGCGCACTTAGGGCACAAAATCAAACAAGTGCTCAGGCTCGGTGCAAGTGTGTTTGTGGCTTTCTCGCAACAGGTCGAAGTTTACGTGCACAATATTGGATTGGCCGCTAAAACCCTTGCATAAAAGGGTGTTATGAACCAAGAGATGGCCAGGTGTTTTATTGCATTTGGCCTCTGCATAAATCCAAACCGACTCTTCTTTTACCTCGTAACCAATTACAGTAAAAGGGTAGTTTTGCTTGTTGTCACGTATCTTTAAATGGGCTGCTAAGTATTGGTTTAAGGCTTTTTTTTGGGTTTCGGTTTGAACCAAAAAGTTTGCTTTAAGTTTGTATTCTTGAAGCAATTCTTGCTGTAAATCATCGGCAAAGAGGCGGCAGCTCAGGGTAATTTGTTTAAACTTGGGCTCAATATTAATATCGCAAACACTCAAGTAATAGGGATGCTTAGCCGGTCGCATAGATAATAATACAGCCGTTAAACAAAACAAGGTGATGGCTTTTAGGATATTTTTTTTAGTTTGCATCTCTTCAAATATAAATAATAGATGGGTGAAATAAGTTTATGGTTTACAGAGGGCTGTTTGCACATTGCAGATTTTGCAGGCTTTGATCATATGCTTTTTTTATTGGTTTTGTGTACGCCCTATTTTGGCAACAATCAGCTAAAACGCCTGTTCTGGCTAATAACGGGGTTTACCCTTGGGCATAGTTTATCATTGGCATTAAGTGTTTTTGGTTTCATAAAATTGCCAAGTGCTTGGGTAGAAATGGGCATTGCCGTCACCATTTTGATAACCGCGTTAATGGCTATTTTGCAAAAAGAAGCGTCAGAGAACAAAGCTTTTTTACCCACCCTTGCCTTGGTGGTGTTTTTTGGTTTAGTGCATGGCATGGGATTTTCCACTTTAATAAAATCAATGTTGTCAGACCAAGCCTCAATGTTGCAGCCCTTATTGTTTTTTAATTTGGGTTTAGAAGCAGGCCAATTGTTAATTGTGTTGGTACTATTTGCTATTTGCTGGCTTTTGGAGAATATGCTTAAAGTTAAACTCTCAAGGCAAATAAGGGTTTATGGATTATTAGCTGTTGTTGTTTCTTTGGGATTAACATGGCAGCGTTTACAAGAAATTATAAATTAAACAATGAATAGAATTCTACTTTTATTATGGATTTGTGGCAGTGCATTTGTTTTGCAAGCCCAGAATCTCCGCAACAATCCAAGTTCAAATCATGGAAACAAGTTTGAGCAATTGGGAACTATTTTGCCAGATGCTAATACCTACAGGGCTGCTTCTGGTGCGCCAGGGCATCAATATTGGCAGCAACAAGCCGATTATAAAATCGAAGCTTTTTTAGATGAAGCCAATTTGCGTTTGCACGGCGATGAACAAATTACCTATCACAACAATTCGCCAGATGTGCTAAGTTATGTTTGGCTTCAGTTGGATGAAAACCAGCATCAATCAAACGCAGAAAGCAACAATTTTGATGGCAGCGAGAAATCATATCCACTATCTGTTGGGCAGTTGGAAGGATTAGAATTTAGAAAGAACTTAGAAGGGTATGGCGTAAACATCTTGTCTGTAACAGATACATTTGGCAACCCATTAAAATATACCATCAACCAAACCATGATGCGTGTAGAGTTGAAGTCGCCCTTGAAATCAAAGTCGAAATTTAGCTTTAGAATTAAGTGGAATTACAAAATTCCTGAGCGCATGAAAATTGGCGGCAGAGGCGGTTATGAGCGCTTTGGTTCAGACAGTAACTGTACCTTTACCATATCGCAGTGGTATCCAAGAATGTGCGTGTATAGCGACTATCAAGGTTGGAACCACAAACAGTTTACAGGTAGGGGAGAGTTCTCATTGGTTTTTGGAAATTTTGAGGTGAATATGAAAGTGCCTGCCGACCATGTGGTGGGCTCTACAGGAACATGCAGTAACTATGCAGAGGTTTTAACCAAAGAGCAATTGGCCCGCTGGAACAAAGCACAAACAGCAACTGAGCCTATAGAAATTGTGAGTTTAGAAGAGGCCAAACAACGTGAGTTAAACCCAATAAAAGGCCAATATAAAATTTGGAAGTATAAAGCAGTAAATGTGCGCGATTTTGCTTGGGGAAGCTCAAGGAAGTTTGTGTGGGATGCCATGGCCGAACCTGTAGAAAGTAAAAAGGTAATGTGCATGAGTTATTACCCAAAAGAAGCGTATGGATTGTATAGAAAATACTCAAGTAAGGTAGTGGCACAAACCATTAGGACTTACAGCAAGTTTACCATTCCATATCCATATCCTGTGGCCATAAGTGTGGAGGCAGCCAGTGGCATGGAGTATCCTATGATATGTTTTAATTTTGGCCGAACCGAAGAGGATGGAACCTACAGTGCTAGAACCAAGTATGGCATGATTGGCGTTATCATTCATGAGGTGGGACACAACTTTTTTCCAATGATTATTAACAGCGATGAGCGTCAATGGAGTTGGATGGATGAGGGACTAAATACTTTTGTGCAATTTTTAACCGAGCAAGAGTTTGATAACAATTATCCTTCGTCTAGAGGTCCAGCTCACAAGATTGTAGATTATATGCGCCTACCAAAAAATCAGCTAGAGCCCATTATGACCAATAGCGAAAACATCATACAGTTTGGTCCGAATGCCTATGCAAAGCCAGCCACAGCCCTCAATATTTTAAGGGAAACTGTAATGGGTAGAGAATTATTTGATTATGCCTTTAAGGAATATTGCAAGCGTTGGGCATTTAAACATCCTTCACCTGCTGATTTCTTTAGAAGCATGGAAGATGCATCGGCAGTAGATTTAGATTGGTATTGGCGCGCATGGTTTTATGATATAGAACCTGTTGATATTTCATTAGACAGTGTGTTTGTGTTTAGAGCAGATGTGCCAAAGGCACCCTTAGAGAAGTTTGAAACAAGAAGAAGTAGACCAGAGCCAGAAGAGTTTATTCATGTAAGCAGGCAAAGAAACTTAGCCAGTGGCATGGTATTTTTGGTGGATAAAGACACTAGCTTGCGCGATTTTTATTATTACTATAAACCTACAACAGATACCAGCTCAAGGCGCGTTAACCGCTATGAGAGCACCACACCCATTACCGAGGCTGATTTTGAAAAGTATAAAGACAAGTATTACTATGAATTGCACTTTAGCAATAAAGGAGGCAGTGTAATGCCAATTATAGTTGAGTGGACTTACGAAGACGGAACCAAAGAGGTTGAATATATCAATGCTTATATCTGGCGCAAGAATGAAAAAGAGGTAATCAAAACCTTTGCAAAAGACAAAAAGGTGGTTGGCATACAGCTTGACCCTTACAAAGAAACCGCGGACATAGATGAACGCAATAATGCTTGGACAAAAGAATTAACACCCACTGCATTTGAATTGTATAAATCTAAAACCCTTGGTAGAGGTCAATATGACGATGCCAACCCAATGAAGAAGGCAAGGCAAGGAAACTGATAAACTTCATTTTCTTTTAACATGGGTATTTTCTTATACTTGCTATTCGATTAACGTATGAGAACTACCCAAGTTAAAATTATTCTTGCAATCTTGTGCATTCAGGGAATTGCAATTACTGCCTTTGGACAAACGTATTTTGGCATTACTTACCAAGGCTCTACCTTCTCTAAGGGTTTGCCCAATTTTAAGAACGAAGTATATAAATGGAACCACCTTACCTATCCAAATTTTGAGGATAGGTTTGAGTTCAACAATTTCTTCCACGGTATGGGTTTTGAATGGGGCACTTATACCAGAGATGGCATGCATGTATTTACAGGCTGGGAAAACAAACATTTCTCTACCCACGGTAGTGGTGATTATACTAGTCAAGGTCGTAATTATGAAGGCGACATAACGGTTAAAATTAGGCACAACTTGTTTCATACCTTTGGGCTTGGCTATAAGCTATCGGATAACTTTACCTTTGGTGTTTGCCCAATCGATATTGGCAATTTTAAAGTACTAAAAAAGGATACAAAATCAACTGATAATCCAGATGAATTTGTGCAATTATACCAGGGTAATACTGGTTTATTTTCTCAGAATACTACCTTGGGAATGACCCTTTATGCCGATGTGTATCCCATGCGATTTTTTCGGCTGCGTGCTTCCTATTATATTGATTATATCCCCACAGAGCTTGGCATTGCTCCATTTTATGCTTACCAATTAAATTCCTTCAATATACAAGCTGCTATCATCATTGGAAATAAAAAATAAGCACCATGAAAAAACTTAATACTCCTTGTTTGCTTGTTTTGTTGATGCTTTTGTTGGCTTTATCCAGCAAGGCACAGTTAGAGGCAATAGACCTAAATTTTAGTGCAGCCATCAATAGCATTGGCGGCAAAAGTATCAAGGCTGCAACACAGTCTTATAATGAAGTATATGGTTCGCAATTAAAAAGAGAAATGGGTGCCTCAGGCCTGCCTTATCTTACAGACATAGGCCTGCGTTTTTGGCTAACTGATAACTTTGGCATGTGCCTTAACATGAGCGCTGCCAGAAACGCCATGAAGGCTGAGTTTAATAATGGAAACATAAGGCAATTTACCTTATACAACCGCACACCATTAGATTTTGGTTTGGTATTTGGCAACCGCAAGAAATGGGCCATGCAAACGCGCATTGGTTTTGCAAGTAGCTCCTTAGTTTCAAATTTTGAGTACCCAGATGGCACCGTTTCATTTAGCCAGTTGCAGCCTATAAATGGCACGTACAGTACTTTCGGATTTTTCTATAAAATAGATGCTAGCATCAAGTTAAAAGGCCCTTTGAATCTTTATTTTGGTTTAGCAGGGGCAACCAACATGGGTTCTAATTATAATGATTTATCTGGAGTTAGGGGCGAAGATGGCAGCAGCGACTCCTGGGTACCTGTGAATTTTGAAGCCTACGAAAAGGTAATTCCTGCAGGGAATTTCTATGATTATCCAGAGGATCAATACTGGAAGATGGACTATTTTATGTTGTTCGCAGGTTTACAATTTAATTTCAATGTTTATGAAGACTAGGCACTTGGTTCAAACCGTATTGTTATTTTTGGTTTTTTTGAGTGCATGCAAAACAGAAAATGCACTGAGACAAAATTTTAGTGGTCCAAGAAAAATAAGCCGCTATCAATGGATAAAGCAAGATTCGGCATCTGGCGATTTCAATAAAACCATTTATGATATAGACACATTGGGAACCATTATATTTTGGGACAATAGCAGCGACACTTATAACCAGTTAGATTTTAAGGTGAAAGCGTATCCTGTATCTTGGGGCAATTCATTTCAGAAGTTAACAAGTTCTGGGGCGGCCATTTTATGGTATGCCGATTGGAAGGAGGCAAAGTCATTTAGCTTTTTTACGATACCTACAGGAGTAGATTTTGTGCGCAGAGTTACGTATACAATAGATAAACGCGGAGATAAACTTAGGCTTATTGGTGTATTTTCTGATGGGAAAAGTCTATACAAAGAGATTTTAGAATTGGAAGCAGTTGCAAATTCTGATTTGTAGTTTTTTGCCCCACCTTGCTTTTGTTAAATCATTTATCTTTGAAGCATGAAGATAATTAAAACTGCCTTATTATTTTGTCTTGCTACTCTTTGCTTTTGGGCCTGCCGCAAGGATGAGAACCAGAATCAGCAAGGAGATTTTTTTCCGCCTGTGAATGTTGATTTTTATGTGAATCTTAACTTACCGGGTTATGCAGACTTGCAGTTTACCAATGGATATGTTTATGAGCCTAACCAAGGATATAAACAAAGAGGAGTCATCATTTATAATACTGGATTTGAAGGCCAAGAAAAGTATGTTGCGTTTGACCGTTCTTGTCCGGTAAATGTGGATAGCAGTTGCAGTTATGTGAGTGTAGAAAATTCTACCTTATTTTTTAGGTGTGGGCAGTTTAGTGGCAGCACCTTTGTGAATTGTTGTGGGTCGAGGTTTGTGGCTAGCAATGGCTCGCAAATAGAAGGCCCCGCGAAGCGGGGCCTTAGACAGTATTATGTGCGAAATCTCGGAACACAACTGCATATCACAGCTACACCCTAGTTAAAACTTAGGGAGATGGGTCCCTTTTTATATCCTTTTACTTGTAAGCTAAAATGGTTTCCAAAGGTCTTTAAACGGCTAATATCTACACATAAAGTATCCGTAAAATAAGCAGTACACATTTGAGAAGGAGGCATATTTCCTAAAGCAAATTCTACCTGCGCAGGATTGCTCTTCATTAAGTTGCCATCCCAATGTAAGTTAATGGGCGAAGCATCAAAATTACAGCCACTAAACGCTACAAATAACTTTAAGTGGTTACCTTCTTGCCATACATTTTCTATACTTACTGTTTGTTCTTTGTCCAAAGATGGCCTATTAATGAGGCTTTTGCCACATTTTCCAGAAACTTTGCTAATGCAGGTAACTCCAACTTTTTGAGTTGGCATTATCATACCCGTTGGACATTCAACAAAAATAGTCTCGCAAGTTTCATTTGATTTTAGGGCTCTTGTGCCAAATACTACTTTTTGTCCTTCAACAAATGATTCTGCAGCAAAGTTTATGACATCATTTGCACAAGCCTGATAAACCTCTCCATTATTGCCTTGTATCCATAAATTATTTAAGACGCTTTTGCTATACTCTGTTTTAATAAGGGTGCCAGTTAAATTGCATTCCTTAGAATAGCCGCCGCCTTTGTTTCCTTCTTCTAGCCTTTTACAGGATACAAATCCTACTAAAAAGGTAACAGCCAATAATGCTGCTAAATTGTTTATTTTATTCATGGCTTTAGGTTTTTAAAAGATTAATGAGCCAAGGATCATTTAACTAAGTTTATCCAAAGTAAATGCTAAAGCTGTATGCGGCTTTTAGATGTATTGCGTTAATAACTAATACAGGGATTTCTTGCTCATTTCCAATTACTGTTTGCTCAAAAGAGCCACCGAAATAAGTAAAAATGTTCTCTTGGTTATTAATGATAGTGATTAAATCTGCATTTGCTTTTTCAGAGAATTGGCAGAAATCTTTGGCGAAATTATTTTTTTCTATTCCTGTGATTTCGTAGCTAACGCCATTTTCCTCAAGTAACTCTTCAGCATAAGGAATGTTTCTTTCAATTTTAGCGGCAATAAAAGGGTCCTTTTCTTTAAGGTAAACTATATGAATTTTTGCATTGAAGTATTTGCCAATTTCCCATGCATACTTGATGCTTTGTTTTACTTCTTGTTGAAAGTTTAGGGGGATGACGATATTCTTAAATCCTTCTGGTTTAAGTGGCTTGTTTTGAACCACAATAAAAGGCACATCACTGTTTGTAATTACTTTTAAGGCCTTGGAGCCCATAATGTGTTGCATGCCCTTAACGCCATGTGTTCCCATAACGATTAATTTGGCATCCAAGGTTTTAGCTACTGCACCAATATCATCAAAAATATTTCCAACCGCTACATGGGTATCAGATTCCACGCCTTTTAGGGTAAGTTGGGAAGCAACAGTTTGAAGCGCTGCTTCGGCTTTGGCAAATTCTTTATCTTTACTCACCACATGCAACATGGTTACTTTGGCATGGAGAATTGTTGCCAATTGCTGGGCGTAGTTAGCAGCACTTTCACCAATTGGGGTAAAATCTGTAGGAACAAGTATAACTGGTTTAGTCATGTTTATTTTTATTCTTGATACGTTGAAACTATTTGTTTTATTTTTTCTACATGCTCATTCTTTTTTTCTTGTCTTAGCACGATGGCACTTTTTGTGAAATAGTTATGCGAAGTAAGGAATTTAAGTTGCAATCTATTCCAATCTTTTTCATTATTTAAAACGCCATAAATCTTCAACTCATGGTAAAGGTTGTTGCCTATTTTCCAAAAATCATCCCTTCCTAGGTAATCAAGGTCTGCGTCACAAATGATCTGTTCGAGCAAGTTATTAGGCGATTGAGGAATTTTTGTGGCCATTATCATTCCACAAATTTTATCAATCTCCTCTGCGGTATAGCCAAATTGAGGTAAAGTTTCTTGGGCAATTTCACAACCTATTTTCTCATGCTCATTGGTTTGTTTAATAAAACCAGCATCGTGGTATAAAACGGCCGTTTTAAGTAAAAGGCAATCATAGTCAGATATACATTCTAATTTAGCAAGGTTTATGGCAGCTTCAAGCACATCCATTACATGATGGTAACTATGATATTTTAAAAATTCAGGTAAATCATTCTTTACCTTATTTATTATAAACTCACTGGCTTTAATGTAATCCATCGATTCAATATTATGAAATTAGAAATAATTATCAAAGATATTGTACTTACTAAATAAATACATTCACCCTTTCTGGGGGGCTTAAATTACCTTTCTGACACTTTTTATGTGTAATTCAATGAATTTTTCGGTACTCATTGGTTGTATGCTATATTTCTCAAAAAGTTGCAAATTGTGCATAGCGTTGCTGTAGCTATCATTATGAATAGTCATTTTAATTACCCGAGAAATTCCTTTATGAAAGGGATACAACAAATTTGACATCAGCTTAAGTATTGTTATTGGGATATAACTTATTTTGGGTTCAATTAATAAATGCTTTGCATAAATATTAGCTATTTGTTTTTTGCTCATATTGTCAGGGCCACCAATCTCGATTCTTTGATTCTTTGGTTTGTCTAAAATTAGATGTGCAATGACGTCAGCTAAATCTTTTACAGACACATAATTATTCACACTTTCTCCCTTACCTAGTATTTTAGCCTTGCCTTTTAATATCAAACGTTTGCCAAAAAGCTCCCCTATATGTAATTCCATAAATGCAGTTGGTTGTAATATAGTGTAAGGTATGCCACTATTAACTAGAGCTGTTTCAGAAAAAAACTTGTTTTCATAAAAATCTACTGGATGTTTATTAGCTGCTCCATGTACTGAAACCAATATGAAATTAGCAATATTTTTGGTTTTAGCATAGTTGATAAGAGCAATTATCCCATCTCTATCTAGTTTAGACGAATCTGTTTTTCCAGTACCAAAAAGTGCGTGGGTGCTAACGATAATTTTATCAATACCATCTAGAGCGGTTTCTAAATTAGTGGGTTTAAATAAATCGAGTGCTCTAAAGGGCGGCGGGTTCTTATATGCCTTTAGTAGTTTATTTTCATTTCTTCCTGCGGCAACAAATGGAATTTTTTTCTCTTGTAAAGTTTGGCCTATGCTTGAACCAAGAAGACCAGAGGCACCAATTAAAAGTATCATAGGGTGTTTATTAATGGTCCAAAAATACCTATTTTCGTTATAGGCCACCATCCCCTTTTTGAGTGATATTTCAGCGCTTCAATATTTCCCTATAAGTAAGGTTTATCCTTGCCCCAGCTGTTTTTGTTTCCTTTGGAATGGCATGCAACCAATTTTGTTGCATGCTTCCTTTCATGATAACTAAACTACCTGGTGTTAAATTCAAGCTTAATTTAAGCGTTTTCTCTTTTTTATGTTTTAGCAAAAATTTTCGGGTTGAACCAAAACTTAGTGAAGCAATTAAAGGTGTTATGCCCAATTCTTTCTCATCATCTGCATGCCAGCCCATGGAGTCTCTCTCGTTGCGATATAGATTTAGCAATACGCTGTTAAACTGTGTTTGATAGCTCGCTTCAACGGAGGTCTTTAATGTTTCGAGCAAGGGTGTAAAGGCTTGGGCTTTTAGGTTCAAACCAGAATAACTGTATGCAATATTGGCTTGCCCATACCATGCTGTAAGTCGTGGTTGATTGAGCATTTTACCAAACATTCTAATTTGATATTGTTGCCAATCAATTTCTTCCTGTAATTGTCTGAAAATATCGTTGGCTTCTTGGGGTTCAATAAAGTTATCTATTAAGTATAACTCCCCGTCGCATGGCAATAGGTTTGAAGTTGATTGGTTAAAAAGTGTAAGCAATTTCGTTCACGTTAAGTTGAATGTTATGGGCCATTTCATCGAGGTTTAAGTCGTTGGCATCTGTTCCAAATGGATTTTCTATTTCCTCTGCTACCAATTCTAAACTGCCCAAAACATATAAAACAAAGGTTACCACTAACACAATTCCATACTCAAACTCTTTAATAAATCCATACGGCATGGTGATGATGTAAATGAAAATAAATTTCTTTAGAAACATACTATAACTAAATGGTATGGGTGTGTTTTTAATTCTTTCGCATGCGCCACAAACGTCGGTATAAGCCATTAACTCCGTATTGAGTTGAAGCAACTGCAAATCGTTTATTACGCCTTCGGTCTTTAGAAAATTTAGGCTTGCACTAATTTTGAAATAGACAAAATTAGGCTGGTGCACCGTATTTGGTATGTGTTTATGGTCTAGCTTCTTGTTTCTTAAATGAGTAGCTAAAACCTTTGGGTAAATTGCAATCCATTCCATAATCTCTGAATAATGAAAATGCTGATTAGGAACCATGTTTTTTATTTTAATAGCAATTGAGCGAGAATGATTGGTGAGCGCCCCCCAATGTCTTCGGCCTTCCCACCACCTATCATAAGCCGTATTAGTTCTAAATACTAATAAAATGGATAAGACAAAGCCCAAAATACTATGCAGTGCCGGGGTTGATTTAAAATTGAGTGAAAGTATTTCAATTTCTAGATAGGCCAATAGAAGGGAGTAAAGGGCAACACAAACCATTACCCAAAATAGTTGTCTAAAAGTATCACTTTTATGAAACTTGAAAATTAACCCAAACCATTCTTTTGGATTATATTGAACCATTTTATTAATGTTTAAACTGTCCCATCATATACCGAACTACCCCTTTGGTTCTTCGTAGGTCTTTTTGGGCTTGCGCAAAATAATACAAATCATACTCCATCTCCCAAATGTTTGCTTTGGTTTTCACATATTCTGTTGCTAACTTCAGGTAAATGCCCCTGCTATTTAAGGTATAATTTTTATAATTCCCTATGGCTATAGCTCTGCCAACATACATGCCTCCTACATAAGCTATACCGGTGGTTTCAACCGAGTCTAGTTTTATACTTAGGGTAAATATATACTGTGGATTATTTGGTTTATAAGCATGACCTTGCCTTATTAGTTTTTTTATAGCCGCATCTTTAACTTCTGCCTCAAAGTTGGAACTTAAATACTTTGGCGCTTTGTTTTCAATTTGGATTGTAAAACTTCCCTTTTTTGGACTTGCTCTTACTTTATTCAAATAATAGTATTGTTGCCCGCATGCACTCCATAAAAGAAGTAACAAAATTGCTGATAATGTTTTTAATATTGGCATAAGGTTTTTTACGGCAATCAAAGTTCTAAAATTTAGACCAAATACTTACAAACAAATTTTTGATGTGTTTGTACAAGTAAGAAAAGAAATTGTTTTGATAAAAATATTCTTGTCTAATTATCAGTTGGAATAGTTTTTTTTAGTCTTGTTCAGACAACTAAGAAAGGCTTTGTATGTCTATAGCTTACAAATCAAAAAAAACAATTTTAAACATGAAAAAACTTAGCTTTCTAACTAGCGCATTGGTAGCCTCTGCACTATTGTTTACTGCTTGTACAAAAGAAGAAGACAAAAAAGAAACCCCAACCCCAACCCAAAAAACCATAGTAGGTATTGCAAGTGCCGATACTTCATTTTCTATTTTAGTGGCAGGGCTTACTAAGGCTGGTTTAGTTGCTACTTTAAACGGAACAGGAAACTTTACTGTTTTTGCCCCTAAAAATGCAGCCTTCAGAGCACTACAAATTGATGAGAAATATATCAATGGCTTATCAGGAGAAGATCTTGAAGGATTTAAATCAGTATTGTTATACCATGTTTTAGGTACCGAAGTTAAATCTACCCAGTTAAAAAATGCGTATGAACCTACTTTATTTAAAGTTGGTAATAATGGCGTTTCCTTAAAAATTGGAATTGCTCCAATAAAATTAAACAAAGATGTAAATGTAATCACCGCGGATGTTGATGCAAGTAATGGTGTAGTGCACATTATTGATGCTGTTTTGTTGCCTCCAACTGTAGTGGATATTGCTATAAATGATCCTTTGTTTACCTCTTTGGTAGCTGCAGTTGCCAAAGCAGAATTGGTAGAAACTTTAGACAATACAGATAACCTAACGGTATTTGCACCCATTAATCAAGCTTTTGCTGATATCAATTTTAACTTAGAGGGAACCACTAAAGAGCAGTTAGTCCCAATTTTAACTGCCCATGTTCTAGGCAGCCAAGTAAGATCAACACAAATCGGAAACGGACAAAAAGTAACTACTTTAAATACAGCAGTTGAACTTACTTTTAATACTACTTCTGGCGTAAAATTAAACGGTGGCAAAACAACAGATGCGTCTGTAGTTGCCGCAGATATTCAAGCTATAAACGGAGTTGTACATGTAATTAACAAGGTAATTTTACCCTAATTAAGTTTTTCTCAAAAGAAGGAAGGGGAGTTTGCCATTGTTGGCAAACTCCCCTTTTTATTTAATAATGATTGGTACGCAGGCATATGATTTTTCCCGAATGCAATTAATTTTAGTAATCTTGTGTTCTAATTTTAATTGTTTTGATAGAAACCACGCTCATCATCTCTATTTATAAAAACTTAGATGCCCTAGCGCTAATATTTAAAAGTTTGCAGGCCCAATATAAGCCAGGCAGTTTGGAAGTATTGGTGGCAGAAGACAATGATAGCGAAGTTGCCAAAAACTTTATAAACGCATGGCAAAATCAAATGCCATTTCCATTGGTTCACTTGCAGCAGGACGATAATGGTTTTAGGAAATGCAAAATTCTTAATGCGGCAATTAGACACGCCAAAGGCACGTATTTAATTTTTATTGATGGTGATTGTATTTTACATCCTAGGTTTATCTATTCTCATGTGCAAGCCAAAAAGCTTGGCGCAGCGCTATATGGTCGCAGGGTAATGCTTAGTGAAAATCTTACGCAACAATTTTATCAAAAAAAGCAACTTAGTTTGCTTAACCCAATTCTATTGCTTTTTAGCAAAACCCAAAGATTGGATGCCGCTTGGTATTTACCCTTTTTGCCTCCCAAGTATAAAATTGGAATTTGGGGTCATAATTGGAGCATTCATAAAAGTGATATTTTAATTGCAAAGGGGTTTGATGAAAGCTATGTGGAAGCAGGTATCGGTGAAGATACCGATATAGAGTGGCGTTTACATGCACTTGGTATTTCTTTCTTAAGATTAAAGAACAGGTTTATACAATATCACTTGTGGCATCCAGAACATTATCACTCAACAATTGCGGTGCAACAAAAGCTAGCAGATAAAAAAGTAAAATTTGCCGCAACACAAAATACTAAACTGTTAGAAGGCTCTTTGGACTAATCGCTATTATTTGCCTTTTACCAAATGCGTACACCTGCTTTAATTCCTACCCAAATACGCACTGTTTTTTGTCCATAATTCTCAGAAAAGGAGTAATTTGCAGTATAAGAACTAAATCTGCTCTTATAGTTGGGTCCTTTATTGCTAAAAATGCTTAGGTCTAGGCTTGGCCCAAAACTTAAAGAAAGCTTTGAATTAACAGGCTTAACAAAGCCAATAAAAATGGTGTTTATCAAATTTGTGCTTCTATCATTGGTTCCTGCTACCCTCATTTGTTGAATTACCCAGTCTAAACTTAATTGCCATTTTTTTTCAAGAGGAACAAGTGTTCCAACGCCATATCCATAGGTCCAAATTAGTTTGGTTTGACCCGATTGTACGCCCAATAAAAATATGTTTTGAAGCTTTTTTACACCTGTTCTAAATCCAAAATTCCAGAGCTGCTTTTCGTTTAAACTCACTTCAATCTGTTTAAAATGTGTTTTACCAAAACTTAAAAAACCGATTGGAAGTCCTGCGATGCTATCTGAGTGGTTTATGAATCCTATTTGTAAGCCGCTGGCCGCACCTTTTACCCTATTAAATAGTCCGCCTATTTGTAAGCCAGACACATTCCCTTCAACATAGTTGCATAAGCCTGCAATTTGTAGGCCTTTTACAGAACCGCTTTCGTAATTTAGCAGGCCGCCTATCTCTAGCCTCTCATTGCCGGCAGAAGCACCTGCAAAAATATTCAGGCTATAAATATTGGTTCGTGCAAACATATTACCTTTCTTGTTGCCAAAGCCTGGCACAAGCGTGAGGGTGATATTTTTCCTGTTACTGTCCGAAAAAAAGGTACTCAAACTTAGTTTTTTAGCAGGTGCTGGTTGAACTTTGATTTGTGCAAAGCCTTTTGTAAAACTAAGACTTAGGGTCAGACCGAAAAACAATTGGATAATGCGCATGGCACAAAATTCCTCTTAAATAAAGCAATCTGCGCATAAGGCAGACCCTTTTTGAATTGCCTTGATTAAGTCACGTTCTATATAAGTCTGTTTATTCTGGGCATACCATTTATGAAGTTCTTCACTGTATTTGTCTGCAGTTGCTGGATTATTTTTTAGTTCTACCACTAGCTGCTGGGCATCATTTGGCCTAGGTCCCCAGATTGCGGTTAGGTTAAAGTGAGTGTCTAATTGTATTAATTTGGGGATAGATCTGCTTGAACCTGTTAGGTGGGCATCTATTAAGGGCAGATGTTCATCTCTATAAATAAGTTTCAAATTAATTTTACCGCCAGCGCTTTGTGCAATTTTGTGCATAACCGGAATAATCTGTGCCGCATCTCCACACCAATTTTCTGTAATAACAAGCCAATAAATTTTATGTTGAATTTGCTCAATAGTTTCTAATAAACTCGAAGAAACCTCATAGGTTTTAAGAATCCGTGTTACACGTTGCAAGTTCATGGGAACATAAGACAATAGACCCTCTTCAGATTTCAAAGCCGCTTCCTCCTGCATTTTGTTCAGGTAAGAATCAAAATCAACGGCTTGTTCAAAATAGCTTTTATACTCAAACTTGGTTAACTGATGGATATTTCGCACTTGGTTCATGCTACAAAATTATTGTTTCTTTTAGAATTTTCTCCTCTCTTTTAAGCCTTATTGATTTATATTGGACTTTTCGAAGAAATTTTATGCATTTCGTTAAACATGCAAGCCTTTGTGCTCTGCCCTATCGTTTTTTAGACAATTTGAGTAAAAGGCAGAATAAAAAATTTACTTAGTTCCTTCCTCCATTTATAATCCAATGGTTTTAGATGATATAAAAATAAGCTTAAATCAATTATCGCACTTATCTTAAGGTTTTTTTTATATTTGGAGAAAAAAGATGGGTTCAATATTTACAAAATATGGAAGAAAAATTTTCTCCCAAATTCCATTAGATACACAAATTCAATTTTGTCTAAATACAATTGAATTAGGTTTTAAATCTATGTCTGATAAGCAGTTATTGAACTTATCGAACCAAATGGAGAGACTACAATTGTTGATTGAGGATTTTCAAAGAATTAGCAGCACACCTAAGGGAAAAGTTCTTGGCTGGGAGAATGAGAAGGGGCAGTTTCAATTAGAATATTCAATCATGGATAAATTTGCTCCATGGCTAAGTGAAAACCCAAAAGTATATGATATGCCTGGCATGATTTCAAAGGAGGAAATACGTTATTATCACTATATAGCCAAAAGCTACTCTGGATGGGGAGAAGTAATAGAACTTGGGCCATGGTTTGGGCATTCAACCCTGCATTTAGTGGATGCTTTTAGTAAAAATCAGTTGTTTAATGATAAAAGGTTGCATGTTTTTGATGATTTTGTTTGGCGATCTTCTTGGATGGACCCCCATTATGCTGATGCTGATAGGCCAAATAATCACGGCGACTTCAAATTTATTTTTGAAAGATACGCTGCTAATATTTTAGACAAAATACAGGTATATCAAGGTAAGTTTACAAATTTTGATGGAAATGAAAATCTTCCTCAAATAAAATGGGAAGATAAAAATATAGAAATCATTATAGTTGATTGTGGCAGAACACTAGATGCGAATAATGCTTGGTTTAATATCTTTTCAAAAAACTTTGTCCCAAACAAAACAATAATTGTAATGCAAGATTGGAGACAACATAGAGAACGACCAAGACTTTGGTATAACCAAACTCTTGATTTTACTAAGCAACATCCAAACTTTGAACTGATTCATGAAGTACAAGAGGGTGGAATAGCAACATTTTTATATCGTTAACTAAACTGGAATGTTTCCTAAAATTTGGGCTAGGATAATCCTATTTTTTTTAGCTTTTTTAACAATTGAAGCAAAAGTCAATGGGCAATCAGGCACCCGCAAAGTGCTTTTTCTAGGTAACAGCTATACGCAATATAATAACCTGCCTTTACTTTTAACCAATATAGCACTTTCCAGTGGAGACACCCTGCAAACTGATGCCAATACTCCAGGTGGTTTTACATTAATGGGGCATTCAAAAAATGAAGTGTCACTTGCAAAAATAAATTCCCAAAAATGGGATTATGTTGTATTACAAGAGCAAAGCCAATTGCCCTCATTTCCATCTGAACAAGTGGAAACCCAGGTATTTCCTTATGCTAGGGCTTTGGATAGTTTGATAAAGGCAAATAATAACTGTACAAAGACAGTATTTTATATGACATGGGGAAGAAAAAATGGTGATGCTCAAAACTGCCCAACCTGGCCACCCGTATGTACCTACACAGGCATGGATAGTTTATTGGCGTTGCGATACAGGAAAATGGCTGATGATAACAAAGCCTTACTATCACCCGTAGGGGCCGTTTGGAAATACCTTAGAGCAAATAGCCCAAGCATCGAACTTTACAACGCAGATGAAAGCCATCCTTCATTGGCAGGAAGTTATGCTGCTGCTTGTTCATTTTATGCACTCATTCTCAAGAAAGATCCTACTCTCATTACAAATAATGGCGGATTGCCAACTACCCAAGCCGCGGCCATTAGAGAAGCGGCAAAGTTGATTGTTTATCAAAAGTTACGCGATTGGAACCTTGGTGAATTTGGACCAAAAGCAAACTTCAAACATCAAACTTCCAATCCCAAAACCATTCAGTTTCAAAATACCTCAACAAATGCAGACGGCTATTTATGGGAATTTGGTGATGGCGATACTTCTACACAATTTGAGCCTTTGCATACCTATAAAACTAACGGAAACTTCAAGGTAAATTTAGTAGCATTTAGATGCAATGAAACAGATACTTCTTGGACAGAGGTTGCTATTAGTACAACGGGTTTTAATCATTTATCCCCTCAAAAAGTGCAGGTGTTTCCAAATCCTGCAGAGTCGTTTGTTTATTTTACGGTCATGGATGCTTCTTTTGGGACACTTTATAAGTTGTATAGTGCCTCTGGAAACTTGCTTGAATGCAAGAAAATAGAAGCATTAGAAACCAGCATAAATCTAAGTGAGCTACCCCAAGGAATTTATTTGTTAGAAGTAGGAACAAGCCATTTTAAGTTTTTAAAGCAATAGAAGATGCAATTTGATGATTAGCGTTTTAATAGAATTATTTTTTGTATATTCTCCAAATAAAAGTGCTTAACTTGCCTCCCATGCATGTAACAAGATTTGAATTAAAAGATAAGGCAAGCTCTTATAATCGCTCTTGGAGGGATAAATTAATTACGCTTTTTTATACGTTGCGCAATAATAAAATTAAAGTAGGGTCCAATTCAATAATAAAATCGGGTAATGAATTTAATTTAACTGATAATGCTAAGATTGTTATTGGACAGTCCTGCACATTGAAAGAGAATAGTTATTTTATCTTAACAATGCCAAATCCAAGCATTACAATTGGCGATTTTTCTGGTGTTGGAAGAAATTGTTACTTTTCAATTAAAGGAAAATTAACAATAGGAAAATATACAAGAATTGGACCCGATGTATTCATAATTGACCAAGATCACAGTTTTTCTAAAGGAGATTTAATAATGAACCAAAAGGCAAAAATTGCAGATATTACTATTGGTGCTGACGTATGGATTGGAAGAGGTGTAACCATCCTAAAAGGTGTTAAAATTGGTGATGGGGCTATAATTGGTGCAAATTGTTTAGTGAATAAAGATATTAATCCTTATGAAATTTGGGGAGGCGTTCCTGCAAGATTTCTAAAGCATCGTGAATAGTATTTGCATTTAGATTTGTTTCTGTTTTATTCTTCAACACCCAGGCATTAATTAACATTTATTTCATTAAGAAATGCGCTTGACTATTTATGGAAATTTGCTTATTTCTGAGAAAATAGAGGAACTTGATGTTAACATTAACCTAAGTGATTTTTCTCCTGGAATTTACTTTTTGGTACTAAGAGAAACTAATTTTAAATTGATCAAGAAATAAGTGTGCACTTTTCCATTTAGGTTTCATTTAAAACTTATAAATAAATACCCTACCAGATAATTTATCTAGCAGGGTATTATTGCCCAATCTGTTGCAATGAATTATTCTTTACAACACTATTTATAAACTCTTACATAATCAATTTCCATGGCACTACTTGAGAATCCTGGTGCGATTGTTCCCCCGAAATTACCACCCATGGCCACGTTTAAGATAAGAAAGAAGTTGTGATTATAAGGAATACTGCTATTATTTGGAAACGTATATTTTAAACCACCATCTACAGAAAATTGAATAGAAGCCGCAGTCCATTCCATTGTATAAACATGAAATTCGCTGGTAGCATTGCTTATCATATGGTTCATTCCAGTGGCATTACCGCCTGAATGACCAGGATAGTGTAGGGTATGATATATTTTATTTACTTGGTTACCCAAATGTTCCATTATATCAATTTCTCCGCAGGCTGGCCAACCCACTTGATCAATGTTATTTCCTAACATCCAAATAGCAGGCCATGTTCCGCCACCAACTGGCAGTTTAGCGCGTACTTCTACCTTGCCGTATTGCATTACAAATTTCCCTTTGGTTAACATCCTTGCAGAGGTATACGATTTACCGCCAAAATTTTCAGCTTTTGCTGTAATCTTTAAGGTGCCATTAGAAACAAAAGCATTGTCCGTTCTATCTGTATAATATTGTTGTTCTGCATTTCCCCAACCGTTGCTTCCAGTTCCAATATCATATGTCCATTTATTTCCATCAGGAGAGCCAGTATAATTGAACTCATCTGACCAAAATACGGCACTGGTAACAAAAACATCAACCTTTACCGTTTTACTGGTAAAGCCAGCTTCATTTATTGCTAAAACTGTTACATTGTAAATGCCAGTTTTATTGTATTTATAGCTGGTTTTACCATCTGCACTAGCCCTAGATACCCCATCTCCAAAATCAAACTCATAACTACTAGCATTGTTCGCACTTGCCACAAAAGTAACGTTGCCACTGCTGTCAATAGCTATGGTTGTTTGAATGTTAAGGTTGCTTGGGGCAATCTCTAAGGGGTCTGCTGATTCTGCTTTTGAACAGGCAATCATAATAAGTGCAGCCAATAAAGGAAATAGTTTTAGGTTTGTCATGTTATTTTTTAGGCGTCAATTTCATAAACCAAGCAAATCCATCTACCCCAACACTTCTTAAATGAATCTGGGTATCAGAAATAGATAAAATTTCATACTCGGTTCCGCCAGTTCCAAAATTAATAATTCCATTGCCTGGAACAATGAATTGAATTTGGGTTGAAATATCAGGTGTTGACCCTGAAGAGGCATCCATAAAAGCTAAGTTTTTAGCTCCTGCATTGATGGCATAGCAACCGTCTTTTCCAGAGACGCCATAAAAACCTGTTGCAGCTTCTATTGCAAAAAATTCACCTTTATTGTCAATAGACATGCTAACATTATTCTGTGCATCCTTTGTAAATGTAATCTCATCGTCATAGGCACATGCATCCCTTCCGTTTGGTGGTGCCGAATACCAGATAGGTTCAAATGCAATGAATGGCCCAACACCAAAATGACCGGGAGTTTCTTTATCTGTAACCCAAACACGAGAGCTACCATTGGTTAAAAATTGTAAAATATTTGCCGGAATTTCAAAGGCAACAAATACAGTAACATATTTTGCTGTGGTGCTGCTTAAGCCACCTTTGCCTATCGCGTTTACGGTAACTAGATAAGTTTTGGTACCAGGTGTTTTATATTTATAGGTAATTGCACCAGTTTGGGCCTCTTTGCTTACGCCATCACCAAAATCTATCCAATAGGTTAACGCATCCGAACTGCTTATGTTAACATTTACTTTTCCAGAGCCATTACCACTTGGTGCTGTTGCAGAATCTGCACCCTCAACCGTTAAACTTACACTTAAGTTCTTTGGGGCATTTGCTTCCCCAAATTTATAATTTTCTTTTTTGCATGCGCTTGTCAAAAACAAAACAAACGCTATTAATATGCTTATTCTTTGAATTGGATTTCTCATGTTTTTCAATATTAATTTAGTTCAATATCATCAAAATAATAGGTGAAATTAGCACTTCCATCGCCCATCGTGCCATTCTCAAAAATAAGAATAACTTTCTGGTAACTATTGGATACATTAATGGCAGAAAAGTCAAATGTTAATTGTTCCCAAGCATTGCTGCTGGTAGTTGTTACTTCTTTTTCATAGTTGATTTTGTCATCCGTTAGATTCTCAACTTTTAACAAAACCTTAGCGCCTACTTTGGGAGAATAAACTTTCATTTTAAAAGTTTTAGTGCCAGTAAAGGCCATTGGTGAGGCTAAGGTGGCAAAACTACCGCCCCAAGTTTGTCCTGCACTTTTTACCATTTTGCCGACCTTGTTTGATAAGTTGATTCCATTTTTACTCGGGTTGCCATCTGTACTTACCGCCCCACCATCAAATCCAGTAAAGGTGTAGTCTACAAATGCCGCCTCAAAGTTCATTGGTAACTTTAAAGGTAATGAGTTGACTAAATCAATGTCATCAAACCAAAAGGTATAATTTGCAGAGCCGTCGCCCATGGTTCCTAAGTCAAATATTAATATCACCCTGTTATAGTTTTTAGTAATGTCAATAGCACTATAATCAAATATCAATTCTTCCCAGCCATTGGCAACAGTGGTACTTAATTCTTTTTCGTAATTGATTTTATTATCTCCTGAATTTTCAACTTTCAATAGAACCTTGGCACCTGCGCGCGGCGAACGGACTTTTAATTTAAAGATTTTATTGGTTGTAAAGTCTATAGGCTTACTTAACTCAATATAACTGCCGCCCCATACTTGTCCGCCACTCTTAACCATTTGAGCCACTTTATTACTGGTATTAATGCCAGTTTTATCAGGATTATCGATAACAGTTGCAGCGCCACCGTCAAAATTAATAAACTTATACTCTAAGGTGCTAGATTCAAAATTTACTGGCAATAAAATAGGATTTTCAATCGAAATATTTTTCTCCAATTCTGAGATGGCTGTTCCTCCTCCTAAGGCTTGAAGTTTTAATTTGTAATTTCCTACCTTGGCATAAACATGCGAAACTGTATCTCCTTCATTAAATGATATAGGAGTTTCATTTGGGTCTTCTCCAAAGTAAATTTTGAAACTGGTTTCGAATAAAGCTGTGGCACTTACAATAATTCTAAAATTGTTGTTCTCATCCGGCACAGCTGTTAGCTCTAATGCTTCTGGAGCTTTAAAGGTTACTGTAAGTGATTTTGTAAATTCAGCTGATTTGCCTGTGGCACTATATCCCACCAATTTAACATCATAAGTTCCCTCGGCATATTTGTGCACAAGAACTTGGCCTGCATTAACTTTTCCAGGTAAAGTGGAGGTATCACCAAAGTATATTTGGTAATATGCAGCCCCTTCACCGGTAGGGATGATACTCACATTTCCAGAGTTATCTTGTATAATTTCAAATAACATTCCCAAATTAGTTGGGGCCGACATCCCATCTAAAAATGAGGTGTCTGTATACTCTTTCTTTTTGCAACCCCACAATGTGAGCACAAGGGATGAAAGCACCATTAAATATCTTAGTTTGTACATGGGTTTTATTTTTTAATAATTAATAACCAGCATTTTGAGTTAAACCAGAAATGTTAATTTCCTCAAAAGGAATAGGAAACACTTCATGTTTCCCTTTCACAAATCCAGTAATTTTTGTTTCTGCCATACCTGTTCTTACCAAATCAAAAAATCGATCGCCTTCCATGGCTAACTCTAATCTTCTTTCATCTAAAATGGCTAGATATAAAGCATTGCCACTTGCAGAAATGTTGTGGGCATTATCGCCAAATGCCCTTTCTCTAATCAAGTTAACATATGACAAGGCTTTTACTTCACTGCCACCAGATTTTACTAAGGCCTCTGCCGCCATTAGTAAAACGTCGGCATAACGGATGGTGCGGTAATTGTTTAAATAGTTTAATTCTATTTGCCCAGAGGTTTGTCCTTTTCTAGGCAAGTATTTTTGATTGTATAAACCAGTGTTCTTAAATGGAGCTTCTTGATAGGTAATGTTATAACTTGGGTGGGCGGCTTTATAGGCTGCAATATCCAGCACAGTTACTGATTTTCTTTTGTCGCCACTTTGGTAAGCAGCAGCTAGATCTGTTGTAGGTAAATTGGTGCTCCAACCTGCCGCATATGGCATTGAATCTGTTCCATTAATTCCTCTTATCCCACATTGTTGAACCGAATGGTTTCCTTGACCTCTGTTTACTGCGCCCCAATTAAAGTATGGACTTGTGTTAGAGTATTGAATTTCAAATACAGATTCTGGTCCGTTTTCGCCACTCGAAAGAAAAATCCCTTCAAAATTTGATGGCAAACTAAATGCATTTGAATTAATTACATTGGCAAGCATATCGGCAGCATCAGTGTACTTCTGTTGGTATAAATAAACTTTTCCTAACAAGGCCTGTGCGGCATATTTTGTAACCCTTCCTTTTTCAATTTGAGCACTAGGAAGAACTGCGATTGCACTTAATAAGTCACTTTCAATTTGTGCATAAACAAGTGCTTTGTCTGAGCGTTTCAATGATTTACTTTCGGTTAATCCTAGACGCCTGTCTACAAACAGTGGTACATCACCAAAGAAACGCACCAAATGAAAATAATAATAAGCACGCAAGAAATATACTTCGCCATATAAGGCCTCTTTGCCAGTAAAGTTTACTGCAATACCACCTGGATTTTTGGCTTTGTATTGGTGTAAATAATTTGCCCTGTTAATGCCTTCAAATGCTGCTTGCCATAATTCAGTTAGTGTTGAATTATTGGCAGTATGGGACATGTCGTCTATTTGTTGCAAGGGTAATATATCAGAGGCACTTTCTCCACCTGCTACCGAGTTGTCTGATGCAATTTCTCCTATAACAACACTTTGGTTCAACCATTGAATGGGAGTGTATACGCTCACTGCCATCGTGCGATAGTCTGCTTCTGCTCTAAGGTAATCTAATTCTGTTTGTTTAAAATCTTCATTTGGGCTGTAATCTACCCACTTCTTACAAGATGCCAATGTTATAACCAACACCGACAAAAAAACTACTGTTGATAATTCTCTTTTCATTTTTTAATTCAATTAGTGTAATTAAAATTTAACATCAATTCCTAAGGCAAATGTTCTTGCTTGTGGATAGGCACCTCTGTCAATACCTGTGTCTAAAACGCCGCCTGCAATTTCTGGATCAAAACCAGTGTATTTCGTTATTACAAAAGCATTCTTTACTTGCGCATAAACCCTAATTTTATTGATTTTTATGCGCTTAGGAAAGTTGCTGAAGTTGTAGCCCAATTGTATATTTTTTAACTTTACAAAAGATCCATCCTCAACGTACCTGTCAGAAACCCTGCTGTTGTTGTTTGCATCAACAAATGAATACCTTGGATTCTGTGCATCGTTGGTGCTTCCTTCGGATGTCCATCTTTCTAAGATTCTCCTGTCTTTATTGGTATAGTTTGCATTACGTTCATATGCCCTGTAAATGTCATTGCCTACCGATGCATAAGTGAATGCATTTAAATCAAAGTTCTTGTATTCAATGTTCAAGTTCCAACCCAATGTAAAGTCTGGAAATGGATTGCCAATTTGAGTGCGATCATTTTCATTAATTACACCATCGTTGTTTATGTCTACAAATTTTATATCACCAGGCTTTGCACCTAGTTGTGTGGCAGAACCAGAAATCTGTTGCTCATTCTGAAACAAACCATCAGTTTTGTACCCATAGAAATAGCCAGGTGAAAATCCTTTTTCAAATACTGTTACACTTTGCGATTGTCCATTGAAATAATACCCGCCAAATATTCTGGCAGTACCATCTGTATTGGTGGCTGTAACTTCGTTTTTGGCAGCTGTAAAGGTGATAGAATTGTTAATTTTTACTTTGTCTTTAATTTTCTCATAGTAAGCAAAGGTGATATCTATTCCTGTGGTTTGGGTTGATCCAATATTATCTGTTGGAATAGGCACTGTTCCTAAATAAAGTGACGCCGACGGGGTAAATAATAATCCGTCTACAGCTTTCCTAAATATATCGGCACTTAATGAGAATTTATATTTATGGAAAATCATGTCAAATCCAAAGTTTGATTGAATTTGTTTTTCCCATCTCAAAGCGTTGTTTGCTGCTGAACCTACCGTTGCGCCAGGTACAAAGATGTCTCCAAAACTATAACCATTGCTATTGCCTGTTGGGCCATAACTTGGGCCGCCTATTATAATTCCTACAAATTGAGGATTTACATTTTCGTTTCCAATTGCACCATAGCTTCCTCTGATTTTAAAGTTATTGATGAATTTAGATTTGAAAAAGTCTTCTTCAGAAACTATCCATCCCAATGAACCAGAATAGAAGTTGGCAAATTTATTATCAATTCCAAAGGCATAAGAGCCATCACGTCTAACAGTAAGTGAGGCTAAATAGCGTGATTTATAGTCATAGTTAATACGACCAAATGAGGATAGATTTCTTCTAAAATATTGGTAATAATAGCCATTAATTGCGGTTGGGTTTAAAGCTGTATTGGCGCCTGTGGCAGCTGTAAAATCTGCAAACTCCCATGAGTTAAATGGCACATCTTGGCGACTAGCACCTAGTGCATTTCCTGATACTTTAGCCACCGCAAATCCAACAACTGTCTCAAAGTCGTGGTTCTCTTTGTATTTAAAGTTATAATTGGCAAATGATTCCCAGGTCCAATTAAAATTACCCATTTTATCATGGTTAACTTGATTGTGCTTGCCAGCTACCGGTGTGCCATCTGCATTCATTGTATTGTCTACGTTAAATGGGCCATAAAAAACAAGTGGTGTAAAAGATTTGGCATCATTGTCAAATTTTGTATACCCAAAGCGAGTACTTACTTTTAAGTTTTTAATGATGTCATACTGAAATTCAAATTTACCATAGATTTTGGTACCCACATTTCTGTTATAGGTATTATCTAATTTGGTAAGTGGATTGTATATTTCAGACAAAAGTAAATTACTGTATCCAACATTGGTATTTTCTACTGTTGGGTCAAAATTAATGGCACTACCTAGTACACTATTAAAAGCGTTTTCTTGTACACCTTTGCTATTTAATACAACACCGGTTGTGTTCATTATAAACTTTAATTTTGGTGTTAAATCAAAAATCAAGTTTGCTGTTATATTTCCTCTATTGAAGTTAGATTTATCCATGCCTCCAACAATTCCACCTTGTTGCAATGCCCCTGCAGATAAGAAATATGTCATCTTATCACTTCCACCTCTAGCCGTCACATTGTGAGATTGAATAGCTGCCCTTTTAAAAACTTCATTTTGCCAATTGGTACCAACGCCCAATTTGCTCAAATCAGAGAATACCAAACCACCACCAGCTAACCTACTTCCTTCATTCACCATGGCACCATATTCTGTAGCATTTAATACCCCAACTGTGTTTACTACTTCTTGGAATCCATAATAGCTGCTGTAGTTGATATCGGTTTTTTGATTTTGTTTACCTGTTTTAGTAGTTACTACAATTACTCCGTTGCCCCCTTTAACCCCATAGATTGCAGTTGTTGCTGCGTCTTTTAATACACTAATTGATTCTATGTCAGCAGCATTGATTGCATTTAAATCAGTAAGGGTTTGAGGCACACCATCAATAATTACCAATGGATCTGTCCCAGAAAAGGAAGGTATCCCCCTCACAAAAACAGTTGGCTTTGAACCCGGACTTCCACTATTGATAATAGATAAGCCTGAGGCTCTTCCTTGCAAAGCGTCTTCAACCCTTACAGGTTGTAACTTTTCAATTTCGATGCTTTTAATGGTAGAAATTGCACCTGAAACTTTTGTGACCTTTCGGGTTCCGTAACCTACTACAACCACTTCAGAAAGTTTAGTTGTGTCGGCTAGTTTACCGGGTTTTGGACCCGTTTGCCCGCTTACTTGTTGTGTAGAAAAACCCAACAGGAGTGCTAAGGGCAGAAGTGTAAATTTTCCTCTCATTGTATTTAGTTTTACTTTATAGATGTTTTAGAATAGATACTTTTAAGTTTAAGATGCTGGGTATTTTTCTCATAAAAAATTTAATTGGTAAACATTTTGCCGTATTCGTTGCTCGTATAATTTCAAAATGGTTTTGTGAATGTCTATTGAAATTATCTAAATACCTTTTCTTGGCTACCCAAAACACCTACATCATTAAATAAGAAGTCTACATCATAGCTACTACATGAAAATGTAAATAATTGATAAATAAATATATATAATATTTTATTGGAGCTTTAATTTAGAACCTTTGAGCGTCAAAATAGCCCACTTTTACCTTTTAATTGAGTGTTTATCCCTATTTTTAATCCATTTTACCAATATTATTAGTCATATTTTGGTACTTTTAAAATGAATTTTTAGGTTGTGTTTGGAAATTAGCTTGAGGCTTTTTCGCTTATAGGAAGCAATTTGTTTCTATGCTTCTGCAAATTTTTGAAATTAAATTTACTGCTTTACTATTTTTCGATGTATCAATGTCCCATCAGATTTAGTAACTATTAAATTGTAAACGCCATTCCCTAAATTACGTAAATCAACTTCTAAAGTTGATGATGTTTGAAGTACCTGATCAATTATTACCCTTCCTTTTAAATCAACAATTGCCAATCTTTCAGCTTGCATAGCTATTCCAAAATCAATCCAAATTTTGTCAACTGTAGGATTTGGATAAATGACTAAATCAGTCCTTACAATTGCTTCATCAATCGATGTGCCTTGAGTAATAGAAAAAGACCAACCCGAAGAACCTTGAATTCCCGCAAAATCATTTCCTACTAAATCCTCAATTGCCCCGCTGCTGATTATTATGTTAACCAAACTGCCCGCTTGAAAATTTTGCCCCAAAATTTCTACACTTTGTCCGTTTACTATCAATTTTCCTTGATGGTTTGCAACATTGATGCTTGTCTTTAATATCCCATTTTCATAAATACTTATTGCCCCTTGACCAAGCCTTACTGCTTCATTGAAGGTGAGTCGCAATGCTGGCTGATTATTTATATTTTGCGCACCGTTTGCTGGTAAAATACTCGATAAAATTGGGCTAGTAATGTCAGGTTGTGAAAGTGCAATCTTGTAATCCTGACCATTATTATTATCCCATGTTCCTGACCCATTATTAAATGCAGCCGATAAGTTTAATTTGGCACTTGCCGGAACTAAAACGGTAGTTACCCAACTATTTCCTTGTTTAGTCATATTGGCATTGTTAATGCCACCAACTGCCCAGTTGTCGAAGCTATAATGCATTACTACTAAATTACCCGATGCCAAATTACCCGTGTAAGTAATGGTAGTATTTTGACCAGGAATTGGGTTGCTTGGAACACTGCTTACGCCTCCTGTATTTCCAGATCCGCCAGTGCTGCTGCTTTGAAAAAATCCTTCACCCAAAGCCCCTATTCTTCCAGTCCCATTTAACACATAAATTCCTGCACTAGAACCAGACACTGTGAAGCTTAAGGTTCCATTTGACACAGTAGCCTCTGCACCTGTAACAGCGTCTCTGTAAATTCCATTGGTTAAACCAGAGAAAGAGAAAGAACAAGCGCCATCTTTTGCAAGGCCAACTGCACATTCACTTGTTCCAAATTTCCTAACAAAACCAACACCATTCCCTGCATTTGTGCCATCCCATCGCCAGGTTCCTTTTTGTAGGGCAGGAATTGCTTTTCGCATTGCATTTAATTTACGAATGTGCTTATAGATTTTATGATTAGGCGCGTTTACAATTTCATTCCCAAAATAAGCGCGACCAGTCAAATCAATGCTATTGTTTATATCGTTGGCACTATGAATATCGCAATAAGCTCCCTTTTTAAATTGCACCTCGGTTCCATAATAAACGCAAGGCAATCCTCTCCAAGTAAACATAAAATTTAAAGCAGCAGCTAAATTCTCTTCTGATCCGTCATAACGTCTGTTCCAATCATTATTTGGTCCAAAGTCATGATTATCTAAAAATAGCACATTTGACCCGGGATCTGCATACAAATGATCGTAACGTGCTGCTGCTTTAACACCTGAAAAGCCTTCTCCTTTGCCAAACAAATGAAAGGTACCCATGGCATAAAAATCTAGAATTGAAATTTCGCTATTGGCAGAACTATTCGTGTTTCCTCTCCATGTATACCAGTGCGGATTTATCTCTTCTATTTGATGCAATTCATGTCGCTTTTGAGCAACTTCTCCAAAAATCATTAGGTTTGGGTTTACTTGCTTAAACCTATCCACAAAATACAAAACATCTCTTTTGGGCATATGCTTTAAGGCATCTAATCGCATCCCATCAATACCCATGTCAATAAAAGTCTTATAGGCATTAAATAAGTAATTTCTTACACTATCACCTCTTGTTAAAAAATCAGGTGTATCTCCTGCAAGTGCTCGATAATAAAGGTTTGTTGTATCGTCAAAACCCTGTGCGAAACCATTACCAGATTTATTATACCAAGCCCCATCACTTGTATTAACATAGCTCTCCATTGATGGCCAATTGAAAGCAGCCAAATTGTTATTGTAAGGAGGAGGCAATTTGGCCAGATTTGCCCTGCTCCAAATTTTCCCATCCTCTGGATTAGGTGTTATTCCGTTGTACTGCCAATTTGAATTATCTGTTAAGGGTTGACCATTGCTCCTTTTTCCCCATGGCTGATTGGGGTCAGTATTGTATTTTATCTCAGCCCGGCCTTTCACACCAAAGCGTCCTGCATGATTTAAGACTACATCAAGAATAACTTTCAATCCTTTTGCATGTGCTGAATCGATAAATGTTTTAAAGGTATATCCTGGGGACTCATACCTTGGATCAACTTTGGTAAAATCCCATGCATGATAACCATGGTAATCGAGCGGACTTCTATTTTGCACGATCGGTGTAATCCAAATGGCTGTAAAACCCATGTCCTTAATGTAATCTAACTTCTGAACTAAACCTTTAAAATCACCTCTCCATGTTACATCCTGAGGATTTGTAACATTATTGCCGGAATTTGGATAATAGGAGCACCATTCAGTAGGCCTGTTATTGCTTGAATCCCCATCGAAAAAGCGTGTGGTTAATAAAAAATAGATCGACTCTTCTTTTAGATTCTGAGCAAAAGAAAAAGTATATTGAATGAATACTAAAAATAAAATAATAAGCCTTCTCATAAATCAAAAATAATTATTTCCAGCCAATTGAATTGTATAAATTTCAATCGTTTAGGAACCCAATGAAGCAAATTACTTCAGATGAGAAGCAAGTTGGGTGGATGTAAAAGCGTTTTGCTTATTTGCTGAGCCATTTTGTCAGGTAACAAGTTTCATTTTGGTTTAACCTAAAAGCAATTCAGTTTAATGGAGAAGCAAAAGCAGTTTACATAGATTTAATTTCAATCTATAGATGACTTAAATTAAGAGCACAAAGATTTAATCTATTATTAGTTTGAACCAAAAGAGCAAAGCGTCAAAGCAAATTGCTTAAATATTGAAGCATATTGTTTTTACTTTGATACATTTTGGTAAATTCTATAAGCAAAAAATGACAATTTTTCATCAAATTCAATGTCAATCCTCAAAGTGCGCGAAACGCACTAAGTCATCTGTGTACATTCTTAAATATAAAATGATACCCCACAACTAAAGCAAATCAATTACCTGTGCATCAGTGGCAACCCCAAAACACAAAAAAAACCTGCCAAAATCTTGACAGGTTTTTACTAACAGCCAATAGCTAACCGCTAAAAGCTTCTGTAGTCTCGAGCAGAATCGAACTGCTATCAAATGTTTAGGAAACATCTATTCTATCCGTTGAACTACGAGACCATTGCCCTAGGGCTGCACAAATATACGCCTTTCTAAATTTTGGACAAACTCAATATTTCTGATATTTAATCATCTGTTGTCTTCCCTCTTGGTCACGTAAACGCAGCACATAAATACCTGCTTGTAATTGGCGCAAATCAAAACCTTCTTTGCCACTTAAGGTCATGCAGATTCTGCCCCTTAAATCAATTACTTCTAACCAAACCGTACTTTGCAAACTTGGTTCAAACCAAAGCATTCCTTCTCCCGGATTTGGATAAGCAAGCAAGCCCAATGTTTCTGCCTGCTCCCCAATGCTTAAACTGGCATCCTTTGTTAAGGTGCTGTTTTTTAATATCCAAACATTTGGATCTATAACTACACTGCTTATAGTACCGCCTATGGGAAATTCAAAATTGTGCTCGCTTGTATTGATATCTAATATAAGGAAGGTATCGCCAGTGGCGCGTTTTAGGGTAAATGCAATGGGTAAACTAAATAAGCCTCCATTTTGAGTATTGGTTTGTTTTACTTTTAAATAGAATTTGCCATTTGTTTGATTCCATGTTGTGGTATAAGTTGGGAAACCAACGCCATAAATCCATTGTTCAAAATAAAAATCGTAGTTTTTACCACTAAGTTCGTTTACCAAATCATTAAAATCTTGTGTACTGGCATTGCTATTTGCAAAACGGGTTTGATAGGTTTTACAAACCTTATAAAACATAGAATCTCCCAATAAGTAATGCAATACCCTAATGGCGGCCGCCCCTTTATTATAAGTTAAAGAGCTGCTAAATATTCTATTTACATTGGCGGTATCGGTTACATATACTGAACCAACTTCTTGTTTGGCTGCTGCATGCATATCACTTAACTCTTGTGAAGCAGTATTGGGTAATAAATAAAATCTAGCCAAGTATTCACTATACGAAGCAAAACCTTCGTTTAACCAAATATCAGCCCAAGTGGCGCAGGTAACATTGTCGCCAAACCATTGATGGGCAACCTCATGGGCTACTATGCCATAATTAAAAATTCCTATGCTGCTCATGGTTTGGTGCTCCATACCTCCGCTAAAGGGTGCCATTACATGGCCATATTTTTCTTGATGAAAAGGATACAGACCAAATATATCGGAGAACAGTTCTAATTGTGGTTTGGTAGCCAAAATGCTTGTGGCGTTATTGGTATAAGCTGCTGGGTTGCTGTAAATATAATTCTGAATAAGAATACTATCTGCATAACCTTTTGGCTTAGCATATTGCCTATATTCTGCATACTGGCCAACTGTTACCATCACCAAATAATAGTTGATGGGGTAAAAACTTTGCCAGTGATAAGTATGTTTGCCATTGGGTTTTGGTTCTATTTGTTTAAGCAGTCCGTGTGAGCCTACTTTATTGGCGGTATCAGTTGTAACACTCACAAAAATAGAATCTATTTTATCTTGCAGCGATTGCTTGCAGGGCCACCACTCATAAGCGCTATAAGGCTGACTCAAACTCCAAGTTATTTGATTGCCATAAGTAGGGGAAGCACGGTTGCTAAAGCCGTTTCCAATGGCAGCACTGGCGCCGCTTGGCGGTGTGCCTCGGTAATAAATAGTGAGGTCAATGGTTTGGTTCAAGCCAATACTTTGCGGCAAAATAACTGCAGTAACATCGCCAAGTTTGGTGAAAGCATAAAGGTTTTGGTTTGACCCAAGGATAGAGTCAACCGTAAAGTTAGCGTGCAATTGAAAAAGGAAAGTATCTAAGGCTGCAACCTTTGAACGAGCAATGGTTCTAACATTTCCTTTAATAGCAGTGCTGGTGCGTTCAACCGCCAATGAAAGATGATGAAAGCCCACATCATATTTTTCAATTAAACTGGCTTGCGCAGCGCTAAGGTTATTTTTGGTTAAGCTGTTTTTTTGAAACGCATTTTGCTTACTTAAGGAACACACATGAGGTGTTTGGGCCAATGCTAGTTTTGCGCATAGGATCAAACAGAAGGATAAAACTTTTTTCATTGCGCTGGCAATATAAAGGTTTTATATCCTAAACCTTAAACCAGCTTGGGTTTGATAAGTAAAGTTAGAGATGGTTTTGAGTTCAGGAATATGATAAAAAGCAATACCTGGGGTAAACTCAAAATACAGAATTGCTTGTTTTAGCAAAGGTTTTTGCTTGCTTAGGCGCAAGTTAAATCCAATCGGTATTCCAGCTTGAACCGAATAGCCATTTTTATTGTTGAAATTTTCCCATTGAAAGTTGCTATTACCGCTATAGTAAAAGGAATAACTGCTAGGACCCATAAAGTATTCTGATTTTGTAATTTGGGTGGTATTGTTAAATGTTAGCCCTGCACCCAACTCCATGCCGCTGTAAACAGAAATCCTTCTTTCAAGGTCGGTTTGATATATTAAGGCAATGTTTAGACTTATTTGATTGCCACGTTGATTAACATTCATTTGGCTTCCTGCCATAGAATCTAGGAATATTTTTTCACCTGTTCTTTGAGAGATGAGTGTATCGTAAGGGAATAGGTCAGTATATGATAAATATTCGTTTACAAAATTTACAGGGCCCATTGTAAATCCAATTCTTAGTAGTGGACTTACAGATTTTTTAACTTCAGATTTAAAAGGGTTAAGACCTATTTGAGCCGAGAACGAGGTAGCGCCTTGCGTGCTAGAGTATCCATAAATGCTACTGCTAACACGATACTTGCTAAGATTGGCATTGAGTAATTGTGAGTTAGGTGCCAACGACAAAAGTTCTGCATTGCTCAATCGTGGATTTTCTATTAATAAGGTTCCACCGGCAAAAAACACATCTGTAACAAGTGGTTTGTTTTGTGCCTGCAGGTGAGCTGAAAGTGGCATAACGAGGATAAATAAGAACAGAAATTTAATTAGTTTTACTATTTGATTATTTTTCATAAATGTTGATTTGTAGTGGCTAAACGCAGGTTAATGTATTTATGTTTTATAATATAAATTAAATTTTGATATTCGCCTCCTTTTTGGAGAGATGTCTGAGTGGCCGAAAGAGCACGCCTGGAAAGTGTGTATATGGGAAACTGTATCGAGGGTTCGAATCCCTCTCTCTCCGCACTTACACCCCGAGGCTTTAGCTTGGGAGTGTCTTGGCCAGTAGCTAGATGCCAGTAGCCAGTTTTGTAAAATAATTTGGTTCAAACCGAAACCTAGAAAATTTTGCTTGACTAATAATCAATTACTTCTATATTTGTCTAACAATTGTTAGGGAACATGCCTAATACCCCAAATAGAAAAGCCCAAATATTGCAAACTGCTGCTACGCTCTTTAGAGAAAGAGGCTATCAAGCCGCGTCTATGAGAGACATAGCTACTGCTATGCATATTGAAGCCGCAAGTTTGTATCACCACATTAAGTCTAAGGAAGAAATTCTTGAGATCATTTGTTTTGATATGGCTGAGCAGTTTATTGCTGCCATTGCAGAGGTAAATGATATTTACTTTAATGCAGAAGAAAAATTGCGCATGGCTATCTTAAACCATGTTAAACTAATTACTCAAAATCAAGAACGAAGCGCTGTTTTTTTGCATGAGTGGAGAAGCTTGCCAGCGGCTGCCTTAAATGAGTTTTTGGTTTTGCGTAACCAGTATGAAAGTGGCTTTAATCAAATTGTGAAGGAAGGAATAGAGGAAGATATTTTTGATTCCATTGAACCAAAATTTGCAGTGCTTAGCATCTTAAGCAGTGTCAATTGGATTAATGAGTGGTATAAACCTGATGGCAAAATGAGTCCGGGAGAAATAGCTAAGAATATTAGCGATTTTATCTTGGGCGGATTGCGCAAAAAACTGGTTACTGACCCTGGTTATCAGCCTTAAAATAAACATTACAAACGCCAATAAAAATAAAACTATGTACGGAAACGCTTACATCGACCCAAATGAAAAAGCCGCTGGTATTTTAGCTGGAGAAGATCCACAAAAGCTGGCAGAATTTGAAGCTCGTATTGCACGCGGCGAAAAAATTGAGCCCAAAGATTGGATGCCTAAAGAATACCGCAAACAATTGGTGCGAATGATTGAACAACATGCACACTCAGAAATTATTGGTGCTTTGCCAGAAGGTACTTGGATTACCCGCGCTCCTGGTTTTAGAAGAAAATTAGCCCTTATGGCAAAGGTGCAAGATGAGGTAGGTCATGGTCAATTACTTTACAGTGCTGCCGAAACTTTGGGCAAAAGTAGAGAAGCCATGATTAATGATTTAATTACTGGCAAAAGTAAATATTCAAATGTGTTTAACTATCCCGCATTTACTTGGGCAGATGCTTGTGTAATTGCTTGGTTAATTGATGCAGGTGCTATTATTAATCAGGTAGCAAATGCAAAAGGTAGCTATGGCCCATATTGCAGAGCCTTGGATAGAATTTGTACAGAAGAGTCTTTCCATTTAAAATACGGACATGACAATGTAGTTACCCTTGCTACAGGAACGCCGGTGCAACGCAAAATGGTTCAAGAAGCACTTAACCGTTGGTGGCCTCCAATCATGCATTTCTTTGGTCCAAGTGATAAAATTTCTAACCACACTGAAATCTTAATGCGTTGGAAAGTAAAAATGGCAACCAATGACGATATGCGCCAACAATTCTTAAACATGTATGTGCCTAAGATTTGGGATTTAGGTTTAACTGTTCCAGATGTCAACTTGATCAAAAACGAAGAAACAGGCAAATGGGATTATACAGAGCCAGATTGGGACGAGTTTAAACGCGTAATCAATGGCGGTGGACCTTGCAATGCAGAAAGACTAGCGGTTCGCAGAAATGCCGAAGAAAGAGGTCGTTGGGTAAGAGAAGCCCTTAACACTGCAGAATCAAAATATATTGTGCCTTTAGCCTAAGCTTAGTTTAGAATGATTAAATCACTCGACCCGCGCGTTAACCGCGCATCCATAGAACTTGAAAATCCTATTGAGCCATTAAAAGAAATGGACCAATGGGAAACCTTTGAAGTGTTTCATCAAAAGAAACGAGGCGATCAACACATGCATGTGGGCATTGTACACGCTCCAAATGCAGACATGGCTTTGCTTTTTGCTAAAGAGCAATATGGCAGACGTGGTTTAAGTGTAAACATCTGGGTGGTAAAAACAAGGGATGTATTCACTACAGATTATGATGATTCAGACATCTTTGAAACCGTTCCGGAAAAGCAATATAGAGAAGCGGGTGGTTATAAGGTGATGGACAAAATAAATAAGTATAAAAAATCTGTTAAGGCTTAACATTTGTTTCGCAATACAGCATACCAAGGCAGGTTAGCAGCACTGTGGCTAAGTGGCACAGCATTGTTAGCCTGCCTTTTTTTATCTCTATTTTTTGCCCAAGAGCGCATTTTAAATACAGATAATAGTGCCTTCTTTTTTAACTTGGTTAACGCAGAGTGGCCTAGTGTAGCAGAGCAGCGTTACAGTGCCGCCGTTCCGCAATTTTTACCTTGGTTATTTATCAAAGCAGGGGCAAGCCTAAAAACAATCTTGTATGTTTTTTCTGCTTCTTATTTTGTGTTGTATCTCTTGGTTTTCGGTTTGACCCAATTTGTGTTGGTTCAGGCCAAAGCCTCAGTGGCTTTGGTTTTAGCCTTGTTAATGGGTGTGGCGCATAGTTTTTATCATCCTGTAACAGAAACGCATCAAGCCATTGCCTGGAGCATTTTATTTTATGCAAGCCTTGGTTCAAACCAGGCCAAAATAAGGGTAATACCCATTGCAATTTTGAGTTTTGCTTTGGCCATTTTCTCCCATCCTGCAGCGGTGTTTATGTTGGCTTTTTCACTGGCTTGGCATATAATAGAAAATAGAGCATTCAAAAATCCAGCACCCTATTTGGGTATTTTGGTTTTGGCCCTATTTTCTGTTATAAGGTCTAAGTTGAATGAGGGCAATTACGATGCCGCGCAATATCAAAATTTGTATGAAGCCATAGCCAATTACAAGTTGTTTTTTAAATGGAATTCAATTTCTTTTTTGATACAACGTCCTCAGCTTTATGTTTGGCCAATTGCCCTAACAGTTCTAGGTACTATTTACTTTGCTCAAAAAGGGAGTTGGTTTAAAATCTCTTTTTTATTGTTGGCAGTGCTTGGATTTACGTCCCTTGCTGCGGCAACCTTTTACCATGGAGATTCGCAAATGATGATGGAAAAAGCGTATATGCCAGGCTTTACTATGTTGGCCATTGCAACGGCTCCCCTGTTTTTTGAAACAGGTTTGATGTCAAAAATTGGAATGTCTTTTTTGGCGGTGTTTTACACCTTTGCTTTAGGGCAAATTAACTTTGTGGGTAATAAAGAATTTAAGCCGCGCTTATTGGCTATAGACAAGCTGGTAATACAATGCATTGCAAAAAACCAATATAAGGTAATGGCCAATCAAGAAAGCGCAGCAGGCATTTGGCGTGGTTATTGGTGGGCCACCGCGGCAGATGTTTTGGTGAGAAGCACCTTGCAAAACAAAGTATCGGTAACTTTATATTTATATCAATCAGACGAAAACTTGGCGCATGCCCAACAAACAATTTCCTTTTTATATACTAATTGGTGGCGCGATAGATCTTTGGCAGATTTAAACCCACGTTTTTTTAAACTCCCTTTACACCCTTACGATACAATTAATCTTTCAACTTATGAATAATACAGCAACCAAAGAATTACTTTACAAAATGGCCGACGACCTTTTGATAATTGGTCATAGAAATAGCGAATGGACAGGCCTAGGACCCATTTTAGAGGAAGACATTTCTTTTTCGAGCATGGCACAAGATAAGATTGGCCAATCGCAAGCTTTGTTTCATTTATTGCACGAATTAGGCGAACAAGAACCCGATACGGTAGCTTTTGCAAGAGGTGCAGCACAGTTTCATAATTGCCAATTGGTGGAGCTGCCTAATGGCGAATACGACTTTAGCTTGATGCGTCATTTTTTGTTTGACCATGCCGACCAATTGCGTTTTGAGCTATTGGCAAACTCTAGTTATGAGCCATTGGCTAAGGTTGCTAGGAAAGTAAAAGGCGAGTTAAAATACCATGTTTTTCATGCCAATACTTGGGTGGTAAAATTAGGTTCAGCCAATGAAGAAAGTCATACTCGCATGCAAGCAGCATTAAATCAAGCTTGGAATTATGCCTTGGGGATTTTTGAACCCAGTGCTTATGAAGAAGATTTGATAAACACTGGCGTATTTGAAGGCGAACAAGCTTTGTTTGACAGGTGGTTAACCAATATTACCCCGCAATTGTTAAAAGCAGGATTATCCATACCTCCACAAGATACCTGGGAGCCAGTTTATGGCGGAAGAGTTGGTAAGCATACCGCTCATTTAGAACCTTTGGTAGAAGAAATGAGTGAAGTGTTTAAGATTGACCCTAGCGCAGAATGGTAGATTTTTACCAACATATATCATAGTAATTTAAAAAATTGCAGCTTAGTATTGTGTTTGAAATTATTTTTTACACTATCCTAAGTTGCAATGAACGACCCATTATTACATCCATTAGAGGGCATCGAAACCTTGCGGGTTTTGATTGATAACTCGCCGATTGCTGTTTATTTAGCAAATATGGAGGGGCATATACTGCTCGCCAACCAAGCAGCCTCTCAGATGCTTGGCTTTTCTAAGGAAGAGCTATTGCAGAAAAATGTAATAGACCTAGATATTACATACCAAAATCACCAAGAGCTAATTGCCATTTGGAACCAAATGGATTTTGACAAGCCCAATATGGTTTATGGGCGCCATCTGTGCAAGAATAAAGTGATTTTAGATGTAGAAATACACATTAGTAAAGTACATATTTCTGGAACCATTTACCTCATGGGAAATGTAAGAGATATCAGTGAGCGCAGAGAATGGGAGCGACGCATTACCAGAAGTGAATACCTTTTAAATGAAGCCCAACGCCTAGCAAAAATAGGCTATTGGGACTTTGACTTAGTGTCGAACCAATTAACTTGGTCGGATGAAGTATATAAGATTACCCAGCAAAATAAAGGTAGTTTTGAGCCAAGCTACGAAAGGTTTTTAACCTTAGTTTATCCAGAGGATAGGGCCAAGTTAGACTCCGCATTTAAAAATGCAATTGAAAGCAAGCTGCCCTATTTTATCTTACACCGATTGTTGCTACCTGATGGGAACATTAAGCAGGTGGAAGAACGAGCAGAGATATATTTTGACGAGAATGGAAATGCCATTCGTGCCTTAGGCACTGTTCAAGATGTAACAGAATCCATAGTTATTAAAGAAAAACTATCGAGTACTTATGAAATGCTAAGCAAGCTAATGGCACAAGTACCTGGTGTTGTTTATCAGTATCGTTTGTACCCAGATGGTCGTTCATGTTTTCCAATTGCAAGCGAGGGGATGTATGATATTTATGAGCACCACCCCCATGAATTGGTTGAAGATGCCTCCATGGTTTTTAATCGATTACATCCTGACGATAAAGACCGGGTGTCAAAAGAAATTTATGAATCGGCAGAAAAGCAAACGTTATTTCACAGTGTATTTAAAGTAATATTACCCACCAAGGGCCTGCGTTGGTGTAAATGCGATGCTCGCCCAGAGCTGCTTTCAGATGGTAGCACATTGTGGTATGGAATTATTACAGATATTACAGAAAGGGTGGATGAACATGATAGACTTTTCCTTTCTGAAGAGCGCTATCGGATTGTTGCCAATAATACCTATAACTGGGAGTTCTGGGAAGACGAGGAAGGAAAATTGCTTTATGTTTCCCCTTCATGCGTTACCTTAACTGGCTTTACAGCTGAGGAGTTTATTCAGAATCCTCAATTAATGAGTGATATTATTTTGACCGAAGATAGTGGCATTTATGCCAATCATCGGCATCATGTTAAAGTGCATCCGCATAGCGAAAAAGTTGAGTTTAGAATTCGAAATAAATCGGGTCAACTTAAATACATTAAACATTTATGTCAACCAGCGTATGACAGTAAAGGCGCATTTAGGGGTATTAGGGGCACAAATTTAGATGTTACAGAGGCAGTAGAAAATTTGCAAAGAATTGAGAATTTATTAAAAGTGGAGGAAGCGCAAAATCAACGCTTAAGAAACTTCACCCATATTGTTTCGCATAATTTGCGCTCGCATTCCGCCAACATGGAAGGCTTGCTCAAGTTATTAAAAATTGAATCACCTGATGTATTTGATCATCCTTATTTGAAAATGATGTTAAAATCATCCGAAAATTTGAATGAAACCATTACGCATTTAAATCAGGTATTAGACATTAGTTTGGTAAACAAGGAAGAGTGGGCGCCATTGCAACTTTTAGCGGCAGTAAAATCCGTAGTAGATAGCGTATCCACTTTGGCCAAAGAAGCTACATTAACTATTACCGTAGCCATAGATGCAACTATTTACATCCATGCAATACCGGCATATATAGATAGCATTGTATTAAATATGCTTACCAATGCCATTAAATTTTGTGAAAATTCTCGCGATTCATATTTGCATATTAAGGCCGTTATTGAGCCAGGTTGGTTATTGTTAATTTTTGAAGACAATGGCATAGGCATTGATTTGCAAAAGCACAAAGAGAAAATTTTTGGGATGTATAAAATTATACATCCAAGGGCAGATTCTAAAGGACTTGGCTTATTTATGACCCTCAATCAAGTTGAGGCAATGGGCGGAAAAATTGATGTATTTAGTGAAGAAAATATTGGTACTACTTTTATAATAAAATTACCCTATGAACAGAATTAAAGAGGTTATGGTAGTGGATGATGACCCAACCCTGTTATTTTTAACCCAAAAGTTTATTGAAATTACAGGCATGGTTCAAACCGTTCTTACCATCACTGATGGCAAGCTTGCATTTGAAAACATCCTAGCAAGGCATTCAACCAATAACACTTTGCCAGAGATTATATTCTTAGATATTAATATGCAAGATTGGGATGGATGGCGCACTTTGGAGGAGTTAAAATTGGCTGGTCTACTTAATCAATTGTGCATTTATATTTTTACAAGTTCTGCCAATAGAGCAGACAAGGAGACTGCAAAAAGATTTTTGCCTGAAGAAAACTACATTGAGAAACCAATATCTTTAGAAGTATTAAGAGCCATTTTTGAATCGTATCATAATGCATGAGCTAAAAAGCAAGTAACTAAAGTTATTTTCGCACTATGAATAAATTTGCAATTGCCATACATGGGGGTGCGGGTACAATTTTACCATCTTTAATGACACCCGAGAAAGAACAAGCCTATCGAGGTGCATTAACCAATGCAATCAATGCGGGAATGGCTTTACTTAAAGTGGGTGCAAATGCAGAAGAGGCAGTAGAAGCAGCAGTAATGAGTTTAGAAGATTTCCCTTTATTTAACGCAGGTTGCGGCGCTGTTTTTACCCACCAAGGAACCCATCAAATGGATGCCTCCATTATGGAAGGAAAAAATTTAACCGCAGGAGCAGTGAGTGGTATAAGTAGAATTAAAAACCCCATTCAATTGGCAAGGGCTATTAAAGAAAAATCTGGGCATGTTTATTTATCTGGCGAAGAAGCAGAAGCATTTGCTTCCACTTGTGGGTTTCGGTTTGAACCAAATGAATATTTTTATTCAGAAGAAAGATACCAACAATGGTTAGCAGTAAAAGATACAGACAGCTATCAATTGGATCATGCAGATAAATTAGAACAAGGTGAAAAAAAATTTGGAACCGTTGGCGCGGTGGCATTGGATGTCCATGGCAACTTAGCAGCGGCCACTAGTACTGGCGGTATGACCAATAAGCGTTATGGCCGCATTGGCGATACACCCATTATAGGAGCAGGCACTTATGCCAATAACCAAACTTGTGCGATTAGCTGTACGGGCCATGGTGAGTTTTTTATTCGAGCAGTTGTGGCTTATGATATCAGCTGCCTTATAGAATACAAAGGATTGTCGCTTGCCGAAGCATGCAAGTTTGTTGTAAATGATAAACTCGTTAAAATGGGAGGTGAAGGCGGTCTAGTAGCAATTGACAAGTTTGGAAATATATCCTTGCCTTTTAATAGCGAAGGAATGTATCGTGCATGGTCTTATGCAGATGGTTTGGTTCAAACCGCCATCTACAAAGACTAAACTGAGGTGTTTGCGTTGGCAATAAATTTTCTTTGTTTAAGCAAGTATCTATTTCCCCTTACCATAATACTAACTTTTAAGTTTTCTACTGCAATGGGTTCACCCATATCTACCTCCGTAATATTGGTATGTAAAATATCTTTACCATCAACAATAACTACTGCACCGCTTCCTACTACTTCTAGTTCATTTCCTTCCTTAATTACTACACCTGTGTCTTCACCTAAGCCTATTCCGGTGCACTGCGGGTTACTGGCAACCGCCTGGGCAAGTCTGTTAAATCTGCCACGTTTGTCAAAATGGGAGTCTATTATAACATTTCCAACAAAGGCAAGGCCTGTGGTAAGCTTTACTTCTCCTTTAAGGTGTGCTAGATCGCTTTTTCCTTGATAAATCATGGTATTGCTCATGGCCATTGCACCTGCGCTAGTTCCTGCAATTACAAAATTTTCCTCTTCAAGGTATCTATCGTGTAGAATTTGATATATCTCTGTACCTCCAAAAATGCTGGTAAGGCGCAATTGGTCGCCCCCACTAAACATTACACCATCTGCTTTTCTAATTCTTTCAATATACTCGGGGTTTTGAACATCTTCTCTCTTTCGGATATCCATGATGCTAATATTGGTGCAGCCAATTTTGCCAAAGGCATCAATATAATTTTGCCCAACCTCTTCGGGTATAGATGAGGCTGTAGTTATTACTTCTATGTGTTTATCTGTGCCGCCAACCTCGTTTACCACGCGTTTTAAAATGCCCAGTTCAAAGAAATTTAACCTGTTGCGTTGCACAAATCCTTCTTCTAAATCGGTTCCTTTATCTTCAGCGCCGCCAACAGAAACCAGTTTTCCTTTTGGTAATTCCAATTTATTATTTATTATCGTTTAACTGGCAAATATAGGTTTTGACAATAGATAGCCTCAAATTTCGCCTAAATTATATTTAAATTCTATGAAGATACTTGATATTAAAGTGATGCGTGGCCCAAACTATTGGAGCATTAAGAGACACAAACTCATACAGATGCGTTTAGATTTAGAGGACATGGAACAAAGGCCAACAAATTCCATCCCAGGGTTTAGTGAACGCTTAGAAAAGATGTTTCCAAGTATGTTTACACATCGTTGTTCGGTGGGTACGGTGGGTGGTTTTTTTCAACGGGTAGAAGAAGGCACATGGATGGGTCATGTTATTGAGCATATTGCTTTAGAGTTACAAACCTTAGCTGGCATGGAATGCGGCTTTGGACGCACCCGCAGCACAGGTAAGGACGGCGTTTACAATGTGGTTTTTAGCTATATGGAAGAAAAGGCAGGAATCTATACCGCCAAGGCTTCTGTGCGCATTTCTGAGGCATTGATTGAAGGAAATGAATATGATTTAAGCGAAGACATTCAGAATTTAAGAGAAATAAGAGAAGTAGAAAGATTGGGTCCGAGTACAGGATGCATTGTAGATGAAGCAGTGGCCCGTGGTATTCCTTACATTAGGTTAAATAAGCATTCATTAGTGCAATTAGGATATGGGGTAAACCAAAGAAGAATTCGTGCTACGATAGCTAGCACAACCGGCAGTATTGCAGTAGATATTGCTTCTGATAAAGAAGAAACAAAGAACTTGTTAGAGGCTGCAGAAATACCTGTACCAGGTGGCCGAATTGTTTATAACGAAGAGGAACTTAAAGAAGCCATTGATCGTATTGGATACCCAGCAGTTACAAAACCTGTAAACGGTAATCATGGGAAAGGAGCTACCACAGATTTGCGCAATTGGGAGGATACCCTTAAAGGTTTTGAAGCAGCAAAGAAATACTCACGTGGTATTATAGTAGAAAAGTTTATAACTGGCCTTGATCATCGCGTATTGGTAATAAACTATAAGTTTGTTGCAGCAGCTATTCGAAAGCCTGCCTCCGTTACGGGCGATGGCCAGCATAGCATTCAAGCACTCATCGACATCACTAATAAAGACCCTAGAAGAGGCTATGGACATGAGAAAACACTTACCAGTATAAAGGTAGATGATTACACCTTAGATATTTTAGAAAAGAAAGGTTTGACCCTAGATAGTATTTTATCGGAAGGTGAAGAACTATGGTTAAAACCTACGGCTAATTTAAGTACAGGGGGAACGGCAACAGACATTACAGATTATGTACATCCTGATAACATATTTATGTGTGAGCGAATTGCGCGCATTATTGGATTGGATATATGCGGGATAGACATCATGGCAAGTAGTCTTTCTGAGCCTATTCAAAATAATGGGGGTGCTATTTTGGAGGTTAATGCAGCCCCAGGTTTTAGAATGCACATCGACCCAGCCAAAGGCTTGCCACGCAACGTAGCAGAACCTGTTATTGATATGTTATACCCTCCAGGGGCAAGTGCCAGAATTCCAATTATTGCAGTAACAGGTACCAATGGAAAAACCACTACCACGCGGTTAATGGCTCATATGGTAAAAACAATGGGATATAAAGTTGGCTACACTACCACAGACGGAGTTTATATTCAGAATCAAATGATGATGAAAGGCGATTGTACGGGTCCGGTAAGTGCCGAGTTTGTTTTAAAAGACCCCACTGTAGATTTCGCTGTATTAGAGACGGCAAGGGGAGGGATTTTACGTGCAGGACTTGGTTTTCACCGCTGCGATTTGGCAATTGTAACCAATATTTCTGAAGACCATTTAGGATTACAGGATATAGATACCATAGAGCAATTAACAAGGGTGAAATCTGTGGTACCTAAAAGTGTTTTACCAAGTGGATATGCGATATTAAATGCTGATAATAAATGGGCAGCTTCAATGGCTAAAGATTTGGATTGTAAGGTGGCTTATTTTAGCCTAGACGAGAATAACCCATTAATTCAAGAACACATGAAAGCCGGCGGTTTAGCTGCCATTTGCGAAAATGGATTTGTTACTATTGCCAAAGGAACCTGGAAAATAAGGGTAGAAAAAGTGGTAAATATCCCTTTAACTTTTGGTGGGCGTGCCATTTATAATATTTCAAACGTATTACCCACTTTGCTGGCAGGTTTTATAAGGCAGTTTAAGATAGAAGATATGCGCACGGCCTTACAAACATTTATTCCTGGGCCAGCACAAACGCCAGGACGTATGAATATTTTTAGGTTCAAGCGTTTTGATGTTATGGTAGACTACGCACATAATACAGCAGGATTTGAAGCAATTGGCGATATGTTAGCAAAAATTAATGCTAAGCATATTGGCATTATAGCAGGCGTTGGCGATAGAAGAAAGGAAGACACAATAGCACTTGGCAGACAAGCAGCTAAAATGTTTCAAGAAATCATCATCCGCCAAGATAAAAATATGCGTGGGCGCACCGAGCAAGAAATTATTGATTTAATAAGCAAAGGTATTTTTGAAATTGACCCCAATAAAAAATTGACAGTCATTAAAAAGGAAACCGAAGCAATAGAATATGTTATTAAAAATGCTGAACCCGGCAGTTTTATTACTATTTGCAGCGATGTAGTTCCCGATGCTTTGGACCAAATCTTGAGATTGAAAGAAGAAGATGATAATAGCTAAAAACTATTTCTTTGTCTCTTTTTGTAATAAACTTATTTGGCCTTTTAATGAAGTAATGAGATCCTTCTGAGACTCTACCAAATTTTTGAGATAACTTAGCTCCAAGGTCATTTGATTCATTTGATCTTGGAGTATATTTTGGTCTTTAAGGTTATAGGATTCTTGTGGTTCTGCGCTGCTATTTTCAATAGCATTAATATCTAGATTCAATACCTCGCAAATTTTTTTGAGCGTATAATGGTTAACTTTTCCAGTTTGTTCTATACTTGAAATCAGTGGGCGTGTTTTGTCAATCTTTTCTGCAAGTTGTTCTTGGGTAAATCCTTTTCCAATTCTTGCTATTTTTATTTTTAAACCTAAGTGCATGAGATCTGCAAGGTTTAGTTTTATTTGCTTACAATGGGGCATTAATAATTACTTTTTGTAAATTAAATTATTATAATGATAATTTTCCCTACCTTTGATAAAAATAAATTGAAAAATCCTTTTTTGGACAACAAAACTGTTGTAGGAATACAATAAGTAAGCAAGCAGAGTCGGCCTGCAAGCAATTGCGGGTCGGCTTTTTGTAAGATTTTAATAGGAAGTTTATAGGTCTATCGCACCTGCAACTAATTCGGCAACATCTTTCACTTCAATTTCTCCCTCTTTATTATGGTGTTTAACGCCATCTCTTAGCATGGTCATACAAAAAGGACACGCGGCAGCAACTATGTTTGCATTGCTTTCTAGCATATCATCTGCGCGTTCAAGATTAACTTCTTTATTGCCTTTTTCGGCGTCTTTAAACATTTGAGCACCTCCAGCGCCGCAACATAAGCCGTTTGCTTTGCTTCTTTTCATTTCAACCAAAGCGGCATCAAGTTTTTGAATGACTTCTCTTGGGGCTTCATAAATATTATTAGCCCTGCCGAGGTAGCAGCTATCATGGTAAGTAATGCGTTTTCCAGCAAAACTACCACCTGTAATGCTAATTTTATTATCAGATAGTAACTGGTTAATTAAAGTGGTATGATGCAAAACTTCATAATTACCGCCTAATTCAGGGTATTCATTTTTAAGTGTATTAAAGCAATGCGGGCAGGCGGTTACTATTTTTTTAACACCATACATATTCAATGTTGTGATATTTTGCATGGCCATCATTTGAAATAAGAACTCGTTCCCAGCGCGTTTGGCAGGGTCGCCAGTGCAGGCTTCCTCTGTTCCAAGGATGGCAAAGTTGATTTTGGCATGATGCAAAATTTTAGCGACTGCCTTTGTAATTTTTTGCGCACGTTCATCAAAGCTACCCGCACAGCCTACCCAAAATAAAATTTCTGCTTCTTCGCCTGCTGCTGCAACTTCAGCCATTGTTCTTACTCTAAAATCGCTCATAACTTGTTTTTTAATAACCGAGGCAATTTAGTAAAATCCTATAAAAGAAAAACCCCAAATACAATGTAAATGGGGTTTTTTACCTAATCGTAAACTCTTGGCCAATCTCAATAAGTTCTCTCGCTTTTTAGTAAGTATTTTTAGTCGGAATTTGATCCTATCCTCATTTTAAAAAAGTAGTTAAAATTTGTACCAAATTCTCCTATCCTCATTCTCCAATTTAAATACTAATTCCTACACCCATTTTTAGAAGAGCCTCTTTTGCGGTGTAACTATAGGCAGTAGGTTTATGCTGTTTTGAGTAATTTAATAAATTGGGTTTTATCGAAATTGGATTCATTTTCTTTTGTTAATAGATATAATAAGCAACCAAACCTTTTATAGATTGGTCTAAGTTAAAATTGATAGCTTTTATCTTATGAATATTATTATTAACTTAATTAGGTCAATATTTTTTGATAGCCTAAGTGTTTTTATTTTTAGTGTCTTTTTTTCTTTTAATTGTTTTGCCCAGCGTGATTATTATTTCCGGGACTCTACTACCTATAAAATTGATAGCAGCCTCTCTTATATTGCTGGGAAGCGAATTCTTTATAAGAATCAAAATGGGGTCATAACTAAAGTAAAAGACTTTTCAATTCCTAACGACTCTACTTTTTACATACGCGATGTTGATTTTGCAGATGATCAGAAAGGTTATGTTTTGTTTGGTAGTATGTATATTGGTGTTCCTTCATTATTATATTTAACTACCAATGGAGGACTATCATTTAAGTTGGATACAAGTTACTATCGAACATCACTTCACAAAAGCATTAACCAAGTTCAATTTTTAGATAAGAATACCATAGTCCTGTTTGATGGCTATTACGAATCGAGTGTTATCCGTTCCTTTGATGGTGGTCAAACTTGGAAAATGTGGTTTAAAAGCCTGATTGCTCATTATTTTCAAATGTATAATTGCAACAATGCTAAATGGTATTTGATTGGTGTTCCAGGTGATGGTTTTTCTAGTTATAGTTTTCCTATACCCGATAGCTTGTGGAACAAAGAAAGCATGGATTTTATGAGTGGTTGCCATAATGGAAACCCGGAGTGTGTTAGGGTTTGGAGGGATGGGGATCAAGACCGAAAAACGGATTTTATTGCCAAGCAAATTGATACCTTAACAAAACTGTGTAGTAAAACAACCTCTCTTCAACCTGTTCTTACTAAATCAAAAATGATTGTTTACCCTAACCCCGCTAATGATTTGTTTTATATCCAAAATGCTGAAGGGGAGTTTTATCAGCTGTATGATTTACAAGGTAATCAATGGCTTTCAGGAAAGGCTATCTCAAACAATCATGTTGTTTCTCTTAGCAGTATCCATAATGGTACCTATGTCATTTTAATTGGCCAAGCGCGCTTCCGCATCGTTAAAGTTCCTTAAACAATGTTGAACATTTGTTGCAGTTGTTTTTATGTTCATAGGTTTAGTAACTTTACCAAATGGAAAATAATGATCCAAAACCCCAACGAAGGCTAAGGTATAAAGGGACACATCCAAAAGTGTTTAAAGAGAAATATAAAGAATTACAACCCGAAAAGTATGCTGATGACATAGAAAGAATAAAAGAAAAAGGGGCCACCCCAGCTGGAATGCACCGTTCTATTTGTGTAAATGAAATTCTGGAAGTACTACAAATAACAGCTGGTCAAGTTGGGCTCGATGCCACCTTGGGTTATGGAGGACATAGTTTGGAGATGTTGAAACTTCTATCGCCTGGTGGCAAATTATATGCTACTGATGTTGACCCTTTTGAGTTGCCAAAAACCACCGACCGTCTTGCTGCTTTGGGATATGGGTCAGATATATTTTTTCCTCGGAAAATGAATTTTGCCCATATTGATTTAATTGTTCAGGAAGCTGGCACATTGGATTTTGTCTTAGCCGATTTAGGTGTTTCATCCATGCAAATTGACAACCCCGAACGTGGCTTTTCTTTAAAGATAGATGGCCCCTTGGATTTACGATTAAACCCCAAAAGTGGAATATCTGCTGCTGCATTTTTAAAAACTATTACCCAAGATAGGCTGGAAGAGCTACTCATAGAAAATGCAGATGAGCCATATGCTGCAGAAATTGCCGAGACAATTCTATTTAAATTGAAAAATGGAGACCCAATAGTAACAACATTCCAATTAAAAAATACGATAAAAGAAGTGCTGGATTTTGTTGACCCAGATACAGTTAAAAAATCGTGCACACGCTGTTTCCAAGCTTTGCGAATAGCTATCAATAATGAATTTGGTGTTCTTGATTCTTTTTTAGAAAAACTTCCCGATGCCCTTAGCTCTGGTGGTAAAGTTGCAATTCTATCCTTTCATTCAGGTGAAGACAGAAGGGTAAAAAAGGCATTTCAATCATTTTACCGTCAAGGTATCTACAGCGCTGTAGCTCCAGACCTTATTAGGCCATCGGCAAAAGAAGTTGGTGGCAATCCAAGGGCTAGGTCTGCTAAATTGCGTTGGGCAATAAAAGCCTAAGCTTCTTGTGTCCAATTTGCTCTATCCATTGGGCTAAATTGCCAAGGAGCCTGATTGTTTTCCATATTAGAAAACATGCTATTAATAGAATTGGGTGCAGAGCTTTGTTCCATTACTTTATAACGTCGCATTTCTACGATAATTTCCATTGGGTTGATATTAATCGGACACGCTTCTACGCAAGCATTACAAGTATTACAAGCCCAAAGTTCTTCTTCGGAAATGTAGCTATGTAAGTTTTTATTATCATCCACAAAGGTGCCTTTGTTGGTGTCTATGTTTTTACCCACTTCTTCTAATCTATCACGCGTATCCATCATAATTTTGCGTGGCGACAATACCTTGCCAGTTTGATTTTGCGGGCAAACGCTGCTGCATCTGCCACATTCTGTGCAGGTATATGCATCCATTAGATTTTTCCATGTAAGGTCTGTAACATCCTTTACACCAAAACTGGTTGGGGGTTGATATCCTTCTGGAATCGCCGCACTTGGGTCGAGCATTAACTTTACCTCTTGCGTCACACTTGCCATATTATTGAACTCACCCTTTGCTTTTAGGTTAGAATACCAAGTATTAGGAAAAGCCATGATAATATGAAAATGCTTAGAAAAAGGAAGGTAATTCATAAAGGCAAAAATGCCTATGATATGAAACCACCAAGCGGCACGTTCAGCAAAAATGAGGGTTGCATTGCTTAGGTTCAAACCGTTAAATAATGGAACAATTAGCCACGAACTAATAGGGAAAGCACCGGCTTTCAAATAATGTTCGTCCCCTCCTGATTGCAAAATTTGATCGGCAGCATTCATGATTAATAAGGCAGCCATTAGGATAATTTCTATAAATAAAATGCTGGCTGCATCTTGGTTGGCATAGCCTTTTAATTCTGGACTCTGAAAGCGCGCAATCTTTAAAACATACCTTCTTATTAAGAAAACGATGCAAGCCAACAATACCCCAAAGGCGAGGATTTCAAAGAAGCCAATGGCATAATCATAAATTGGGCCCAAGATAGAAAGTACTCTGTGTGTGCCAAAAATCCCATCTATTAAAATTTCTAAAACTTCTATATTAATCAAGACAAAGCCAACATAAACGATAAGATGCAGAATAAAAGGTACAGGCCTAACGGCCATCTTAGTTTGCCCAAAAGCTACGCGCAGCATTGTTTTCCAGCGTTGGGGCTTATTGTCTGAAAGGTCAATATCTTTTCCTAACAAGATGTTTCTTCTAATTTTGCCTAAGTTTTTGGCAAAGAAATAAATGGAGATTCCAGAAATAATCAGAAATAGAATTTGGCTCATATACTAGCTGCTTTGCAACGCAAAATAAGGTTTATTTTTAAAACCTAAACAACCTAATTCCTAATGCAAATATTCTGACAAAACTTGCTTTAAAAGGCTTTGATCTAGAGGTTTGGTTAGAAAGTTATTCATTCCTGCTGCTATGCATTTATCTTTTTCCTCTTTTAAGGCTCCAGCTGTTAGGGCCACAATGGGGGTTTTCTTAGGATGGTTTACTTCCATTGTGCGGATTTGTTTAGTGGCTTCTATGCCATCCATATGAGGCATATGAACATCCATTAGTACCAAGTCAACTTCATTTTGTTTTAAAAACTCAATTACCTCAAGGCCTGTTTTTGCTTCAATTAGATTCGCTTTGGGGTAAAGGTTGCTTAACACCGCTTTAATGAGCACCATATTGAGTTCTATGTCTTCTGCAATTAAAATCTGGTGCACATGATGTAATTCACTTGTGTGGTTTTTTTCTTCTAATTCTTGTTGATTAAATCTTAGCCTTTGGGCTTTCGTTTCATTGCTTAAATAATTGGTTTCAATATCAAAGTAAAAGGTTGAACCCAAACCTGGGGCGCTTTGCATCCTTATTTTGCCCCCCATTTTTTCAACGAGTAGGTTAGATATTGTTAGGCCTAAACCGGTGCCACCAAACTTTCTGGTAGTGGAGGTATCTGCTTGGGTAAATGCTTTAAATAAGTTTGCTTGCTGGGCTTCTGGTATGCCAATTCCGGTATCCTTTACAGCAAAATAATACCTACCTCTTGTATCAGTAATTGGGTCGAACCAAACCGAAACAGAAACCTCACCTGCCTCTGTAAATTTAATGGCATTGCTTAGGAGATTTAACAGCACTTGCCTTAGCCTAATAGGGTCAACCTCTGCTTGTGTAGGGAGATTTGGATTAATATCTAAAACTAAGGCAATTTCTTTTTGTTCGGCATGGAAGCGAATGATTTCTAAAGATTCTTTGGTAAGCGCCGTAATATCTACTTCAATTAGGTCGAGATCTAGTTTCTCTGCTTCAATTTTAGATAAATCCAAAATATCATTGATAATGCCCAAAAGTGCTTTGCCAGAGGATATAGCATTATTAACAAACTTTGTTTGAAGTGGGTTTAATGGAGAATTCAACAGCAACTCGGTAAAACCAATTACGCCATTGAGAGGAGTCCTTATTTCATGACTCATGTTGGCAAGAAATTCTGTTTTGGCCCTATTGGCGGTTTGTGCTTTTTCTTTTTCTTCAATTAAGTTTTGAACCAAGGAGGTTCGCATCCTAATGTTTACTAGCATTTGAGCATATAATACCAAAAGGCTTTTTTCTTTATCAGAATAGACATAATATGTTTTAACCGCGTCAAACCCAATAAATCCAATGCAATTTTTACCATCCATCATTGGAATGGCAATCAAACTTTTGATTTCTTGTGATTCTAGAATTTCTCGCAGAGGGTCATTAATGTCTAAAGCTAATACATCAGGCACATACATCACCTCCCCTTTTTTATGGGTTTCTACCCATTGTTGAATTGCTTCTAAAGGTACACCTTGTAATTCTTGAATTTGCGGCGTTATCCCATCAGCGCACCATTCGTAAGTATTATTACAAACACTTTGATTCCAATCGTAGTCAAAAATGTAGGATCTGTCTGCTTTGGCAAATAATCCAAGTTCTTCAAGCGTATTTTGAATGGACTTGCCAACCTGCTCTGTGGGCATATTAATATACTCCGAAGCCACACGCATCAGAATATCTTGTAACTCACCTTGGCGTTGCAAGGCCTCTTGGGCTTGTTGTTTAGCCTCTTTTAGTTGATTTATAGAAAGGGATTCTACTTTATCCATGTATAAAATATAAGCATAAACAATCCAATCCCAAAATAGTTTATTTTTTAACTAATTTAATAACTTTAAGTTTACCTTCAGATATAATTTTTATTTGACTTCCGCCCAAAACCTGTCCAAGCATTGTTTCAAAGGTTCCTATAATTTCAGGTGTGATTGTGTCACATTTACTGAGTGTAAGTGTGCCGTTTTTACTCGCAAAATGCTCGTTTAGGTCTGCACCTGGTTTATAGGTAATTAAACTATTACCGCCATCACCCAACGTTTGCTTACCCGCATTTGGAAAAAAGTTACCCTCAAAGATTATTTTGCCAGCCTTATACCCAATAATATCTAATTTTCTATCGTAAGGAGCAAAATCTAGGTTATAGATAATTGCGGTGGTAGAATCGGCTTCTATTAAGGCACCATCTACCTTAAACGAAATTGGTTTTTCTTTTGCTGAATTATTAATTGGATTAGAATTTTCATTTTCTTTTGTGCAGCTTGAAACCGATAGTACGGTTATAATTGCTGCGTAAACTAAGTTAATTTTCATTTATTTATTTCTTAAACAAAATTAAGAAATGTGTAGAAATTTGCGGATGTGAAACATTCCTCCTAAAATGCAGTTAAATTGTTAATATTCTATTTTATTAGTTATGGCTATTCACCGCAGAAAATTTCTTAGCAGATTAACCTTAGGAATTGGGGCAGCCATTGCTGCACCCATAGAAAGTGCCGCAAATTCAATCAAAAAGTCTATGGAAAAATTAAATCCAATATTGCAGGTTCAGCCCATGGGTTTCCAATGGGAAACCGCGGATCCTTTTTTATTTTGTGTGCATCATGAAGATTTTTTCCCAAAAGGGAATGCCGCTATGGGTCCGGCTACCGCTTTAACAGGTAGAAGCTTAGGAGACGACTTTATTGTTAAAGATGGATTTAGAATGTACCATGGCCGCCAAGTGCCTGGGTTTCCTGGTCATCCACATAGGGGTTTTGAAACAGTTACTGTAGTTAGAAAAGGCCTTGTAGATCATGCCGATAGCCTTGGGGCTGCTGGTCGTTATGGAAATGGTGATGTTCAATGGATGACCGCAGGAAAAGGTGTGCAACATTCAGAAATGTTTCCCTTATTAAGTCAAGAAAAAGAAAATCCTTTAGAGCTTTTTCAAATCTGGTTGAACCTACCTGCTAAAAATAAAATGGTAGAGCCTCATTTTAAAATGTTTTGGTCTGAAAAAATACCAAATGTTCAATTGAAAGATGAGAAGGGTAGAATATCTAAGGTAGAGGTAATAGCAGGTAATTTTGGAAAACACACCGCTATGCAAGCACCCCCAAATTCTTGGGCCGCTAATCCCGCAAATGAAGTTGGTATTTGGGTAATTAAATTAGACGAAGGTGCTAGTCTTTCTCTGCCTCAAGCCACTAAGGGCATAAACAGGAAATTGTATTTTTATGAAGGCGAAGAGCTAAGTATTGATGAGCATAAAATTGGGAAATACAAGGCAGTACAATTGATGCCAAATGTACCCGTAGAAATTACTGCAAGCAAGGGCAATGCAAGTATCTTAGTACTACAAGGCAAACCTATTGGAGAGCAAGTAATGCAGTATGGACCTTTTGTAATGAACACAAAAGAAGAGATACAACAGGCATTTAACGATTACCATCAAACCCAATTTGGGGGCTGGCCTTGGGCTCGCTTAGATAT